>CAWJYQ010000009.1:0-229779 GCA_963847045.1 uncultured Alphaproteobacteria bacterium | reverse complement strand
GATTTTGCATTTGTCCCCGGTGCGGTACAGGCGGCCGAACTGAGGGTGCGTGATGAACTTCTGGACGGTTTGCTCCGGCAAGTTGCGGTACCCGCGTGCAACGTGCACCCCACCGATACAGAGCTCTCCAACCTCCCCGTGGGGCAGTGGTTCGAGTTGGTTCGCCTCGAGGATGACGTAGGTGACATTGGCGAATGGCGATCCAATTGTGATGGGCTCCCCCGGCCGCAAACTCTGGCGGCTCGTGTCGGTGCTCGCCTCTGTGGGGCCGTAAGTGTTGATGATTTGCCGTCGGCCCCGGGTCCAGGGCTCCACAAGCGCGCTGGGGAAGGCTTCGCCCGCCGGAACGATGTAGCGGCACAGCGGATAGGGGAGATCGAACTCGGGGGTTGGTGTAAGGGTGGTGAGCAGCACCGGAGGACAGAAGAGCACCGTGACCTCGGCTTCTCGGAGGATGGGGACGAGGTCCGGGCCGGATCGGATCTGTTCCTTGGTCAGCATGACCACAGCGCAGCCCGACACCCAGCCGCTGTACATCTCGGAGATGCTGCCATCGTAGCCCAGCGACGAAGTGAGCGAGGTTGCGTCCATGCCGGGAAGGAGATCGAAGTAATCGGCGTAGCTCAGGGCAAGGTTCACGTAACCTGCGTGCGGGCACTCGACGCCCTTGGGCATCCCAGTGGTGCCGCTCGTGTAAAAGATGGTCGCAAGGCGCTGCGTGGGGTCGTCCAGCCAAGGCGGCGGTTCCCTGCGGGGCATCCTCTCCGGCAACGTCAGGACGTCGAGTGTCGGCAGGTCGCGGAACTTGTCTTGCCCCCGCGTCAGAATGACTACCGGCTGTGCGTCGTTGAGCATGTGGGTGACCAGGGCATCGGGCAACGTGGTATCCAGGAACATCACTGTGCCGCCAGCCTTGAGAATGCCCAGGTGCGAGGCCACGATTTGCCAATTGTCTTGCGACATGGCCACGGCCACGACCTGGTCGGGTCCTGTGAGGAAGGCAGAAAGGGCGGCCGCCACGCTCTCTGCCCGCGCGTCGAGTTCGGCGAAGCTCAGGGATTCTCCGGTGTGGGGAATCTGCAAGGCCGTTAGATGCGGAAACTTCTCGGCCGAGCGGCTGAAGACTTCCGTGAGCCACCGGATCCCTTTCTGATGCGGTACGTTCACGAGGTGGCTGTCGCCAAAGACATCCGTCAAGCTGTATGGGCAGGTGTCCGCCTGAGGCATCTTCTCAGCCGCCCAACGGTAGCGCCGCCAAGCTACAAACGTCAGTGCAAAGAAAACCGCGACGGCAGTTGTTGCAAAACTTGCTGCCAAAGCTCTTCCTCACATACTCGTTAGTCTGGACTCTCAAGTTCTCAGAGAACTGCCAAGTTCGCAGAGACGCCTGGGTCTCTGACCTCGAAGGTCATGGTTACTCGCTGCCTGAGCATGGCGAAGGTACTACGTTTAATCGAAGTATCGCTGTAGCGCACCATTTCGGCGGACATCTAGGGTAACGCAATGGGGTCCACCGCCCAACAGTTTGGAGTGCCGCAATTTCAGGGGGATCACATCAAGACCCTCCTTCTCCAAGAGTTTTATCAGAGACGGCTGATTTCGATCGACCACGACCAAATTGGGACTGATGCTGAATGCATTCATGTCAATCCAGTCACTGCCAATGGATCTGGACAGATAGTCGGCATCATATCTGTCGGTGTTCTCCATCGGTGGACTGTAGATGACCTTCCACTGCTTCAGGATTTTGGGCAGGGTATCGTCATTGACACGGGCAGGATTGGCCAGGACCAAGCCAGGGCGTAAGGCCACAAGGGTCGAGTTGATATGACTGCCAAAATAAACATCCTTGAGAAAATGGACCCGATATTTGTCACCTAGAATTGACTGCAGCCAATGTCCCCCCAACTCGTTGCCCGTGGCGCTGACCAGATAGATCAAATCCTCGCCAAAACGCAGGACGTTAGCCGCATCAAAGGCCGGCTCATCGTTGCGTGGCGTGGGCTTGTTTGGATCAACCCTCTCGAAGAGTGAGTCCAGGAGCATGGGCTTGGGAGCGCTGTACCACTTTGCGCCTGACTTCATATACTCCATCAGCAACGTGCGATAGCCGAACGTTTCCTGGGCGCGGCTGCGGATGACATTGGGCGTTTCGATAATGTGGTCTCCGATGACCAACAAAACATCGCGGGGACAATAGTTGTAGTACCCCTGAGCTTCCCAATGGATCGTGGAAAATTTGCCATCGTGCGGCCATGTGTCCGGACGTTTGACGGTGATGCCCAAGCCTTCCAGGATTTTGGCAAATCCATTCAAATCCTCTTCCGTCTCTTCAATAATCTGTTGAGGAAAAGGGCCGCGGGGAATTTCGGCCAATGAACGGTCAGGAAATTCAGCGAGTTGGGTGCTTAGGTCTGGCGTAGGGTACCGCGCATTCAGCGGATTGCCCACAATAACTTCTTCGAGTTGATCCCACTCATTGCAACTCCACACACCTGACATGTTAATCTGCCCGCTCGCTTGTTCCTGAGTGAGAATGACCTGCCCTGGATCCTTCGGAACAGCGCGAGTGCACCGCGCTTGAGGTTGACGTATTTCGAATTTCGAAAAGCCTGGCATCTTCTTCACCATCGGGTGGAATTGCTGAAGAAATCAGGCAGCGCGATTGCCGCGCCGGACGATTTTGCTGCCTCGAGTACGAAATTGCCGACTGCAAGATCAAGAACACCAAGCCCAAAGGGCGAAAATATGCGAGGCTTGCGATGATCTGGTTTGAGCTTCTTCTCCAGAACATCCACCAAATTCCCGGAGACAAAGTCCCTATTTCCTGTCGCCATTTCGGCTAGATGGAGCGACGTTCTTGCCTTCAGGCAATGATCGACATCATCGACAATGTTTTGTGATGCGAGAATCACATTCACGCAAATGTCGCGCAGCGACAAATGCAGGATAGTGGGGCAGTGCTCGAACCATTTTTCATCGGAAAGATAGGGATCCTGCGTAGTCGTGGTGAATAGTATCAAAGAAGAATTGGATATGGCGCCCTCCAACCGATCTTGAATATCGGCCTGCAGGTCGTAATGATCGCGAAGCCACTTGCTGAAGTGCTCCGCCTCCTTGCGGTCCACATCGTACAAGCTGATTTTACGAAACTTCCAATTTCGAAATAAAAGCCACTCGACGGTGGTGCGAGCGATTACGCCAGTTCCGATTATGCCGAGAGTTCCCTTAAAGGGATTGGGGGAAATCTGCTCTGCTGCCGACGCCGCAGAGGCGGCAGTGCGCGTAGCACTGATCAGCGATGCCTCGATACAGGCCAGCGGATAACCCGTCGTGGCATCGTTCAGAATGAGGACTGCCGACGCTCGGGCCAAATTACTCGCCCTATTTTCAGGGAAACTCGATATCCATTTGATGCCGCTTTTTTGAACCGTACCGCCGAGATGGGCTGGCAACGCGATGATGCGAGCGCTGGGCCTATCCGGATATCGGAGGAAGTAGCTGTCCGGATTGAGCGTATCTCCCGAGGCGTGAAGACGGTATGCCGCCTCAACAGCGTCGAAAACCTGCTTCTTGTTGTCGTCAATGACACGCTTGACCGTCGAGCCGGGAACAACATGGAAAGTGGGAGCGGATGGCATGTTTTATTCTCCCATTTACGCCCGACTGTTTTTGCCGCCGTGTCAATCAACCCGCTAACGCGCGCCGAGGCTGGCGGGTCATAGCATATCGTTGCGCCAGGCCGCCGGCTGTGAGCGCATCGATCAAGCGCTTTTTCTGTGCCTCACTCGGACGAGACGGACGCATAGGTTCGCGCGGGCTTGTCATCTTCAGGTACAATGACCTTCTCGACCCAGGCGGGGTCATAAATCGTGTCCAGGTACTTTTCGCCGAGATCCGCGGATATGGCGACTATGGTGTCGCCGCGACTGAACTCTGGAGCGAGCTGCTGTACAGCGGTCAGGACCGTTCCGGTGCTTCCCCCAACAAGCAGGTGATAATTTCGAACGAAAGAAAGACAAGCTTCAACCGTTTTTTCTTCGTTCACTGCGACGATTCGATCCGGCTTGGCGAGGTCCGCAAGCTTTGGTCTCACGCTCGCGCCAATGCCAGGGATGTTTCTCTTGCCGGGCCTGCCTCCGAACGTGACAGAGCCGACTGGCTCGACGGCCACAACTTTGATCCTTGGGAATTCTGCCCGAAGTCGTTCCGAGACCCCGGCCAGGGTACCGGTAGTGCCGCTCCCAACAAAAACCCAATCGACCTTGTCAAATTCGCGCGCAATCTCGTTTGCCGTTTGCTCGGCATGAACATTCTTGTTGGCTACGTTGGCATATTGATTGAGCCAGACTGCGTTCGGGTCCGATTGCAGTAGTTGATCGATCTTCTTTAACCTGCTTCCCAGATATCCCCCAGCGGGGTCGCGATCTTCAACGACTATGACCTTTGACCCATAGAGTTCCATACCTCTTAAAGTCGCGCGATTGGCGTTTGGATCGGTCACACAAATAAATTTGTAGCCTTTGATGGCACATATCAAACTAAGCGCCAGCCCGAGATTTCCTGATGACGATTCGACCAATACGGTTTCGTTTGGCCTGGCAATCCCTCGCCGTTCCAAGTCCTCGACGAGCCCTATCGCAGTCTTGACCTTGATCGAGCCCGTTATATTGAACCCTTCCAACTTTAGAAACACGTCGTGGCTTCCGGCAAAAGCCGGAAGACGATAAAACAAATCACGGAAAATCAGCTCTAAGGGCGACTCGATGATCATAGCTCGGCATCCCTTGAGCAGAAGACCTTGTTTCCCCGGGCCACCAACTTGAGTGTTCCGCCCTCGTCTTTTTTCAGACCACCCAACTCAGGCTGTCGTTCCCGGGCCGGATACGCGCAGACCTCATATATCGCAGCGGCGCGGCTCATCAGTTTCACCGCCGTCACCTGCAGGGCGACCTTGAATCAGGCTCTCTGAACATCTGCCGATTGTGGTGTTCATCGCCTGTTCATCGCCCTTTTCGGGGATGGTTATCCATCATGCATAGTGCTTGTCAGATAGGCAATGCCAGAATTGGGTATCGTTCCCGGCACGGGGCAGTCCGCACTTGTCGGGGGCAAGCTGATGTACGACTCCTCTGCCTTCTGGATGGAGCTATTCGAGCGCGCTGATCCAACGGAAAACACGAGGCCCGCGCAATCAATCGTCTCTTGTTCGCCGCTCCCGTGTCTTGTTCGCGGGTCCCGCGTTCTTTGACTTCAACACTTTCAATGCGCGGCTAATCAACGGATCGATGCCGTTTTCAATGTCGTTCTTCTTGTTAAGCAGCTTGATGTCGACAGGTACACCCTTACCTTCGTAGCACACCATGTCAGCTGAAAGGTACACTTGGTACGACAAACAGTACTCCCAGCCATTGGGGAGTCTCTTCTCAAGTTGATACGAGAATATGCCGTTCGTATGATCGCCTATGATCGTAACATGAGGCAGCTCCTTTATCGCAAGTGCGAAGGCCTCTCCGCCGCTAAAAACGGAATCACAAGTCAAGAGCACGATTGGCCTGGTGAATTGTACGTCACCTTGCGGTTCGAGATACCAAGTCTTGAGGGGCGTAAAGTCATTTTTGCCCGGGCCAATCTTCGTCCTCCTGTGAAAAGCGACCCGCTTGCGGTCGCAAAAGCGATTGATGATCGCGATCGCGATACTATCCTCCCCGCCGGGGTTGTCGCGAATATCAATGATGATCCCTTTCAGGTCCCTGAAGTCACGGGCAATCTTGTCGAGAGCAGCAGTCAGTCTCCGCTTACTGACGCCTTCCAACTCGAGGATCCGAATGTAGCCGAATTTCTGAGACCTGCAGTAGCGAAGCATCCAGGCTTCGGTCGCCGCAGGCCTGCCGAAACAATTGTCGACAAGGGTCTTTTCGGTCGTTTTGAAGAGCTGCTTAATCTCGCGGGTCGTGAATTCCTGTCTAAATCTGGGCTGTTTTTCCGGGTTGAAGTATCGTTTCTTCCGATGCGCACTTGCTTTGGCCTTCAACTCTACATGCCCGTCATTTAGCGGATCGAGCATCTGGCAAAAGATCTCGAAGAGTTCGTCATCGCTGGTCTTGCTTGTGACTCTTGATCTGTAGGTGTCATGCTGCTTTTTCCAATTGACGTTCCTCAATTGGAAAAATGGGTATCTTTTATTAAAGGTATCCCACAGGACCTCAAAATTCTTTTCAGGGTCGCGAACGCTCATGCCAATGATCCTAACGCAGCAGCGCCGCTGAGTTTGGACGGATGGTGGGACATTCGAACCCTTAGGTCGAAGCAAAGCAAGAAGTGCCGTTTTCCGGTCAGGGGGCGAGATCGGGCACCAGCTTTACAAGGAGTTCGGAGCCGGCAAGCTGGATTGCGTAGATTTCCAAAGTGTGCCGACCGATGAAGCGCAGGGCGCCGGCTATGGCTTCTGGCGGTTGGATGCGGCTCGGGCCGCGCAGGAACAGACACAGGCTCGCGGACCAAACGCCGATGCCGAAAATGAAGACGGCGAACTGGATTTGAGGAAACGAGTATTCACTTTGTTCCTGCCAAACGTAGGCGACCACGGCGGCAAAGCAGGCCAGCAGTCGCATCAGGCCCGCGTTGTCCTTCATCGCGGGCGCGGGCGGTGCCGAGTTTTGGGCTGGGCCATCCACGTCGGTCGCTGATCTGCTGTCGACATACATGCGTTGGCATAAGCCGAACAGGGCCCACAGCCATCCCTCCGAGCCATAATCGACAATCTTGCCCGCTATCGACAATACCGCGAAAAGTGCGGAAACGAGCAAGGCGAAGGCGACCCAACCGTGACGACGCAAAAGGATTTGCACGTAGGGCCGTACACTGCGGATGAGTGCCAGGCTCAAAAGAATGTTCGGTGCTACCCAGGTCCACTTTGCATTCCAGCTTTCGAGCAAGGTCAAGATGACACCGAGCCAGATCCAGCGTAGCGGGACGGTCCTGGTCTGCGCGTAGCCCATAAGAAAGAAGAACGTTGGAGCCGCGAGGCGTCCGAAAACGCTCCACCAGCGGTCGTCTTCCACGAAGAAATAGCCGTAATGGCCGACCGAGACCGAGATGATTGCCACGGTTTTCAGCCAGTCGGCGTTGTCGACGGCGCCAGGCGTGTGCGGATTTCGATGAGACGTGCTCGTCGAATGCATGGTGTTTGTGCCCCTCTGCGTCCAGACTTGTACTCGTTTTGCGGTATACGAAGGCAGCTGCCTGCCGGCTTTCAACAATTGTATTGGTTGACCGCAATGTCAGATGAAATCGAAATCAAGTGCGACGCATGCAACGGCACCGGCTTTCCTAGCGTGATGCAGCCGGTCCAACCTGGCAAGAAAATCTATCCCGCACCTTGCAAGAAGTGCGGGGGGAAGGGGCGAATAAAGAAAGCCGCCAAGTGAGGCAGTCCACAAACCAAGCCATCGGTTGAACAACACATATGCCGAACGGGCTGCGCGCGGCGGGTTGCGGAGCTTCCGCTCTACATCTTCGACTTTGCCATAAATGGCGTCGTCACCTGAGAAGATTGTCACCCGATCAGCGATCGCGCAGCTTGGGATCCAGGGCATCGCGGAGCGCGTCGCCGAACAGGCTGAAGCCGAAGACTGTGAGCGCGATGGCGAGACCTGGAAAGACCGCGATCCACGGCGCGGTCGAGGCGTATTCTTCGGCGCCGCCCTGCAGCATCAGGCCCCAGGCGGCGGTCGGCTCCTGCACGCCGAGGCCGAGATAGGACAGCGATGCTTCCGCGAGAATCGCCTGGCCGACGAATGCGGTCAGCATGATCAGGAACGGTGCCAGCACGTTCGGCACCATGTGGCGAAGGATGATCCGGGCGTGGCCGAAGCCGCAGGCGCGCGCCGCATCGATATAGGGCACCTCGCGGATCGCAAGCGCGCTCGAGCGGACGACCCGCGCGCAACGCGGGATGAGCGGGATGGTGATCGCCACGATCACGTTCAGGACGCCACTGCCGAAGATCGCGATGACGGCGAGCGCCATGATGATCAGCGGGAAGGCCATCACCACGTCCATAACGCGCTGCAGAAAAAGGTCGAAGCGGCCGCCGAAATAAGCGCTTGCCACGCCAAGCACAAGACCGGCGACACCCCCGACGATCGCGCACGAGAATCCCACGATCAAGGCGGTGCGCGCGCCGAACACGATGCGGGAGAACAGGTCTCGGCCAAACTGATCGGTACCCATGAGGTGCGCCCAGCTCGGCGGTTCCGTCATGACGGCGAAATCGTTCGACGTCGGGCTGTAGGGCGCGATCCACTCGGCCGAAAGGCCGGCGGCCGCCATCAGCAGCACCAGCGCCAGGCCGACGGTACCGAGCGGCTGGCGGCGGCAGAAGTCGATGATGGCGGCGCGCCACGAACGCGAGTTCTGCGCCACGTCATCGTCGGCGGCTGCAGCGTAGGGGGGCGCGAGATCGACCATGGCGCGTCTCCCGTCAGCCGAAGCGGATGCGCGGGTCGAGCCACGCGTACAGCAGGTCGACCGCCAGATTGACGAACACGAAGACCGCGACCGTGAGCATGACGAGGGCCTGGGTCAAGGTATAGTCCTGGTTCTGGACCGCCAGCACGAACAGGCGGCCGACGCCGTTGAGGTTGAACACCTGCTCGGTCACCACGAGCCCTCCGATCAGGAAGGCGAACTCGATGCCGATCAAAGTGACGACCGGCAGCAACGCATTCTTGAGCGCGTGCCGGTTGATGATCAGGTGTTCGACCAGGCCTTTCGCGCGAGCGGTCCTGATATAGTCCTCGCGCAGAACCTCGAGCATCGCCGAGCGCGTCATGCGCATGGTGACAGCCGAGTAGCGGTAGCCGACCGTGAGCGCGGGCAGGATCACCATCGACAGGTTGCGCAGCGGGTCCCGCCAGAACGGCACATAGTCGATCGGCGGCATCCACGCGGTGCCGAACAGCGCATGCGAGACGTCGAGAACGGCCAGGATGGCGACAATCCCGAGCCAGAACGACGGGGTTGCGATTCCCGCGATGGCGATCGTGCGCACCACATGGTCGATCCGGCTATTCTGCCACAATGCCGAGATGGTGCCGAGCGGGATCGCGATCAGGATGGCGACCACGGTCGCCATCACGGCGATCTCCAGCGAGATCGGCAGGCGCGCCGCGATCTCCTCGGCGACCGGCTTGCCCGACCACATAGAGATCCCGAAGTCGAGGCGAAAGAAGCCCCAGGCGAAGTCTAGGAACTGGAGCAGCAGTGGACGATCGAGCCCGAGCTCGGCGTGACAGACGGCGAGGGCGCGCGGATCGACACTCGCCCCACCGGAGCCGAGACGGACCATGCAGATATCGCCCGGGATCAGACGCATCAGGACGAACACGAGCGCCGCAGCCCCGACCAACGTCGGGACCACGAGCAGCACCCGGTTCACGATATATCGGTACATCCCTGTGCGTCCGATCCTGGTCGCGCCGGCGTGCCCGTCAGCGAATGCGAACGGGCCTACTGATCAAGCCATATATTGGCCAAGTCCTGATTGACGTAGTGGCTCGGGCCGACCTTCCATCCCTTCACATAGGAGCGCAGCGGCACGATCCGGTTCCAGTAGGTTATCACCAGCTCGTGCGCCTGTGTATCGAGCACGTGCTTCTCGAACTCGCGCATCAGCGCGCGTTGCTTCACGCCGTCGGTCTCGTGCAGCATCTTCTGGTACAGATCGATCTCCGGTTGATCGTCGTAGTTCCCGTAGTTCTCACTGAACACCGCGCGCGGCAAGTATTTCTGGACGTCGAGGAGCGGGTTCACCACGCTGTTGCAGCTGGCCTCGACGACGACGTCGAAGCTGCCGCTTCGCATCGCCTCGTACCATGGCCCGGTGGGCACCACGCGCTGGGTCACGTGCAGCCCGATCTTGCTCCACTCGTCGATCAACCACGTGCCGACGAACTTGTATGGCTGGTCGATGTTGCGGTTCAGGAGCTCGAATGTGAGCCCCTCGGCTCCCGCCTCTTTCAGGAGGCGCTTCGCCTCGGCGCGCGATTTCTCGATGTCGGGCCAGTATCCGGCCAGCGTCTCGAGCTCGGCCCTGGTCGCGGCCAGCGGCGAGCCCGGGAACACGACGCCGCCGACCGTCTTCACGTTGGCGATCTTGGCGAGCGCGGGCGCTCCGTGCCACTGGTCGACCGCCAGCGCGAGCGCCCGCCGGACCCGGACGTCGTCGAACGGCTTCTTCTTGTGATTGGGCGTGATCACATTGCCGCAGTTCCAGTCGCTGCTCTGCATGACGATCTTGTCGCCCAGCTCTTGCTGGAGCTGATCGCGCGCAGAAGGCGGCAGGCCGCGGAACTCTCCGGCCGCGCGATCGCCCCGGATGGCATCGACGCGGACCGCCTGCTTGGGCGCATAGATGGCGGTGAAGCCGTCGAGATAGGGCTGCCCAGCGTGATAGTAGTCGGGATTGCGCACCCCCTTGATAGACTGGCCGATCTCGTAGCCGGCCGGCTTGAACGGGCCGGAGCCCATGATGTTCTTCTCGTACCAGCGCGGGTCCTTGTCGAGGATGGCCTTCTCGTAGATCCAGGTGAAGGGATCGGCGAGTGCCGGCAGGAACGCGCCGGTGGCGAATTTCAGGCGGAACACCACGGTGGTCGGGTCGGGCGCCTCGACCTTGTCGACCATGATGTAATAGCTCTCGCGTGCGCTCGAGACGCCTTCCGGCGGGTGGATGATTGCCCGCCAGCTCGCCGCCACGTCGTCGGCGGTGAGCGGTTTGCCGTCGTGGAACTTCACGCCCTCGCGGATCTTGAACGTATAGGTCTTGCCGTCATCGGTCGGCGTCGGCATCGCGGTGCACAGATCGCAGACGAAGTCGGTGGTCGAGGACGGATTGTTGGGATCGACGCGGATCAGTACGCTGTAGAACGGTGCCGCCGAATGCACGGTCGCGAAGGTGGTCTCGCGGTGGCCGTCGAAGCTCGGCGGTGCGTCAGCCGGGATCATGTATGTGAGCGTCCCGCCGCGCTTCGGGGTGTCGGCGGCCGCCGCAGGGCCGGGTATGGTGGCGACACAAAGCGCCATGCCGAGACCGGCTGCCGCTAATCCTGATGTCCTGATCATTGCCCTTCCTCCGTTGTTATTGGTCCGGATCATTTTCCAACGCCGCGCACCACGGCCGTGGAAACGCCCGGCTCGACGCAATCTAACGCACCTCGCTGCAGGCCACCCAGTGGCCGGCTCGCACCTCGCGCAGCTCCGGACGGAGCCGGCTACAGCTTTCGACCGCGATCGGGCAACGCGGATGAAACGCGCAGCCCGGCGGCGGGTTGATCGGGCTCGGCACCTCCCCCTTCACGGGTCGGAACCTGCGGCCGGCTTCGACGCTCGGATCCGGCACCGGCACCGAGTCGAGGAGCGCCCGCGTGTAGGGATGGAGCGCGTTGTCGAACAGCAGGTCGCAATCCGCCAACTCGACGATGCGGCCAAGATACATCACGGCGACGCGCTGGCAGAGATGCCGCACCACCGACAGATCGTGCGCGATGAACAGATAGGTGAGGCCGAAGCGCTCGCGCAGGTCCTCGAGCAGGTTGACGATCTGCGCCTGGATCGAGACGTCGAGGGCGGATACGGCCTCGTCGCAGATGATGAATTCGGGATTGAGCGCGAGCGCGCGCGCGATCCCGACGCGCTGGCGCTGGCCGCCCGACATCTCGTGCGGGTAGCGATCGACAAAATTCGGGCTGAGGCCGCAGATCGCGAGCAGCTCGCGCACCCGGGCCGCGCGGCGCGCCGCATCGGGCTCGATGGCGTGTACCTTCATCGGCTCGGCGATGGTGTCGCCGACCTTCATGCGCGGATTAAGCGAGCTATATGGATCCTGGAAGATGACCTGGATGCGGCGCCGCAGTGCCCGGAGCTGCTTGTGCTTGAGCTTGGTGAGGTCGACGCCGTCATAGAGGATCTCGCCGGCGGTCGGCCGCTCGAGCAGCAGGATGCACCGGCCGGTCGTCGTTTTGCCGCAACCACTCTCGCCCACCAGCCCCAGTGTTTCCCCCCGGCGAAGCGTGAAGTTGACGCCGTCGACCGCCCGCACCTCGCCGACCACGCGGCGCGCGAGGATGCCCTCGGTGACCGGGAAGAGCTTCTGCAGCCCCTTCACCTCGAGGAGCGTCGGAGCACGGGTTGCGGGCGCCGTCATGCCACCGCTCCCGCCGCAGCGACGATCTCCTGGCCGCGCAGGCAGGCTGCGAGGTGGCCGGCCGGCCCGGCTGGCTCGAGCGGCGGCCGTATCTGAGCGCAGGCGTCCACCGCGAAGCGGCAACGCGGGCGGAACGCGCAGCCTTGGTCGAGGCGAGTGAGGTCGGGGGGCTGGCCGCTCACCGGGTCGAGGCGCGCCTGGCGCGGTCGATCGAGCCGAGGCACCGACCGCAGCAATGCCATCGTGTAAGGATGGCGCGGGTCGTGGTAGATCGCTGCTGCCGGGCCGCTCTCGACGATGCGCCCCGCATACATGACGTTGACCCGCTTGGCGTAGCGCGCCACAACGCCGAGGTTGTGCGTGATGATGAT
The DNA here is from genome assembly GCA_963847045.1 of uncultured Alphaproteobacteria bacterium. Classification (GTDB taxonomy): domain Bacteria; phylum Pseudomonadota; class Alphaproteobacteria; order Rhizobiales; family Xanthobacteraceae; genus Bradyrhizobium. The sequence goes on along the minus strand of CAWJYQ010000009.1, from coordinate 217,200 downwards.
GAGCGCCACGTTGAGCCGGCGCGTCAGCCCGTTCATCAGCTCCAGGATCTGCGCCTGGATGGTCACGTCGAGCGCGGTCGTCGGCTCGTCCGCGATAATGAGCTTGGGATCACAGGCGATCGCGATCGCGATCATGACGCGCTGGCGCATGCCACCCGAGAGCTGGTGCGGATAATGCTTGAGGCGGCGGGCCGGATCGGCGATGCCGACAAGGCCGAGGAGCTCGATGGCGCGCTTGTGCGCCGAAGCGGGATCGGCGCGGCGGTGCTGCTCAAGCGTCTCGGTGATCTGCCGGCCGATGGTAAGAACGGGATTCAATGATGTCATCGGCTCCTGGAAGATCATGCCGATGTCGGCGCCCCGCACTTCGCGCATTTGCGCGTCCGTGAGCTGCATGAGGTCGCGGCCGGCGAACAGAATCTCGCCGCGCGTGATCCGCCCGGGCGGATGCGGGATCAGGCGCAGAATTGACAGCGCGCCGACGGACTTGCCCGATCCGCTCTCGCCGACAATCGCGACTGTCTCGCCCTGCTCGACGAAATAAGATATCCCGTCGACGGCGCGCACGACTCCCGCGCCGGTCCGGAATTCGGTATGTAAATCCGTGACCTGTAGGAGCGGCGCCAAAACACCCTCCCGACGTTCCTCTGGAAGTTATTCTTTTTTATCAGCTTTTTGACATTGGTATCGGCCGCCGAAAGAACTGTCAACGATGGCGCGCAGCCGCATCGAATGGGCGACTCCACTCCGGCGGCGATTTTGTCGCAGCAAGATCTCTCTGAAAACCGGCTCCGTCGCCGGAAGAATGTTAATCGGCGCAGGGTCCCGATGCCGATCGGCACGCTAAGCTATTGATACACCTTAGCGGTAGAGGGGGCGTCATTGCGCGCTTGTTCACAGGTGCCAGCCTGAAGGACGACCGCATCGAACGTCAGCGCGCTAATCGCCGGGCCGATTATTCGGGTAGCGGAAGGCCTTCTTCGTTGAGCTTGGCAACCACGACGCCATTGCCAACAACGTCGCCAATGAAGCGTCCGCGGATCTTGTTCTGGTCTCGCCAAAACTCGAAGCCTGGGTTCGGCGACCCCTGCCTGCCCGGTATCAATGCTAGTTAGGTCGACAATCAGGAGACAGTGGCCTCGGCCGTGTGTTCGCCCATCCCAGCGCTGTTTCCCTTCCTTCTGCCAGACCTCGCGAATTGCTGCAGGGGAGTATTTTGAGCCGCTCATGGTCGGATCTGCCGCTGCCCGAATCTGAACCCAAGTCTGGACCTCGGCCGGGCCCCAACGGAATAGGAATTACGTCGCAGAGCGCGAGGCTTCGGTCCCGCGCCCGGTGGAAAGAATTTTCCCAACCTTTCGGGAGCGCGAATCACGCTACAGAAGTTGGGGGGGCCATCGCTCGTCAATGCCAAGCGCCATCGAGCAAATCGTCGATACGTATGTTCGGCTCAAAAATCGCCGGGCCCTTGAGGCAATGTTGATGCATCGCCAGCGGCTTGCCATCAGTATCAAGGGAAGGGTGTACGATCGCTGCCCGGTGATCGAGAAAGTCGATGAGGATATTGCGGCGATTCAAGCTGGTCTGAAACGGCTCGCCGCTACGAACCAGGCGGCCGCACAGTCACGTTTCTAATGAGCGCGGTAGGCCTCGACGGCAGAAAAATGACCGCTCTGGGAGAGCCTAAGATATGTCGTCGCGCCCCGACTTAGTTCAACTCTGGTGTTGGGCTTGAAAAAGCACTTATAGGCGCGAAGTGCACTTCGCCTTTTGCCCATCTCGGCAAGTTATTGAAGTTGCTAACATCTTGTCCGCCCTCCGAGCGCGCCGGATAGCGGATCGCCCGCCGAAAATCCTCAGGCAAAATCGGAATCGATCAAGTGTAGCGGATGTTCTGTCGGGCGCAGAACGGCCCGACTTTCTTGCAGAGCTTGCGCAGCAGTTTGGGCTTGCGGAAAACCGCTGCACACTTTTTCGGTTCATGCGCTAGCCATATTCGTCGCTGCTGATGCCGTATTCCCGGTAGATCTCGACCCGGTCGAGGTCCGGAAACAGCCGGCACTTGGCCTGCGCCAGATGCAGGCTGACGGAGGCGGGCTCGCGGCCGTCGGCGAGCAGCTTCCTGATGTCGTCCATATGCGCCCGCGGCTGGTGTTTTCGCGGAAGCTGTTCGAGGGCGACCAGCGCCGTCGCCAACGCTTCCGTGACAACCCATCCATCGTGGCCGGTGACTCCCTTCCTAGGCATCAGATCACCCCACATCCGTGGCGAGACACAGTCTACCGCGATCCAGCGGCTACCGCCATCGAGGTTGGCTGGCCGTTTTACTCCGCCTTGAGGCCGGCGAACTTCACGACCTTCGCCCACTTCTCGGTCTCGTCCGCAATCAACTTCCCGAATTGGGCAGGCGTTCCCTCGATCGGCTCGCCACTGATGGCGGCAAAACGCGCCTTCATTGCGGCATCGGCAAAGGCGGCATTGGTTTCCCTGTTTAGACGTTCGACGATGTCGGCGGGCGTCTTGGCGGGGACAGCGAGGCCGTACCACTGGCTTGCCTCATAACCAGGCAGAAAGCTTCCCACGGTCGGCAGCTCCTTCAAAACCTCGGCCTGTGTCGGAGCCGTCACCGCCAGCGCACGCAATTTCTCCGTCTTGATGTAGTCGACGGTTCCAGGCGCCGCCGCGAACAGGATCTGCACCTGACCGCCGAACAGGTCCGACAGGGCCGGACCCTGGCCACGATAGGGGATGTGCAGCATGTTGAGCCCGGCCATGGAATTGAACAATTCGCCCGCCATGTGCGGCGCGCTGCCGGTGCCGGCCGAGGCCATGTTGATCTTGCCCGGATTGTCCCTGGCATAGGCGATCAGCTCGGGGATCGACTTGGCCGGAAGGGAGGGATGCACCAGCACCACCATCGGCACCCGGATGACGCCGGCGACCGGCGCCATGTCGCGCAGGAAGACGAAGTTCAGTTTCGGATAGAGCGATGCGTTGACCGCGTTGGGCAGCGTCGCCAGCAACAGCGTGTAGCCGTCCGCCGCCGCGTTCACCACGGCTTCGGTGGCGATGTTGCCATCGGCGCCGGTGCGGTTTTCGGTGACGAAGGGCTGGCCGAGCCGCTCGTTGAGCCACTGTCCCATCAGCCGCGCGGTGATGTCGACGCCGCCGCCGGCGGCAAAGCCGGCGATGATCCGCACGGGCCTGCTCGGACAAGCACCTTGCGCCGAGGCGGGATGCGGCAACGCCGACAGCCCCGAGACGCTTACGATAGAGACGCCGCGATGGATGAGAGAAATTCGCGCCGTTTCATGTTTCCGTCCCAATGGTTTGGTGCCGGCCATCGTAACGGCAAGGACTCCCTGCCGGAAGGGTCAACGCTGTGGAGGCAGAAAGATCGGGGTTGAAACGCATGCCGCGCGCGTCTAAACGGCTAGAGCAATTCTCCGACCGAGCGCGGCGAAGCGGCGCGTCCGTTGCCTTCCTGTTACAACGTTGGCGTACACCGACAAGCGTGGGACGAACCGCGCGCGTCCGGTTCTTCGGCCGGAAATCCGACATATGCGTTCGATCTAACGGCCTGAGAAGGCATCGACACGGGCACACGCATGAGATTCATGGGCTATGTCTACCGCTTCCTCACCAATTTCGGATTTCTGGTGATGGTCTATCTCAGCTTGAATTACATCGACAAATACAACCAGCGCGCCATACTCGCGATAGCGATCCTGGTCTATGCCGGCATGCGCGCGGCGAGCGCGCTGCGCTCGTTCTATTTCTACCAGCGCATCGAGCGGCTGGAGATCGAAGCGCGGCGTGTCATTGCGCTCGTCACCCAGGGCGGCGCGCAATCGCCGATCAAGACCAAAACCGTCGCCGACGTCACGCTGCTGCGCCGCGACGGCGAGATCAAATCCTATATCGATCTGTTCTTCCTCGCGGCCGTGGTGCTGTTCTGCGTCGCCAAGATCATCCGCGATTAGACGCACTTCACGGAAGCAGGCGCTTCGACAGTTCCTCGAACAGCATGCGGTTGCCGTCTGCGGAAAAATGGTCGTCGCCGAGGATGTAGAGACGTTCGTACCAGTCCTTGTCGCGATCGGCGGCGGCGAAGAACACCGGGAACAGGTCGATGAACGCCTTGCAGCGGGTAGGGCAGAACTCCCGCCATAGCCTGACCTGACGGCTGTCGCGGTCGTTTTGCGCGATCTGCTGCGCCCAAGGATAGACCACGATGGTGAGCGGAATGCCGCGGGCAGCGAGCAGGTCCGAAAGCCTGCCCATGTTTTCCAGCGAGCGCGCGATGCCGCCATCGACCCCGAGCGGCCGGTATTTTTGCGGATCGGGATTCTCCGTGGTCCAGCCGATCCGGTTGTGATCGCTGTCGATCGCGGCGCGCTTGTTGCCGAGCCGCGACTGGATCCAGCGCTTGATGGTGACGCGGACGCGATTGGTGACGACGAAATGGTCGATGAAGAAATCCCGCTTGATCGCCGGCTCGGGAACGGTTCCAGCCGGTGTGTTGCAGAACTTGTGATAATTCGGATCGTCGTCGATGCAGAAATAGGAGGTTGCTTCGTCCTCGACGTCGGAACTGTCGGATAGCAGCACGACCTCGTCGAATTTGAGTCCACGGTCGAGGAGATATTTGATCTTCTTGAAATAGATGCTTGGCGAATAGGAGGCGACGCCGGCATCGAGGAACTCGATCCTGTCAGCGCGCGCCTGTCCGGCCTGTTCGAGCAGGCCGGCAAAGGTGCGGTCGAAGGGCAGGCCAATGCCTTCGGCAAAGGAATCGCCGATCAAGAGGATGCGTCGCGCGTCCGATTGCAGCGGCACGTCGCGCGCCGAGGAGTCCTTGAAGCCGAGACTGTTGGTGATCAGCCGGTAGCGCGCCTCGCCCCAGACGTCATAGCCGTCGAATTTGGGCGCCAATCCGTGGTCGTAGACGGGATCGTAGATGCGCGCGAGGCGCTGTTGCTCCTGTCCGCGGGTGAAGGTGGAATAGGCGAAATCGAAAACAAGAAACAGCGCGAGGCAGTACAGGAACATCGCCGAATTGAGCAGGATGCGCCGCGGCGCCAAGGCGGCTTTCCAGAAGCCCGTCTTCGGCGGCGAAGCGCCCTGATCCGGCCCCGTTTCCTGCATGTCTGAACGCTCTTGCACCACCGTCACCCCGGTCAGAAAAAGGCCAAAAAAAGCGGGACCTTGGCCTTCCCAGCTGATAAAGGACCCGAGCCTGATTTGGGTCTTGTCGACACTTGTGATGAACCAGTCAACCCACGAGAATTTTAGCCGGGACGAGGCGTCTTCGGCCGGCTCCTCCGACCGCACGTTTGGTTTTGTGATGGCGGGCGCGCTGGCACTGCTCGCTCTCATCAATGGCTGGCATCATGGCCGCCTGTGGCCGTGGGAGCTTGGCGCGGCGCTCTCGTTTCTGCTCGCCGCCTGGCTCAAGCCGGCCTCGCTCGATCCGCTCAACCGGTTGTGGATGAAGCTCGGCCTCCTGCTGCACAGAATCGTCAATCCAATCGTGATGGGCCTTCTGTTCTACGGCACGATCTGGCCGACCGGCCTGGTGATGCGGATGCGGGGCAGGGACCTGTTGCGGCTGAAACGCGAACCGGGCTCCGACAGCTACTGGATCGTGCGCACGCCGGGACCCGCGCCCGAAACCATGAGAGACCAGTTCTGATGATGGATTTCCTCGCCGAGCTCTGGCGCTTCATGCGCGTGCGCAAGAAATTCTGGCTGCTGCCGATCCTGATCATGATGGTCGTGTTCGGCGGCCTTGTCGTGCTGACCAAGGGCACCGTGTTCGCGCCGTTCATCTACACGCTGTTCTGAACGCATGCGCATCCTCGGCATTTCCGCCTTCTACCACGACAGCGCCGCGGCGCTGGTCGAGGACGGCCGCATCGTCGCGGCCGCGCAGGAGGAGCGCTTTACGCGCAAGAAGCACGATGCGTCGTTTCCGCGCAACGCCGTCACCTATTGCCTGGAAGCCGCCGGCGCAAAACTGGCCGACATCGATCACGTCGCCTTCTACGACAAGCCGTTCCTGAAATTCGAGCGGCTGCTCGAAACCTACATTGCGCTCGCGCCGCAGGGCTTTCGCTCCTTCCAGATGGCGATCCCGCTGTGGCTGAAGGAAAAGCTGTTCCAGAAGAGCCTGCTGCGCAAGAAACTGAAGGAGTTCGACGAGGAGTTCGCGCCCGACAGACTGCTGTTCACCGAGCACCATCTGAGCCACGCGGCTTCGGCCTTCTTTCCCTCGCCGTTCGAGAAGGCCGTGGTGCTGACCATGGACGGCGTCGGCGAATGGGCGACGACGTCGGCGGCGATCGGCGAGGGCAACCGCCTCGAAATATTCCAGGAGATTCACTTTCCCCATTCGCTGGGCCTGCTCTATTCCGCGGCTACCTATTACACCGGCTTCAAGGTCAACTCCGGCGAATACAAGGTGATGGGGCTCGCGCCCTATGGCGAGCCGAAATACGCTCAACTCATCCTCGACAATCTGATCGACCTGAAGCCGGACGGCTCGTTCCGGCTCGACATGTCCTATTTCGACTATTGCACCGGGCTCACCATGACCAACGAGCGGTTCGCCAAATTGTTCGGCGCGCCGGTGCGCACGCCGGACCAACTGCTGACGCCGTTCCACATGGATGTGGCGGCCTCGATCCAGGCGGTGCTGGATGAGGCGGTGCTGCGGCTGACGCGAAGCCTCGCGGCAAAGACCGGCGCGCGCAATCTGTGTCTTGCGGGCGGCGTAGCGCTGAATTGCGTAGCGAACGGCAAGGTGCTGCGCGACGGAAAATTCGATTATATCTGGATCCAGCCGGCGGCAGGCGATGCCGGCGGCGCGGTGGGAGCGGCCCTTGCGGCCTATCACGGGTTCAAGGGCCAGCCGCGTACCGTCGGCAATACGGATGGCATGTCGGGCGCGTTTCTCGGTCCTGAGTTCTCGCAGGCCGAGATCGAGAAGCGGCTCACAGCTGCCGGTGCGCATTTCACCGTGCTCGACGAAGACGCCATGGTCGAGACCACGGCAAACGCGCTGGCCGACCAGCTCGCGGTCGGCTGGTTTCAGGGGCGGATGGAATTCGGCCCGCGCTCGCTTGGCGCGCGCTCGATCCTCGGCGATCCGCGCTCGCCGACCATGCAGAAGAACCTCAATCTCAAGGTCAAGTATCGCGAGAGCTTTCGTCCGTTCGCACCGGCCGTGCTGCGCGAGGATGTCGCTGACTGGTTCGAGCTCGACTCCGACAGCCCCTACATGCTGATCGTCGCCGATGTCCGCAAGGACAGGCGACGCGCCATGACGGAAGCCGAGCAGGCGCTGTTCGGCATCGACAAGCTCAATGTCTCACGCTCGGAAATTCCGGCCGTCACCCATGTCGACTATTCCGCGCGCATCCAGACCGTGAGCGGCGCGACCAATCCGCTGTTCCATCGCCTGCTGACGCAATTCAAGGCGCTGACCGGCTGCCCGGTGCTGGTCAACACCAGCTTCAACGTCCGCGGCGAGCCGATCGTCTGCACGCCGGAAGACGCCTTCCGCTGCTTCATGGGCAACGAGTTGGACCTGCTCGTCGTCGGCCGCTGCGTGATGAAGAAGGCCGAGCAAAATCCGGCATTGAAGCAGGACTACAGCTCCGCCTTTGAACTGGATTAGGGGCTCGCAATACTAATCGCTGGTTGCCGTGGATGGGCGACGGAGCGATTTCCCATGAAGATGATCTCATTGGCACTCTCGGTCGGCGCGCTGCTGGCCTGCGCGTCTCCGGCGATGTCGGCTGCGGCGGGGCCGACCGCGGAATTCAAGATCAAGGACGAACACACCTCGAAATCGCCGGACGGCGCCACCACGGTCGAGCAGTATTTCAAGACCGACAAGGACGACAACTACATTTGGCAGTTTTGGGCGCACCGCTCCGATACGATGACGCTGCTCGGACCCGAGCAGGAGGATTATGCCGCGGACTTCCGCTTCACCCGCGATTCCCGCTGGCTCGTGCGCATGCAGAAGACCGGCTCGGGTGAGGGCAGCCTGTATCTGTACAAGCTCGGCCCGCAAGGTTTTGTCGCCGCGACAAAGAAGCCGCTCGGCGATCTGGCCTGGGCTTTTTTCTACAGCCGGCCTGAGTCCCGAAAAGTCATGAAGCCGGACTTCCATATCGACGAAGGCCTGTTGAAGGGCACAGAAGACAATTACCAATGGACCGGCGAGAAATGGCCCGACAGCCGCTATCTCCTGATCTCGCTGTGGGGCGAGGTCGAGCCCAACGGCAAGCATCATCAGTTGCAGACGGTGCGCGGCTGGCGCTGCCGCTATGATCTGCAGGAAGGCAAGTTCGACGTCCCGCCGATCTTCGCCAGGGACAACGCCAAGGCGCTCACGCCGGAGTAGGCCGGCGCGCCGCTTGCGTCAGGTCCTGCGCTTCTTCAGGCTCGCGACATGCACGGTGCGCTTCGCAGGCGCCGCAGGGCGCCCCTGATGCTTGGCCGCGGCATGAGCGGCCGGAGCGGCATGCGCGATGCGCCTGACGTGACGGCCACCGCGACCGCGTCGTCCCCGCGGTTCGCTTGACGCCGACGCGACCTTGGCGCTTGCCGGAAGCTCGCCCTCGGCAAAATGATGCATCGAGATCGGGAAGGGCTGGATCGTCGCGCGCGCCTTTTCCGGAATCTCGAACAAGTTGGCCGATGGTACCGGCAACAAAGCGTCGGAGCTGGCGACCTCCAGTGGCGTTGCCGCTCGCGGCCACGGCGCTTCGCGCGGCATCGGTACGCCGCGCCCGCGAACGCGACCAGCCGAAGCCAATGACAGCGACAGACTGCCTTCGGTCATGTCGAAATCCAATGCGGCGGGCGCCGGCAGCATCTCGTTCTCGGCGAACACGAAGTTCGGAAGTTTGGGCCAGCGCGCAATCGGCACCGTCTCGGACGGCGGATGCAGCTGCCATTGCTCCGGCTCGGTCGGCGTCGCCGGCAGGTCTGGCGTTGCCGGCACGACATGGACGATGCGATAGCCGCGCTCCTTCATGTCATGCAGGATCTTCGGCAGGGCGGCCACGGTGCGGGGGTGGATGTCGTGCAGCAGCAGGATGCCCTTGCCCATCTCGTCGAGCCGCTTCATCGCGAGATCATGGACCTTCGCGGACGAAATATGGTGCCAGTCGTCGGCGAGGAAATCGGTGCTCCAGATCTGGAGGCCCTGCCTCTCTGCATAGGCCTCGACTGGCGGCGCGCGCATCAGGCCGGGAATCCGAAAAAACGGCGCCAGCGCATTCGGATCGGTCATCGCCGCCTTTATCGACTCGATGCCCGCTTCGGTTTCCTGCTTGGCCTGCTCCTCCGACATCTTGTAGTAGGTAAGCGGATGGCGCTGGCTGTGGCTGCCAACGGTGTGGCCGGCGGCGATGAGCTTGCGCACGCCTTCGGGATTTGCCCTGGCTTGCTCGCCGATGGTGAAGAAGGTCGCCTTGACGCAGTTGTCGGCCAGGATCTGCAGCACCTGGTTGCTGTTGCGCGGCAGCGGACCGTCATCGAAGGTCAGCACCACTTCGTGGTCTTCCAGCGGCAGGGTTTCCGGGTATTGCATCGAGCCGATCCGGGGATGCGCACGGGGATCGACCACCAGGGTTCGCGAGGTGCCGATTGCGTCGGGATGGCCGGGACAATTATTGGCGGGCGCGGCCGGTTCGGCCCGCACAGCGGAACAGGCGAAAAGGGTGAGGCTCAGCGCGATCCAACACCCAACCCGGACATCAGCCAAACGATTACCGACCATGACGCACCGTCTGCATTTCAGTACCAGATCAGACAATTGTGGCCCTGTCCTGAACGAGGCCTTAACCGTCCGATTTTCCCCCAGTTTCCATCAGGGTACCCCATCAAAGTCAACGGCCGGGCCCGTCGGCACGATGTGAACCACATGATAATGATTGTCACGGAGATATCGCAAGAACGTCGGCAACATGGCCGCCGTTTTGGGCTGCGAGTCATGCAGCAGGATGATCCCCTTGCGTGCGGCCTTCAGGCGCACGATCAAGAGTCTCAGTTCCTGCGTCGGCGTGATGTGATCCCAGTCATTACCCCAGAAATCGGCTCCAAACACCGCAATTCCGCGCGATCGCAACAGACCCAGCGTTGCCGGTGTGGTTAGAAAGCCGGGAAAGCGGAAAAAGGGCGTCGCCGGGGTCGTGGTCGCAACCCCGTGCTCGGCTTTTTCGACCGCCGCAATGCCGTCGTCGATTTCCTTGAAGGCGTTGCTTTGCGGCATCCGTTGCAGGTCAAAATGCGTCCAGGTGTGGTGTCCGACGGTGTGGCCTTCGGCGGCGATCCTCCGCACCATGGTGGGATGTTCGGAGGCCGGCTTGCCGATCACGAAAAAGGTCGCACGCACGCATTGCCTTGCCAGCGCCGCCAGCACCTTTGGCGTCGTCGGCGGCCAGGGGCCGTCGTCGAAGGTCAGCACCACCTCGTGATCCCGGAGCGGCAGCGTCAGCGGATAGTTTTTCAGGCCGACCTGCGGAAACGATACGGCATCGACCTTCAGAATGCGGGAGGTGCCGAGCGTCCCCCTGCGCGGACAACCCTTGGCATAACCCCTGGCGTGCGCGATGGCGATCCACGCCAGCGAGATCAGCAATGCCGCGCCAACCGCGCGGGTCAGAGAGCGGACCGTTTCGAGCCGGCGCATCTTTGGCATTGCGCTTGGTGTTGCCTATTGGGTATGGCCTCGGCCATAGCTCAGACGAGTTGAACCCTTCTGTCAAACCGGCGAGGTGACCATGGCCGAACCTCTGGACCTTGCCGCCTCGACCGAAGCCTCCGTGCTCGAGCGCTTTCCGATGCGCGATGAAGACGGCGAAATTCGCCCGGAATTCGTCGAGGAAATGACGCGCTGTATCAAGGCCGACGACGCGCCGTTCCTGCGCGAGGTCGTGGCCGAACTGCATGAGGCCGATCTCGGCGATTTGATCGCGGCCCTCGATGCCGACGACCGCGTCCGCCTGGTGGAACTGACCGGCACCGACTTCGACTTCTCGGCGCTGAACGAAGTCGACACCACCGTCCGCGAGGAAATCCTCGAAGAACTCGAGCCGGAGACGGTCGCCGAGGGCGTTCGCGAACTGGAATCCGACGACGCCGTCGAATTGCTCGAAGGACTCGATGAGGCGGACCAGGAGGAGATCCTCGAAAAGCTGCCGCCACAGGAGCGCGAGGAGATCGAGCGCAGCCTGGAATATCCCGAAGGCTCCGCCGGACGGCGGATGCAGACCGAGTTCATCGCGGCCGGGCTTGATTGGACGGTCGGCCAGGCGATCGATTACATGCGCGAGACGCCCGATCTGCCGGACCGCTTCTATGAAATCTATGTGGTCGATGCGCAAAAGCGCTGGCAGGGCGCGGTTCCACTCGATGTGATGTTGCGCGCGCGCCGGCCGATACCGCTCAAGGATTTGATTGAGGAGGACCGCCGCCGTGTCTCGGTCGAGGACGACCAGGAGGAGGTCGCCCGGCTGTTCGGCAAGTACAATCTCGTGGCCGCACCCGTGGTCGATGCCGAGGACCGGCTGGTTGGCGTCATTACCATCGACGACGTGGTCGACGTCATCGAGGAAGAGGCGGACGAGGAGATCAAGGCGCTCGGCGGCGTCACCAGCGACGAGGAGCTGTCCGACAATTTCTGGACCATCGCCAAGGGCCGTTTCAACTGGCTGCTGATCAATCTCGCCACCGCGTTCCTCGCGTCCTCCGTGCTCGGCCTGTTCGAGGGCCAGCTCGAAAAGATGGTCGCGCTCGCGGTGCTGGCGCCAATCGTCGCGAGCCAGGGCGGCAATGCTGCCACGCAAACCATGACGGTTGCGGTGCGGGCGCTGGCGACCCGCGAGCTCGGTTCGAGCAATGCGCTGCGCATTACCATCCGCGAAGTCCTGGTCGGCCTCGTCAACGGCGTCGGCTTTGCCGTCATCACCGGCATTGCCGCGGTAGCCTGGTTCAGGATTCCAGGCCTGGGCGTGGTGATCGGGCTGGCGATCATCTGCAATCTGGTGGCTGGCGCGCTCGGTGGCATCCTGATCCCGATCGTGCTGGAAAAGATGCGGGCCGACCCGGCCGTGGCCTCCGGAACCTTTGTCACGACCGTGACCGACGTGGTCGGCTTCTTCTCCTTTCTCGGCATCGCCACGCTGTGGTTCGGGCTGACATAGCTTTGGCCATACCGCCGCCCTTATAATTAATCGACCCTTAACGTGCTTCGGCGATGATGCTCCGCACGGGGTTAGGGGTAGCCACGATGCAGCGCCTGCGGTTGAAAGCGGACGGACGGATTGTCGAATTGCGCGACGGGCAGGAGTTCCCGCTGGCGCCTGATACCTTTGCGCAGCCGGCGGAAAGCGGAACGCCCGAAGTGCGCGACCTGCGCCGCCGGGCGCAGCTGACCCAGCAGGAGTTCGCGGAAAGGCTCGGCGTTCCCGTCGAAACCATACGGAACTGGGAGCAGGGCAAGCGCGCCCCGCGCGGACCGGCACGGGCGCTGCTCGCGGTCATCGCGCATGCGCCGGACACGGTCTTCGCCGCACTCGCCAAAAGCTAACCAAATCGCGATGATCGCTTGCGCCTGAGCGCGCCCGCCGTTGGCAGCGTGCGGCCGGCGGGACATAATGCGCTCCCATCGTTCACAGAGCGCGCTCATGCAATTCGTCGAAGCCAACGGCGCCAAAATTCCTTCCATCGGTCTCGGCACCTGGGAACTGCGGGGGCGAACCTGCGCGCGCATCGTCGAGCAGGCGCTGCGGCTCGGCTATCGCCACATCGACACCGCCCAGGTCTATGAGAACGAACGCGAGGTCGGTGACGGCCTTCGCGCTTCCGGCGTCAGGCGCGACGACGTGTTCGTGACGACAAAGGTCTGGACCACGCATTTTGCTCCCCACGACCTCGAGCGCTCGACCAAGGAGAGCCTGGTCAGGCTGCGGATGCCGCAAGTCGATCTGCTGCTGTTGCACTGGCCCAATCCGCATGTACCGCTTGTGGAGACGCTGGGCGCGCTGGCGCATGCCAAGCGCATGGGTCTTGCGCGGCACATCGGCGTTTCCAACTTCACGGTGGCGCTGATCGAGGAGGTGGTCAAAGCCTGTCCGGAGCCACTGGTATGCGACCAGGTCGAATACCATCCCTATCTCGACCAGACGAAGGTGAGGGAAACCTGCGCCACCAACGGCATGGCGCTGGTCGCCTACAGCCCGGTCGCCAAGGGCCGCATCAAGAATGACGAAACGCTGACGCGGATCGGCAGGCACCATCGCAAGAGCCCGGCCCAGGTTTGCCTGCGCTGGCTGGTGCAGCAGAACGTGTCGGCGATCCCGCGTACCTCGCGCATCGAGCGGCTGTCGGAGAATATCGACATCTTCGATTTCGAGCTTTCCGCGGACGAGATGGAGCAGATCTTCCGCCTCGCCAACCCCAAGGGGAGGATGACCGATTTCGGATTTGCACCGAAATGGGATTGAGGCCATCCCGCGAGCCGCTATGCTAGCGCATAGGGAGCGGCTTCGACCATTGGTCGGCGGCGATGGAAGTTCGACAATACATAAGACCTGACGTGACGGTGTCGGCGCTCGTGCATCTGTCGCTGGTGGCGTTCATCGTGATCTATACCGAAGTACGTCCGTTTCATTCGACGGTCGAGAAGGTCGTGCCGGTCGACGTCGTCGTTGCGGATGAAGCCAAAAAGCCCGATCCGTTGCCGACGCCGCAACCATCACCTGATCTTTCAGGATTGACCAAGCCGGAATCGCCGACGGCTTCGCCCCCGGCCGCAGCTCCCCCGCCGCCAAAACAGGCCGCCGCTTCGGCCCAGCCGCCGCAGCAGGCCGCAGCACCAGCTCCTCCCGCGCCGGCGGAGCCCGCTCCGCCCAGCTACACGCCGCCGGAGCCCGATATTACCGTCAAGTATCACGTGATACTCGGCTTGCCGGAAGCACCGCCGGCGCGGGCGGCGTCAGGCGACAAGCCCGGCGAAGGCGGCGATACAACGCCCGCGACCAGCAATCTCGCCTCGAACCTGGTCGAGCCGCTGCGGCGGCACCTGAAAACTTGCTCGAAACTGCCCGCCGCGCTGTCGCCATCCGACAATGTCGCCGTCAAACTGCGGGTGCAGATGACGCCCGATGGCAGGCTTGCCGGCGAGCCGGCCCTGATCGAGGGCTCCGCCTCGATGAAGGGGGTGGAGCTGATGCGGGGGGCCGTTGCAGCCCTTGCGGCGTGCCAGCCTTATGCGATGCTGCCGGCGGATCGCTATCGCGAGTGGAAGGTGCTCGAGCTTTCCTTCACGCCGCATGACTTTAGCTCCTGAACCCTTTTTGCGCATGATCTCCGCGCAAACGCTACGCGTTTGTCGCGAGGGAAAACCGGTTCCCACCCCGCATCAAGTGCGGGGCAGGCTTTTTCCGGATCATGCACCCATCGCGCGCCAGGCGTTGGAAGCAAACTGCCGCCGCCAGATCACGACCACGACCAGCGCGGTCGTGACGAACAGCACCCACGGACTGACGAACCAGCCAAGATAGCCGAGCGCGAAGAAGAAGGCGCGCTGGCCGCGATTGAAATGGCGGCCGCCGGATTCGAACATGCGGGTGGTGCGGATCACATGCGCTTCCGCCTCCGGCGTGTCGCGCTGGGAGGAGGGCGGCATCGCGCCGAGCAGGATGCAGACGTAATTGAACAGCCGGTAGGCCCAGGCGAATTTGAAGAAAGTGTAGACGAAGATCAGGATCAGTCCGACGCATTTCATTTCCCACAGCGCGGGCGAGGGGCTGATGTCGATCGGAAGCTTGCTCAGCACCGCCAGCGCGTCGCTGGTGGCGCGGAGCAATGCGAGCCCGCCGCCGATCGCAAGCAGGCTGGTGGAGGCGAAAAACGCCGTGCCGTTCTGCAAGCTGATCATGATCTGCATGTCGACCATGCGCGCGTCGCGGTCGAGCACGCGCCGGATCCAGGTCTCGCGATAGGCGTGCATGCGCGCCGAGAGGCTGTCTTGCCCGTAGACCGTGCGTTCCAGCGTATAGGCGTAGACGCTCCATTCGAGAACGAAAAAGCCGACCGCCAGGATATCGACCGTGTATTCGCCCATGCTGCGTTCCGTGCCGGTGCGTGCTAAAGCGTCCGCCTAACATGGCGGCCTGAAGCACCAAAGAGGATTTCTGCGATGACGCTAACGCTCGTGATCGGCAACAAGAACTACTCGTCCTGGTCGATGCGGCCGTGGCTGGCGATGCGCGCAAGCGGCATCCCCTTCGAGGAGGTCTTCATCCCCCTCTATACCGACAACAAGGCCGACAAGGACCGCATCCTGAGCTTCACCCGTTCGGGCAAGGTGCCGGCGCTGATCGACGGCGACGTCACGGTGTGGGATTCGTTGTCGATCATCGAATATCTCGCCGAGCGCTTTCCCGAAGCAAAACTCTGGCCGCCAGAGCGCGCCGCGCGCGCGCATGCGCGCTCGATTTCGGCGGAGATGCACTCGTCCTTTCTGCCGCTGCGCAACGAGTGCGGCATGAACCTGCACCGTTCAATTCGCGCAGTGAACCTCTCGGCGGATGCGCGGGCCAATGTCGCGCGGATCGAGCAGATCTGGACTGGCTGCCGCGAGCGCTACGGCAAGCTCGGGCCGTTCCTGTTCGGCGCCTTCACCGCTGCGGATGCCATGTACGCGCCGGTCGTGCATCGCTTCCGCACCTACGCCATTCAGGTCGCCCCGCAGGCGCAGGCCTATATGGACACCATGATGGCGCTGCCGGCTTTTGCGGAATGGACCAAGGCGGGGCTCGCAGAAACGCTGGTCATCGAAAAATTCGAGACAGTTTGAAGACTGACATCCCAGCTTGACGCAGCCTTGCTAAGGCAGTCTGAGTCACAGCATCCGCTCGCGGGCGCAGATCAGAAAAGGAAGACCGGCCATGGGCATTCTCGATTCACTGGAAAGTTCGGGCATCCTCGGTCAGCTCGGCGCGGCCGTGCTTCCTGTCGTGCTGGGCGAGGTGATGGGCACGGGCACCCAGGGCGGAACGCTGAACGCGATTGTCGCCAAGCTCACGCAGGCCGGCTTTGGCGATCAGGTCAAATCCTGGATCGGAACCGGCCAGAACCTGCCGATCACCGCGGACCAGTTGAAGCAGGTGCTCGGCAGCGACGTGGTCCGGCAGCTCGCCGCCAAATACAACATCCCGATTGACCAGGTTGCCGAGGTGTTGGCGCATCAGCTGCCGGTGGCAGTGGACAAGGCCAGCCCGGACGGCAAACTGCCGCACACGGCCTGATGGCGCCTTAAAAAAACCATGGTTGAGGAGCGGCCGAAATAGGACAGTAACCCTACCAATCGGCCTATCATCATGAAATGCCAGCAAAATTCGCGGATTTGCCATGTCCTGATGTGACTGGCCAATGCTCACGGCCGCGTGCTATAGACCCAACCGGGTTTCCAGCCGGCCGTGCAGCGGGACTGTTAGCGCGACCGGCTCTCTGTGTGATGGAGAGGGCGTTGAAGCACAAATTTCCTGTTGGAGCGACCGTCTACTTTACCGCGAGCAACGTCTCGCGCCCGGCCGCGAGCGGCACCTATGAGGTGATCCGCCAACTTCCCTCCGAAGGCGATGACTGCCAGTACCGGATCAAGAGTTCGACGGAAGCTTTCGAGCGGGTCGCCAAGGAAAGCCAGCTCGTAGTTTCTTGAAAGAAGCGGGCGGAACCGGCTGATCGGCCGATCGAATTGTGCGGACGGCATGGGAAGGGAACTTTTCCACGCCGTCAAAAGGCCCCCGTTCGCAGAAACGTTCTGCGTAAGTACAATGCCTTAAGAGTTGGCATTTTGCTTTGCTGAACCTCTTTCAAATTGCGTGAGGGATTTCGCGCATGAATTGGGCCTGGGCCTTGTCGTTCGATCACATCTGGCGTTCGCCGTCCTTTCCGATGTGGCTGACGCTGGCTGCGGCTGGATTCTTCGGAATCATCGTCCTGCTCACGATGTTGCGCGCCGAGCAATCGGTCGCGAACGGCGCGTTGACCGTTATCACGCTGCTGGCGGTCGGCATCGCCGTGGCCTCGACCCTGAGCACCTATACTCCGGCCACCCGCAGCGCGCCGAATGAGGCCCGTTCTTCACCGGTAGCGATTGCCAGCCTGCCGGCCCTGTCCTGCATTGATGACCTTGCCGGCGACGTGGTCCAGCAGGCCTGCGAGAAGGCCTTGTTCGGCTCCGCGGAGTTGACGGCTGCTGCTGTGAACTACATGGCGGCGATGATCACGCGCCTGACGGCGCTCGGCGATGCCACGACCGCCCAGCGCACCATGACATCAGAGACGCAGGCGCTGCGCCGGGCGATCGAACGCGACCGCTACGGACTGGTGGCGCAGGTGCTGCTGGCGC
Organism: uncultured Alphaproteobacteria bacterium; assembly: GCA_963847045.1. Lineage (GTDB taxonomy): Bacteria > Pseudomonadota > Alphaproteobacteria > Rhizobiales > Xanthobacteraceae > Bradyrhizobium. The sequence goes on along the minus strand of CAWJYQ010000009.1, from coordinate 199,760 downwards.
GGGAACGCTGCACGCCGATGGAGTGCGCGGCCTATCGCTCGCTGACCGACAACCACCAGATCATCACCAACATGGATGAACATCTTTATGACGGCATGGTCGCGCGCTATGCGCCGTTGTGGAATGCGCCGCCGGTCACGACCGCCTCGACCGGGCCGCTTGGCATGATGCCGCCGTCGTTACCGACCGGCCGACCCACCAATGCCGAATTTCCGAGCGCGGCCAACACGCCCGCCGTCAGCATCATGACGCCGGAACCGGGGACGGGGACAAAGCCGCCCGGCGTCGCCAACGCCGCGATCCCGCCCGCCACCGCCCGCCCGGCACAGCCGGCGCAGACGGCAACGGCTCCCACTTCGCTGGTGCCTGCTTTTTCGCCGCCCGCGGCTGCGAAGAAGCAGCCCGCGACCAAACGTCCGGCTACGGCAACCGCGCCGGGAGCGCCGACCCCGCTATCCCCAACCGCGTCTGGGCCATCCGGTGCAAACGATTGATCCGCGGCGGCGCGGTAGCTAATTGAAGGGCATGCCGCTTCACATTCTCAAGCTTGCCGTTGGCTGCGATTCCGTCAAGGAACTCAAAGAGTGGGTCGCCGAACGGATGAAGACCGCGAAGAAGAACGGTCTTCCGCAGCGCCACGTTCACGTCACCCGAATGGTTCCGAAACGGACCGAGGAGATCCTGTCGGGCGGTTCGCTCTATTGGGTGATCCGCGGCGAGATCGCCGCGCGCGAGAAGATCGTCGGCATCGAGCCGTTCCGCGACAAGGACGGGATCGGCCGCTGCCGCTTGGTGATGCAGCCCAAGGTGATCGCGGTGTCGCCGCGGCCGATGCGCCCGTTCCAGGGCTGGCGTTATTTCACCGACGATTCGGTGCCGCCTGATCTCGGCAAGGTCTCCGCCGGCAGTATCGCGGCCATGCCCGAGCCGATGCGGCGCGAGCTGCGCGATCTCGGATTGCTGTAGGCTCGACGTAAGGTCGTACGAACGACCTACACGGCCATATTGTCGATCAGCCTGGTGTTGCCGAGTTTCGCGGCGACCAGGATGCGCAGCGGTCCATCCCCGATCGAAGTGACCGGCGCCAGGGTGTCGGCATGGCGCACTTCAAAATAATCCAGTGCAAAACCCGCAGCCTTGATGATCTCGGCGCCAGCGGCCAGCGCCGCCAAAACGTCGTCACCGGCGCGCAGGCGCACCGCACTTTGCTTCATGGCGCGGAACAATTCGGGCGCCACGCGCCGCTCCTCCGCCGACAGATAGACGTTGCGGGATGACATCGCGAGCCCGTCGCGCTCGCGCACGGTTTTCGCACCGATCACCCGGACGCCAAGGTCGAGGTCCCGCGCCATCTGCGTCACAACCCTCAGCTGCTGAAAGTCTTTTTCGCCGAAAACTGCGACGTCGGGTCGGCATTGCGTAAACAACTTGCCGACCACGGTTGCGACGCCGCCGAAGAAATGCGGCCGGAAGCGGTCCTCCAAACCTGCGGTGGCCGGACCTTCCGGCACGATCCTCGTGGCGAAGCCGTCCGGGTACATCGTCTTCACGTCGGGATGCCAGATCACGTCGACCTTCTCGGCGGCGAGCTTGGCAACGTCTTCTTTCCACGTGCGGGGGTAAGAGCCAAAATCCTCCGTGGGGGCGAACTGAGTTGGGTTGACGAAAATCGAGACGATCACGCGTTTTGCGCGCCGCTTTGCCAGCCGCACCAGCGACACATGCCCGTCATGGAGTGCACCCATGGTTGGCACCAGCGCGATGATGGCTTTCCTGGCGCGAAAACCATCGACAGCGCGGCGCAGGACGGGGACCGTGCGGGCGATCATGGGGTTGCGTGACATCTTGTCTCGATCAGTTGGGACAGGCCTGCCGCGATGCAGGCGTTCAGAAATGAAAGACCGACATTACCAATCAGGCTATGCCAACGCCAAGCGCGGGTGGCATGCGGTAGCAGGCGGTCTCAGCTTACAAAACGTCAACGGCGATTGTGGGATTGATCAAAGATCGCAACGGAGCATCCATCTATTCATGATTAAAACTGTCGATCTGCAAATTGAGTGCGTTGGCGCGCATTTCTCTTGACCGCAGGCGCGCGCGATTTGATGATATCCACAGGGGTCGACAAATGCTGGTGCAGGCTAGCCAAGGACAATCCGGCTCGGCGCACGTCGTGGTGCTGGGCAACGAGAAGGGTGGATCCGGCAAATCCACCACGGCGCTGCATATTGCGGTCGCCCTGTTGAAGGCAGGCCAGCGGGTTGCCACCATCGATCTCGATTGCCGGCAGCAGAGTTTCACCCGTTACATCAACAACCGCAGCGCTTGGGCGCGACGGACCGGCCTCAGTCTCGAGCTGCCGGTGCACAGCTGTATCAAGCTCGGCCAGACCATGCAGATCGCCGAGAATGAGAACACCGAGCTGCAGCAGTTCGCGGACGCCGTCAGCGCGGTGGAGCGGACCTTCGACTTCATCGTGATCGATACGCCCGGCACCGACAGCTATTTGATGCGGCTCGCACATTCCATGGCGGACACGCTGGTGACGCCGATCAATGACAGTTTCCTCGATTTCGACGTGCTCGGCACCGTCGATCCGCAGACCTATGCCGTGACCGGCGAGAGCCACTATGCCGAAATGGTACGCGACACCCGCCGCAAGCGCCGCCAGCTCGACGGCGCCACCACCGACTGGATCGTGGTACGCAACCGTTTGTCGATGATCGGCTCGCGTAACAAACAACTGGTTGCAGACGGGCTGAAGGAACTTTCATTCCGGCTCGGCTTCCGCTCGATCGACGGCTTTGCCGAGCGCGTGGTCTATCGCGAGTTCTTCCCGCGCGGCCTGACCGCGCTCGACGATATCGACGAAGCGACCCTCGGCACCCGGCCGAATCTCGGCCATGTCGCGGCGCGGGAAGAGGTGAGGAGCCTGTTGCGCCAGCTCAAGCTGCCGCTCGACGAACGCGGCCGCAGGCGCGCGGCGAATCGGGCCGAGTGGTTCAACCAGATCGACAAGCCGCTCGAAGTCCACGACATTATCGGCGCCTGACGCTGTTCATTCCCAGTCGGCAGAAATCCCGCGCAAGCGCATAGTTCCTCGACACGCTCGCCTGCCGCGAAGACCTCGCGCGGGCGGGCCTCGGCAGTGAGTGGTTGCCACAGCTTCACCTTCGAGCTGCCGGCGGGCCTCGCTGCGGTCCACGATGCCATCGAGGTGCGCCGTTCGCTCGACGGCGCGCCGCTCGAGTTCGGCGCAGAAGCAACTTCGGCAGAGGAGCTGAACCTCAGGGAACCCGCGGTAGCGAAATCTTCCGCGGGTTGATCTACATTAATGTGCGGTTCAGCAAGGGGCGTATACGCCCCGCCGAATGTCGGGTTTTACCCCGATTTTACTCAAGATTTGAACCTGACCTTGATTGGTCGCGGCAAAGGGTGCGGAACCGGTTGCCACGGCTTGGTTTTTGCGTGTCTGCGCAAGAACTAGCTGCGGCGCACAATGTAAAGGCGGTCAATTCACAACTTTTGGTCTTCCTGTCACGTGGCCGTGACGTATATTAAGGAAGTACGATGACCACAGAGACTGGAAGGCTGGATCAAGGGCCGAAGGCCCATTTCCGAGGACCACCATGAAGCGTGGAATTGCGGTTTTCTTTTCGGTTGGCGCGCTTTTCACGCTCGCTTACTTCACGGCGAGCAAATGGGCGATCCGACACGAGACGATCACGTTCTATGACGCCGAGCGCGACAACCGCCCGGTCGCCGTGGACATCGCTGTTCGCCGCGACAGGGAAGCGCAGGCGGATGCCGGCATGCTGAAGCTGCCGGTGACGGTCCTCAACCACGGCAACACCGTGAAGTTCACCGAATACTCCTTCCTGGCAAACGTGTTCGCGGCACGGGGTTACCTCGTCATCTCGATCCAGCATGACCTGCCGACCGATGCACCGATGGTGACCAAGGTTGGTGAGCTCTATGTCGGACGCCTGGCGCAGATCGAGCGCGGCGTCGCCAACATCAAATTCGCCGTGGCGCAAATGAGGGATCGCGAGCCCAATGCCGACTATGACCATCTCACCGTAGTCGGACATTCCATGGGCGGCGACATCACCATGTATTTCGCCAAGCAATATCCTGACCGTGTGAAGAAGGTGGTGACGCTCGACAATCTGCGCGTGCCCTTCGTCACAGGGGGCAAGTTCAAGATCCTGAGCTTCCGTTCGAAGGATCCTCAGTTCAAGACCGATCCCGGCGTCATTCCATGTTCGGATGAGTGCGACAAGGAAGGTATCACCGTCGTGAACACCAACTTCCAGCATAACGACATGCGCGACACCGGATCGGAAGAGGCGAAGAGCTCGATCCAGAGCATGCTGGACAAGTTCCTGACCGATACCGACCAGTCGAGCGATGTCGCGCCGGTCGAAGCCAGTGCGCAGAAACTACTCGACCCCGGTCCGGTGGCACCCTATGTACCGACGGGTAAGGAAGCCAAGCCGGCGAAGGCCCTGACGCACTAAGCGTTCCGTCCTGAGGCGGCTGGACCACTGGTAGCCAGACGCGAGCGCCGATGTCGGGTGACCCGACCAAATCCAGATCAAGCGACGTGACGTCGGCGCAAACCGCCGGCAAGAGCGGATCGCTGCCGGATACCAAAACCTCCACCTCCGACGATATCGCCGCCTTCGTCACCAAAGCGCGCGCCATGGCGCCGCTTGCGGCGGGCGCGCGAGGCCGGCTGGTGTTCGCGCTCGATGCCACCATGAGCCGGCAGCCGACCTGGGATATGGCCTGCGCGCTGCAGGCCGACATGTTTCGCGAAGCGGCTTCCCTCGGCAGCCTCGACATCCGCCTGGTCTATTACCGCGGCCTGAATGAATGCCGCGCGAGTGGGTGGATTTCCGACAGCGCACAACTCGCCAAACTGATGTCGAAGATCGATTGCCGCGGCGGCAACACGCAAATCGGCAAGGTGCTGTCGGAATCGCGCCGCGAGGCGGTTGCCTCCGGTGTGCGGGCGGTGGTGTTTGTCGGCGACGCCATGGAGGAGAATGTCGACGAGCTCTGCGCCAAGGCCGGTGAGCTCGGCCTGCTCAAGGTGCCGGTCTTCATGTTCCAGGAGGGGCATGAGGAGACCGCCGAACAGGCGTTTCGCGAGATCGCGCGGCTGACGGGTGGGGCGTGGTGCAAATTCGATCCCGGTGCCGCGGCACAGCTGCGCGAACTCCTGCGCGCGGCGGCGGCCTATGCCGCCGGCGGGCGCGAGGCCTTGAAGCGGCTGTCGGCGAGCGAGAGCGGTGCCGCGAAATTGCTCGGCCAGATCAAGTGATCGCTGCTTTTTTGGCCCGGGCCCGCTTATATTGACGCCATGCCGACCCTGATCGCGGGCGCCGTTGCCGTCATCCTTCTCTATTTGCTGCTGCAGATGTTTCGCGCGGCCAATCCAGCCATGCTCGCACGCGCCCTCAAGATCGTCGGTGGCGTGGTCGCGCTCGCAACCGCCGCCTTCGTGGGGTTGAGGGGTGAGCTTGCGGTGGCGATCCCGCTCGGCCTCTTCGGTGCAGGCCTGCTCGGCTGGGCGCCGTTCGGCGCGGGCAGTTTCGGCAATTTTGGCAGCCTGTTTTCCGGTTTCAACACCCAGCGCTCGGCCGGGCAGACCTCGCAGGTCCGCTCGCAATTTCTCGAGATGATGCTCGATCACGACACCGGCCAGCTTGCCGGCCGCTTCCTCGCCGGGCCTCATGCCGGCCAGTCGCTCGACGCGTTCGATCTGCCGCAGCTGGCTGCGATGATCCTGAACTTCGACGCCGAAAGCGTGGCCCTACTTGAAAGCTATCTGGACCGCCGGTTTCCCGCCTGGCGTGAGCACGCGGAGCGCAATACGGCAGGGGGGCAACGCCGCGCGGCGGCGAGCGGCAAAATGACGGACGAGGAAGCCTATCAGATCCTTGGCCTGCAGCCGGGAGCGAACAGGGACGAGATCGGCCGCGCCCACCGAGCCCTCATGAAGAAACTGCATCCCGACCAGGGGGGGTCGACGTACCTCGCCGCCCGGGTAAACGAGGCCAAGGAAACTCTGCTTCGCACGCATAAAGACTAACTCCGGCAACGCCAACAAACGCTACTGACCGAAAGCCCTTTCAGTCCGCTTCTCTGCGCGACGCCCGTCGCCCGCCGTTGTCCGGCGTGGTCGATCCTTCGCTTGTGAAAAATTTTAACCGCAAATTCTTGACGAGAGGTTTGCAGGATTGCCGTCGGGTGCCACAAGCCAAAACAAAGAGCCCCCGCCGGACAGCGGGGGCTTTCACTCTTCTATGAACGCAATCAGCTAATTGCGAGCGGTCATGCAGGGAATGTCGGAGCGGCGCAGCGCCCGGCACACGGCTTCGGCCTGGTCGCGTTCGAGGCCGGCAAAGCGCGCGCGGTAGAGCTTGCGGTTATCCTTGGCGATGACAGGCTCGGTGAACGGATCGGCCTTGCTGAGCAGGCCACGGGCGCCGCTGCGGGCGGCTTCGATGCGCTTTTGCGCCTCGTCCTCGCTTTCGAGCGCGCCGACCTGGACGATCCAGCCGGTGTGGACGGCTGCGGGCTTGTTGTTCTGCTGCGCAACAGTTTGCGGCTGGGAGGGCTGCTGCGGAGCAGGGGCGGCATTGGCGACGGCCTGCGGCGCGGGAGCCGGCGGGGCAGCGTTGGATACCGCCGCGCTCGACGCCGGCAACACGCCGAGCAAGCCATTGCCGGTGCCGTGGCCGGGCGGCTGCGGCGGCAGTTCGATGCGAATGGCGGGCGGCGCATGATCGGGCCTGGCCGGCTCGACCCTGGATTCGGCCGCCTTCGCCACGACCGCGTTCGAGGTCTCCGGAACGCTCGGCGCGGCCTGCTGGATCGTGCTGGTGATCGGCGGCGCGGGCTGGGCAGGGCCGGCGGAAGCGAGCTTCATGGTGCCGGCCTTGACCTGCACCGTCTTCACCCGCACCGGTTTCATCGGCTCGGACGAGCCCGGCACCAAAGCGAGCGGCTGGGTCTGGATTACGCCCGAGGTCATCGGGGCGGGCTCGACGCGGGCCAGGGTCTTGGAAGCGGGCTGGGTGGGTGGAACCGCCGCGGTCGCCTGCGCCATCGCCGCCGCCATCTTCGAAACCGGCGTGCGCATCGCGGGCGGCGCCATCGGGTCCTGCGCGTCCGCTGCGCTGGGTGCGGCGGCCTGAGCCTGGACCATCTGCGGCGCGGCTGCATCCGGATCGGCGTTGGCCACTTCAACCGCGGCATCTGAACCGCCGCGTTCGGTGACCGCGGCAGCGGTGCGCGTGGTCGCGGCCTTGCCGAGGTTTTCCGAAAGCAGGTTGCGCATGATGGCGTCGCGCGAGCCGCCGCTGCGGCCGCCCAGGACGACGCCGACCAGGAATTGGTTGCCGCGATGGATCGAGGTCACGAGATTGAAGCCGGAAGCGCGGGTGTAGCCGGTCTTGATGCCGTCCACGCCCTCGACGTCGCCGAGCAGGTGATTGTGGTTGCGGATCGACTGTCCCCGATAATTGAACACGGTGGTCGAGAAATAGCGATAATAGCGCGGGAAGCGGTCCTGTATGGCGCGGCCGAGCGTCGCCTGATCGCGCGCCGTCGTCACCTGATCGTCGTTCGGCAGGCCGGAGGCGTTGCGATAGGTGGTGCGGCTCATGCCGAGCGCGTGCGCCTTGCGCGTCATCATTTTCGCGAATTCGTCCTCGCTGCCGCCGATATATTCGGCGATGACGACCGCGGCGTCGTTGGCGGAACGCGTCACAAGTCCCTTGATCGCGTCCTCGACCTTGATGGTCTGCCCCGGACGAAGGTCGAGCTTGGTCGGATCCTGGTCGGCGGCGTGCTGCGATACCGGCATTTCGGTGTCGAGCTTGATCTTTCCGGAGTTGAGACGCTCGAACAGCAGATAGAGCGTCATGATCTTGGTGAGCGAGGCGGGATGACGGATGCCGTCGGGACTGTTCGCCGTCAGCACGGCGCCGGAATTGCCGTCGACGACGATCGAGGCGAACTTCGGGCTGTAGCTGCCGCGATCATCGTCGTCGCTGGAGTGATGCGCGACGTGGCGATGGCGGTGGTAGCGTCGTGCCTCGGCGCTGTCGGTCGAGGCGATGACAACAGCGGCGATTGTGAGCAACCCAAATACGCCAACTCGCACCAGGCGCGAGGAAGCCGATTTGTTACGAAGCATGAGATCCCCGTCCCAGTTTCTGACTTGATCACCGGTTCGTGAGGCAAAATTGTGCCCGCGTTCCCGTGATCTTTCCCTGCCTGAACCCTGTCGCCGCCTTTGCCAGCGCACGCGGCATCAAGAGTTCATGCTGCCATTCTAGCTAAGGTATTGTTCGCAAATGTCTTTTGTTCATTTGCGGGAAGCTGAACAAGTCCGGGAATCAGGGTAGGTGCCGTAAGTTGCCAAAAGATTAAACAACCGTTGCGCGGGTCCCCGGCTTCTCCGCTATTTTTGCCGATTTTTGTGCGACGCACAAGATTCTTGACCTTTATTGTGCGGTGCACTATATGTGAGTTGGGTCAAGGGAGCCGGGATCGGCCGGCAGAAGCGCAGTCAGGGAAAGGGATTCCATCGATGTTCAAAGTTGAAGACATTCAGAACTACGGCAAGGAGCACTACGAGACCGCAATGGCTCACGCCACCACCATGCAGAACGGTCTCTCGGCGATCGCCAGCGCCTATGGCGACTACGCCAAGAAGTCCTATGAGGATACCAAGTCGTTCGCCGAAAAGCTGTCGGGCGTGAAGTCGCTGGACAAGGCGCTCGAGGCGCAGACCGAATACGCCAAGACCGCCTATGAAACCTTCGTCGCCGACTCGCAGAAGATCGCGGGCCTCTACGGCGATCTCGCCAAGCAGGCGTTCAAGCCGCTCGAAGGCGTGGTCGCGAAGTTCACTCCCGCGCACTAAGCGCCGGCACCTCTCGCTTCAAAGCAAAAAGCCCGGCTCTTTCAGCCGGGCTTTTTCGTGTGCGCGAAGAAATCGCGCGATCACATCGCGACGCGGAGTTTCGAGATTTCAGCAGCGAACATTTCTGCAAGACTGCCGCCGGCTGCGCCCGAAGAATGCCGCAACTCCGCGGCGAAAGGGCGGTTCCTGGGAAAGCACGGCATCCCACTCTGCCTTCCACCGAGATTTTCGCCGATGAGGCCGCAACGAGATATTCAGCCAAGCGCCGGATGGGCTGCCGCATTGTTTTTGTCAAACCGGTCAGAATTGATTAACCTGAAGGGGTCGCCGGGTCGGGAATCGGACTGCCGCCGGTCGCGTCTGGCTTCGGCCAACGCCTCGCTTGCGAAAGGCCGGGGACTGACCCATATTCTAACGATCGATCCGGACGGGGTCGGGGCCGGCTGGAATGTGCGATCGGGAATGATGGGATGCCACGATGGCTCCAGCGGAGAGTATCCACTGGCCGCCGTCAGCCTTCCCACGGGGAATATCGAACGCCTGTGCCATGTCGCTACTGATTTCCAGTCTTGATCTGTCTGCCGCGGCGCAGTCATCGCGCCCCCGAATGGGCAATGACGAGAACCGATCCGCCGGTCCCGGCGCGCCCACTACTTCCGTCATCACCAAGGTCAAGCCGAAAACCAAGCGGCCGAATCTCTACCGCGTGTTGATTCTGAACGACGACTACACGCCGATGGAATTCGTCGTCCACGTCCTGGAGAAATTCTTCCAGAAGGACATCGAGGCCGCGACCAAGATCATGCTCCACGTCCACCATCACGGTATCGGGGAGTGCGGCGTGTTCACCTACGAGATCGCCGAGACCAAGGTGACGCAGGTGATGGATTTTGCGCGCAAGCACCAGCATCCCCTGCAGTGCGTGATGGAAAAGAAGTGACAGCACGCCGGAAAAATACGGGGCGTGCCTGAACCCGCCCAAATGGGAACGGGTTTTGCATCGAAAATGCCGTTGACGCGTCGTCCCTCGTCGCGGAACCGGTCTTTTGCCGCATCTGGGTATAACTATATGTGAAAAAGGTTGTTGTTGCCTCACGCGGCAACGGCGATCATGATGGCCGGGGGCCAAGAGGACACGAATGCCGACGTTTTCCCAGAGTCTTGAACAATCCCTGCATCGTGCGCTGGCGATTGCGAATGAGCGTCATCACCAATATGCGACGCTCGAACATCTGTTGCTGTCGCTGATCGACGACTCCGATGCAGCGGCGGTGATGCGGGCCTGCAGCGTCGACCTCGACAAGCTGCGGACCAGCTTGGTCAACTATCTCGAAACCGAATTTGAAAACCTGGTCACGGACGGGGCGGATGACGCCAAGCCGACCGCTGGCTTCCAGCGCGTGATCCAGCGCGCCGTCATCCATGTGCAGTCGTCCGGCCGCGAGGAAGTGACCGGCGCCAACGTGCTGATCGCGATCTTCGCCGAGCGCGAAAGCCATGCCGCGTATTTCCTGCAGGAGCAGGACATGACGCGCTACGACGCAGTCAATTACATCAGCCACGGCATCGCCAAGCGTCCCGGCGTTTCCGAAGCGCGCCCGGTGCGCGGCGTCGACGAGGAGACCGAGGCCAAGGGCAACGACGACTCCAAGAAAAAGGGCGAGGCGCTCGAGACCTATTGCGTCAACCTCAACAAGAAGGCGCGCGACGGCAAGATCGATCCGGTCATCGGCCGCAATTCCGAGATCAACCGCGCGATCCAGGTCTTGTGCCGCCGGCAGAAGAACAACCCGCTGTTCGTCGGTGAAGCCGGCGTCGGCAAGACCGCGATCGCGGAAGGGCTTGCCAAGCGCATCGTCGACTCCGAAGTGCCGGAAGTGCTGGCGGCCGCCACCGTGTTCTCGCTCGACATGGGCACGCTGCTCGCGGGCACGCGCTATCGCGGCGACTTCGAGGAGCGGCTGAAGCAGGTGTTAAAGGAACTGGAGGCGCATCCCAACGCCATCCTGTTCATCGACGAGATTCATACCGTGATCGGCGCCGGCGCCACCTCCGGCGGCGCGATGGATGCGTCCAACCTGCTCAAGCCCGCGCTTGCCTCGGGCACGATCCGTTGCATGGGCTCGACGACCTACAAGGAATATCGTCAGCACTTCGAGAAGGACCGCGCGCTGGTGCGGCGCTTCCAGAAGATCGACATCAACGAGCCGACCGTCGAAGATGCGATCGCGATCCTGAAGGGGCTGAAGCCGTACTTCGAGGATTATCATCGCCTGAAATACACCAATGAGGCGATCGAAGCCGCGGTGCAGCTGTCCTCGCGCTACATCCATGACCGCAAGCTGCCCGACAAGGCGATCGACGTGATCGACGAATCCGGTGCGGCGCAGATGCTGGTCTCCGAGAACAAGCGCAAGAAGACCATCGGCATCAAGGAGATCGAAACGACGATCGCCACCATGGCGCGGATTCCGCCGAAGAGCGTGTCGAAGGACGACGCCGAGGTGCTCAAGCACCTCGAGCAGACCTTGAAGCGCGTGGTGTTCGGCCAGGACAAGGCGATCGAATCGCTTTCCGCCTCGATCAAGCTGGCACGCGCGGGCCTGCGCGAGCCGGAGAAGCCGATCGGCTGCTACCTGTTCTCGGGTCCGACCGGCGTCGGCAAGACCGAAGTGGCCAAGCAGTTGGCGGCCTCGCTCGGGGTCGAGCTGCTCCGCTTCGACATGTCCGAATACATGGAGCGGCACACGGTGTCGCGCCTGATCGGCGCGCCTCCCGGCTATGTCGGCTTCGACCAGGGCGGCCTCTTGACCGACGGCGTCGACCAGCATCCGCATTGCGTGGTGCTGCTCGACGAAATCGAGAAGGCGCATCCCGATCTCTACAACGTGCTGCTGCAGATCATGGATCACGGCCGGCTCACCGACCACAACGGCAAGCAGGTCAACTTCCGCAACGTCATCCTGATCATGACCACGAACGCCGGGGCGGCCGATCTCGCCAAGCAGGCGTTCGGCTTCACGCGCTCGAAGCGGGAAGGGGACGATCACGAGGCGATCAACCGGCAGTTCGCGCCGGAGTTCCGCAACCGCCTCGATGCCATCGTGTCGTTCGCGCATCTCAATGCCGACGTGATCGGCATGGTGGTCGAGAAGTTCGTGCTGCAGCTCGAAGTCCAGCTCGCCGATCGCGACGTCACCATCGAGCTGTCCGAGCCCGCCAAGGCCTGGCTGATCCAGCACGGCTATGACGAGCAGATGGGCGCCCGCCCGATGGCCCGCGTGATCCAGGAGCACATCAAGAAGCCGCTCGCCGACGAAGTGCTGTTCGGCAAGCTCAAGGGCGGCGGACACGTGCGCGTCGTCGTGGTCAAGGACGAAGCGACCGCTCTGGACAAGATCGGCTTCGAGTTCGTCGAAGGCCCGGTCACGCCGAAGCCGGAAAAGCTGCCGGTGTCGCGCAAGCGCAAGCCGCCGAAGCCGAACGGCGGCGGCTCGAAAGCCCCGCCCTCAAAGGGGCCGCTGGTCAAGGTCTGAGCGACCGCAAGAACGACAAGGACGAAATGCAAAAGGCCGGCTGTTGAGCCGGCCTTTTTGTTTGCGGGCGCAGCACGCCTAGTACCCGGAATCAGAGCTGAGTGATACGGCGGCCTTTGAAACGGCGTTGACGGACCTTTTTCTTGGTCCAGACGAAGGGCTCGGCCTTGTCATTGTACGCGTTGACGTAGGCATTGATGTGTTCCTGAAGCTGCTTGAGGCTTGTGAAGGAGGTTCCGCTAAGCGACTGCCCCTGCAAGATCGAAAACCATACCTCGACCTGATTGAGCCAGGATGCACTTGTCGGCGTGAAATGAAATTGCACGTTGGGGTGGGCCTTGAGCCAATGTTCGTTTTTCTTGTGGGTGTTGAGGTTGTCGAGGATGACGTGAAGCTTCCGGCCCGGAAAGGCCGCGGTGACGCTGTTCATGAAGTCGAGAAACTCGACGCGGCGACGACGTCTTGAATGAGCCGCGATAATCTTTCCGGTGGCGACTTCAAGCGCCGCAAACAGCGTTGTCGTGCCATGCCGCTTGTAGTCGTGGCTCTGGCCGGTTAAGGCGCGGCCATTGGGCAACTTCAGATAACCCTGCGCGCGCTCCAAGGCCTGGATCGAAGGCTTCTCGTCCACGCATAGCACAATGGCCTTCGCCGGCGGGGCGACGTAGAGGCCAACAACATCGGCCGCTTTGGCGGTAAAGTTCGGGTCGGTGCTCTCGCACCAGGACTTGCGAGCCGCGAGGTCAATCTTGTGGCTGCGCAGGAATCGCCAGACATATTGGACGTCAACATCGTCCAGCGCCTCGGCCAGCAGAGGGCCGGTCCAGCGCGCAAACCCTTGCGGGGGCGGCTTATCCAGCAGCTTCAGAATCCGCTTGTCGGTGGCCTTCGTGTAGATCGGCTGCTTGCCAGGCCGCTGCTTGTCTTTTAGCCCTTCAAGGCCATGGTCGGCATAGCGATGCCGCCAAAGGCTGACAATCCGCGGCTGGACCCCAACTTCCTTGGCGATCGACCGGGTGCTGCGCCCGTCCGCAGCCAACAGAACTATCCGCGCCCGCTTCAAATCGCGCTGCAACGTCACCGGTGAGCGGCAACATGCCTCAAGCACCTTGCGGTCTTTCCTCGAAAGGTGGACTTCTCTTGCTTCGAGTATCATCCATATCTTGAATCACGACTCACGAACCAAGAAAAGTGGGTACTAGAGCATGATTCGGAAAAGTGTGCAGCGGTTTTCCGAAAAGATCATGCTCAATCAAAACGCTAAGCGCGATGACAATTCAACCTAATCTCATCGCGCTTTAGCGGCGCACCGGCTTGCTGCGCACCTGGATCGACCGGAGATAGTTCACGGCGGCGTCCGCGTCCTCGCGGCTGAAGTGGAAGGTCGGCATGTCCGGATGGATGGTGCTCAATCCGTCCTGCAGGCGCTCTGCAAAATCATTGTCGTAGAGCTTGTCGTCGCCGAAGGTCCGGAACGGCGGCGCATCCTGATGCGGACTTTTGCCTGTCCTGCCGACAGCGTGGCAGCGTGCGCACATCGCTGTGAGCAGGGTCTTGCCGCGCTGTTGCCCGTCTTCGGCGGCGTGGCCGGTTGCGCCGGCCGCGCAGACGAGCAGGAATACAATGCCAAATCGCTTCATCCGACCGCTGAATTTTCGCCCGCGAACTACCACCGCGAGGTGGCCTTTCCATAGATGAACAATGCGACGAGCCCGACGGTCACCGCGATCGAGAGCATGAGGATGATGCGATCCCAGCTGGGTTGCTTGCGCGACCTGCTCACGGTGAGGAACGTCAGCAAGGCTTTTGCCGCAAATCGAGGCATCGCTCGCTCTGAGTTGGTTTACGAACCCAACTATGACCGCGAAATCGCGCGAAGCCTTGAGACAGATCAACCAAGAGGGCAGACGTCACTGCCGGGCGGCCTACTCCGCGATGTCGGCGGTGGCGCCCCTCCACAGATCCATTTGCGCTGCAATGCGAAACCAGCCGCAGCATTAGGTCTATTGACCCTTTCGAATGCGCCACGCGGGCGCCGGGCTTGCTTCCATTGATCTATCTCAATCCCGGACGTGCCTCGCGGGATCGAAATTGCTCGTACCCCGTACAAGGGCTGGGGAGGATCGGCGATGACAAGCACGGTTACAGCGGCAACTTCAGACCAGCCGATACAGCGAGAAGGCGTATTGGTGCGGATCGCGATCGGCTTCACGTCGTGGGCGGAGCGCTGGTTTCCCGACGCCTTTGTTTTCGTCGCCATCGCTGTGGTCGTGGTCGCGGTTGCTTCGCTCGCCAATGGCGCTTCGCCAGCTGCCGTCAGCGTGGCGTTTGGGAACGGTTTTTGGAGCTTGATCACGTTCACCATGCAGATGGCCTTCGTGGCCATCGGGGGATACGTGGTCGCCACTTCCGCGCCGGCGCGCCGGCTGATTGGCTGGCTTGCCGATTTGCCCGGCAACGGAAGGAGCGCAGTGGGGCTGGTTGCCGTCGTCAGCATGTCGGCCTCGCTGCTCAACTGAGGACTTAGCCTGATCCTTGGCGGGCTCCTGGTGCTCGCGCTCGCGGCGCGGCGGGAATTGCGAATGGACTACCGGGCGGGAGCTGCAGCGGCATATTTGGGGCTAGGTGCTACGTGGGCAATGGGGCTTTCTTCGTCGGCAGCGCAGCTGCAGGCAAATGCCGCGAGCCTTCCAAAGACCCTCTTGCCCATCACGGGTGTTATTCCGTTCTCTGAGACCATTTTTCTTTGGCAATCCTTCGTAATCACCGCGGTCCTGCTTGTGGTTTCGGCAGTCATCGCGGTCTGGTCGGCGCCGGGACCCAACACCGCAGTAACCGCCGAAGCGATGGGGATCAAAGCCTCGCACGACGACTCGATCGACGTGCCGCCGCCCCAGCAACCAGGTGAATGGCTCGAACATTCTCCCATTCTCACGGTCCTGCTCGCGCTACTGGCAATTGGCTGGGTGATCTACGAATTTTCACGCCAGGACTGGATGATCGCGATTTCCAACCTCAACACCTACAATTTCATATTCATCATGCTCGGGCTGCTTCTGCATTGGCGCCCGAAACGATTTTTGGCAGCGGTCGTCAAGTCGGTGCCGGCGACATCAGGCGTCCTGATCCAGTTTCCATTCTATGGGGCCATCGCCTCGATTTTGACTCAGGCAAAAAATGGTGCGGGAGTCACTGTTTCCGATCAAATCACCCATGCCTTCGTCAGCATGTCGACTCAGCATCTCTTTCCGCTGGTCATAGGGATCTATTCGGCAATTCTGGGTTTCTTCATACCCTCAGGTGGCGGAAAGTGGCTGCTCGAGGCTCCCTACGTCATGCAGGCGGCGAACGATCTCAAAGTGCATCTCGGCTGGGCCGTGCAGGTGTACAACGCCGCGGAAGCATTGCCCAATCTCATCAATCCGTTCTGGATGCTGCCGCTCCTCGGGGTTTTGGGTCTGCGCGCCCGTGACATCGTCGGCTTCTCGTTCCTGCAATTATTGCTGCATCTACCAATCGTGCTGTTTCTCCTGTGGGCCCTGGCGTACACGCTTGAGTACCATCCGCCAGTGATACCCTGAGAGGACATTGCAAACCGTTCAGGCGCGCGTTCGCGTGACCCGTTGGTTCAACCCAATCCTAGCCTATGGCGAGCCCACTACCCTGCGCCTTGAACCTTCGTACGATCGGCGCAGCAGCGCGAACAGACTGCCGCCCGTTGCCGCGCCCAGGAGGTAGGCGGCAGCGACCAACAGCGCGAGCGGGACGCGAGCATCGAAGCCGAAAAGAGACACTGTGACGATTTCGAAAGTTCTGCAGCGCGAAGATGATGGTCGCTGCGACGAACAGAATGATGATGGCGAGGTAGATCCAGCGCATGAGAACCTCCTTCGTCGATTGACCGATCTTGTGTCGGCCGGGAGCCGGGGCTTTTTGCTGCGCGCCGATGTTTGCGATGTGAACACCAGATGTGCCCGTGATATTTGTCGCGATGCGGTGAGAGCGTTCTGGTCGGCCGCCGATTTCGGGTCTGGCCTCAGGGCGATCTCGCGGCCTGGCACTTGGCGGCAGCCGGCGGCCCGGGAATGATGGTGGCGACTGCCCGGCGGGCAAATCAGTTTGATCGATTTTAGCCAATTCATCGCTTGCTGATGCTGCAGAGCGAGCCGAAAAATGCACGCGTCAAAAAACTAATTTCGTGAGCTATTTCATTTGATTGGGCTCATCCAGCCCCGGCGCCACAAAGATTTCACTTCCGTTTTTCAGAAAAATATGGTTGTCTTCGCGCATCCCGCGCTCACCAGAGGGGCGTTTCGCGATCGTCACGAACGTTGGGCGCGGGATGCGATGGACGTGTTGGTGCGCACACGACGAAGCGCACTGATGCGGACGGCCAAGCCGTGTGGTCCTGATTCCCCGACGCTGGGATCAAGCTTGTCGATGATGATCGGCAAACGATGGTGGCTAACAAGCCCGGTACACCAGGGAGAGCACGGAGCAGCCGTTAACACCAATCGCGCAGGGAAGGCCGGGTCGCTCCGGTTGAACCTGTGGTTTCTAACTCGTGTGCTTTCTACACTGCACACGAGGCCGCGGGTGCAACCAGCATCCGGCTTTCCCTGCGCCCTCTGTTTTTCGAGGGACCTGATGATGCATCACCCGGGCAGATCATGCCGCGGAAATGCGGACGCTTGCCTTCCTGGCCGCATGACAGTTGAACCGCATCATGCCCGAAGCCGCAAAAATTTCAGTCTTCGCCGAGCAGCTCGTTGATGCGGCGCTGCAGCTGGCGCTTCTTCTTTTCGCTGCGGCGCAGCCGCGCATCGAGGTCGCTCTCCGGCGCATCCGTAACCATGGCGCGGAAGGCGAGGCCAACGCGATTGGCCTGACGCCAGATCATGCGGGCGAAGAAGGAGCGTCCCTTGCGCGAAATCTTCAGGTTCATTTCGGCAGGGATTCGCGCAACAGAGTCGAACTCGACGCAGGCGCCACTCTCGCTGAAATTGTGCACCACGCAGTCCATGGTCGAGCCGCGGCCGTTGATCTCGGCCACGCCGCCCATGAACACCTTGTTCCGCACGCTTTCGCGCCGATCCTGCATCGCTTCCTCCTCCATTCGCCCTGGAGACTATGCCGCCCGGTGGCGAAAAGAAGGGCACGGGAACCGCGATGTCGCGTTAACGTAAACCAATCAGCCACCGGTTTTCCGAAATCCCCGCGGGATGCCGCGCCGCATTATATTCACGGGGACAGGCCATTATTGGCGGCTCATGGCTAAAGGCAGGCGATTGCTCGATTCTGTGCTGCGGGTGGCTTTCGTTCTGCCCGCCCTTTGGCTGCTGCCGGCCCCCGCCGGGGCCGAGGATGGTGAATCCGCAAGCCCGCGCTATGTGCACCCGAGCGTTGAAGAGCTCGCTATCCCGCAGCCGCCGCTGCAAATCACCGGCACCGCGGAAACCATCTGCCTGATGATCGAGTCGGCGGCGCGGGAAAACGGCCTGCCGCTGGAGTTCTTCGCACGGGTGATCTGGCAGGAGAGCCGCTTTCAGGTCGACGCCATCGGGCCGATGACGCGCTATGGCACGCGCGCGCAGGGGATTGCGCAATTCATGCCGGGGACCGCGTTCGAGCGCGGTTTGCTCGACCCTTTCAATCCCGTGCAGGCGCTGCCGAAGGCCGCGGAATTCCTGGCCGAGCTGCGCAGCCAGTTCGGCAACCTCGGTCTTGCGGCCGCGGCCTACAATGCCGGTCCCCGCCGGGTGCAGGAATGGCTTGCCGGCACCGGCGGAATGCCGGCCGAGACCCGCAATTATGTTTCCCGGATCACCGGTTCGACCGTCGACGAATGGGCCAAGGCAGGGAAGGGCGGCAGGATGCCGGAGAGCGCGCCGCCAACCACCTGCCATGACCTGATGGCGCTGCTCAAGCAAGCGCCCGGTCCCTTCATCATCAGGCTTGAGGAGCGCGTGCAACTGGCCGCGGCCAAGACCTGGGGCGTGCAGCTCGCCGCCGGCTTCGACCGCAACAAGGCGCTCGCCATGTATGGCCGCGCGGTCAGGAATCTGAGCGCCGTCATCGGCGATCGCGACCCGAGCATCCTCAGCTCCGTGCAGCGCAGCCGCGGCTCCCATGTGTTCTATCAGGTGCGGTTCGGCGCCGACACGCGCGCGGAAGCCGACGATCTCTGCAACCGCATCCGCAAGGCCGGCGGCGCGTGCTTCGTGCTGAAGAACATCTTTGTGCGGGGATAGAGCATGATCCGGAAAAGTGGACACCGATTTTCCGAAAAAGATCATGCTCAATCAAGAGTCTGGAGCGCGATGGCGATCCCATCGCGCTCTAGCGGCGTTGCTCCGTGTGGCAGTCACATATCGGGGGTTGCTGGGGTCATAGGAGTTGGAGGCGTCGCCCCACTCTCGAGAAGCAACATGCTCTTGCAATCTATCATCGGTCTACGTTTTGCGGCTTTTCTGGCCGTGGCGCTGGCATGCCTGCCGTTGGCAGCGGCATCGGCCGGCCCCCGCTATCCCGCAACGAATGGCGCTGCGTCGCCGGGTGCCGCGGTTGTGGCGGCGACGGACGACGAAACCCTGGAGTCGCTGTGTCTGATGATTAAATCGGCGGCGAAGGCCAATGATCTGCCGCTGAATTTCTTCGCGCGGGTGATCTGGCAGGAAGGGCATTTCGAGATCAACACCGTCGGCCCGCAACGCGAGCAGATGATCACGGGCGCGTGGCCGGTGCTCGATCCCTTCGACCCCGTCCAGGCATTGCCGAAGGCAGCCGAGTTCCTGAGCGGGCTGCGCGGGCGGTTCGGCAACCTCGGGCTTGCGGCCGCGGCTTATCATCTCGGCCCGGAGCGGCTGCAGGCATGGCTTGCCGGCACGGGCGCGATGCCGCAGGCGACACGCGACTACGTGATGGCGATCACCGGCGCGTCAGTCGACGACTGGGCGAAGACGGGCAGGGGCGCCGCGCTACGCGACGCCGCGGCACCAGCAAGTTGCCCTGACTTGATCGCGATGTTGAAGGCTGGGCCCAATCGCTTCGTCACCGAGCTCGAGCAGCGCACCCGGCTATCCGCGGCCCGGCCGTGGGGCGTGCAGCTCGCGGCGGGCTTCGATCGCGAACAGGCGCTTTCCAGCTATGCGCGGGAGATGCGGCGGTTGCGGCCCGTGATCGGCAACCAGGACATCACCCTGCTGGCCGGCATCTTCCGCAGCCGCGGCACCAGCCCGTTCTACCAGGCGCGCATCGGCGCCGAGACGCGGGGCGTGGCCGAAGCGCTCTGCAACCGCGTCCGTCTCGCCGGCGGCGCCTGCTTTGTGTTGCGCAATCGAGGCGTGCAGGCGTGATGCTGCACGGCGCATGAGCAATCGCTTCGCAACATCGGCCTGCGCGTTCCGCAGGGAGGCTGGCCCGCAATGGCGGTTGACGGGGTCACCCTTCATCCGCGACATGCCACTCATGCCCCTTCCGCCGCTCGATTCACCGAAATGGAACAGCAACCTCCGCGCCTTTGCCTGGGGTATGAGCGCGACCGGCGCTACCATCCTCTCGCTGGTGCTGTTCGTCACCTATATCGGCATCGGCGCGCTGTCGCATGGGGCGCAGTTCTCGCTGTTCTGGGCGTTGTTGGCGACCACGCTGGTATGGGCGGGACCGGCGCAGATCATCCTGATCACGACGCTCGCCTCGGGCGCCGGCCTTGTGCAGTCCGCCATCGCGGTGACCATAAGCGCCGTCCGGCTTTTTCCAATGGTGGTCGCCGTGCTGCCGATGATGCGCACACCACAGACCAAGCGCCGCCATCTCGTGCTGGTTGCCCATTTCACCGCGGTGACGCTCTGGGTCGAATGCTACCGCTTCCTGCCGCATGTGCCGCGCGAACGCCGCGTTGCGTTCGTTCATGGGCTTGGCTGCGGACTACTATGTATCGCTCTGTCAGCGACCGTCATCGGCTTCGAGCTTGCGGCGAATCTGTCGCAGACCTTCGGAGCCGCAATCCTGCTGCTGACTCCGCTCGCCTTCCTGTTCTCGACTGCCAGCAATTCCAGGGAGCTTGCCGATGCGTTGGCATTGGCTCTGGGGCTCGCGTTCTATCCGATAGCCTCGTTGATGGACAGCGGGCTCGACATTCTCGTCAGCGGCGTCGCCGCGGGCAGCATCGCCTATAGCGTGCACAAATGGCGGGAGCAGCCATGAGCGCGTTCTTCGGCGATTGGCATGCGCTGGTCGTGCTGCTGATCGCGGGCGTGATCCCGAACCAGATCTGGCGCATGCTGGGCTTGTGGCTCGGCAGTGGGCTCGACGAGGGCTCCGACCTCCTGATGTGGGTCAAAGCGGTCGCGACCGCGATCCTGGCGGGCGTCATCGCGCAGATCCTGGTGCAGCCGCCGGGCGCGCTGGCGAGCGTGCCGGCCATGTTGCGCTATGGCGCTGTCGTGGCCGGTTTTGTCGCCTTCATGCTGACGCGGCGGTCGATCTTTGCCGGCGTCGTCTGCGGCGAAATCGTCATGCTGGCCGGGAAGTGGTGGCTCGGATGAGCGCCATTGCAGCGTCGTGGGTTTCCGCTAGGCTGTCCCCAACAAGAACGACCAAAGGGAAGCGCCATGCGGAAAAACTGGACCCTGCTGTGTCTCGCATTCACATTCATGCTCGCGGCAGCACAGGCATTACACGCGGCGGATTATCCGACGCGCGCCATCAAGCTGGTCGTGCCCTATGTCGCGGGCGGACCGACCGATGCGCAAGCTCGTCTGTTCGCCGAATATCTCGCGCGTGACCTGAAGCAGGCCGTGTATGTCGAGGACAAGGGCGGCGCGCAGGGCGCGATCGGCGCCGAGGCCGTCGCCCATGGCGACCCCGACGGCTACACCCTGCTGTTCACGACGTCGTCGGTCATCGAGCTCAACCCGGTGCTCTACAAGAAATTGTCCTACGACCCCGCCCGCGAGCTTCGGATTCTCGGCATTCTCACCGAAGTGCCGATGATCATGATCATTCACCCGTCGGTACCGGCGAAGACGATCGCGGAGTTCATCGACTATGCGAAGAAAAATCCCGGCAAGCTCAATTTCGGTTCGCCCGGCAACGGTAGTATCGGCCAGCTCGCCGGCGAGATGTTCAAGCAGCAAGCCGGCATCGAGATGACCCATGTGCCGTACAAGGGGGCAGGCGCCGCGCTGACCGATCTGCTGTCGGGACAGATCCAGGTGATGTTCGAGTCGGTCGGCATCTCGCTGCCGCCGGCCCAGGCCGGATTGGTGCGCCCGCTCGGGGTCAGCTCGACGGAGCGCATCGCCGAACGGCCGGATTTGCCGACGATCGCCGAAAGCGGCTATCCCGGCTATCGCGTCAGCGTGTGGTATGGTATCGCCGCGCCGACCGGGATGCCGGCGGAGGCCGCACAAAAAATCAGCGCGAGCATCAACCGCGCGCTCGATGACGAGGCGTTCCGCGCCTCGCTGACCAAGGCCGGCTTCCCGCCGCTGCGTGTGCGCAGCGAGGCGGCGCTCAAGGAGTTCGTCGACGCCGACCGGACGCGCTGGCTAGACGTGGTGAAGAAGCTGAATTTCTCGCTGGATTGAATGGAATGGTACGAGAAAACGAAATCCGCGACGGCGAGCTCGCCGTCGACGTGCCGCCGGCCCACGATGCCTGGCTGGTGTTCATTGGCCGCATCCGGACTCCCTGGACCTCGCGGCTCGAGACGCCGCGGCAGGGCCGGCAGGACGGGCCGATCTGCCGGCTCGAGATTTTCGAGCCCTGGGTGCCCGCGATCAAGGGCGTCGATTTCTACTCAAACCTCGAAGTGATCTACTGGCTGCACCAGTCGCGCCGCGACCTCGTGCTGCAGAGCCCGAAGAACAACAAGAACACGCGCGGCACCTTTTCGCTGCGTTCGCCGGTGCGGCCGAACCCGATCGCGACCTCGATCGTGAAATTCGTCGGCATCGAGGGCAACAACATCCTGGTGCGCGGGCTCGACTGCCTCGACGGGACGCCGCTACTCGACATCAAGCCCGACCGCTGCGAATTCACGCCGCTGGCAACGCCGCAGGCAGGCGATTTCGAGACGGAGTGAGCTTGTTACTTCAGCGCCGCGGCGAGCTTGGTCGCGTTGTCTTCCAGCACCTTGACGTCTTCTTTTCGGCTCGCGGGCGGCAAGAGCGCAACGCCTTCATGGCGCGGCATGACGTGGACATGCAGGTGAAACACGACCTGTCCCCCGGCGGTCTCGTTGAACTGCTGGATGCTGATGCCGTCCGCGTTGAACGCCTGCTTCGCGGCGGCAGCGATCCTGTGGGTCGCGCGCGAGACATGCAGGTAATCCTCGATCTTGATGTCGAGGATGTTGCGGGCAGGGGCCTTCGGGATCACCAGCGTGTGGCCGGGCACGCGCGGCATGATGTCGAGGAAGGCCAGCACATGCTCGTCCTCATAGACCTTGTGGCAAGAGAATTCGCCGCGCAGGATCCTTGCGAACGGGTTGTTGTTGTCATAGGCGGTCATGGCAGGCTCCCGGACTTTTCTCCTACTCACACCGGCCGCGGCTTGCCGTCAAGGCGCCTCGCCCTCGACCTTCCGGAACGGGCCCATCCCGGTGAGCTCGCGGCCGGCCTCCGCGACATAGGCGCGCTCGCGCCGCAGGTAATCCGCAATCGCCCGGCGCAGATCGGGATCGGCGATGTAATGCGCGGAGTAGGTGGTGTGCGGCAGATATCCGCGCGCGAGCTTGTGCTCGCCCTGCGCGCCGGCCTCGACGACTTTGAGTTTGCGCTGAATCGCGAAATCGATCGCCTGGTAGTAGCAGACCTCGAAATGCAGGAAGGGATGATGCTCGATCGCGCCCCAGTTGCGGCCGAACAGCGTATCCGAGCCGATGAAATTGATCGCCCCCGCAATCCAGCGGCCATTGCGCCTGGCCATCACCAGCAGCACGTCCTCGCTCATGCTCGCGCCGACCAGCGAGAAGAATTTTCGGGTGAGGTAAGGCCGGCCCCATTTGCGCGAACCGGTCTCCATGTAAAAGTCGAAGAAGGCGTCCCAGGCGTCTTCGGTGATGTCCTTGCCGGTGAGCCAGTGGATCGTGATGTCGGAGGCTATCGCCTCGCGGCGCTCGCGCTTGATCGCCTTGCGGTGGCGCGAATTGAGGCTGCCGAGGAAATCGTCGAAGGTGGCAAAACCCAGGTTGTGCCAGTGAAACTGCTGGTCGGTGCGCTGCAGGAAACCGTGCCCGGCGAGGAACTTCCATTCCGCCTCGCGCGCGAAGGTGACGTGCACCGAAGAGGCCTTGCTGACGCCGGTGAGCGCCACGAGGCCGCTTGCGAGCGCGGTGGCGATCTGCTCGCGGTCGACATCGTTGCGGATCAGGAGGCGAGGGCCGGTGGCCGGCGTGAAGGGAACCGAGCACTGCAGTTTGGGGTAATAGCGTCCGCCCGCGCGCTCGAAGGCGTCGGCCCAGCCGCGGTCAAATACGTATTCGCCCTGCGAATGCGATTTCAGATAACAGGGCACGACGCCGACGACGTGATCGTCGATTTTCGCAAGCAGATGCCGCGGCCCCCAGCCGGTGCGCGCGATCGCCGATCCGGACTCTTCGACGGCCGAGAAAAACGCATGCGAAACAAAGGGGTTGTAGTAAGGCTTTGCGTCCGTACACGAACTGGCCGGGGCCAAGGTGTCGAGCCCGCTCAGATCCGGCCGCGGATTGGCGCAGGCATCCCATTCCTCGGCGGGAACATCGCCGACGGAGGGCACGGCTTCGAGCGTGATTTCGGAAGAGTCCATCGAGGCTCTTTACTAGTCCGCCCCAAAGATCGTGCATTGCAGCAGAGAGTTCAAGTGCGGAGAGCGAGGATCAGGTTCCCGGCACAAAGCCTTCAAAGATTATCTGATCGGCGAAGCGCGCGGCGCGGGCGCGCTGTTCCGGCGTGCGCACCGTCCAGGCCAGCAGCGGGCAACGGAACAGGTTGCGCGCGAGCCAAGGCGCTGCTGAGGGCAGTTCGTCGACCCAGTAGGCGACGAAATCGGGCTGGCTGCGGAAGAAATGGCGCAGATGCGTCATGCCGTGGCGCTGCTCGGGCGAGGCGTCCGGCCAATCCTCCGCGGTGTAATCGTGCTCGGCGACGATACCGCGCGGCCGCGAGGGGATCAGCTCGCGCAACGCGATCACCTGGTCGGGATCGAAGGACATCCCGACCGCGGGGCCTTGATAGGTGGAGAGCACCTCGGCCATGCGCTTCACGAGCTTGCGATCGCCGTCAAAATGGCTCTTCACCTCGATCACCAGTGGCACGCGGCCGGCGACGAGGTTGCAGAGATCGGTCAGTGTCATCATCCGCTCAGGGGTGCCCTTGAAGTGCACGGCTTTCAATTCGGCCGCCGTCTTGGTCAGCAGCGGGCCGCCACCTTCCGTCAAGCGGCCGAGTTCGTCGTCATGATGCACCATCGCCTCGCCATCCGACGTCAGCTGGATGTCGCATTCGATGGCGAAATTGCCTGTGATTGCGGCTTGCGCCGCGGCCGGCATGTTCTCGATGATGCCGCGGGCCGCGTCATGCAGGCCGCGGTGAGCGACCGGCCGCGCCTTCAGCCATCCCGGTGCGCGCACGCCTCGTTCCTCAAGCCACCTCGAACAAACCTTCGACCTCGACTGCGGCATCCGCCGGCAGCGAGGCGACGCCGACGGTGGTGCGGGCATGGCGGCCCTTGTCGCCGAATACCTCAACCATCAGATCGGAGGCGCCGTTCATCACCTTTGGCCCGTCGAGGAAATCCGGCGCAGAGTTGATGAAGCCGCCGAGCCGCACCACGCGCACCACCTTGTCGAGATCGCCAAGCGCGGCCTTGACCTGCGCCAGTAAATTGATGCCGCAGCCGCGCGCCGCGGCCTGGCCCTGTTCGATGCTGACGCCGGCCCCAAGCTTGCCCTTGGCGATCAGCTTGCCCTGCGCGTCGAAGCAGACCTGGCCGGAGACGAACAGCAGATTGCCTGTACGAACGAAGCCGACATAGTTCGCCACAGGCGTGGGCGCTTCATGCAGATTGATGCCCATCGAAGCCAGCTTCTGCTCGATCGCGCCCGCCATGTTCGGCCCCCGGATGATGCTGATTAATTTTTGTACAGGTGCGCTTCTTTCGCGCATCGCGCCGGCACATGCAAGCCAGGGCCGGGAGGCGAGTTTTGGTGGACCGCTATCCAAAATTAGCACGTTTCCGTGAAGCGGCCCCAGTTGCGACGCAATGGCGCGGTCATTAAGGTGCCGAATCTCCTCACGCGCCAAAGGACCATCATGGATCGATCGCTGCGGACCTTGTTCGCCTTGCTGGCCCTCGCTGCGGTTGCATGCGGGCCGGCGAGAGCCGCCGCTGCGAGATCGTTCCTGCCACACCAGGCGCTGTACGAGCTGAGCCTCGTGAAGTCGCGCGGCTCCAACCCCGTCAACAGCGCGCGCGGCCGCATCCTCTACAATTTCTCCGGCAGCGCCTGCGAGGGCTACACCAGCGAATTCCGCCAGGTCTCCGAGCTCGAGATCGGCGAGGGCAAGATGATGCTGAGCGACCTGCGCTCGAGCTCGTGGGAGGACGGCGAGGGCAAGAGCTACCGCTTCAAGATCGACGCCCGCACCAACGACAACGATCCGAATCCCGTCGACGGCATTGCGGAACGGACCGGCGACCGCATCACCGTCAAGTTGAAGCAGCCGGCGGCCAAGACCTTCACGCTCGACGGCTCGACGGTATTTCCGACCGAGCAGATCCATCGCATCATCGAAGCCGCGCAGGCCGGCAAATCGCTGCTGGAGCTCACCGTCTATGACGGCTCCGACAATGGCGAGAAGGTCTACAACACGCTCTCGGTGATCGGCCAGCCGATCCCCGGCGACAAGCGGATTGCCGCTCCCGATCCGTCCACCTCCGACGAGCACATGAAGTCGCTGACCCGCTGGCCGGTGACGGTGAGCTACTACGACCGTGACGTGAAGAAGAAGGACGGCGAGCAGACCCCGGTCTATTCGATGTCCTTCGAGCTGTACGAGAACGGCGTCTCGCGCGCGCTGGTGCTCGACTACAATGATTTCGTCATCTCCGGTGCGCTCGGCAAGTTTGACGTCAAGGACAGCAAGCCGTGCAAGTGACGGCCGAAAGGCCGTCATCCCGGGGCGCGCATTAGCGCGAAGCCGGGATCTCGAGATTCCACAATGCGCAATTGCGCATTGGGGTTCGATGCTTCGTATCGCCCCGGAATGACGTTGGTTCATTCTTCATCCGCCTCCTCCGGTCCATCATAGGCAATTCCGCGGATGACCGCCGCTTGACCGAACTTCTTCCTCAAGTCGTCCATCGCGCGCTCGGCATGCACGGCGCGGCGGTCGAGCATGTCGGTGTCGTCGGCCTCCGAGCCCTTGCGCAGGGCGCTGACGCCGGTGCCCATCAGGCGAAAAGCGGTACCGTCGATCTCGCGCGCCAGCATTTCACGCGACACCGCGAAAATCTTGGCCGCCAATTGCGTTGGTGCGGCGATCGACTGCGATCGCGTGCGCTGGCGGAAATCGGCGGTCTTCAGCTTCAGCGTGATGGTGCACCCGGAAAGATCGCCGTTCTTGAGCCGCAACGAGACCTTTTCCGACAGCCGCCACAACAGCTTTTCCAGCGTCGCGAAATCGCGGATGTCGTTCTCGAACGTGGTCTCGCTGGAAATCGTCTTGGCGCCGCGGTCCGGCACCACCTGGCGGTCGTCGATGCCGCGCGCCAGCCGCCACAACCTTCGCCCCTCGGTCGGAAACTGCTTCATCAGCGCGACTTCGTCGGCCCGCTGCAGATCGGCGATGGTGCGAAAGCCGCGGCCGGCGAGCCTTTCCTGTGTCGCGGGACCGACGCCGAAGATGAATCCGACCGGCTTGTCCGCGAGCATCGTGCGGGCCTCGTCCTGATCCAGCACGGCAAAGCCGCGGGGCTTGTCGAGGTCGGAGGCGATCTTGGCCAGGAACTTGTTCACCGACAATCCAACGGAAACGGTGATGCCGATCTTGGCCTCGACCTCGCGTGCGAACTTCGCCAGCACCTTGGCCGGGATCATGCCGTGCACGCGCTCGGTGCCCGATAGATCGAGGAATGCCTCGTCGATCGAGAGCGGTTCGACCAGCGGCGTCAGCGCCTGCATGGCCTGGCGCACCTCGCGACCGACACGCACATATTTGGCCATGTCCGGTCCGATCACGATCGCCTGCGGACACAGCGCCAAGGCCTTGAACATCGGCATGGCCGAGCGCACGCCATAGGTACGCGCGATGTAGCAGGCCGCCGACACCACACCGCGCTTGCCGCCGCCGATGATCACGGGCTTGTCGGCGATCTCTGGATTGTCCCGCTTCTCGACGGTGGCGTAGAACGCGTCGCAGTCGATATGCGCGAGGGTAAGCCGGGCGAGCGCGGGATGGCGCACCAGGCGAGGGGAGCCGCAATGGCTGCAGCGCTTCGCCCGAAAATCGAGATCGCCGAGACAGTCCCGGCAAAAGCAGGTCGGCGCGCTCACGGCTCGCGCGGGCGTGCTCACGGCACGTCGCGCTCCCATTTGGGATCGCCGAGCACCTCGCGCGCGGCCGCCACATTGGTCGGATGCAGGTCGGAAGCCTTCGCAAACGCTTTTACGGTTGCGTCGTCGCGCAGCACAAAGTCGAGCACGCTCGCCAGAAACTTCGGCTCAGTGGCCGATTTTCGCAGCGTATCCGGCCCGATCCCGGTTTCGGCCAGAAACAGCCCCAGCCGCTCGGAATCACCCGCGACAAAGCTCAGAGCCTGAATCGCAACGATTTCAGCCACTTCCCGGGGGTTTTGAACAGGCTTTTTCAACGACCGATTTGCCTTTCCATTAACTTATGGGCTCTACTTTGCAAACCATCATGCCCGAGTCTTTCGAATGGGTTCAAGCAAGCGGAAACCACTTCGCGGAAGTTAAAATCCGGCTTAACGGGTTAGAGCGAATCTGCAGCTAGTTTGAATTTACCTGTCGGCGCGCAGGCGTGGCGCCGTATAAGCACCTTTTAAGTCGTCCTGTAGCACAAGAGATGGGAGGGACGGGATGGCAAAGACCGTCCTGATCGTCGAGGACAACGAGCTCAACATGAAGCTGTTTCGCGACCTGTTGGAAGCGCACGGCTATCAGACCTCTGGCACCAGCAATGGCCACGAGGCGCTCAACCTCGTCCGCCAGATGCGACCCGACCTGATCCTGATGGACATCCAGCTGCCGCAGGTTTCGGGCCTCGAAGTCACGCGCTGGATCAAGGACGATCCGGAGCTGCGTGCCATTCCCGTCGTCGCCGTCACTGCGTTTGCGATGAAGGGCGACGAAGAGCGTATCCGCGAAGGCGGCTGCGAAGCCTATCTGTCCAAGCCGATTTCCGTCGGCAAGTTCATTGAGACCGTCCGTCGATTTATAGGGTAGGGAGTGAGTATCTGTGTCCGCGCGTATCCTTGTAGTCGACGACGTCCCCGCCAATGTAAAGCTTCTGGAAGCCCGGCTGTCGGCCGAATATTTCGATGTGCTCACCGCGGCCAGTGGCGCGGAAACCCTGCAGATCTGCCAGCGTGCCGAATGCGACATCATCCTGCTCGACGTGATGATGCCCGACATGGACGGTTTTGAGGTTTGCCGCCGGCTGAAGTCCAATCCTGCCACGCATTTCATTCCGGTCGTGATGATCACCGCGCTCGACAGTCCCGCCGATCGCGTGCGCGGGCTGGAGGCCGGGGCCGACGATTTCCTCACCAAGCCGGTGTCCGACCTCGTGCTGATCGCGCGCGTTCGCTCGCTGACGCGGCTGAAGATGATGACAGACGAGCTGCGCATGCGCGCGCTCACCTCGCTCGAGATCGGCGTGCATGCGCCGGAGCGCAGCGCGGTCAATGATACCGGCAAGGGCGGCCGCATTCTCCTGGTCGACGACCGGGAATCCTCCCACGAACGGCTTGCGCCGGTGCTCGCCGCCGAGCATACGGTCGATGTCGAGACCAATCCGACGGAAGCGCTGTTTAACGCCGCCGAAGGCAATTACGACCTCCTGATCGTCTCGCTCGATCTCGACAATTTCGACGGGCTTCGGCTCTGCAGCCAGGCGCGCTCGCTGGAGCGCACGCGGCATGTGCCGATCCTCGCGATTGCCGACGTCGAGAACAATGCGCGACTGCTCCGCGGCCTCGAGATCGGCGTCAACGACTATCTGCCGCGTCCGGTCGACAAGAACGAGCTCCTGGCGCGGGCACGCACCCAGATCAAGCGGCGCCGCTATGCCGATGATCTCCGCGACAACATGCAGAACTCGATCGAGATGGCGATCACGGACGCGCTGACGGGCCTGCACAACCGCCGCTACATGGAAAGCCATCTGGCGACGCTCGCCGAACAGGCCTCGGCGCGCGGCAAGCCGCTGGCGTTGATGATGCTCGACATCGACTATTTCAAGTCGATCAACGACAATTACGGCCATGACGCCGGCGACGACGTGCTGCGCGAATTCGCCGTGCGCATCCGCAAATCGATCCGCGGCATCGATCTCGCCTGCCGCTATGGCGGCGAGGAGTTCGTGATCGTGATGCCCGAAACCGACCTGCATGTCGCCGGCGTGGTCGCCGAGCGCCTGCGCCGCTCGATCGCGGGCGAGCCGTTCGCGGTCCACAAGGGCACCAAGCGCATCGAAGTCACGATCTCGATCGGGATTTCGACCCTGGAGAAGAAAGGCGAGGCGGTCGGCGATGTCCTCAAGCGCGCCGACAACGCGCTCTACCGCGCCAAGCACGACGGCCGCAACCGCGTGGTGTCGCACGCGGCGTGAGTCCGGCTTCTGATTCAAACTTCAAACATCCTGTTCTCGCACCGACGGCCTCATGGTTCGAGACGGCGCTTCGCGCCTCCTCACCATGAGGGTCTGACTTTGTCGCCACTTGAATCGACCTCATCCTGAGGAGCGGCCGCAGGCCGCGTCTCGAAGGACGGGCCGCGCAAGGATTGCAGCCGAACGTCCGCGTTCCCGCGGCACGAAATGTCCGGGCTTTGCATCGACATCGTCCCTCAGAGATAAGAGGGCGCAGGGAATGCCGGGTGATGGCCTCACCCATGGCCCGCCTGCAACAAAAAAAGCAGGCGGCAGTCACCACAGGTTTAGCCAGATCAACCGGCACTCCCTGCGCAATGGTTTAGCGGCTTATGGCGCGCTCTCCTCGGTGTACCGGGCTTGTTAGCCACCGTCGCTCGTGAAATCATCCACGAGCTCGATCCCAGCGTCGGGGGATCAGGACCACACGATTTCGCCGTCCGCTCTCGCCTCACTCGTCAGTTGAAGCCAAAGCGTCCATCGCATCCCGCAGCCAACGTTCGTGACGATCGCGAAGCGCCCCTCTATCGAGCGCGGGACGCGCGGAAAGGAGCCACTGATTTGCCCGACGAGGCTGGGCAAGAACTCGGCATTTTCGGCGATTGATGTAGGATTCGGCGTATGACGAATTGCACGTTCAAGACCGGTGAGAGCCGTGAACAAGCCAGCCTGCTTCCCGCTCGGATCGAGGACTATGTCGGGCCAGACAATCCGGTCCGGGCGATCGAGAGCTTCGTTAACGGCTTGGACCTTGCTGAGCTTGGTTTCAGTCATGCTGAACGCGGGGCCGAAGAAGTGGGCCAGCCGCCGTACGACCCGGCCGATCTGCTGAAGCTTTACCTCTACGGATACATCAACCAGATCAGGTCGTCGCGCCGGCTGGAGCGGGAAGTCGGCCGCAATCTGGACCTGATCTGGCTGCTCAAGAACCTGAGGCCGGGTTATCGAACGATCGCGAACTTCCGCAAGGAGAACTGGAAGGCCTTGAAGGCAACGAACCGCGAGTTCGTGTTGCTGGCCCGGGAACTCGACCTTGTCGGCGGAGCCATTGTTGCGATCGACGGCTCGTTCTTTCATGGCGACGCCAGCAAGGCTTCCATCTTCACGCGCAAGAGGCTGGCCGAACAGATCGTGAAGCTGGACAAGGAGATCGAAGCCTACGGCAAGTCCCTTGCGGACAACGACGCTGCGGAAGCCAAGGACAAAAGCAAGGATCGAAGCGACGGCAGCGGCGATGGCGGTGATGTGGGTGCGAGGATGGCCGAGCTGTTGGCCAGGCGTTCTCGCGCAAAATCCGACCTGGACCGGTTGGAGGCGGACGGCGAGACCCAGTTGTCCCTGACCGACCCTGACGCCCGGCTTCTGGTCAAGAATGGTCAGGGGATTGCAGGCTACAACGTGCAGTCCGTTGTCGACGAGAAGTACAAGCTGATTGTCGCAAGCGAGGTGGTGAACGACAGCAGCGATGTCGGTCAGCTCCATGCGATGGCAAAGGCGGCCAAGGAGGCCTTCGACGCCAAGGCGCTGCAGGTGCTTGCCGATGAAGGCTATTACAGCAGTCTCGAGCTGAAGGCCTGTGAGGATGATGGCATCACTGCCTATGTGCCAGTGCCCAAGAGCAGCGGGCAACCCGAGAAGAAAGGTCGCTTCAGCCTCAAGGACTTCAGCTATGACAGCGTAGCTGACGCCTACCATTGTCCTGCCGGCCAATTACTGGACCGGACGAAGGGACGCTGGGAGAATACCAGTGGCCGGATCGAGATCCGTTATGCGGGCCGCAAGGCGATTTGCGGGACGTGCCTGCTAAAGACCCGTTGTCTCTCTCCGAAGGCCATCACGCGGACCATCCGTCGCTGGGAACATGAAGACGTTCTCGAACGCCATCGCGCGCGTATGCAAGGCGCAGACGAGTTGATGCGCCGCCGATCAGGGATCGTCGAGCATCCCTTTGGCACGCTCAAATGCCGCGCCGGCTATCGGCACTTCCTGGTCCGTGGTTTCAACAAGGTTCGCGGCGAGTGGAGTCTGATGGCGCTTTGCTACAATTTCACCCGCGTGCTCAACATCCTCGGCTTCGAGCGCTTCATGGCCAGCATTGCAAAGGCACTGGCTCGCCTACAACGCGCTCTCAAGGCTGTCTCGAGCCGCATTCCGGCAGCTCTGAGCGCATTTTGCCGGTCAATCGCGCCTCAATTCGCTATCCACCGAATTTGTCCCGTCTTTATCGCCTAAGCGCAAATTCTTGCCCAGCCACGACGGCGCAAGCGAAAAATCATTCGCAACCGGCCGGGAGCGCTTCAAACAGATTGAACCGGTTCACGAAATTGGTTTTTTGGCGCAAGCCTCAAAGCACACGGCATATCGGGTCGAGGCTACGTGCGCCGGCCGAATACCGACACCAGCTCGGCAGGCATGCCGCCGATACGGCCTTCGCGCAGCGAGACGACGATCACGCAGATCAGGCACACAAGATAGGGAAGGCAAGCGATCAGATAGGGCGACAGCGTCAGGCCAGTCGTCTGAAGCCGCAAGGTTGCGGCTTCGCTCAGGCCAAACAGAAGGACGACCGGCAACACCAATAACGGATTCCAGCGCGCGACGATGACAAGGCCAACCGCCACGAAGCCGCGTCCCTTTGTCATTTCGTTGGCCCAGGTCTGGGTGTAGTCGACCGAGAGAATGGCGCCGGCAAAGCCGGACAACAAGCCGCCCACCAGAATCCCTTGTGCCTGCACCATGAACGGACGGATGCCGAGCGCCCGGCTTGCCTCGAAGGATTCTCCCACTACCCGCCAGTTCAGCCCGGTGCGCGTGCGGTACAGCCAGAAGCCGGTGATGAGCACGATGGCGATGGCGAGCGGAGCAATCGGCGTGAGCTGCGTCAGGATCGGACCCAGGAACGGCACGTCCGCGACGGCGGGGCTCGCGAGCGGCGCCAGTCCGCTCACTTTGCCACCGACCGCCGCACGGCCGAAATAGGACGTCAGTCCGAGACCCAGAGTCCACACGGCGATGCCGCTGCCGATTTGGTTGGCTGAGCAAACCAGACAAAGCGCGCCATGAACCAGCGACATCAGCAGCCCCGCCATTGCGCCGGCGACGAGGCCCAGTGCGGGGCTTCCAGTCTGGGCGGCGACCGCGAAGCCGACGCAGGCTCCGCACAGCATCTGGCCTTCAATGCCGAGATTGACGATGCCGACGCGCTGGGTGAGCGTCTCCCCGAGCGTCACCATCATCAAGGGTGTGGAAGAGCGCAGCATTGCCGCCGCCCATGAACCTGCAACGATCAGGGTATCGTCAGCCATGGCCTGCGCTCCGTCGTGCGGCGAGCCCGCTCGCCCCGAGCGCCGCCACGAACAGCAGTCCCTGCACGATGGTCGCGCTGGCACTTGGAATCCTGGAGTAGAGCTGCAGCGCGTCACCGGCGGCGATCAGCCCGCCGATCAGGATTGCGATCGGCACCGCTCGCAGGAAATTCTGTCCGGACAACCAGGCCACCAGAAAACCGGTCAGTCCGTATCCGACTGAAAGACCGGCCTGCAGCCGGCCCTGGATCGCGGAGGTCTCGCAGATGCCGGCAAATCCGGCGAGCGCGCCGCCGATCGCCATCACCAGCAGAGTTTGGCGCACGAAGCTGAAGCCGGCCATGGCGCCGACCTTGCGATTGCCCGATAGCACGCTAAGTGCAATGCCCCAGCGTGTGCGCGACACGGCGACATGAAGGATCAGCGCGGCAATGACGCCGACGAGGAGACCGATATGGACGCGCGTGCCGAACAGGCTCGGTACGTTTGCCGCTGGCGGGAACGGAATGGTTGCCGGCCAGCCCAGGCTGGCCGGATCCTTCCACGGCCCGTAGATCACATAGTTCACCAGCAAGACCGCAACGTAGTTGGTCAGCAGCGTCGAGATGGTTTCGTTGACATCGAAACGGGCGCGCAGCAGGCCCGCCGCGCCGCTCCAGATCGCGCCGCCGACCGCACCCGCGGCGAGCATCGCGGGCAGCAGCAGGATGGCCGGGCCGTTCGGAAAGGCGATCACGATCGCAGTGCCGGTCAGCGCGCCGAAATAGAGCTGGCCTTCGCCGCCGACCGTGATCAGCCCGAGCCGCGCTGGCAGGATCACAGCGAGCGCGCAGAGCAGGATGGGCGTGGCTTTGACAAGGCTTTCCGAGATCGAATAGCCGTCGCCGAAGGCATAAAGCGCCATTTGCGCCAGCGTGGCCAGCGGCGGCCGCCCGATCGCGAGCAGGAAGACAATTGCGGTGAGCAAAAACGCCGCACCGCCGCCGCATGCGGCGAAGAATCGGATGCGACCAGTGCTGCTCATGCGGCTTCGGCCCCATGACCGGCCATCCACCGGCCGAGAGTCTGACGGTCGGCCTCGTCGCGACGCACGATGCCGGCGATTTCGCCGTCATGAATGACCGCGATGCGGTGTGCGTAGCTCATGAGGTCGTCGAGTTCTTCCGAAATCCAGACCACGCAGGCACCATCGGCAGCCTGACGGAACAGTTCGCGATAGACCGATTGGGTGGCGAGCACATCCAGTCCCATGGTCGGATAGCAGGCGATCAGGAGCGAGCGTTGCCCGGACAGTTCGCGGGCGATAACGAGCTTCTGCAGATTGCCGCCGGACAGCGCAGCGACGGGCAGCTCCGGACGCGGCGGCCGCACGTCGTAGGCTGTGATCAGCTCCCGGGCACGATCCTCGATCTTCCGACGTTTCGGAAAGAGGGGCAGGGCGCGCGCGTCGCGCAGCACGAGGTTGGTCGCAAGATCGAGGCCGGCAACGACGGCGTTGTCGATCGGGCGTTCGGGAATATAGGCGACCTCGCGGGCAATACCGGCTTCCTGCTCGCGGCTCGCGATGCTTACTCCGGACAGCACGACGTCGCCATCGCTCACCGGCACCAGACCCGCCAGCGCTTCGGCCAGCGCGAACTGTCCGTTGCCGGAGACGCCGGCGATGCCGAGGATCTCTCCTGCAGAAAGCTCGAACGAGATGTCGCGGATGCGTCGCCCGTGGACGTCGGCGCATAGCCCGCGCACCTGGAGCATTGGCGCCGCGCTTGCCGGAGCCGGAGGCGGTTCGAGCGAACCGACCAATCCGGACCCGACCATCGCCTCGACCAGCGCATGCGCGGAGCGCGCGCGCGCCGCCGCGCGGTCGACGACCCTGCCACCCCGCATCACCGCGATACGATCGGCGCAGGCGGCAACATCGGCGAGCTTGTGGGTGATCAGAACCACGGCTTTTCCCTCCGCGGCAAGCGTGCGGATAAAACCGTAAAGGCGCTCGGTCTCCGAAGGCGTCAGCACCGAGGTAGGCTCGTCGAGCACAACGACGCGGGCGTCGAGGTTGAGGACTTTCGAAAGCTCCACCAGCTGGCGCTCGCCGACGCTCAGCGTACGGACCGGACGGCGAGGGTCGAGGTCCGGCGCCAGCCGCTTCAGCCAGCGCGTCGCGGCCGACACGCGCGCGCGGCCGCGCCATTGCAGCCAGGGCGCGTCGGGCAACGCGGCGAGCAGGTTTTCCAGCACCGACAGGGCCGGGACCAGCGAGAATTGCTGGAACACCATCCCGATGCCGGCGGCCATGGCCTCGCGCGGCGACTCGAAATTCACGGCCGTTCCATCGATGGCGATGCTGCCGCCGTCGGGACGGTAGAAGCCATAGAGGATCTTCATCAGGGTGCTCTTGCCCGCACCATTTTCGCCGAGCAGCGCGAGTACCTCGCCCGCGTTGATCTCCAGGCTGACGTCGTCATTGGCGACGATGGTGCCGAATTGCTTGCGGATGGCGGACAACTCCACGAGCGGAGCAGGCATTGCTTAGGCGACCGCAAAGACGGCGTCGACCTCGACCGCGGCGCCGCGCGGCAGGTTTGCGACGCCGACCGCCGTGCGCGCGTGATGGCCGCGCGTGCCGAATAGTTCGTACATCAGGTCGGAGGCGCCGTTGATGACCTGCGGGATGCTCGGGAAGGTCGGCGTGCAGTTGACGAAGCCGCCCAGCCGCAGGCAAGTCGAGACGCGGTCCAGCGAGCCGCCGCAGGCGAGCCTGAGCGCGGCCAAGAGATTGAGCCCGCAGACGCGCGCGGCCTGCTGCGCCTCGGCAAGATCGTAATCTTCGCCGACCTTGCCGACGAAACGCACCTCGCCGTTCCATTCGCAGACCTGGCCGGCGAGATACACAAGCTCGCCATGGCGGCGGAACGGAACGAAATTCGCGATGGGGATCGGCACGTCAGGCAGTTCGATGCCGAGCGCGGCCAGCCGTTGCTCGGTCGAACTCGATGGTGGAGGACAGCGTCATCGGCAAAACCGTCTCTATTTGGCCGAAGCCAGCGCTTTGAGGATCGCAGCCGATTGCGTGACGAAACCGAACAGCAGCTTGACGTTGTAGAGCACGGCCTGGACGCAGAAATCGGGGGAGGTGGTCGCCGTGCCGTCCTCGATCAGGATGGTGTCGTAGCCGAGGAAGCTTGCGTCCTCAAGCGTGGTCATCACGCATTGATCCATGTTCACCCCGCCGATGAACAGGGTCTTGATGCCCATGTTGCGCAACACGGCATCGGTCTCGGTGTCCCAGAACGCACTGAAACGGTGCTTGATGATCTGGACGTCCTGCCGGCCCGGGTTGATTTCGTCGACCACCTGCGCGCCCCAGCTTCCAGCCGCGATGACCTCCGAGCGCGTGCCCGGCACCGGTTGCGCGATGCCGGGTTCATCGCCGCGCGGATTATGTGCATGACGCAAGGACGGGCTGATGTTGAGCAGATCCTTGCGGACGCCCCAGTTGACCCAGACCACCGGGATCTTCTGTGCCCGGAACGCATCAACCAGCGACGCCAGCGGCTGGATCGGCTTGCGGTTCGGGCTGATGTCGATGCCGCGGGAATCCAGCCAGCCGCCCTTGGTACAGAAATCGTTCTGCATGTCGACGATCAGCAGGGCCGACTTGGCGACATCGACGGTGATGTTCTGCGGTTCCGCCGATATCGCAAGCGGCCGAACCGGTGGCGCCGGACGCGTCATGTC
The DNA here is from genome assembly GCA_963847045.1 of uncultured Alphaproteobacteria bacterium. GTDB lineage: Bacteria > Pseudomonadota > Alphaproteobacteria > Rhizobiales > Xanthobacteraceae > Bradyrhizobium. Next base: position 162,358 of record CAWJYQ010000009.1, on the reverse strand, counting down.
GACCGCGTCGGGGGTGACCTTCCATGACTGGCTCGGACTGGTCCCCATCTCGACCGGAACGGATGGCTTGGCGGTCACGTTCATGGCTGATCTCCCGACGCGGTGAGCTGAGCTTCTACTTGGTTGCGCCCGCAACGCCCTTGACGAGGTAGTTCATGGTCTCGACCTGCTCCATCGAGAGCTTCTGTCCGGCGGGCACGACCACGGTACCATCCTGCTTGGCGATCGGGCCCTCCCAGATCGACTTCTTGCCGGCGTTGATCTCCTCCTTGAGCTTGAGGATGTCGGCCTGCGCAGAGGCGGGGACTGCAGGGCCAAACGGATCGAGCACGACGTTGCCGGTCGAGAGGTCGCCGCGCATATTGGACGGCTTCCAGGTGCCGGCTTTGATCTGCTTGATCTCCTCGACCATCATCGGGCCCCAGTCCCAGGAAACGCCGGTCAGCCAGGCCTTGGGCGCGCGGTCATGGATGTCGACGTCCTTGCCGATCATGTAGATGCCGCGCTTCTCGGCGGCCTGCGCGATCGTGATCGGGCTGTCGACCTGTTCGGCGATCACGTCGATCCCGGCGTCTGCGAAGGCATTGGTCGCTTCCGTTTCCTTCTGCGGCTCCCACCAGCCGCCGTTCCAGACCACCGTCGTGGTGATATTCGGCTTCACGGATTGGGCGCCCAGCGTAAAGGCATTCACCGAGCGCATCAATTGCGGGATCTGGAAGCCGCCCTGGAAGCCGAGCTTGCCGCTCTTGGTGACGTGCGCCGCGGCGACACCCGCCAGATACATGCCGGCGTCGCTGTCGGCCCAATAAGGGCGCGTTAGGAAATAACTGAGTCAATTTTATCACGCTCTGTAAGAATTGTCGCTTGAGGATTCCCTGAAGGGAATCAGCGGCGATAAAATCGTCGTGTGATAAGCGCTTCTGACATCAGAGCTCTTCGGAAACGTTGGAAGGCGATGGCGCCTTTGCTGGATGAGCGGAGCCGCCGGCGCTGGGCGGCTTCGGAAGCACGTATGATTGGACACGGCGGCGTGAGCGCCGTGGCTGAGGCGACGGGGCTGGCCCGGCGGACAATATATCGGGGGCTTGAAGATCTCCAAGATCGTGCCTCAGTCGGGAATGACCGGATACGCCGGCAGGGTGGCGGACGTAAATCGAGGATAACCGAGGATCCAACCCTGCTTTCCGACCTTAAGTCGCTGCTCGAACCGGCGACGCGAGGTGACCCGATGCGGCGGCAATTGTGGACGTCGCTCAGCCTGCGGAAGCTATGCGTGGAGCTGAAAGGCAAAGGGCACGAGATCAGCTATCCGGTCGTTGGGAATTGCCTGCACAAGCTGCACTATAGCTTACAGGCCAACCGAAAATCCCACGAAGGAAGCGAGCATATGGACCGGAATGCTCAGTTCGAATACATCAACAAAAAGGCTAGCAGTTTTTTGACGGACGGCCAGCCGGTCATCTCGGTCGATACGAAAAAGAAGGAGTTGGTCGGCAATTTCAAGAATGCGGGCCGCGAATGGAGACCCAAAGGCACACCCGAAGAGGTCAATGTACATGACTTCATTGATCCCAAGTTGAAACGCGCGGTGCCGTACGGCGTTTATGACATCAACAACAATACCGGCTGGGTCAGCGTGGGAACGGATCACGACACTGCCGCCTTTGCGGTTAACGCCATCCGCCGCTGGTGGAAGGCCATGGGAAAGAAACGTTATCCGAAACCCAAGGGTCTGTTGGTGACCGCTGACGGCGGTGGGTCGAATGGCTATCGCGTCCGTCTGTGGAAGATTGAACTCCAGAAGCTGGCTGACGAGCTAAAGTTTCCGATCACGGTGTGCCACTTGCCGCCTGGAACCAGTAAGTGGAACAAAATCGAGCACCGGCTTTTTTCTTTCATCAGCATCAACTGGCGCGGCAAACCCCTGCGCAGTTTTCGCACAATCGTCGAGCTCATTGCCGCTACGACAACCGAGACGGGCCTGACCGTACGTGCTGAACTCGACGAAAAGAAATATCCCAAGGGACTCAAAGTCTCCGATGCGCAACTCGCCACCGTCAACATGTTTCCTCATGACTTTCATGGGGAGTGGAACTACACAATAGCTCCGAACAGAAAGCGCTCAAAAAAGTGACTAAGTTATTTCTTAACATACCCTAAGTGCCGACATTCTTCGAGGTTTTCAGGCCGCCCGCGTGCAGGATGGTGACATCCGGGTGCTTTTCACCGACCTTGATGGCGTAGTCGAGATAGCCGTAGGAGGTCGCGAAGATGATCTTGTGGCCGCTGGCGATCAGCCGTTCCATCACACGCTCGACTTCGGCCGTCTCGGGGATCAGCTCGAAGGACGTCGTGGTCACGCCGGGCATATGCTCCTCGACATATTTGCGGCCATTATCCATCGAGGTGTTGTAGCCGGCGTCCGCCGCGGGGCCGACATAGATGAAGCCGATCTTGTCCTCGGCCAAAGCCGGGGCCGCGATGGTGGCGCCGCCGAGGAGGGCCAGCGCAGAAAGCAGAACTGCCGTTCTCATGGGGATGCTCCTGATGGTAAGGACGTAAGTAAACGTTTATTTACCTGAAGCAAGCGGCGTGCCATCCAGCCGTGACGTCGCTAAGTCGTTCGCAAGAGAGCGAAAAACGGAATTTGACGGTTGCAACGAAGCCGGCAGTTGGCTCCGTCCTGCCAAACATCTGGGCAGACGCTGACCAAATCTTACGATGGATCGTGCTTGAGGAAGCGCGTCAGCATCTCCCTGGCGTAGCACTTGTGCTCCGCCTGCCAGTCGGCCTTGAGGAGGTCCGACTTGAAGATCACCGACAGCGTATGGGCGTTGGAGCGGTGGAAATAGGCAAAGCCGACCATTGTGACATAGAGCTGAAGCGGGTCGATGCCGGCGCGGAAGTCCGCGGTTTTCTCGCCGCGTTCCAGCAGCTGGCTGATCAGTGAGATCAGGGGCGAGGCGACCACGGGCGTTTTCGAGGATCGCTTCAGGAACTTGGCGCGCAGCAGGTTTTCCCCGCTCAAAATGTGAATGAGTTCGGGATGTTGGCCGAAATGCTCATAGGTGAAATCGAAGAGCTGCATCATCCCCTCGATCGGGCCGACGTGCTCCATGTCGAGCTTGAGTTCTTCCTGACGGAGCTGTCCCAGCACGTGCTCCAGCACCGCGATGTAGAGCCGGTCCTTGCCGCCGAAATAGTGGTAGATCATGCGCGGATTGGCGCGCGACTTGCGACAGATCGCCAGGATGCGCGCGCCGCTGTAACCTTTTTCAGAAAACTCGGCGATGGCAATGCGCAGAATGCGATCACGTGTTCCCGCGGGTTCTTGTGTCGTCTTCTTCAGCATTTTTCCATCGTGTCGCGCCTCGTTTCGACAAGCTATTCTTGAATCGCGCTGCGGTGCAAGCGTGACGTGTCTCCGCCCGACGCATTTGAGATGGTCGGCCGGCTTCGTGCGCTTAGAAAAATTTGATCCAGTCGGCGAAAGCCGCTGTCCGAAACCGCGCTCATCACGGCATTGTCGGCATCTAGCGCGCGCTCGGTCAGATGGGTGAGGCCCTTGCCGGCGCCCTCGCAAGCAGCGCGAGCTGCGCTCACAGCCGGCAGCGGATGCTTATGAAGGCCTGCGGAACAGATAGACGAGGCCGTGGGTGCCTTGTTCGCGCTTGCATTCGATCTTGCCGTCACGCACCAGGCGATCGAGGCGGGCCCGCGTCTTGCGGTCATCGCCGGCGCCAATCAGCCGCGAAACCACCGTGCAGGTCAGCCATGCCTTGATGGGCATCGTCTCCAGGATCATGGCCTCGGTCTTGCGCGCCCTCATGCGCTGCGGAGCGTTGCTTGCGCGTTCGGTCGAGCTGCGCATTCGCGGGACGCGGGATCTTTTTCCAGCGACTGTGTTCACGAAGCCTCCGGGCAGGCGCACAGATCGCCCGCGTTACGGCAGCCGTTCGACGGCACCCGACCTGTCACTTCTTTTTTGGCTTGATCCGATCCGGCCCGACCGAGACGGCGATCTTGTCTTTCAACTCGGTGCAGGTCTTGCGGGCCTCTGCGATCACCAATGAACAGCTTTCAATGTGATCGAACGCGCGCTTGGCCTCCTCGCGGTAACGCGAGGCGATTTCCTTGAGCTCCTCGGTCACCGCGAGCGCATCGCGGGTCATCGCCTCGCACTGCTTGACGCGTTCAAGCACCTCGGCGCCCATCGATTCGATTTCCTTCGCCGTCGCTTCATATTCGCGAACCACGGCTTCCGCGGACAATTTGCCGATTTCCGTGGCGCCGTCGCGGTGCTCGACATAGTCCGGCATTGCTAGTGCCGGTGCACCGACCGTTGGCTGGGTGAGATGAGCGGAACGCGGTTCGTAGAGCGGCGGTCTGCTGCGAATCTCCGCCTGGATTTCGCGCTCCATATCAGTAAGAGGTCTTCCCGTTGTTGACTGCACCATCATTATTACTCCCTGCGGTTAAGCCTGAGGGTTGCACTGGAGCAAAAACCCTGAGTTGCCGCACGGGATTGCGCAATACAATGCGTCGGTTAAGCTTGCTAATTTAGATTAATACCCGCGATCCGGGTTAATTCTGGAACCGTCAAAGACACGGGAATGCGGCCCGATCTGCCGTCGGGCAGATCACCAGTCAAAGCGAAGCTGCTTTGGGGGGATTCGGTTACCGCCGATGGGTCGTCGGCAATGGCACGGCGACGACGCGCGAACCTACTTCAGGGCTTCGCAGATGCTAGTGTGATCAGATGCGATCGCAGCCGTGTTGCGCAGCGACACATTGTGCCACCATGCATCCAGCGCCGTGCGGTCGCAGGCCAGCTTGACGCTCATGCCGCCGGCAAATTTGATCCAGTCGGCAAAACTCCTGGCCGAGACCGCGATCACGACGGGAATATCGGCGGAGAGTGCGCGCTCGATCAGAAAAGCGAGGCCCTTGCCGTCGCGCTCCCGCTTGCCGAACCGGTTGATGATGACGAGATCGGCGCCCGCCTCGATCGCACTGGCGATCCGCCCGCCTGCGACCTCAAGCCGGTGGAGGTCAAGCCGGCAGCCGCGCGCCGCGGGGTCGAAATCCTGCGCCAGCAGCAGGTTTTCGCCGCTATGCACCAGTACCGCCGACAGGCTGGAATCGGCGCATTGGCCGGCCTGTACCATGCCGACGGGTCGAAAGCCACGTGCGTTCAGATCGTCCGCGAAATCGCGCAGGACCGCGTCAGGGTCCTGGTGTTCGTCATAGACCAGGGCGGCGAGGTCGCATTGGGCGTCGAACATGGCCTGTCTCATTCTCTTCCAATGGAGAGGGGACCGCGGCGGCATCGCCGCGGTCCCCGAGGTCGCACGGTCAGGCGCTCGCCGCCGGTCCGTTGATGATCTGGAGTTGGGTGAACTCCGCCAGACCCTCTTCGGCGAACTCGGTGCCGATACCCGACTGCTTGGCGCCGCCGAACGGGATGTGCGGGGCCATGTCGAGATGCTTGTTGATCCAGACCGTGCCGGCCTCGATCTGGCTTGCGACCTCGTGGGCGCGCTCGACGTCGGAAGACCAGACTGAGGCGCCGAGGCCGTAGGTCGTCGCATTGGCGCGGCGGATCACGTCATCCTTGTCGGAATATTTGATCAACGGCAGCACCGGCCCGAACTGCTCCTCATCGACCAGCCGAGAGCCTTCCTTGATGTCGCGCACGATGGTCGGCTCGATGAAATAGCCAGGACGATCCATCGCTGAGCCTCCGGCGACGACCTTGCCGTTCTTGCGGGCATCTTCGAGGAAGGCTTTCACCTTCTCGTACTGCATCTTGTTCTGCAGCGGTCCGAGCTTGGTGCCCTGCTTGGAGCCGTCATCGACCACGGTGTTCTTCGCGATCGCGACCAGCTCGTTGCAAATTTCATCATAGACGGATTCGTGCACATAGAGCCGCTTGATGGCGAGGCAGACCTGGCCGGAATTCTGGAACGCGCCTTCGAAGATGCCCGGCGCGACCTTCTTCGGATCGACGTCGTCGAGCACGATGCCGGCGTCGTTGCCGCCGAGCTCCAGCGTGATCCGCTTCAAGGTCTGGGCCGCGCTCGCCATCACCTTCTGCCCCGTGGCCGAGGATCCCGTGAACGAGATTTTGCGGATGTCGGGATGCTTGGTCATCTCGCCGCCGAGGTCGTTGGCGTCGGCGATGACGTTGAGTACGCCCTTGGGCAGGATATCCTTGACCAGCTCGGCAAAGCGCAGCGTCGAGAGCGGCGTGGTCGGCGCGGGCTTGACCACCAGCGTGTTGCCGGCGAGCAGCGCCGACGGCAGCTTGAAGCTGAGGATCAGCAGCGGATAGTTCCAGGGGATGATGGCGCCGACGACGCCGAGCGGGCGGCGATAGGCCTCGACCTTGCGGTCGCCGGAGTTCTCGATCACCCGCATCGGCAGATCGAGCGAGGCGAGATAGCGGAAGAAGGCCGCCATGCCCAACACTTCGCCGGTGGCATCAGCCAGCGGCTTGCCCTGTTCGCTGGTGAGCAGCCGCGCCAGCTCGCCCGAATTGGCCTCGATCACGTCGGCCATCTTGATCACGAGCTTGCGGCGTTCCTCGATCGGGGTTGCGGCCCAGGCCGGGTAGGCGGCTTTCGCGGCGGCGACCGCCTTGTCGAGCTGCTCCTTGGAGGCGCGCGGGCATTCCGCCAGCACTTCCTCGGTCGCGGGATTGAGGACCGGCATGGTGAGGTCGCCGGGCACCATCTTGCCGTCGATCAGAAGATTATAGGCACTCATTGGTTTTGCTCTCCCTCCAGATGTGGCCTTGTCTAGGCCTCGTTATGTTCCGTCATATATCACGAATTGGGATAGGAGGCCATCGTCAGCATGTGCTGGACGGACCAGCCGGTATCGATATATTCTGTAGGATATAACGAGAGAACGAACCGGAGCCGGCCAATGGAAATCGAGACTCAGTCGCTGACCTCCTGCGAGATCGCCCCCGACGGTGCCGCGATTTCGCTGGGGTTCGTCGACTCCAGGGGGCGGCCCCAGACCATCCGGCTGTCCCTGAACCAGGTCGGCGCGCTCGCAATGACCCTGCCGGGGCTGATCGGCAAGGCGCTGCGGACGCGTTTCGGCGATGAAACCCTGCGCTATGCCTATCCGCTGGAATCCTGGGTGGTCGAGCAGTCCTCCGATCCGACCCAGGGCATGATCACGCTGCGTACGTCGGACGGTTTTTCCGTGTGCTTTTCCATCCCCCGCGAGCAGCAGAGCGAACTCGGCGAGGCGCTGGTTGCCTCGTATGATCCGAAAGTGCTTAGGGCGAATTAGCATTCACGCCGGGCCCCAACCGCGGCGCCCGCATGGCAGGCATCGGCACGGTCGCTTTACGGTTCGATGCCATCGCTGTAAAATACGAAATATAACGATCCCCCTACATAACACCGGTCGATAGCAAAGAAAGGGAGAACAACATGGCTGTGACACAGGCGATTCCGATCACGCGTCATCCCTACGCGGATGGTTCCTACAAGAAGATGCTGATCGACGGCAAATGGGTCGACGCCGCCTCGGGCAAGAAGTTCGAAACATTAAATCCCGCGACCGGCGAGGTGCTCGCCACCGTCGCCGAGGGCGATGCCGAGGATATCAATCGCGCCGTCGCGGCCGCCCGCCGTGCCTTCGAGGGGCCGTGGAGCAAGGTGAAACCGTTCGAACGGCAGAACCTGCTGTTGAAGCTCGCCGATCTCGTCGAGAAGAATTTCGAGGAGCTGTCGCAGCTCGACACGCTCGACATGGGCGCGCCGATCAGCCGCACCCGGGGCAACAAGCTGCGCGTGCTCGGCATGCTCCGTTACTACGCCGGCCAGGCGACCGCGATCCATGGCGAGACGATCGAGAACTCGCTGCCCGGCGAAGTCTTCTCCTATACGCTGAAGGAGCCGGTCGGCGTCGTCGGCGCCATCATTCCCTGGAACGGCCCGCTGGGCGCCAGCGTCTGGAAGATCGGGCCCGCGATCGCAACGGGCTGTACGGTGGTGTTGAAGCCCGCCGAAGAAGCCCCGCTGACCTCGCTGCGGCTCGCCGAGCTCTGCCTCGAAGCCGGCATTCCCGCCGGCGTCGTCAATGTCGTGCCGGGCTATGGCGAGACCGCGGGCGCGGCGCTCGCCTCGCATCCCGGCGTCGACAAGGTTGCCTTCACCGGCTCGCATGTCACGGGCCAGTCGATCGTGCGGGCCTCGGCCGGCAACCTCAAGCGCGTCTCGCTCGAGCTTGGCGGCAAGTCGCCGGACATCGTGTTCGCCGATGCCGATCTCGACGCCGCCGTGCCGGGCGCGGCGATGGCGGTGTTCGCCAATTCGGGCCAGATCTGCAGCGCCGGCACGCGGCTGTTCGTCGAGAGCAAGATCTATGACGAGTTCGTGGGCCGCGTCGCCGAATTCGGCAAGAAGCTGAATGTCGGCAACGGGCTCGATCCGAACACGCAGATCGGGCCACTGGTGTCGCAGCAGCAGCTCGAGCGCGTCTCGGGCTATCTCGATATCGGCCAGAAGGAAGGCGCCAAGGCGCTCGCCGGAGGCTCACGGCTGACCGAAGGCGCGCTCTCGAAGGGCTATTTCGTGCCGCCGACCGTGTTCGCCAATGTCCAGGACAATATGCGGATCGCGCAGGAAGAAATCTTCGGGCCCGTGATCTCTGCAATCTCGTTCAAGGACAGTGACGAGCTGATCAAGTGCGCCAATGCCACCACCTTCGGCCTCGGCTCCGGCGTGTGGACCACCAATGTCTCCAAGGCGCATCAGGTCGCGAAAGCGCTGCGCGCGGGCTCGGTGTGGGTCAATTGCTACCAGGCGATGGATCCGGCAGTGCCGTTCGGCGGCTACAAGATGAGCGGCTATGGCCGCGAGTCCGGCAAGCAGCACGTCGAGGAATATCTCAACGTCAAGGCCGTCTGGGTCAAGACTGCCTGAGCTTTTTCTTTTCACCTCTCCCCGCGCGCGGGGAGAGGTCGGATTGCGAAGCAATCCGGGTGAGGGGGACTCACCGCGAGTCCCGATGTGGAGGGATCCCCTCACCCCGACCCTCTCCCCGTAAGAACGGGGAGAGGGAGAAGCAGTGCAGGAGGGGTTGATCCATGGCTCGTCACGCGGCGGTAGCCGACATCCCACACGATACCATCGACCAGCACGCGCAGCATCGTTGCATGTGCTGCGACGGTGTCATCGCAAATCTCACCGATGAGGCGCTCTCGATCGGGCTCGATCTCAGGCTCGGCCTCGTCTCCGACGAGTGCGCGCTGATTTGCAACGACTGCACGGCAAGACTGATCGAGGCGAGAAAGCTCGGGGCGGGACCGGCGAGCACCCGGTAATCGCGGTCAAGCCGTTTCCTGGCCCGACGAAGCCCGCTGGTCCCACAGGATGTAAAGGCTGACGAGCAGGACCCAGAACGGGAATACCATCAGGCTCCAGTCGACATAATAGCTGCCGAACAGCAGCACGAGCGCCGTGGCAAAGCCTCCGATCGCAAGCCAGCGCGGGGTCAGGCGGGTGTAGAGCGCAATCGTCGAGGTGGTGATCATGAAGACCGAGGCGGTCTTCACCAGGTAGATGTTGATCAGGCCGTAGGCCAGGCCGCGTCCGAAATAAAAGGTCGGCGAATTCACCAGCGCCGCGGGCGCCGCGTGAAAGGCGACAATGATGGCGCCAAGGACGGCTGCGGCCACAAACAGCATCGCCAGCAGCAGCAAGCCGCTGCCCAAAAACACGGTCGCGAAGAACTGGTCCTCACGTGCGCCCAGCCGGTCGCGGAGCACGCCGACGAACCAGAGGAACGCAATGCCTGCGAAGGGCACGAGGTTCATGGAGACAACGACATAGGCCTGATCATTTTCGATCCAGGCTCCGGTTTCGAGCGGGTCTGCCGGCACCGCGCGCCGCATCAGGGCGAACACCGCGAACAGCAGCACGGAAAACAGGATGCCGGCCACACCCGCCGCGCGCGGGGTCCGAAGCGATGCATTTGTCAGTCTGGTTGCGCCACGATCCATCGGTAGCCCCCGTAAGCCGGGCCAGCGGCGGACGGAATGCGCCTGCCACGCTTGATCCAGATCAAGGATTGACGCGGAACTTCCGCCTCATGATCAACGATCAAACGAGGAGGAAGCGTCTCATGGCAACCGAAACAAACCCGTTCGAAGCCGTGCGCGGCATGATGATCGAGAATTTCGACAAGGCGAAAGGCGCGATGCAGAGTTACGTCGATATGCTCGAGAAGACGATGCAGGGCGTGCCCGGCGCCAACCAGGAGCAGATCGGCACGTTCCGGAGCTACATCGAAAAGCAGGTGGCCGCCAACCACGCCTTCGTGGACAAGCTGCTCCACGCCAAGGATTTCCAGGAAGCCTGGCGGATCCAGGTCGAGTATTTCCAGTCGCAGATGAAGGCCGTGACGGAGGATGCGACCCAGATCGGCGCCAAGATAACGCAGTCGTTTACCCGCCCGAAGGGCTGAGCTCGGCGGCGGACGTCGCAGGCGGCTCTGGTGAGCGCGGCTAGGCGTCCGCGTCGATCTCGACGCCGGCGCCTTGCAGCAGCGCCTTTGCCGCCTGCTTCGCCGCGCGCGCCATCGAGGGATCGTCGCGCACGAGATCGAGCGCGATCGAGCCGTCGACCAGAAGCTGAAGCTGGGTTGCGAGCGCGTCCGCTTCCTTGACGCCAAGCTCGACCAGCAGGTCGCGGAACCACAGCCGCCGGCTCTCCTTGAACGCGATCGCGATCTTCTTCACCGCCCGGTCCTTCGGCCCGAGCTCGGCGACCGCATTGACGAACGGGCAGCCGCGAAAATCCTTGGCCGAAAACCGCCGCTCCAGCGCATCGAAGGTGGCGAGGATCTGCTCGACCGGCGATTTGTCCGAAGGCCGCGCCTTGACGAAGCGCCGCTCCAGATAGGCCGAAATCAGCGCGTCCTTGGACGGGAAGTGGTTGTAGAGCGTGCGCTTGCTGATGCCGATCTCGGCCGCGATGGTGTCGACGCCGATGGCACGGATGCCCTCGAGATAAAACAGCCGGTCGGCGGTCTGCAGGATCCGCTCCTTCATGTCGGTTTTTTCGGCTGACGGCATATACACAGACCTGTGTAATCTCGACCTTGACAAACGGGAGAAGCTCATTCTAATTACACCGACCTGTGTAATCAAGCCATGATGCTTGCGATACGGCGATTTGGAACGAATCTGCCGTAAAAACCCCCCAGGGAAGAAGAGGGAGACAACAACCATGGCCCTGCTCAAAGCGCTTCGTCCCTCGCTCCCCATCCTGATCGGCGCCTCGCTGATGCTCACCCTGAGCATGGGCCTGCGGCAGTCGCTCGGCATCTTCATGCAGCCGCTGACGCAAGATGTCGGGATCTCCATTTCGGAGTTCACGCTGGCGATTGCCGTGCAAAACCTGGCCTGGGGATTTTTGCAGCCGCTGGCCGGCGCGCTGACGGTCAAGCACGGCTTTCGGCCGGTGATGCTGGTCGGCGCGGTGCTTTATCTGGCCGGCCTCATCGTGATGGCCGAAGCACATGGTTTCCTCTCGGTCATGATCGGCGGCGGCGTCTTGATCGGCACCTCGCTCGCCTGTACCGCCGCGGCGATTGCGATGTCGGTCGCGGCCCGCGCGGTGCCCGAAACCGTACGCTCGACCGTGCTCGGCATCGTCTCGGCGGCGGGCTCGCTCGGCGCGCTGCTGTCGGCGCCGATCGGGCAGGTGCTGAACCAGGATCTCGGCTGGCGGGCCGGGATGATCGGCTTTGTCGTGATGGCGATTGCGATGGTGCCGGCGGCGTGGTTCGCAGGCCGGGTCGATGCGGTTCCGCTGCCAAAGCCGTCAAGCGACCAGCTCGGCGATGTCTCGGCCGGGACCGCCGTGTCGATGGCGTTCGGCAACGCATCCTTCGTGGTGATGACCTGCGCCTATTTCGTCTGCGGCATGCAGCTCGTCTTCATCACCACGCACCTGCCGTCCTATCTGTTGATCTGCGGCATGGACCCGATGCTGAGCGCGCAGACGCTTGGCGTCATAGGCGGCTTCAATGTGCTCGGCAGCCTGTTCTTCGGCTGGGCCGGCGGACGCTGGAACAAGCTCGCGCTCTTGGGCGGCATCTATATTGCCCGCTCGCTGGTGCTTGCGCTCTATTTCATGATGCCGCCGACGCCTGCGACCACATTGGTCTTCGGCGCGTTCATGGGTTTCCTCTGGCTCGGCGTCGGTCCCCTGGTTGCGGGCGCGGTCGCGGAATTATTCGGCCTGCAATGGCAGGCGATGATCCAGGGCCTTGCCTTCATGAGCCACCAGCTCGGCAGCTTCCTCGGCGCCTACGGCGGCGGGCTGATCTACGACGCGGCTGGCTCCTACAACATGGCCTGGCGCATTGGGGTTGCCGTCGGCCTTTCCGCCGGCATCGTCCAGGTCGCGTTCGCCCTGATCAGGCCGACCGCGCCGCCGGTCTTGCGCACGGCATAGTTCATATTTCTCTCGCGAAGCCTGCCTATTTTTTGATCGACCATTGCTACTTGAGGTAGCAATGGTCAGGATCATTGTCGTGTTTGCAAAGCCAAATCGACGATGATTCAGTGGCTTGGCTTGATATGTTCAATGGCACGAATCTTGAACATTATCTGACTAAGAATTGGGAAATCATCGCTGACGTTTCCCGGCCTTGGGATTGGGACACCAGGGAAGGCAGGCCGATGAGGCTAGTCGCCGCCAACCTTCAGCCGACAAAACTCGACGGCTTCATCGCCACGCCGAGCATCCGAAAGTTTGTGTGTGAAGCGCGCCGCCCGCTTGTCAGCGGGCGCAATGCAGCGCGCGCATCACATCCGTTCAACCACAGCACTTTCACTTGAAACCTGGAGAACTTGGAACTTAGGACTTGGAGGAAGACAAAATGCAAACAGGTACGTACGCGCGCCGAAGGCTCGTGACATCAGCGTTGGTTCTGTTGGGGATCGCGCTGCTCTGGCTCGCGCTTGGGGGCACCGCCTTCGCCGAGGATACAGGCCCGCCGGCCTGCGGCGGCAAGATCCTCGAAAAATGCACGCCTAATTCCGGCGACACCGCCTGGATGCTGACCTCGGTCGCGCTGGTGTTGATGATGACCGTGCCGGGGCTCGGCCTGTTCTATGGCGGCATGGTGCGCAAGAAGAATGTCGGCGACACCGTAATGACAAGCTTTGCCGTCACTTGCCTCGTCACCATCCTGTTCGCGGCGCTGACCTACAGCATGGCGTTCCGCGCCGGCTCGCCCTTCATCGGCGGGCTCGACCGCATGTTCCTCAAGGACATTCTGAGCGACATCGGCCATGGCGGCATCGGCAATCCCAATCCGCTCGCCGCGACCATTCCGGAAGCGGTCTACATCTGCTTCCAGATGACGTTTGCCATCATCACGCCGGCGCTGATCGCGGGCGCCTTTGCCGAGCGGATGAAGTTTTCGGCCATGCTCTGGTTCATCGGGCTGTGGGCGATCTTCGTCTACGCGCCGATCGCGCACTGGGTCTGGGGTCCGGACGGCATCTTCGCCGCAGGTAACGACGCGGCCTGGGTCAAGGTGCTCGACTTCGCCGGCGGCACCGTCGTGCATATCAACGCGGGCGTGGCGGGGCTGATGTGCGCCATCATGCTCGGCAAGCGCAAGGATACGGGGCCGGGGCATAACATGGTTCTGACCTTCATCGGCGCCTCGCTCTTGTGGGTCGGCTGGTTCGGCTTCAACGCCGGCTCCGCCGTCACCGCCGGGATGCAGGCCGGCATGGCCATGCTGGTGACGCAGATCGCAACCGCGGTGGCCGCCTTCACCTGGATGCTGGTGGAGTGGGCGCTGAAGGGCAAGCCGACGGTGATCGGCATCTGCTCGGGCGCGGTCGCCGGTCTTGTCGCGATCACGCCGGCGTCGGGCTTTGTCGGGCCGGTGGGGGCCTTTGCCATCGGCGTCGCCGCCGGCGTCGTCTGCTACTGGGGCTGCACCGGGCTGAAGCACATGTTCTCCTATGATGACGCGCTCGATTGTTTCGGCGTGCACGCGATCGGCGGCATCGTCGGCGCGCTGCTCACCGGCGTGTTCGCGGTCGAGCAATACGGCGGAACCGCCGGCGTGCTCGAAGGCAATCCCGCGCAGTTCCTCAACCAGTGCATCGGTGTTGCGACCGTCTTCGTCTACGACGCCGTGGTCAGCCTGATCATCCTGTTCGTGGTCAAGATGTTCGTCGGCCTGCGCGTCTCGGAAGACACCGAGCGCGAAGGTCTCGATCTCGCGCTGCATGGGGAAGTGGTGCAATAGCCCTTGATGCGGTAGTCTAGGGGTCAATCTCCCGCGGGCCTTAAGGCCCGCGGTGAGGGTTTTTGCAGAACATTGGGGGAGACAATCGGGGCGCCCGCTATTTGCCGGGGTGCCTGAGCATGAGGAGATGGCACATGAGGGAAATCTTCGCACAAGGTGATCTGTTGCTCGAACGCGTCGCCGACGTCGCGCCGTCGGGGACCATCGAGGAGAATCTCGAAGGCATGGCGATGGTGCTGGCGGAAGGTGAAATCACCGGCCACCGCCACGCGATCTGGGAGCGCGTGACCATGTTCCGCGACGCGCTGCTCGCGCGCGATATTCCGGCCGGCCTCTATATCGGGCATCTCCAGGTCGCTTCCGCCTATGCGCGGGTGACGCATGAGGAGCACGCGCCGATCACGCTGCCGCGCGGCACCTATCGCGTCCGCCGCCAGCGCGAGCTCGGGCCGCGGGACGCGCGTGTCATCTTCGACTGAGCACGGCGCGCTTACGCCCGGCGAGAGGCTCGAGCTGCGCAGTTTCCGCGCGCGGTGGTCCGCCGTCAGGCGCTCGACCGAGCCGGCCGATCGCGCCGCGGCGGAAGAGGGCGTGCGGCTCGCTTATCTTGCAGCGGGCCTCGATGCGCCGGCGCGCATGGTCTGGTGCGACAGCCCGATCGCGCTGGCGCGGGCGGCGCGCCGCGTCTCTTATGCCGACGGGGCGAACGTCAGGCCGGCGCTGATCGACCGGCCGCGCCGGCGGGTGTTCGCGGAGCTTCGCCGGCGCGTGTCGCGGCAGGTGATGGCGCAGATCGGGGAGGGCGTAAATCCCCCCGACGCGCTGGTGGCCGCGGCTGCTGAAATCGTGGCGCAGGCGATTCCGCACGACAACGCGTCGCTGCTCGCCCGCCACCGCCGGTCGGAGCCGTTGTCATGGTCTTCTGCCGTGCAGGCGTTGCTCGGCCGCCAGGGTTTTCGCCATGACGCTGTCGGTCCGGGCGACCTGGCGTGGCTTTCAACCTGCGATTATCTGCGCCGCGTGCTTGGGCTCGCGGCCGAGACCGAGCCGCTCGTCGGGCTCTCGCTGCTCGCGGCCAATGCCGGCTGGCTGCAGCCGCATGCGCAGACCTGCTGGCTGTCCGAGCGGCCGGAGCTCTTGTGTGGCGATGCCAGCGACCGACTGCACGATGCGAAGGGCCCGGCGCTGCGCTATCGCGACGGCTGGTCGGCCTTCGCCTGGCGCGGGGTGGAAGTACCGCGCTGGATCATCGAGCAGCCGGAAAAGATCACGCTGGAGGCAATCGACGCGCAGGGCAATGTGCAGGTGCGCCGCTGCATGATCGAGATCATGACCCCCCAGCGCTATGTGGCCGCAGGCGGCGCGGTCTGCGTCGCCGAGGACGAGACGGGAATCCTGTGGCGGCGGACCTGGCAGCACGCGGATACCTGGGCCGCCGTCGAAGTGATCAACGCCACGCCCGAGCCCGACGGCACGCGCAAGCATTTTTTCCTGCAGGTGCCGCCGAATCTGCAGACCGCCCGCGAGGCGGTGGCCTGGACATACGGGATCAGGCCGAAGGTTTACGACAATCTGGTCGTGAGGACGTAGCTGCCGTCACGGCGGAAGTGCGCTCCCTCTCCCGCTTGCGGGGGAGGGCTGGAGTGGGGGTGTCGCCGCGAGTTCGCACCGTTTGTGTGGAGAGAGTTTTCCCCCACCCGCATCGCATCTTCGATGCGATGCGACCTCCCCCGCAAGCGGGAGAGGTGAGGCGAGCCCGCGGACGGTGCGACAACCAAAAGAGCTAGCTCCGGTAATACCGCCACATCCGCAGGAAGGTGCGGTGAATGACGTCCGGCGGCTGGTCGAACGGCTCGAGATTCACCCGCACCATGTTGTTGTGGCTCATGCGCCAGGGCAGCCTCATCAGGAGCCGCCAGCGCGGCTGTTTGCGCCAGTCGGCTACCAGCGCGCTGCCGAGCGGGGTGCTGAGCACGATCTGCAGCTCATGCACCGTCATCGCCCGCTCGGCGATCTCGGCGAGATCGATGCGCTCGATGGCGCGCCAGCGGATCAGCCCGAAGGCCTGCAGGAAGATGCCGTACTGGTTGGCGCCGATGGTGGGACGGCCGGTCTCCAGCAGCGGAATGTTGTAATAGGTGAAGGCGGCGGCGGCGAGCGCCGGCACCAGCCAATAGGCCTCGCCGGTGATCCAGCTCGCCGTGAGGAAGATCGCCGCCAGCGCCGCGGTGATGTAGACGGGAAAATAGGTGTCGTCGCGGCTGTAGGCGACCGAATAGCCACCGACGTTCCCTTCATCGAGGGGTGCGATCATGCGAACCTGCCGTCCGGCAGGCATGCAAGGTACAGGCCGCGGCGCCGGCTGCAAAATAAAAATGGGGCCGCGGGGTTAGTCACAGATGTCGCGGGCGGTTGTTCACGCGATTTCAAAATTGAAAGCGGCAGAGAAGGGAATTTCCTCGTGCGGACGATCCGGAACGGAATGGCAGGGAATATCGAAGACCTCTTCGCGATCCGGCGGTCGCGCACGGGAGACGTCGCGCGTGTCATCGAGATCTGGCGCGGCGCGGTCGATGCAACGCACGATTTTCTGGCGGCCGCCGACCGTGAGGAAATCGATGCGGCCGCGTGCGCCTACCTGGCGGAGGCTTCGCTGTGGGTTCTGGTGGATGAGGCGGATCGGCCGATGGCTTTCTCCGCCGTCACCGGCAGCAACATGGACGCGCTGTTCGTCGCGCCGGAAGCGCGCGGCAGGGGGCTCGGTCGCAGGCTCGTGCGGCATGCGCTATCACTATCCCCCACATCCACACTATCGACTCAAGTCAATGAGCAGAACTCACAGGCGATGGGTTTCTATCTGAAGCTCTGTTTCAAGCCCGTTCGCCGCGACGCCTGCGACGGCAGCGGAAGGCCTTATCCGCTCGTCCACCTTGTGCGGGATGAAGAGAGTTGAGGTGTTTCAGGGTAAAATCTTCCTGCGCATGGCGCAGCGGCGCGCCGCCGGCAGTCCCTTGCTGGCCTCGTCGGCGAGCAGGCCGGCCAGCCTCGGGTCCAGCTTGTTTGCCGACAGCAGCTCAAAACCCATCGATCGGTAGAATGGCGCATTCCAGGGTAAGTCACGAAAGGTCGTGAGCGTAATCGCCGGAGAGTTGGTGGCAATTGCTTCGGTGATGAATTGTTGCAGGAGCCGTCGACCGATACCCTGGCGCTGGCATTCGATCCGGACGTTGAACTCCCAGATGTGGAATTCCGCGCCTTCTAGCGTCGCGGCTGCAAAAGCCACTGGACAGGCGTGCTCGTCTTCGGCAACCCACGACCAGCCTTCGGCAATGATCTCGCGATACCTCTCCGCTGGAAGATTATCCCCGTCTGCCAGCCATGCGAGCTCAGGATCCGCCCTGAACAAAACCCCGGCCGACTGCTCCACTTCCGGAAATATCTCCGCATCGGCCGGCATTGCCTTTCGAAGGTGCATTTTCGGTATTCTATAGTGGCGATTTGCGCAGAAAGTACTTGGCGTATCCAGGCGGATATCCCTCGATCGTGCCGCACAGCTCGTAGCCCAGCCGTTCATAGAAGGGCCGCGCCTGGAAGCTGTAGGTCTCGAGCGTCGCTCCGACGGCGCCCCGGGCGCGCGCATAATCCTCGGCGTCCAGTAGCAGCCTTGTCCCGTAGCCCTTGCCGCGCACCGATGCGGAAACCCAGAGAGCGGTGACCTGCAGCCAGCCGCCCCAGAGCTGGCCGAGCAAACCGCCGAGGACGTCGCCGCGCCCGCCGCGCAGGACGAAATTGGCGGGCGCATATTCCGGCATCGCCGTCACGGAGACATTGTACATATCGACGCCATCGACGATGAAGCGCCGCGCGCCGTCATCGATAAAGGGCTCGAAGGCAATCCTCGGGTCTTCCATCACGTCCGCCTGTTCACCGGTGGTCCGGCAATGAGATGCTGGACCGGCATTGGAAATACGGTCGGGAGGCCGGCGACGTTACGAGTGGCGCACCGGGATAAGAAGGCCGCGAGACAAATAAAAACGGACAAATAAAAACGGGGCCGCGAGGGCCCCGTCAAAGTCAGGATTGTCCCGCGATCTTACTTGATCTTGGCTTCGCGGAATTCGACGTGCTTGCGCGCGACCGGATCGTACTTCTTCTTGACCAGCTTGTCGGTCATGGTGCGCGAGTTCTTCTTGGCGACGTAATAGAAGCCAGTGTCCGCCGAGGACACGAGCTTGACCTTGATGGTGACCGCTTTGGCCATGTTGGAAGCCTCAAATCTAACGAAAATCTGGCGCCGGCCAAACGGCCTGCATTCGGCCGGCAACCTAGCCGCAAACCGCCCAAAGTCAAGATTTTCGGGATCAAATCCGGTCCGGATTGGCGGATTTTACCCTCCAGATCAGGGTTTTCTTGAACCTGCAGGGCAGCCATGCCGACAACTGCCAGTTCCCGGGTGGCTTAACCTTGAGGAGAGGGCCGTGGCGGTCGCACTTACGCAGGAAAATGGACGGATTCGGGTCGAATGGCCGATGCGGTGGTACATGCGGCTGCCGTCGCTGCCGTGCCTCGCTGCAGGCCTGTTCTTCGTCGTCACCGCGGCGCAGATCCTCCGTCAGGATCTGTTCGGCTTCGGAAGTTTTCGCGATGACTGGGTGGGCCTTCTGATGTGTGTCGTGCTTGCCCTCGGCGTTGGGGTGCCCGGCCTGCTGCCGGCGACGCTGCGCTACTTCGTCGAGCTCGACCGGATCATGCAGCAGGTTGTCATCACCCGGCAGTTCGGGCCGGTGAAGTTCTCTAAATTGCGCCCGCTCACCGATTTCAAGTTCTTCAGCATCACCGACGATCGCGACGACGATTGTTCGCTTGTGCTGTACGACGTCAATCTGTGCGGCGGCATAGGGGTCACGCCGATCCTGTTCACCTCTTTCAAAAAGCGCGAGGAGGCGATGGGTTTCGCGCGCGAGCTTGGCACCGCGCTGAAGCTGCCGGCCAGGGATTATGTCGGCACCGAGCCCGACGGCGACGACGAGCAGTAAATTCTGCCCCGATCAGTTCTCGAAGAACCGGTTTTTCGGCCGGGGGAGGCCGAGATTTTCGCGCAGCGTCCGGCCTTCATATTCCTTGCGGAAAATCCCGCGCTTCTGCAGTTCCGGGATCACCCGGTCGACGAAATCGTTCAGCCCCTCCGGCAGATAGGGGAACATGATATTGAAACCGTCGCAGCCGCGGCTCATCAGCCATTCCTCCATCTGGTCGGCGATCAGCTTTGGCGGGCCCATAAAGGAGAGCCCGGAGAAGGCGCCGACGCGCTGGGCGAGCTGGCGCACGGTGAGCTTGTCGCGGGCGGCGACCTCGACCAGGCGCTGGCGGCTGGTCTTGCTGGCGTTGGATTCCGGGATTTCGGGCAGCTGGCCGTCCGGATCGAAGCCGGAGGCATCGGTGCCGAGCGCGATCGAGAGCGAGGCGATGCCGCTGTCGTAATGCACGAAGCCGTCGAGCCTGGCGCGCTTCTCCCTGGCTTCCTCGACGCTGTCGCCGACGAACACCATGGCGCCGGGCAGGATCTTGCAGTGCTCGGGGTTGCGGCCGACCTTCTCCATGCGGCCCTTGATGTCGGCATAGAGTTTCTGGCTGTCGGGTAGCGGACTGCCGCCGGTGAATACGGCCTCCGCGGTCTCGGCGGCGAGCTGCCGGCCGTCATCGGAGGCGCCGGCCTGCACGATGACCGGCCAGCCCTGCACCGGACGGGCGATGTTCAGGGGACCGCGCACCTTCAGATATTTGCCCTTGTGGTCGAGCACATGCATTTTGGCCGGATCGAAATACAGCCCTTGCTCGACATCGCGCGGAAAAGCGTCGTCGGCAAAGGAATCCCAGAGGCCCGTGACCACGTCGAAGAACTCGCGCGCCCGCTTGTAGCGCTCGGCGTGCTCCATGTGGTCGTCGAGGCCGAAATTGAGCGCCGCATCCGGGTTCGAGGTGGTGACGATGTTCCAGCCGGCGCGGCCGCCGGAGATATGGTCGAGCGAAGCAAAGCGGCGCGCGACATGATAGGGCGCATCAAAGGTGGTCGAGCCCGTCGCGATCAGGCCGATGCGCTCGGTTGCACCGGCCAGCGCCGACAGCAGCGTGAACGGCTCGAAGGAGGTCACGGTGTGGCTGCGCTTGAGCGCATTGATCGGCATGTTCAGCACGGCCAGATGATCGGCCATGAAGAAGGCGTCGAACTTGCCGGCCTCCAGCTTCCGGGTCATCTCCCGCAGATGGGAGAAATTGAAATTCGCGTCCGGCCAGGCTCCGGGATAGCGCCAGGCGCCGGTGTGCAGGCTGACCGGCCGCATGAACGCGCCGAGTTTCAATTGACGTTGTGCCATGGGGCCGTTCCGAGGTGGTTGTTGTTAGGGAAGAGATAGGCAGAAAGCGCAGGCGCGCCATCGGAAGAATATTTTGTTTTAGCGATATCTCTCAACATCGTCATTCCGGGGCGCGCGTAGCGCGAGCCCGGAATCCATTTCTCCGAGCATTCCGGCGGTGCCGTGGATTCCGGGTTCGCGCCTGACGGCTCGCCCCGGAATGACGATGGAGAGAATTACTGCCCCTTTGCCCGCTGGTCGAACGCGCTCAGCACCGCGAGCGTCATCGCGGTGACGCCGGTCTCGATCGTCGGCTTTGGCACCGGCGCGAACTGGGGCGAATGGTTGGCGGGCAGCGGCGGACCGCTCTTGTTCTGGGCCGCGACGAAGCGTTCCATTTCGTAGACGCCGATATTGAAGAACATCGAGGGCACGCCGGAGTCGGTATATTCCGAAAAATCCTCGCTCGCGGTCGCCGGCGGCGAGGTCCTGAACTTGTCGCCATAGGCCACTTTCAAAACCTTCTCGGCGGTCGCGACCACGGCGGGATCGTTGATCACGGGTTTCGCGCCCTCGGTGATGTTGATCTCGGGCGGCGGCGCATCCGACATCGCGGCGACCGCCTTGGCGGTGCGCTCGATGCCGGCCAGCATCTTTGCACGCACCTCCGGCTTGAAGGTGCGGATGGTGCCGCTCAGGATCGCATCGTCGGGAATGATATTCGGCGCGGTGCCGGCGTGGATCGCGCCGATACTGATCACGCCGAATTCGGTCGGGTCCTTTTCGCGGCTGATCACGCCCTGCACGTCGACGATGAAGCGCGCCGCGAGCATGATGGGATCGACGGTATATTGCGGCGAGGCGCCATGGCCGCCGCGTCCCCTGAACTTGATGGCGAGACCGTCGGAACTGGAGGAGCCGATCCCGACCCGGTAGTTGATGTAGCCATAGGGAAAGGGCCCGTCATGCAGGCCAAAGGCGAAATCGGGTTTTGGAAACCGCGTGAACAGGCCATCATAGATCATGGCCAGCGCGCCCGCGCCGATCTCCTCCGCCGGTTGCGCGATGAACATCAGCGTGCCCTTCCACTGCTCCTTGAGGCCAACCAGCGTCTTCGCCGTGCCGACCCAGCTCGCCATGTGGATGTCGTGGCCGCAGCTATGGTCCACGAAGGTTTCCTTGCCCTGCCAGATCGTCTTGTCGTGGCTGGCATAGGAGAGGCCGGTCTTCTCCTCCATCGGCAGCGCGTCCATCTCGGTGCGCACCATGATGGTCGGGCCGTCGCCATTCCTGTAGATCGCGACGAGCCCGGTCTTGCCGACATGCTCGGTGACCTCAAACCCGACCGCACGCATTTCGGCGGCGAGCTTGGCGGCGGTCTTTTCCTCCTGGAAGGCGATCTCGGGGTGAGCGTGGATATCCTTGTAGAGCGCATCGAGCTTTGGATAGTCACTCTCGAAGGAGGTGGCGATCGTGCTCTTCAATTTGGCGACATCGAGCTCGGCATGTGCGGGCCATGAGAGCAGACTGCACAGTGCGACGGAGGCGAACAAGGATCTTGCGAAACGCATGAAAGTCCTCCGTTCAATTTGATTTCGTCTCTCCCAGAACATCCCGCTGCATCCGGCCGCCATAGAAGTGGAAGAACGGCACCGGTGCGTCATGGCGCAGCGGTCCGGTGGCGAGCCGGCGCTCCAGCTCGCCCAGCACATTCCTGGTCATCGGATGCAGATCGGCCAGCGGCTTGGAGCCGATCTCGACCCAGACCAGCTCAACCAACTCGGCGTCGGCATGGATCACGCCCTCGACGCGATGGGTGATGGCGGAGGCGTCCGCGGTGAAGAAGCGCGTATCGAACCGCTTGATGCGGCCGGGCGGAGTGATGGCGCGGGCGATCAGGAACAGCCCGGACGGATCGGGCAGCAGGCCCGCTTCTGTGAACGGCTTCCACGCGCCTTCGAGTTTCGGAGCGGCACCTTCGGCCCTGCGTCCGAGGCACAGCCCGGTCTCCTCGCAGGCTTCGCGGATCGCAGCTATGGCAAGCGATTTGGCGCGCGCGCCGTTGATCCTCGGGCTGCCTTTCTGGAGATTTTCTTCGAGCTCTTTGGAAATGGGAGCGGCGACCGGCACGCGGTTGTCCGCCTTGTCGACGCGCCCGCCCGGAAAGACGAACTTGCCGGGCATGAACACCACCTTGTCGTGGCGCTTGCCGACCAGCACCTTTGGCGCGGTGCTGGAGCGATCGACCAGGATCAGCGTCGCCGCATCCTTCGGCCGGTAATAGGGATGGTGATCGGCTTCCTTTTCTTCCGGCTTCTCTTCCTTTGCCGCCTGCGCAGTGTCGGTCATTTCCATCCCTGACTTTTGTCTGAAATCTCAAACCGGCGGAATGCCTTCCGGCGGATTGTCGTCAAAGCCGTGCATGCGCAGCGCCCATTGCAGGCCGACGACTGCGCCCTTCACCGGCTGCAGCAGCACCAGCGACAGGATCAGCACGAGCGGCAGGTAAATCGAGAGCTGCAGCGCCACCGGCGGCGAAAAATCGGTTTCGATGATCAGTGCGATCGGCACCACGATATGACCGACAATGACGATCACGAGATAGGCCGGCAGGTCGTCGGCGCGATGCGGCGTGAAATCGAGCCCGCACACCGAGCAATTATTGTCGACCTTGAGGAAGGCGCGAAACAGCTTGCCTTCGCCGCAGCGCGGGCAGCGGCCGCGAAAACCGCGCTTCATCGCGGTCCAGACGTCGCGCTTCTCGACAAGGCCCGTCTCGCGGGTCCAGACCTTGGTCGGAGGGCTCAATGTCGCCATGATTTGCCTCTCTTCGCCTTGCCGGATTTTTTCTTCTCCGGCTTGCGCTTCTTCTCCCGCGGGCTGTGGCCCGGGCGCTCCTTGGCGCGCGCGCCCCGGTCGGAGCGGTCGGTCTTTTTGCCGCCGCGTGGAATGCCGTGACCTTTCGATATCTGGCCTTCCGATAACAGCTCAAACCGCAGCGCGCCGGCAATTGGTTGAGCTTCTACCAGACGGACGTCGACGACGTCACCCAGCCGGTGCATGGCACCGCTGCGCGTGCCGACCAGCGCGTGGCGGGTCTCGTCATAGTTGTAATATTCCGTGCCGAGCGTGCGGATCGGGATCAGCCCGTCGGCACCGGTATCGTCGAGCTTCACAAACAGCCCGGCGCGGGTGACGCCGGAAATCCGGCCCTGGAAGCTGGCGCCGATGCGGTCGACGAGGTGATGGGCGATCAGGCGGTCGGCGGTCTCGCGCTCCGCCTTCATCGCGCGGCGCTCGGTGAGCGAGATCTGCGCGGCGACCTCGCTCAGATGTTCCGGAGTCTCGCTGTCAGGCAGCGCGCCTTCGCCGAGGCCCAACGCACGGATCAGTGCGCGATGCACGACGAGATCGGCATAGCGCCGGATCGGCGAGGTGAAATGCGCGTAGCGGCGCAGGTTCAGGCCGAAATGGCCGTAATTCTCCGCCGAATATTCGGCCTGCGCCTGCGAGCGCAGCACCACCTCGTTCACCAGGGATTCGTAGTCCTGGCCCGCGACCAGCGTCAGGACGCGATTGAACAGAGAGGGGCGCAGCGCGCCGCTCCTGGCAAAGGGAATGTCGAGCGTCTTCAGGAATTCCTGCAGCGCATTGACCTTTTCCAAGGTCGGCTCGTCATGCACGCGGTAGATCAGCGGCAGCGCCTTCTTCTCCAGCATTTCGGCGGCCGCTACGTTGGCCAGGATCATGAACTCCTCGATCAGCCGGTGCGCGTCGAGCCTCTGGGGCACGACGACGCGGTCGACGGTGCCATCCGCCTTCAGCAGGATCTTTCGCTCCGGAAGGTCGAGCTCGAGCGGATCGCGCTCGTCGCGGGCGCGCTTGGCGAGAGCATAGGCCGCATAGAGCGGCTTCAGGATCGGGTCGAGCAGGGGCCCGGTGACATCGTCGCCCTTGCCGTCGATCGCGGCCTGCGCCTGCGCGTAGTGCAGCTTTGCGGCCGAGCGCATCAGCACGCGATGGAATGTATGCGAGCGCTTGCGGCCGTCGGGACCGATCACCATCCGCACCGCCAGCGCGCCGCGCGGCTCACCCGGCACCAGCGAGCAGAGATTGTTGGAGATGCGCTCCGGCAGCATCGGCACCACGCGGTCCGGGAAGTAGACCGAGTTGCCGCGGATCAGGGCATCACGGTCGAGCGCCGAGCCCGACTGCACATAAAAGGCGACGTCGGCGATCGCGACATGGACGATGAAGCCGCCCTTGTTGTTGGGATCAGGATCCACCTCCGCATGCACGGCGTCGTCATGATCCTTGGCGTCGGGCGGATCGATCGTGACCAGCGGCACGTCGCGCCAGTCTTCGCGGCCCTTCAGCGCGGCGGGCTGGGCTTCCTCGGCTTCGCGCAGCGCGTCGCGCGAAAACGCCATCGGAATATCATGCGCATGAATGGCAATGAGACTGATCGCCTTTTCGCTCGCGATCGAGCCGAGCCGTTCCTTGACCTTGCCGGAGGCGAGGCCGAAGCCGCGCGAACGCACGAGATCGACGCTGACGAGATCGCCATCCTGCGCGCCGGCCGTGTCGGTCTTCGCGATATTGAGTTCCTTGCCCGCCTGCTTCTTGTCGACGGGAACGAGCCGTCCGCCGCCGTCAGGCAGCGCACGGAACACGCCGAGCACGCGCGATTTGGCGTGATCGATGACCTTGATGATGCGCCCGCGATAGGCGGCGCCGTCATCATCGTGGAGGCGCTCGACCCGCAGCAGCGCGCGGTCGCCGACGCCGGCCATCACGCCGGGACGCGCGTGACGGGGGATATGGATGCGGATTCTCGGCGTTTCGCCTCGTTCTGCCTCGTCCCACTCGGCGGGCGTGGCGATCAATTCGCCGTCGGCGTCGCGGGTGGTGATGTCGGCGAGCAGCGTCGCCGGCAGCTCGGCAGTTTCGACGACCTTCTTGCCCTGCTTCTGGATCGTGCCCTGGTCGGCGAGGTCGCGCAAAATGCGCTTCAGCTCGGCGCGGTCGGCATTCTTCAGGCCGAACTCTCGCGCGATCTCCCTGGTCCCGACTTTTCCGGGATGGGCCCGGATGAAAGCGACGATGGCGTCCCTCGATGGAAAGCCATTGTCGTGTTTCTGTTTCACTTAGCCACGTGCCTTTCCGGCGCTTTTCTTGGCTGGCGTCTTGGCCGCCGGACTCGGCTTGGCCGCCGAGGTCTTGGCATCGGCCGCTACCGGCGCGCGCGCCTTGCTGATGGAGTCTGATTTCGGCTTGGCCGCCTTCTTCGCCGCGGCTTTCTTCGCGGGCTTTGGCGCATCCGCATCGGCTTCCGCCCTTGCGGGCTTGGCAGCCTTTTCGGCCTTCGGCTTCGCGACCTTTTTCGCCTTGCCCTTGCCGCCGCCCTTATTGCCTCCCTTGGCCGCGCGCTCGTCGATCAGCGCGATCGCTTCCGCGAGCGTGATCGTGTCCTTTTCCTTGTCGCTCGGAATCGTCGCATTGACGCCGCCGGCGGTGACATAGGCGCCATAACGGCCGCTCTTGACCGCGACCGCGCCAAGGCTCGGATGATCGCCGAGCTGCTTGCCGGGATCGGCGCCGAAGCGGCCGCGGCTCGGGCCCTTGGCGACCTTCTCCGCAATCAGCGTCACCGCGCGGTTGAGGCCGATGTCGAACACCTCGTCGCCGGCTTCCAGCGAGGCATAGGTCTTGTCATGTTTGACGAAGGGACCAAAACGCCCGATACCCGCGGTGATCGGCAGACCGCTTTCAGGATGCTTGCCGATCTCGCGCGGCAGCGACAAGAGTTTCAGCGCCCGCTCGAGCTCCACGTCGGACGGCGAGGTACCCTTGGGGATGCCTGCGCGCTTCGGCTTCTCGTCCTCGCCATAATCCTTCTGCTCGCCAAGTTGGATATAAGGACCAAAGCGTCCGGCCCTCACATTGACGTCGAGGCCGGTCTCGGGATCCTGGCCAAGCAGGCGGTCGGCGCTCTCGGCGTTGTCGGCGGTGAGCGGACGGGTATAGCGGCATTCCGGATAGTTCGAGCAGCCGACAAAGGCGCCGAACTTGCCGGCCTTGAGGTTGAGCTTGCCGGTGCCGCAGGTCGGGCACTGGCGTACGTCCCCGCCATCCGTGCGGGCGGGGTAGATATGCGGGCCCAGCATGTCGTCGAGCACGTCGAGCACTTCGGCGACGCGTAGATCCTTGATGTCGTCGACCGCGCCGATGAAGTCGCGCCAAAAATCCTTCAAGACCTGCTGCCACGAAATCTCGTTGTTCGAGATGCGGTCGAGCTGCTCTTCGAGATCGGCGGTAAAATCGTATTCGACATAGCGGCGGAAGAAGTTTTCCAGGAACGCGATGACGACGCGGCCCTTGTCCTCGCCATACAGGCGTTTCTTTTCGAGCTTGACGTAGCCGCGGTCCTTCAAGACCTGCAGGATCGAGGCATAGGTCGAGGGACGGCCGATGCCCAGTTCCTCCATACGCTTGACCAGCGAGGCTTCGGAGAAGCGCGGCGGCGGCTCGGTGAAATGCTGGGTGACGGCGAGGCCCTGCCGCTTCAAGGGCTCGCCCACGCTCATTGCGGGGAGGCGGCGTGAATCCTCGTCCTCCTCGTCGTCATGGCCTTCCTGGTAGAGCGCGAGGAAGCCGTCGAACTTGACGACCTGGCCGGTGGCGCGCAGTTCCAGCACGCGGGAGCCGGCTTTTGCCGTGATGTCGACCGTGGTGCGTTCGAGCTCGGCCAACTCCATCTGGCTCGCGATGGTGCGCTTCCAGATCAGCTCGTAGAGCCGGGCCTGATCATGATCGAGCCGGCGCTTCATGGCGTCGGGACGGCGCGAGAGATCGGTCGGGCGGATCGCCTCGTGGGCTTCCTGGGCGTTCTTGGCCTTGGCCTGGTACTGGCGCGGGCTGTCAGGCACGTAGGCGTTGCCGTAATCCTCGCCGATCACCTTGCGTGCCTGGGTGATCGCGGACGAATCGATCTGCACGCCGTCGGTCCGCATATAAGTAATGAGACCAGTGGTCTCGCCGCCGATGTCGATGCCCTCATAGAGCCGCTGCGCGATGCGCATGGTATGCGCCGGCGCGAAGCCGAGCTTGCGGCTTGCCTCCTGCTGCAGGGTCGAGGTGGTGAAGGGCGCCTGCGGATTGCGCCGCGCCGGCTTCGCCTCGACGGTCGTCACCGTGAAGCTGGCCGCTTCGATCGCCTTCTTGAAGTCTTCGGCTTCCGCCCCCGAGCCGATGTCGAGGCGCTGGATCTTCTTGCCGTCGGCGCCGACCAAGCGCGCTTCAAAGGCCTCGCCGCGCGGCGTGGTTAGCGTCGCGACCAGCGACCAGTATTCCCTGGGGACGAACTTCTCGATCTCGAGTTCGCGATCGCAGACCAGCCGCAGCGCCACCGATTGCACCCGCCCCGCCGAGCGTGCGCCCGGCAGCTTGCGCCAGAGCACGGGGGAGAGGGTGAAGCCGACCAGATAGTCCAGCGCGCGGCGCGCCATATAGGCGTCGACCAGCGCACCATCGATCTGGCGCGGATGCTTCATGGCGTCGGTGACCGCCTGCTTGGTGATGGCGTTGAACACCACGCGCTCGATCTTATGATCTTTCAGCGCGCGCTTCTCCTTCAACACCTCCAGCACGTGCCAGGAGATCGCTTCGCCTTCCCGATCGGGGTCGGTGGCGAGGATCAGGCGCTCGGCGCCCTTCAAGGACTTGGCGATGTCGTTGAGCCGGCCGGCCGCCTTGGGGTCGACCTCCCAGATCATCCGAAAATTATGTTCCGGATCGACCGATCCGTTCTTCGCAGGGAGGTCGCGGACATGCCCGAACGAGGCCAGAACCTCGTAGGACGAGCCCAAATATTTGTTGATCGTCTTGGCTTTCGCCGGCGACTCCACAATGACGATATTCATGTAATTCCAGTTACTTACGGGAAATTTTTGGGGCTCTTTCGCGGGATTCGCGCACTCCCCGTCGCGGCGAACATGGGTTCTGGGGGCGCCGCTGTCAAATGGACAGATGGTGAAAGCTGGCCTTGTGGCCCCGACTCAGTATCTAACTGGTTGTAAAATACCGTCTTTTGGTTGCGCTCGCATTGGGGGTATTTGGATACTTATGCACGGATTTATACATAGTTGAGCAAGACTGGGCGCAAGCGGAAGGCGGCATCACCGCCCCGGCGGCGGCGATCGCTCGCGGGCGAGCCGCCGGGCGACGGTGGCCCGGACGAGGCGGCGAGTTTCATCGCCGAGACCCTTGGAAACCTGGCCCGGCTTGCGCAGCAGCACCGGCTCGATCACCTGCGCTATCTGCTGGCGATGGCAAAGCTCGAGGCCGAGGAGCATGTGCGCCTGCGCAGCCGGCGACGGCTGTCGTGAGAGATTCACGCGGAAGCGCGTTGCCGACGTTTTGACGCCGGCCGCGGCTTCAGCGTGGTTTCGCCGAAGCCGAGCAATCGGCCATCGGAAGCGTGGAGCTCGAGCTTCTTCACCGCCCGGCCGATGTCCCGATCGACCAGGATGGTCGCGATCTGCTCGGGATGCGCGTCGAACTCCTCGCTCCATTGCCTGAGCGCGACCAGGATCGGAAAGATGCCGCGGCCTTTTGGCGTCAGTACATATTCCTGATAGGCGCTGCCGTCGGAGGCGGGCGCCAGCTCCAGAAGGCCCTGATCCACCAGCGCGCGCAGCCGCACGGTGAGGATATTCTTCGCAAGTCCCAGGCTCGTCTGGAATTCGCCGAAGCGCCGGCGGCCGAGCAGGGCGTCGCGGATGATCAAGAGCGACCACCAGTCGCCAATGACATCGAGCGCGCGCGCGATCGGGCAGTCGGCGCGCGCGAGAGAGGTGCGTTTCACCACGGCAGGTTCCTTTCCTCAAGCAGGCGGATCACGGCTTTGTGTAGTTGCAATATTAAACCAGACCCTCTAGTTAGGCAATGTAGTTTAATAATGCAACCATTTAGGGCGATCACACAGGAGGCTGGCCATGAGACTCAAGAACAAGACGGCATTGATTACAGGGGGCAACAGCGGCATCGGGCTCGAGACCGCGCGGGTCTTCGTCGCGGAGGGCGCGAAAGTCATCATCACCGGGCGCAACCAGGCGACGCTGGAGGCGGCAGCCAAGGAGCTCGGTCCCAATGCACTGGCGGTCGTCGCCGACGCCACCGACGTCGCGGCGACCGAAGCCGCGATCAGGAAGGGCGTGGAAAAATTCGGCAAGCTCGACATCGTCTTCGCCAATGCCGGCATTCCCGGCGGCACGCCGGTAGGCAGCACCAAGCTCGAAGCGTTCGAGCAGGTGATCCGCACCAACATCACCGCGGTCTTCTTCACGGTACAGGCCGCGGTCGCTCACATGAACGATAACGGCTCGATCATCCTCAACGGCTCGGTAATCTCGGTGCTTGGCAATCCCGGCTATGCCGCTTATGCCGCGAGCAAGGCCGCCGTGCGCGCGATGGCGCGGGTGATGGCCTCAGAGCTTTCTCCGCGCGGCATCCGCGTCAATGTCGTGGCGCCCGGCGCGATCCGCACGCCGATTTGGGGCCAGGCGGTTGCTACCCCCGAAGCGGAGAAGGCGTTCGAAGCGCGGATCGGCCGCAGCACGCCGCTTGGCCATATCGGTGAGCCCGAGCATATCGCCAAGACCGTGCTGTTCCTCGCCTCCGACGATGCCGCCCATATCCAGGGCCAAGAGTTGTTCGTCGATGGCGGCGCCACCGCCTCTCCCGCCGGCGCGCCGATCTATCGCTGACGACGCCGGTTCCGTCTCGAGAAATGCGAGTCCGCCCAGCGTGTTGCCGGGCGGAACTCGCAATCTGGTTGTGGCACCAGGTTCCGTCGCGCCTGGAGCGTATTTTCGAGAGCGGACGGTTCGTATTGAACCTTTGTAGCAGATGCGAAGACATTTTGGTGGGCGGGGAAATTTTTTGAAACGTATGAATTGGAGAGCCCGACATGCCTACAGCCATTCGCGTCTCTGCATCCATCCCGGTCTCGAACACTGCTTCCAAAAAGTCCGATAACCACCAATTGATTTCGATCGCTCTCTTTTCCGGAATTGGCCTGTTTGTCTCGCTTCTCGCCGTCATCTTCGGCGTGCAGGGCGTCTGGTACTGATATTTCGAGCGTCACAACAACGACACCAGCCCGCCGGTTTAACTCGGCGGGCCGGGCGATTCGTGGCCTATGCGGCCGGATTGATCGTGGCCTCATCCTTCGCGACGCGCGCAAGCGCGCTCCTCAGGATGAGGTGCTAAATCCTCATGGTGAGGAGCGCAGCAACGCTGCGCGTCTCGAACCATGAGGCCACTGCAGGATCAGAGCAGCGACACCAGCCCGCCGCCGTGGCGTTCGAGCTTGCCGGCGAGTTCGAGCTCGAGCAGCACGGTGCGCAGGACAGTCGGTGATGCGCCGGACATTCGGATCAGATCATCGATCGACACCGGGCTCGGTCCGAGCAAGCTGACAATGCGCGCGCGGTCGTTTGCCTGCGGATCGCCGTCGAGCTCTTCGCCATCGTCCTCGCCGAGCTGCAGCACCACTGGCCGCTCCAGGATCGGCGCGACCGCGTTGACGACGTCGGACGCTTCGGTGACCAGGATCGCGCCCTGCTTGATCAGGTCGTTGGTGCCGGCGGCGCGCGGATCGAGCGGCGAGCCCGGCACCGCAAACACCTCGCGGCCCTGTTCGGCGGCCATGCGCGCGGTGATCAGCGAGCCCGAACGCTGCGCGGCCTCGACCACCACGACGCCGAGCGCCGCACCCGAGATCAGGCGGTTGCGCCGGGGAAAATCCCGCGCCCGCGGCTCATGGCCGAGGGGCATTTCGGAGATCGCCGCGCCGCTTGAATCGAGGATCTGCGCCAGCAGATCCTTGTGCTCGGCTGGATAGATGCGGTCGTGGCCGCCGGCCAGCACCGCGACCGTCAAGCTTGCGACGCTGGCGCGGTGGGCGGATTGATCGATGCCGCGCGCCAGCCCCGAAATGATGACAAAGCCGGCTTCGCCCAGCTCGCGGGCGAGTTGGCTTGCGAATTTCAAGCCCGCCGCCGAGGCGTTACGCGAGCCGACGATCGCGATCATCGGGCGCATCAGCGTATCCAGCGCGCCGCGCACGCCAAGCAGCGGCGGCGCGTCGTCGAGTGTCGCGAGCCGCGGCGGGTAACCTGTTTCTTCCGGCGCGAGCAGGTGGATGCCGAGCTTCCTGCTGGCGGCAAGCTCGGCGCGCGCATCGTCCTCGCTGCAGAGGCGTATCGGACGCGATGCCCCGCCGCGTCGGGCCAGCTCGGGGAGACGAGTGAGCGCCGACCGCGCACTGCCGAAATGATCGAGCAGCGAACGAAACGTTCGCGGCCCGACATTGTCGGAACGGATCAGCCGCAGCCGGTCGATCCGCTCGGCCTCGGTGAGGGGCTTGGTTTGGCTGATGGCGTCCACGCTGGCTCCTTGCGGGAGCAGAATGGATCAACCTGAAGGCGTGGGGAAGGGGGCAGCAGGGTTCTCATGGCGGGGCAAAAGCGCAAAGCGCGTCTTTAATATCATTGTCCCGGCCGTCCGCGTCTTGCTAGTGCGGATAGAACGGAAGACGTGGATGCCCGGCGCAAGGCTAGGCATGACGAAGGGGAAACGCCCATGATCCGACTTTCCGACCTGCAGCGCCGCATCGAGAAGGGCGAGCTGTCCCCGGACGCGGCACTCGCGCAATCGCTGGCCGCGATCGAGGCGCAGGAAAAGACCATTGGCGCCTTCGCCAGCCGCGCCGAGAAGCCGCGCGCGCAAGGCGCCGGCCCGCTGCGCGGCATCACGGTCGGCATCAAGGACATCATCGACACGGCTAGCCTGCCGACCGAGATGGGCTCGGCGATCTACCGGGGAAATCGCCCGCGCGCGGACGCGCCGGTCGTGATGCTGCTGAAGCAGGCCGGTGCCACCATTGTCGGCAAGACCACGACGACGGCATTCGCCGCGAACGACCCGACCGCAACGCTCAATCCGCACAACCACGCCCATACGCCGGGCGGCTCCTCGTCGGGCTCGGCCGCCGCGGTCGCGGCCGGCATGATCCCGCTGGCGCTGGGCACGCAGACCGGCGGCTCGGTGATCCGACCGGCCTCGTTCTGCGGCGTTGCCGCCATCAAACCGACGTACCGGCTGCTGCCGACCGTCGGCGTCAAATGCTTTTCCTGGACGCTGGACACCGTCGGCGTGTTCGCGGCGGGGGTAGAAGACGTGGCGCGGGGCTTATCGGCCATGACCAACCGGCCGGAGTTGCTGGCGACCATCAGCAAGCCGCCGAGCATCGGCGTCGTGACCCAGGACTTTGCCGGCAGCCCGGAAAAGGAGGGCGCAGACGCGCTCAAGATCGCGGCGGCCGCAGCGGAAAAGGCCGGCGCATCGGTGCGTGAATTGAAATTGCCCGCCATCATCGCCGACGCCTGGCGCATCCACCCCATTGTGCAGCAATTCGAGGCGCATCAGGCCTTCGCCTGGGAATATCGCGAGAATTACGAGGCGATGCCGTCGCTCTTGCGCAAGCGGCTCGACGAGAGCAAGGACATTTCGCCGGCGGACTATGACGAGGCGCGCTCTGTCGCGGAAAAGGCGCGCGTGGTTTTGGCCGACACGTTTGGCGAGGTCGACGTGCTGCTCGCGCTGTCGGCGCCGGGTCCCGCGCCGAAGGGGCTGGACTGGACCGGCGATCCCCGCCTCAACCGGCTCTGGACCTTGATGG
The DNA here is from genome assembly GCA_963847045.1 of uncultured Alphaproteobacteria bacterium. Taxonomy (GTDB): domain Bacteria; phylum Pseudomonadota; class Alphaproteobacteria; order Rhizobiales; family Xanthobacteraceae; genus Bradyrhizobium. The sequence continues at coordinate 128,953 of CAWJYQ010000009.1, read as the reverse complement.
GCACGCCTTGCGTCAACGTGCCGGCCACTATTGCCGAGGGCAATCTGCCCATCGGCGTGCAGGTGATCGCCGATTATGGCGACGACGCCAAGGCGCTCGCAGCCGCGCGGTTCCTGGAAACCGCGCTCAGGACCTCTTAATGGAGCATGATCTCCGCGCAAACGCTACGCGTTTGTCGCGAGGGAAAACCGGTATCCACTTTTCCGGATCATGCTCTGATCACGCGGGCACGAGAACCGCCTGCTCCACGACGACAGGCAGAGGTTTTGCCGGCGCCGTTCCGCGCAGCCAGCGATCGGCGGCGGACCGGCCGCGACCGTGCAACAGCGTGATGAAACCGCGGCCGAGATCGGCCGGGTTGCGCTGGGCGAGGCCGTCGATCTCGTCTTCCGCCGCGATCCGGTGAATGTTGGCCGCCGTCGCGCCGCGCTCGCGCGCCCATTCCAGCGCGGCCAACTCGGCATGAAGCGCCGCATTCGCCGTGATCTGGTCTAGCCTGCGATCGATCGCGGCCGCGGTAATGGGCACGTAGCTGTCGTGCGCAGGCGTGATCTGGACCACCAGCACGTCTCGTGTCGTCGATTCCTTGACCAGGCGGACCAGCGGCGGATTGGCGCCATAACCGCCATCCCAATAGGATTCGCCGTCGATCTCGACGGCGCAATGCACCAGCGGCGGGCAGGTCGAGGCGAGCAGCACGTCGGCGGAAATGGCGGCATTGTCGAAAATCTGCTGCCGGCCGTCGCGCACCCGCGTCGCGGCGATCAGCACTTTTGGGCACTCCCGGGCACGCAGCGCCGCAAAATCGATGTCCCGCGACAGCGCTTCGCGCAGCGGATCGAGATCGAAGGGATCGAACTGCCCGGAGCGGAGCGTGGACCCGAAGGCAACCGAGCTTCCGGCAGGGGAGAAGCCGCCGACCAGCATCAGCGAGCGGAACGAGGTCTCGTTGGTCATCCGCTGCCAGAATTTTGCAAGCTGCTTGCGCGCGCCTTCGCGGCCGCCCTGCACCAGCCCGCAGGCCAACAGCGTGGCATTGATCGCACCGACGCTGGCGCCGCTGACGCAATCGAACTCGCAGGCGGGCTCTTCGAGCAGCCGCTCCAGCACGCCCCAGGTGAATGCCGCGAACGAGCCGCCGCCCTGCAACGCCAGTGACAGCCTTTGCGGCGGCCAGACGGCAGGCTTGGGAGCGCTTTCTCTGGCTTGTTGTTCTCTGGCTTGTTTCTCTCTGGCTTGGGCCAAGGCCTCGGTGGCGTGCCTTTCGAGCGCGCGGGCGAGCTCGACATCGGAGAACTCGAGCGGCAGCGGCGGAGGCTTGACCGCACCTTTCCCGGAAATCTTGGGGTCCGCAGTGTCGAGTGACGAACCAGGACCTTCCTGGCCCCGTTTTCCATGCCAGCTGAAGAATTGGGCTTCCGCCAGAATTTCCGACCGCCGCGATTCGGGCACGGCCGGGCTTTCCTCAACCAATTTGGCTTCAGGAAGCGCGGTCTTCACCGCGGCTTTGTCGGCGACGGCGGGCGTTGTTGCGTTGGCCGCGGGTGGCGCCGACACGACTGTGTTCGTCGACCATATCTCGGCGGCGGAAAGTAGCGCGGTTGCGGCCGTGCGGAGCAGGGCGGCAGCCTCCTGCTGCGTTCCACCGTTCCGTTCCAGCCCCTCATCCGCGCCTGATGGAACATTCTTGTTCATCTCAGGCATTCCAAATGCGAATTACCCCGAGCCCAACATGACAGTGGGCAGAACGTTTTTCCAGCATGGAGTTCAACCTGGAACAGAATCCGGTGGATTGACAGGCGGGTGTCGCAGCGCTGCAACGACGGCGAATCGCGCGGCTGTTTTTTACGCTTTCTGCCCGATTTTTCTCTCACTTCCCGCCAGCAACCGTTTGATGTTCTCACGATGCATGTAGAACAGGAGCAGCGTCAGCACCGCGAACAGCGCGGCAAGCGCCGGATGTCCGAACCACCACAGGAACAGCGGCGTAATCACGCTGGCGGTCAATGCCGACAGCGAGGAGTAGCGGAAGGCGAAGGCCATGCCGAGCCAGATCAGGCAGAACAGGATCGCAGCCGGCCAGAACAGGCCGAGCAGGATGCCGATATAGACGGCGACGCCCTTGCCGCCCTTGAACTTGAGCCAGACCGGAAAGAGATGGCCGAGGAACGCGCCGAGGCCGGCCAGCATCGCCGCGTCCGGACCGCCGAAATAGCCCGCGATGATGACAGCGGCGGTGCCCTTCAGCGCATCCAGCAGCAGCGTTGCGGCGGCAAGTCCCTTGCGGCCGGTGCGCAGCACATTGGTGGCGCCGATATTGCCGGAGCCGATCGAGCGCAGATCGGGGGTGCCCGCGAGTTTGGTCAGCACCAGGCCGAACGGGATCGAGCCGAGCAGATAGCCGATCAGGAGGGCGAGGGGATAGGAGATTTCAGGTGCCATCGAAGCGGCTCCTTGCGCCATCACACATGCTCGTAGACGGTGCGGCCGCCGACGATGGTCCGCATTACCCGCCCGGAGAAGCGTGCCTCGTCGAACGGCGTGTTCTTGCACAGCGATTTCAGGTCGTCGCGATCCAGCACCCAAGGGATGTCGGCGTCGATCACGACCACATCGGCCGGTGCGCCCGGGCGCAAGCTACCGCCCGGCAGGCCGAGCAGCTCGGCCGGTCGCGTCGACAGCGCGCGGATCAGCGTCTTCCATTCCATCTCGCCATTATGGATCAGGCGCAGCGCCGCCGGTAGCATGGTTTGCAGGCCGACCGCGCCGGAAGCGGCCTCCGCGAACGGCAGCCGCTTCACCTCGACGTCCTGCGGATTGTGATCGGACATGATGACATCGACGAGACCCGAGGCCAGCGCCTCCACCAGCGCGCGGCGGTCGTCCTCGGTGCGCAGCGGCGGCGACAATTTCAGGAACGTCCGGTACGGCCCGATGTCGTTCTCGTTCAGGGTGACGTGATTGATCGAGACCGAGGCGCTCACCTGCAGCCCCGCCTCGCGCGCGCGCTTGAGGATTTCCAGCGAGGCGATGCAGCTGACGGAAGCCGCGTGATAGCGCCCGCCGGTAAGCGCGACGAGGCGAATATCCCGTTCCAGCATCACGGCCTCGGCGGCATCGGGGATACCCATCAAGCCGAGGCGCGCGGCGAACTCGCCCTCGTTCATGACGCCTTCGCCGACGAGGTCGGGATCCTCGGTGTGATGCACGATCAGCGCGTCGAAATCCCGGGCGTAGGTCAGCGCACGCCGCATCACCTGCGCATTGGTGACGCTCTTGTCGCCGTCGGAGAACGCCACGGCGCCGGCGGCTTTCAACAAGCCGATCTCGGTCATCTCCTCGCCGCGGAGGCCTTTGGTCAATGCCGCCATCGGATGAATATTGACGATCGCGGTGTCGCGGGCACGGCGCAGGACGAAGTCGACGGTCGCGGAGTTGTCGATGGCGGGCTCGGTGTCGGGCTGGCAGACGATGGTGGTGATGCCACCGCTGGCCGCGGCCTGGCTTGCCGAGGCAAAGGTTTCGCGATGGCTATAACCGGGCTCGCCGACAAAGGCGCGCATGTCGACCAGGCCGGGCGCCACGATCTTGCCCGCGCAATTGATGACGTCGGTGCCTTCGGGCACGCCGGCCGCGCCGATGCCGCGCTTCAGGTCGCGGATCACGCCATCGGCGATCAGGACATCGCCGGGGCCGTCGAAATCGCGTGAAGGATCGATGACGCGCGCGTTGGCGAGCAGGATCGGGCGGCGGTCGGTCAGCATCGGCACCGGTCTCTTCGTTTGAGCATGATCTCCGCGCAAACGCGTTCCGCGTTTGTCGCGAGGGAAAACCGGTTTCCACTTTTTCGGATCATGCTTCTCACGCGTTCGGCAGGTTGCGGGCGAGCGCTTCCAGCACCGCCATCCGCACCGCCACTCCCATTTCGACCTGTTCCCGGATCAGCGACTGCGCGCCGTCGGCGACGGTAGATTCGATCTCGACACCGCGGTTCATCGGTCCGGGATGCATCACCAGCGCGTCCGGCTTGGCGTAGGTGAGCTTCTTCTGGTCGAGCCCGTAATAGTGGAAATACTCGCTGGTAGACGGCACGAAGGAGCCGTTCATGCGCTCGCGCTGCAGCCGCAGCATCATGACGATATCCGCGCCGGCGAGCCCCTCGCGCATGTCGCGCGCCACTTCCACGCCCATCCGCTCGATGCCGGGCGGCAAGAGCGTCGACGGCGCCACCACGCGCACCCGCGCGCCCATGGTATTGAGCAGGATGATATTGGAGCGCGCCACCCGCGAATGCATGACGTCGCCGCAGATCGCGACCAGAAGCCCCTCCAGCCGGCCCTTGTTGCGGCGGATGGTCAGCGCGTCGAGCAGCGCCTGGGTCGGATGCTCATGCGCGCCGTCGCCGGCATTGATCACGGAACCGTCAACCTTGCGCGCCAGCAGTTCTACCGCGCCTGAGGCGTGGTGGCGCACCACCAGGATGTCCGGATGCATCGCATTCAGCGTCACCGCCGTGTCGATCAGGGTCTCGCCCTTGCGCATCGAGGAGGAGTTGACCGACATGTTCATGACGTCGGCGCCGAGGCGTTTTCCGGCAATTTCGAACGAGGATTGGGTCCGGGTCGAGGCCTCGAAAAACAGGTTGATCTGGGTGCGGCCGCGCAGCGAGGTGCGCTTTTTGTCGATCTGGCGGTTGAGCTCGACATATTCCTCGGAGAGGTCGAGCAGGCCGGTGATATCGGCAGCGGAAAGCCCCTCGATTCCCAGCAGATGCCGGTGACCGAGGACAAAGGTCGATTTCGATGGGGATGTCATTAAAGCCAGAGCTATAGGCGGGGTTTCCCTGGGGGGCAAGGGCGAAACGGCACCGAAAAAGTTATCCCCCGGTGGTTCCCCGGCACGGTATAGCCCCTCATCCTGAGGAGCTTGCGCCAGCAAGCGTCTCGAAGGATGAGGCCGCACTGGGGCCTCATGGTTCGAGACGCGCGTTCCGCGCTCCTCACCATGAGGATTAACGATCGGATTTGAGGTTAATTCGTATGAAGTGCAAACAGCTCGCGCTTTTAGCCGTGATCGCGTGCGCGAATGTAGCCCATGCCCAGACCTTGCCCGGCGGCTTCGTCTATCTCCGCGACATCGATCCCGGCATCATCCAGGACATGCGCTACGCGACCTCGAACAACTTTGTCGGCCGGCCGCTGGCGGGTTACCAGGCCGGCGAATGCGTGGTGAAGCGCGAGGTGGGGTTGCGACTGAAGGCGATCCAGCAGGAGCTTTCGAAGCGAAAGCTGTCGCTGAAGATGTTCGACTGCTACCGGCCGGCGCGGGCGAGCGTCGACATGGTCAAATGGTCGCGCGACCCCAAAGACAACGGGCATCGCTTCAATCCCGCGATCAACAAGCGCGACCTGTTCATGCTCGGCTATATCGCAGCCTATTCGAAGCACTCGACTGGCGCCGCGCTCGACCTTACGCTGGTCGATCTCAACGCCGACAATTCCGCCACCTTCGATCCCGGCAAGACCTATGCCGACTGCACCGCGCCGGTGGACAAGCGTGCCCCCGAGGGCAGCATCGACATGGGCACCGGCTATGACTGCACGGACCTGAAGGGCCACACCAGGTCATCAGCGATCACGCCGGAGCAGCGGCGCTGGCGGCAAGAGCTGATTGCCGCCATGGCACGGCAGGGCTTTGTGAACTATTCGAGGGAATGGTGGCACTTTTCGCTGCCGGGGGCGGGCGGACCGGCCTATGATTTCCCGATTACGCCGCGCCACTGATTTTGCGGAAACGGCCGAGAAAATAGATGACCCAGCCCGCCTTTGCCACCCACGAAGTCTTCAACCAGTCGCCACCGTTCGAGGATATCGATCTCTACGCGCTTGACACCCCGCTGAAGGAAGCGGTCGCGGCCTTCGGCGGCGGGGATGCGGACGAGGGGCTGTCCGAATTCGGCAGGCAGTGGGGCTCGGCGGCGATGGCGGCGCGCGGGCGCATCGCCAACGAGAACACGCCGAAACTGCGCACCTTCGATGCACGCGGCAATCGCCGCGACGAGGTCGAGTTTCATCCCTCCTATCATGAGCTGATGGCGCATTCGGCGCATGCCGGCGTGCACAATTCAACCTGGACGGCCGACGGCAAACCGGCCGGCGGCGCCGCCGAGGTCGTGCGCGCGGCGAAATTCTACATGGCCTCGCAAGTCGAAACCGGCCATCTCTGCCCGATCACCATGACCCGCGCCTCCGTCGCGGCGCTGGCATCGCAACCCGACCTGCTCGCGAAGACGATGCCGGTGATCGGCACGCGCTCTTACGATCCGTCGTTCGCGCCCTGGTGGACCAAGCGCGGCATGACGCTCGGCATGGGCATGACCGAGAAGCAGGGCGGCACCGATGTGCGCGCCAATATGACGCGCGCCGTGCGCACCGCCGATGGCTACCGCATCACCGGGCACAAATGGTTCATGTCGGCGCCGATGTGCGATGCGTTCCTGGTGCTGGCGCAGGCCGAGGAGGGCCTGACCTGTTTCTTCATGCCGCGCTTTGCGCCCGATGGATCCATCAACGCGGTCCAGTTCCAGCGCCTGAAGGACAAGCTCGGCAACCGCTCCAATGCCTCTTCCGAGGTCGAGTTCGTCGGCGCCCATGCGACGCGGGTCGGCGAGGAGGGCAAGGGCATCCGCACCATCATCCAGATGGTGCAGCTGACGCGGCAGGACTGCGCGATCGCTTCCGTCGGGCTGATGCGCTCGGGCTTGCGCACGCGCTCCACCACGCCCGCCATCGCAGCGTGTTCCAGAAGCATCTCGCCGACCAGCCCTTGATGCGCGCCGTGCTGTCAGACATGGCGCTGCATGTCGAAGCGTCCACCGCGCTCACGATGCGGCTCTGCCATGCCTTCGACCGCGCGAGCGATGATCCGCTTGAGGCCGCCTATATGCGGCTGCTCACGCCCGCGATCAAATACTGGACCTGCAAGAGCGCGCCGCCGTTCCTGTTCGAGGCGATGGAGTGCCTCGGCGGCAATGGCTATGTCGAGGAAGGCATCCTGGCACGGCATTATCGGGAGTCCCCGGTCAACGCGATCTGGGAGGGCTCGGGCAATGTGATGTGCCTGGACGTGCTGCGCGCGCTGTCGCGTGAGGCGGAGGCGGCGATTGCCGTACTGCAGGGACTATCCGAGGCAAGCCATGGCCTGCCGGGCGTGGCTGAGGCGGCGGCTTTTATCGGCAAGGCGTTTCGCCGACGCGACAGCGAACGTATCGCGCGGCTCGCGGTCGAGAAGCTCGCGCTGCTTGCAGCCGCCGCGGCGTTAAACCAGGTCGCGCCCGGAAGTGCCGGACTGTTCGCGGCAACAAGGCTCCAAAACCCCCACGCCAGCATGTATGGCGCGGTCGACCTCGCCGATCATGATACGAGCGCGCTTCTGGAACGCGCGCTGCCGTAACCGCATTGCCTGTATCCGCTTTCGCAAGCGCAGCCGATTGCGCCGCTTGTTGATTGCTTGCAACGAAAAAAATTCGTCACAGCGCTGCAATGAAACTGCGCTTACGTGTCGGGCGACGATCGTCGCTTCTGCTGCCCACCCAAAAACTGTCTGCTGCTTCGCGCGTTTCGGCGAAGAATTTTCCCTGTTTGACAATTGGATAGACGCCAATGATCTCTGCTCTCTTCTCTGCGAGGAATTCGCTGCGATTGCGTGCCCGGGCCTGTCTCGCTGCCAGCGCCACCATGATCCTGCTTCTGACGGGCGGGATCGCGTCCGCGCAGTCCGTCAACTTCCAGGGCCACACCTTTGTCAACAAGGGGCTTGTCGGCGTCGCCCGGGTGCCCTCCAACGCCGTCGACCAGTTTGGCGATACGTTGGGTGGTTTCGGCTCCGGTATGGCGATGAATCTCGACAGCTGGCACAAGAACCGCGACGGAAGCTATGGCGGCACGCTCTATATGCTGCCCGATCGCGGCTGGAACACCCAGGGCACGGTGGACTATCGCGGCCGGCTGCACCGCTTTGAGGTCACGCTGGACCCGCTCCATTCCGGCAGCACCACCAGCCAGAACCAGCTGCAGCTGAAATACAAGGAGTTGGCCCTGTTTCACCGGTTCGGCGGTATCCAGACCACCGGCCTGGATCCGGATGCGGTGCAGCGGGCGGACCTCGCTTTCCCCGACCTGCCGATCTCATCGTCGAACCAGCATATCAGCGTCGATAACGAGGCGGTGGTGCATGTCGGCGACGGGACCGTGTGGGTGAGCGACGAATACGGCCCTTACGTCTACCACTACGACCGTCACGGCGCGCTGCTGCATGTGATCCGGCCGCCCGACGCCTTCATTCCAATGCGTCCCGATGCGTCCGGAAAGCTGGTCGAGAACTTTTCCGCCAACAGCCCGCCAATCGGCGTGACCTACAACAAGGGCAATCCGGTATCCGGTCGCCAGAACAACCAGGGCTTCGAGGGCCTTGCGATGTCTCCCGACCGCAAGACGCTCTTCATCCTGCTGCAGAGCGCGCTGATCCAGGATCTCGATGCGACCAGCTCGACGACGATCAAGCTGACCCGCCACAATACCCGTCTGCTCGCCTACGAACTGCGCCATGACAGGCCCAGACTGGTGGGGGAATATGTCGTCCAGCTCCCGCTCTTTCAGGACCAGACCACGGCAACGCCGACCCTGCTGACCGCGGCCCAGAGCGAGATGCTCGCACTCAATGACCACCAGTTCCTGGTGCTCGCCCGCGACTTCAGCGTAGGGGAAACGTCCCCCAAGACACCGGGCTCGGTCTATCGCAGCATCGACCTGATCGACATTTCCGGCGCCACCAACATTGCCGGCACCGCCTATGACAAGGTCGGCACACCGGTCGCTCCGAACGGCGTTCTCAACAGCTCCATCAAGCCGGTCCTCTATCAGAAATTCCTCGACATCAACGATAACGCCCAGCTGAACCGCTTCGGCCTTCACAACGGTGCTCCCAACGACAGCAACGACCTCTATGAGAAGTGGGAGAGCATGACCGTCGTGCCGGTCGGCGACCGGCAGGCGCCGCATGACTACTTCCTGTTCGTGGGAAGCGACAACGACTTCATTACGCAGGACGGCCATATGGTCGGACAGGCCTACACGGATGCCTCGGGGTTCAACGTCGATACCCTGGTCCTGGTCTATCGCGTGACGCTGCCGACCTATGTCGCTCCGGATGTCGGCCGCTTTGACTTCGCCGGGCGAGATCGTGATGACCACGATCGCGACCATCACGATCACGACGATCACGATCGCCGGTAAGTTCGTTTCTGCTTCGCAGCCATCGGCCGCCGGTCCCTCCCAGCACGGACCGGCGGCCTTCTCTTTTCTGGTGACGTCGCGATCTGGCGGGCAGGCGAAGCGTGCGCCGCGCGCTGTCGTTATCCCGGTTTGGCGCCATATGGCCTTGGTCCCGCGTCTCCACGGCGCGGTCCTGGATGCCTGAACCGATTCGAATCAAGGCCGTGGGTTTCATCCACCAATTCTGAACCGGACAGCTTTAGGCTCGATCCGGGCATCCATGACCATGCTCCAGGGAACGGCTTTGCGAAGGCGGACGCGCCCGGGCATGATGGTGCAGCAAGATTCTCGAGCCAACAGAAAGCCGCCTGATGGACTCCCTCGATCCCAAAAATCCGCCGGTCCTTATCTATCCGGAACACATGCATCAGCGTGTCTGGAAGTTCTGGGGCACCGCGCTCTGGGGCATTGTCGTGTTCGTCGCGATGTTCGTCGGCCAGATCGCGGTCGTCGTCTTCTTCGTGCTCAGGGGCGGAGGGCCGGTCGATCTCGGCGAGGCGGTCAAGGTGGTCGCGTCCAATGGGCTTGCGATCTCGCTTTCGGTGATCGCGGGGCTACCGGCGGTCGCCGCCGCGTTGTGGCTTGCGATCCACTGGACCCGCATGGGCTTTGCCGACTATCTCGCGCTGCGCTGGACCTCGTGGCGCAACGTCGCGCTCGGTGCGGTGGGCCTTGTCGTGCTTGTCGTGGGCTGGGATTTTCTGTCGCGCGCGACGGGACATGAGGTGACGCCGGATTTCATGATCGACGTGTTGAAGTCGGCGCGGAGCGACGGCGCGGTGTGGTTGCTCGTGCTCGCCTTCTGCGTCGCGGCTCCAGTCTCCGAAGAGCTGTTCGCGCGCGGCTTTCTCTATCGGGGCTGGTCGGAGTCATTCCTCCGCGTGCCCGGCGCCATCGTGCTGTCGTCGCTGGTCTGGACCGGGCTGCATTTGCAATATGACTGGTTCTTCTTCGGCGAAGTCTTCTGTATCGGCCTGTGGTTCGGCTACATCCGCTATCGCAGCAACTCGACCTGGCTGACGATTGCGCTGCACGGCCTCAACAATCTCGGCGCCGTCGTGCAGACCATGTGGCTCGCGGGCTGAATTGAGGTCTCGCCGGTTGAACCGGCTTTTCCTCGGAAGCGACTATGGCGGAGGAGATTCGCATGTCATCCTTGCCTGATTGCGCACCACCGCCGCTTCCCGCCATTCCTCCTGTTCCGACGATCGCTGCCGCCGCCGCGCCGCGGACCTGGTACTTCATCGGCACGACCCTCTTCGGGTTGGGCGTGTTTGCCGTCCAATCGCTCGCTCAAATTGCCACCTTCATCGTCGTCTTCATCATGTCCGGCGCAGAGCCGTCGAGCACGCCCGAGCAGATGCGAGCTCTGATCCATAACGGCGCCTGGCTGGCGCTGAGCGTGATCGTTGCATGTCCGTTGCTATTGGGTGCGCTTTGGATCCCGATCCGGATCGCGCGCCAGCGATTTTCAGACTATCTCGCGCTGCGTTGGCCGGATCGCGGCGAGATTGTTCGCGGCCTCGCCATGCTGGCCGCGCTGTTGTTGATGTGGTTTCTGTTTCGGCTCGCGCTGGGGCAACCGATGCCCGATTTCATGATCGACAGCTATCGGAGCGCGAGAGCCAGCGGGTGGCTTCCCGTGTTAGTCATCGGATTCTGCGTCGCGGCACCGGTTGGGGAAGAATTCCTGGTGCGGGGATTTCTTTTTCGCGGCTGGTCGCAATCCTTTCTCGGAGTTGCAGGCGCCATTGTACTGAGTTCGGCGGCCTGGGCGGCCCTGCACACGCAATACAATTGGTTCTACATGTCGCAGATCTTCGCCCTCGGCATCCTGTTCGGCACTCTCCGCTACCGCAGCGGCTCCACCTGGTTGACCGTGATCCTGCACGCGGCGAATAACGCCGTCGCCGTGGCCCATGTTGCGTTGGTGGTCGGCTAAGTCGCCAGCGCGATTGCGATCGGCATCGTGACCGCGGCGAGGATCGTCTGCAGCGTAATGATCTGGGCGGGCAGCGGCGCATCGCCGCCCATCTGCCGCGCCAGCACATAGGCGCTGGGAGAGGTCGGCACGGCCGAGCATAGGGCCACGATCACGAGATTGCTGCCCGAGAGCCCAAACCAAAAAGCGAGCCCGATGGCGAGCACGGGCATCAGGACCAGTTTGAAAAGTACGCCCGCCGCGGCGCCTATTGCTTTTTGAGCGTGAAGCTGGCGCCGGGCACGCCAAACCTGGGGCCGTTGGGATAGATGGTGTGTTGGGGTCCATCCAGTCTCCCGACATCTCGTCATCAGCCTTGAAGCGCGCGACATACAGCCCGTATAGGACAACGTCATCGCCCTTCAAATGGCCGGTCTCGGACCACTTGATCAATTCGCCGTCCAACATTCCCTGCACGCTTGTCTGGCAGCCGTCGAAAGTGGGCCACTCCATCGCGCCCGTGAATTCGTCGCCGGAAGTCGTTTCAATCGTCAGCGTCACGGGAACGCTGCCGTCGATATCATGCGAAAACTGGTCCAGTGTTCCGGACCATCTACCCCTGAGGTCTATCATCGTATGATCATTTCCTGCGCGCGTTGCTGAGATCGTGGCGCCGAGGGCCGAGCTTGCGAACAACAGTCCGCCAACAACGGCAATCCTCATTCTTGCCAACGAGACCATCCCGTCATTCTCCGACAGTCTTGAGACGGCTCAACCCTTCCGCAGGTTCGAGAGCCGGTCCAGCGCGCCCTGCAGGATGAAAATCGCGGCATGCTGGTCGATCACCTCGGCGCGCTTGGCGCGGCTGACATCCATGCCGATCAGCTCGCGCTCGACGGCCGCGGTCGACAGCCGCTCATCCCACAGCGCGATGGCAAGATCGGTGAGACCGGCAAGATTGCGGGCGAAGGCGCGGGTCGATTGCGCGCGGGGACCTTCGCTACCGTCCATGTTGATGGGCAGCCCCAGTACGAAGCCGACCGCGGCCCGCTCGGCCGCGAGCGCCAGCAGCCGCGCGGCGTCCGCCTTGAAGGCCTTGCGCTGGATGGTCTCGACGGCGGTCGCAAGCCTGCGGTCCGGGTCGGACACGGCAACGCCGATGGTCTTGGTGCCGAGATCAAGGCCGACCAGCGCCCCGCGCGTGGGCCAGTGCGGGACGGCATCGATCAGGGGAAGAACGGGCGCGGGCATGGCAAGCCGCATAACACTGCCGCGCGGCCTGCGCAAAGTGAGATAAGGGCGTGGCGTCCATGCGCGGACGCCACGCGGCTTCGTTGTCTCAGCGGATCGCGATCGGGTTGATCATGGCCTGCACGCCGCCGCGCCAGCGTGGCTGGCCCAGCACGAACAGGAACTCATAGCCCTTGTCCTTGGCCAGTTCGGCGGTGTCCATGTTTTCCAGGATGTAGGTCCCGTTCGTGGCCAGCAGGATCTGGTGCACCTCGAACACGGTCTTGGTTTCGAAGGGGAGCACTTCCAGCGCCCAGGTATCGGCGCCGATGGCGACGACGCCCTTGCCGACCAGGTATTTGGCGCCTTCGATGCCGAGGCCGGGTTCGCCGGCGCTGTAGCGCTTGTCGTCCTTGCCGATCAGGCTGAGCCAGCCGGTGTGGAAGATCACGATGTCGCCCTGGCGGATCTCGACGCCCTGTTTCTTGGCGGCTTCGTCGATCTCCTTGACGTTGAAAGCAGTGCCTTCCTTGACCACGTCGGTGTTGTAATAGGCGGCCATGTCGAGCAGCACGCCGCGGGTGACCAACGGCGGCACCTTCTCGATGCCGAGCTTCTTCAATCCGGTCGGATCGGCGAAGTCGGCGAGTTTGTTGCCGTTGTAGTAGACATGCTCGACGCCGAGATGGCCGAGACCGTCGAGCTGGCTGCCGATGCCGACCCAGGTGTCGATGATATCGTCGTTATAGGTCGCCTTGTTTGGGCCAAGGCCGGGGCTGCCGGCTTGTCCGGGCTGCACGATGGTCATCTTGAAGGTGCGCGGCGGATAGGCCGGCGTCTTGGTGTCGACGGGAATGCCGAGTGCGTAAGTCTTGCCGGTCTTGATCAGTCCGGCGGCCTTCACGACGAGCTCGGGCTTCATGTAGTTGGCGGCACCGATTTCGTCATCCGGGCCCCATTTCGACTTGGTCCAGTCCTGCGCGCTCGCGGCCGAGACCGATCCCAACAAGGCAATAGAACAGCACCATACGAATGCGTGACGCATCGTAGCTCCTCCCAGATTGGATGTTTTTCGTTTCGCGTTTCGTTTCGCGCTGGCAGGCGTCTCATACTAACGTATGAGAGCGTGCAATCCAAAATTTTTCGGGTGGTGGGGCACAACTGCGGTGGAAAGCCGCAGCTGCTGTTGCGGAAAGGGCGAGAAAATTTCGTCGCGCGAAATCCGCCCACGCCTGTTTCAAGATTGAGACGGAGCTGTTCTCGATTTTTGAATTTTGTGCGGGCCCCGCATCGGTCATGATGCCTGCCGGAATCTGGGGAACAGACATGTCGATCGAAACCGCACTGACCGCGCGCCTTGGCATCACGCATCCGATCCTGTCGGCGCCGATGGATGTGATCGCAGGCGCGCGGCTGGTCAAGGCGGTCAGCGAGGCCGGCGGCTTTGGCATTCTGGGCGGCGGCTATGGCGAAAGGGCCTGGCTGGAACAGGAGGCCACGAAACTCCAGAAGTGCTCGGTGCCATTCGGCATCGGCTTCATCACCTGGAGCCTTGCGAAACAGCTGGAACTCCTGGACGTCGCGCTCGCAGCCAAGCCGCGCGCGATCATGCTGTCATTCGGCGACCCCAGGCCGTTTGCGCCGCGCATCAAGGCCGCAGGCGCACTTCTGATCTGCCAGGTGCAGACCGAGGAGATGGCGAGAGAGGCGATCAAGGCCGGCGCCGATATCCTGGTTGCGCAGGGGACCGAGGCCGGCGGTCACGGCGCCTCGCGCACCACGCTCGACATCGTGCCGGCCATCGTCGATCTCGCGGCCGGCCGCATCCCGGTCGCGGCCGCGGGCGGCATTGCCGACGGGCGGGGGCTGGCGGCGATGATGATGCTGGGTGCCTCCGGCGTGCTGCTCGGCACGCGCTTCTACGCCAGCATCGAATGCGACGGGCCGGAAGAGGGCAAGAAACGCATCTGCGCCGCGACCAGCGGCAACACGGTGCGCAGCATCATCTTCGATCTCTCGCGCAACAATGTCTGGCCGGCGCCGTTCACCGGGCGCTGCCTGATCAACGACCACGCCCGCCGCTGGATGGGGCGCGAGGTCGAATTGATGCAGAACGTGAAGACGGTTGCCGCCGAATATGCGGCGGCAAGGACAGCCGGTAATTTCGATGTCGCCGCCGTGATTGCCGGCGAAGCCGTCGGGCTGATCCATGACATCCCGCCGGCAGCCGAGATCGTCGATCGGATCGTGACCGAGGCCGGCCAAATCCTGAGCGGAAAGCGCAATTCCGCGGCAATGGCGGGCAGCTAAAGCCCGCCGCGCCGGTTGCGGCGCAAAAGCAGCCTCTGCTATACGGCGGGATGAAAACCCCCGTGTGAGGCCATATATTAATGTCGGTCGATGCCGCCACCGTCCGCCGTATCGCGCATCTGGCGCGGATCGCGGTCACGGACGCCGAAGTTCCGCATCTCCAGGGCGAACTGAACGCCATGCTGGCGTTTGTCGAGCAGCTGTCGGAGGTCAATATCGAGGGCGTCGAGCCCATGACGTCGGTGACCCCGATGGAGATGAAGAAGCGGCAGGACGTGGTCGATGACGGGGAGATCCCCGACGATATCGTGAAGAATGCGCCGGCGACCGAAGGTCACTTCTTCCTGGTGCCGAAGGTCATCGAGTAACGTAGCGTTTTCAAGCGAAGTGGGCACCGGTTCGCGTGAAGAAAACGCGTCAAACAAGAGAGTGCTGCGAGAGTCCGATGTGTCTGCTCTGCGACGATGAAAAGGCCTACCAGGCCTACATGAACTATCTCGACGCGATGGAGCGGCAGGGCAAGGCTGCCGATCCGGAGAAAGCAATCGACGCCGTGCTTGACCAGCTCGAAGCTGCCGATCGCGCGCGCGCCAAAAAAGACGACCCGGCCAACGACAAGACCCTGTCTCCGTTCTTCTGCAGCCCGATCAATAAATGACCGACTTTACATCGATGACGCTCGCCGAGGCCCGCGATGGTCTCGCGAAAAAGTCTTTCACCTCGCTCGAACTGACCGACGCCCATCTGAAGGCGATGGAGGACGCGCGCTCGCTCAATGCATTCATACTGGAAACGCCGGAGCAGGCCCGCGCGATGGCGCGCGAGGCCGATGGCAGAATAGGCAACGGCAACGGCGGCCCGCTCGCCGGCATTCCCCTTGGCATCAAGGATTTGTTCGCGACCAAGGGCGTGCGCACCACCGCCTGCTCGAAGATCCTGGCCAATTTCGTGCCGACCTACGAGTCGACGATCACCTCGCAGCTCTGGCGCGACGGCGCGGTGATGCTTGGAAAACTCAACAATGACGAGTTCGCGATGGGCTCGTCGAACGAGACCTCCTGCTTCGGCCCCGTCGCCAATCCTTGGCGTCGCGAGGGCTCCAACACCACGCTGGTGCCGGGCGGTTCCTCCGGCGGCTCGGCGTCGGCTGTAGCCGCATTGCTCTGCATGGGCGCGACTGCGACCGACACCGGCGGCTCGATCCGCCAGCCCGCGGCGTTCACCGCGACCGTTGGCATCAAGCCGACCTATGGCCGTTGCTCGCGCTGGGGCATCGTGGCGTTTGCGTCCTCGCTGGACCAGGCCGGCCCAATCGGCCGCACGGTGCGGGATTCCGCGATCCTGCTGCGCTCGATGGCGGGCCACGATCCGAAGGACACCACCTCGGTCAATCGTGCCGTGCCGGATTACGAGGCCGCGATCGGAAAATCCGTGAAGGGCATGAAGATCGGCATCCCCAAGGAGTATCGCCTCGATGGCATGCCGGCCGAGATCGAAAAGCTCTGGACCGAGGGCGCGGCTTGGCTGAAGGCGGCCGGCGCCGAGCTCGTCGAGGTGTCGCTGCCGCACACCAAATACGCGCTGCCGGCCTATTACATCGTCGCGCCCGCCGAAGCTTCCTCCAACCTCGCGCGCTATGACGGCGTGCGCTACGGCCTGCGCGTGCCCGGCCGCTCGATCGGCGAGTTGTATGAGGCGACCCGCGCCGAAGGCTTTGGCGCCGAAGTGCGCCGACGCGTCATGATCGGCACCTATGTGCTCTCGGCCGGCTATTACGACGCCTATTATCTGCGCGCGCAAAAGGTGCGCACGCTGATCAAGAAGGATTTTGAAGACTGCTTCGCCAAGGGTGTGAACGCGATCCTCACGCCGGCGACGCCATCGGCTGCCTTTGGCATCGGCGAAAAGGGCGGCGCCGATCCTGTCGAGATGTATCTCAACGACATCTTCACGGTGACCGTGAACATGGCGGGACTGCCCGGCATCGCCGTGCCCGCCGGCAAGGACGCGCAGGGCCTGCCGCTGGCGCTGCAACTGATCGGCCGCGCTTTCGACGAGGAGACGCTGTTCTCGCTGGGCGAGGTGATCGAGCAGGCGGCGGGCCGCTTCACGCCGCCGAAATGGTGGTGAGCATGGCCGACTTCAAAGCCACTCTCTCCAATTCCAAGCCCGCGGACGGCCTCAAACCGCCGCTCGCCGCGTTGTGGTGGGCCGCGAAGGGCGACTGGGACGCCGCCCACAAGATCGTGCAGGACGAGAGCGACGCCAATTCCGCCTGGGTGCACGCCTATCTGCACCGCGTCGAAGGCGATCTTGGCAATGCCGGCTATTGGTACCGGAAGGCCGGCCAGCCGGTCGCCAAAGATTCACTCGAAGCCGAATGGGAGCGGATCGTCTCCGCGCTGATCTAAGGGTTAACGGCAATGACGGCATTGAGCGGCAAGCTGATCAAGGGCACGACCGGCGACTGGGAAATGGTGATCGGGTTGGAGGTCCATGCCCAGGTGACCTCGAACTCAAAGCTGTTTTCCGGCGCCTCCACCGCCTTCGGCGGCGATCCCAACAGCCATGTCTCGCTGGTGGATGCCGCGATGCCGGGGATGCTGCCCGTGATCAACGAGGAATGCGTCCGCCAGGCGGTGCGCACCGGACTCGGGCTCAACGCAAGAATCAATCTGCGCTCGGTGTTCGACCGCAAGAACTATTTCTATCCGGATTTGCCGCAGGGCTACCAGATCAGCCAGTACAAGTCGCCTGTTGTCGGCGAGGGCGAAGTGGTTGTCGAACTCGACGGCGGCAAGACCGCCACCATCGGCATCGAGCGGCTGCATCTGGAACAGGACGCCGCCAAGTTGCTGCACGACCAGTCGCCGTCAATGTCCTTTGTCGATCTCAACCGCTCCGGCGTCGCGCTGATGGAGATCGTCTCCAAGCCCGACATCCGCGATGCCGAGCAGGCCAAGGCCTATGTGACCAAGCTGCGCTCGATCCTGCGCTATCTCGGCACCTGCGACGGCGACATGGAGAAGGGCAGCCTGCGGGCGGATGTGAACGTTTCCGTGCGCAAGCCGGGCGGGCCGCTCGGCACCCGCTGCGAAATCAAGAACATGAACTCGATCAATTTCATCGGCCAGGCGATCGAGTACGAGGCGCGGCGCCAGATCGAGATCATCGAGGACGGCGGCGTGATCGAGCAGGAGACCCGGCTCTACGACCCCAACAAGGGCGAGACGCGCTCGATGCGCTCCAAGGAGGAGGCGCACGACTACCGTTATTTCCCCGATCCCGACCTGCTGCCGCTGGAGTTCTCGCAGAGCTTTGTCGACGAGCTGAAGGCGAAGCTCCCGGAACTGCCGGACCAGAAGCGCGCCCGCTTCATCGCCGACCTTGCGCTCTCGCCCTATGACGCCAGCGTGCTGGTCGCCGAGCGTGAGAGCGCCGACTTCTACGAGACCGTGCTCGGCAAGCTCGCCAACCAGGCGCGCGACGGCAAGGTTGCCGCCAACTGGGTGATCAACGAGCTGTTCGGCCGCCTCAACAAGGAGGGGCATGCAATCACGGACTCGCCGGTGTCGGCGGCACAATTGGGCGCCATTGTCGATCTGATCGGCGAAGGCACGATCTCCGGCAAGATCGCCAAGGACCTGTTCGAGATCGTCTGGCAGGAGGGCGGCGACCCCCGCGAGCTGGTCGAAGCGCGCGGCATGAAGCAGGTCACGGATTTGGGAGCGATCGAGAAGGTGGTCGACGACATCATCGCCGCCAATCCCGACAAGGTTGCCCAGGCCAAGGTCAAGCCGCAGCTGGTCGGCTGGTTCGTCGGCCAGGTGATGAAGTCGTCCGGCGGCAAGGTCAATCCGCAGGCGGTCAACGACCTCCTCAAGTCCAAGCTCGGCATCTGAACGAAGCGTGCGAGGCGCGTCGCGTCACCTCTTTCATCCCTTGATCGGAGCCGCGCGTGTTGCGAATCGCGCTCCTGCGATTCGCAACAACGCCGCCTTTGGCGAGCGCTCACGCGCGAGAAGCCCGTTAACGATGAAAATTTTTTCATTGCCAAAATCGAAGACTCAGAGTCCACGACAGCGCCTCCGAGCGGACTCGAGCGACTCGCGCGCACATCATTCGCGCATGATGCGCATCATGTACGAGTTGCAGAAACAACTGCGGTACAGGGCTTTTCTGCGAACTTGACAATCGCCAATGTCGGCCGCGGCGGCGTTTTTCGCAAACAAGTTTCGACGCGGCGCGCCGTCGTCGCAAATCACGCGGCGCGCTTGCGCGGCTTCCTGCGTCAACACTTCCTTAAGCTGGACGCTGTTTTTTTCGATGTGTTGGTGTATTCGGAATGAAGTGCATTTCGATTCCCGAATGCACGCAGCGATTAAGCCATCTCACTACATTAGGAGGGCATCATGGCTAAGAAAGCGAAGAAGGCGAAGAAGGCGAAGAGCGCGGTGAAGAAGACTGCGAAGAAGACCCGCAAGGTCTACAAGAAGAAGAAGTAAGTCTCGCCTGATCTGAATGCCGGCGGCCTTGTTGCCGGCACGTCATTGGAGCTAACCGGGGCGATCTCCGGATCACACCGCAAGCTCCGAGCGACGAAAAGAGGGTGTCGGCGAGACATCAGGTCAAACGGCTGGATCGAACTTCAAAAAGGCTCGCGCCTCCCGAAGCCGGTCCGGCAGAAGAAACAGGCTTTCTTCGTTCGGTGCGGATCGCTTGAGATCCGCAATTTCACAGGGCAATCCATTCGCCCGGTGGGATCTGGTCCTGACGTGTTCGCCGACGCCCTCGCTCCCAGCCGGAGCGGGTCAGGCCCGGCAGTTTTTCCTTCGATGTCATTGCTGAAAATCCGCCTGCGTGCGGTCCGCGAGCCAGCCGAGATTGCTTGCGCCGATGGTTAGCCGTTTGCCAAAGCCGCACGGTAAACCGATTATGAGCCTGGCGAGAAAGCCGCTTCAAACAAGGCTTTTCTCAACTCGCCGTCGCGGGCGGCTTGGCGCGCGTTTACGCCCGATTCATCGCGAAGCTTAAACTGCCCTTCAAATTTGCTCGGCCATGATCGCCCCAACACGCCGGCCAACGGCGTTGGGAAGCGTTGAACTTGTGGACGGGGGCCGCGCGCGGGGGCGAAGCGGTCAATAACAAGAAGGGGAGACGGAAGATGTTTCAGGGGACGTTTGATCTGGATACGGCGACGCCGGTGGGCGCGAGTGCAATGAGCGACCTGCTGTTCGAGCGCGGACTTTACTGGGCGAGCGGCCGTTCCGGCATCGTCAATCTGATCGCCGCGCATAAATGGTTCAATCTCGCGGCGCTGAAGGGCCGCGTCGATGCCATCGTCATGCGCCGCGAGGTCGCCGAGCAGATGTCGGAAGCCGAGATCGCCGCGGCCCAGCGCGAAGCGCGTGACTGGATGACGGCGCATTGAGCGCGGTCGTCTTTTGGAAGAGCGAGTTCGTTGAAGTGCGGCAAAGTGGCCGCTTTGCAAAGCGCGTTGGCGCGAAGCAGGGTGGCTATGGAGTTCTTTGCTTGGCTGCCGCGTTCGCGTTCGTCACCAGCGCCAACAGGCGCTTCTTTGCAAAGGCCTTTCCCGACCCTGATTTGAAGTAGCGCTCAAGTCGACGGGCTGTCGCTTCATCTTCAACCGCTACATGCGATCGAAGAATTGCCGGCAAATATTGGCTCGTTGAAGTGACGTGTCCGCGCTGATGTGACTCGAAGCGACGACGAAGATCGTCTGTCGAACCGACGTAGATGTCGCCGTTGCTGAGCTCGAGGAAATAGACGTACCACACGTGGTTACGTGGTTGCAGTCTCCCTACGCTCCTTCGGAGCTGCGGCAGACACCCTTCGCCCCTTCAACCAGGGTGGCCTGCCACCCGAAGCCCGCTAGGGCGAAGGATGGCGGAGACGGAGGGATTCGAACCCTCGATAGGGCTTTACAACCCTATAACGGTTTAGCAATGCGCGTGGGGACATACCGCCATATCCCTCGCTGTCCCTCTTAGTGTGCTGGTTCAATGGCTTACGCCAGTGCACGCCGACGCGCTGTCCCGCCGAATCCCAGCCAATACTACGCGGTGTGGTGCCAATTTGGGTGCCAATTCGGGAGATCGATTTTCCGACGGCGAGGCTCGGCAATCGTGGTTCGGCGCCGATGTGCCCATCCGGATCCGGAATTCGCACTGCGCCGGCCTCCGCGGCCCGCGGGAACGGCCGGTATCGGTTCGCATCGACCAACATCAGCGACGTGACGCTGACCCGGGCCTCTCGCATCACGCCGACCGTCGCGAGCGCGCGGGTGGCCCTGGAGGACGCTATGGCCGCCCGCGACCGGGAGTGCAAAGGAGGCGTAGGGAAGTTCTGCCGCGAACGCGAAGCGACGGTCTCAGAGCGCCGCCTGATCCTCGACTCGGCTATGGCGCCGGTCGGGCAAGCGGCCGACCCGCAAGCCGATGCGGCTGCTAAGCTCGTTACATGGGGCTCCCGCGGCTTGCTGCAGCCGGCTCCCGAGGACTTCGCCATGTTGCGGCTCGCCCTACTGGCCCTGCTGCCGCAGGTTGGGGGCGTCCTGCTCATGGTCGGACGATCAGCGAAATAGGCCCGCCTGGAAGAGCGCCCGGCGCTTGGGTGTCACCTAGCCTGGATTTCCACGGAACCGAATTCGCCTAACTTCACGCCTGCTCAACTCCATATTTTGTGGGCCTTTGCGCCACGCAGCGTTATGCGAAATGGTGCGCTGATAGCATTCCTGCGCGGCGATACTTGGCCACATGTCTTCACGTTTCGCGGGATTTCCGCGTTCTTCTTGGCGAAGTAGCACTGCGATGAGCCCTTATCAGCGCACCAATTGGCCTAATGGCGCGGCCAGAATTCGTGAGTTTCGTGAATCCTTTAGCGACGCACATGTTAGGCGAATTTGCCTCCGTGGAAATCCAGGCTAGGGGGAGCATCCCCCTTGGCTTCCTTCCGTTTCGAGTCACTGTCCTGTTTCGAGTCACTTGATGGACAGCGGTCACATGGATAGCATTCGCCCGCCGGTGCAGCTTCAGAAGCCGTCACCGTTTGCGGGTTCTGGTTCGGCAGCTCCACGGTGGCAGCGCGATTAATCGCGCAAGCCTACCTGCGATTGGATTACGGATTAAACGCGATTAGCGAGTCACTGATTCGATTTGGCGTTGAGGGCTCCCAAATTCCATGTCATTTTATGAAACGGAGGTTAATGTTGCGCGCCCTTCGATCGCTCCCGCGAGGCAGGTGGCATGGGTATGGACAAAAATGCCGATCTGACGGGGGTGCCTGCAAGCATCCTTGCATACGCATACCATTCTCTGCTTGCGCCACCATCGGCCCGTCCCCGATGTCCCCGTAAAGGCTCCTCGCCACCTTTAATAGCGGATCGCAGTGTTCTCTTGGGAGAAGGTTAGAGTAACAGAGTTTGACCTGCCAAGCGAACTGTCCAACGATCGCCATGAACGCCGGCGAGTTTGGGCGGGCGAACCAATCAGACCACCATGTCCTCTGGGAGCCCGTCCAGATAGGGGTTGCGACGAGCATTTGTTGCAGGTTAGCCGGCTCAGGCTTCCTTTGCGAAGGTGAAGAGCTTCAGGAGGTTGTGGGCGGTGCAGATCATGGCCCATTCGGCACGCACTTTCTCGACGCCCCGCAACAGGAACTGGCGGAAGCCGCGTGCCTGTTTGATCTGTCCGAACACCGGTTCCACCACTTGCTTTCTCAATCGGTAGGGCGTTTCGAAGCCGCCATCATCGATCTTCTTTCGCATCCGTTGGGTCAGCGGTCCGCCGATTTTTCCGTTCGCGACTGTCGGGTGCTTGGCGCGTCCGGGCGCGACATAGCCGTCGACGCCGTGTGCTTGGAGCGCGTCGAGATTGGCTTCGCTGCAGTAGCCGGAGTCCGCTGAGGCCTGCTCCGGCTTGCGGCCGAGATTGTTCTCGATGGCCTCGATCAGGGGCACCAGCTGGCCCTGATCGTTGCCGCACTGCGTCAGTTCGTGCGCGACAATGATCTGGGCGCCTGCGTCGACGGCAGCCTGTGCATTATAGGCCTGAACGAAGCCATCCTTCGACTTCATGATGCGGCTTTCCGGATCGGTGAAGTTGCGTTGCGACTTGGGATCGGGCTCGTCCGATGGCGGCGCCGCCGGTTTGCCCGGCTTCTTGCGGCCTTCGGCTTGCCGCTGCTGTTGCTTTTCGGCCTCGATGCGACGCTCTTCCTCCGCCGCCAGCCTGGCGTCCGCCTCCAACGCCGCCATCGCCTGCTGGATCTTCACCAGCCGTTTCTCCTTGTCGCCGACCCAATCCGGCATCTCGTCGCCGCGCTTGTCTTTGCCAAACGTCTCGTCCTCTTCAGCATCCGCCGCCGCGGCCGCCGCCAGCATCCGAGCGACCTCGGCTTTCAATTCCGCCTCGCGCTTCTTCATGCGTTCATAACTCATCGCCTTATGTTTCGACGCGTTCGCCTTGATCTTCGTGCCATCCAGCGCGACGTGGCCGAGTTTGACCAGCCCGGCTGTCTCGCACAACTTCAGAACCTGCAGGAACAGCGCGCCGAGCGCCTTCAAATGCCGCTTGCGGAAGTCGCTGATCGTCCGGAAGTCCGGCGGATCGAGCGCCACAATCATCACAAAATCAGCCCGTTCGCGGCAGGCCCTGGCAATGCGCCGCGACGAATACAGCCCACTCGCATAGCCGTGCAGCAGAAGCGACACCATCATCCGCGGGTCAAACGGCGGTTGCCCGAGACCGCTCACATAGCTGCCCGTGATCTCCTTGAGATCAAGGCTCTCCCGCACCAGCTCAACGATAAACCGCGAGACATGGCCTTTCGGCACAAAGTCCTGCACATTCGGCGGCAACAGCAGCGTCTGATCGATATTCCAGGGTCGAAAATACTTGCTCATAGTCCAAGCTTAAATCAAACTCGCTCAGAATTGAACAGCCACTATTCGGACAGGCTCCTAGCTCCAACACCAGTATCGCCAAGAAAGCTCGCACGAAGGCCGAGGCGGATTTTGCCACTTGGCTCATGATGGCCAAGCTCGGTGGTTTCGATGACCTTCCGTCAAACGCACAGAGCTTTCTGACTAACTATCGAACCCGACTCGAGACGATGAGCGAGGCCGAGTCCACGGCCGTAGCCGTTCGTGAGGTCTACAGCGCCTATTACAGCGAGATGGGGGGCGTGGGCGCGGTGCCGGAACCAAAGCCTCGCACACCAACGACAGCGGGCAAAGTCGGGCGATTCCAGAGAGGGCCTAAACCTCAGCCCGGTCTATCGGTGGCGCGCCATTCGACAAGGCCAATGATCCGAAAATCCCTCTCAGCACTGCTGATTTTCGCGAGCATAATGGTTCTGATTGTCGCATATAGGTTTCTGACGTAGTAACACCGCTCGCGGATTGTGTGCGGGGACGAAGTGATGCTCAGAGCAGCCGCGCGGAACCTGGGGCGGCCCGCCAAGCTACTTTGCCGTGCCTCCACCTTCTATCAGCGGCCCGCCTCGCATGATCTCTGCATCTACAAAACGCGGTTTCCGCTTTTCCGCACCTTGGCTCCGAACACGGACCATGCTGGGAATTGCCAATATTCAGAGGAAATCTAGGAGCTGAACAAACTACCGTTCGGCAATGGCTTTTGTCCTTTGCGCGGCCGCAAAGGTGCATCCGCGCGGTTCTTGAGCTTTTCGCGCAGGCTCGGCGGCTTATAAAAGCGAAGTAGTCCCTGACCAATTTCGTCAACACGGGTTGTGGACCTTGGCAAAGTCCGTCGTTCGCATCCAGTGATAACCATCTGTAATCCGGCCGGCGTGCGCTCGAGGTCAGACATATTGCGGCTCCGAATTAGTCAGCTGGACAGGGTCGCACATCGTCTGTCGCCGTCCTATATGGTCGGACGCAATCCCCAGAAAAAGTCCACCCACATTGGGTGTACGCACCATATTTTGGCGCTAAACCAGAGTTCGCATGCACCCGCCTGATTTCGAAGAACCGCCCGATCCCAACTCATGGTCTAAGAAGCGATGGACGCAGGTTCCAAACTCGATCCGCAAGGACGTTGAGCAGCATGTGTTAGCTCATTTGCCAGCCGATCTGCTGGCAAGGTTGCGCGACCTGCACGCCCGCGGTCTTCCTATCAGTTTTGACAATGCGTTCTTCCATTTTGGCGGCGGAATGGCTGTCCGGAACCTTTGCCGAGAACGCCTCAGTGACGACAAACTGGCGGCCTGCTGCCCCCTCGGCGGCGATTGGGACAATTGCTATATCGGGGTACTCGCCGCGATCGCGGCGA
The DNA here is from genome assembly GCA_963847045.1 of uncultured Alphaproteobacteria bacterium. Taxonomy (GTDB): domain Bacteria; phylum Pseudomonadota; class Alphaproteobacteria; order Rhizobiales; family Xanthobacteraceae; genus Bradyrhizobium. The sequence continues at coordinate 103,850 of CAWJYQ010000009.1, read as the reverse complement.
TGCGTCAGTAATCGGCCTAGGCGTCGACCACCATTGCCACAAACCGGGTCGGTGTCAGCGCACCTCAAGCCCGCGCATGTCGCCGGCCTCGCGCCAAGTTTTCATCAGGGCGAAGAAGGCGTCCGACCCAGGGCCGTAGAGGCCGTCAAAAAGCCCCTGGCCTTCGCCGGCGCGGCCCTCTCCATTGTAGTAGCCCGGCGTGCAGGCCTGTCGGAACGCAAGGTTGTCGATTGCAGTGGCGCGGATAGTCTCCAGCCAGCCGGACTCCGCGTCTAGGGTAGGCTCCAACATCTGCGCCTGCTGCTCCGATGCGGCCTTCACCACGTCGGCCACGTGGCGTGCCTGTTCGTCAAGCAAGTGCGGGAAGTTCGGGGTAAAGGTGTTCTGGGTGAGGCCCAGGTAGAAGCAGTTCGGGAAGCCGTGGCTGTAGAAGCCGTGCAGCGTGCGCAGGCCAGAGGACCAGTAGTCGGTGAGTCTGAGGCCGCCACGGCCATAGACCTCAAAGCCGGACCGTCGTGTGTAGGCAGTGCCCACCTCGAAGCCAGTGGCGAAGATGATGCAGTCCACCTCGTACTCGACGCCGTCGAACACCAGCCCGGTCTCGGTCACCCGCTCGACGCCGCGGCCCAAGGTATCCACCAGGGTCACGTTCGGACGGTTGAATGTGGGCAGGTAATCGTCGTTGAAGGTCGGCCGCTTGCAGAACTGGCGGTACCAGGGCTTCAGTGCCTCGGCGGTCTTGGGGTCATTGACCGTGGCGTCCACCCGGGCACGCACCTGGTTCATCTTCTTGAAATCTGAGATCTCGATCATCCGGCCTAATTCCTCGGGCGCGACTCCACCCTGAGCCGCGCGGGCCGCGGCGCCCGGGCCGAGATCGCGGAAGATGTCGGTCCAGCCGTCGCTGACGAGGTCCTGATCCTGCGAGAGGCCTGAGAACATGGCGTTGAAGTTCTCCATCCGCCGCTTCTGCCAGCCGGGCGTCAGTGTTTTCACCCACTCCGGGTCAGTGGGCTTGTTGCCGCGCACGTCGACCGATGAGGGCGTCCGCTGGAAAACATAGAGGTGCTTGGCATGACGGCCCAGGTGCGGGACGCACTGGATCGCCGTGGCCCCGGTGCCGATGATTGCCACACGTTTGTCGGCGAGCTTTGTGAGTCCGCCCTCGGTCGAGCCGCCAGTGTAGCCGTAGTCCCATCGGCTGGTGTGGAAGCTATGGCCCTTGAAGGTCTCGATGCCGGGGATGCCGGGCAGCTTCGGCCGGTTCAGCGGACCGCTGGAGGTGACCACGAAGCGGGTGTGCATGGCGTCGCCGTGGTTGGTGGTGATGAGCCATCGGCTCTCATCCTGTAGCCAGCGCATCTCGCTGATCTCGGTCTGGAAGCAGGCCAGGCGATAGAGGTCGAAGTGCTCGCCAATGCGACGCGCATGCGCGCGGATCTCGTTGCCGAAGCTGTATTTCTCCTTGGGGATGTAGCCGGTCTCTTCCAGCAGCGGCAGGTAGATGTAGCTTTCGATGTCGCACTGGGCGCCTGGATATCGATTCCAGTACCAGGTACCGCCGAAATCGCCGCCTTTCTCTATGATGCGAATATCCTTGACCCCCGACTCGCGCAGGCGCGCCGCGGCCAAAAGGCCGCCGAAGCCGCCGCCCACGATCACCACGTCGACCGCGTCGGTGAGGGACTCGCGGGTGAATCCGGGGGCGACGTGCGGATCGTCGATGTAGTGGCGAAAGTCAGCGGTCATCTGGACGTACTGGTCATTGGCCTCGGGGCGCAGCCGCCGGTCGCGCTCGCGGCGGTACTTCTCGCGCAGGGCATCGGGATCGAAGTCAAGGGTCTTGCTCATGGGCCTGGGCCTCCCCTTATTGTCGGCACGAGCAGAGCCCATGCGGCGGACGAACTCAAGTCAACTTGCCGCCGATAACGCAACGTTTGCTGGTCCCAGGCGCTGGTGACTCGGATACCTGCGATATGCCATGGGATAGGCGTGCTCCGCGCCGAAGCCGATAACAGAACGATCGAAATGAAGCCGCAGCAGGAACCATCAACCCAGGAAGTTCTCGCTGGTCTCGTCGAGCGAGTTACTTTCCATAATGACGACAACGGTTTCTGCGTTCTCCGGATCAAGGCACGAGGGCACCGCGAGCTGATAACGGTCGTTGGGCATGCCGCGACCATTTCTGCTGGTGAGTGGGTCACCGCGTCCGGCGAATGGATCAACGACCATACCCATGGCCAGCAGTTCAAGGCGCGCTTCATGCGCACCTCCGCGCCAACGTCTATCGACGGTATCGAGAAATACCTGGGCTCCGGCATGATCCGAGGCATCGGCCCGGTCTACGCAAAAAAGCTTGTGCGTGCTTTCGGCGAGAAGGTGTTTGACACGATCGAGGCTGAACCTGATCGCCTGCGCGAGGTGACGGGTATTGGCCCGGTCCGCGCCAAACGCATCACCGATGCCTGGGCTGTGCAGAAGATCGTGCGTGAGATCATGGTCTTCCTGCACAGCCATGGGGTTGGTACGGCAAGGGCAGTCCGCATTTACAAGACCTACGGTTCCGATGCCGTCCAGGTCATGACGGAAAACCCGTATCGGCTGGCGCGTGATATCCGCGGTATCGGCTTCAAGACCGCCGATGCGATCGCCATGAAGCTCGGAATCGAGAAGACGGCCATGGTGCGGGTTCGCGCGGGGATTTCCTACGCGCTGACCGAGGCCATGGATGAGGGTCATTGCGGCTTGCCGACGGAAGAGTTGATAGCGCTTGCCGAGAAGCTGCTCGAGGTACCTCAGGAACTCATCCGTTCTGCGCTTGAACTCGAGCTGCAGGAGGGCACGGTGGTCGCCGACCGTGTCGGCGAAACGCCCTGTGTATTTCTGGCCGGTCTGTATCGCGCCGAGCGCGGCATCGCCGAGCGGCTGATGCGACTGGCAAATGGCCGGTTGCCTTGGTCCTGGATCGATCCGGACAAGGCGCTGCCGTGGGTCGAGGAGCGTATCGGGCTCGCCCTTGCCGAAAGCCAGGTCGCCGCGATCCGGCTCGCCCTGATGTCCAAGGTGGTGGTGATGACCGGCGGTCCCGGCGTCGGCAAGACCACCATCATCAAAGCCATTCTGCGCATCCTCGCGGCGAAGGGTACCAACCTTCTGCTGTGCGCACCGACCGGCCGCGCCGCAAAACGAATGACCGAGGCATCCGGCTTTGAAGCCAAGACTATCCACCGGCTGCTGGAGGTCGATCCCAAGGGTGGGGGCTTCAAGCGCAGCGATGACAACCCGCTCGACTGTGACCTCCTGGTTGTCGACGAGACCTCAATGGTCGATGTCATGCTGATGCAGGCGCTCATGAAGGCGGTGCCGAACAATGCTGCACTTTTGATCGTTGGCGACATCGACCAGCTTCCTTCGGTCGGTCCCGGCCAAGTGCTGGCAGACGTCATTTCATCCGGGGAGGTGCCGGTGGTGCGTCTCACTGAAGTGTTCCGGCAGGCGGCGCAGAGCCGCATCATTACCAGCGCCCATCGAATAAATCAGGGCACGATTCCCGATCTCAGTTCGCCTGGAATCGAGAGCGACTTCTATTTCGTGCAGGCGGACGTCTCCGAAACCGCCGTGTCGCGCATTATCGAATTGGTAAAGACGCGGATCCCCAAACGGTTCGGCCTCGATCCCATTCGCGACATCCAGGTGCTTTGTCCGATGAACCGCGGTGGCGTCGGCGCTCGCTCGCTAAACATTGAACTCCAGGCCGCACTGAACCCGGCCGGTGAACGCAAGGTAGAGCGTTTCGGCTGGACCTTTGCGCCCGGCGACAAGGTGATGCAGATCGAGAACGACTACGACAAGGAGGTCTACAACGGCGATATTGGCTACATCGACGATGTCGCTCCCGAGACCGGCGAACTCACCGCGAGCTTCGACGGTCGTTCAGTCACCTTTGGCTTCGGCGAACTCGATACCCTGGTGCCCGCCTATGCTGCCACGATTCATAAATCCCAGGGCTCGGAATACCCCGCCGTGATCATCCCCGTCATGACGCAGCACTACACTATGTTGCAGCGGAATCTTCTCTACACCGGCGTCACCCGCGGAAAGCGGCTAGTCGTGTTGGTTGGGCAGAAGAAGGCCGTTGCCATCGCGGTGCGCAACATCTCGGGCCGACGGCGATGGTCGAAACTGGCGGAATGGCTGTGTCTCAGGAAGCCCTTCTCACGACAAATCGGCATTGTGGGTTGAGCGGTGGCAGCAGAGGATTTCCTTCAAGATGCGCCGGTGCGGCAGTGGCTCAACTCCTGTTCTTGGATGGCCGCAGCAATTCCACACGGGAATTCGTCGGCGTGCGGCTCGGTGGTTTAGTTCCAGGCGAGGAGTTTCATATTTGAGGACCGGGGTCAGAGATTGGGAATGAGGGGTGGACCATCGATTTGAGGCGGCGAAAGCCGACCAACTTGTTCATCGATGGCGCTCCAATCCGGCGTAAGCGAACACCAATCGAAATTGTCCAAACAGATGCCGCCCCGCTCCTTCGCCATAACGCGCACGCAGACGACGAAGCTGTTCGACTTCCTAATGAACAGTTCTCGTTCTGCGCCAGTCCGCGTCGCCCCATTTCGCCGCACCAGCTTCGCAGCGACAAGGTGTTGTTCGGCGAGGAATACCATTGAAGCCCCTCCTTTTAGAGGTTGATCGGTAAGGGTTAGTCGACGTCCGCTTTAGAACGCATTGCGAACTCAAGTCAGACATCGGGCCATGTCCGAGTTGTGCCAATTCCGGAAGTCCGCTTGTTTCGGGTACGCCTGCCTCAGAGCGACGAAGGGTCATTCGGGAAGCTCGTTAAGGCGAATAGCTCAATGCAGAACTCATGCTCTCCACCTCAGCCTCGGAGGTCCGTAGTGAAACGAAACCCTGCGTTAAGCGCTGGACGCCCGCGCTACGTTGATGCCGCGAGATATTCCGAGCATTGTGAGCATTATTGATCACAACGTTCGGAGCCCGAGGTGTAAGGTCGCACTCGCTTACAATAGCAAATTAGAAAGGCAGGATTTTCATGCGCTTAATTCACGCATCGGCATTCGCTCTTTTTCTGCTCACAGCCGCTCCGGTGGGGTCCTTCGCCGCTGACCTCAAGAGCGATGTCGCGGCGGCTTACGCAGCATGGGATGTGGCGTTTAACAAGGGCGACGCGAAGACCCTTGCCGCCGCATACCTGCCGAACGCGAACGTGCTACCGCCGACCCACGAGGTGGCGTCGGGTCCGGCCGCGATCGAGAAGTTCTGGGCCGGGATGTTCGCCAACGGCGTAACGGATCACAAGCTGGAGGTGATCGACGCCGGGGGCGATGGCAAGGTCGTTTACGGCACGGCAAACTGGAGCGCCAAAGGCAAGGACAAGGATGGCAAGCCCGCGAACTTCTCTGGCCTCTCCACGACCGTATTCGAGCGCCAAACGGACAACTCGCTGAAGCTTAGATTGCACACCTTCAATTGAGGCGCGACGAGGCGCGGTTCACGCCACCCGTCCTGATCTGAAGCGCATTACCGACTCAAGTCAGACATCGCGCTGAGTCCGAAAAGACATTCGAAATGAAAGAGGCCGCCAATTGAGGCGGCCTTACTCCATGAGATCGCAGCGCACGAAGCTGACGCTAATCCTTAAAGGCTCCAAGTCGCGATTGGCTGCCTGCTTGGCTGGGCCATTCTCTACCATTCGCTACGGGGGCGACCCAGCGGCAAGTCCGGCCATGTCCGCTATGCCCCGATAGCGATCAAATTCCGCACCGCACCGAAATGACGCGATGTGTCATCGAACGAACCCGCTCTCGCGGGAGGGGCTGGCGGCGCGGTCGGGCGATTACGTCTGCCGCAGTAACTATTTGAACGAGCGCAAGTGACGGGCGGTCGCTCCGTCTTGAGGATCGAGGGGTTCAAGCACTCCAACCTCAAGACGGGAGCTCCCAATGAGCGAGAAGCCCATCAGCCCGCTGCGCCGGCGCATGATCGAAGACATGACGGTGCGCAACTTCGTCGAGAAGACGCACAACGACTATATCCGGCACGTCAGGACATTTACAGCCTTTCTCGGCCGCGCGCCGGATACGGCCGCGCCTGAGGATCTTCGCCTTTTCCAGCTGCATCAGACGCAGGCCGGCGTGCGTGCACCGAGTATCAATGGCTCGGTTGCAGCGCTGCGTTTCCTCTTCACCGTGACGCTCGACCGCCCCGAGATGGCACGGCACCTCACGTTCGTGCGGGAGCCGCGCAGGATCCCGGTGGTCTTGAGCCTGGAGGAGATCGCACGGCTGCTAGAGGCGGCCCGCGGGCCGAAGTACAAGGCCGCGCTGAGCGCTGCCTATGGCGCCGGACTGCGGGTCTCCGAAGTCGTGGCGCTGAAGGTGTCGGACATCGATTCCGAGCGCATGCTGCTGCGCATCGAGCAGGGCAAGGGGCGCAAGGATCGCTTTGCAATGCTTTCCCCGCGGCTGTTGGAGTTGCTGCGCGATTGGTATCGCATCGCCCGGCCCGCGGTCTGGCTGTTCCCGGGCCGTGATCCGCTGCTGCCGCTGACGACGCGGCAATTCAATCGCGCCGTTCATGCCGCTGCCGATAGGGCGGCGATCAAGAAGCGAGTGACGCCTCACACATTGCGCCACAGCTTTGCCACCCATCTGCTCGAAGACAAAACCGATGTGCGTTTGATCCAAGTTTTGCTCGGACATGCCAGGCTCGATACGACCGCGCTCTATGCGCAGGTGGCTACCAACGTGATCCGCGCGGTCATGAGCCCGTTGGATCGGCTCACGCCGCTGACATCGGAGAAGAAGCCGCCGGCATAAGCCACCGCGATCATGGCCCGTCCCGCCCTGGAGATCGCGGACATCTTCCGCGACCACGGGGCCGCTTGGCGTAAAGCCAATGCAGGTCACGTCAGCCTCGGCCAGTTGAAGGTGATGTCGGCGATCGAGAGCTGCCGCACGGTGGCTCTCGGCGGTCATGTCATGCGCTGCGAGGACTGCTCGCACACGCAGATCGCCTATAACAGCTGCCGTAATAGGCATTGCCCCAAGTGCCAGGGCTCGCAGGCGCTGGCATGGATGAAGCAGCGTAACTCAGAACTGCTGGACGTCCCTTATTTCCACGTCGTATTCACGCTGCCGGCGCGGATTGCCGCCATCGCCTACCAGAACAAGGCCGTCGTCTACGATCTCTTGTTCAAGGCTTCCTCGCAGACAATGCGCACGATTGCGGCCGATCCCAAGCGCCTAGGCGTCAAGATCGGCTTCACCTCGGTGCTCCACACCTGGGGCTCCGCGATGACCCATCATCCGCACGTCCACATGATCGTGCCGGGTGGTGGGATATCGCTCGACGGCATGCGCTGGATCGGCTGCCGTCCAAACTATCTCTTGCCGGTAAAGATGCTGTCGCGGCTGTTCCGCCGCCTGATGCTGGAGATGCTGCTCGCCGTACACGACGCCGGCCGCCTGCAGTTCTTCGGCGACCACGCCCACCTCGCCGGCAAGGCCGCGTTCAAGGCCTATCTCGCGCCGCTGCATCGGACCAAGTGGTTCGTCTATAGCAAGAGGCCGTTCGCCGGGCCCGAGCAGGTGCTCGCCTATCTGTCCCGCTACACCCACCGGGTCGCGATCTCCAACAGCCGCCTCATCGCCGCCGCCGCGACTGGCGTAACGTTCAGCTACAAGGACTACCGAATCAAGGGACCCGGCCGCTACAAGACCATGACGCTCAAGCCGGACGAGTTCATCAGGCGGTTTCTGATGCATGTCCTGCCTAACGGATTCCACCGGATAAGGCACTGCGGTCTGCTAGCCAGCGGCACCAAGACCGAGACCATCGCTCGGATCCGTGAGCTGATCGCTACTGTGGCACCTGTGCAAACCGCGCACCAGCCGCAGCCTCCCGATAGTGCCCCGGCAACCGACCAGGCGACCCACCCGTGCCCGTGTTGCGGCGGTCGCATGAGCATCATCGAGACCTTCAACCGCGGCTCGACACCGCAATACAGACCGCCGCCGCCAACCGTGATCAGGATCGATACGTCATGATCACGTTCCCCACCTCACAGATTCAAAATCCCGATCTTCCTCGCCGACCCTCGATCCGCCACGGCGACGCTCGTGCAAATCTGCCTTTGCGACGTCAACGTCGCCATCGATCTTCCTGCCTTACCGCAGATTCCCGCACCTGCGACGGACCAATCATGCCCCGCAAAGTCGTCAGCCAACACACTCATCGACCTCGGTTGTCCTCACGCAGCACCGTCGTACGCAAACCTCCATAGCGCTCGCCGCTCGCAGCGCCACCGCCTGCTATTGCCCGCGGGTTCCTTCACTGAAGGCTTTCGGACGCCGGCCACGGTGCAAGCCGCATCGCTGCGATCGGCCGGCATCCGAAACCCTCAACAATAGCAGACGTCACCGAAGCGCTGCTGACCCACGCAACCGTATGGTTCAACTCCGGCGCTTCGGTGGTCCAGATGGCTCGAAATGATCGACGAGTTGCTGCTAGTCGCCGCGAGTTCGTCTCAGTGGCCCCATCCCATCGTATGACTGAGCGCGGCCAAAGCGACAACATCACCATGGCCTGGGGATCCGATATGGTGGTCGGTCGCAACGTGGTCGCCATGGCCTGGCAGATCCATACCGTGCGCGGTTGCAACGGCGTCATGGCCTGACGTTGTCCCCGGCGGCAGGGCCACGAAGCCGGCCGTTCCATCGGCGCCGACTGCCATCGCGGCCAGGGTCGGATCGTGATTGACGATATTTAGAATATGCGCCTCGATTTGGCCGATCTGACCATTGATGGCGGAAACCTGAGTGGGCGCCGCGGTGTTGATTCCGCCCACCAAGCTGGTTTCCTGGTCCAGGAGACTGATAATGTTCTGGACTTCATGGAGAGCATGACCGGTAAGCCCCTGGTCCACGATCGTATTCGCAAGACCAGTCTTTGTTGCGTTCAGGTCATTGAGAATTGATGCCTGGTTGCCAGAATACACGCCGCCAAGGAGCTTTGTCACGGCATCGTCGAAGACGACCCCGGCGTCGTGCACCGTGTCAATGAAGGCAGGGATGCCGCCATTGGGCGCAGGCGTGAAGGTATCGCCGGTTGCCAGCATATTTCCCCGCACGTCAGCGGCGTTCGCCGACAATACCTCTGCCGCGCCATTGACGAGATCTGCATTCCCGGTTTGGAGGCCGGTGATCAATTCACGCGAGGCCGTTCCCTGGACGCCGTTGAGGTTGAATTCGTTGTTGAAGCGAGCCGAGAACAGCCCCCCTTGAGCCGTCGAATAAGCATCCGCGTTCACGGAAAATGCATGAATATCGCTTTCCAATTGATGGACAGCAGCTGAATTGGGATCGGTGCCGGCAAGTGCCTGAGCGCGCTCAGCCAGTGAGTTCGAGTCAGCGACAAATTGCAAAAGGGTCGCCGTCTGTGCGCCGGAGTCAGGGAAAGGTGTTGGATTTGTCAGGAGAAAGGAAACCTGTTGGAACCCCGAATGATTACCCTGATGGGCGAGTGCGGACAGAGCTGTGTCACCCGCTACGATATCTTGAACATCCCTGACGACATCATTGATGAATTTGGGCGCGAAGGCGTCCGTCCCGTACGCGCCGATCTCGGTTTTCAAGAAATTCATTTGATCGACGATATTTTGGGCATGCACGAGGCTTACAGCCGCATTTCCCGCACCGTCTAGATTATTCAACGCTCCACCGTCGATCAGTCCCTGAAGTTGCGTTTGGACCGTCGAGACTTGATGGACAAGCACATCCTGGTTTTGCGGGGTAACTCCGCCCTGCAATTCATTGGCTATTGAATTGTGCCTCTTCGTGGAATTGAGTGGGTGATTTTGGCCTGGTTTCGAGGCTCTGTCTTCTTCGGTCCAATCCTTCTGTTCGATCGGCACCATCCTTCCATCCCGACCTGCACGCGCTATCTGCCGGCGCGCGCAGCGGCGGTCAAGGATGGCCCGCCTTCGGGCCACCGCTTCAGCGGCGCGAAGCGTCCTTGACGGCTGCGAGCACGACGGCATGATCGAGCGTGTCGGGGGACCGATCCGCCAGGGGTCGCTATAGTTCCGGCAACATGCAGGTGAGGACTTTGAGGCGGAAGTATTCCTCGTTTTTGAGGCCGTAGGCGCGCCGCTGGATGACGCGAATCTTGTTGTTGAGGCCCTCGACAAAGCCGAGTGATACCTTGTTCTCAGGCCGGCAATAGGCGGCGATGCCGTCCCAATGGCGTTTGATCATGGCTGCAAACTTCTCGTAAGGCTTGAGCCGCTGCCACTTCAGGCTCGATCGCCAATTCTCGAAGAAGCGCCGTGCCCAAGCTTCGCGCTCATAGTCCCAAAGCTGGCCGAAGCTCTCCTTGAGCAGATAGGCGGTGTTGAGCCGCTTGTTGGCGGCGAGCAAGGTCTTCAATGCTTTCTTGCCGTCGAGCGTGAGGTTCTCCCGCCGCGAGAGCAAAGTGTATTTCTGGCCCTTGATATAGCGTCGCTCGCGGCCCGCAAGCCGCGCATATTCGCTCTTGCGGACGTTATCAAGCGCCTCGCCGAGATGACGCATGATGTGGAACTTGTCGAATAATATCGCGGCTTTCGGCGCATGCGTAGCCGTCGCCACCCGAAACGGCTTCCACATGTCCATCACAGCAAGGCGAATACGCGCGCTCTTCTTCTTGCCAAGCCAGGCGTAGAACTGCGCCATGCTGGCTTCCGATCGGTCCTCGCCGCCAAACCAGATCGGTCGACGTCGCAGAAGATCGCTGACCACGATCCGATAGGTATGACCCTTGCGGATCGCAATCTCGTCGATCCCAATGGCCAGGGGACCCGGCGTGCCCGCGCGTGCGAGCTGCGCCTTCATGTATTGCACCTCCAGCGCCTTGACGGTGTGCCAATCAAGCGCCAATTCCTTCGCAACATCCGAGATCGACGCCTGTCGGCAACGGCGGCCGACAAAATACGCAAAGCGCTTGGTGTAGAACGGGTTGTCTGCCAGAAAGTCGAGCCGTTCCCGTTTCACCTTGCCGCAGCTACGGCAATCGATGCGCCGCACCTCCAGCTCAAGCAATATTCGCATGTCCCCACAGGACAGGTCACGCACCTGCCGGATTTTGCGGTCGTACCATCCCATCTGGACGCGGCCACAGCATCCACATGATGTTTTTTTGACCGCCGTTTCAAAGTGACGATGCGAACCTTCGGATCGCCGAACACCCCGCGCACCACCGGCTCCGCGCGAAATCCCTCAAATGAATACGTATCCCAAAGCCGCCGAAGACGTTTCGATATTCTTGCCATCCAGCTTTTGTGCCAGATTTTGAACCCCACAAAAATGCAAAATATCCCTGAAATACCTCGCTCTATGACCCTTCAGGCCCCCAAATTTACCCACTCGATTTCGCGAAGACCCTGAATTGTAAAGCGTGCCAATTTCCGCAAACGTCATTTGATGAGCCATGCTCTCTGTCCTTTTTACTGTTGATCCTCAGGCTAGTCGGCGGCTTCATCCAAGGCGAATGGATCCGTTGCGACGGCCGGCTAGAAAAAATTGCTGAACGTGGCGCCTAGATTCGAATTGCCCGGCGCAGCTGTCGTGTTGCCATTGATGCGTCCCCCGACGACTGATTGAGTTGCTCCCGACGAGAAACGACGCAATGCGTCTAGACTCCATCGGCTGGTTTTGATGAACCGAGTGTGCGGTTAGGAATTCGACGAGAAAAAGAATTCATCGGTCCAGAAGTGTGACCGGTTTGCGTCGGAGCGTCGCACCTGCAATCAGCGTGGGTGGAATTTCCGGAGCAAGCGCTCGGCAAAAATGTCGGCTTGGGGTGTGCGCCGTGACAAGGCGGCGCTTTCCAGTGGGTGCAAGTCCCACCCGGCAACCGCTCCAGCCGGAAGCAACCGGAGCAGTCATGGAGGTAACGAGTGGCGGACGGCTCCTCCCATCAGAGGATTGTTCGTCGCGTAGGGTGGGTGCCATTTGCTGGTCATTGATCGCATCGCCTGCCGCGAGGATTTGAGATGTCAGATACAGATATTTTCTTTGGGGGTTTGGGTTCGCTGTTAGCAGAACGTGGTGCTTCTTTGGTAAGAGCGGGAGGACAAGCCGCTTCTTCAGCAGGAGCTAAAGCTGCTTCTGTAGCAGGAGCTAAACGTCCTAGTTTCGGAATACGATCTGAGGGAACGCTGGTCAAAGAGAATGAGAAACTCTATTGGTTTCGGAACGACTTCACAGGGGTGGTGATACAGCCTCCTCAGGCAATGAATCTGTTTATGAGCGCCCTACGCCGCAAGCTGACGCCATTTGAAACGGGCCTGGTTCTTTCAACGCCCATCAATGGCAGCATAAACGTCACTCTTGTAAGTAAGCTGGTGCCTAACGCCGATGCCCCTCTGGGACTAGCGTCTCTAAACGTCAAGCGCGTCGTGATTGGCTATTTTGTCAGGCACCGTGAAAACGCGTCGCGCTTCGCGTATGGCGATGTGATTGGAACCGACATTTTCTATGACATCGACGGAAACATTTTGCGCAGGGTATCGGAGACTCGCAAGAGCGAACCGGGGCTCGAGATTCCGTTGTTGGACCCCATCGACTTTGTCGGCGGCGTGGCTGCCGATTTTGCGAGGCTAGGCGCGAAAGCGCTCTTTCGCGCGGTTGTAGATGTGCTTGAAAGAGACGCTGTGGATGCGGTGGCGACTGATCTGGAAGAGATTGTGGAGAATCGGGCTGGGAAGATCTTTGAGGATCTATCGAAGGAGGAACTGGAGGGAATTCGGGGCGGCGCGGCGCGCCCCGGGGGAGAACCTAGGCCTTTCACGCCCGACGAACTCAACAAGCCTGTCCCGAAGGCCAAGGGCCAGGGCGGTCCCAAGCGCAGGCTCGAAAAAAACGAGCGGCTTGGGGTGATAGAGATTGTCGGTGTTCTTGAGCGTGTTAGCCAGACTTCTGCGAGCACGGCTGAAGAGATAAAAAACGCCATTGAGGCTGCGCTCCCCGGCCGACGGGTGCAAGAGCTCACGAGAGAACTCAGGGGGTGGACTGAGATTGACGTTCTACGGGGCAATCAGGGTTGGAATAACACCATGCGCGTGATCTATAGGGTGCAGAACGATGTGTGGGAAATCAAACTTCTAGATGTGCACGGGAAAACGCCGCTTTTTTGAGGATCGAGAGCTTCCCGGTCGGGCCAAAACGATGCGTGGTCTGCCATCCTCGACTTGGGCGCTGCGTTGAGTGCTCGGGTGAAGCTGCCTCGCGGCGCGGTCGCGTGGTCATTTCTTTGTGGCATCGGCGTGCGGCGGCGAATAGCGCTGCAACCTTCTCAGTGTCCAGACCTTTGTCCGCTGTGCTCCTCCCACCAATCGTCCGGTAGCTCGTCGATCAGAATTTTTCCGCCCACGATGCCATAGCGCCAGCTTAGGTTACCCTGGGGGCGCTATTGGGCGTCAGACCGGTCGCGCTGCCTTCGCCTCCGTGCGCAGCTCCTGCGCCTGCGACCACGGGCTACCCCGCCGCCGCTCCGAGACCTGCAATAAATTGCCGCCGCATTATTTGGTAAGTCCCTGCCAGACCGGGCAAGAGTGCGGGTTACGTACTGGCTATACAAGCTCGAACCTATGTCCGGTTAGGGCCCAACTCGGAAGTCGTGAGCCGTCTACAAAGATCCGCTCATCTCCCAACAACAGACATTCGCTCTCGTGCAAAAATTATGATTTACGCACAAATTCATTGACCCATCTAGGAGCCTGTCCGAATAGTGGCTGTTCAATTCTGAGCGAGTTCTGATTTAAGCTTGGACTATGAGCAAGTATTTTCGACCCTGGAATATCGATCAGACGCTGCTGTTGCCGCCGAATGTGCAGGACTTTGTGCCGAAAGGCCATGTCTCGCGGTTTATCGTTGAGCTGGTGCGGGAGAGCCTTGATCTCAAGGAGATCACGGGCAGCTATGTGAGCGGTCTCGGGCAACCGCCGTTTGACCCGCGGATGATGGTGTCGCTTCTGCTGCACGGCTATGCGAGTGGGCTGTATTCGTCGCGGCGCATTGCCAGGGCCTGCCGCGAACGGGCTGATTTTGTGATGATTGTGGCGCTCGATCCGCCGGACTTCCGGACGATCAGCGACTTCCGCAAGCGGCATTTGAAGGCGCTCGGCGCGCTGTTCCTGCAGGTTCTGAAGTTGTGCGAGACAGCCGGGCTGGTCAAACTCGGCCACGTCGCGCTGGATGGCACGAAGATCAAGGCGAACGCGTCGAAACATAAGGCGATGAGTTATGAACGCATGAAGAAGCGCGAGGCGGAATTGAAAGCCGAGGTCGCTCGGATGCTGGCGGCGGCCGCGGCGGCGGATGCTGAAGAGGACGAGACGTTTGGCAAAGACAAGCGCGGCGACGAGATGCCGGATTGGGTCGGCGACAAGGAGAAACGGCTGGTGAAGATCCAGCAGGCGATGGCGGCGTTGGAGGCGGACGCCAGGCTGGCGGCGGAGGAAGAGCGTCGCATCGAGGCCGAAAAGCAACAGCAGCGGCAAGCCGAAGGCCGCAAGAAGCCGGGCAAACCGGCGGCGCCGCCATCGGACGAGCCCGATCCCAAGTCGCAACGCAACTTCACCGATCCGGAAAGCCGCATCATGAAGTCGAAGGATGGCTTCGTTCAGGCCTATAATGCACAGGCTGCCGTCGACGCAGGCGCCAGATCATTGTCGCGCACGAACTGACGCAGTGCGGCAACGATCAGGGCCAGCTGGTGCCCCTGATCGAGGCCATCGAGAACAATCTCGGCCGCAAGCCGGAGCAGGCCTCAGCGGACTCCGGCTACTGCAGCGAAGCCAATCTCGACGCGCTCCAAGCACACGGCGTCGACGGCTATGTCGCGCCCGGACGCGCCAAGCACCCGACAGTCGCGAACGGAAAAATCGGCGGACCGCTGACCCAACGGATGCGAAAGAAGATCGATGATGGCGGCTTCGAAACGCCCTACCGACTGAGAAAGCAAGTGGTGGAACCGGTGTTCGGACAGATCAAACAGGCACGCGGCTTCCGCCAGTTCCTGTTGCGGGGCGTCGAGAAAGTGCGTGCCGAATGGGCCATGATCTGCACCGCCCACAACCTCCTGAAGCTCTTCACCTTCGCAAAGGAAGTCTGAGCCGGCTAACCTGCAACAAATGCTCGTCGCAACCCCTATCTGGACGGGCTCCTAGAACGCGGCTTTATGTTGTGCATATTATATGTGCGAAATGGAGGGCAATGTGGCGGTTTACGGATACGCGCGGGTCAGCACCGACGGCCAGTCCCTGGCCGCTCAATTAGCCGAGCTAAAGGCAGCAAAATGCGAGAAGGTATTCCAGGAGAAAATCAGCGGAGCTCGTTTCGACCGCAAACAGCTAGCTAAATTGATGGAGCTGCTCGCAAAGGGCGACGTATTGGTCGTCACCCGGCTCGACCGGTTGGCGCGATCCACGCGCGATCTCCTGAACCTGCTGGGAACGATCGGGGAAAAGGAGGCGGGCTTCAAATCCTTAAGGGACACATGGGCTGACACCACGACGGCTCATGGTCGTTTGATGCTGACCGTTCTGGGCGGTCTTGCTGAATTTGAGCGAGAACTGATCCGGACAAGAACCGGGGAGGGCCGTCAGCGGGCGAAGGCGAGGGGGGTGATTCTCGGTCGCAAGCCGAAGCTGACCGGCCATCAACGAAGAGAGGCCCTTGCTCGCCGGGAGGCGGGAGAGGTGCTAACGGACTAGCGCGGTCGTATAATGTGAGCCACTCGACGATCAGCCGCCTGAGTTAAATCGAACCGCAGGCGCTTGAGGCGTGAGGTTCAGGTCTGTTGGCCAGAGCCTCACGCGCTGCCATCCAAGCGAAGACTTACTCTCCCTCAACGGGTGCAAACCCAACATAGGTTTCCGATGCGAAGGGCGGACCGACAATTGCCACCACCTTCAGCCCATCAGCAAACTCAAGTTCGTCGGTAATGGAATCTGGGATGTCGAGGTCTTCCTCGCCCGCCACTCGTTCGATTTGGATTGCTCCGTCCTCAAGCCTCTCCACCGCGAAGCCCTTTTCGACAAGTTGCGCAGAGGCGCGTTCCGCCAGGTATTCGAAACCAAACAATACGACGCGGGAAATCTCGATCTTCGCCTTTCCGAGACGGGCGTTGAAGCATTCGCCGCCGCCGGTCCTCGTGTAGGCTCGTTCTACAATCAGGCCGTGGAAGAGGTCGCGTCGGTCCGCAATGACCTTGGCAATCGCATTGCATCGACCGTGCGCGTTGCGTCGCTCTCGCGACTCGGATTTCCGATGCTTGGGTTCCGCGGCCACACTTGATCGGCAACTCGTTGCGCGCGAGAGCGCGATTTAATTTGCGCCGATGCTCAAAATCGGATTCTCTCGCAATTGTGAATGCAATTTCGGGGGCACTATGTTGATCCGTGCGATGAGCGCAGCGGCGCTCGTTCTATGTCTATCTTCTCTCAGTTCGAGCGCGTTTGCGGGGGGCCAGGGCGGGGTCTTGCGCAGGGTTTCCTGCACGGCGGTCCGCTACTATGTGGCGAAATATTCGGCATCGGCCGCGGAAATGTGGGCGCGCAGCCATGGCGCAACCGACGCCCAGATCGAGGCCGGCCGGCAATGCCTGAAGGACGCACCCGCGCAGACCGCGCAGGCCACGCGCTGGCCCATCCAATAGAAGCTGCGGCCTCTATTCGATCCCCTCGTTCGCGCGCAGCAGGATCGAGATCGGCACCGTCACGCCGGGCCGTCTGGCCGCTTGGGTCCGCCCCCGCGCGACGCTGCAAAGTTTCCCCACACTCGCCATCTTTTCGAGCGCGTGAGCATGGCAGGCTCCAATCATGGGTTGAGTGGAGTCGCGTCATGGATACAGATTTCCAAGCCAAGGTGGAAAGATACGAGGGCAGGGCCGCAAAGTGCAAGGAAGCGGCGCTCCAGGCGGCCGAAGGCGCCCAGCGGACGATGTATGAGGTGCTTTCCGCCTACTACAGCGGGTTAGCCTCGGATTTCCGGCAGGTCATCGAAAAGCGCGATGCCGCGTAGCCGCAGCTGCGGCGCTGCGAACTATTCGATCACTTAAGCCGCAGCTCCAGCCCCATTGATCAACTCGACCGGGACGCCTGCCCTGATTCCAATCGAGCCGACGCGGACATCGCCGTAAAGGACGTGCCAGCATTCGCAGGGGCGTCCTGATTGCGGCGGCGGGTCAGGCATGGCCCATGATTCCGCCGATCAGACGCGGAGGGAAGCCGCCAATATCGTGGAACTTGGGCGCTTCAGGTACCAGCAGAAGGGCCTATTCGTCGGAAGGACTGACGTCGTCCAATTCGATCAAGTAGACCAGCATAGTATCGTCTGACGAGTTACCAGCTTCGACCGCTTGCCGATATAGGACCATTTCAGCCGCCCGGGCGAGCCTTATCCTTAGGTGCGAGTCGGCACCACATAGCGGGACACTATTGAGTTTTTGCAGACCCAGCTCAACGCGCAGCCATTCCGCATGGCAGAGCTCGTTCGCTTCGTGATACTTCCTGGCTTCAAAAGCCAATGTGGGTCTGCCGTCGACCTCAAGCGTCCAAATCGAGAGCTGGTGGAGGTGCGCGGTCATCTGACGCTCCTCACTGAAGCCGGCATGCGGAGCGCCGGCGCCGAGGTCGGAAGCGGAACCGGGGGCGGATTGCCTCACACGCTAGACGGTTGAAGCGGTAAACAAAGGGGCGCGGGCTTGGGTCCGCGAACAACCGGCCTGCCGGTTCACGTCCGGCGGGTTCGTTTTGAGGGTCAGGGCAATGGTCATTATTCAACAACGAGGCGGATTCCGCACGAGCTACGACCCGGAAACCGGCAAGCTTGTGCGCATTGAATTGTGGGGACCACCAGAGAAACGGCCTCGATACAGTCTAGCGACTTGGCCTGATGCCGAGAGTGCGGAAAAGGCGTTCTGGGCCGGAGACGTCAAATGGCAAGAATGAGTGCTGAACGTCTGTTCCAAGTTGAGCCAGTTAAGTAGGGTCGCCTCGCTTCGTGCCGGGCGGCCATTTTCAGAAGCTGGTCCGCACCTCCGAGCACCCAAATCGAACCCGCACCAGTGATTCTGCCAGGCCCGGCAATCGACCATCTCCAGGGAGTGGACAGTTTGGTCACTGAGTTCCTGACTGGCAAACGGGCGGTTCTGGGCGCATATTCGTAAGGATGCGAACGGGATGGAAGTTCGTGGGTGAGTTCAGGCGGGGGTGCGAGGAGCCTTTGGCTCTCGAGTGCATTGTTGCGATTTCCGACCTAGAGAAGGCTCAGGCCATCGCCAGGGACAAGCTGGTGGGCGCCGATAACATAAACGGCGAAAGAAATCTCCGGGACAGAACTAAGAGCCCTAAACCTCCAAGATGGCGAGGTAGACCTTATTCCCCGAATGCCCTAGGGACTCCAATCAGCACGCTAAATCGATCGACTGACGGGGCACCATGCCCGCGCTGCCCGGACTCACAGCGGCCTTCCTTAGAGTCGTGCAGGGGGGCTATTCCGGCGCAGGCGTCTTGTTTCGGCGCCGCCAGGAAATCACCATCCAGAACACTGGAGAGATCTAAATGGCCGACAAAATCATCGATCTCGGCGAGCGCCAAGCCGCAAAAAAACAGCAGATCGAGGCGATGCTGGCGCGCGCGGAAACTTTCGGCGAATGTGCCGGTATCTTGGCCGATGCACTTGAACAGATGTGGAAGATCGCTAACCGCGAGCAGATATTGAAAACGCTCCGGTTCGCGGTTGAGGTCATCGAAGAAGGCTAAGGGCGCGGCGCTTCGGTCCCGCGCTCGCGCCGCAGCAGGTCAGCCGAGAGCGCTCCAGATATCTCTTACGATCTCCCACCAGCCGACGAACGCAAAGGTAAGACCAAAGCTGAGAGCGACCGCCATCTCGGCAATCCGATAGTAGCTCATCGGCGCACACTGGTCCGCTATCCGGCCGGCACGATTGGTGGTGCCCCCGAGGCAGAAAAATGTCGTTGGCATGAATTGGGCGGCGGCCGCAGCGGCTGGCGAGCCATCGCAGGAGGCTGGGGTGGTAACAAACAGCGGCCGTCCGGCATCAATGGCGGCCAGGCGGCGGGCATGCGCGATTTGTTGTGGAGAGTATCGGACCCCGTAGTTTTCCTGACTCCATTTTCGGACAGGCGTGTTCTATAGGAGGAACACCGGCGAGATTTAGGAACCAATTTTTTTTAATCCGGACAGGCCGCGGAGGCGCGATTGATCCGCGGCCTTTTCCGTGAACCTGGATCATCTCCCGCAGCTGCGTCAGATTCGGCCCGGCCCCGCGTTCCGTTTGGACCCCGCCCATGGACGACGACCAGCATCAGCAAGAGTCCGAGGCGACGGTCGACGAGCCGAAGGGCAAGCGCAAGAAGCGAGACGTCGTTCGGGGCGTGCATGCCGAGCTGACGCTGTTTGTCGACGACGCAGAGCTGATCCGGCGCCTAGGTGTCCCCGAGAAGATCGCCCGTCGAGCGATCTATGTGCTCGAAGGCAGGCGCGACAGCGGCTTTCCCCAGAAACAAGCTTTGTGGGGCAATCGCCGATATTGGCCCGCTGTCAGGGCGTGTTCGATCGGCAGTATGGCGCGCGCGGTGGACGGCCTGACCTCGATCAATAGACCGGTCGCACCGCGGGCGCGGGGCTTCCCGCGCCATTTGCTTACTTTTGGCTGCCAGCGGTTTTTCCCTGGCCCGAACTGTGCAGAGCGGTCTGGAGTTAAAACCAGAGACCGGTAATGCAGACAGACCTGCTGATCATTTTGGGCAGCACTTTTCGGGACGATGATACTCCTCGCGTACTCAACTAGCCGAAGATAAACGCAAGCTCGGCCAAGCGCGGCCCGCCGGTGAGGAGAGCGGGCGCGGGGCTTCGGTCCCGCGCTCTGACCACAGTCCCGTGGACAAGCCCGCCTCAGTATTTAGCAACCGCGGCAAATGCCTTTGACCATGCGGTCAAGCGCCGCGTTCTCGCGATTGATTGGATCGTTCGGATCACCCAGGTTCTTCTCGTCGGGCACTTGATCGGCCCGCGGTTGGCGAAGTGCCCAAACTTGCGAGACTTGATCACGGCGAGCATGCCAACTTTAGATCAGGTCTCGCACGCCGGCGGACATAACGGCGCCCCGCTTTCGGCCCGCACCGTAGGCCACGCCCACCGCGTCCTCCATAAGGCGCTCGCCGATGCCGTTCGGCACGAACTGCTGACCCGGAATCCAGCCTCGTCGACCTCTCCGCCGAAGGTTGCGGCCGAGGAAATGGCGATCCTTTCGGCCGACGAGGTGAAGACGGTTATGACGGCGATGCGCACGACCACGATCTATCCACAGATCGCGTTGCTACTTTCCACCGGCATGCGCCGCGGCGAACTGATGGGCCTGCAATGGGGCGATATCGACTTCGAGGCTGGCAAGCTCCGTGTCGAACGCTCGGTCGAGAAGACCAAGGCGGGGCTGCGCATCAAGGCGCCGAAGACGAAGCACGGCCGCCGCACCATTTCATTGCCGGCCGGCGCGATCGCGGTCCTGAGGCAGCACCGCAAGGCGCAGCTCGAGCTCCGCCTGGCGCTCGGAATCGGGCGCCCGCCGACGGACACCTTCGTGTTCGGGACGATCGAGGGAGGGATCCGCGATCCGGACCGCATCACCCAGGACTGGAAGCGCTTCGCGGCCGCGCGCGGTCTACCGAAGGTGACGCTGCAGGCGTTACGGCATTCCCATGCATCGGCGCTGATCGCCGCCGGCGCCGATCCCGTGACGGTCTCCAGGCGCCTGGGCCACGGCTCGCCGGTGGTGACGATGGCGGTCTATGCGCACCTGTTCGGCCAGAATGACAGCGCCATCACCGAGACGATCGATGCCGTGCTGGGCATTGGAGAATAGCGATGGCCCAGAAAACAGAGCAGGAGAAGGAGATCGCGCTAGCCCACAAGGTGCACAAACTCTTCATGTTCACACTTCGCGGCAATAACCAGGAACGCGAGACAGCGCGCCAGCGCCTCAAGGAGCTGCTCGCCAAGAACCGCAAGACATTAGGCGACGTCGATCATCTGATCGCACTTTCAGTCAACAATCCCGAGAAGACGTTGAACGACAGCGACGATCAGACCGAACCTCCGCCGACACGGAAAGAAGGGGAGACGCCGGACGTATTCGAGCTGGTGGACTGGGCGCTGCGGCGCTTCCTGTTTCTCGAGGACCACCAATATGCGGCGCTAACCAAAACTGCTAAGCCCCCGCCTATGGCGGGGCGAAAACAGGAAGTTTTACAGCTGCGGGAATGAAGTCATGAAGTCTCCTTGGGGAACCGCCCAGAACCCTCAAGGAGACCATGATGGAAGCAGAGTTCAATCACCTTAATCACGCGACTTGGGAGTGCAAGTACCACGTCGTGTTTACGCCGAAGTATCGCAAGAAGCTGCTATTCGGCAAGATAAAACGGCATCTGGGCCAAGTATTTCATGATCTGGCGCGACGGAAGGAGTGCCGGATCGAGGAAGGACATTTGATGCCAGATCATGTTCACATGTTGATATCGATACCTCCCAAATATTCGGTGGCGCAGATCATCGGATACATGAAAGGGAAGAGTTCGATATGGATCGCGCAGAATGTCGAACGCAAGATGCGGAATTTTCTGGGCCACAAATTCTGGGCGCGGGGGTACTTTGTCACGACCGTTGGCCGGGACGAGGAAGTGATCCGGGCCTACATCAGAAACCAAGAACTGGCCGATCGGCAATTGGAGCAGTTTGAGCTGAAGATTTCAGCAGCCCAAAATCCAATCAATCGTCCAAACATCCCTTAAAACCGCCTTTGGCGGTTCCCAATCAAACCTCCAGCTTTGCTGGAGGTTATTGGCTCTTTGGATCCTGCATACCCATGTGTACCGCGAATTTCAGCATACGCCGCGGCTGGCGCTACTCTCGCCGGTCCGCGGTTGCGGAAAGAGCGTCGCGCTTGGTCTGTGTGCAAAGCTGTGCGCGCATGTGCGCAAGTTCGGATCCACGTCGACGGCGGTGTTGCCACGGTTGATTGACAGTGAGCGGCCGACGCTATTGCTGGACGAGGCCGACAATCTGGATTTTTCGAACGACCCAGTTCTGCGAGCAATTTCACGGAGGGCGGTGTTCGAGCGCTTGTGATCCGTGGCGAGACTCGGGAATTTAATCTGTTCTCGCCACTTGGGTTCGGCGCGATCGGCCGGTTGCCGCTGCCTTTGATGTCGAGGTCGATTATCATCAATATGTTCCGCGCGCCGCGGAAGGCGACGCTCGAGCGTTTCGATCTCAAGAACCAGAAGCTGCGGGAAGAGCTCGACATCGTTTACCGCTATACGTTCGCCTGGGCGCAGGGAGTCCGCACGCAGCTCGATAGCGATCCGTCGATGCCGGACAAGATCTACGGCCGCACCGCCGATCGTTGGCGCGTCCTGATCTCGATCGCGGATAAGCTCGGCCGAGGCGATCATGCCCGTGAGGTCGCGAAGATATTCGCCGGCGAGCATGCCGACGAGGACGCCAAGATCGAGCTGCTTTCGGATATCCGCTGTGTATTCGGCGCCTTCGCCGAGGACCAGATCGGCGCCGACCTGCTGCTCCAGCATCTGCTCGAGCTGGAGGACAGCCGGTGGATCGAATTCCGCGGCGAGCACGGGAATCAGGCGCCGAAGCCTCTCACCCGGCCGACGATGACGAAGATGATCTCCGTATTCGGCGTCCGAACCAGGACGGTCTGGCCGCGCGGCCATCGCACCTCCGGCGCCAAGAGCACCCGCGGCTATGCCCGGGCGGATTTCGAGAAGGCATGGGCCGCATACTGCGATGACGTCGGCGCCGCATCAACACGTCCGGGCATTATCAAGCACTTACGTCGGACCTGAGCCCAACACGCCGGGCAACACAAGGGCAACACATGCCCAGCACAAGCCCACCACAGGACTCCACACGCGCCAACCCCGGGTGCCAATCGGGTGCCAATTGGGTGCCAATTCGGCGCCGGCGCCGTTATTCAGCGCCCGTCTGAGCGCGTGCTCTCGCTCATAAACGCGTTTGATTTCAGTAGGATGGCGGAGACGGAGGGATTCGAACCCTCGATAGGGCTTTACAACCCTATAACGGTTTAGCAAACCGCCGCCTTCAGCCACTCGGCCACGTCTCCGGTCAGGCCGATATGCCCGACGCGGCGGTGAGCCGCAAGCGCAGATAGAGGATTATGCAATTCGCGTGACTTGCCTGCCTGCCGCGCGCTCCGGCGCGATTTTCAGCCGCGATTCTCACCCTGCCGATGGCGGCGC
The DNA here is from genome assembly GCA_963847045.1 of uncultured Alphaproteobacteria bacterium. GTDB lineage: Bacteria > Pseudomonadota > Alphaproteobacteria > Rhizobiales > Xanthobacteraceae > Bradyrhizobium. Next base: position 80,489 of record CAWJYQ010000009.1, on the reverse strand, counting down.
CGCCAGTTCCGCGATTTCAGACAGGGCAAATCCATTTCAGGCCCGAAACAGGGCATTTTTTGCTCTGTTACCGGCGCGCCGGGAACCGGGGCCGTGCCCAATTTCTTCGGCACGACGACACATTAAATAGAGAGTACAGGTCGGATCGGCGTTCTGCGTTCCTGGATTCGACGGCGGTGGGGGGAGAACCCGACGCAGCGCTGCTTGTACAGCTATCGTCGCGGCCGAAACGGGACGCTTCGAAATCCCATTTACAAACAATGACTTGCGATGATAGGTCAGGGCACGATTGCGTGTTATTTTTGCAACACCCGGAAAACGCGGCAAGGCTTCCCAGGCGGTTCCCTTGTGGCCCATGAGGCGTCGCGCGGTACCGCGATTTACAGGTCGCGCCTCACCTTCTAGCAAAGGGTGATGCAGAAGGGTCGGGCAAGTCATTGTTTAAAAGAACGACTAGGTTCGCAACCGCCTGTCTCGCTTTGCTCGCCGGGATGCAGGTCTCGCGCGCAGCCGAAAAGCTGATCGAGCCCGGGCAGTGGAAGGTCACCTCAGCCACCGTCGTCAACGGCGTGGTCCAGCCGCCGCAGCCAAAGCTCCGCTGCGTCACGCCTGACCAGGCGGAAGACGTGGCCAGGACGTTCGGGCCGGTGTCCGGCACCATCAATTCCACCTGCGCCGACCCGGAAATTCAATTGACCGGCCAGACCCTGAAATGGCGCCTGCAATGCAGGGGACAGCTCGATGCCGATGTGGCCGCGAGCTTCAATTTCGACAGCCCGCAGCACTATCACGCGACCATCACCTCACAAGGGCGGATGGCGGGTGCGCTGATCAGCGATGTGAAGAGTGAACTGGAAGGCGAGCGCGTCGGCGATTGCCAGCAGTAAAGGCCGGCAGGACAGTTATTCGACCGCGCCGCGATGCAGGTCAGCCTCGATCTGCAGCCGCGTGCCGCCGCTGAAGCGGGCGCGGTAGACCTGCAAATTCTCCATCACCCGCTGCACATAATTGCGGGTCTCCGAGAATGGAATGAGCTCCACCCAGTCGACCGCCTCGACCTTGGGATCGCGCGGATCGCCATAGCGGTCGACCCATTTCTTCAGGCTGCCGCGGCCGGCATTGTAGGCCGCAAAGGTCATGATGTAGGAGCCGCGATAATCCTCCATCAGGCCGCCGAGTTCGGCGGCGCCGAGTGCCGCGTTGTAGGCCGAATCCGTCTTCATCCGGGAGAGATCGAAGGAGACGCCGGCGCGCTTGCAGACATAGCGCGCCGCGTCCGGCGTCACCTGCATCAACCCATAGGCCTGCGCTGGCGAGACGTCGCCCGGGTTGAACATGCTTTCCTGGCGCGCGATGGCGAACACCACGCTCTTCTCGACGTCGGCGCCGATCGGGCTGTAGGACGGAATACCCATCACCGGATAGGCGTAGTGGTCGAACGGCAGGCCGCGGTTGAGCGCGGCCTTGCCGGCGAGGATCATGCCGCGGGCATAGCCATGGCGCGCCGTCACCTCGCCAAGGCCGATCACCGCCTCCGCATCGCCGTTTTCGCCGACATCGGCAAAGATCGGGATCGCGATCTCGCGCTCGTCGAGGTCGAACAGCAATTGCACGGCGCGGACGACCTCCAGCCGCTCGACGCCGCGCGCACGCGGCACGTCGTTGAGCTCGAGCTGCGGCAGCCCGAGTTTGGCGCGCGCCAGCTGGCCGTAATAGCTCGTCGATTGCTCGGCCGCGGAGGCATAGAAGGCACGCGCCTCCTGCGAGCGGCCCATGGCCTCGGCCGCGCGGCCTTTCCAGTACCCGGCGCGCGCCAGCGTGGTCGGGTTGACGCTGCCGACGCCGATCCGCGCAAAATGCTGCGCGGCGGTCTGGGGATCGTTGAGGAAGCGCAGCGCGATCCAGCCGGAGGTGAACTCCTGCTCGGTCTTGTAGATGTCGCGGGTCGGCAGCGCGGCGTCGCGCGCGATCAGATAGGCGGTCTTGTATTCCCCGAGATCGATCATCTTGCGCGCGGCCAGGCGCCGCTCGATCCACCACTCGTCGAGATTATAGAGGCGGTTCGGATCACGCGGCGCGCTCATGATCAGCTGCGCTGCTTCCGGATATTTCTCCTCGCGCCGAAGCTGCTGGATCTTGGCAAAGACATAGCCGGTGTCGCTGTGCAGTTCGCGCGGCACGGCTTCCAGCAGCGCCTTGGCATTGGGGGCCTTCCGCACTGAGGCCAAGCGCGCCTTCACCAGCGCCGCATAGCCCGCACCCAGCCGCTTGGCCGCCCGCATCGCCGCAGCCTCGTTCTCGGTGGTGTAGGCGAAGTTATCCATCCGCGCCTTCTGGTCGCCGGGCGTAAGCAAGCCGCCGAACATGTCGAGCGCGGCGTTCTCGGTGTCCTCCGACATCGGGTCGTTGCGCCAGGCTTCGCGCACCAGCCGCTCGGCATTGGCGCGATCGCCGCGCGCGAGCATCGCCTTGGCGAGCGCAAGCCGGCCCTTGGCCGAGATCGGCGATTCGTTCTCGAACCACGACCACACCGCGGAATCCCCGCGGCTATCGTCCCACAACGCGGCTTCGAGCCGACGGCGGAAGAAGGTCTGCGACGGCCAGCTTGGATTGGCCGTCATGAAGGCGCGGTAGCGCTCGACGGTGGCGTTGTTGTTGTCGCTGCGCAGGATCAGCCATTCCGCAAGCTTCCTGGCGACGGGATCGGAGAGGGTCGCTTCCGCCTGGGTCGCATCGTCGGGCCGGTGCTTGCGGATCAGCTCGATGACATTCTCGAGCGTGTCGAGATCCTCCTTCGACGTCGAGGAGGTCTGGGCTATCGCTGCCGGCGTGACGGGTTTTCGCGCCGGCGCGGTGACGCGCTGGCGGGCGGGGGGCGCGGGAGCCGCGACCGGAGGCGGCAGCGCTGGCGTCGCAACCTCGCGGGCGGCGGCGGTCGTGGGAGGCGGCGAGGTGGTCGGCGGTGCCACATTGCGCGCGACGGGCCGCGCCTTTGGCATTGGAACCTTGTGTTTCGCTGAAGAGGGAGCGGCCTGTTTCGCGGGAGAGGACGCGGGCTGTTTCGCTGGAGAGGAGGCAGGCTGTTTCTCGGAAGAGGCAGCCGCCAGTGCCGAACACGCCAAAGCCAGCGTCAGCGCCGCCGACAGGACGGTCGACAAGGCGGTTGATCGCAATGCTTTCGTGCGGACAAACGGGGTCACGGCATTCCTTCGCTGCGAATCAATTGCGCAATGTGACTGAAACCGCCGACTAAATACTAAATGCAATGCGGCATTGCCCGGGTTTTTGCGCCGCCACCACGGCAAAATCGCGGCCAAACCGGAGCGCGCTACCTGCGACTTCCGGGGAAGGGCAGGCGTGCGGCCCTTTCGCGAGGCGGTCAGACCCTATATGAATCGCTCTTTCAAGGATCGAACAAGCCGTAAACCAGCGTCGGGAGGAGTTCCATGGCAGCCAAGACGAAATTCCGGGGTTCTTTCACTGCCTTGGTTACCCCCTTCAAGAACGGCTCGCTGGACGAGGCGGCCTTTCGCGCGCTGGTGAACTGGCAGATTTCGGAAGGCACCCACGGTGTCGTCCCGGTCGGCACAACCGGCGAAAGCCCGACGCTGAGCCATGACGAGCACAGGCGCGTGGTGGAATGGTGCATCGAGGAAGTGAAGGGGCGCGTGCCCGTGATTGCCGGCGCCGGCTCCAATTCGACCAAGGAAGCGATCGAACTCGCCGAGCACGCGGAAAAGGCAGGCGCCGATGCGGTGCTGGTGGTCACGCCCTATTACAACAAGCCGACGCAAGAGGGCATGTACCAGCACTTCAAGGCGATCAACGACGCAATCTCTATCCCGATCATCATCTACAACATTCCGCCGCGTTCGGTGATCGACATGTCGGTCGACACCATGAAGCGGCTCTGGGAGTTGAAGAACATTGCCGGCGTCAAGGATGCGACCGCGAGCATGGTGCGGGTGTCGCAGCAGCGCGCCGCGATGGGCGAGGACTTCAACCAGCTCTCGGGCGAGGATGCGACCGTGCTGGGCTACATGGCCCATGGCGGCCATGGCTGCATTTCCGTGACCTCGAATGTCGCGCCGCGGCTGTGCTCGGAATTCCATCTCGCCTGGCAGAAGGGCGACACCAAGGCCGCACTCGCCCTCCACGACAAGCTGATGCCGCTGCACATGAATCTCTTCATCGAGTCCAATCCGGCGCCGATCAAATATGCGTTGTCCCTGCTCGGCAAGATAGAGGAGAAGCTGCGGCTGCCGATGGTGCCTGTCTCCGAACCCACCCGGGTCGCGGTGCGCAGCGCCATGGTGCATGCCGGCCTGATCAACTGAGGCCTGTTCGCGGCTCCATCACCCCAGGCACTACAGGGAGCAGCCCGTGCTCAAGGAATTCCGCGAATTCGCGATGAAAGGCAACGTCGTCGATCTCGCCGTCGGCGTCATCATCGGCGCGGCCTTTGGCGCGATCGTCAGTTCGCTGGTCGGCGACATCATCATGCCGATCATCGGTGCGGTCACCGGCGGGCTCGACTTCTCCAACTATTTTGTGCCGCTGGGAAAGTCGGTGACGGCCACCAACCTGGCGGATGCCAAGAAGCAGGGCGCGGTGCTGGCCTATGGCAGCTTCATCACGCTGACGCTGAATTTCCTGATCATCGCGATCGTGCTGTTTCTCGTGATCCGCGCCATGAACCAGCTTAAGCGTCTCGATCAGGCCAAATCCGCCGAGCCGCCGAAGCCGTCTGCCGAAGTCGCGCTGCTGACCGAGATCCGCGATCTCCTGAAGAAGGGCTAACGTGGCTGACAAGAACGAGCGCGCGATCAAGGTCGTTGCAGAGAACCGGAAGGCGCGGTTCAATTATTCGATCGAGGACACGGTCGAGGCGGGGCTCGCGCTGACCGGCACCGAGGTCAAGTCGATCCGCTCAGGCAAGAGCACGATCGCGGAATCCTATGCCGATTCCAAGAACGGCGAGATCTGGCTGATCAACGCCAACATCCCGGAATATCTGCAGGCCAACCGCTTCAACCACGAGCCGAAACGGCCGCGGAAGCTGCTCCTGCACAAAAAGCAGATCAACAAATTGATCGGCGCGGTCGACCGCGAGGGGATGACGCTGATCCCGCTCAAGCTATATTTCAACGAGCGCGGCCGCGCGAAGCTGCTGCTGGCGATTGCGAAGGGCAAGAAGCTGCACGACAAGCGTGAAAGCGAGAAGAAGCGCGACTGGGGCCGGGAGAAGGGCCGCCTGCTGCGCGCGCGGGGATGACTTTATCTCCTCATCCTGAGGAGCATCGCGGAGCGATGCGTCTCGAAGGATGAGGCCGATAGCGGGGCCTCATGGTTCGAGAAGCGCGAAGACGCGCTCCTCACCATGAGGAGCTGTCATGTGAGGAAGGCACCATGAACCAGAGAAACCTCATGGAAGTGGACTGGAGCAAGATTCCGGCACCGAGCGATGACGGCGGCGCGGCGCACCTGACTGGCATGACCGTTCCACCGGTCAGCCTGGTTGCCACCGACGACACGTCGGTGACGCTGTCGGCGCTGAAAGGGCGCACGGTGGTGTTCGCCTATCCCCGCACCGGCGAGCCCGGCAAGATTGCGCTCGTCGACGATTGGGACATGATTCCGGGCGCGCGCGGCTGCACGCCGCAGACCTGCGCCTTTCGCGATCTCTTCGCCGAATTGAAAGCCGCCGGCGCCGCCCACGTGTTCGGCCTGTCCACGCAGACCAATGCCTATCAGACCGAGATGGCCTCGCGGCTGCATCTGCCGTTCCCGGTGCTGTCGGATGAAAAGCTAGAGCTCGCGCACGCGCTCAACCTGCCGACAATGGAGGTCGCGGGACTGACACTGATCAAGCGCCTTGCGCTGATCATCGACGACGGCCGCATCCGCCACGTGTTCTATCCGGTGTTTCCGCCGGATCGGAACGCCGGCGACGTGCTGGAATGGCTGAAGGATAATAAGGCCTAATCCAAATCCGCTTTCACCCGCGCGAACACGGCGCGGAACATCTCCGGCGTCAGCACGCCCGTGTTGGTGTTGTAGCGCGAGCAGTGATAGCTGTCGTAAAGCTTGAGGCGTCCGGCCTGATGCACCGCGCCGTGCGCGAAGGGTGCGGCGGCGCTGCGCAGCTTCAGTGTCTTCAGCAAGGTGTCATGCGCGATTCGGCCGAGTGGCACGATCGCGCGCAGGTTCGGCATCGCCGCGATGTTGGCGGCGAGGAATGGCCGGCAATTGTTGATCTCCGCCGGCAGCGGCTTGTTCTGCGGCGGCACGCAGCTGACCGCGTTGCTGATCCGGCAATCGACCAGCCGCAAGCCATCGTCGGGCCGCGCCTGGTAGTGGCCGCTGGCAAAGCCATATGCGAGCAGCGTCGCATAGAGCAGGTCGCCGGCGTAATCGCCGGTGAACGGCCGCCCCGTTCGATTGGCGCCCTGCAACCCCGGCGCGAGACCCACGATCAGAAGCCGCGCGCCGACGTCGCCGAAGGAGAGGACCGGCGCGTTGTACCAGCTGGGCTCTTTCGCGCGCGACTGCGCCCGAAACTCCGCCAGCCGCGGGCAGAGCGGGCAATCGCGACCGGGCTCGGTGAGGGGAAGGGAGGCGCCGGGCTTAACCGGCGCCGAATCATTCCTATTCGTCGAAATCGTCGCCCGCGCCCCGTGGTGCCATCGTGGTCGCGCGCTGCAGGAACTGCGGCGCATGATGACGCGGCTCGCGCTCGCCGCGCTCGCGCGGAGCCGGCCGTTCCGACGGATCGCGGCCGAGCTTCGATTGCAGCTCGACGAGATCGGTGAACACGTCGGCCTGGCGGCGCAGCTCGTCGGCGATCATCGGCGGCTGGCTCGAGATCGTCGAGATCACGGTGACGCGGACGCCGCGGCGCTGCACTGCTTCCACCAGCGAGCGGAAATCGCCGTCGCCGGAGAACAGCACCATCTGGTCGATATGTTCGGCGAGCTCCATCGCATCCACTGCGAGCTCGATGTCCATATTGCCCTTCACCTTGCGGCGGCCGCTCGCGTCGATGAACTCCTTCGTCGCCTTGGTGACGACAGTGTACCCGTTGTAGTCGAGCCAGTCGATCAGGGGGCGAATTGAGGAGTACTCCTGATCTTCAATGATCGCCGTGTAGTAGAACGCGCGCAGGAGCGTTCCGCGGCCCTGAAATTCCTTAAGCAGGCGCTTGTAGTCGATGTCGAAGCCCAGCGTCTTGGCCGTCGCGTACAGGTTCGCGCCATCGATGAAGAGCGCAATCTTGTTGGTGGTGGAAGATGACATTCGTTGCTCGCGTTATGTTGGAATTCTGCTTTTCTTGGCGCGGCGGCAGTGGTCCCGCGCATTTCAAATCACTGCCGAAGCCCCAGAGCGGATTGGTCCCGGACAGACGGTACCGCAAATTTGGAGAGTTAGGGGCAAAAAAGGTATTTTCTTACAACGCAATAATGCGTTTTGTTGGCCGGGGCCATTTGCGGCCGCCAGACGCCTACCCTCTTGAGTCCCGGGCCGGGGGGTTAGCAGAGTGACCTGCTCACGCCAAATCACAAATTTAGTCTTGCACAAAGTCCGGCCCCCCTATAACTAGCGCCCATACTCACCATTTCCAGCCCCCTGACAACGGAGTGACAGCCCATGGCACGCGTCACGGTTGAAGATTGCATTGACAAGGTCGACAATCGGTTTGACCTCGTCCTGTTGGCCGCACACCGTGCCCGGATGATCTCCTCGGGGTCTCAACTTACGATTGATCGGGATAATGACAAAAATCCGGTGGTCTCGCTACGCGAAATCGCAGAATTCTACGATTTCGCCGGAAGATTTGCGTGAGGAATTGGTCCACTCCCTGCAGAAGTTCGTGGAAGTCGACGAGCCCGAGCCGGATACCGTACCTTTGATCGGCTCGGCCGGCGCCAGCGTCGATGCCGACGACACCGAGGTGGCGGTGGAACGCATGACCGAAGAGGAACTTTTGAAGGGCCTCGAGGGCTTGGCGCCGCCGGAGGAACAACCGGAAGAGGACGAGTAAGCCACGCAGGAATTTCGTTTACCAAAGGCCCGGACCCCCGTCCGGGCCTTTGCTTTTGCAGCCGTTTTTGTGATTAGCTTAATGCATCTCGCTCCCTTCGGAAGATGAGGCCGGTGCCGCCGTTCGATTTGTTCGGACGATGGCCGGATTGGCGTTAGAGTATCGTCTTCCAAAGCGAAGCCCTCAAGGCGGAAGGCAGTGATTCGATGGCGGTTCGACGCCGGAGCCCACCCCAGATGCAGGCCGCGGCCGAACCGGTCGCCGTGGCCAGTTCTGCGCTGGCCGGTTCTGCGTCGGCCAATTCTGCGCCGGCAAAGGCTCCGAAGTCGCCGCGCCCGCGGATGATGCGACAATATGACCTCGTCGAGCGCGTCCGCTCCTACAATCCCAACACCAACGAGGACCTGCTCAACCGCGCCTATGTCTACGCCATGAAGGCGCATGGCTCGCAGACCCGTGCCTCCGGCGACCCCTATTTCTCGCACCCGCTCGAGGTCGCCGCGATCCTGACCGACCTCAAGCTCGACGACGCCACCATCGTCGCGGCCCTCCTGCACGACACGATCGAGGATACCGAGGCGACGCGGGCGGAGATCGACCAGATCTTCGGCCCCGAGATCGGCGCCCTCGTCGAGGGCCTGACCAAGCTGAAGCGGCTCGAGCTGGTGTCGCGCGAGGCCAAGCAGGCGGAAAACCTGCGCAAGCTCTTGCTGGCGATTTCCAACGACGTGCGCGTGCTGCTGGTGAAGCTTGCCGACCGCCTGCATAACATGCGCACGCTGGAATTCGTGCCCGAAGCCTCGCGCCGGCGCATCGCGGAAGAGACGCTGGACATCTACGCGCCGCTCGCGGGCCGCATGGGTATGCAGGAAATGCGCGAGGAGCTGGAGGATCTCTCCTTCCGCACCCTCGATCCCGAAGCCTACAATGTGGTGAAGCACCGGCTCGAGGCGCTGGCCGAGCGCAACCGCAACCTGATCGGCGAGATCGAAAGCCAGCTCTCCAAGAACCTGCGCAAGAACGGGCTCTCCGCGCATGTGTACGGCCGGCGCAAGCAGCCGTTCTCGATCTGGACCAAGATGGAGCGGAAGTCTGTCGGCTTCGAGCAATTGTCCGACATCTTCGCCTTCCGCGTCATCATGCCCGATCTCGAATCCTGTTACCGCGCGCTCGGCGTCGTGCATACGACCTGGCCGGTCGTGCCGGGCCGCTTCAAAGACTACATTTCGACGCCGAAGCAGAACGACTATCGCTCGATCCACACGACGGTAATCGGGCCCGGCAACCAGCGCGTCGAGCTGCAGATTCGCACCGAGGAGATGCATCAGATCGCCGAGTTCGGCATCGCCGCGCACGCCTTCTACAAGGACGACGTGGACTCGCCGACCGAACTGCTCAAGCGCGAGTCCAATGCTTTCGCCTGGCTGCGCCGTACCGTCGGCATCCTCTCCGACAGCGCCAATCCGGAAGAGTTTCTGGAGCACACCAAGCTCGAGCTGTTCCACGACCAGGTGTTCTGCTTTACGCCAAAGGGCAAGCTGATCGCGCTGCCGCGCCATGCCAATGTGATCGACTTCGCCTATGCCGTGCATACCGAGCTCGGCAACAGCGCGGTCGGCTGCAAGATCAACGGCAAGTTCGCGCCGCTCTCTTCCGAATTGCAGAACGGCGACGAGGTCGAGGTCCTGACCTCGGAAGCGCAGTCCGCGCCGCCGTCGGCCTGGGAATTGCTAGCGGTCACCGGCAAGGCGCGGGCGGCGATCCGGCGCGCGACCCGCGCCGCCGTGCGCGACCAGTATGCCGGCCTTGGCCGACGCATTGTCGAGCGCCTGTTCGAGCGCGCCAAGATCGACTATGCCGACGACAAGCTGAAGGGCGCGCTGCCGCGGCTTGCGCGCGCCTCGATCGACGACGTCATGGCCGCCGTCGGCCGCGGCGAGATGAAGGCCTCCGACGTCGCGCGCGCGATGTATCCCGACTACAAGGAAGAGCGGGTCGCGCGCTATGGCGCGGCCAAGAAGAGCAGCCTCGCGGTCAAATTGAAGCTGAAATCGCCACCCCCCGATCCGCAGCGTAATCCGTCGGCGATCCCGATTCGCGGCATCAACTCCGACCTGCCGATCAAATTCGCGCCGAACGGCGGCGCCGTGCCGGGCGACCGCATCGTCGGCATCGTCACGCCGGGCGAGGGGATCACGATCTATCCGATCCAGTCGCCGGCGCTGAAGGACTATGAGGAAGAGCCCGAGCGCTGGCTCGACGTGCGCTGGGATGTCGACGAAACGACGCCGCAGCGTTTTCCCGCACGCATTCTGGTGGACAACGTCAACGAGCCCGGCAGTCTCGCCCAGGTCGCGACCGTGATCGCCGAGCATGACGGCAATATCGACAATATCAGCATGTCGCGCCGCTCGCCCGATTTCACCGAGCTCACCATCGATCTCGAGGTCTATGACCTCAAGCATCTCAGCGCTATTATCGCCCAGTTGCGCGCCAAGGCCGTCGTCGCACGGGTCGAACGCGTCAATGGGTAAGTTAGCTCGTCATTGCCGGGCTTGACCCGGCAATCCATTCTTTTCAGAAGATGGATGCGCGGGTCGAGCCCGCGCATGACGATTTGGGAATGAAGAGCTAATCATGCCTGCCCCTCCGCTGCGCCTTGGCGTCAACGTCGACCACGTCGCGACCCTGCGTAACGCCCGCGCCGGGCAGAGGCCCGATCCGGTGCGCGCCGCGCTGGCTGCGATCGAGGCCGGCGCCGACGGCATCACCGCGCATCTGCGCGAGGACCGCCGCCACATCCGCGACGAGGACATGGCGCGGCTAAGAGCGGAGATCTCGAAGCCGCTCAATTTCGAGATGGCGGCGACCGCTGACATGCTGCGGATTTCGCTTGCGACCAAGCCGCATGCGGTCTGCCTGGTGCCGGAGCGGCGCGAGGAACTGACCACCGAGGGCGGGCTGGACGTGGTCGGCCAGCACAATGCGCTGGCGCCCTTCATCGCCAGGCTGAACGACGCCCGCATAAGGGTGTCGCTGTTCATCGCCGCCGAGCCGCGCCAGATCGAGATGGCGGCACGATTGCAGGCGCCGGTCATCGAAATCCACACCGGCGCCTGGTGCGACGCCGTGACGGAGGGCCACAAGGACAAGGCGGAAGCCGAATGGCAGCGCATCGTCGCCGGCGCGAAACTGGCGCGCTCCGCCGGTCTCGAAGTCCATGCCGGCCATGGCCTCGATTATTCCACCGCCGAGACCATCGCAGCGGTTCCCGAGATCGTCGAGCTCAACATCGGCTACTACATGATTGGGGAAGCCATCTTTGTGGGCCTGAGCGAGACCGTCCGCACCATGCGTACGGCGATGGACCGGGGCAGGACGCGGGCGTGATCGGATGATTATCGGCATCGGCAACGACATCATTGACATCCGCCGCGTCGCCAAGGTGATCGAGCGCCATGGCGACCGTTTCCTCGATCGCATCTTCACCGACGCCGAGCGCGCCAAGGCCAGTCGGCGCGCCGCCAATGAGAAGATGGTGGTCGCCACCTACGCCAAGCGCTTTGCCGCCAAGGAGGCTTGCTCGAAAGCTCTTGGAACCGGTATCCGCCGCGGTGTCTGGTGGCGCGACATGGGGGTGATCAACCTGCCGGGCGGCCGGCCGAGCATGCTGCTGACCGGCGGGGCGCTGGCCCGGCTGCAGGCACTCACCCCGGACGGATTCGAGGCGCGGATCGACCTCACCATCACCGACGATTGGCCGCTGGCGCAGGCCTTTGTCATAATCTCGGCGATCGTGCCGGCCAAGAGTTGAACGGCAAGGTGCCAAAACTAAAAAATCGATATTTTTCAATAGGTTGTAAAGTTTTGATGCGACGGTTTGTTGCGCCTCTGCGAACAAACGTCTAAAACCTCTTGCAAGCTTGATCCAGCAAAGGCGAATTCCGGTTTGCGCCGGGATTGGCTTTCACTATCAGAATCAGGACCGATTTCACGAAAACCGCGAAGCGGAGCGCTGTTCGCGTGCGGAGGCTATTCTGCCGCCGTACGACCGCGACCAAAAACTGGGAAAACAATGAGCGTGACATCACGGGAGAAAACCAGCGCCTCCTCCGAAGGCTATCGCGTCGTCATCCACGCTCTCCTGATTGCGCTCGTGATCCGCACCTTCCTGTTCCAGCCTTTCAACATCCCCTCAGGCTCGATGAAGGCGACGCTGCTGGTCGGCGACTATCTCTTCGTCTCGAAATATTCCTACGGCTACAGCCCGTTCTCGATCCCGTGGACGCCGCCGCTGCCGACGCTGTTTTCGGGCCGCGTCTTCGGCTCCGATCCCAACCGCGGCGACATCGTCGTGTTCCGCCTGCCGAAGGACGAATCGACCGACTACATCAAGCGCGTGATCGGCCTGCCCGGCGACCGCATCCAGATGCGGGACGGGCTGCTCTACATCAACGACAAGCCGGTCGAGCGCGAGCGCCTTTCCGATTTCATCGGCGAGGACCCCTGCGGCTCGGATGCGACCGCGCGGGTCAAGCGCTGGAAGGAGACGCTGCCGAACGGCGTCACCTACGAGACGCTCGACTGCGTCGACAACGGCTTTTACGACAACACCATCGAATACCAGGTGCCGCCCGGCCATTTCTTCATGATGGGTGACAACCGCGACAATTCCACCGACAGCCGCGTGCAGTCGGCCGTCGGCTACGTGCCGCAGCAGAACATCATCGGCCGGGCCCAGATCATTTTCTTCTCCATTGCCGAGGGCCAGCACGTGTGGGCGGTCTGGGACTGGCCGTGGTCGATACGCTGGAACCGTCTGTTCAAATTCGTGCGATGACCGACGACACCGCCGATATCCGCAATGCGACCGTCGCCCCTGACGCAGGCGCGGAGGTGGTGCCTGCGCGCAAGAAGGCGAGGAAGAAGCGCGCCAAATCGTCCGCGAAGTCTTCCGCCAAGGCGGCGACGTCGGCGATCGAGCTGCGCATCGGGCACAAATTCGCCGATACCAATCTCTTGATGACGGCGATGACGCACGTGTCGGCGCTGAAACCTTCGCGCAAGCGCGGCGAAAGCTATCAGCGCCTGGAATTCCTCGGCGACCACGTGCTCGGCCTCATCGTGTCGGACATGCTCTACCGCAGTTTTCCGAACGCGGACGAGGGCGAACTGTCGAAGCGGCTCGCCGATCTCGTGCGCAAGGAGAGCTGCGCCGATGTCGCCAAATCGCTCGGCCTTGCCGACGACATCAAGTTGGGGGCGGTCGGCGCGGGCGCCGGCGCGCGCCTGCGCAAATCCGTGCTTGGTGACATCTGCGAGGCCGTGATCGGCGCGGTGTTCCTCGACGGCGGCTATCCGGCCGCCAAGGAGTTCGTCGAGCACAACTGGACCGAACGGATGAAGAAGCCGCGGCAACCCCTACGCGATCCCAAGACCGTGTTGCAGGAATGGGCGCAAGGGAAGGGCCTTCCGACGCCGGTTTATCGCGAGGTCGAGCGCACCGGGCCGCATCATGATCCGCAATTCCGTGTCGCGGTCGATCTGCCGGGGCTGGCGCCGGCCGAAGGCGTTGGCGGCAGCAAGCGCGCGGCCGAAAAAGTCGCGGCCTCCGTGATGATCGAGCGCGAAGGCGTCGGCGGCGGCAGCAATGACGGCTGAGGGCGGCGAAACACGCTGCGGCTTTGTCGCGCTGATCGGCGCCCCCAATGTCGGCAAATCCACGCTGGTCAATGCGCTCGTCGGCTCCAAGGTCACCATCGTCTCGCGCAAGGTGCAGACCACGCGCGCGCTGATCCGCGGCATCCTCATCGACGGCAACGCGCAAGTTATCCTGGTCGACACCCCCGGCATCTTCTCGCCCAAGCGCCGGCTCGACCGCGCCATGGTCTCCACCGCCTGGAGCGGCGCGCATGACGCCGATCTGGTCTGCGTGCTGCTGGATGCCAAGGCCGGGCTCGACGAGGAGGCGAGTAGCATCCTCAACAAGGTCGCCGGCGTCGATCACGAGAGGATTCTGGTCCTGAACAAGATCGATCTGGTGCCGCGCGAAAAACTGCTGGCGCTGGCCAAGGCCGCCAACGACCGGCTTTCTTTTGCGAAAACCTTCATGGTCTCGGCGCTGTCCGGCGATGGTGTCGACGATCTCCGCCATGCGCTCGCAGAGATGGTGCCGGCGGGGCCGTTCCTCTACCCTGAGGATCAGATGTCGGATGCGCCGATGCGGCAGCTTGCGGCTGAAATCACCCGGGAGAAGATTTACCAGAAGCTGCACCAGGAATTGCCGTACCAGTCGACGGTCGAGACCGACAGCTGGACCGAGCGCAAGGACAATTCGGTGCGGATCGAGCAGACGATTTTTGTCGAGCGCGAAAGCCAGCGCAAGATCGTGCTGGGCAAGGGCGGCGCCACCATCAAGGCGATCGGAGCGAACTCGCGCAAGGAGATCGCGGAGATTCTGGGTGTACCCGTGCATCTGTTCCTGTTCGTCAAAGTGCGCGAGAATTGGGGCGACGATCCCGACCGCTATCGTCAGATGGGACTTGAGTTCCCCAAGGAATAAGAAACGTCCATGAACCTGCCCAGAAACGTGTTTCGGTTCGAAGTGCTGCTCTATGCGTCGCTGATGCTGGACGCGCTGTCGGTCGCGGTGCAGGACCGCACGCCGACGGCCGAGGTGACCGAGCAAATGATCACGGCCAACACGCTGATCGGCGGCGGGATGATCCTGCTCCTGCTCTATTTCGTCTGGCTCGCCGCGCGCCGCCGCAAGAACTGGCCGCGCTGGGTGCTGGCCGCCGCACTGCTGCTGTCGGTCGTCTCGCTGTTCCAAGTGATCGGCGCCAACGGCTTTCAGCTCGACAGCGTGATCGAGATCGTGTCCTGCGTGCTGACCGCGGCCGGGCTCTATTACTCCTTCACCGGCGACGCCAAGGGCTGGTTCAACGCGTGATCTCCTTCCGCCGTCATTCCGGGGCGCGTCGAAGACGCGAACCCGGAATCTCGAGATTCTCAGGTGCGCAATTGCGCACCATAGTTCGATGCTGCGCATCGCCCCGGAATGACGGTGGAGGAAACGCTGCGTCGCCGTGCGGAATCCTGTAATCTCCACCCCATGGAATGGACCGACGAAGGCATCGTGCTGGGCGTGCGGCGGCATGGCAAATCCTCCGCCATTGTCGAGCTGCTGACGCGCGTGCATGGCCGTCACCTCGGCCTGGTCCGCGGCGGCGCCTCGTCGCGGATGCGCCCCCTGCTGCAGCCCGGCAATAGCGTCACTGCCGTTTGGCGGGCGCGTCTCGACGAGCATCTCGGCATGTACACGCTGGAGGGCACGCGGCTCCGCGCCGCAACGCTGCTCGCCTCATCGCATGCTGTCTACGGCGTGACGCATCTGGCGGCGCTGGCGCGGCTGTTGCCCGAGCGCGATCCGCACGAGGACATCTACGAGATGCTCGAGCACACGCTGGACGATTTCGACGACGCCGGCCTTGCCGCCGTGCATCTGGTCCGGTTCGAACTGGCGATGCTGGGCGAACTCGGCTTCGGGCTTGATCTCGAGAAATGCGCGGCGACCGGCGAGACCAGAGATCTCGTCTACGTCTCGCCGAAATCCGGCGGCGCGGTGTCGCGCTCGGCCGGCGAGCCCTGGCGCGACCGGCTGCTGCGGCTGCCGCCGTTCCTGCGGCAGGGCGAGGAGGTAGCGAACAGCTGGTCGGATCAGGACCTGCAGGACGGCTTTCAGCTCACCGGGCTGTTCCTGCTGCGCCATGTGCTGGAGCCGCGCGGGCAGGGCCATTCCGACGCGCGCGACGGATTCATCAACGCGGTGATCCGAAAGCGGACAAATATCCGCATTCCATCATCCTGACGGCGAGAACGTGCGCACGCGTTGTGTCGCTCTTGCGTCCCGGATTCCGATGCCTGGGTTCCGCTGCCACAATTGATCGACAGCTGGTTGCGGGCGAGAGCGCGATTTAATTTGCGCCGATGCTCAAAGTCGGATTCTCTCGCAATTGTGACTGCATTTTCGGGGGCACCATGTTGATCCGTGCGATGAGCGCAGCGGCGCTCGTTCTATGTCTATCTTCTCTCGGTTCGAGCGCGTTTGCGGGCGGCCAGGGCGGGGTCCTGCACCGGGTGTCCTGCACGGCGGTCCGCTACTATGTGGCGAAATATTCGGCATCGGCCGCGGAAATGTGGGCGCGCAGCCATGGCGCGACCGACGCTCAGATCGAGGCTGGCCGGCAATGCCTGAAGGATGCTCCCACGCGGACCGTGGAAGCGGCGCGTTGGTGACAGCTCGGGCATTCCGGACGGCAAAACCTTCATCTCGGCCATCCTTGGTGTGAACCAGGCGAAGTTTGGCACCGGGGGAATGCCGCGATTCGCGCCTTGTCCGGCCCGCGCGGAGGGTTTAACCCGTCCCCATGGGAAAATCACTGATTCCGCCTGAGCCGGAGAAGATCGACGAAGTTCCGCTGCGCGATGCGCTGGAGGAGCGTTATCTCGCCTACGCGCTCTCAACCATCATGCACCGCGCGCTGCCCGACGCGCGCGACGGATTGAAGCCGGTGCACCGGCGCATCCTCTACGGCATGCGCCTGCTCAATCTTAATCCCGGCGCGGCGTTCAAGAAGTCGGCGAAAATCGTCGGCGACGTGATGGGCTCGTTCCATCCGCATGGCGACCAGGCGATCTACGACGCCATGGTGCGCCTGGCGCAGGATTTCAACTCGCGCTACCCGCTGGTCGACGGCCAGGGCAATTTCGGCAATATCGACGGCGATAATCCGGCCGCCTATCGCTACACCGAAGCGCGCATGACCGATGTCGCGCGGCTGCTGCTCGAAGGCATCGACGAGGACGGCGTCGAGTTCAAGGCCAATTACGACGGCCAGACCAAAGAGCCGGTGGTGTTGCCGGGCGGCTTTCCGAACCTGCTCGCCAACGGCTCCCAGGGCATCGCGGTCGGCATGGCGACGTCGATCCCGCCGCATAACGCCGCCGAGCTCTGCGATGCGGCGCTGCACCTGATCGAAAAGCCGGAGGCCAAGTCGAAATCACTCCTGAAATGGGTCAAGGGCCCGGATTTCCCGACCGGCGGCATCATCGTCGATTCCAAGGATGAGATCGCGGAGGCCTATGTGACCGGCCGCGGCTCGTTTCGCACCCGCGCCCGATGGGTGCAGGAGGAGGGCTCCCGCGGCACCTGGGTGATCGTCATCACCGAAATACCGTGGCTGGTGCAGAAGTCTCGGCTGGTCGAGAAGATCGCCGAGCTCCTGAACGAAAAAAGCTGCCGCTGGTCGGCGACGTCCGCGACGAGTTCGCCGAGGACGTCCGTCTCGTCATCGAGCCGAAGTCTCGCGCGGTCGATCCCGAATTGATGATGGAATTGCTGTTCCGGCTGACCGAGCTGGAAAGCCGGATTTCGCTGAACCTCAACGTGCTGATCAAGGGCAGGGTGCCCAAGGTCGTGGGCCTCGCCGAGTGCCTGCGCGAATGGCTCGACCATCTGCGCGACGTGCTGATCCGGCGGTCGAACTACCGCAAGGAGCAGATCGAGCATCGCCTCGAAGTGCTCGGCGGTTACCTGATCGCGTATCTGAACATCGACAAGGTGATCAAGATCATCCGCACCGAGGACGAGCCCAAGCCGGTGCTGATGAAGACGTTCAAGCTGACGGACATCCAGACTGATGCCATCCTCAACATGCGCCTGCGCAATTTGCGCAGGCTCGAGGAGATGGAGATCAAGACCGAGGACAAGAACCTTCGCGGCGAGTTGAAGGGCATCAAAGGGCTGCTTGGCTCCGAGACCGAGCAATGGGCCAAGGTCGGCGAACAGGTGAAGAAGGTCCGTGACATGTTCGGACCAAAAACGCCGCTCGGCAAGCGCCGCACCACCTTTGCGGACGCGCCCGAGCATGATCTCGCTGCGATCGAGGAGGCCTTTGTCGAGCGCGAGCCGGTCACGGTCGTGGTGTCCGAGAAGGGCTGGGTGCGCACGATGAAGGGCCACATGGCCGATCTATCGGGCCTCGCCTTCAAGACCGACGACAAGCTCGACCAGGCGTTCTTCGCCGAGAGCACCTCGAAACTGCTGCTGTTTGCCACCAACGGCAAATTCTATTCGCTCGATGTCGCCAAACTGCCGGGCGGGCGCGGCCATGGCGAGCCGATCCGCATGTTCGTCGACATGGACCAGGATGCGGCGATCGTTTCGCTGTTCGTCAACAAGGGCGGTCGCAAATTCCTGATCGCGAGCACCGAAGGGCAGGGTTTTGTCGTCAATGAGGACGATTGCGTCGGCAACACCCGCAAGGGCAAGCAGGTCATGAACGTGACCATGCCGGCCGAAGCCAAGGCGATCACGACCGTGGCCGGCGACATGGTCGCCGTGATCGGCACCAACCACAAGATGGTGGTGTTCGGCCTCGATCAGGTGCCGGAAATGGCGCGCGGCCGCGGCGTGAGGTTGCAGAAATACACCAGCGCTTCGCTGTCGGACGTCACCACTTTCGATTCCAAGGTCGGGCTGACCTGGAAGGACGGCGCCGGCCGCGACCAGAGCATGACCATGAAAGAACTGGCCGACTGGCGCGGCAACCGCGCCGACGCCGGCCGGCTCGCCCACGGCCTGCCGAAGTCGAACAAGTTCGGCAAGCCGGTGGAGTAATCGCCGCGCAACTCACGCCCGGCTTTGCATCGCTCCCGCGACAACGCCGAGCGCACCGGCGGGATTCATGCTGTCGACCATCGCTGTCGGGATCAGGATCGTGGCCCCGCGCTCCTTGGTGGTCTCATAGATGATGTTCATGGCGCGGAGCTGCAGCGCCGCCGGGCTGCGGGCGTAGAGATCGGCCGCTTCGACGAATTTCTGCGCGATTTCCTGTTCGGCCTGGCCAAGCAGGACGCGCGCCAGCTTCTCGCGCTCTGCCTGCGCCTGCCGGCTCATCGCGTCCTGCAACGCCGGCGGCACACCGATGTCGCGGATTTCGACCGAGAGCACCGAGACGCCCCATTCCGCGGTCTTGCGCCCGATTTCCTCGCGCAATTGCAGGTCGCCCTGCTTGCGATCGGACAGCAGCGTCGACAGCAATGACGAACCGACGATTTCGCGAAGCGAGGTTTGTGCGACCTGGGTGATGGCCTGCCGGTAATTGGTAATTTCGAGCGCCGCGCGCTGGGGATCATGGATCTGCCAAAACACGACGGCGTCGATATTCACCGGTACCGTGTCCTTGCTCAACGCCTTTTCGGCGTTGATTTCGGTGGTCTGGATGCGTTGGTCGAGCCAGGAGGCCACACTGTCGACGAACGGTACAATGGCGAACATTCCCGGGCCGCGAATGGCGGTGAGCTTGCCAAGCCGCAGGACGACCGCCCGCTCCCACTGATCGGCCACCATGAGCGATTGAGGAATCAGGAACGCCAGCACGGCAAGGATGCCGCCAATCCAATATCCACCGCGTGAGCCCGAGTCATAGGCGAGCCATATGCTTAGGGCCGCGGCCGCTGCAAACAGGATAGCCAGGACGATTGCGGGTCGGTTCGCACCACTTGCTGTAAAATAGTTGTTCATGACGACTATTCCTTCTGCGTCGCGAGGGCCGTTATTCGGTCAGACAGGGCAAGGGGATCGATGCCCATCGTGGCCGCCGTGGCGAGAACCTGTTTCGCCAAACCATCGATCTGAACCTGTCGCGCGCGCGCGCCCATGACGGGGGGAGGCTTGGAGACGAAGCTGCCTCGCCCGCGAACCAGCGTGATGGCGCCCATCCGCTCCAGCTCATCATATGCGTGCCGTACCGTATTGAGGTCGATCTTCAACGCGACGGCGACTTCGCGCATGGTCGGCATCTGATCGCCGGCCGCCAGCACGCCGGCGCCGAGCTGCCGCAAGATTTGTTCCCGAAGCTGGACGTAAATCGGAACGCCCGAGTTTTCGAGCCGCAGGGTCGTGAGTAAGTCTGTATGCATTAACTAGTACACTAGACATCAGGTACTTTTTGGTCAATACTTTTCTTCAGCGGCGGAACCGCGATCGGCAACGCCTGCGGTCCGCGCAGGGATGGAGGCATCGATGGAGAGAGCAGGAAAGCTCGCAGACGTGGCGAAAATCGCCGTTGTTTTGACGCTCGTGGGCACGGTGGCGACGGCGAACGCGCAATCCATCCCCGGCGCGCTGCCTGAATCTGCACAAGCGCTGTCGCAGGGCCAATGGCCGGCTTATGCCGGCACTTATGCCGCAACACGCTATTCGCCGCTGACCCAAATCAACCGCGACAATGCCAAGAATCTGCACGTCGTCTGGCGCTGGAAATCGCCGGACATGGCGATCCGGGAGGCCAAGCCGGAAATCGGTCCAGGCTTTGTCAACGAATCGACGCCGCTGATGGTCGATGGAGTGCTCTACACCTCGACCTCTCTCTCGCAGGTCGCCGCCATCGATGCCGTCACGGGCGAAACAAAATGGGTGTTCGACCCGAAGATCTACGAGAACGGGCTCGGCCCGCCCGCCAATCTCGGCTGGACCCATCGCGGTGTCGCCTACTGGCGCAAGGGCGATGACGAGCGCATCGTCATCCTGACCGCCTTTGCGCAGATGATCGCGCTTGACGCCAAAACCGGAAAGCCGGTCGCGGACTTCGGCAGCAACGGACGTGTCGATCTCAATCTCGGTTTGCGGCGGCCCATCTCTCCCCATTTCTACACCATGACTTCGCCGCCGGTGATCGTCCGCAACGTCATCGTCGTCGGCTCGTCCGTGTTTGACTGGTGGGGCGAACGGCCGTCGCCGCCCGGCGACGTTAGAGGCTTCGATATCGGCAGCGGAAAGCTGCTTTGGACCTTCCATACGGTGGCGCAGGGCGAGGAGCCCGGTGTCGAAACCTGGCAGAAGGACTCCTGGAAGGAGGCGGGCAACGCCAATGTCTGGGCGCCGATGAGCGCCGACGAGGAGGTCGGCTATGTCTATCTGCCCGTGAGCACGCCGACCAACGACTATTACGGCGGCCATCGGCCGGGCGACGGGCTCTACGGCGAAAGCCTGGTCTGCCTCGATGTGACCACAGGCAGGAAGGTCTGGCATTACCAGCTTGTGCATCACGGGCTCTGGGATTATGACCCGCCGGCCGCGCCGAACCTGATCGACATCACTGTCGATGGGAAGCAGATCAAGGCCGTTGCCCAGGTGACCAAGCAGGCCTTTGTCTATGTCTTCGACCGCATTTCAGGCAAGCCGGTCTGGCCGATCGAAGAGCAGCCGGTGCCGGCCTCAAGCGTGCCGGGCGAGCAGGCCTCGAAAACGCAGCCCATTCCGTCAAAGCCTGCGCCGTTCGATCTTCAGGACGCGACTGACGACAATCTGATCGACCTGACGCCGCAGATTCACCAGGAGGCGATCGACATCGCCAAGGCCTACGACCGCGGCGGCGTGTTCACACCACCGTCGAAACGCGGCACGATCGCGGTGCCCGGCAATGCCGGCGGCGCAAGCTGGTCGGGTGCCGCGGTCGATCCCGAAACCAACCTGCTTTACGTGCCGACCTACCGGATTCCGACGCTTATCATCATCGACAAGCCTGAATCATGGGAGGGCACATACGATTTCATCGGCC
The DNA here is from genome assembly GCA_963847045.1 of uncultured Alphaproteobacteria bacterium. GTDB lineage: Bacteria > Pseudomonadota > Alphaproteobacteria > Rhizobiales > Xanthobacteraceae > Bradyrhizobium. The sequence goes on along the minus strand of CAWJYQ010000009.1, from coordinate 58,823 downwards.
GGGTTGGATATCTGCCGGGACCGCGCGGACTGCCGCTGCTCAAGCCGCCGTTCGCCAGCATCGTCGCCATCGACATGAACTCGGGCGAGCACCGCTGGCGGATTCCAGTCGGCCGCAGCATCGCGATGCCCTCGGTGATGTTGATGAAGTCGCCTGGAGATTATGGACTGCCCGCGCGCAGCTTCGCGCTGGTCACGAAGACCGTCATGATCGTGGTGCAGATGGGGTTCCTGGGCACGCCGCGCGCCGTTCCCGGCTTCTATACGTTGATCAGAGACCTGAAAAACGTCGATCCGCATCTGTGGGTGTACGACAAGGCGACCGGCGAAAAGCTTGCCGAGATCGAGCTGCCGTCGAACGCCACCGGCGCGCCGATCACCTATATGGCCGGCGGCAGGCAGTACATTGCGTTTCCCGTCGGCGGCGGGCCGGTCCCTGAAGAGCTGATCGCGGTCGGGCTCTGACGCTCAGATCACGCCGGCAAGCCGCAGCGCGATCCCCGCGGCGCAGGAGCCGCCGAGCACGGTGAGCATGCCGAGATTGAAGCGGAAGATCGCGGTCGCCGCCGCCACCGAGAGCACGAGTGCGGCGACATCGAGGCTCGAGAGCAGCGGCAGGTCGAACGACAATCCGTAAGTGCGGATAGGCGTCGTTTCCCTGAAGAGCGTATGCAGTGCGAACCAGATTGAGAGATTGAGGATCACGCCGACCACGGCCGCGGTGATCGCGCCGAGCGCGCCGGAAAGTCCCTTGTTGCCGCGCAGACGTTCGATGTAGGGCGCGCCGGCAAAGATCCAGAGGAAGCACGGCGTAAACGTGACCCAGGTGGCGAGCAATCCGCCGAGGGCGCCGGCCCAGAGCGGGGACAGCGTGCCGGGATCACGATAGGCCGCCATGAAGCCCACGAATTGCAGCACCATGATCAGCGGGCCCGGCGTGGTCTCGGCCATGCCCAGCCCGTCGAGCATCTCCGGCGGCTTCAGCCAGTGATATTGCTCGACCGCCTGCTGCGCGACGTAGGCCAGCACCGCATAGGCGCCGCCAAACGTCACCATCGCCATCTTGCTGAAGAACAGCGCGATCTGGCTGAAGGTATTGGCCGCGCCGAGGCTGACCAGAACCGCGGCGACCGGGACGAGCCACAGTGCGAGCCATACCAGGCTGACGCGCAGCGTGCGGCCGGCATCGGGGCGGGCATGTTCGGGCACCTCGTCGCCGAGCGCACTGTCGGCGTCGGCATTCTTTGCGTCGCCATGTCCGCTGCCGGCAAATTCCGGCCGGCCGCTTCTCGCGCCGAGATAGCCAATAATGCCGGCGGCGATGATGATGATCGGGAACGGCACGGCGAAGAAGAAGATCGCGACAAAGGCGATCGCCGCCAGCGTCAGCATGATATTGTTGCGCAGCGCGCGCTTTCCGACGCGCACCAGCGCCTGGATCACGATCGCGAGCACGGCGGCCTTCAGCCCGAAGAACAGGGCCTCGATGTACCAGATCTTGCCAAAGGCGGCGTAGACGATGCTAAGCGCCATGATGGCGATGATGCCGGGCAGGATGAAGAGGCCGCCCGCCATGATGCCGCCGGCGGTGCGATGCATCAGCCAGCCGACATAGGTCGCCAGCTGCTGCGCCTCGGGTCCGGGCAGCAGCATGCAGTAATTCAGCGCATGCAGGAATTGGCTCTCGGAAATCCAGCGCTTCTCCTCGACCAGGATGCGGTGCATGACCGCGATCTGTCCGGCCGGGCCGCCGAAGCTCAACAGCGCCACCCGCAGCCAGACCCGGAACGCCTCGCGGAAGCTGATGCCGTGACCGGCATCAGCCTCCGCTGCGACTTCGTTCGTTGTCACGTCGATCACGACTTGGCCTTCTGGGTCGGCCAGTCGTGGGTCTCGCCGCTGGCGTTGCGGCACCAGCGATAGAAGGCGTCGTAGAGCGTCATGCCGGCGGCCAACTGTTCGAGATCGTCGTCGAACATCCTGGAAAGGCCGAGCGAGGCGGCAAGCAGCCCGGGCGCCTCCGGGCAGAGGTCGAGCCGGGCCGTGTCGGCGGCGCGCACGATGGTCGCGAGCCGCTGCAATGGCGGCGTCGCCAGGCCGAACTCCTCGACCATGACGTCGAAGGTGCACTGCTCGCCGCGATGGCTCCAGAACACGTTTTCGACATCGAACGGCGCGGCATTGAAGCGCTCGGCAACCGCGAGCACTTCACTTGGCGATACGAACAGGAATACCGCGGCGGGATCGATGAAACGGCGGATCAGCCAGGGGCAGGCGATCCGGTCGATCTTCGGCCTCGCGCGTGTGACCCAGACGGTCCGGCCGCGCGCGTCCCGCGGCGGCAGCTTTTCGGCCGGCACCAGCGGCAGGTTTGAGGCCTTCCAGCTTTCAAAGCCGCCTTCGAGCGTTTCGGCCTGCGCGTTGGCGTTCCGGAGCCAGGCCGCGGAACCTTGCGCCAGTTTGGCGCCGCGCTGGCAGACGACGATCGCGGGCCGGCCGGCAAACTCGCCGCTCCAGTCGTCGGCATTCTCGTGGCTTCGCCTGACCGCGCCGGGAATCAGCCGGGGATCGGCGGCGAAGTCGGCGTCGGTACGGACGTCAATCAGCAGAGGGGCGTTGGCCGTGCCGATCAGCCGGGCCAATTTATCGGGAGAAATGGTGGTGAAGGATGACATGTTTGCGTCCTCGCAAAGCAAACGGGACGCGATGCTTGGGCTTGTCGCCTCACGGGGAGATCGCCTCATCCCCTTGAACACTATTACACCGAAACCGCCGCGACCTGTCAACCGCGTCCGCGCCCGGCGCGGCGTCATTGTGATAGTATTCGCCTTGCGAAGCGCTATATGGCGGGCAGAAACCTTAAGAGCCCCTCGGAGGCCATCCGATGCACACCCATTCGCTCGACCAGCACATGCATGATCACGCCTTCCTCGGCGAAAAGCACGATCAGAACGCGCGCCGCACCTGGTTCGTGGTCGCGCTGACGCTGGTGATGATGGTCGGCGAGATCGTTGCCGGCTCCTTCTTCGGTTCGATGGCGCTGCTTGCCGATGGCTGGCACATGGGCACGCATGCGGCGGCTCTCGGCATTGCCGGCGCGGCCTATCTTTTCGCGCGCCGGCATCTGGGCAATGCGCGCTTCTCCTTCGGAACCGGCAAGTTCGGCGACCTCGCCGCGTTTTCCAGCGCGCTGATCCTCGGGATCATCGCCGTACAGATCGCCTATGAAAGCGTGCTGCGGCTGATCACCCCGGTGCCGATCGCCTATGGTGAGGCGATTGCGGTGGCCGTGCTCGGCCTCTGCGTCAATCTGGTCTCTGCCTTCCTGCTGCGCGACGACCATGACCATCATCACGGCCATGGTCACGCCCATGATCATGATCACGACGATGATCACGACCACGAGCATCACGACCACGAATATTACGACCATGGCCGTCATCACCGCGATAACAATTTTCGCGCCGCTTACGTGCATGTGCTGGCGGACGCCGCCACCTCCGTGCTTGCAATCGCGGCCCTGGCGATAGGATTGCATACGGGCTGGGTGTGGGCCGACCCTGCGGTCGGCCTCATCGGCAGCATCGTGATCGCGAGCTGGGCCTATACGCTGATCCGCGATGCGGGCGCCGTGTTGCTCGATGTCAGCGTCGACAAGAAGCTGGAACGCACCATCCGCGCGCGGCTGGAAGCGGGCGACGACCGCGTCACCGACCTGCATGTCTGGCAGGTCGGGCCCGGCCACTGCGCCGCCGTGATTTCCATTGTGTCGGATGCGCCGCGAGAGCCCGCGAGCTACAAGGAGCGGCTGCACGACCTCAAGGCACTGAGCCATGTCACCGTTGAGGTCGAGCAATGCCAGCATCATCGAACCGGCGCGTGCTGACGATTGCGATGTTCTTGAGTTGTTCTGTCAAGATTTGACGGAATCGCCGGCAAGTGCATTCTCACCGCATGTTCGAGAATTGTAGATTAGCTCGCATGAGCGACGGTCACTACTGCATCGTGCGGGACTTGGGCCTGGTCAAGGGCGGCAAGGGCATGAAGCATCACGAAGTGATCATCGACTTCAACCGCCGCGGAATGGTGGCGCTGGTGAGGCGGTTCCTCACCCGGCCGCAACGCGCCGAATTGACGCGCCTGCAGGATTTGCGAGAGCCATCCCGATAAAATCCGCGCAGACCCTTATATGCTAACGTGAGAGGGCGCTCGCGCCTCACTTGCGTAGGGGACTGCCCATGCCCGCCAGTCTTGTTCAGACCTGCCGTGCGTTTGCCTACAACAATGCCTGGGCGAACCATCGGCTGCTCACGGCTTGCGAGAAGCTGACACAAGCGGAATTCGAAGCCGGGCGCACCGGCTTCTTCCCGAGCCTGCAGGCGACGTTGAATCACATCTACATCATCGACCTCTTCTACGTCGACGCGCTCGAAGGCGGCTGGCTCGGGCCGAAGGCATGGGCGAACCCCGTTCCTTGTCCGCATCTCGCCGAACTGAGGCCGGCGCAGGCGGCCGTCGACCGGTGCCTGATCGCGCATTGCGATCGCCTGACGGCTGAGCGTCTCGACGACATCGTGAAGGTCAACCGCGACACGCGGGTGCAGGCGGAACGGCGCGATCGCTTGCTGATGCATCTGTTCCAGCATCAGATCCATCATCGCGGGCAGGCGCACGCGATGATGTCGAGCACGTCCGTCGCGCCGCCGCAACTCGACGAGTTCTTTGCCATCGAAGAGGCGCCGCTTCGGGCCGGTGAGTTCGATCAGCTCGGCTGGACCGAGGCACAAATCTGGGGCGATCGTCCCTAAGAGGCGATTGCGCGAGGGGGACTAGCCATGAACGCATTTGCCGCCGCCGGCGCGGGCTTCCTGCTCGCGGTGTTGTGGTTCGACTTGATGTTCGATGTGCAGACGCGAAGGTCTGCTGCCAACCCGCTGCCATCCGAAATTCTCGCGTCGATTTCGGCCTATTATCGCCGCGTCACCACCGAAGCCTTTCCGATGAATTGGTTGGTCGCGCTGGTGATGCTGCTGACACTTGCTGTCATCGTCACGGAGATCATCCGCGGCGAATATGCATGGTGGATCGGCTGGGGCAGCCTGCTGCTTGCAGGCAGCGGATTTGTGCCTACCATGATGCGCACCGTTCCCAATGCGCGTCGGCTGGGAGCGGCCGCTGATACGGCGGAAGAGCAAACAAGATTGGCGCGCGCGGTGTGCCGCGATCACATGTTCAGTTTCGCACGCATGAGCGTGGTGCTTGTGCTGCAGCTGATGGCGCGGTGATGCGAAACGGGGAGGAAAGGTGGGCGAGTGGATCGGCGTTGCCATCGCCTTGCTGTCGAGTTCTCTCGGCGGCACGGCGGCCGCGATCACGCGCTATCTTGTTGGGGGCGCTGACCCGATCGCGCTCGCCGTGCTGCGCTGGGGCATCGGCTTCGTCTGCCTCTTGCCCGCCGCGCTGCTGCTAAAGGTGAAATGGCCGGCGCGGCGCGATCTGCCGGCGGTCGCGGCGCTTGGGGTCTGCTTCTTCGGTCTGTTCTTCATCCTCTATAACATCGCGATCTCGTTCACGACAGCGGCGCGCGCATCGCTCGCGCTCGCCACACTGCCGCTATCGACCATGGTGGTGGCGGCGCTGCTCGGGGTCGAGAAGCTGACGCTTCGCAAAACTCTGGGCGTCAGCATCGCCGTGCTCGGTGTGGCTGCCGCGCTCGCCGCGGGGCTCTCCGCCGCGCCCGAAGGCGCCTGGCGCGGCGAACTGATCATGCTGGCCGCGGTGTTCTGCATGGCCTTCTACAATGTGCTGTCGCGCCCCTTCATGCGGCGCTCCAGCGCGCTCGGCTTCCTCACGGTCGGGATGGGCGCCGGCGCGGCGGCGCTGATTGCGGTTGGATTGTTCACCGGCAGCATCGCGGCGCTGAAAAGCTTCGGCACGCCGCAATGGATCGCCGGCATCTATCTCGGCGTCGGCGGCGGTGCGGCGGCCTTCATCCTCTGGGTGCTGGCGCTGGAGCGGGCGACGCCGACGCGGGTGGCCAACACCATGACCGTCAATCCGATTGCGGCGGCGCTGCTCGCCACCCAACTGGTCGGCGAGCCCATCACGCCCAATCTGGTGCTCGGATTGATTGCGGTTTTTGCCGGAATCTGGATTGCGACGCAGGAAAACAAGACGGCGGATCAAAAAGGCGTCAGATAAGGATGCTACCGGGAGGTGTGGGGTTATTATCCGCGCCGGAACCTCCGGAGGCATCGACAGGGAGACAATAACATGAAGCGAAGTGTGGGTTTTGCGGCCGTGATGCTCACGGGCTTGCTGTCGGTGGCGTCAGGCGCCGAGGCCGGCGTCGAGAAGCTCTACATCCTCAATTGCGGCGAGGGTGTCGCCGGCGACATTTCGCGCTGGTCGCCCGGCGTCAACGAGGGCAAGTCGATGGACTTCGTCGACAATTGCTATCTGATCAGGCACAGCGACGGCTGGTTCCTGTGGGACACCGGCATTCCGGATGCGGTTGCGACCATGCCGGATGGCATGAAGCCGGCCGATCCCAGGTCCGTCACCTGGAAGCGGCCGAAGACGCTGGCCTCCCAGCTCGAGCAGCTTGGCGTCAAGCCCGAGGACATCAAGGGCATGGCGATCTCGCACACCCATGGCGATCACATCGGCAATGTCGAGATGTTCCCGAACACCATGCTCTATGTGCAGAAATCGGAATATCAATGGCCCGGCGTCGACACCAAGCCGCGCTTCAAGACCGAGCATCCTGTCACGCTGCTCGAAGGCGACAAGGATGTGTTCGGCGATGGCAGCGTGAGCATCATCTCGACACCCGGACACACGCCGGGCCATCAGTCGCTGCTGGTCAAACTGCCGAAGACCGGCGCGGTGATCCTTTCCGGCGACGCCGCGCACTTCAGGGACAACTTCGACAACCGCCGGATCCCGGCCGTCAACACCAGCGCGGACGAGACACTGGTCTCGATGCAGAAGCTCGCGGAGCTGGAGAAGAAGGACAACGCGCAGCTCTGGATCAACCACGACAAGGCCCAGCGCGACACGCTGAAAATGGCGCCGGAGTTTTATGAGTGAGTCATTTGTTCGCGCATGATCTTTTCGGAAGACCGGTTCCCACTTTTCCGGATCATGCGCCTCAGCGCTGCGGCGCCGAGACCGGCGGCGGGCTTTGGCCGCCGGTCCGCTTCGGGTTCAGCGTGCCCGCGAGGAACGAAATCCCCCAGACCAGGATCAGGGTGATCAGGTAGACGACGTAGACCTGCGGCGGCCTGGTTGCCCAGCGCCAGATACCGCGAATGCCGGTGTCGGGTTTGCTCTCGTCGTTCATGGTTTTGTTGTGCGCGAATTGAGCCGTGAAGGGAAGTGCAAATGTCGGGCTCAGGATTGCGACGGTTTGACGTTCAGGAAAAACAGCGCAGCCAATGCCGCGAGGCTGAGCGCGGAAGAAACCATCAGCACGCCGCTTCCCATCCAGTCGATCAGAAAGCCGAAGATCAGCGGCGCCGGCGCCTGCGCCATCCGCGCCGGCGCCCCTAACAGGCCGAGCCGATGCGCGTAATTGCTGGGGCCGAAGATCGCGAGCGGCAGCGTGCCGCGCGCAATCGTGATCACGCCATTGCCGGCGCCATGGAAGATCGCAAACACGCTCGCGGCCGCGGCGCCGCCGGTCAACGCGACGATCAACGCGCCAATGGGATGCATGACGAACGCGAGCCGGGCAGAGACGATGGGATGATAGCGGCTGAGGAAGCTGATCTCGAACAGGCGGGCCAGCACCTGCGCCGGGCCGATCAGCGCGCCGGCCGCGACCGCCTCGAGATGCGTGGCGCCGGCTGCCTCCAGGATGCGCGGAAATTGCGCCGCCATCGCGCCGGTCACGATCCACACCAGCGCGAAGGCGAGCGCCAGCAGCACCATGGTGCGGTCGATCGCGATATGCGGCTTGGCCGCCTCCTCAACAGTCGCCTTCGCGTCGGGCACGCGGGGCAGCATCAACAGATTGAGCGGCAGGCCGATCACGATATGCGCCGCCGCCCAGGCGAGGCAGGTGTCGCGCCAGCCGATATGGGCGAGCCCATAGGCTGTCAGCGGCCAACCGATGGTCGACGCAAAGCCCGCGATCAGCGTGATGCCGGTGATGGCGCCGCGCGCGGCCTCGCCATAGATGCGGCCGAGCACGCCGAACGCAGCGTCGTAGAGGCCATAGCCCATGCCGATGCCAAGCAAGAGCCAGGCGAGCAGCAACATCGGGATCGAATGCGTAAAGCCGAGCAGCACGAGCCCGGCGGCCAGTGTCAGGTTGGAGAACGACAGCACGGGGCGGCCGCCGACCCGGTCGATCTGGCGCCCGATGCGCGGACCGAGCAGGCCTGCGATCACAAGCGCGCCGGAATAGGCGCCAAAGATCCAGTTCGCGGAGACGCCGAGATCCCCCGCGATCGGGTCGGCCAGCAGGGCCGGCAGATAGACACTGGAGGCCCAGGCCAGCGTCTGGGTGGTGCCGAGTGCCAGGATGACGGGGAGTCTGCGCCCGCTCATTTCGGTGGCGCCGTGTCGTGGAGTGTTCGCATCTATCGCGCATTTGCGCGCCGGAAAGTACGCTCGTCAAGCGGCTGGACCCGAGCTTTCGCCTCGCGCGATTGCGCGGCATAATGGCGGGCATGGAACTCTCCTCCCGCATCGACCTGATGAACTGGCTGGTCGGCCAGGGCCTCACCGGCCTTCCCGAGCCCGATCTGATCCGCGGCTTCTGCGAACGTTGCCGGGCCGGCGGGCTGGATCTGTCGCGGATGACTGCCTTCATCGACACGCTGCACCCGATCTATGAGGGGCGGGGTTTTCGCTGGAGCGACAGGCCTTCCAATGAAGGCGACACCTTCGAATACAAGTCGTCCGCCGATGGCGATGCCGCCAAGAACTGGCGACGATCCGCGTTCCATCACATGCTCGAAAACGGCCATGACGAGCTGCAGCTCGATCTCGCCGACAGCGCTTCGCGCGATTTCTCCATGATCGGCGACCTCGTCGACAAGGGCCACCGGCATTTCCTCGCCTTCATCCATCGCTTCGGCGATGCCGGCACGCTCGGCCAGATGGACTGCTTCTATTCCTACTTCACCACCCGCCGCGAGCGGGGCTTTTCCGGTTCCGAACTGGAAGCGCTGCGCGATCTGGTGCCGGTGCTGGGGCTTGCGATCAAATCCGCCCAGCAGATGGACATCGCCCGCACCCTGGGCCGCGTCTATCTCGGCCGCGACGCCTCCGAACAGGTGCTGCGCGGGCGCATCAGCCGCGGCGTCACCGAGCGCATCAACGCGGTGCTCTGGTTCTCCGACCTGCGCGGTTCGACCAGGATTTCGGAAAGTATCGGCCCCGACGAGATCATTCCATTCCTCAATGACTACGCCGACGCCTCGATCGAGGCGATCCATGACGCCGGCGGCGACGTGCTGAAGCTGATTGGCGACGGCGTACTCGCGATCTTCACCGGCGAGGACATGACGGTGGCGCGGCGGGCGGCGCTCTCCGCCGAGCATCGCTTCCGCCTCAACATCAACGCGCTCAACGAGCGCCGCGCGAAGGAGGGGCGGCCGGTGACGTCTGCCTATGTCGGCCTCCATGTCGGCGAGGTCTTTTACGGCAATATCGGCAGCGAGGACCGGCTCGATTTCACCGTGGTGGGGCCCGCGGTCAACGAGGTCAGCCGCATCGCCTCGATGTGCACCTCCATCGATCGCGAATTCCTGGCGTCGTCGGAATTCTCGAAGGGCCTGGACGCCACCGGCCGCCGCTATCTGGTCTCGACCGGCCGCTACGCGCTGCGCGGCATCGGCCGCGCACAGGATCTCTATACGCTCGACCCCGATATCGCCGCGAACGAGGCGATGGCTGGGAGCTATGAGCGGTATCTGAAGAGCTGACATGGGCGCAGCTCAGGGGCCGAGCGAAATTCCGCTGCGCTGCGCCTGCGGCCATGTGCGCGGCGTCGCGCGGGAAGTGGCGCCGCAGACCGGCTTCCGTTTCATCTGCTATTGCGGGGATTGCCAGGTCTTTGCGTGTTTCCTCGAGCGGCCGGACGTGCTGGATAGCGCGGGCGGAACGGACATTTTCCAGATGCCAACGGGCCGCGTGAAATTGACCGCGGGCACGGATGCAGTCCGTTGCCTGCACTTCTCGCGCAAGGTCTTCCGCTGGTACACCGATTGTTGCCGGACGCCAATCGGCAACACGGCCGGGCCGCGCTTTCCGGTTGTCGGCGTCATCCATTCCTTCATGGACCACGATGCGGACGGCCGTTCCCGGCATGAAGCGCTGGGCGCGCCGCTCTGCCGGATATTCGAGCGCTCCGCCATCGCCCCGATGCCGCCGGACGCGCCGGCGCCGCTCTCGCTCGCCATGCTTCCGCTGCGCTTGTCAACGCTGCTCGGCTGGTGGTGGCGCGGGCTCGGCCGGCCGAACCCGTTCTTCGACGAACGCACCAACGCGCCGCTCTCCGTGCCGCGCCTGTTCACGCCGGATGAGCGCGCTGCGCTGGCGCGAACCTAGCAAAGGCTAGGCGCGGCAGGCCTCTTCCACCATCTCGGGCTGCCGCGACAGCGCGACCGCAGGCGACATCAGGATCACCAGCGCCTGCGCGCCGAAGATCGCGACCGCCAGAAAGAGGCAGGTTTCCGCGCCGTAAAAGCCGCCGACGATGGCGCCGAGCGCCGAGCCCAGTGGCCGCGCGCCGTAGCTTAGGATGTTGATCGCGGAGACCCGGCCGAGCAGGCGCGGCGGCGTCACCGATTGCCGGAGCGTGGTGGTCGAGATCACCCACAGGATCGGACCGGCGCCGAGCAGGAAGAAGCTCAAGCCCGCGAGCCACGGCGCCGGCGCAAAGGTGGTGAGCGCCATGACAATTGCTGCGACAAAGCCGGTGACGGGCCCGAGCCCGATCACGGTGCCGAACGCCAGGCGCTTCATCACCCGCGTCGCTGCGAGCGCACCGACCACCATGCCGACGCCATACATCGCAAGCGTGGTGCCGACGCCGGTTGCGGACAGACCAAAGCGGCGGACGGCATAGGGCACGAACACCGCCAGCACCAGGAACGAGGCGGTGTTGAAGATGAATTGCGTGATGAACACCGGCCGCAGCAGTGGATGATGCAGGACGAAGCTCGCGCCTTCCTTGATGTCCTGCAGCGGATGACGGCGCGGCGCGGCCTCGCGCGCGGGCTCATCAATTCCGGAGAGCAGCACGACGGCGATCACGGAAAGTGCCGCGGCCACGCCGAACGCGGGCGCGGCGCCGACCCAGCCGACCAGCACGCCGCCGAGCGCAGGGCCGCTCGCAAACGCGATCGTGCGCGCGAGCTCGATGCGGGCGTTGGCGGCGGGCAGCTGTTGCGGCGTCACCAGCGACGGCACCAGCGCGGGTGCTGCGACGCTGTAGGCGACCGTGCCGCACACCGCGATGAACCCGAGCAGGCATAATAGGGGCAGCGTCAACTCGCCGATCGCGATCAGGACCAGAATGCCGGCGAGCGCGGCCGCGCGCAGCGCTTCGGCGCCCGCCATCAGTTTCCGGCGCGAGATGCGGTCGGTGAGGAGGCCGGCCGGAATGGCAAACAGGATGAAGGGAAGCGTCAGCGCGGTCTGCAGCAGGCCGGTCTCGCCCTCGGCGACGCCGAGCATCAGCACGGCAACGATCGGGGCTGCGGCGAGCGCGATCTGCTCGGCCGATTGCGCGGCGAGATTGGACCAGGCGAGACGGTTGAAGGTCGATGGCAGATGAGGGGCTTTTGAGACGGACATCAGAACATTCCCAGTGCGTTGTTATCAGCAACATGGGAGACGGGCGGGGGCGATCCCACCCGTTTTCCGATAAGCCCGAGGCTATGCGCCGCTCAGAGCTTCTTCAGCACGAACTCGATCGCGCATTCGGACAACGGCGTTTGCGTCTGGTCGAAGCGCGGAAGCTGGTAGCGGTACGAATGGTCGGTGGTGATGACGCTCAGCGGTTTCACCCGATCGGAGAACTGCGACAGCAGGCTGAACACATTGACCGAAACCGGCGACCAGGACGTCTTCTTGCTCAGCGTGAAAGTGAGCTTGTGATCGCTGTTGAATGTCGAGGGCCAGACGCCCTGTTCATAGAGATCCTCATCCGGAACACTGATGACGAGATGGCCGCCGCGCTTGATCACGCGAATCCAGTTGGTCAGGGCCTCGGTGGCGTCACGCACATGCTCGAGGCAGTGGCTTGAGAACAGGAAGTCGAAAGAATTGTCGTCGACGTTGTCGAGCTTCTGCGCATCGCCCTGGGGAGCGTCATAGATGACGACGTTTCTGATCAGCGGAAACAGCTCCACGTAGAGGGCAAGCGAGTCATGTCCGCCGCCGACGTCCAGGCCGTACCCCACGAAATAGCGCGTCGCAAAGCGGCTGTCATGCGAGCGGCGCTGCATCGACAGCGCGGTGCCGCCGCAGGTGCCGGCGCGGAGCGTCAACTCGCCATTGCTGCTGTGGGGACCGATCTTGTTGGCAGCGCTGGTTGGGCTGGCCTGGAGCATTTCCAATGAATGGAGCATTTCCGAATTTCCCTGCTGCGATGTTCGCTTCGCGCCGGGGGTGAAGCCGCGTTTCCGGAAAGCTCACCGCCCGCGAGCCGGGGCGGCGAGTCGGCACACCCCGTGTCCCAACCATCAAGCGGCGATCATGGTTAATTTTTTCTTGTTTGTTGTGGCGATCGGGGCAGAAACGGGCGGATTCCGCCGGGTTCTGGCGCGCCGCGCCCTTTGTCCCAGCCATTTTCCCTCAGATGCATTTGCGAATGAGTTGCATTAAAGGAGGATATGGACCATCTTGGGGAAATGGATGCCAGATCGCCTGATCTAGACCCTCATTCCACGCCGGATTTGGTTCCCGCGGGGACGCCGCGCGCGCCCGGCTGGCGGGGCGAGCGCGGCGAGCCCTCGCTGTCGAACGTCTTCGCGACGGTACGGACGGCGAAGGACGGATCGTTCTGGCGCAAGCTGCTGGCGTTCCTCGGTCCCGGCTATCTCGTGGCCGTCGGCTACATGGATCCCGGCAACTGGGCGACTTCGCTCGCCGGCGGCTCCAAATTCGGTTACGCGCTGCTGTCGGTGGCGCTGCTGTCGAACGTGATGGCGATCGTGCTGCAGTCGCTGTGCACGCGGCTCGGCGTCGGCGCCGGCCGCGATCTCGCGCAGGCCTGCCGCGATTCCTTTCCGCGCTATGTCGCCCTTCCGCTCTGGCTCTCGGCCGAGATCGCGATCACCGCGACCGATCTGGCCGAAGTGATCGGCACCGCGATCGGGCTCAATCTCCTGTTCCACATCCCGCTCGAGATCGGCGTCATCATCACCGCGGCCGATGTCTTCCTCATTCTTGCGCTGCAGGCGTTCGGCTTCCGCTGGATTGAGGCCTTTGTGGTGGCGATGCTGGGCGTGATCGCGGCCTGCTTTGCGGTGCAGATCGCGCTCGCCGACCCCGATTGGGGCGCCGTGCTGCGCGGGCTTGCACCACACCGCGACCTCGTCGCCAACCGCGAAATGCTCTATCTTGCGCTCGGCATTTTGGGCGCAACCGTGATGCCGCATAATCTCTATCTGCATTCCGGGCTGGTGCAGACCCGCGGCTATGGCGATACGCCGGAAGAGAAGCGCGAGGCGATTTCGCTTGCGACCATCAATTCCACGATCGCGCTGTGCTTTGCCTTTGTCATCAACGCCTCGATCCTGATTCTCGCGGCCGCGACTTTCAACCATGCCGGCAAGACCGATGTCGCCGAGCTCGACCAGGCGTATTCCTTCCTCGCCCCGCTGCTCGGCTCGACGCTCGCGCCGACGCTGTTTGCGGTCGCGCTGCTCTGCTGCGGGTTGAACTCGACCATCACGGCGACGCTGTCGGGCCAGATCGTGATGGAGGGTTTTCTCAATTTTCGCATCGCGCCATGGATGCGTCGCATGGTGACGCGCCTGATCGCGATCGTGCCGGCCGTGGTCGTGACGATCTGGGCCGGCGAGAAGGCGACCGGGCAGTTGTTGATCCTGAGCCAGGTTGTGCTCAGTCTGCAATTGCCGTTCGCCGTGGTGCCGCTCGTGATGTTCACGGCAAGCAAAGCGAAGATGGGTCCCTATGTGGCGCCGCGCTGGCTCACCGCGCTGGCGGTTGCGACGGCCGCGCTGATCATCGTGCTGAACGCGAAGCTGGTGTGGGATTTTGTAAGCGGGTAAGTCCACTCACAGCTGTCATCGCCCGGCTCGACCGGGCGATGCAGTACGCCGCGGCCTCTCGATCAAGCACTGATGTCTCTGGAATACTGGATCAGCCGCCTTCGCGGGTGATGACAGTCTTCGCTAATCCTGCGGCTCCGAACTCACGTCGCCCGCCGCATCCACCCGCAGCCACCCCGATGGCGCGAGCCGCTGCTGTGGCAGGAAGCGGCCCTTGTAGTCCATCTTCTTGGAGCCCTCGATCCAGTAGCCGAGATAGACGTAGGGCAGGCCCTGGCGCCGCGCGCGCGTGATATGGTCGAGGATCATGAAGGTGCCGAGCGAGCGGCTTTCTTCCGACGGCTCGAAGAAGGAATAGACCATCGACAGCCCGTCGGAGAGCACGTCGGTGAGCGCGACCGCCAGCAGCTCGTTGCCGCGGCCGGTGATGCCGGAATCGGTGCCGCGGCGGCGGTACTCGATGATGCGGGTCTCGACGTGGCTGTCTTCCACCATCATGGCGTAGTCGAGCACCGTCATGTCGGCCATGCCGCCATGACGGTGCCGGGCGTCGAGATAGGCGCGGAAGATCGAATATTGCTCGGAGGTCGGCACCGCGCTGCGCTGCTCGCCGATGATGTCGGCGTTGCGGGCCATGACTTTGCGGAAATTCCGCGATGGGCGGAACTCGTTCGCCACCACGCGCACGGAGACGCAGGCGCGGCACTGGTCGCAGGCCGGCCGGTAGGCGATCGACTGGCTGCGGCGGAAGCCGCCATGGGTCAGGAGGTCGTTGAGATCGCCCGCCTTGTCGCCGACCAGGTGCGTGAAGACCTTCCGCTCATGCCGGCCCGGCAGATAAGGGCAGGGCGAGGGCGCCGTCAGGTAGAATTGCGGGGTATCACGCGAATGCTGGGTCAAGGAATTCCTTCAGCCTCCAGGGCGAAGCACACACGGTAGCATCGCGCCACGGAGGCTAACGGTCAATTACTTTGCTTGGGCCGCCGATCTCGAAAGTGGGAGTAGTTCTCCGAAACTGATGCGTCAGCAATCAACGAGGCGCGCCGATGCGTTCAATACATGCGCGCGGGTTGACCCACCGGCTGGCGAATAGAGTTGTTGATAACCACGGTTCCGAGCACGATATCGTGCGCGAGCCGGCGGCGGGCGTTGAACAGCCCGACCAGCAGGATGAGCGGCGACAGCACCGAGATCGAGACATAGAACAGCACCGCGTGCGCGGCGCCCAGCACGAAATAGCCGGGTGCGCCATACCAGGTGCGCAACTCCAGGTCCATCACCCGCATGCCGATCGTGGCCGAGTGCGGTCCACCGATCGTGGTGCCGTAATAGACGATGGCCCAGATGATCGAGGCCGGCGAAACCAGCCAGAACAGCGCCCAGCCAAGCCCGAGCGTGACCAGGCCGAACACGGCGATGAACAGGACCGCCAGCACCACCGGGATCGACAGCACGATCAAATCGATGATGAAGGCGATGACGCGTCGCGTCAGCACGTTGCGGAACAGCTCCGGCTCCAGATAAGGGTCGAACGCATGCTCGTAATTCGGCGCGCCGTCATTGCCCCAGCCGCCGCCGCTGCTGCCCGAACCGCTGTAGGACATGTCTGACCCTCCACAGGGATTTCCCTCGGGTGAGGACATGGGAACCGGTCGCCCCACCGCAAGGCCGTTGTGACATGAACAAGCAGAAATATTCCGGCGATTCCGCGGCTGTTGGCTGCTTGGATCGCTCCCGGCCTGCAGCTAATTTGGGGGATGATTGGTTGCATCGGTAGCGGCGAGGCTTGAAGCATGGGCGGACAAATCGAGGTGCGCTGTCGTTGCGGCGAGGTGCGGGGGATTGTCGCCAATCCGTCGCCGCGGACCGTCAATCGCGTGGTCTGCTACTGCGACGACTGCCAGGCCTTTGCCCATCAGCTCGGTCGCGCCGACCTCCTCAATGACAAGGGCGGCACCGACATCGTCCAGATCGCGCCAGCCGCGCTCAGCTTCACGAAAGGGCAGGATCGGATCGCAGGATTGCGCCTGACGCCCAAGGGGCTCTATCGCTGGCACACGAAGTGCTGCAACACGCCTGTCGGCAACACGCTCGGTCCCGCCGTTCCCTTCGTCGGCATCCCGGTGCAGGTCTTTGATGCGCCGCGGCCGGATGATGTCTTCGGCGCACCAACGGGCGCAATCCTGGGGAAATACGCCGTTGGCGATCCGCCGGCAGGCTCGACCGGAATCAACCTGTCACTGTTGCTGCGCGCCATCGGCAAGGTGCTCGGCTGGCGGCTTGGCGGAAAGACCTGGCCGCATCCGTTCTTCGCCCGCGACACACGCGCGCCGATCTATCCGGTGACGGTTGTTTCGCACGAGCGGCGCGAGGCGCTCCGCGCCCTCTGCGGGCCGCGTCCGACGGCGCAGGCCGTGCCCTGACGAAGGTTCAGCGTTCGGCCTTCAGCTTCTCCGCCGCCTGCGGCGCAAAATACGTCAGCACACCGTCGGCGCCGGCGCGCTTGAAGCCGACCAGGCTCTCCATCATCGCCCGCTCGCCGTCGATCCAGCCGTTTTGCGCGGCGCCTGCGATCATCGCGTATTCGCCGGAGACCTGATAGGCGAAGGTCGGCATGCCGAAGGTGTCCTTCACGCGGCGCAGCACGTCGAGATAGGGCATGCCGGGCTTGACCATCACCATATCCGCGCCTTCCGCAATGTCGAGCTCGACCTCGCGCAGCGCCTCGTCCGAATTGGCGCTGTCCATCTGATAGGTGCGCTTGTCGCCGGTCAGCGTCTTCGCCGAACCGATGGCGTCGCGGAACGGGCCGTAGAAGGCGGAGGCATATTTCGCGGCATAGGCCATGATCTGCACGTCGAGGAAGCCCGCCTGGTCGAGCGCCTCGCGGATCGCGCCGACGCGGCCGTCCATCATGTCGGACGGCGCGATGATGTCGCAGCCGGCCTCGGCCTGCACCAGCGCCTGGCGCACCAGGACTGCGACCGTCTCGTCGTTGAGGATCCGGCCGTCTTCCAGGAGGCCGTCATGGCCATGGCTGGTGAAGGGATCAAGCGCGACGTCGCAGAGGATACCGATCTCGGGAAACTCCTTCTTGATCGCGCGCACCGATTGGCAGACGAGATTGTCGGGATTGACGGCTTCCGAGCCCTGCTCGTCGCGCAGGTCAGGATCGGTGTAGGGAAACAGCGCAAGGCAGGGGATGTTCAGCTTCATCGCGCGCTCGGCGTCGCGCACCACCTGGTCGACGGTCAAGCGGTCGACGCCCGGCATCGAGGCAACGGGCGTGCGCTTGTTGTGGCCGGCTGTGACGAACAGCGGCCAGATCAGATCGTCCGTGGTGAGCACGTTTTCGCGCACCATCCGCCGCGCCCATTCCGCCTTGCGGTTGCGGCGCGGCCGGATCGTCAGATCGAGGGCAGGGACGGCCGTGGCGGCTTCGCGCCGGGATGCCTCGCGCATTTCGATCGGACGCCCGAATTTGATCGCCATGGGATTGCCTCGTTTGAGCCGCTTAAGCCTCCGGACTGGAAGTCTTCCAACTCTAACATCTAGGCCCGGTACCGCGATTTGACCAGCCGCAAAGGTTGATTTTGCCCGGCCGGAGGCTAATGAGTCCTTCTATGAATACCGATCCGACCATTGACGGCTGCCTTGGGCATGTCTGACGCCTCCTCCCGCGACCCCCGCGACAACATGATGGCGGCCGCGCTTTCGTCCGAACGGATCGAGGGCGACGAAAACGTCTGGACGCGTCGGCTGGTGCTGTTCCTGCGCATCATGGCCGTGGTCTCGATCCTGAAGGGGCTTTATCACTGGTCGCAGGTCACGGGCTTCATCGGCGGCGAGGAAGACGCCTTCGAGAACCAGCCGATGGCCTGGCAGGCCGCGACCGTCTATTTCGCCGTGATCGAGCTCGTCGCCGCGGTCGGGCTATGGCTCGCAACCCCTTGGGGCGCGGTGGTGTGGCTCACGACCGTGGTGTCGATGGCCGTGATCGAGCTGATGTTTCCGGGAATCTATGGCGGCAGCCTCGTGGTCGTGGGCGGCGAGGCGTCGATGCTCGGGGCCTATCTCGCGCTCGCCTGGATGGCGGCGCGCGAGCGGCCGCCATAGCAACGTGAACGCGGCCTGCGAAAGAAAGGGACGAGTGTCCCAAAATCGGCTCGCCTCAAATTTTAGGTGAATCCCGATTAAGGTTTTGGCTCCCTTAAGCGCGCCGCCACATCTCCTAAGCCAGCCTTTCGAACTCCCGCAGAGGTGTTTTGGAATGCGACAGGGCAGCCGCACGGAGCGTGAACATCGCTTCCCCACCGTCAATGGGAAGTTGCGAAAAGTCCTTTATCCATGGGCTTAATCCGCGATTCACTGTCTTAAATTCATTCTCTCTTTATTGTCTTATTTAAGCGGTTCTTCAAATCGGCCCCTTACGTTGCGGCTATCAGGCGGGACAAAAGTTTCGTCGAATAAGTCGATAAAAACGACAACAGGGGAAGTGTCATGAAGAATGCTGTTGCGACGGCGGTGGAGACCGCTGACCGCGCTGCAGGCCAGTCGCCGGTGCAGCCGCTTTATCTGGAGGCATTGACGTTGGTGGAGCGGCTGCATCGCCGCCTGCTCGATGTCATCAAGGATGAGTTCGATCGCCGGGGCCGTTCCGACATCAACTCGGTTCAGGCGCTTCTGCTCTACAACATCGGCGACAAGGAGCTGACCGCGGGCGAACTGCGCACGCGCGGTTACTACCTCGGCTCCAACGTCTCCTACAACCTGAAGAAGCTGGTCGAGCTCGGCTTCCTCGATCATCAGCGCTCGCGGGTTGATCGCCGCTCGGTCCGCATCCGCCTGACCCCGCAGGGCCAGGAAATCCGCCGCATCGTCGACGCGCTGTATCAGAAGCACGTCAAGACGGTCGAGCAGGTCGGTGGCATCTCGAACGAGGAGTTCGCGACGCTGAACAAGTCGCTGCACCGCCTCGAGCGGTTCTGGACCGACCAGATCCTGTATCGCCTGTAAGCACCTTCGGCCAAGCCGGCCCTCGAGAAGACCGGCAGGCCTACCATGTAGCCTTCCAAGTTGCCTTCCCCTTGGCGCATCGGCCGTGCCCCGGCCGGTGTGCCTTGTCGTTTTCTTATGTGACTAATTTTCTTCGGGGGGCTCGCATCGAAAGCCGCAAAAAATTCGGTCCGATCTGGCCTGCATTTTCATGTTGATAAGAGAATCCGCGTCCCGAAATGGAACCAGTTCCGCGCTCACGGCTTATCTGTCCGAAGCGGAGGATTGGGCCATGCTGGTCGAACGCGGTGTGCGGGTGATGAATATGGGGGTGGTGGGCGATGCCTACGCCATCGCCTCGAATTATCTGCGCCGCACCGGCGCCATCCCTGACAATTTCGTCACCGATGAGCGGCTGCTCGAGATCATCGTGCAGATGTTTCACCGCGGCGAGATCAACAAGATCAGGCTCGCCAACAAGGCGATCGCCAAATTCGAAGCGCTCGAACGTGTCTGACGAACAAAGGGACTCCATGGAAGCCGCCATCGACCGCATCATGCAGACCTATGATCTCCTGATGGACCGCTCGGCTGCGGCCAGCGCCGAGGCGCGCGCCAAGGTGACGGACTATGTCAATACGCTGTTCGAAGCGGGCGAGCGCGACACCCATCGCCTCACCGTGTGCGGCCTGACCTATCTGCGCGAGCTCGACGGCTCGACCGATCCGGTCAAGGCCGGATATACCGGGCTGTAAGCGAAGCCGCGCTTCTCAGAAAAGCGCATCACAGCTTTGCGAAACCATTGGCGGCAGGCTTATCCGGCGAAAACGGGTTTGCTACAGTCCGTGCATGACCAGCGCGTTCACCCGCCGAAACATCTTGAGCCTTGGCGCAGGCCTGGCGGCGACCACGCTTGCGGCAAACGCGCGCGCGGCGGAGCAGACTCAGGACGAGATGCTCAACGAGCTGATCCAGGAGAACCAGGATTCCAGCCTCGACAGCGGCTTCGACAGCACTTCCCGCAACGTCAAGCTGCCGAAGAAGACGCTGCCGACGCTGTCGCCATCGACCGCGCAGACCACGGAAGCCTCGATTCCGCAATATGAGGCCATCGTCGCCAAAGGCGGCTGGCCGGAGGTGCCGGCGATTGCCGAGGGCGCACGCGTCGGCGTCAAGAGCGCGGCGATCCCCGCTCTGCGCCAGCGGCTTTCGCTCGTGGGCGATCTCGAGCTCAATAGTGGCGAGCCGCAGGTCTACGACTCCTATGTCGACGCCGCCGTGCGCCGCTTCCAGGTGCGCCACGGGCTGCATTCCGACGGCATCGTGCACGACACGACCTTGCGCGCGCTGAACGTGCCGGCCGAGATGCGGCTGCAGCAGCTCAGGATCAACGCCACGCGGCTGAAGGCGCTGACCGGCAATCTCGGCAGCCGCATCGTGGTCGCCAACATTCCGGCGGCGCAGATCGAGGCGATCGAGAACGGCGTCGCGGTGACGCGCCACACCGCGGTCGCGGGCAAGCCGGACCGGCCGTCGCCCGACATCAACAGCAAGATCATCCAGATCAATTTCAATCCGTTCTGGACCGTGCCGGTCTCGATCGTCCGCAAGGACTTGATCCCGAAGATGCAGGCCGAGCCCGACTACCTCACCAAGAACCACATCCGCATCTACGATGCGACGAACAACGAGCAGCCGCCGTCGCAGATCGACTGGTATTCGACGGAAGCCGTGAATTACAAATTCAAGCAGGACGCCGGCAACTTCAATTCGCTCGGCTCGATCCGCATCAACTTCCCGAGCCAGTTCGGCGTCTACATGCACGATACGCCGGCAAAAAACCTGTTCGGCGAGGATTTCCGCTTTGCTTCCTCGGGCTGCATGCGCGTGCAGAACGTGCGCGAGCTGGTCTACTGGATCCTGCAGGAAAGCGCGGGCTGGTCGCGCGCGGAGATCGATGACGTCATCAAGTCGGGCGAACGCAAGGACGCCAAGGTTGCAAAGCCGGTGCCGCTGTACTGGGTCTATGTCACGGCGTGGGCGACGCCCGACGGCGTCGTGCAATTCCGCGATGACATCTATAACCGCGACGGCTTTGGCAGCCAGGTCAATGCCGTGAAGGGGTAGGGCTGCGCTATTCGGCGGGCTCGTGCGAGCGCGTATCGAGGTGCTCGACCAGCAGCTGCCGGTAATGCGCCGCCATTTCCCGATAATGGTGCCTGGAAACCGGGTCGGCCGCCTTTTCGGCGCGCTGCTCGAACATTTGGGCTTTCTGCCGGAGAACCGATGCGTCGGACATGGCTCCCTCCTATTTCATTTCAAACTCATCTAAACATTAGGCACGCCAACCCAAGAAGCAGTGGCGCGATCCGGCTTCACGATCGGGTGAGTCGGTTAATCAATAGCCGGCCTGAATAGCCTTGGCCGTGAGCCGGCCCGCGAAGAGCTGATATTCCAGATCTTCGATCGCTTGCGCCGCGCGTTCCCGCGACAGGGCGTCGGTGGGCTCCATCGCGAGCCTGCGGGCCCGCGTCAGCTTTCGTTGAAGTTCCTCATGTTCGCGCCGGGTCATCTGCGTGGTCCTGTTGAGGTCGGAATGACTGAATTGCAGACCCGAAATTAGCGCCGGCCCGTTGCGTGGTACGTGACCACAGTCACGCGTGCCCACCGGCGCTCTCCGGGGAACGCAAGAGTGTGGCTGCGGCCATTGGCTGGCCCATCCCTCGAGACGCGACCTGACGGGTCGCTCCTCGGGATGAGGGTGGCGCGTGCGGCAGACAACCCCTCATGGTGAGAAGCCGCCAACGGGTCCGCGCGAAGCACGGCCCGATGACAGGCTCCGCGGCGTCTCGAGCCATGAGGCCCGGAGGCGCCTTTGCCGCAGCCCGGGAACCTCGGGAACGCTACCTGATCCCCCAAATCCCCACCATATCTGGCATAATTGGCGGGTCAGACCCGCAATCGCTTGGCCGGGGCGGGGCAATATGCTAATTGGCTCCGTACCGCTTCCGACCGCCACCCAAGGACCGTCCGCAGCCCATCCAAGAGCTTGCGGCGTTGAGGATATTCCGCGATGAACCCGCCATCTTCCAGCGCCAAGTCTTCCAGCGCCAAGACCGCCTCCGCCCCCGATTCCTTCTTTACCGCCAGCCTCGCGCAGGCGGACCCGGAGATCGCGGCCGCGATCCAGGGCGAACTCGGCCGGCAGCGGCATGAGATCGAGCTGATCGCCTCCGAAAACATTGTCAGCCGGGCCGTGCTGGAAGCGCAGGGCTCGGTGATGACCAACAAATACGCGGAGGGCTATCCGGGCGCGCGCTACTACGGCGGTTGCGAATGGGTCGACATCGCCGAGACGCTGGCGATAGAGCGCGCCAAGAAGCTGTTCGGCGCGCAATTTGCCAACGTCCAGCCGAACTCCGGCAGCCAGATGAACCAGGCGGTGTTTTTGGCGCTGCTGGCTCCCGGCGACACCTTCATGGGCCTCGATCTCGCCGCCGGCGGCCATCTCACCCACGGCGCGCCCGTGAACATCTCAGGCAAATGGTTCAAGGCACAGCACTACACCGTGCGGCGCGAAGACCAGATCATCGACATGGACGCGGTCGCCCGCCGCGCCGAGGAGGTGAAGCCAAAGCTGATCATCGCCGGCGGCTCGGCCTATTCGCGTGCCTGGGACTTCAAGCGCTTCCGCGAGATCGCCGACAGCGTCGGCGCCTACCTCATGGTCGACATGGCGCATTTCGCCGGCCTCGTCGCCGGCGGCGTGCATGCTTCGCCCGTGCCGTACGCGCATGTCACGACCACGACCACGCACAAATCGCTGCGCGGCCCGCGCGGCGGCTTGATGCTGTGGAACGATGAATCGCTCACCAAGAAGTTCAACTCGGCCGTCTTTCCCGGCCTGCAGGGCGGCCCGTTGATGCATGTGATCGCGGCGAAGGCGGTGGCCTTCGGCGAGGCGCTGCGTCCGGACTTCAGGATCTACGCCAAGAATGTCGTCGAAAACGCGAAAGCGCTGGCGGAAAGCCTGCGCGCCCACGGCCTCGACATCGTCTCCGGCGGCACCGACAACCATCTGATGCTGGTCGACCTCCGCCCGAAGGGGCTGAAGGGCAATGTCTCGGAGAAGGCGCTGGTTCGCGCCGGCATCACCTGCAACAAGAACGGCATTCCCTTCGATCCCCAAACGCCGTTTGTGACTTCCGGCCTGCGGCTGGGCACGCCGGCCGCGACCACGCGCGGCTTTGGCGTCGCCGAGTTCAAGCAGGTCGGCGGCATGATTGCCGAAGTGCTGAATGCGATCGCGCAGTCGCAGGACGGCAAGGCGCCGCTGGTGGAAGCCGCGATCAAGGAACGGGTCAAGGCGCTCACCGATCGCTTCCCGATCTATCAGTAAAGGCGTTTTCGGATGCGTTGCCCGAGCTGCAACTCTCTCGATACCCAGGTGAAGGACTCCCGTCCGACCGAGGACTCCTCGGTGATCCGGCGGCGGCGCGTCTGTGTCGCGTGCAACTTCCGCTTCACCACCTTCGAGCGGGTGCAGCTCCGCGAGCTCACGGTGATCAAGCGCAACGGCCGCCGCGTGCCGTTCGACCGCGACAAGCTGATGCGCTCGGTGCAGATCTCCCTGCGCAAGCGCATGGTGGAGGCCGAGCGCGTCGAGAAGATGGTCTCCGACATCGTGCGCGAGCTCGAGAGCAATGGCGAGGCGGAGATATCCTCGGAGGCGATCGGCGAGATCGTGATGGAGCATCTGCGCCAGCTCGACGACGTCGCTTATGTGCGCTTCGCCTCGGTCTATCGCAATTTCCGCGAGGCGAAGGACTTTGAGGCGGTGCTCGGCGAGCTCTCCGGCGAGGACGACGCCAGGGTCGTCACGATCCGCAAATGATCTTCCGCATCCTGGAAGATCGGCTCAGGGAAAAATCCAGCGCCGCCAAGGAAGCCGTCAAGCAAGCCGACCGGCGCTTCATGCAGCTCGCGCTCGCGCTCGGCCGGCGCGGGCTGGGGCGAACTTGGCCGAATCCGGCGGTCGGTGCGGTCGTGGTGAAGGACGGCGTCATCGTCGGCCGAGGCTGGACGCAACCCGGCGGCCGTCCCCATGCCGAGCCGGAGGCCTTGAGGCGCGCGGGCGAGGCGGCACGCGGCGCCACGCTCTACGTGACGCTCGAGCCCTGTTCGCATTTCGGCAAATCGCCGCCCTGCGCGGACGCCATCATCGCGGCCGGTATTTCGCGGGTGGTCGCCGCGATCGAGGATCCCAATCCGGAGGTGGCGGGGAAGGGGCATGCGAAACTGCGCGCGGCGGGCATTGCCGTCGATGTCGGGCTGTTCGCGGAAGAAGCCGCCCGCGATCATGCCGGGCATTTCCGCCGCGTCCGCGACAAGCGCCCGCATGTGATCCTGAAACTCGCGGTGTCCGCAGACGACAAGATCGGCGCCGCGGGAGGCAAGCCGGTTGCGATCACCGGCGAGGCGGCGCGGACGCGGGTGCACCTGTTGCGCGCGCAGAGCGACGCCATTCTGGTCGGCATTGGTACGGTGCTGGCCGATGATCCGCTCCTGACCTGCCGCCTGCCGGGCATGGCGGTACGCTCGCCGGCGCGGGTGGTGTTGGACCGCGCGCTTCGCATTCCAGGAAGCAGCCGGCTGGTCCATTCGGCGCGCGAGACGCCGCTGTGGGTTGTCGCGTCTGAGCTTGCGGAAGCGCCGGCCGCCGCCAGGCTCGGGGCCGCGGGGGCGCAGGTGCTCCGGATTGCTCCAACGTCCGCATCGGGCCTTGACCTCAAGGCCGTGCTGCATGCGCTCGCCGAGAAGGGCATCACCCGGCTGATGGTGGAGGGCGGCAGCCGCGTGGCGTCATCCTTCGTCGCCGCCGATCTCGTCGACGAGGTCTGGCTGCTGCGAGCGCCGGAGGCGATCGGCGCCGGCGGCATCGCTGCGCTGGATGCATTGGGACTCACGGAAATCACGCAGTCGCCGCGCCTGAAACTTCGTGCTAGCGAGACGCTCGGACAAGACACCCTGACCATCTACGAGCGCAGACTATGATCCGGAAAAGTGGGTACCGGTTTTCCGATAACATCATGGTCCACTAAAGAGACTCAAATGTTTACCGGCATTGTCACCGATATCGGCGAGATCAAGAGCCTGACGCCGACCGCGCAAGGGCAATTGCACCGGCTGCGGATTGCCTGCTCTTACGACCGCGCGACCATCGCCGATGGCGCGTCGATCGCCTGCAATGGCGTGTGCCTGACCGTGGTCGCCTCGGGCGTGGACCGCGGCAAAACCTGGTTCGACGTCGATGCCGCCGCCGAGACGCTGTCGATGACGACGGCAAAACAATGGGCCATCGGCACCAGGCTCAACCTCGAGCGCG
This sequence comes from uncultured Alphaproteobacteria bacterium, assembly GCA_963847045.1. GTDB lineage: Bacteria > Pseudomonadota > Alphaproteobacteria > Rhizobiales > Xanthobacteraceae > Bradyrhizobium. Next base: position 33,186 of record CAWJYQ010000009.1, on the reverse strand, counting down.
CGCTGAAGATCGGCGACGAGCTCGGCGGCCATATCGTCGCGGGGCACGCCGACGGCGTCGCTAAAGTCATCAGCAGGACTGATATGCCCGACATGGCGCGGTTCGAACTTTCGACCACCCGCGAGTTGGCGCGCTTCATCGCGCCGAAGGGCTCGATCACGCTGGACGGTGTGTCGCTGACGATCAATTCGGTGTGGGATCTGGCATTTTCGGTGCTGATCATCCCGCATACGCTCAGCGTCACCACGCTTTCCGCGTTGCGGGCGGACGATGAGGTCAATATCGAGGTCGATTTGATGGCGCGCTATGCGGCGCGCCTGATGGAAATGAAGTAGCTTGGCTTTGCGGATTGCGGCGCCTACAACGCTCTGCAATCCCCGCAATTGAGTGAGAAGAGAATGGCAGACGCGCGGCGCGCCCCGTTGAAGGACCAGACCGATATTTCCGGCGCTCGCGCGCTGATCGTGGAAGCGCGCTTCTATGACGACATCCAGGATGCACTTTTGGCAGGCGCGGTCGCCGAACTGAAGGCGGCCGGCGTTTCCCATGACGTCATCACGGTTCCCGGCGCGCTGGAAATTCCGGCCGCGATTGCGATCGCGATCGAGGCTGGCGAGAACAGCGGCAAGGCCTACGATGCAGCGATCGCGCTCGGCTGCGTCATCCGCGGCGAGACCATCCATTTCGAGATCGTCTCGATGGAATCCTCGCGCGGGCTGATGGATCTGGCGGTCGCGAAAAAATTTCCGCTCGGCAACGGCATCCTGACCGTCAACAATGAAGAGCAGGCCTGGGCGCGGGCGCGCGCCAACGAGCTGAACAAGGGCGGCGATGCCGCGCGCGCGGCGCTGGCGATGCTGCGCATCAAGCGCCGGCTGTCGAAAGGTTTAGGATGATGGCCGAGAGCAAGAGCAAACCGGCCAAAGGTGGCGACAAGAAAGCCAACCGGCGCGGTGCCGCGCGGCTCGCCGCGGTGCAGGCGCTCTACCAGATGGACATCGCGGGCGCCGGCATCAACGACATCTTCGCCGAGTTCGAGAGCCACTGGCTCGGCAACGAGGTCGAGGGCGAGAAATATCTTCCCGCCGAGGCCGCGTTTTTCCGCGACGTCGTCTCCGGCGTGGTGCGCGACCAGACCAAGCTCGATCCCCTGATCGACGACGCGCTGTCGAAGGGCTGGCCCTTGAAGCGGATCGACGCGATCCTGCGCGCGGTGCTGCGGGCAGGGGCCTATGAGCTCGAGCATCGCAAGGACGTGCCGGGCCGCGTCGTGGTCTCCGAATATGTCGATGTCGCGCATGCCTTTGTCGAAAGCGAGGAGACCGGCATGGTCAATGCCGTGCTCGACCAGATCGCGCGCCAGTTCCGCGGCGACGAGTTTTCGCGTGGCTAGCGGCGAAGACGCGCTGATCGCGCGCTACTTCAAGCCGCTGGCGACCGACCCCGGCGCGTTCTCGCTCGATGACGACGCCGCGGTGCTGAAGGCGCACGGCGAGGATATCGTCGTGACCACCGACGCTGTTGTTGAGGGCGTCCACTTTCTGCCCGACGATCCCCCCGACAGCGTCGCGCGGAAAGCGCTGCGGGTGAACCTGTCAGATATTGCCGCGAAGGGCGCAACGCCTGCAGGCTTTGTGCTGACATTGGCCTTGCGGAAGGTGGACGAAGCCTGGCTTTCTGCGTTCGCGGGCGCACTGGGCGAGGACGCCAAGGCGTTCGCTTGTCCGCTGCTCGGCGGCGACACGGTTTCGACACCAGGTCCGTTGACGGTCTCGATCGCCGCCTTCGGCCGTGTTCCCGAGGGCAAGATCATCCATCGCAGCGGCGCCAGGCCCGGTGACCGCGTGATGGTGACGGGAACGATCGGCGACGCCGCGCTCGGCCTGGACATTCTCAAGAGCGGCGCGATCGCTGCCGCGCTCACAAGTGATCCCGCCACCAAGGAACTGTTGGTGGCGCGCTATCGCGTGCCGCAGCCGCGCAACGCGCTGGCCAAAGCCGTGCGCGATCACGCCAGCGCCGCCATGGACGTCTCTGACGGCCTCGCCGGCGATCTCACCAAACTCTGCGCGGCATCAGGCGTTTCCGCCATCATTGATACGCCGCTCATTCCAGTCTCGGCGGCTGCTGCAGCGCTGCTTGCCCGCGGTGCGGTCAACGCGCAAACGCTGATATCCGGCGGCGATGATTACGAGATCCTGTGCACGGTTCCCGAAGCTCGTCGCGAAGCGTTCGTGCGGGAAGCCCGGCGGACAGGGGTTGCGTTGACCGCAGTCGGCGCGATCGTTGCGGGAACCGGCGCTCCGCGCTTTTTGGACGCACAGCGAAACGAGATCGCGCTGCAGCGTCTGTCCTATAGTCATTTCTGATTGGTCGACGAGCCTGCTAGAAACAGAATCCGATGAATTCAGCCGCCCCGATAGAGAGCTCCAATGCGCGGGTCATTCCCGGAAGGGAATGCGGCAGCTGTTCCATGTGCTGCAAGGTCTACAACATCCCGGAGATCAACAAGGTAGCGGGCAAATGGTGCTCGCATTGCAAGCCCGGCAAGGGCTGCCTGATCCATGACGCGCTTCCCAACCAGTGCGCCGAGTTCAACTGTCTTTGGCGAACCCAGGAAACGATCGGTCCGGCCTGGAAGCCGGACCAGGCCAAAATGGTAATCACCGTCTCTCCGTTCAGCGGATACATCCAGGTGCAGGTCGACGCGAGCGCGCCGCAGGCCTGGCGCAAGCAGCCTTATCTCGGCCAGTTGCAGCAATGGGCCAGGAACAATCTGTCGAAAGGCATCTACATCATCATCTTTATCAACGACAATGCCACCCTGATCATGCCCGAGCAGGAGGTGTTCCTGGGCCCGATGTTGCCGACCGACGGGATCGCGGTGCGTCGGACCGGCAATGGCTACGAGGCCCGGCTGATTCCCGGCGGCATTGCCGTCCCGCCGATGGGGACGCCCGGTTAGCGGTGTACAGCCTGCACTGGGAGCCAAATCCCAAAATGTCGCGGCAAAACCGGTGCTTGGACGGTCAAAAAAGGCCGGTTTTTGTCCTCCGTGGCGTTGCGCCGGGGGGACGATTTTGGCATGGTCCCGGCCGATTTGAGGCCGCCCTATTGGGCAGGGTTGGCCTCCTTTTTGAGCGTCCGCCGCGTCCGCGGCCCGGGCGTGGGGCAATCCAAGATCTGAGGCAAATTCGATGACAGCATTGTGGTTGATCGTGCTCTGCGGAGCGCTTTCCATTGTTTACGCCATCTGGGCAACGATGTCGGTGTTGAAGTCCGACGCTGGCAATCCCCGGATGCAGGAAATCGCCGCGGCCGTGCGCGAGGGCGCGCAGGCCTATCTCCGCCGCCAGTACACCACGATCGGCCTGGTCGGCATCGTGATCTTCGCTCTGCTGGCCTACTTCCTCGGCATGCTCGTGGCGATCGGTTTCGCCATCGGCGCGATCCTGTCGGGCGCGGCCGGCTTCATCGGGATGAACGTCTCGGTGCGCGCCAATGTGCGCACCGCGCAGGCGGCGACCACCTCGCTCGCCGGCGGTCTTGAACTCGCGTTCAAGGCGGGCGCCATCACCGGCATGCTGGTCGCCGGTCTCGCGCTGCTTGGCGTCACACTCTATTTCGGCTTCCTGACCTATTCGCTGAAACTGGCCCCGGACAGCCGCACCGTCGTCGACGCCCTGGTCGCGCTCGGCTTCGGCGCCTCGCTGATCTCGATCTTCGCCCGCCTCGGCGGCGGCATCTTCACCAAGGGTGCTGACGTCGGCGGCGACCTCGTCGGCAAGGTTGAGGCCGGCATTCCCGAGGACGATCCGCGCAACCCCGCGACCATCGCCGACAACGTCGGTGACAACGTCGGCGACTGCGCCGGCATGGCCGCCGACCTGTTCGAAACCTATGCGGTGACCGCGGTCGCCACCATGGTGCTCGCCGCGATCTTCTTTGCCAAAACCCCGATCCTTGCCAACATGATGACGCTGCCGCTCGCCATCGGCGGCATCTGCATCATCACCTCGATCATCGGCACCTTTTTCGTCAAGCTCGGCGCCAACCAGTCGATCATGGGCGCGCTCTACAAGGGCCTGATCGCCACCGGCGTGTTGTCGCTGGTCGGGGTGGCCGGCGTGATCTACTACCTGATCGGCTTCGACAAGCTGCCCGGCGTCGACTACACCGGCATGGCGCTGTTCGAATGCGGCGTGGTCGGCCTCATCGTCACCGCGCTGATCATCTGGATCACCGAATACTACACCGGCACCGACTATCGCCCGGTGAAATCGATCGCGGCCGCCTCCGTCACCGGTCACGGCACCAACGTGATCCAGGGCCTCGCCATCTCGATGGAAGCCACCGCGCTGCCGGCGCTCGTCATCATCGCCGGCATCCTCGTCACCTACAGTCTCGCCGGCCTGTTCGGCATTGCGATTGCGACCGCTACCATGCTGGCGCTGGCCGGCATGATCGTGGCGCTGGACGCCTTCGGCCCGGTCACCGACAACGCCGGTGGTATCGCGGAAATGGCCGGTCTGCCCAAGGAAGTGCGCAAGTCGACCGACGCGCTCGACGCGGTCGGCAACACCACCAAGGCCGTCACCAAGGGCTACGCGATCGGCTCCGCCGGTCTCGGCGCGCTGGTGCTGTTTGCGGCCTATAACCAGGACCTCAAGTTCTTCATTGCGGATTCCGCCAACCACCTCTACTTCAAGGGCGTCAATCCGGACTTCTCGCTGAACAATCCCTACGTCGTGGTCGGCCTCCTGTTCGGTGGCCTGTTGCCGTATCTGTTCGGTGCGATGGGCATGACGGCGGTTGGCCGCGCGGCCGGTGCGATCGTCGAAGAGGTGCGCCGCCAGTTCCGCGAGAAGCCCGGCATCATGCAGGGCACGGACAAGCCCGACTACGGCAAGGCCGTCGACCTCCTGACCAAGGCGGCGATCAAGGAGATGATCATCCCCTCGCTGTTGCCGGTGCTGTCGCCGATCTTCGTCTACTTCGTGATCTACGCGATCGCGGGCGGCGGCGCGGCCGGCAAGTCGGCGGCGTTCTCCGCGGTCGGCGCCATGCTGCTCGGCGTCATCGTCACCGGTCTCTTTGTGGCGATCTCGATGACCTCGGGCGGCGGCGCCTGGGACAACGCCAAGAAGTACATCGAAGACGGCCATTATGGCGGCAAGGGCTCCGACGCCCACAAGGCAGCCGTCACCGGCGACACTGTCGGCGACCCCTACAAGGATACGGCCGGCCCGGCGGTCAACCCGATGATCAAGATCACCAACATCGTGGCGCTCTTGCTGCTCGCGATTCTGGCGCACTGAGCGGCGAGGCACGGACGAAAAGCAAAACCCCGCGGTGCGAGCCGCGGGGTTTTTGTTTGAAGAGTTCGCAGGTCTCACCCCGTCATTGCGAGCCAACGGGTCGCGCGAATGCGCGCCCGATGACAGGCTCCGCGAAGCAATCCATTTCTTTGCTGGCTGAAGCCTGGATTGCTTCGTCGCTTGCGCTCCTCGCAACGACGGCGGAGCGCTGCGCGTCACTTCACCTCCATCTGCAGCCCTTCCTTCTCGATGATGGAAGCGAACTTCTTCGTCTCCGCATCGACGAACTCCGAAAACTGCTGCGGCGAGCCGTAGTCGGCGCGCGCGCCCATCGCGGCGATGTTCTTCTTGATCTCGTCGCGCTCGAGCATCGCCTTCACCTGAAGATTGAGCGCATTGACGATTTCGGGCGGCGTGGCCTTCGGCAGGAACACGCCGAACCAGGACGAGACGTCGAAGCGAGAAAGCTCCGGCGCGCATTCGCGCATGGTCGGAAGATCGGGCGCGGACGCGCTGCGCTCGGTCGCGGTCACGCAGAGACCGTTGAGCTTGCCGTCCTGCACCTGCGGCAGCGACGGAAACAGATTGTCGAAGAGAATTTGCACGTCGGCGGCAAGCGCCGCCTGCAGCGCGGGGCCGGCGCCGCGGAACGGCACATGGGTCATCTTCAGTCCCGTGAGCTGCAGGAACCAGGCGCCGGTGAGGTGAGGGCTCTGGCCCACGCCGGAGGAAGCGTAGTTCAGCTTGTCCGGATTGGCCTTGAGGTAGGCGATCAATTCCGCGATCGACTTGATGCCGGTCGATGGATTGGCCGAAACGATGTTCGGAATCCGGATCATGTTGGAAACGGGCTGCAACTGGTCCGCCTTGTAGGTCAGGTTCTTGAAGATGCTGTAGGCGATCGCGTTCGGGCCGGGATTGCCGATCAGGATGGTGTGGCCATCACCCTTCTGCCGGATCACTTCTGACGTGCCGATGGTGCCGCCGCCGCCCGAGCGGTTCTCCACGACCGCGGATTGACCCCAGACGCTTTGCAGATGCGCCGCGAGCAGGCGGCCCATCACGTCGGTCGAGCCACCGGCCGCGGCCGGCACAATGAGGCGGATGGTTTCGGTCGGCTTCCAATCGGCGAGGCTGGTGCGCGGCAAGATACTGGCCGCAGACAAAGCTGCAGCTCCAGACAATAGGCGGCGGCGAGAAAGAGACTTCCCTGACATTTCCACTCCATGCTTGTTGTTTTGCAGGGAGCGTAAGGAGGCTCTCGCCTGTCGGCAAGCGACGACTTGGCGCAGGTGGGAAGGCAGGGGCTAGTTGAAGCTGAGCAGCTTGAACAGCGGCGTCAGGTAGGAGAGCTCCTGGCCCGAGGTCGGCGTCGTGCGGCTGATGAAGTCGAAGATGCGACCGTCCTTCAGGCCATAATTGGCGAGGCGCTGCACCTGGCGATTCTTGTCGAAATAGATCGCGATCACGCGCTGATCGACCACCCTCTGGTTCATGAACATGACCGGGCGATCGGCGCGCTGGGAGATGTAATAGAAGACCTCGCCGTTCAGGGTCGCCACGGTGGAGGGCGTGCCCATCACGATCAGCACCTGGTCCTGGCTCGCGCCGATCGGGATCTGCTCGAGCGCGCCGGGCGGCAGGATGTAGCCCTTCTGGAACTGTTCACCGGTACAGGCTGCGAGCAGGCCGCAGACGAGCACAGCCGCCGCGGCCGTGCGCAGGCCGCGCCAACGGGCGAACAGGCCGCTTGTGGCGGACTTTCGGGTCATGCTCGTCTCAATCATTGCGGAACGCTTCCCGTCCCCTTGCATCCGGCGAGGCGTTGACGTACCGGGCGGCTGACTCGTTTGCAACATGCGCGCGCCCCAGGGACACCTGAACTCCACACCTGGGCTCGCAGGCGGAACCCACAATGCTTTGGCCGTTCAATCACTTCAGGAAACCCCGGCTAGCCCCGCCGCCCGGCACCATTGAGACCATCTATGGCATGATCGTGACGCAGGCGCGAGAACCCTTGTTTTATCGGGACTTGGGCGTGCCGGATACGGTTAACGGCCGTTTTGACCTGCTTCTGCTGCACCTGTGGATGGTGTTGCGGCACCTGCGCAGCCAGCCGGGCGGGATTGAGCTTTCGCAGGCGCTGTTCGACCATTTTTGCGCGGATATGGACGCCAATCTGCGGGAGATGGCGGTCGGCGACCTCGCCGTGCCGAAGAAGATGCAGGTCCTCGGCGAGGCCTTTTATGGCCGCTCGGCGGCCTATGACATGGCGCTCACCGATGGCACCGAGGCGCTGGCGCAGGCGATTGACCGGAACGTGCTGGACGGCGAGGCCATCGACAACGCGCGGCGGCTTGCCGCCTACACGCAAGGCGCGATCGCCTCGCTCGATCGCGAGAGCGATCCGGGCCGCCTTGGGGTCATCTGGAAATTTCCGATGCCGCTGGTTGAGGGGGCGCAATGAGCAGGATAGGCGATACGAAAGAGCCGCGTGGCGCTTCACGTGATCCCTCACGAGATCCTTGGCGCGCCTTCGTGCCAGTGGTGCAGATTCCCGACACGGGGCTGCATCGCGACATCGAAGCGGATGAAGCCACGCGCGCAGCGATGGCGGAGACCGTCGGGCTGCGAGAGATATCGTCGGCCCGCGCGTCCTTCGACCTGACGCCGCGCAGCGGTGGCCGCGTCCATATCAGGGGACGTGTGCAGGCCAGGGTCGGACAGACCTGCGTGGTGACGCTCGATCCGATCGAGAATGATATCGACGAAGAAGTCGATGTGATCTTCGCGCCGGTGGAGCAAATCCCCGAAATCGCCGAGCCCGCGGACGACGATGATGTTGGCGCGACTGAAGTCGCCGAGCAGCCTGAGCCGATCGAGAACGGCATCATCGATCTCGGCCGGCTTGCGACCGACGTGCTCTATCTCGCCATCGATCCCTATCCGCGGAAAGAGGGCGCTGTATTCGAGCACCAGGTCACCGCCGCCGATCCCGAGGATCATCCCTTTGCGGCGCTCAAATCGCTGCAGCTGGATCCGGGCAAGCCGAAAGGCAAATGACCGGGCGCCGGGCGGGGCATAAGATATTGAATTTCATGGAGTTACCCCTACATCCTGATTCCCCGCTGCAGCCGCGCTATGAGCAAAAGGCGGGGGTCAAGAGGTTGTGTCGGGACGCCGACACGCTATTGTCGCGGCCCGGCCGGCCCTGCGACATAGTATCCGGCCGATCGCCGCAGGACGTGGCGACCAGATAAATCAGGTTTCCGGGACATTCATGCCTCAAAAGGTTCGAAATCGCGCTTGACGCCATGGGTGGCGATGTCGGCGCGTCGGTCGTCGTTCCCGGCGCCGCGATTTCGCTCGACCGGCATCCCGACACCGAATTTCTCCTGGTCGGCAACAGCGCCTTGATCGAGCAGGAACTCGCCAACCATCCGAAGCTTAAGGCCGCCTCGCGCGTGATCCATACCGACGTGACCGTCAGCATGGAGGACAAGCCGAGCCAGGCGCTCCGCCGCGGCCGCAAGACCTCGTCGATGTGGCTTGCGATCGACGCGGTGAAGAAAGGCGAAGCCGATGTTGCGGTCTCCGCCGGCAATACCGGCGCGCTGATGGCCATGGCGCGGTTCCATCTGCGCACGCTGGAGGGCATTGACCGTCCGGCGATCGCCGCGGTCTGGCCGACGATGCGAGGGGATTCGGTGGTGCTCGATCTCGGCGCCACCATCGGCGGCGACGCGCGGCATCTGGTGGCGCTGGCGGTAATGGGCAGTGCGATGGCGAGCGTGCTGTTCAACCGGGAACGGCCGACCGTCGGCCTCCTCAACATCGGGACCGAGGAAATCAAGGGGCATGAGGAAATCCGCGAGGCCGGCGAAATGCTGCGCGCGATGAACCTTCCGCAGCTCGACTATATCGGCTTTGTCGAAGGCGACGGCATCGGCAAGGGCGCCGCCGACGTGGTCGTGACAGAGGGTTTTAGCGGCAACATCGCGCTGAAGGCGGCCGAAGGCACCGCGCGCCAGATCAACGACTTCTTGCGCGAGGCGATCTCGCGGAGCTTTTTCGCGAAGATCGGCTACCTCTTTGCGAGGGGCGCGTTCCGGGCGCTGCGCGACAAGCTCGATCCGAAAAAGTCCAACGGCGGCGTGCTCCTCGGACTGCGGGGCGTCGTGGTCAAAAGCCATGGCGGGACGGACGCCGAGGGCTTTGCCTATGCGGTGGAGTGGGGCTATGAGATGGTCCGCTACGACCTCCTGACCAAGATCAATCAAATGCTTAATCGCGATGGTGGGGCGCTTTCGTCCGTGCCGCCCACGCAGGAGCCTGTCTCGTGACCAAACGTTCGGTAGTGCTCGGCTGCGGTTCCTATTTGCCGCAGCAGATATTGACCAATGCCGAACTCGCGGCGCGCATCGACACTTCCGACGAGTGGATCGTGCAGCGCACCGGTATCAGGCAGCGCCATATCGCGGCCGAAGGCGAGTTCACCTCGCATCTTGCGATCAACGCCGCGAAGGCCGCGCTTGCCAATGCCGGCATCGATGCGCAGGCGATCGATCTGATCGTGCTCGCGACCTCGACACCCGACAACACCTTTCCGGCAACCGCTGTCGCGGTCCAGCACGGGCTCGGCATCAACCATGGTGCGGCCTTCGACCTGCAGGCGGTGTGCTCCGGCTTCGTGTTCGCGCTTGCGACCGCCGACAATTTCCTGCGCACCGGCGCCTTCAAGCGTGCGCTGGTGATCGGCTCCGAAACCTTTTCGCGAATCCTCGACTGGGAAGACCGCGGCACCTGCGTGCTGTTCGGCGACGGCGCCGGCGCGCTGGTGCTGGAGGCGCAGGAGCAGCCGGGTAGATCTTCCGACCGCGGCATATTGACGACGCATCTGCGTTCCGACGGCCGGCACAAGTCAAAGCTCTATGTCGATGGCGGCCCGTCCTCGACCAGGACAGTCGGCTATCTGCGGATGGAAGGCCGCGAGGTCTTCAAGCACGCGGTCGGCATGATTACCGACGTGATCGTGGACGCCTTCAATGCCACGGGGCTCTCCGCCGACGACATCGACTGGTTCATCCCGCACCAGGCCAACAAGCAAATCATCGATGCTTCGGCGCACAAACTTCATATTGCACCGCAGAAGGTGGTCCTGACGGTCGATCTGCACGGCAATACCTCGGCCGCTTCCATTCCGCTTGCGATTGCGGTCGCGGTGAAGGATGGACGCGTCAAGAAGGGCGATTTGGTGCTGTTGGAAGCGATGGGCGGTGGTTTTACCTGGGGTTCCGCGCTGCTGCGCTGGTAAAATTCTCCTAAAATGTTGTGCGCTGAAAGCCGCAGTTAGCTGTTATTGCTCACGGTGCTGTTGACCATCGACCCGTAACCTCTTAATTTCAGGCGCAAATTATTCGCCGTGAGTTGGGGCAAGGCGAGATGACCGCATCCGGAAAAACAGTTACACGCGTGGATTTGTGCGAGGCCGTCTATCAGAAGGTCGGATTGTCACGTACCGAGTCGTCCGCCTTTGTGGAGCTGGTGCTGAAGGAAATCACCGACTGCCTTGAGAAGGGCGAGACGGTAAAGCTTTCTTCCTTCGGCTCCTTCATGGTTCGCAAGAAGGGTCAGCGTATCGGTCGTAATCCGAAGACCGGTACCGAAGTGCCGATCTCGCCGCGGCGTGTGATGGTGTTCAAGCCGTCGGCGATTCTGAAGCAGCGGATCAACGGCCATGCCGTTCCGAGCGACGTCGGCGAAAAGGCCGACTAGCGCATGATCCGGAAAAGTGGGCACCGGTTTTCCGAAGAGATCATGCGTAGACAATGAGTATCTGACCTAAGGGAAGCTTGCATTTGGACAAGGCGCCGGATGCGTTCCGAACCATCAGCGAGGTCGCCGACGATCTCGACATCCCCCAGCATGTGCTGCGATTCTGGGAGACGCGCTTCGCGCAGATAAAGCCGATGAAGCGGAGCGGCGGGCGGCGCTACTATCGCCCCGACGACGTCGACCTGCTCAAGGGCATTCGCCGGCTGCTGTACGGCGAGGGCTACACCATCCGCGGCGTGCAGCGTATCCTGAAAGAGCACGGCATCAAATCGGTGCAGGGCCTGGCCGATGGTACCGCTGCCGTCTCCTTCGGCGCGATCGAGGAAGCGATCGGCCAGAGTCCTGCCGAAGACGACAAGGACGAGGCGGGCGTCCACCTCAACGGCGAGGACGAGGAGTATGAGGGTTCGGAGGAGGGCGGCATCGATTTCCGCTTCGTCGATGCCGAGGACGGCATGCTCGACACGTACCGGGCCGGTCATGGTCACAAGGCCGAGCACAGCGCCATCGACCGCGAGCGGCTGGAAAGCGTGCTGCAGGACTTGCTCGCCTGCCGGCAGATGCTCGACCGGGCGTTGAAGGACGGCTGAACCTTACTACCTCACGAACGGCTCTATCCCCTCATCCTGAGGAGCGCGTCAGCGCGTCTCGAAGGATGAGGCCACGGTCGGGCCTCATGGTTCGAGACGCGCCAACGGGTCCGCGCGAAGCGCGGCCCGATGATAAACTCCGACGCGCTCCTCACCATGAGGGTTCTCAGGCGGTTTTCGTGGAAAGAGGGGCCAATCCGCGCCTTGCGCGGAGACGGGATCGAAGCTAAGGGAACGGCATCGGAGCGTGGCGCAGCCCGGTTAGCGCACTAGTCTGGGAGACTAGGGGTCGGAGGTTCAAATCCTCTCGCTCCGACCAATAAAAACAATAATTTAGCCAAGTGATTTTCTTGTTAGAAGTCGCTCGGGGAAGGCCGGGGGAAGGAAATCTCAAGCGACCTTCTTGGTGCCGAGCTGCCACGCGGCAACCTCATCCTTGAACCAGGCGATTCTGCGAGGCGCGATCTCGTGAGCGGCGGGAAAACGGCCGGCTTCCATCTCGCGGTAAAGCGTCGCCCGCGAGAATGGGATCAAGGCGAGCACCTGCTTTATGCTCAGCATTGGCCGAATCTCTCCAGCAGCCGCGTATTGTTCAACCTCGTCTTCGTCGATCATAGTCCGAGTTGTCCCCAGCTCTCGCGCTCAGGTCACCCTGCGACCCGATGAGGTACACGCACTTGCGTTTTCGCGAATCGAGAAAATGTCGGACGTGTTGATCATCCCGAGCATCATGCTCAGGCGAAGCCGAAGTGGAACGGCGGGTGTAAACTCATCGTACGATTGCGTGCCACGGCGAACAAAAAGTAAAGAAGTTGCCCGCGGTTTTTGATTGTCGAATTTTTCGGCGTTAGAGCGGTGTCGTGCAGGATACGCTGTACTTCACCTGCGTCGCCAACATGGTCTGGCTCTCCTGCACCCACCTCACTCGGCGCACCAGCCTGGAATTGAAGGGTCTACACGCGAAGAAGCTAGGCAAGGTGGGTGCTAAAGTACTCATTCGGCTTACCGCGTTTGTCGAGAAAACGCCGGTACTGTCACAAGAGGACAAAGATGCAATCGTCAATGGCCTCGCCGATTGGGCTAGTCGACCGCCGGATATTAGAACGTCACGCCTTAAAGATGGACCCGAGCTCCTTGGCACGGGTATAAAGATCCCTGACCGCGATCAACGTTTTTTCAATTGCTTGTCGAGATCGCACAGCTCTTTGGGATGACGTGTCGCGGGCCCGTTCATACCTGATCCTTCATCTGCGCGAACATCTCCTTCACGTCGATCACCCGCAGCTTCTTGTCACCCGGCTCAAGATGCTGGTTGAGCAGCCAAGCCTGTCTTGCTGCGATCTCGTCTTTCTTGATGCTGCTCGTCTCGGCAAAGAACGCGTTCTTGTCGGAGAGGAAATCGCGCGCGACGGCGGGCAGTAATTCGATAGGCTTTCGGGGGTATGCGCAATATAGGGGACCGCTTCAGGATTACGAATCAATCTGGATACTGTGTCTCGCTAGCGACAGTGTTCCCTGACCTGACCAAGTACACTGCGGTCCCGCCATTTTATCAACGGCGGTGCGGTGGCAGCCGAGCATCCGTATCTCGGGGGGTTACTTGAAGACACGGGGCCCGGCTGCCTGGCCGCGCGGCGGTACGGCCACTGCAAAATCTAGCGTGCCTGTCGCGGGCTGTAAAAAAGGGCCGCTCGATGGCAGAAGGAGGTCCTAATCAGCGGTATCCCATGCCGCCGATCGGTCCCTGAACATTCCAATTGAAATCCGGCCGAACGTCGGCGCCGCGCTTGCCGCAGGCAGTGCACACGAACCGCGGCTCGATATCCGACAGCCGGACTTCATCCGGCCATGCATCACCGCTTAACGCAGTCGAGTGGGTGCAGCGGTAATCGCGGCAATAAACCAAGATCCCGCGCACTGCTGTCGGCAAAGGTGATTTTCACGGGACGATCTACCATCGCCCATTATCCCGCCAATTTGACAGGTTGTGAAGCCGCTACACCTTGGGATCGTGGCCGCTCGTATGCACATGACCGTGCTCGTTCGATACGGAGTGATTAGGATGCGTTCCGCTTTGGCCTTAGGCCTGTTGATCACGCTGTGTGCTTCTGCCAATGCCGCAACGGTGCATCACTTCCGCACGCGCCATGATCTCTCCATTCAGCCCAGCCAAGGTACGTGCGTCCCTCCGGCGTGCTATAAGTTTCCGGGCTATCCGCCCTTACCTCCGCAGGCGGTTAGAACTCTTGACCCGTCCACCTTCGGAGGCGGTTGATCTAACCAAAACTGCTAAGCCCCCGCCTATGGCGGGGCGAAAACAGGAAGTTTTACAGCTGCGGGAATGAAGTCATGAAGTCTCCTTGGGGAACCGCCAAGAACCCTCAAGGAGACCATGATGGAAGCAGAGTTCAATCACCTTAATCACGCGACTTGGGAGTGCAAGTACCACGTCGTGTTTACGCCGAAGTATCGCAAGAAGCTGCTATTCGGCAAGATAAAACGGCATCTGGGCCAAGTATTTCATGATCTGGCGCGACGGAAGGAGTGCCGGATCGAGGAAGGACATTTGATGCCAGATCATGTTCACATGTTGATATCGATACCTCCCAAATATTCGGTGGCGCAGATCATCGGATACATGAAAGGGAAGAGTTCGATATGGATCGCGCAGAATGTCGAACGCAAGATGCGGAATTTTCTGGGCCACAAATTCTGGGCGCGGGGGTACTTTGTCACGACCGTTGGCCGGGACGAGGAAGTGATCCGGGCCTACATCAGAAACCAAGAACTGGCCGATCGGCAATTGGAGCAGTTTGAGCTGAAGATTTCAGCAGCCCAAAATCCAATCAATCGTCCAAACATCCCTTAAAACCGCCTTTGGCGGTTCCCAATCAAACCTCCAGCTTTGCTGGAGGTTATTGGCTCACCTGATCCCTCATCTGGACAAACATTTCCCTCACGTTCTATCACCGGCAACTTCTTCTCACGCGGACCAACCACTTCCGCAACGAGGTGAAGATGTTCGACATCGTGCCGCCGCTGGAGGCTCGGCTGCTACTGACGCCGGCGACGTTCATAGCGGCGCCGAGATAGCAGAGGCTCAGTTCGCGCGTTCAAGGATCGTCGGAAGCCCTCTTGGTTTTTGACAGTCTTAGATTTAGCCCGCCAGATTGGGAACTGACTATGCGTTCCCACTCTTTCGACATCTTAGATTGTAGCTCCCTGTATTGTTTACTCAGATCTGCCAAGGCTTCTGGCGTCGGCGCAGAACCGTGTTCGTAGACGAACTGGACGCGGATCCCGTCGAGCTCCGCCCTCATGCGGTCCTGCCAACCCTGAGCCTTCACGCAATGCAGAGTTTGCGTCAAAAACGATCCAATCGTAGTCACGCCGCCGAAGACTCCGGCCGCGACAGCATTCTTCGTGGCGGCCCCAACTATGAGAGAAAGAAGCCCGCAAACCGCGGACGGGCGGCTCATGATCGACCTCATTCCCGAACTCCAGCTAATCATTGGAGACCAGCCTCCGGTTCCTGAGTTGCCGCCACAGCAAGCACAAAGCCGCTTTCAACTTGTATGTCGGCGCTTCATTGGCGCATTTGCCCGACCGAACCATCCACTGGCGCTCTTCCTCGACGACCTGCAGTGGCTCGACGCGGCGACGCTTGATTTGTTGGAAGGCCTGTTGCGGTCAGATTTGGAGCATCTCATGCTGATCGGTGCCTATCGCGACAACGAAGTCGCTGCGGCCCATCCGCTAATGAGAAAGGTCGACGCCATCAAGGCCGCAGGCGGAAAGGTCGTGGAGATCACGCTGTCGCCGCTCGCCCAAGAGCACCTTGGTCGGTTGGTTGCGGACGCTCTTCGCTGCGAGTTGGAGCGCGCTGCGCCGCTTGCGAAGTTGGTGCGCGTGAAGACCGGCGGCAATCCGTTTTTCGCCATTCAGTTCCTGTCTTCGCTCGTCGAGGAAGGATTACTCACATTCGATCATGATGGCGCGCGCTGGTGCTGGGATATCGATCGCATTCACGCCAAGGGCTACACCGACAACGTCGTTGAGCTCATGGTCGGAAAGCTTACCCGCCTGCCGATCGAGACGCAGAATGCATTGCAGCAGCTGGCTTGTCTTGGAAACATTGCCGAGAGCACAGCACTTTCGATGGTCCTCGGGATTTCGGAGGGGCAGCTCGATACAACTCTGTGGCCGGCCCGCCATCAGGAGTTGGTCGAGCGTGTGGCAGGCACTTATCGGTTCGTCCACGATCGCGTTCAGGAGGCCGCCTATGGGCTGATCCCCGAGCAAAAGCGCGGCGAGGCGCACCTTCGAATAGGGAGACTGCTCGCGGCCCATACGCCTCCCGAAAAACCGGAGAAGGCGATCTTCGATATCGTCAATCAGCTCAATCGTGGGGCGAGCTTAATGACTTCGATGCACGAGCGCGAGCAACTCGCCGCGCTCAATCTGCTCGCGGGCGAGCGCGCCAAAGCTTCAACTGCGTACGTCTCGGCGCTGAACTATCTCACCGCCGGTGCCGCATTGTTGGCGAAAGATTGCTGGGTGCGCCGGCGCGAGCTGCCCTTCGCGCTAGAACTGAATCGGGCCGAATGTGAGTTCCTCACTGGTGCACTGGCGGAAGCCGAGCAGAGCCTGGCGGTGCTGTCGGCCCGTGCCGCAACGACGATCGAACGAGCCCGCGTCACGTGCCTGCAGGTGGATCTTTACACGACCCTGGATCAGGGCAGCCGCGCGATCGCAGTCGGTCTCGACTATCTCCGCCACCTGGGCATCGACTGGTCGCCGCACCCGACGGAAGACGAAGCTCGGCGCGAGTATGAGCGGATCCGGTCCCAACTCGGCTCCCGCACGATAGAAAGCCTCATTGATCTGCCTTTGATGAGCAATGCCGCATCGCTCGCGACCCTCGATGTCCTGACGAAGCTCGGGCCGCCTGCCCACTATACGGATGCGAAACTACGTTCGATGGTCATCTGTCGAGCAGTCAATCTCAGCCTCGAGGGCGGCAATTGTGACGGGTCGTGCTACGCCTATGCAGTGCTTGGCAGGCTTGCTGGACCAGAATTCGGCGACTACCAGGCGGGACTTCGATTCGGCCGTCTCGGCTATGAACTGGTCGAACAGCGCGGGCTAAAGCGCTTCCAGGCCAGGACCTATTTGAACTTTGGATACTTACTCATGTTCTGGACGAGACATGTCCGGGAAGGTCGTGATCTGCTGCGGCGTGCGTTTGAGACGGCAAACCAGATCGGTGATCTCACTTTTGCAGCGTACTACTACACCCACCTGAACACGTATCTTCTCGCGGCGGGCGATCCGCTCGATAACGTGCAAGTCGAGGTCGAGCATGGTCTCGCGTTCGCGCGAAACATGCGGTTCGGTTTTGCGATTGACTCCATCGCCGGCCAGCTTGGGTTGATTCGGACACTCCGCGGCTTGACGCCGATTTTCGGTTGCTTTGACGATGGGCAGTTTGACGAACTCGTACTGGAGTCCCGTTTCTGCAGGAACCCGAATCTGGCGTTGGCCGGCGGCTCGTATTGGACCCGCAAGCTGCAGGCACGCTTCTTTGCGGGCGACTATGCCGGTGCCCTCGAGGCCTCATTGAGAGCGCAACAGCTGCAGCCGACATCGGCGTCTTTTTTCGAATGCGCGGAATATCACTTTTACAGTGCGCTCTCGAGAGCGGCATCCCGCGAGTCCGCCGCGGCCGGCCAATGGCAGGAGCATGTCAGGGCGTTGGCCGCGCACCACCGACAGCTCGAGGTGTGGGCGACGGCTTGCCCGGACAACTTCGAGAACCGCGCCGCACTCGTCGGGGCGGAGATCGCCCGGATCGAAGGCCGCGCGTTCGATGCCATGAACCTTTACGAACAAGCCATCCTTTCGGCACGCGCAAACCGCTTTGTTCACAACGAAGCACTCGCCTACGAGCTGGCTGCCCGCTTTTACGCAGCGCGCGGCTTCGAGGAGGTCGCTCACCTCTACCTGGGAAACGCACGGCGGGGCTATCTCCGATGGGGAGCCGATGGAAAGGTGCGGCAACTCGACCAGCTCCATCCGCGGCTGAGACAGGACGAGCACGCGCCCGGGCCAGCAGGCACGATCGAGGCACAGGTCGAACAACTCGATCTCGCGACGATGATCGAAGTCTCACAAGCGCTCTCTGGCGAGATGGTGCTGGAGCGATCTGCGCTTGGAATGGCGGTGCCGGACCAGCCGTCGCCCGTCAAGGCTCGCGCTGCGCGCGACCGGCTCCGCCGGCTGACGGCCTTGACGGGCCTCGTCTGCCCCGGCGTTTGACCGCCACGCGCTGATGGCTCAGCGCGAGCGAGATGCCGCTCCTTATCGAAATGACTCGGACAAACTTGCGCCGTTCTCTCGATGGAGTCTGCCTGCCGCAGGGGCGCCATGGCTCATCATCAAAAATCTCGGCCGAGACGAACGCGGTCATTGGGTCCGTTGCCCGACGACCTCTACGACCATTTACGGCCACCAGTTCGACGAAGGGGCCGCCCGGCAAAGAAGAAACGATCCGACTGGACCGTGACCGACGACTGGCCCGAGGAAGTGCCGATCACCGAGGCCGAGATCGAGGTGTTCGAGGCCTGGTTCGGCGACCTGTTCGACGAATTGTTCTCAACCCGCCACTGATCCGTTTGATTTGGAGATCGCCATGACGATGCCGGTTCGCGCTGCCCTCTACCTGCGAGTCTCGACGGGCCGGCAGGCAGAGAATGATCTTTCCATCCCGGACCAGCGCCGCCAGGCGAAGGCCTATTGTGCATCACGCGGCTGGGAGATCGTCGCTGACTATGTCGAGCCCGGCCTGTCCGCCACCGATGACCGAAGGCCGGAATTCCAGCGCATGATCGACGCGGCAACCACCAAGCCGCCGGCGTTCGACGTGATCCTGGTCCACAGCTTCAGCCGTTTCTTCCGCGACCAGTTTCAGCTCGAGTTTTACGTGCGCCGCCTCGCCAAAGCTGGTGTCCGGCTGGTCTCAATCACCCAGGAGCTCGGCGACGATCCCATGAGCAACATGATCCGCCAGATCATGGCACTGTTCGACGAATACCAGTCCAAGGAGAACGGCAAGCACACGCTTAGGGCCATGAAGGAGAACGCGCGGCAAGGCTTCTGGAATGGGGCCTTACCGCCGATCGGCTATCGGATCGTGGAGGCCTCTGAGCAACGCGGACACCGGACCAAGAAGACCTTGGAGATCGACCCTGTCCAGGCCGAGACCGTGGGCCTGATCTTCCGCCTCGCGCGCGAGGGCAGCGGAAGCTCGGGGCCGATGGGCATCAAGTCCATCGCAACACACCTGAACGTCGTCGGTATCCGGACCCGCGACGGCGGAAAGTGGGGCATTGATGCCGTCCACAAGGTCCTGACACGGACAACCTATATCGGCCGCCACCGCTTTAACACCAAGTTCTGGAAGACCCGCGAGCGCAAGGCAGAGACCGAGATCGTAGAAATGGCGGTGCCACCCATCGTCGACAAGGAGGAATTTGAGGTCGTCCAGATGCTGCTCAAGAGCCGAAGCCCGGCGATGACCGCACCAAGGATCGTCAGTGGTCCCACGCTCCTTACCGGCATCTGCTTTTGCGCTGCGTGCGGTGGAGCGATGACACTGCGCACCGGCAAGAGCGGCCGTTACCGCTACTACACCTGCTGCACCAAAGCCCGGCAGGGAGAGACTGGCTGTCCGGGACGCACTGTCCCGATGGAAAAGCTCGACAACCTGGTCGCGGAGTACATCGAGCAGCGTTTGTTACAGCCCAAGCGTCTTGAGCAGCTTCTGTCACACGTACTCGATCGCCGCACCGAACGCGCCGAGCGACGAAGGTCGCACATTGCCGACCTACGTAAGCGCGCGGCCGAGGCAGATGCCAAACTCAAGCGGCTCTACGACGCCATCGAGAACGGAGTCGCCGATCTCTCCGATCCCCTGCTGAAGGACCGCATCGGTGAACTGAAGGCCACGCGCGATCAGGCCCGCCTTGACGCAGAGAGGGCCGAGGAAGCGATTGATCGCGCCGGCCCGACCATCACGCCACAGTCCCTCAAGACCTTTGCCAGGACAGCCCGCAAGCGGATGCGAACCGATGGCGGTGGCTACCGCCGCGATCACCTTCGCGCGTTCGCCCAACGCGTCGAAGTCGACCAGAAAGAGCTGCGCATGCTTTGGGAGCACCTCCTGTCCCTGCTCGTCGTGGGTGCGATGGGGGGGAGCGCCGTGTTGCTGATACACGCGCTACCACAAATACTTCACGGATTTCCACAAAGGCGGAAACGGGTTTTGAGTGGCACACGAGCCGACTTGAGAGGCGGACGAGTGTCCAATGAAACGTCCAACAAAGCGTCCAACACGAAATTTAGCTTAGAGGCGTAAATGGTTGGTTTTACTAAGAGAAATCGACTGAAAATCTTGAGCCGGAGCGCTTCACCCGCTCCAAAGCAGTTTCGGCGTCGTTATCAACGCGACGGCTGCGAGAGCGGCGATCCTGGCGTTATGCAAATCTCGTCTTTTTGCATCGATTTTGGTCTTGGTTTCGGGGCAGGTTATGCAAAATATGCGATGTATTTCAAAGGGCGCGACGAATTTTAAGTCCCTTGCGTCTACCAGTTCCGCCACGTCCGCGACTTTGATTTGCATAACCTTTTTGCCCGGTACCTGCAAATGTTAGACAGCGAATCCAAGCGCCATCCCTTGCGCCACCCTACCGCCCAGGGAAAATCCAAGGACATCACAGACCTCAAGACCGAGACCACCGAGGAATGCCAGCGCGTGAACCACCATTCCGCCGATCGTCTCAGGCACCGTGCCGGTGGAATGGCCACGCTCGGCGCTTTCAAACAGAATCACTTCACGGTCACGCGCTAGATGATCCTTGACGGCAGGGCCGGCGAGGCGCTTGCGGTGGTCGAGGTCATGAAGATGCAGCATGTGCTGCGCGCGGAGCGCGACGGCCGGTGAAGAAGATCTACGCCGTCTCCGGCGCAACGCTGGCGGTTGACGCGCTGTCTCCATCAAGTGTTCCCGTCAAGGCGGGCCAGCACGCGATCGACCATCACGCCGGCCTGACCTAGATAGTTCGTGGGATCGCAGAGCGCCTCGAGTTCGCTGCGGCTCATCGCGCTTGCGATTTCCTTGTTTTCCAGTAGCAGGTGCAGCAGCGGCCGCTTCTGCCGTACCGCCTCGCGACAGATGTCGTACACGAGATCGTGGGCATATTCGCGTCCCAGATGACGCCCGAGTCCCATCATGACAGCCTCGGAGACGACGAGACCGTTGGTCATCTCCAGATTGGCCCGCATCTGCTTCTCGTCGACCTCAAGACCCTCGAGCACGAAGCGCGCCTGCTTCAGCGCGCCCGCGATTAGGCAGAATGCCTCCGGCAAGACGATCCACTCGATTTCCCAGGGACCGGTCGAACGCTCGTGATCGGCGACCATCGCGTCCATCAGCGCCGCGGCATGTTGCCGGACGACTGAGATGGCCGCGTGGATGTAGCAGGACGAGATCGGATTGCGCTTTTGAGGCATGGTCGAAGAGGAGCCGCGCCCGTGAGCGAAGGGCTCGTAAACTTCGGCGACCTCGGTCTGCATCATCAATTTGACGTCCATCGACAGCTTGCCCAGCGTGCCCCCGACCAGTCCGAGAAAGGCGCCAACCTCCGCGATCGTATCGCGGATGGTGTGCCAGGCGATCACGGGCTGTGCGAGGCCGAGCTCGCGCATCAGGCCTTCCTGCGTCTCCATGGCGCCCTTTTCGATCGAGGCGAGCGTACCGGCGGCGCCGGCGAACTCGCCCATCAGCACGCGCGGGCGAAGCTGCGACAGCCGCTCGCGATGGCGTTCGACGGCCGACAACAGTCCGGCCATCTTGTAGCCGAAGGTGACCGGCACCGCCTGCTGCAGATTGCTGCGTCCGATCATCGGTGTATCGCGGTAACGCCGGGCCAAAGCCGCGAGAGCCTTCGACACCGCGGCAAGATCCTGGTCGACCAACGCCAGCGCCTCGCGGATCTGCAGCACGGTCCCAGTGTCCGTGATGTCCTGCGTGGTCGCGCCCCAGTGACAGAATTCGCCGAGGCGGTCGCGGCACAAGGCGTTGATCTGCGAGACGACGCCGAGCACGGGATAGCCGATGCGCTCGGTCTGGGCGCGCAGTTTTCCCATATCGATCTTGTTGATGTCGCAGGCGGCGACGATCTCGTCGGCCGCTTTCTGCGGGATGATGCCGAGCCCGGCCTGCACGCGGGCCAAAGCGGCCTCGATATCCAGATATTTCCGGGTTCGGTTCTCGTCCGACCAGACCGCCTTCATGGCGTCGGTGCTAAAGATGTTGCCGAAGATGGTGGAATCGATGATGGTGGCTGGCATCACTGGGCCTCTTGGTTGCTGGTTAAATCTGCGCGTTCGATGATGGATTGCGCCCTGCGGAGCACAGGAGCATCCACCATGCGTCCGTCGACCTGTGCCGCGCCGACGCCCGCTGCTACGGCGGAGACGACACGGCGCGCCCAGTCCAGTTCCGCGGCACCAGGTGCGAAAGCAGCCCGTACGATCGAGACCTGGCGGGGGTGAATACATAACTTGGCCGCGAATCCCATGGCCCGGGCGAAGGCAACGTCGTTTACCAATGCCTCGTCATCATCAATGGCCACGGTGACGCCGGCAATCGGAGCGGCAAGGCCAGCACAGCGCGACGCCAGCGCAATCTGGCCCGCCGGCATGGTCAGCGCGCGCTCGTCTTCGCTGAGGCCGAGGTCAAGCGCAAAATCGAGTGTCCCGAAAGCGAGACGTTGGACCCCGTCGGTCGCGGCGATGGTATCGAGCGCGCGAAGCCCTCTCGCGCTCTCAATCAGCGGCACGAGGACAGGCTCCTCGCCAAGTGCAGCGAGTACATCCGTCAAGACGGTATGGTCTTCCGCCTTCGGTACCATCGCGCCGACACCGGGGAGGGCTCGCAGCATGGCAAGGTCGTCTGTAAACCAGGCCGTGGTCACATGATTGATGCGAACCAGTATCCGCCCAGTCGCAAGAGAGATGCTACGGCACCAGTTTGCGACGGCCGCCCGGGCATCGGCTTTCTTTTCGGCATGAACGGCATCCTCGAGATCGAGGATCACGGCGTCGGCGCCCGAGCCGAATGCCCGGTCAAAGCGATCCGGCCGGTCGCCAGGGACGAAGAGATATGTGACGGGAAGGCGCATGGTTCAGACCGCCCTCTCTGCGCGTAAAACGGCAAGCTGCGCGGCTGAATAGCCGAGCGATTCGAGGATCGCGTCGGTGTGCTCTCCCAGTCCAGGCACCGGATCCATCCTCGGATCTCTATCGTCCCAGGATCCCGGTGGCAGCAAGGCGGGTACATCCCCCCTCGGCGTGCCGACGGTACGCCAGCGGCCGCGCGCATCTAATTGCGGGTGGGCCCATAGCTCATGCATGTCGTTCGCCCGCGCATTGGCGATCTTCGCCTCATCGAGGCGCCCGATGACGTCTGATGCCGAAAGCGTCGCGAAAGTCGCGTTGATGATGGCCTCGATTTCCTTGCGCGCGGCATTGCGGCGGGCATTGCCGAAAAATCTCTCTTCATGCGCAAGCTCCGGCCGACGCAGAACGAGTTTGCAGAAGGCGACCCATTCCCGTTCGTTCTGAAGGCCAAGAAGAACGGTTTTTCCGTCGCCGGCGCGGAACGGCCCGTACGGATAGATGGTCGCATGACTGGCGCCGGTTCGCGCCGGCGGCGCCGCACCGTCATAGGCGTAGTAGAGCGGATACGACATCCATTCGCCGAGGGCTTCCAGCATCGAAATGTCGATGTGGCGCCCCTTTCCGGTTTTCTGGCGCTCGAGCAATGCAGCAAGGATGTTGCTGTAAGCGTACATCCCAGCCGCGATATCGGCGATCGACGGCCCGGCCTTTGACGGCGTCTCGTCGGTCCCGGTGACCGAGAGAAAGCCGGCTTCCCCCTGGATCAGGAGATCATAAGCCTTCTTGCCCCGGTACGGACCATCGTTGCCGTATCCCGAGATGTCGCAGACGATGATGTCAGGCCTTTCGCGGACAAGATCCTGGTAAGCGAGGCCCAGCCGCGCTGCAGCGCCCGGAGCGAGGTTTTGCACCAGGATGTCCGCCTGCTCCCGGATCAGACGCTCGAGAATCTGCCGCGAACTCGGCATGCTTGATATCGAGCGTCAGGCTCTCCTTGGAGCGGTTTGTCCATACGAAATGAGAAGCGAGGCCACGTACACGGCCGTCGTAACCGCGCGCAAAGTCTCCGACACCGGGTCGTTCGACCTTGATCACCCGCGCACCGAGATCGGCGAGTTGCCGGGTGGCAAACGGAGCTGCGATTGCGTGCTCGAGGGTGACGACGGTTATTCCATTCAACGGTCTCATTGCATGACCCTCATTTCGTCACGGCCGTTGCGTCCATGGTCAGCCAGCCCTCATGATCCCTGGCCCACAGATGAATGTTTCCATCCGGATCGGGCGCGCCGCACACGGAGAATTTGTTGATATCGAAGGTTGGACGCACGGCCCGGAACCGGAATTCGACCAACTCGGCATCGGGGCGCTTGTGACGAAGCAGGTCGAGCAGTAGCGTTGCGATGAGAGGGCCGTGTACAACAAGCCCAGGGTAGCCCTCGACCTCCGTGACGTAGCGTCGATCGTAGTGGATGCGATGACCGTTGAAGGTCAGCGCCGAATAGCGGAACAGCAACACGTCGTCGGCAACGCACTCACGTTGCCATTCTGCGCTGTCCGGAGCCGTGATCGGCTGCGCTGGCCTGTCGTTCGGTCGGGGCGCGTCGCGGTAGACGATGTCGTGGAATTCCGTCAAGGCCGGAGCCGGCTCGTCTTCGCGGATGACGTCGTGGCGCACCTTCACGAATACCAGATGGCCGCTGCGGCCAGACTTCTCCGTGACATTCTCGATCCGCGACACGCGCCTCAAGCGGTCTCCGATCCGAAGCGGCTCATGAAAGTGGAACTGACTTCCCGCCCACATCCGGCGGGGCAGCGGCACGGGAGGCAGAAAACTGCCCCGCTTCGCATGCCCATCTGGTCCGATCTCCGATTGCCGGTGAAGTGGCAGGAAATACAGCCAGTGCCAGAGCGGAGGCAAAGGCGTTCCTGCGGGAGGGCGTTCCGTCGGGCCGTCGAGCACGGCCGAGAGCGCAGCATAAGGCGTGGGAGTGGCGGTGTCGGTCAGGGTCTCGATGCGGCCGATCCAGTCGCTCAAATTCATGATCGAATCTCCTGGCAGGAATTGCTCATGCGAATTGACGGGTCTCAACGTTGCTGCCCGCGATTGCGCCGTTTTGTTCGAGCTCGCGCGTCAGCGTGTTGCGGTCGCAGGCGTTCTCCCACAGCGACACTACGATGCTGGCCACGCAGTTGCTGATCATGCTGGTCAGCGCACGCGCCTCCGACATGAAGCGATCGACGCCGATCAAGAGCGCGACCCCGGCGACCGGCAGGTCCGGCATCACGGTGAGCGTAGCGACCAGTGCGACGAAGCCGCTGCCGGTCACGCCCGCCGCTCCCTTTGAGGTCAGCAGCATCAGCCCGAGCATCGCCGCGATCTGTCCCCATGACAGATGGATGTCGCAGGCCTGGGCAATGAACAGCGACGCGAGCGTCAGATAAATCGCGCTGCCGTCGAGGTTGAACGAATAGCCCAACGGCAGCACCAGCCCGGACACACCCTTTTGGCAGCCTAGCCGCTCCAGCTTGCGCAGTGCGCCGGGCAGCGCGGGCTCGGAAGAGGAGGTGCCGAGCACGATAAGCAATTCTTCCCGAAAGTATCGGATCGTCTTCCAGAGGCTGAAGCCGTTGAGCCGGGCCAAAGCCCCAAGGACAAGCACGATGAAGGCGCCACAGGCGACATAGAAGGTCAGGATCAGGAGCCCGAGCGAACCGATCGACCGGATGCCGTAGCGCCCGACGGTGAACGCCATCGCGCCGAATGCCCCGAGCGGCGCCAGCTTCATGATGAAGCCGAACGATGCAAACAGTACCTGTGAGAATGAATCGATGCCCTTCATCAACGGCGCGCCGGCATCGCCGACGCGATTTAGACCAAAGGCGACGAGGATCGAGATGAGCAGCACCGGCAGCACTTCGCCTTCCGCGAACGCGCCGAGGAACGAGTGCGGGATGATGCGCAGCATGAAATCGGCGAAGCCAACCGGATCAGCCTGTTTGCTGTAACGGGCGGCCACGCTCGGATCGAGCGAAGAGACTGCGACGTGCATGCCGGCACCCGGCTCAAGCAATGTCACCGCAACAAGTCCGGCCAGTAGCGCAGCGACCGTCAGCCCATAGAACAGCACCATCGATTTGATCAGGGTCCGGGCGATTTCGCGGTTGTCATGCAGGCTGCTGATGCCGCTGACGATCGTGCAGAACACGATTGGCGCGATCATCATTTTTACAAGCTTGACGAAACCGTCCCCAAGCGGCTTGAGCGCTGCGCCAAAATCAGGCCAGACATGACCAACCGCGATGCCAAGAACGACACCGAAAAGCACCTGGACGTAGAGTAACCGGTAAAACGGCTTTCGCGTCGTGGCGCCAGCACTTGCGCCTGATGCATCAACCCGCATCTCGTTTCTCCCTGTGTTATTCGTCTTTATTGTTCTTGGATCGAATCGGCGATCTGCCCGCGAGCCGATCTTTTCGCGGCAGGCTTTTCCTGCTCATTGGCGGGGCGCTTGACCTCCGATCGTCGAAGGCTGGCGCTGATCCCGCCCGGAGCATTGCCCCGTCGAGCCCGTTCTGTGAAATGCAAAGAATTGTGCTATTATTCCAAAATGTGGAATAATAGGAGGAGCGTTCGAGATGAACGCGGAACTGCTCGACCTCAAGGCCTTCGTGACGGTTGCCGAATTGGGCAGTTTCGTCCGCACCGCGGAGGCGCTGAATCTGTCTCAGCCGGCACTCAGCCGACGCATCCAGAAGCTGGAGGAGAGCCTTGGCGCGCCGCTGCTCGAGCGATCAACGCGCCATGTGAAGCTGACCATGGTCGGCCGCGATTTCCTCCCCAAAATGCGCCGGCTCATCGATGAGTATGAGACATCGGTACTCGCTATCCGCGATTTTGGCGCGCGCAGCTCAGGACTCGTCACAATCGCTGCGGTGCCCACGTCCGTGTTCTATTTTCTGCCGCTCGCGATCGCGCGATTTAGCGACGCATATCCCCGGATTCGCGTTCGGATTCTCGATATTGGAGCGAACGAAGGCCTGGAGGCGGTAGCGCGCGGCGAAGCGGATTTCGGCATCAATTTCATCGGAGCCTCGCATGCCGATATCGAGTTCACGAAGCTGGTGGATGACCCCTTTGTGCTCGCGTGCCGCCAAGACCATCCGCTCGCGAAACGAAAGCGCGTGAGCTGGGCGGACTTGACCTCGCAGCGAGTGATCATGGTCGGACGCAACAGCGGCAATCGCGCCCTGATCGACAATGCACTCGTGCAACATGGGGTGCAGCTCAGCTGGACCTACGAGGTTGCACATCTCGCCGGGTCGCTTGGCCTCGTCGAAGCAGGGCTTGGTATCGCCGTGCTGCCGCGTCTGGCAACGCCGGCCCCCGGCCACCCCATCATTCGGGCAATCCGGTTGACCGACCCTGAAATCTTCAGGACGATCGGCATCATACGCCGGCGCGGTGCCAGCCTCTCGCCTTCCGCTAGCCGTCTATTGACGATGCTTCTTGAGACATGGAGTGTCCGCAATGGCAAGAGGATCAGATCGCCAGACAAGTAGGGCAAGATTAGATGAGCGGTTGACGACGGCGGGCGTCGCCATTGATGGCAGCAAGTTCAAGGGCGAAAGCCGTTCTCCAGACCGAGACGCTCGATGCTGTGTCGCGGCTACTTCAACAGCCCGGAGATCCTTGCGTGCCACAAGGCCGCTATCACTTGCGGGCAAAAGCACCTCAATCACATCGTCGCCCACTGGGACCGGGTCCGAGCCGCTATTGCCGCCACGCCCCTTATAGGAGCCCGGCATCATCAGACGCCGTGCAGAAACCTCTAGGTCGCCCACACGCATTCGCCTGACCTTGGCATACCGCGCCGGTCGCAGCCAGACACACGACGATACGATATAGATCGCCGTCAAATCCTTGCTCCTGATCGATTTCCCACGCAGCTTGAAGGATGGCAACAACCTTGTTCGAATAAAGTTGCTTCACCGATTCCGGCCCAGGGCTTTCGCTCAACTTCAACCAGCGGTCGTGCTTGGGCGCAAGGCCCGCCCACGCCGCCGGGCCGCCATTCCCCGATCCGCTTGCGGATCCAGTCCGGCAGGAACAATCAGCTTACACAGTTTGAAAAACTGTTGCTTTACCCCGCAGACCGCAGTCGGCCTTCAGCATACAGGTCGCGCAGCTTGCGCTTGAAGATCTTGCCGCTTGCCTCGCGCGGCAGCGCGTCGAGGAACTGGATGTCCTTGGGCACCTTGAAATTGGCCAGCTTGGAGCGCAGAAAATTCCTCACCCCCGCAGCGGACAGCCTGGCGCCCGCTTCCGGCTCGATGCAAGCAAACAGCCGCTCGCCATATTCGGCATCGGGGACGCCGAATACCGCGCAGTCGCGCACGCCTTCCATGCCAATCAGCGTGTTCTCGATCTCGGCCGGATAGATGTTGACCCCGCCCGAGATCACCATGTCGCGCTTGCGGTCGCACAGGAAGAGATAGCCGTCGCCATCGAGATAGCCGACATCGCCGACGCTGATCAAGCCATCGCGCCCGGCCTCGGCGCGCGCTGCCGCGTTGCCGTGGTAGTCGAAATCGGAGATCGCGGTCTGCCGCATGAAGATCTCGCCGGGCTCGCCCACCCCGCATACCGTGCCGTCCGGCCGGAAAATCTGGACGATCCCGCCTTCGATGGCGCGGCCGACCGTGCCGGGTTTCGCCAGCGCCTCAGCAGAGGAATGCCACACCGGAATGCCGGTTTCGGTGGAACCCAGATATTCGTTGATGACGGGTCCCCACCACTCGATCATTGCGCGTTTGATGTCGACGGGGCAGGGCGCCGCGCCATGAATGACGAACCGCAACGAGCAGACGTCGTAACGCTTGCGCACTTCCTCCGGCAGCCGCAACAGCCGCACGAACATGGTCGGCACCGCATGCATGTGCGAGACCCGATATTCCTGCACGAGCCGCAACAGGTCCTCGGGATCGAAGCGCGGCTCCAGCACAATGGTAGCGCTATGGCGGAACGCCAGCATGCCGTAGGAGTTCGGTGCCGAGTGGTACATCGGCCCGTTCATGAGCACGACCTGATCGTCATTGGGCGTGATGCCGTAGGCGAGCGTCGAGACGCGTTCGGCGGCGGCGAGCTGCTCGGGGCGCATCTGGCCGCGCCGCACGCCCTTCGGCCGTCCGGTGGTGCCGGAAGTATAAAACATCGGCGACATCCGTCCGAGCGGGCCGGACCATGGCCCATGCGCATCGCGCCATTGATCCCAGTCAGTAATGCCCTCGGGTACGACAGTCAGTTCAGCCGGCACGTTAAAAGCAGCCGCGATCTCCGGCGGCGTCGGCACGATCAGCACCTTGATGCGATCGCCGACGCCGTCGCGGATCTGCGGCCAGAGGTCAGCATGGCAGACCAGAACGGTCGCGCCGCAATCGCTGAGAATAAAGTTCACCTCGTCGGCCTTGAGATGCCAGTTGATCGGCACCACCGGCGAGCCGAGCGTGGAGGAGGCGCTCGACACCTCGAAGAATGCAAAGTCGTTGCGCAGCATCATGGCGACCGGCGTGCCGTCCGCCACGCCGAGCTGCTTGAGCCCGGTCGCGGCGCGGGCGGCGCGCGCAAAAATCTCGGGATAGCTGATCCGGCGATCGCCGCTGATAATCATGCCTGTGCTCCGTCGCTCAATCCTGCCGGTCGTCGACCAGATCGCCAAAGCTGATCCAGTTCTTGCCGTTGAAACGGCGCAGCCGCAACTGCTGGAAGGGCAGATAGTCATCCGGCCCAGTCGAGACCTTGATGCCGGGCAACAGCAGCGGCAGCTCGACCTCGCGCAGCGATGTGGCCTGCTTCAAGATGTTCTCGCGGCTGAAATCGTCCTTGCAGGCCTTCAGCACCTTCATCAGCAGGCTCGCATAGTGATAGCCGGCGGAATAGTTCGAATTCCTCAGGTCGGCATCCGGCATGCGCTCCTTCATGAAGGCGAAAAACTCCTTCACGCCGGCATCGTCGGCCCATTGCGGGTCCTGGGTGTCCTTCTGGTTGCTGGACGAGATCAGCCCGACCGCGTTCTCCAGCCCCGCGGGCTCCAGGAATGAGATTGAGGACGCCGAGGTCGGCACGAAGAACAGGTCGGGCTTCCAGTTGAGCTCCGCAACGCCCTTGATCATTTGCGAGGTGAACTTGCCGAGCACGACGCCGAACATCACGTTGGCGCCGGAGGCCTTCAGGCTCGCAAGCTGCGAAGAGATGGTCGGCGTGCTTGTTTCGTAGCTCGCCTCCGCCACGATCATGGACGCCGCCTTGGCGCCGAGCGCGCGCTTGAAGCCTGCTACATAATCGCGGCCGAAATCGTCGTTCTGGGCGAGAATCGCGATCTTCGCGTCGGGCTTGGTCTGCAATACGTATTTGGCGTAGATCACGCCCTCGGATTCGTAGGTCGCCATGCCCGGCATGGTCCACGGAAAGCTCTTTGGGTCCGCCCATTTGGTGGCGCCGCTGAGCACGAACAGTTGCGGCACCTTCTTGCTGTTCAGGTAGCGGTGCACGGCATTGTTGGTGGCGGTGCCGAGTGAGCCGAACATGAACAGCACCTCTTCCTGCTCGACCAACTTGCGCGTCTGCTCCACCGTCTTTGGCGGCGAATAGGCATCATCCAGCGTGATGAATTTCACCTTCCGGCCGTTGATGCCGCCCTCCGCGTTGATCTTCTCGAAATAGGCTTCCTGCGTCTTCCCGATCAGGCCAAAGCCGGACACCGGGCCGCTATAGGGCAGTGTCTGCCCGATGCGGATTTCCTCTGCCGCGATGGCGGTGGCCATACCGCCGAGCGTGAACGCGATCGTCAATGCAATGCAGCCGCTTCATCTGTCCCTCCCGATTGTTAGTGTACGCTTCAGGCGATCGCGCGGCGATTGAAATCGGCGCTGGCCTCGGTGAATTCGGCCTTCAGCCGCGCCACCAATTCCGCGACTGGCGGCGCATCGGTGATCTGGCCGATGCCCTGGCCGCTTCCCCAGATGTCGCGCCATGCCTTGGACTTCGTGTTGCCGCCGGAGCCGAAATTCATCTTCGACTTGTCGGCGACCGGCAAATTGGCGGGATCGAGCCCTGCGGCTGCGATCGACGGTCCCAGATAATTGCCGTGCACGCCGGTGAACAGATTGGAATAGACGATGTCATGAGCGGCATGCTCGATCAGCGCCGCCTTGTACGCTGGGTCGGCATTGGCCTCCTCGGTCGC
Organism: uncultured Alphaproteobacteria bacterium; assembly: GCA_963847045.1. Classification (GTDB taxonomy): domain Bacteria; phylum Pseudomonadota; class Alphaproteobacteria; order Rhizobiales; family Xanthobacteraceae; genus Bradyrhizobium. The sequence continues at coordinate 1,959 of CAWJYQ010000009.1, read as the reverse complement.
GATGAAGCGGGTGCCCATGTAAGCAAGATCGGCGCCGAGCGCGAGCGCAGAGGCAATGCTCCAGCCGTCGGAAATCGCGCCCGACAGCAGGATGGTGCCCTTGAACCATTGCTTCACCTCGCGCACCAGCGCGAACGGCGACAGCGTGCCCGCATGTCCGCCGGCGCCGGCGCAAACGAGAATGAGGCCATCGACGCCCTGTTCGGCCGCTTTTCGCGCGTGCTTCACATTGATCACGTCGTGGAACACAACGCCGCCATAGGAATGCGCGGCCTCGACGATTTCCAGCGGCGGACGCAGCGAGGTGATGATGATGGGCACCTTGTGCTTCACGCAGGTTTCCATGTCCCTCATGAGCCGGTCATTGGAGGCGTGGCAGATCTGGTTGACCGCGTAGGGTGCGACTTTCTTGCCCGGATTTTTCGCTTTGTATTTGCCGAGCTCGTTGTCGATCCGGGTGAGCCACTCATCCAGCTTCTCGACCGGGCGGGCATTGAGCGCGGGGAACGAACCGATGATGCCGGCCTTGCACTGGGCGATCACGAGCTCGGGGCCGGAGACGATGAACAGCGGCGAGCCCAAAACAGGCAGTTCGAGCCGGTCCTTGAGCGAAATGGGTAGCGACATGCGAATGTTTCCTCGAAGATGCGGGGCCTTGAGGCCGGCTGTGCTCTGATGCGCCGGTATTTCGCTTCGCCTCGGGCGAGCGGCCCACCCCGGTTAGGGCCCGCTGATGGCCGCGATTATAGGGCTGGACGAGAGGCCCACGCTGTTCAATATTGAACAGATGATCATCCAGAGATGAACACGGTGTCGCCATGGACTGGGATCTCTGCAAGACATTTGTCGCGGTGGCCGACAAGCGCAGCCTCGCCGCAGCGGCGCGTCAGTTGCGCTCGAGCCATCCGACCGTCGGTCGCAAGATCGCGGCGCTGGAGCAGCAGCTCGGTACCCGCCTGTTTGCCCGCTCCGACCAGGGATTGTCCCTGACCGCGCAGGGCCGCCGCTTTCGCGAGCATGTCGATGCGATGGCAGCCGCAGCGTTGCGCGCCGAATCCGCGGTCTCCGCCACGGGGCGCGAGGCACGCGGCGTCGTCAAGGTGTCGATCGGGGCGACCCTCGCCGCGCACTGGCTGATGCCGCGCATGAGCCACTTCCTGCGCGAGCACGGTCATCTGCAGCTCGAGATCATCACGCATCCGTTTCCAGCGAGCGTGCGCCGCCGCGAGGCCGACGTGGTGCTGCGCCCGGTCGATGCGGGCGATGAGAACCTGGTCGGCCGCCGCATCGGCCGGCTCGGCACCGGCTTCTATGCCTCGCGCGATTACGCAGGCCGCCACATACTTCCGGAGCGGCGCGACGAGTGGAAGGGGCACAGCATCATCGGATTCGCCGACCGCGCCTCCAACGCCGATCTGGCGCGATGGAGCGACGATATCACCCGCAACGGCAACGTCGTGATGCGCTGCTCCTCGCAGGGCGACATGCTCGCCGCGGTGCGCGCGGGGCTCGGCATCTCGGCGCTGTCCTGCTTCGTTGCCGACGCCCATCCGGATCTCGTGCGGGTCGCGCCCCAAAAACTTACCAGCGTCGCCGACCTCTGGCTGCTTGCGCATCCTGATCTGGTCAATCTGCCGGCCGTGCGCGCGGTGATCGTCTTTGTCACCGACTGCGCGCGGGCGGACCGCGCGCTGCTGCGCGGCTAGCGGGGTGGGTTTAATCTGAATCGATTCAGGACTTCCCTAAAGTTCCCTCGCCGTCAGACCGAACTGTTTGCGATGTGCGCTGGGGGAGAACCTCAATAGCACAATCAGAACGCCGAGAACTGACGGCGACCGTCAACAGCACGTCAACAGCAAATCCGCTTTGTTCCAGCTCCGCTCGTGCTCCGCTTTGGGCTTCTAACGGCCTTTTCGTCTTGATTTGACGCGAGAATTGGTGTCTCGGACTACCTTGACA
>CAWJYQ010000008.1:0-88163 GCA_963847045.1 uncultured Alphaproteobacteria bacterium | reverse complement strand
GCGGTTCGATCCCGGACGGCTATGGGCTTATGCCCGGCGCGAGACGATGGAGCTCTTGCGCGATCCCATACGGCTGTCGTTCGCGTTCATCGGCCCCGTCATCTTGATGTTCGCATTCGGCTACGGCATCACCTTCGACGTCGAGAATCTCAATTTCGCGGCCTTTGACCAGGACCGCACGCCGGAAAGCCGCCGGCTGCTCGAAGGCTTCTCGGGCTCGCGTTATTTCTCCGAACGGCCTCCGATCGGCTCCCCAGCCGAGCTGGAGCAACGCATGCGGAGCGGAGAGCTGGCTGTCGTCGTTGAAATCCCATCCGGCTTCGGCCGCGATCTGGCAAACCTGCGCTCGCCCGAGGTCGCCTTCTGGATCGACGGCGCCATGCCGTTCCGCGGCGAGACAACGAAAGGATACGTTACCGCCCTGGTATTGCGTTACATGCAGGACCTGGCGGTCGAGCGTCTTGGGCCCAACGCCGCATCCAACGTCTACCTCGGCGGCCTCAATATCCAAAATCGCTTCCGCTACAACCAGGGTTTCAAGAGCGTCTTCTCCATGGTGCCGAGCGTCATTGTGATGATGCTGGTTTTGATCCCGGCAATCATGGCGACCATCGCTGTCGTGCGTGAGAAGGAAACCGGCTCGATCGCGAATTTTCGTTCCACTCCCATCAGCAAATTCGAGTTCCTCGCGGGCAAGCAGTTCCCGTATGTGGTCGTTGGGATGCTGACCTTCACCCTGTTGCTGCTAATGGCGTTCTTCGTTTTTCACGTGCCGGTGAAGGGGTCGTTCGGAGTCCTCGTGCTGGGAGCGTTGCTCTACGTCTTCTCGACTTGCGGCTTCGGGCAACTCATCTCGACCTTCACTCAGACGCAGGTCGCCGCAGTTTTTGCGACCACCGTCATCTCCGTCATTCCCACGGTGAACTTTTCCGGTCTGCTCGTGCCCGTGTCCTCGCTCACCGGCCAGGGAAGGGTGATCGGCCTGATGTTTCCAGCGGCCTGGTTTCAGCCGATCAGCGTCGGCACCTTCACAAAAGGACTCGGCTTTTCCGACCTCTGGTTCAATGCGCTCATCCTTGCGCTGTTCGCGCTCGGCTTCCTCGTTGCGGCGCATATCTTTCTGCAGAAGCAGGAGACCTGAGATGTCTGCGGCGGGCCAGGTGGCGAACGCACGAGAACAGGCGCCACCGCAAGCAGCGAGCAAGCCGAAGCGACCCCGGAGCAATCGGCTCGCCAGGCTGCGGCTGCATGTCGCCAACATCTACCGGCTGACGATCAAGGAGATGCGCAGCATCCGCTCCGACCCGATCATGCTCGCGCTCATCGCGTATAGCTTCACCTTAGCGATCTACGCCGCGGCGACAGGCGCCTCGACCGAAGCGACCAATCTCTCAGTTGGCATCGTCGACGAGGACCGTTCCGACCTGTCGCGGCGCATTGCGGATGGCCTCACGCCGCCCACGTTCAAGCCGGCAGTCGAAATCGCGGCGACGGAAATCGACGCAGGGATGGATTCGCAACGCTTCATGTACGTTATTGAAATCCCCCCGAAGTTCCAGGCGGATATTCTTGCCGGGCGGCAGCCGTCGGTGCAAATCAATGTCGATGCCACCGCGGTTGCCCAGGCCGCCAATGGGATGACCTACATCCAGAACGTCATCGTCAACTATGTGACCGAGTTCATCTCCGGACGTGAGGGATTGCTCGGTGCGCCGCTCAGAATGGTTACGCACGCAAAGTTCAATCCGAATTTGAAATCCAGTTGGTTCACTGCGGTGATGCAGATCATCAACAATCTGACCATGATAACCGTGATCCTGACCGGTGCGGCGCTGATCCGCGAGCGCGAGCAGGGCACCGTCGAGCACCTTCTTGTGATGCCTGTGGTTGCGCCCGAGATCATGATCTCGAAGATACTAGCGAACGGGATCGTCATTCTGGCGGCGGCCGGACTTTCGCTGCTGTTTGTCGTGCAATGGTGGCTGCAAGTGCCGGTCGCCGGATCGATGCTGCTGTTTCTCGGCGGCTCCTGCTTTTATATCTTCACCGTCGCGGCGCTTGGTATTCTCCTCGGCACGGTCGCATCCACGATGGGCCAGTTCGGGCTGCTGTCGATTCCCGTGCTGCTGGTCATGATGCTGCTTTCCGGAGGCACGACGCCGATGGAGAGCATGCCGGTCTGGCTGCAGCACTTGATGCAGGTCATCAGCCCGACCCCGCATTTTGTGTTGTTCGCCCAGGATGTGCTTTATCGCGGCGCCGATTTTTCCATCGTCTGGACGGAGATTTTGGCCACGACCGCCATTGGCGCCGTTTACTTCGGCTACGCCCTCCATCGCTTCCGCCGCGTCATTTTCAGCGGCTGAACGTCGCGACCCGCACGATGCCAGTGGCGTCCGGATCATGACCGAGCTGGCGGATCACCCACAGGACCGAGCGTATGGTCCGGGCAACGCCCGCATAATGAAGTTGAGCAAATGGATAGTGCTATTCTCTCCGCCACGTCTGCGCTGGTCGGCTCGTTGATCGGTGCGCTTTCGACCCTCGCGGCCTCCTGGCTCACCCTACGCGGGCGGGTGCGGGCGCAAGCGCTGATCCAAGAGGCGGCGAAGCGCGAGGCCCTCTACGCAGACTTCATCATCGAAGCGTCCAGACGCCTTACCGATGCCTGGGCTCATCATGCCGAAAGCCCTGAGGTTGTCGCCGGGCTCTACTCTATTGTCCAGCGGATGCGGCTCACATCGTCAGATGAAGTCATCCGCGTTGCCGACCAAGTGACCCGCCTCGTCATCCACGCCTATGCCTCACCTGACAGATCGTTTGACGAGTTACGGGCGCACATCGCGGTAGAAGATGGGCGATGGGACCCCCTGCGGGAGTTCGCCGAGGCGTGCCGGGTGGAATTGCGCTCCCTCCGCGGCTGATTCACGGATGGCCTCGCGAGCCCCATGCTCTCCGAAGCGGCGGTGCCCTTGACTTAGATCAAGGTTCGGCCTGCCTTACCTGCCATTTTTAATGACGAGAGACGATTTCAACCGAGGACGACACCATGGCTTCGCAAAGCAGTATCCACTTCTTCCTCAATTGGACCAAGGAGCGGATCGACGAGATGGATGCCACGCTGGCATCCCTCGAAAGCAAAACCGCGGAACTGCGCTCTGAGTCCCGCGCCAAAGCCGATCAGGTCATTGCCGACCTGCGCAAGAAGCGCGACGAATTCGAAAGCACCGCCAAGAAGCAGGCCGAGGCGGGCGAGGCCGCCTGGGACGCGACCATGAAGAGGTTGGAGGCCCAGTGGAAGGGCTTCGAGACCGAGATCAATGCTTACCTCGAGGGCCTCGGCAAGGACATCAAGCAACAGCAGGCTGTGTTCCAGAGCCAATTCGCTGCCCAGATGAAGGCCTGGCGTGAAACAGCGGACAAGACCCATGCGGCCGCAGCGGAATTCGCGGCGGAGCGGCGGAAGGATCTCGACGCGGCGGTATCGCGCATGAAGGCCGATGCCACCGCCGCGCAAGAGAAGCTGCAGAAGCTTGCAGGGGCGGGGAACAAATCCTGGTCCGCCCTCAATGCCGCCTTGGCTGCGTCGCGTGCTGCGTTCGATCGCGCCAATCAGACTGCCCGGGAGGCGTTCGAGCGCGCCTCGGGCTCGGCCCGATAAGCCGAAGCATCGGTCGTGCCGATGGCGGGTACTTTCAAAGTTCGCGCCGTCGCCATTTCATCGAATCCTAATCGATGATGTGGTAGCCGCCGTCGACATAGAGCGTTTCCCCGGTGATGAGGCGGGCGGCGTCGTGCGCGAGAAAGGCGGTCGCGACGCCCACATCCTCGATGCTGACGAGGCTGCGCGCGGGTGCTTTCGCTTTGGCCTTGTCGAGCAGCGCGTCGAATTCGGGAATCCCCGAGGCGGCCCGCGTCGCGAGCGGCCCGGGAGAGATGGCGTGGACGCGGATGCCCTTGGGACCGAGCTCGGCGGCGATATAGCGCACCGCGCTCTCGAGCGCGGCCTTGGCGACGCCCATGATGTTGTAGTTCTTAACGACCATCTGGCTGCCGTAATAGGTCATCGTGAACAGCGTCCCGCCCTTGCGCATCAGCGGCTCCGCCAAATGTGCCATGCGAATGAACGTCCAGCACGACACGTCCATGGTGGTGAGAAAGCCCTCGCGCGATACGTCGACGACGCGTCCCTGCAGCGCGTCCTTGGGCGAGAAGGCGATGGAGTGCACGACGAAATCGAGCTTGCCCCAGTCCTTGGCGATGCGCTCGAATACCGCCTCCATCTGGCCCTCCGCGCGCACGTCGAGCGGCATCACGATCGGAGCTTCGAGCTCGCGCGCGAGCGGCTCGACATATTTCTTGGCCTTGTCGTTGAGATAGGTCACCGCGAGCTCGGCGCCGAACGCCCGGAACGCCTTGGCGCAGCCCCAGGCGATCGAATTCTCGTTGGCGATGCCGACGACGAGACCCTTCTTGCCTTCGAGCAGCTTCGCTTTTACCGCCGGGATCATGCCTGAGCCCCTTTTGCTCTCGGGTTTGGGTGGTCGCAATTGCAGGTAGCGCTCCGCCATCTCCTTGAGGTCGCGAAAGGCCTGACGTCGATCCTTGGCGCTGGTGACGTGTCCAACTTCCCGCCCGTTGACCTTCAGATGGCCTTCGCCCCAGGGAGCGACGTCTATCTCGAGCTTAACGTCGCCAACACTCGCGACGAATTCCTGCACGGCCGCACCCTTCCCAACCGCGACGCCTTCCTTCGATATCCAATCCGGCTTCCGTGAAGTCATCGCGCCAACCCTCATCTGCACGAGCGTTGCCCAAAGACCGCCAGTGGACGGCGCTCGCCTCGCGCACGCAAAACCGGACCGGATCGCGTGCCAGGGATTGCGCGCGTCGTTCCCACCGGCGGGCAGCTTGTCCGCCGTTTCATAGCATCATTCCCGGAACCCCGTTCGGCACGACGAGCTCGGCCGCGGTCGCTGCCACGACCTGGGCCACCGACACTCCGGGGCCGGTCTCGAGCAGAGTTGCGCGGCCGCCCTGGAATGCGATCACCGCCAGTTCGGTGACGACCAAATCCACCGGACGCACCGACGTGATGGGTAACGAGCATTTCTTCACGATCTTCGCTGCGCCCTTGGCGGTGTGCTGCATGGCCACGATGACGCGCTTGGCGCCCGTCACCAAATCCATGGCCCCGCCCATGCCCGGCACCATCTTGCCGGGGATCATCCAGTTGGCGAGATGTCCCTCCTGATCGACCTGCAGGCCGCCGAGAACCGTGAGATCGAGGTGGCCGCCGCGAATGAGGCCGAACGACATTGCGCTGTCGAACGTGCAGGCGCCGGGCAGTGCGGTCACCGGACGCCCGCCCGCATCGGTCAGCGTGGGATGCGCCATGCCCTCTTCCGGGGGTGCGCCGGTACCAATCAGCCCGTTCTCGGATTGGAAGAAAACATGCATCCCCTCCGGCAGATGGTTTGCGACCAGGGTCGGAATTCCGATGCCGAGATTCACGAGCATTCCCGCCGAGAGCTCGCGGGCAATCCGACGCGCGATGATCGTCTGCGGCTCCATTCGGTCCTCAGGCATTGGCGACGAGGTAATCGACGACCGGCGCCGGCGTGACGACGTGATCGGGCGCGAGCACGCCGACGGGAACGATGTTGTCCGCGCTCGCGATCACCGTCCCCGCCGCCATCGCGATCACCGGGTTGAAATTCCTAGCGGTCAGGGCATAGCTCAAGTTGCCCAGATAGTCGGCAAGAAACGCCTGCACCAGGGCGAAATCGGCGCGCAGTGCGACTTCGAGCAGATAACTCTTGCCGTCCACCTCGATACGCTGCTTGCCGCTCTCGACCGACGTGCCGATGCCCGTTTGCGTCAGGATGCCCCCCAGTCCATGGCCGCCGGCGCGGATGCGCTCGATGAGCGTGCCTTGCGGCACGAGCTCCACCTCCAATTCGCCTGCCATCATTTGCCGCTGGGTTTCCGGGTTGAGGCCGATGTGGCTCACGATGGCCTTGCGCAGCAGCTTGGCATCGACGAGCTTGCCGATTCCCCTGGCAGGGGCGGCGGTGTCATTGGCGATCACGGTCAGATCGCGTTTGCCTTGACGCACGATCTCGTCGATGAGCCGCTCGGGCGTGCCCACGCCCATGAAACCGCCGATCATCAGGCTCGCGCCGTCGGGGATCAGGGCGACCGATCGATCGAGTGGGAGGGTTTGCATGCTTGTTGCGATCTTGCCGGGAGCTCACGAATTGCCCGTTCGGCCCGCCCTCCACCGATCAATTCTGCCGATCCGGATCCGAGAAGAACCTCCGAATGATGCACAACGCCGCGGATTCGCGGAAACTGACATTGTGCCGCTCTAGTCGGTGCTGAACGGGCCGACCGAAACGGTCCCCCTCTCTTCCGGCGGCAGGGTGCTCACGGCGAGTTCCAGGCGCCGCGCTTCGTCGTCCAAGCCGATCCAGCGCAGCTTGCGTATCAGTTTCACCCATTCATGTGGCGGCTGCCGGTGTACGGAAGCGTCTTCGTTCTTGAGCGTCCGCTCCATGGACGTCCTCCATTTTTCCCTTTATGGCTTATGGTTGCGCATCATTGCGCGAATGCAATTCAACGGCGGCCGATCTGCAAGGGCCGCTTTTTCAGCGCTTTCCGGCCGGCCACCCGTTGGAGAAGGCGCGGCCGATCTTGTTCATGCTCTTTTGGCACTCGTCGGCCAGCCGTTGTCCGTCCTCCGCGGCCATTTTCATCCGCTGCGTTACACATTCCTGGTAGGCCGCCACCGCCTCCGGGACGGAGCGGGTGGCGGACAGCTTGGTGGCGAGCCCGCTCCAGAGCTCGACTTCCGACTGAACGCGAGCAAGCCAGGCGCGGCTGGCTTCCTCATACACGCCCAGAAGCTCCTTTTGCAGATCGTGCATTGCCTCGGCTCGCTCCGGCCCCATGCCGAACGCCGGCATTGCCGAACGGGTCGGGTCGGTTGATTTGGTGTTCATGATCATTACCTCCCTGAGCTTATTGCTAGTGTCATCCGGATCATAGACCATTGATGTAAATCAAGGTCGTGCCTGACATGGGAACCACATTATATTGATGATGCTTCAAGGGAGCGAAGCAATGACCACCAAGCCGGACCAGCTGCTGCCGTCGGCGGGCGACTTCATGAAGAAGCTCGCGCTCGCCGAGGCGGAAGAAGCGGAAAAGCAGGCGCGCAAGCTCGCCGAGGCGGAAGCCGAACAGAAAGCGCTGCTCGATCAGCTCACTAAGGCGTCCGGCCTGTCCGACGAAGAGGCGATCCAGCGCGCGATCAAGATCATCGAGCGGGCGGTGAGCAACGGCCGCACCGAGGTGCAGGTCCATCGCTTTCCCAACAAGCTGTGCACGGATAAAGGGCGCGCCATCAACCAGCAGGAGCCGGGTTGGGAAAACACGCTGACCGGCCGGCCGAAGGAGATCTATGAGCTGTGGGCGAAGTACTTCCGTCCGCGCGGCTACAAGCTGAGGGTCGAGATCGTGGACTTTCCCGGCGGGATGCCGGGGGACGTCGCCATGACGTTGAAGTGGGGCTGAGCCGCCTGCGCTCGACGATGCGGCGGTTCGTCCGGGCGGATTACCGAATCCGGAATTGTTGCGAGGCGAAGATCGAAAATGCGCGCAGTGTCTTTGTCGTAGCGGCGATGATCGCCATCATCGCCTCCCCTGCTCTCGCGCAGGCAACGCGCAAGGCCAAGACGCAGCGGCCCCCGGCGGCGACTTCCTACGACGTGTACAGCGGCGGGAGGTGGATTGGTCGCGACCCCGACCCCAGCATTCGGTTCGAGATCTTACGGCAGCAGAATTGGCGCAAAGGGGGATGACGCGTTCTCCCCGGACAGCATCGCCAGCCTCAACTGAAAGACAGGCGCAGGAGCACAGACAATGGCATCCAGCCCGAAGCAGCCACCCTCGATCGGTGCATTCACGTCGCCATTCGGCATGTTCGCGCCCGCGATGGAATACCTGGTCGACGCCGCGCAACGCAGCGTGTTGTTCTTCGACGTCATGCGCCAGCGCGGCAACCAGTACCGCGCGCATTTGGCCGAGACCGCCCCGCACGTGCTCGACTACGAGGTGGAGCTGCTCGTCGACGGCAGGACGCTCGAGCGGCCGGTCAACTACGCCCTCGTGAAGGTGGTTCCTCCACCCGGGATCGAGCTCGATCCGCGGCGCCGGCCGTTCGTCGTCGTCGACCCGCGCGCGGGGCATGGCCCCGGGATCGGCGGGTTCAAGGCCGACAGCGAGATCGGCGTGGCGTTCAAAGCCGGGCATCCCTGCTATTTCGTCGGCTTCCTGCCCGACCCGATGCCGGGTCAGACCATCGAGGACATCGCGCGCGCCGAGGCGCTCTTCCTCGAGGAGGTCATCGCGCTGCACCCGCAGGCCGACGGCAAGCCCTGCGTCGTCGGCAATTGCCAGGCGGGCTGGGCGGTCATGATGCTCGCCGCCATTCGCCCCGAGCTGTTCGGCCCCATCATCATCGCCGGGTCGCCGCTCTCGTACTGGGCCGGCGTGCACGGCAAGAACCCGATGCGCTACAGCGGCGGCCTCTTGGGCGGCAGCTGGCTGACCGCGTTCGCCGGCGATCTCGGCCACGGCAAGTTCGACGGCGCCTGGCTGGTGCAGAATTTCGAGAACCAGAACCCCGCCAACACGCTGTGGACCAAGCAGTACAACCTCTATTCCAAGATCGACACCGAGGCGCCGCGCTATCTGGATTTCGAGCGCTGGTGGGGTGGCCACGTCAATCTCAACGCCGAGGAGATCCAGTTCATCGTCGACGAGCTGTTCGTCGGCAACAATCTCGCGGCGGGAAGGATCCAGACGTCGGACGGCACCGCGATCGACCTGCGCAACATCCGCTCGCCCGTCGTGGCGTTCTGCTCGAAGGGCGACAACATCACGCCGCCCCAGCAGGCGCTCGGATGGATCCTCGACCTCTATGAGAACGTCGACGACATCCGCTCCTACGGCCAGACGATCGTCTACACCGTGCACGAGCGCGTCGGTCACCTCGGCATCTTCGTCTCCGGAGGCGTGGCGAGGAAGGAGCACGGCGAGTTCTCGAGCAATATCGACCTGATCGATACGCTGCCGCCCGGGCTCTACGAGGCCGTGTTCGAAGCCAAGACCGCGGACACGACCAACCCCGATCTCGCGACCGGCGATTGGGTGATGCGCTGCGAGGAGCGGACCTTGGACGACATTCGAGCGCTCGGCGGCAACGACGCGGCCGACGAGCGGCGCTTCGCCGCCGCCGCCCGCGTTTCCGAGACCAACCTCGCGCTCTATCGCACATACGCGCAGCCGATCGTGCGCGCGCTGGTCAATCCGTCCCTGGCGGAATGGATGCAGCAGCTGCATCCGCTGCGGCTGCAATTCGAGATGTTCTCCAACGCCAATCCGATGATGGCCTCGGTCGCCGCCTGGGCCGAGCAGGTTCGCAAGGACCGCCAGCCCGCGGCCGCCGGCAACCCGTTCGTCGCGCTGCAGGAGAACGTCTCCCGCCAGATCGTAGCGGCGCTCGACGCATGGCGGGACGCCAGCGAAACGCTGGCCGAGCGGACGTTCCTGGCGGTCTACGGCCTGCCGACGCTGCAGGCCGCCGTCGGGGTCGACCCGGCCGGCACGCGTCCGCTGCGCAAGGCAGCGAAGAGCCCGCTGCATCGCGAGCTGCTGCAGGCACGCATCGCCGAGCTCAAGTCGCGCATCTCTCTCGGAGGCGTGCGCGAGGCCGTGATCCGCGGGATGCTCCATGCCGGCATGGCGCGCGCCAGCGTCGACGAACGCGGCTTCGAGGCGGTGCGGCGCATTCGCCGCGCGCACGGCGACATCCCGCTGTCGGTCTTCAAGGCGACGGTGCGCGAGCAATTCAACATGCTGCTCATCGACACCGATGCTGCGCTCGCCGCGATTCCGTCCATGCTCCCGCCTGATGCCGAGGCCCGCCGGAAGGCTTTCGGCCTTATCCCTGAGGCGCTGGGGGCGCGCGGTGAATTGTCCGCCGAGGAGGCCAAGCGATTGGACGCGGTCGCGCGGCTGTTCGGCGTCGAAGCCGGGTCGGCGGCGGCGCCCAATCTTGTGGTCGTCCAGGCCAAGGCGTCATGAGCGCGCGTCCGCAAATGCGCGGGTGGTTCCGGCACGTGAGGAGGGCGCATGCTCACCGGCAATGACAGCGAGATCGGCACCATCGCGGCGATCGGCCCGCTCGGCGACCCGCCGCACTCGAAATACGAGCGGCTCATCGCGCGCGCAAAGCAGGTTCCCCCCGCCGCCACCGTCGTCGTGCATCCCTGCGACGAGACTTCGCTGCGCGGCGCCACCGAGGCGGCGGAGGCCGGCATCATCGTCCCGGTTCTGGTCGGACCGGCCGCCAGGATTTCCGCCGTCGCCCGCGAGCATGGGATCAACATCGACCGCTTCGAGATCGTGGACGCGCCCCACAGCGAGGCGGCCGCGGCAAAGGCGGTCGCGCTGATCCACGAATCCAAGGGCGAGCTGCTGATGAAAGGGAGCCTGCACACCGACGAGCTCATGCGCGAGGTGACCTCGAGCAAGACCGGCCTGCGTACGGCCCGCCGGATCAGCCACGTCTTCATCATGGACGTGCCGACCTATTCTGAAACGCTGTTCATCACCGACGCCGCCATCAACATCTTTCCCGACCTCGACGTCAAGCGCGACATCGTTCAGAACGCCATCGATCTGTTCACGCAGGTCGGCCTCGGCACCCCGCGCGTTGCGATTCTCTCCGCGGTCGAGACGGTGACTACGAAGATTCCCTCCACCATCGACGCGGCCGCGCTCTGCAAGATGGCCGAACGCGGGCAGATCACCGGCGGCGTCCTCGACGGGCCGCTCGCTTTCGACAACGCGATCGATCCCGAGGCGGCGAAGATCAAGGGCATCAAGTCCGCGGTCGCCGGCCGCGCGCAGATCCTGATCGTACCCGATCTCGAGGCCGGCAACATGCTCGCCAAGAACCTCAGCTTCCTTGCCAAGGCGGACTCGGCGGGGATCGTGCTGGGCGCGCGCGTGCCGATCATCCTGACCTCGCGTGCCGATTCCGTGCGCGCGCGCATGGCCTCCTGCGCCGTCGCCGTGCTCTACGCGCATGCGCGCCGCGGCACCGCGGCGCTGCCGGCGGCCTAGCCCGCGATGGACACCATCCTCGTCGTCAACGCCGGCTCCTCGAGCGTCAAGTTCCAGGTGTTCGGAACAAGCGGCAAGAGCGACCTCGCGCGGCTGGTCAAGGGACAGATCGACGGCATCGGCGCGCACCCGCGGCTGCGCGCCGCCAACGCCGATGCGGCGGTGCTGATCGATGAGAGCTATGCGCCCGAGCGCGTGGCCGACGTTGCCGCCGCGCTGGCGATCGTGGCAGGCTGGCTGCGCGAGACGCACAGCCTGCACCCGGTCGCCGTTGGGCATCGGGTGGTGCACGGCGGCCCGCGCTACGACCGGCCGGTCCTGGTCGATGCGGATGTGCTCGCCGACCTCGAACGCTACGTCGCGCTGGCGCCGCTTCACCAGCCCAACAACCTCGCGCCCATCCGCTCGCTTCTCGCCAGCGCCCCCGGCCTTCCGCAGGTCGCCTGCTTCGACACCGCCTTCCACCGCGGCCACGACGCGCTCGCCGACCACTACGCGCTCCCGGAGCGCTTCTACGCCGAGGGCGTGCGCCGCTACGGGTTCCACGGCCTGTCGTACGAGTACATCGCCGGCCGGCTGCCGCAGGTGGCACCCGCGATCGCGGCCGGGCGCGTGATCGTCGCGCATCTCGGCAGCGGCGCCTCGATGTGCGCGCTGTCGGGCGGCCGCAGCGTCGAGAGCACCATGGGTTTCACCGCGCTCGACGGCTTGCCGATGGGGACGCGGCCGGGCCAGATCGACCCCGGCGTCGTGCTCTATCTCATCGAGGGAAAGGGAATGACCGCCGCGCAGGTGCAGGACCTGTTCTACCTCGAATGCGGATTGAAGGGCCTCTCCGGCATCAGCAACGACGTGCGCGAGCTGGAGGCGAGCGCCGACCCGCGCGCGCGCTTCGCGCTCGACTATTTCGCCTATCGGGTGGGCCTCCATGCCGGCCTGTTGGCGGCGGCACTCGGCGGGCTCGACGCCTTCGTGTTCACCGCCGGGGTCGGGGAGAACTCGCCCGGCATGCGCGCGCACATCGCGCAACGGCTCGCGTGGCTCGGGGGCGTGCTCGATCCGGACGCCAATGCGCAGGGTCGAACCTCGATCGCCGCGGGCGGCAGCCGCATCGGTCTCTACGTCGTTCCCACCGACGAGGAGCTCATGATCGCGCGCCACACCCTGGCGCTGCTGGCCGCCCGCGGGACGCGCCAAGTGCAAGCGTAGGGCGGGTCAATACGGCGCAGGCCAAAGATTTTGATCTGGACGTTTTCGATATGGCCCCTTCTACCGCGGCTCCGAATCGCCCGCGTCCTTTGCTGCCTCGCCAGTCTCGCGACCAGCACGGGCTTGCCACGCCGGCGCGACTGCATCACGTAGCGCGTCACGTGACTTTGGATGGCCTAGCATTCTCAACCGCCACATCGGCGGAGAAGCGAGCATCGCCTTCGTCCGCCATCCGCAAACGTCGTTAATCCAGGCGCGCAGACGTTCCCGCGTAACGGGATCAAGAAATTGTTCTACCGCGTGGAACGTCTCGACCGCTCCATCCTGATAGCCACGCCGATAAGCCATTTCCGGGTCGTCCGGCTCGATGCCCTGCATTATCAGGCCCCCTCCCGATATCGACCGCGACTCCCGCCCTGGGGTGGGAGACATCGCATTTTACCGCCGTCGTCTTATTTGCCCGAGGCCAGGTTTCGCCCCGCACACCTCTCCAAAAAACGTCCCGCTGATGCGGCTTGTCCCTCGCGCGCGCCTACGCTCCCTATCGGGAACTGGTCGCCGGCCGACGTATTTAATTCGATGGGTGGGGGTGCAACGCGGAGGGAGCATGAGCGACGGCGCCCCATGGGTCGTTCAAGTCTTTGAACGCGAGCGCAGAATCGCAAGATTTCAGGCCGCGCTGGAAACGATCGCCAGCCGAGAGCCCCAACTGGACGTGATGGCTCCTGATCAAGCGCTCGCGACGCTTCGAGAGTTTGTAAGTATCGCCCGCAGCGCGCTTGAGCAATACGCATCCGTGCCGGGGCAGCATAAGCCCCGGCGGTGACCCCGCCGCCTTTTGGCGGCCAGTTCGCGTTCGTTCGCCCGGGAGATCAGCGCCGCTCACGGTGTTTCGACGCAGTGGCGGCCTAACCGTTTTCCATGTTATCGCACCTCATGCGCCGTCAACCGTTGAGCACACGGAAAAAGAGAGGTCCTCCGGTCACGGGGAAGGCGACGCTTATTGGGGTACGTCTCCAGCCCGGTCCGCTCGCCGGCGTCGACCGATGGGCATCCTCCCAGGAGGACGGGCCATCGCGCCCGGAAGCCATCCGTCGGCTGGTGGAGTTGGGGCTTACGAGCGCCCGACGGGCGGGCGGGCGTAACAAGAAAGCCGCAAAAGCGTCGGAAATGGCGGGCCAGGAAATTGATCGCCTGAGCGACCCGTTCGCAACAGACGTAGAACGGCAACTCCGTAAGCGCAGGCTCCTCAAGGGACCGAAGGAGTTCCGAGATATTCGCAGCGATCGTGCGAAGATTAAGGGGTGATCCGGATTTTGTTCGTTGATGTTCAGAATTGAAATGGTCGGCATTCCTTATCGAAGTGATGGTCGACCCTCCTTGGCGGGGTTTTACTAGGCCAACACCATCGGTAAGACGCGGCGTGCGCGGCCTCGGCAGAGGATCGGTGCCGCGATCGCCCCCTTGACCCACCCTCCGGCTCACTCCTGCATCGCCTCCTCGCGCTTGGCCCGCAGCGCCGGCAGCGCGATGGCAACGAGCAGTGCCGCGGCGGCGACGAGGAAGGCGGCCGAGAGCGGCCGCGTGATCAGCACGCTCGGGTCGCCGAACGAGATCATCAGCGCGCGGCGCAGGTTCTCCTCCATCATCGGCCCGAGGATGAACCCGAGCACCATCGGCGCCGGCTCGCAGTCGAGCTTGAGCAGCACGTAGCCCAGCGCCGACAGCGCGGCCATCTCGTAGATGTCGAAGATCTTGTTGTCGACGGTGTAGACGCCGATGCAGCAGAACACGAAGATCGCCGGAAACAGCAGCCGGTAGGGCACGGCGAGCAGCTTGATCCACAGTCCGACCAGCGGCAGGTTGAGCACCAGCAGCATGAGGTTGCCGACCCACATGCTGGCGATCAGGCCCCAGAACAGCTGCGGGCGCTCGCTCATCACCTGCGGGCCGGGCGCGATGCCCTGGATCATCAGCGCCCCGATCATCAGCGCCATGGTCGGGTTCGACGGGATGCCGAGCGTGAGCATCGGGATGAACGAGGTCTGCGCGCCGGCATTGTTGGCCGATTCCGGCGCCGCCACGCCGCGGATGTCGCCCTCCCCGAAGCTGCGCGGGGGCCTCGCGATCTTCTTCTCGATCATGTAGGCGGCGAACGAGGCGAGCAGCGCGCCGCCGCCCGGCAGGATGCCGAGCAGCGAGCCGAGGGCGGTGCCGCGCACGATCGACCAGAACGAGGCGCGCAGATCCTGCGCCGTCGGCAGCACGCTGCCAATGCGCGAGGTGAAAACCTCCTGCCGCTCCTTGTGCTCGAGGTTGAAGATCACGTCGGTGATGCCGAAGAAGGCCATGGCGAGCGCGACGAAGCCGAGCCCGTCGGCGAGCTCCGGCAAGCCGAAGGCGAAGCGGATGACGCCGGAATTGACGTCAGTCCCGATCAGCCCCAGCAGGATGCCGAAGCACACCATGGCGATGGCCTTCACGAGCGAGCCGCGCGCCAGCACCACCGCCGCGATCAGCCCGAACACCATCAGCGAGAAATATTCCGCCGGGCTGAACTTGAGCGCGACCTCGGCGAGCGGCGGCGCGAAGCAGGCGATCACCAATGTGGCGATGCAGCCGGCGACGAAGGAGCCGATGGCGGCGATGCCGAGCGCCGGTCCGGCGCGGCCGCGGCGCGCCATCTGGTAGCCGTCGAGCGTGGTGACGACCGAGGACGCCTCGCCTGGAATGTTGACCAGGATCGCCGTGGTCGAGCCGCCGTATTGGGCGCCGTAATAGATGCCGGCGAGCATGATCAGCGCCGGCGCCGGATCGAGGCCGAAGGTGAACGGCAGCAGCATGGCCACCGTCGCCACCGGCCCGATCCCCGGCAACACGCCGACGAGCGTTCCGAGAAAGCAGCCGACGAAGCAGTAGAGAACGTTCTGCCAGCTCAGCGCCACGCCGAGCCCCAGGGCGAGATTGGCGAACGTTTCCACCTTGCCCCTCAGGACGTCGGCCAGAGCGGCAGCGGCAGCCCGAGCAGCCAGACGAAGACCGCGACCGAGAAGATGGCCATCGCCGCGGCGAGCGCGAGATTCTCCACCGGACGCACGTCGCGCGCGGCCTGGGCGCCGACGAGCACGAGCACGGCGACCGCGGCGACGAGCCCGAGCCATTGCAGTGCGATCGAGAACAGAACGATCGCCAAGAGGGAGACGCCGATCGGACGGGCGTAGAAGCGCGGCACCGGTGCGCCGTCGAGCGCCAATGCGCGCAGCGCCAGGACCACGCCCAGCGCGCCGAGCAGCGCGCCGACCAAGGTCGGGAACATCGCCGGCCCCATGCGGTGCAGGTCGCCCAGCCGGTATTGCTGCGCCAGCAGCGCAAAGCCGCCGCCGATCGCGATGAAGATCAGCCCGGCCCAGAAATCCTTGGGCGAACGGATGCGCATTGGTGACCGAATAGCGAATAGTGAGCGAGTAGCGAGTAGTGAGTAGCGAATAGTGCGTGCGACAGCCGAGGTGCCTACTATTCGCTATTCGCTACTCGCTATTCGCTCCTCACATCAATCCGGCCGGATGTTCGCCTTCTGCACGATCACCTTGAAGCGCTGGGATTCCTGCTTCACGCGCGCGTCCAGTTCCGCCGCGCTCGACGGGATGGTGTCCACGCCGCCGCCGGCGAAGCGCTGCTTCACGTCGGGCATGTTGAGGATCTTCACCACCTCGGCGTTGAGCTTGGCGAGGATCGGCTGGGGCGTGCCCTTGGGGGCGAACAGCGCGGTCCAGTTGGAGGCGTCCACATCCTTGACGCCTTCCTCCTGCAGGGTCGGCCATTCCGGGCTGAACTTCGAGCGCTTGGCCATGGTCACGGCCAGCGCGCGGACGCGGCCGGACTTCACGTGCGGGGCGACCGAGGAGCTCGCCAGCACGCCGAGCGGAATGTCGCCCGCGGCGAGCGCCGCGGCGGCCGGCGCGCCGCCCTTGTAGGGGATGTGCTGGAACTGGGTGCCGGTATTGAGCGCCATCCATTCGAGCACGATCTGGTTGACGCTGCCGTTCCCCGGCGTGGCGACCGAGAGCCGCCCCGGTTGCGCCTTGGCGGCGGCGATGACCTCGGCGATCGTCGTGTAGGGCGCGTTGGCGTGCGCGGCGAGCACCATCGGCGCATCGCTCACCATCGCGATCGGCGCGAGATCGCGCTCGACGTCGTAGGGCATCTCCTTGAACATCGCCGGATTGATCGCGACGTCGCCGACCGTCGCCATGGTGAGCGTATAGCCGTCGGGGGCCGCCTTGGCGCCCGCGCTCATGGCGATGAAGCCGTTGCCGCCGGGCTTGTTCTCCACTACCACCTGCTGGCCCCAGGCTTCGGTGAGCTTGGCGCCGACGATGCGGGCCGCGATGTCGGTGATGCCGCCCGGGGCATAGGGCACGAGGATATGGATGGGCTTGGCCGGATAGTCCTGCGCGGGCGCGGGGCCGGCGCAGAGAACCACGAGCGCGATGACGAGACTGACGATCCGAGCCATGAAGATCCTCCTGTGGCGACGCCTGTTCACACCGAAATGCGTAGCTTGTCCCGGCGAGGTCCAGCCTGCATGAAGGACTGCCCCCATGGCAAGGCGCGAGCGCGCCGGTTCAGACCTCGCGCACGACGGCGCTCTCGTGCCAGCGCCGCAGCAGCAGGTGGGACAGGACCGACAGCGCGAAGAAGATGACGATGCCGGCGAGCGAGAGGAGCAGCAGGGCGGCGAACATGCGCGGGATGTTGAGCCGGTAGCCGGCCTCGACGATGCGGTAGGCGAGGCCCGAGCCGGCGCCGGCCGAGCCCGCCGCGATCTCGGCGACCACGGCGCCGATCAGCGACAGCCCGCCCGCGATCCGCAGGCCGGCCAGGGTCTGGGGCAGCGCCGCCGGCAGCTTGAGCTCCAACAGCACCTGCCGGCGCGTGGCGCCGCAGAGGCGGAACAGGTCGGCGAGGTTGTGATCGACCGAGTTGAGGCCGAGCGTGGTGTTGGCGAGCACGGGGAAGAAGGCGACGATCCAGGCGCAGGCCAGCACCGCCGCCGGCTGCGGCAGATAGACCAGCAGCAGCGGCGCGATCGCCACCACCGGGGTCACCTGCAGGATCACCGCGTAGGGATAGAGCGAATATTCGATCAGGCGGGACTGGTTGAACAGCACCGCGAGCGCGATGCCGCCGCCGGCCGCCAGCAGGAAGCCCTCGATCGTGGTGGTGAGCGTGACGAGGAGCGCGGCCGACAGCATCGCCCAGTCGGAGAGGAGCGTCGAGAACACGCGCCACGGCGACGGCAGCACGTAGGGCGGAATGCCGCCCAGGCGCACCACCAGCTCCCACAGCACGACGCCGAGCGCGAGCACCGCGACCGGGAGCAGCACGCGCAGCGCGCGGTCGAGCCGCGGAGGCGCTTCGTTCGGCGGCTTCACCGCATTCATCGCCGTTCGCTCACCTTCTTCCACTTATGGCCTTACCTCGGCGACTCCTCGGACGCTGGCATGTCGGCAACACAAGTCACTGCTGTCTGCGCAAGCTCGGTGCTGCGCCGCGCCCGGGACACGTCTGGGCACGACTCATGGGTCCCCCGCGGTGCTGGCGCGCGCCAGCGCGTCCGACACCATGCGGCAATAGCCGGCATATTCGGCCGAGGTGCGGAAGCGTTCATCGCGCGGGTGCGGCGCCTCGATTAAGAGCTCGGCGAACACCCGCCCCGGCCGCGGCGTCATCACCACGATCCGCTGCGACAGGTAGACCGACTCGAACACCGAATGGGTGACGAACACCACGGTCTTGCGCAGCGACTGCCACAGTGCCAGGAGGTCGTCGTTGAGCCGAAAGCGGGTGATCTCGTCGAGCGCGGCGAACGGCTCGTCCATGAGCAGGAGCTTGGGCTCGGTGACGAGCGCGCGCGCGATCGAGGTGCGCATCTTCATGCCGCCGGAGAGCTCGCGCGGATAGCTCTGCGCGAAGCCGGCGAGCCCGACCCGCTCGAGCGCGGCCGCGACGCGCGCCGGCGCGCCGGGATCGAGCCCCTTGAGCTTGAGCGGCAGCCGCACATTGGCGGCCACCGTCGCCCACGGCATCAAGGTCGGCTCCTGGAACACGAAGCCGATGCGGCGCGGATTGGCGGTATCCGCCGCCTCGGCCTCGCGCCATGCCACCCGTCCGCCGGTCGGCTCGCTCAGGCCGGCGATGATGCGCAGCGCCGTGGACTTGCCGCAGCCCGACGGCCCGAGCAGCGAGAGGAACTCGCCGTCCCGCACCTCGAGGCTGAGGCGATCGAGCGCCACCACGCCGTTGGCGAAGCTCTTGCCGACGCCGTCGAGCGCGACGACGCAAAGGCCGGGCATGGGCGGGGGCGCGGTGGAAGGAGCTGGCACGTTGCGATGTCGGATGGTGGCAGGTGCGACGCAATTCTACACCGAAAGGAGACGACATGACGGGCAAATCGCCTCCGCCCCCCGAGCCCGACCGGGCGCAGGATCGACCTGGCGGCGGCGCTCAACCCGTGCACGAAATCGCCGGCACTGGACTCGAGTCCGTTCACGCAATATCCAATCGCCCGATCAGGCGACCCACCGTGCGCTTCCGAGATATACTCTCCGGCCAATCCCAACGAAGGCGCTTCCCGCCAAGCGAGAGGACCCATGAAGCACCCGAGCTATCCGCCGATCCGCCGCGTGGTGACCGGCCACGCCGCCGACAACGTCGCCAAGGTGCTCATCGATGCGCCGGCGACCAACGCCAAGGTCCCGCAGGCGGGCCTCGTCTCCACCATGATGTGGTGCACCGACGGCGCGCGCGCGAAAATCCCGGTCGGCGAACGCATCGAGGACATGGGCGCGCGCATCCTCGGCACCGCGCCGCCGGCCAACGGCACGCGCTTTGCCGTGATCGACTTTCCGCCGGGCAATCAGGCGCACATGCACCGCACCGAAACCGTGGACTATGTCATCGTGATCGAGGGCGAGATCGAGATGGACATGGACAACTCGACGGTCAAGCTGAAGCAAGGCGACATCATGATCCAGCGCGGCACCAACCACGCCTGGGCCAACCGCAGCGACAAGCGCGCGCGCGTCGCGTTCGTTCTGGTCGACGCCGAGCCGCTCGGCATCGGCAATCCGGTGGTGGGCGCCGCCAGCGCGCGCTGAGCGCAGGCAAACGACAGCCGAAGACACGCAAGGAGGACGTTCCATGTTGCAGCTTTCGCGAACCGCCCGTGCGGCCGGCCTGGCCGTGCTGATCGCCGCGGCGGTCGCGGCCCCGGCCGCCGCGCAGACCTATCCCAGCGCCAACGTGAAGCTGATCGTGCCGGTGCCGGCCGGCGGCGTGACCGACATCATGGCGCGCATCCTGGCGCAACGGCTGGGCGAGATGTGGGGGCAGACGGTGATCGTCGACAACCGGCCGGGCGGCAACTACGGCGTGGGCGCGCAGGCGGTCAGCCAGGCGGCGCCCGACGGATACACGCTGCTGGTGGCGCCGGACTCCACCTTCACCGCCAATCCGGCGCTGTTCAGCAAGCTCAACTACGATCCCAAGGCGTTCACGCCCATCGGCGTGCTGTGCCGGGCATCGCCGGTGCTGGTGGTCAATGCATCCGTTCCGGCGAAAAGCGTGCAGGAGCTGATCGCGCTGGCCAAGGCGCAGCCCGGCAAGATGAACTACGGCTCGTTCGGCGTCGGCACCTACGCCCACCTCAGCATGGAGGACTTCAAGCGGCGCACCGGCACCGACATGGTGCACATCCCCTATCGCGGCGCGGCGCCCGCCGTGAACGGGCTGTTGGCGGGCGACGTCTCCATGCTGCTGCTCAATCTCTCCAGCATCGAGGCGCACGAGAAGACCGGCAAGGTCAGGATTCTCGCCGCCGCCACCGGCAAGCGGCTGAGCACGCGGCCCGACCTGCCTACGATCGCGGAGTCCGGCGCGCCGGGATTTGCGACTTCGGTCTGGTTCGCGCTGTGGGGGCCGCCCGCGATGCCGCCCGAACTGGTCGACAAGATCCACGCCGACGTGTCGAGGGCGCTCGACCTGCCGCAGACGCGCGAGTTCTTCAAGACCAACAGCTTCGAGCGGGTCGACCTTTCGCCGGCGCAGTTCGGCGCGCTGATCGACAGCGACCTCGCGCATTGGACCGGCCTGATCAAGGCGGTCGGCGTCAAGGTCGAGTGAGGCGCCCCATGAAGGTTCTCATCACCGGCGGCATGGGCGTCATCGGCGCCGAAACGAGCCGCAGGTTCGTCAACGAGGGCCACCGGCCCGTCGTGCTCGCGCGCCACCGCGACGACAGCCTGATCGCGGACATCGTGGAGAAGATCGACTTCGAGCAGGGCGACGTGCTCGACATGCCGCGCATCCTGCAGGCCGTCAAGAAGCACCAGGTCACGCACGTGGTGCATGCGGCGGCGTTCGTCGGCGCGGTGTCGGCCGGCAATCCGGCGCTCAGCATCCAGGTCAACGTCATGGGGCTGGTCAACGTGCTGGAGGCCGCGCGCGCGCTCGGCGTCAAGCGCGTGGTGTTCACCAGCGCCAAGGGTGTCTACGGCCCGGTCACCGGGGAGCATGGGTCGCCGACCTGGAAGCCGATGTCCGAGGATCTGCCGGCCAAGCCCAAGCGCATCTACGACTCCGCCAAGTTCATGGGGGAGAACGTCTGTACCTATTACAACGACAACATGGGCATCGAGACGGTGTCGCTGCGCTTCGCCTCGACCTACGGCCCCGGCAAGACCGCGCGCCACGGGCCGATGGCGGTGATGAGCCGCATCATCGAGAACCCGGCGAACGGGCTGCCGTTCAAGCTCGAGCAGGGCGGCGACGACAAGGACGACTTCATCTACAACAAGGACTCCGCGCTCGGCATCTATCTCGCAACCGTGGCCGACAAGCTCAAGAGCCGCGTCTACAATATCGGTACCGGCGTCGGCGTGACCTTGCGCGATTTCGAGCGCGTCATCAAAAAGCACATCCCGAACGCGCAGATGGAGATCGGCGGCGGGCTGAACTTCTACGGTTTTCCCTATCCCGCGACCGGCGTGTACGACATCACCCGCGCCCGTCAGGAGCTGGGCTACGAGCCGGAATACGACCTGGAAAAAGGGATCGCGGACTATCTCGCCAGCCTCAAGCGGCTGAAGGCCGCGGCTTGATTGCCGTCGATGCCACCTGTTCGGTCATGCCGCTGTCCCGAGTCCGAGGTTCGCATCATTGAGCGGGACCCTTGTTTGCGAACTTCGACACCGAGCGGCCAAAAATCAGTAGTTATATTCCTCGCGACCGGGCGAGATGCTTTGGACAGCCGCGGCAGTCAGCGACTTGCTCTCCGCATCGATCGCGGCGGCCTTGGTGTTGTATTCTTGGGCGATCACAATCAGCCGGGTCGAGACTTCTTCCGTTGAAGAGATCAGGGAAAGGCGAAGACACACATCGGCTTGACGCCGGAAATATTCAGCACGCGATGTCATTGGATTGACGCCCCCGCTTCACAATTTCCGGCCGGGTGGCCGCATTGCCTTGCTAATCGGATAGGACCTTGGTTTGCATTGCCTCGGTGCCGCATGCCGCGCATGCCAGCTTCGTCTGTTCTTCCCCGTTCCAGACCTCAATTGTCCGAATGCGCATGATCTTTCGACAGACGGGACAGATCCAAATGGGTGGCGCTGGCTCAGGCTCTCGAGGATAAGGCATTAACCCCTCCGTTTGCGGGTACGACCCATTGCGCGGATGGCTAGCGCATGTCCCGGAAAAGTGGCCACCGGTTTTCCGCCAAGGACATGCGCAAAGCCAAGGAATCTAGAGCGCATCCCGATTCCACCTAATCGGGATGCGCTCTAGTCGGAACGTTGAATTGCGATCGCGATCACGTTGAAGCCAATGGCCGCGGCGAGAACGATCGCGCTCAGGGCGAGCCACATGTGCTTCCCTCCAGGGGCGGTATGATGGGAATACCTCCCCAACCCGACCCGAAACGCTCGACGGTCCGTTTGGTTCCCGGATTTTAATGTCGATATCGTTCTCTTTCTGTTCTCTCATGGGAGGGTGGTGCCTCACTTTGAACTGAGGCACTACCCATGGGAGGGTAGCCGCAAGTCCGAGAAGGTCGAACTCGGACCAGCTGCATCTGGCGTTTGAGAATATCGAGCAGGCGACCGCCGCCACCGAAGGCCAGCGAAGACAAGCGAGACCCGGTCAGGGCTCGCGCACCCGCGCCGAGAAGCGTCGGGTCAATCGCGGTGCGCTTCCTGCTCATTTGTCGCGCGTTCATGCGACGATCGAGCCCGACGACGCCAATTGCCCCTGCTGCCGGGCGCCCACCCGCGGCGCCCAAGGCAGATATGGCCTGAGGCAAGGAGAGATGGGCGATGACCGAACGCGACGAGCTCGCCAAAGCTGATCAGCAAGTCGCTGGGCTTAAGCAGCGCCCGCCCACGCGATGTGATCGAGCGGGCAAAGCAAGGAGGCCATCCCACGACAGCGGCCGCGCGTCTTGCCGGTCGCGTCTCAGCGCCGGCGGTTGGTGATGCGCGCCGAGGATTGACGTTCACCCCCGTGATGAGGGCGGGACTGCGGATTCCGGGGCACCTCACACGCCGACCACGAGCGTCAGAGCAAGGGCGGAGGAACGCAGTGTTCGCATGAAGTTGAGGTCGATGTCTGCCATCTTGTTTACCTCACCGGCTCGAGAAGCCCATCCCTGTACTTCTCGACCACCGGACGAAACGCGTCACACCACTTCGCCTCGCCCGCTCTGTCGACTTTCTCCTGTTCGTTGATAACGCCCGCCATCACCTCGCCCTTGTCGAGCATTCGGACCATGCGCTGTAAATCGGCCAGCAACCTGGGAGCGAGCTTTTCGCAACGGTTGTCGTAGACGCCGAGGGTCACGACCAACTGGACGAGGTCGGCTTTCGTTAGTTGGTCTTGCGCCAGCGCCGCGCCGGACAAAAGCACCATGATTGTCCCGAGAAGAATTGCGGCGCGCTTGAGTCCGATCGGGCAGGGCTCGGCAGCAGCCCCGCACGATGAGTCCCGGGTCAGTCGCCGCCCGGCGCGGAAGCGCCCTGGGCGCGCAACCGCCTTGAAGCCTGCTAGGTATATGCACTCTGCGCTCGGAAGGCTCTTGCTCATGCCCGATAACCGGTTGAAATCGCATAAAGTATTTCTACACCGCATTTGAAATCACTCCTCTCGCCGGAGAGGGCAGCTCGGTCGCGAAACAAGTTCGCATGGGGGACAACTTGCCCCTTCACCCTTTCCTCTCCGCTGAAACACCAAGTCACCCTCTCCCGCGAGGGCCCGCGAGGGAGAGGGTGGCGTCGTCCGTCCTATGCGATTGCTTTGTGGTTCGCATTGATTCAATTTCACAGTGACCGCTTTTTAGGCCGGACGTGCATGGCCGGGCGCGGCCGAAGGCAAAACACGAGGTTGCATCATGCGTCAGACCCTCGAGCTTCCCCGCCTCTCGCTCGCCGAGCGCGACCGGCGCTGGGCCGCCGTGCGGGCGGAGATGGCCGCGCGCGACCTCGCCGCCATCGTGCTGTGGGGCTGGCCCACCATGTGGGACTTCTACACCGCCAACGCCCGCTACCTGGCGCCGATCGGCGGCAACGCCGAGTTCAACGTGCTGGTGTTCCCGGCCGACGGCGAGCCGACCTCGATCGTGCAGATGCCGACCTTCCTCGAGGGCTGGCGCGCCGCGCAGGACTGGGTCGGCGACGTGCGCCCGCGCACCAGGACCTGGGCGGACTCGGTCGCCGCCCGCCTCAAAGAGCTCGAGCTCGACGGCGGCAGGATCGGCATGGACGGGCTCGCCGGGCCGCTCGATCCCGACGGCTGGCTGCCGCACGACGTCTTCACCCGCCTGACCTCGCTGTTGCCGAACGCCAGCATCGTGCGCCTTGACGACATGCTGGAGAAGGTGCGCTCCATAAAGAGCGCCGAGGAGCTCGACACCCTGCGCCAGGCCGCCAGGCTCGGCGACCTCATGCTCTCGACCTGCCGCGACATAGCGCGTCCCGGCGTGAAGGAGTGCGAGGTCTATGCCGGCATGATGGAAGCGATGGTGGCGAACGGCGGCGAGGAGCCGACCCTGTTCCTGTGGAACTGCGACCGCTATCCCTATCCGCATCCGTTCCGCGTGCCGACCGCGCGGCCGATGGAGCGCGGCGACCTCATCATCTGCGAGATGCATCCGAAGTACGGCGGCTACTTCACCCATGTCGAGCGCACCTATTGCCTCGGCGAGCCGGAGCCGCAGCAGCTTTCGATCTACGACGGTTGTATCGCCGCCTATGAGCGCGGGCTCGAGAACTTCGGCCCCGGCAAGACCATCTCGGTCGCGCTCGAGGCGGTGAAGGACGAGATCGATGCGCGTGGGCTCGGCATCTGCGAGGCCGGCATCCACGGCCACGGCCTCGCCTCGCTGGAATATCCGCGCTACCGCCACCACGCCATCGCCGCCGACCGCGAGGCGATCAAGGTGGTCGGCGACCGCTTCGAGCCGGGCATGGTGTTCGCGTTCAACATCGACCTGTTCGACCCGAAGTGGCGCGGGGGCAAGACCGGTTGCGTGTTCGCCGAGACGGTGGAGATCACCGCCACCGGCGCGCGCCGCATGCACTCCTTCCCGATGGAGTTTCAGCGCATCGCGGTCTGAGCCGGCTGGGCGCCGGGCGCGCGCGCTCGCCATTGAAGGGCCTGCCATCGGCGGCAGCCCGAAACATGTCTCGCTGCAGGTTTTCCGCAGTTCATCCAGGTCGATCGTCGCGGCCGATCCCTTGCCTGCGTCATCGACACGGCGGTCGTCCGACGAATGCGTGACGACAAATTACGCGGTCTTGTGGGCGTGCTCATAGCGACAGGCGACAATATTCGTATTGGCGACGGAATCTGCGTGGTCGTGACCGAAAGGACACAGCGCTCTCGTCCGCATTTCGGTCTCGCCGCAAGAACGATCCTTGCAAACCTCCGCACTCTCTTGTTTTCACCGGCCGGCGCTCGCCGGGAAAGCTTTGCCGCCCATGACGGTCCCGAGCACCTTGATGTCCTTCAACTCATCGGGCGAGGTGACGTCGAGCGGATTGCGGTCGAGAATGGTGAAATCGGCGAGCTTGCCCGATTTGATCGAGCCTTTCGCGTCATCCTGCCCGAGCAGGTAGGCCGCTCCGAGCGTCACCGCGTGCAACGCCTGCGGAACGGAAATACGCTCGCCTTCGCCGAGGACGCGCCCCGACATGGTTTTGCGCGCCGTCGCCGTCCACATCGCAAACAGCGGGTTTACCGGCGTCACGGAAGCGTCCGAATGCAGACTGAAGGGAACTCCCATGCGCTGCGCGCTTCCGGCAGGGTCCATGTCCCTCGCCCGATCCGGTCCGGCAAATGTCGAGTAGTGCAAGTCGCCCCAGAAGTAGATGTGGTTCGTGAACAAGTTTGTCGCGACGCCAAGCTGCTTCATTTTGACGAGCTGGGCTTGCGTCACGAACTGGTTATGCTCCAGCCGGTGCCGGGTGGCGAGCTGCGGGTATTGTCGCTGGGCCGCGGCCAGCGCCAGCAGCGCCATCTCGGTCGCCTGGTCGGCGTTCGTGTGGATCACGGCTTGGAATCCGCGCTTGTGCACCTCGAGGACCCATTTGTTCAAGTCCTCCTGCGAAATGTTTGCGACCCCGTTTGCGAATGTCTTGTAGTAGCCAGGCCACTGAAACAGCCCGGTGTAGCCCTGGATCGAGCCGTCGACGATGAACTTGACGCCGCCGAAGCTGAGACGGTCGTTATCGTATTTGTGCAGCTCGGCGAGATAATCGAGCCCGCCCTTCTCCGCTATTTCTCCCTTTTGAAAAACGCTGATCAACGGATTCAGCACGATCCGTACCGGAAAGTCGGGATCCGCAGCGACGGTCTGATAGGCTTTGTAACCTCCCGGAAGGGTGCCGAAGTTCAGGTCGGCGAACGTCGTCACTCCGACGCGATGCGCGAGCTTGGCGGCATCCCACGTGGCTTTCAGCAACGTTTTGGCATCGAGCGGCGGCAGCTTCGCCACGAAAGCAAGAGCCGCCCCGATCTCCTCGATCTCGCCGGTTGGCTTGCTGTCCTTCTTGACGATCCCTGCGATATCCGTTTGGTCGGTTATTCCGGTGATCTCGAACGCCTTGCTATTCGCATAATAAATGTGCATCGAAAGGTTTTCGATGAACACCGGGTGTCCGTTCGAAATCGGATCGAGGTCGGCGCGGGTGAGCGGCGAGTTGTCGTAGAATTCCGGCTGATAACCCCAAGCAACCAGCCAGCTTCCATCAGCCGGCATTTTGGCGGCGGCATCTCGGAGCCGTTCGATGACAGCCTGTTTGGTTTCCAATCCCTTGATCTGTGTCCCGTCGGGTGCGGTCCGGTCGAACCGGCCCACATAGACGCCCTGCCAAAGCACGCCGGTAAATTGCGGATGCATGTGCGCTTCTATGAAGCCTGGAACGATCACCGCGTTTTCAAAACGCCGGTCGATCTCGAATTCCTCGTTGGTGATCCAGCCCCGGACTTCGTCCAGGGTGCCCGCACCGAGGATCTTGCCGTTCATGACCGCCACCGCCTCCGCGGTGGGCGTCCCCGGATCGAGGGTCACGATCGTCTTCGCCGTGTAGATGGTGACCTTGCGCGCAGACGGCTGTGCCGGTGACGGCGAGCTCGCAGGAACGAGCGTGTCGATTCCGCGCGGTTCGCGTGCAAGTTCGTTATGGGCGGCCGCCAAAGTCGGCGCCGTCACGAAAGCGGCGGCAAGAAAAAATCGATATATCATTTGCATGAGTTGTCCCTTTAGATTGGATTTGCCGGATGCATCCCGAATCGACCTGAAACGTTCGCGCTTTTCAGGCCCGTTCTCGCAAGAGGACCGCGGGGTCCGACGGCTGCCACCACACCAGGGCGAGCAGGAAGCGGTTTTTCTGTCTCTGGCGACCAAGCTGATCAACGCCGCAAAGCGGCGGGTCGCTGCAGCGATCTTGGTAGGAATTCGTGACGTGGTCTCCGGCGTTTGAGAGTACTGGGTCAGGCAGCAAGGTCAATCGGCTGATCGGTTGGCGTCGTGTGGCGTGCTTGCCGCTTCGGCACCGAATTGCCCGTTCACGTGTTACTGGATGCCCGCTTTCGCGGGCATGACAGTGAGGCTTGACTTTTCGAGCCGCCGGCCTCGCCGCAACGATGCGGAATAGGCGGCCTTCACCCCGATCGCGGAAAATTCCCAAGACCCGGGTGAGACGTTGTGGACGGCCGTGATTCTACGCTAGTGTCCCGATTCCGAAGTTCGCATCATTGTGCGGCACCCTCGTTCGCGAACTTCGGAATCGAAGGACACTAGCAACTTATTGATCTAGTGTGGCTTTGGTTCAGAAGTCCGCATCTCGGACTCGCCGTGAGAATGATGCGGACTTCTGAACCGCCACACTAGCGTCGGCCGTCGATTGCGACCCGGGGGTGACATTGCGCCGATTGCTTGCATCTGGACTTGTCGCGCTCGGCGTTGCGCTGGCGACGATCGCGAGCGCCAACGCTCAGCCCTCGCTGGCAACGCAGGCGGGCAGCGCCATGCGCGCCGCCAACGCGCTCAGCAGCCGCATCGCCGCCTACCATCGCGGACCCGGGAGGTGGACGGGCTTGACCGCGGTCCCACCCGGCTATTGCGGCACCATGCGCGAGGGCGAGGCGGTGATGAAGGAGCTCGCGCGGCTCGCGAGCCGGGCGATCCTCTATCGCCTGCCCGGCGTCGCTTTGGAGCTGCAGCGGGCGGGCAACCGGCTCGGCGATGAGCTCGACGAGGAGGAGCTCATCAATCAAGCGGCCGGCATCCCCTACACCGTCTATCCCTGCCCGGTGGTGTCGCAGCCCTATCCCGCGCGCGCGGCCGTGCTCCCGCTCGCCGAGCGCCGCATGCCCGCCTGTCGCCGCGAAGCGGATGCGCTCGGGGTGTCGTTTGCCGCGCGGCGCACCCTCATTCAGCAATGCTTGCGTTGAGGATATGGGCCTGCTCCTGATCCGGGGACGTTCCCGCGATGGAATGTTCAGTCCAACGGCACTGCCGCGACCGGCGGCGGCCCGCGACCCCGAAGGCCGGCGGCGGACGAGAAGGAAGGCGGCCCATGCGCTGTGAAAACCTGGACGATCTCGCCGATGGCCGCCTGATCAGCCCCTCGGCGGAGCGCAACAAGGGCCCCATCGCGGAGGTGCTCGAGCGCGTCTTGCCCGCTGACGGCGTCGTGCTCGAGGTCGCCAGCGGGACGGGGCAACACATCGTCCACTTCGCCCGTGCGATGCCGCATCTCACCTGGCAGCCGAGCGAGCGCGACGAGGCATCTCTGCGGTCGATCGCGCATTGGGTGGCGGCGGCGGCGCTGCCGAACATTCGCGCCCCGCTGCGCCTCGACGTGGCCGAACAGCCCTGGCCGGTCGGCTCCGCGGTCGCGGTCGCCTCAATCAACATGATTCATATCGCGCCCTGGTCCGCGGCGGAGGCGCTCGTTCGCGGGGCGGGAGCGGTCGTCGGCCCGGGCGGCATCCTCTTCCTCTACGGCCCGTATCGCCGCAACGGCCGCCACACGTCGCCGAGCAACGCGGTCTTCGATCGGCAGTTGCGCTCGCAAAATCCGCAATGGGGCGTGCGCAATCTCGAGGACGTCGCCCGCTGCGCGCAAGCGCACGCCTTCGGCGCCCCGGAGACCCACGAGATGCCGGCGAACAATCTGTCGGTCGTCTTGCGCAGGCGATGACGGCGCGAGCGACCGCCGGCGTCGCGCCCACGAGCCTCCGGATTGCCGGCGCGGCGTTTTTCATATATGACTACTATGGTCATCTGGCAAAGAGTCATGCGCAAGATTCAATTAAAGGACGCCAAGGCGAATTTGTCGGCAGTCGTGGATCAGGCCACGCGCGGCAAGCCCTCCGTCATCACGCGGCACGGCAAGCCGGAGGCGGTCGTCCTCGGCTTTGCCGACTGGGAGCGGCTATCACGCGTGCCTTCCTTCGGTCGGCTCCTGATGTCGGCACCGCTTGAACCGGGAGACTTGCCGGGTCGCGACCGCGCGCCGATGCGCGACGCCGATCCGTGACGCGCTATCTGGTCGATACCAACATCATCTCAGCCGCCGCGCCCACGACGGCCGTGAAGCGCCCGGAGATCATTCGGTGGATGGATTCCCATTCGAATGATCCCTTCCTGTCGGCAATCTCTGTCGCGGAGATCGCCGACGGCATCGCCAAGGCCAAGCGGGAGGGTGCGGGACGGAAGGCCTCCGATCTATCTGCGTGGCTGCGGACGGTGCTGCACCTCTACGGGGACCGCGTGCTGCCTCTCGACAGCCCGACGGCTCAGATCGCGGGCGCGTTGTCCGATCTGGCGCGCGGCCGCGGTCATTCTCCAGGGCTTGCCGATATCATCATCGCTGCTACGGCCCGACGACATGATCTGATCATACTCTCGCGCAACGAGCGCCATTTTACGCCCTTGGATGCGATCGTGATCGATCCGTTCCAGCAACTCCCGTCGGGCAAAAATACAACTTGACTACGTTACGTGAGTACCCTATAGTTCAGGCAGCATCAACAACTGCGTCTGGAATCGTTTCGGCGCCGCGCGGTGTAGTCACCAGCGCGGCGTTGCTGCGTTTGCATGCCGGCGCGGCGCCTGCGGCGGGCTGCATCTGCGCTCAACCGCTCCCTCGGCACGGTCTCAAGGATTCTCCCCCTCGCGCGGCTTCGCCGCAGCGCGAGGCCGGGAGGCTTTTGCCTGCCGGCGGCGCGGCGCCGAACGGTCGGAACGCGCGGATTGCGGGGGCGCGGGGTGGCGTTCAGCAACGAGCAGCATCGGAAGCGATATGCCGAGGATGCGACCTATCGCGCGCGCAAGCTCGCCGACAACCGCGTCTACCGCGCCGAGCAGCGCGAGCGCCTCAACGCGCTGTGGCTGGAGAAATGGAGATCGGACGCCTCCTATCGCGAGCGCCACGCGCTGACGCGACTGCGGAGGCTCTACGGCCTCAGCAGCGAGCGCTACCGGCAGATGCTCGAGCAGCAGAACGGCGTCTGCGCCATCTGCGAGGGGCCGTCGCGCCGCAGGCTCTGCGTCGATCATTGCGGGGTGACACGGGAGGTGCGCGGCCTCCTCTGCGACAACTGCAATACCGCCATCGGGCTCCTCGGCCACGATCCCGAGCGGTTGCGCGCCGCGGCAGCCTATCTCAAGCGCGCCCGCGCCGGTCCGAAGGGGCCGCGCCGCGGCGATTCGAATACCCGCTCCGGCGCGCCCGCCGCGCCGCGGCGGCGTCGGCCCGGTCGCACCAGGCGTACGTCCGCCCGCGGCGGTGGGCACGGGCGCGCTCGCCGGCATGGCCAAGGCAAAGCCCGTTCTGCAGCGGCGGCATGCCCTCCATCCATCCGCGCCGGTCCGCGTGTCGGCGGCGGCAAAACGAGATCGCCGCGTTCTGCGCGGAAGAGCCCCAAAAAAAATCGGGAAGACGTACGCCCCATGACGCGCGGCGCGGGAAGCCGGCCGAGCCGCGGCGTCTCCAGGATGATGGTCGATTTGTATCGCGGCTTCGCGGCGCCGCTCACCGACCAGTCGATGTACGACTGGCACAGCCTGCTGCTGAGCGCAGAGAGTTCATCGAGGTGATCGGCGGCTATCGGACCCACGCCGAGCCCATGCAGATCGTTTCCGGGCCCGATCATGCGATGATGTGCCAGTCCGAGCCCGGATTGGGAAGGACCGCACCGCCAGTCGCGCTCAGGCCGTCCATCAGCCACATCGCCGGCAAGCCGCTGTTGCCTTGCCACAGGATGTCGGATTTGCCGTCGCCGTCGTAGTCGCCGCTGCCCGCGATCTGCCAGCTCGGCCCAGGATTGGACGAGCCCGCGGCACCGATCGACAGGACTTGCAGGCCGTCCATCAGCCAGATCGCCGGCGTGCCGTCGCTGCCGCGCCACAGGATGTCGGATTTGCCGTCGCCGTCGAAGTCGCCGGCATCGATGACGTGCCAGGCCGCACCCGGATTGGGGGAGGGCGCACCGAAAATCGGGCTCAGGCCGTTCATCAGCCACACCCCCGGGGTGCCGTCGTCCCTCTGCCACAGGATGTCGCTGGTGCCGTCGGCATTGAAATCGTTCGGCGTGTCGACGGAGTAGATCGAGGTCGTCACGTCGTGGCCGCCGGCCGAAGGGTCACCGAGGGCAAACGCGATGTGTCCGTCGGACAGCAGCGCGGCCTGCGGAGTGTCCCCGGTCGTGTCGCCGTCCTTCAGCGTGAACTGGGTGCCGATCTTGTCGCCGTCCGCGTCGAACCGCTGCGCCAGCGAGACCGAACCGCCGGCTCCGCTCGCCTCCCAGCTCACGAGGAAGCCGCCGTCGGCCAGCGCCACGACGCTCGCCTCGTGATCTGTCTTCGTACTGTCGAGTGTGATGTTGTCTCGAACCAGGGCGCCGGTGTTGGAGAGGATCGCCGCCTGGATGTGGACACCGAAGCCACCATTAGAGTCATCGGGGTTGGTCCATACGACGACGAAGCCGCCATCGCGCAGTGCGGCGACGTCGGGACTGTGATCGTCGAAATTGCCGTTGGCCCCGGGCACGTAGAACCCCGGGAGGCCCACGTGCGAGCCGCTCGGAGTGAAGATGCCGTAGCGGATGTCGGTGTCCGTTTCGCTGCCAAGAAACTCGTCCTGATAGACCGCCACGAAGTTGCCGTTGGACAGCGTGGCGAGCTGCGACAAGTCCCGATTGTCATTCTGATTGTCGATATCGAATTGTGCGCCCACCACTCCGGTGGGGCTCACGATCCGCGCGACGATATCGGTGTCATCGGGGACACTGGTGGGCGTTATGGGCCCGACGCCCGTCGTATAGGAGACGACGTAGCTGCCGTCGGCAAAAGCGGTGAGGGACGGGTTATACGTTTGTTTCGCGTTCGAGGTGTCGATGAAGTCTGTCCTGAGGAGGTTCAGCGCGGGATCAAAAATGCGCACCTGGATGTCGTCGTCGCCAGGCGCGTTAAGGTCGACATGGGTGAACGCGACCGCGACGTTTCCGTTGGGCAAGACCGTGACCGCGGGCGCGTAATTGCCCCCGGTAGCCGATGGGCAGAGCTGGACTTCGCCGCCGACCTTGTTGCCCGCGGAATCGCAGCGCTGGCCGAAAATGGCGGCGCCGCTCTGCCAGGCCACGACGTAACCGCCATCGTGCAGACCGGCGATCTGACCGCCGAATGCGAAGTCCGTCGTGTTGACCGGCGTCGGGGACTTCCAAAGCTTGGGGGTCTTGCTCACGGTGTCCTCCGCCGAGCGGCGCCGCCGGGGACGAAGTCACGCCTGTCCGCGCGGAAGTCTCGGCAACCCTCTCCGCCAATGCGCACCGCACGTCTTCTGCGGGCGGCAATGGCGTGCTGCTGCTGTGTCGCCGCGGCCGGCGACTCGGTTCCTGCCAGCGCGCTGGCCAGGACAAATAAATGCGCAATAGCTGATCGCTATGACGGGTTCGTCACGGGCGCCGGCGAGCGTCCGATCTCAGGGAGGAGAGAGCGCCGCCAAATGAAATTTGCGCCGCGATCCGGCCACGCCTACTTCCGCATCCCGGCCTCGATCATGAAGGCGACCCAGCGCTTCACCTCGGCGGTGTGGTGCCGGCCTTGATCTGCTCCATGACCACGGGAAACACCTCGATGAGCAGGTCGGTCGAGCCGCCCATGAGATCGTTGAGCGCGGCCGGCCCCGCCGCGATAGGGCACGTGCACCAGCCGCGTGCCGGTCGCGCGCATGAACAACTCGACGGCGAGATAGTCGAGCGCGCCGGTCCCGGTGGAACCGAAGGTGAGCTGGCCCGGCCGCGCCTTGGCGCAGTCGATGAGCTCCTTCACCGAGTTCGCCGGCGTCTTGTTGTTGACCACCATGGCGGTGGCCTATTCGGCGGTGCCGGCGATCGGCGCCCGGGACACGATCACCGCTTCGGCCGCAGATCGAGGCCGACCTTCTTGTTCACGAATTGCAGCGTGTAGGCCCTGGCGAGCGGGAGCGACGGCTTGACCACGCCGGCGCGCACCATCTTGTCGAAGAAGCTCCTCATATGCGCGTCGGTCATCGCCCCGATGCCGAGCGTGGCGGCGTCGCCGGAATCGACGATGCCGTACTCCTTCAGCTTGGCGATGGAATAGGCGATCAACCCGTCGGTCATTTCCGGGTTCTGCCGCTTGATCAGCGCGTTCGCCGCCGCGTTGTCGCCGTAGAGATAGTTGTACCAGCCGATGATCGAGGCATCGACGAAGCGCCGCACCAAGTCCGGGCGCTTCTCCACGAGGTCGCGGCGGGTCTCGATCAGGGTCGAATAGCTGTCGAAGCCCTGGTCGGCGAGCAGGAACACCTTCGGCTTGAAGCCGGCCACCTTCTCGATCGCGTAGGGCTCCGAGGTCACATAGCCCTGCATGGCGCTGCGCTTGTCGGCGAGGAACGGCTGCGGATTGGAGGTGTAGGGCTTGACCTGCGCCTCGTTGAAGCCGAACTCGGCCTTGAGCCACTGGAAGTAGGTCGCGAGGCCCTCGCGCGAGATGAACAGCGTGAGCTTCTTCAAGTCCTCGAATTTCGTGATGCCCTGGTCGGGATGCGCCATCAGCACCTGCGGCTCCTTCTGGAACATGGCGGCGACCGCGAGCGTGGGCACGTTCTGCTCGACCGCGTCGAAGCTCTGCAGCGTGTTGGCCGACATGAAGACGTCGAGCTTGCCGACCGGCAGCAGGATGCGGTTGTTCACGTTCGGCCCGCCCGGCACGATGGTGACGTCGAGCCCGTATTTGCGGTAGGTGCCGTCGACCAGCGCCTGGTAGAAGCCGCCGTGCTCGGGCTCGGCCACCCAGTTGGTGCCGAACGACACCTTGTCGAGCGCCTGCTGCGCGGCGGCGGAGGCGCAAAGCGCGCTCGCGACGGCAATCGCCAGAGCGACGCGGTTCAATGCTGCAACAAACATCCTCACCTCGCGGATATACTTCCGTCGCACCATAGGCGGCGGGCGGCGCGTTGCCCAGGCGCAGTGCGACCAGGTGTCACGTGATGGATGGTGGGCTGATGTCGCTACCGCGCCACGATCTCGGTCTGCTCCCTCTCCTCGGGGAGCCTCGGGGGGAGCGGCTAATTGAAATGTCACAGAAGCGCCAGACTGCATATAGCTTCCAACTGTCAAAATTACTTTTCGGAGGGCCGTAGGCACCCAGCTCGGGCCTGGTGCGCCACCGCGACAAATCGCGTTGAAAAAGCGCGCCGCGTAGGCGACGCGTGATGCCATCGACGAGGGAAGACTAGGTCAAGGGTCAGCCTCGCCAATCTGGAAGAGAAATGCGGGGTTATCCGGAGCAGATCCGCCTTGCTCGAAGCTGGCCGTCTGCATCGCACTAACCCGAAGGTGCTCCAAAAATTGCAGCCAAGGCTTTCTTGATGCCGGTCCCGATTTGAGGCGCCGCGCCTTCCTTGATCACGACGGTGCAAGTCATGCCGGCGCTGACTACCACGCCGGGTGGCACGTGCGTGATTTGGACGCGGACAGGAATGCGCTGTGCCAGTCGGACCCAGGTGAATGTGGGATTGATGGAAGAGAGGAGCTCTGGACCATCCTTGTTATCCTGGTCCGTGATGCCCATTGATATGCCTGAGACGGTTCCTTGCAGCGCAGGGGATCCGTCCATGAGGTAAATCTCGACGCTCGCGCCGGGTCTGATGTGCGGGATCTTGGTTTCCTCGAAATACGCGCCGACCCGATACGAATCGCTGTCGATCAGGGCCATCACCGGCTTGCCCTGCGAGGCATAGGTGCCCGGTGCAAGATTGAGATTGGTGATGAAACCGTTGACTGACGCGCGCACTTCGGTTCGCTTGAGGTTCAGAGCAGCGGTGTCGCGCGAAGCAATCGCCTGCTGGTAGTTGGCGGCTGCTGTTTCCGACTGTCGGCGCGCGTTGTCGAGGGTTTCGACGGTGACGGAATATCCGGGCGTCAGTTTCGAGCGCCGCTCGTATTGCTCGAGCAACATGAAATACTGAGCGTGCCGCGCCGCGAGCGTGGCTTCGGCGTCTGCGAGCGCGAGTCGAAAGCGCTCCTGGTCGATTACGAAGAGCACGTCGCCCTTGTGCACGAATTGATTATCCCGCACGCGAATATCATCAACCCAACCGGAAATATCGGGCGCCACTGTTGCCACATTGGCGCGGACCCGGGCGTCTCGGGTCCATGGTGAGTAGAGATAGTAGTTGGCCATGTCGTAGCCGAGAAAACCAGCTACAGCGAGGAAGATAAGCGTAAGCAATACACGTACGATCGTCCGCATCGTTTGCTCCTTAGCGCATGCTCGCGATCATCGCGATCCCGCAAAAGAAATAAATGAACAGAGCGAGGCGGACGAGTGGCGTATACCAGAACAGGCGGTAGACGCGCGCCGCCGTCAGCAGCGCATCGGCGGCGACGAAGACCGCCAGAGCAACCACGAACCAGAGAGCGAGTGCCGGCACGAAGGCGCCAAGCACATCAATTTCGGAGAACATTCCGGTCCTCCTGCAGAAGCACGCGAGCCCTCATGAGATCGGAACGAAGCACCTCACTTCCGACCAACACGTCGCCCAATGCCTCGATCTCCTCTGTTTTGTTGGTGACCCGCGCCGCGGCGAGTGCATCGCAACGAAGCGCATGTGCCGCCCACGCCGCTTTGACGAATTTCGCCGGCGAGGGATGAAGAAGGATCCGCGACAGCCGGTCGAGCAGATCCGAGCCCTTGGTAGCGATTCCGGGCGCGAGCGTGCCTGCGTCAATAGCGGTTCTCAGTCGGCTGATCGCTTGTCCAGCGGAGAGACCGGCAACTGCACGCGCCAAGCACGCGTGCGCGGCAGCAGGCTCGTCTTTGAGACCGGCAAGCATTGTCCAGAGCTGTTCGCACAGGGCGCGCTCATAAGATCGAACGTCGGGCCGGCGGGCACTGGCGAGGCGGCTCAGATGGACCAGAATCTGCCGGCGAAAGCGCCGGCTCGCGTGCGCCGGGGTCTCGGGGAAGAAGGTCGCAAACAGCACGGCCCCAACTCCGATTCCCACCAGGACGGCAAACGAAGAATTGAGAAATGCCACCGCGTCGTAGCTCATGACGTTGTTGATCTGTGACGCATACGTGAAGTAGACAGCCGAGAGCATGCCCAGCGGCCCGATTCCGGGCTGCGCGAGAATGTAGCCGCTTATCAGCAGCAGGGGTGCGATCGCCACCGCCATCGAGGGAAAGTCTACCGCCAATGGCATAAGGTGAAACTGCGTCACGAAAACCGGCACGGCCGCTACAAGCACGGTTGCGATACAAGCCAAGGCGATTTTATCCGGCTGCTGCATTGTGGCGAACAGAGTGCACACGACCGCCGCGACGACCACTGCGATCGGGCCATTCGGCCAGGCCGTCACGAACCAGAAGGCCGATGTGATCGCGATTGCGAGCACGGCACGGATCGCAGTCAGGGCCGCGCCTACGGGATCCGGCCAAAAAACGTCAGCGACATCCGGCGCTGGCAGGTCCTCGCCTCGCTCGAAGGCCGTCACGGATTGCCGAAGTCGCGCGCGCGCGCGCGCGACGGCTTGCTCATCTGCGGCGCGTACGAGCGTCGACACCACCGCGCCGTTTCCGGCAGGCGTGTCATTCGCATCGCAGATCAATCCCCGTAGACTTGTGGTCGCAGGATGCGGCACCGGACCAACACGGCGCGCCGCGGCCCCCTCCACAACCGCACAAAGCTCCACCGCGGCGTCCCGCAACTCTCGCCGGGCGTTGTAGCGAAGACGAGCGTCGGCGCTCTCGAAAAATGCCGACTGCTGCATTGCCTCGACCGCGACAAAGTCCTTGGTGAGCTGAGCGCGCTCGGCGGCGATCCGCTCCCGGTCAGCCGCGGGATCGATCGCAAGGGCTGCAAAGTGGTCGGCGCGACGCGTCAGATCATCCACGAGCGCGACGACTTTGGGCCTCAGCTCGCGCACGAAGAACAAACGACTGACGAGCGCGGCGCAACCGATCCCAAGCGAGATCTCCGTGAAGCGCGCCACGATCAGCGGATAAGCACCGCTGGGCTCGAGGGCAGCGGGGAGACCGACGATGGCCGCGGTGTAGCCCGCCAGCTGGAAGCTATAGGAGGCGAAATTGCGCGCCGTACGCGCAGCGAAACAGCAGAAAGCGATCCACGCGGCGAGGGAGGCCAAGAACAGCTCGCCGTACTGGGCGAATGCAAAGACGAGAGCAATCGAAACCAGCACCCCTGCGACGGTGCCGAGCATGCGGTAGACGCTTTTGGCGACAACGAGACCGCTGTCCGGCTGCGACACCACGAAAACCGTCAGCACCGCCCATCTGGGATCATCGAGCGCCGCCCAGAATGCGATGAAGAGAGCCAACATGGACGCTGCATATGTCTTGAGCGAAAAGATCAGTCCAACGACTGGCTCGCGTTCGAGCCAATCCGGCCTTTTCAGGAGCCAGTTGCGCAACGGCAAACTTGCGACAGCGGCCTTCATCAGTAGCCGGGCTCCTCGCGACCCTCGTTCGGGGCGCACTCCTTGGAACGAATTGTTCCGGATGGCTCCACGCGCGAACCGGCCGTCACGCTAGGTCGCCCAGGACGAGCAGCTCCATCGTACGGAGGTTGAGGGAGCTGTCTCGTTGGTTTGAGCGCCCTATACCAAGGTTTGGGGTGCCACTGCTGGCAGATGCGGGTCGATGGAGATGCCGCGTTCAGAACCAGGCAGGCTGCCAACACCGCCGCCAGCGACAGTCCGAATATCCTGGCGTAGGACTCGGCCGATATGCTGCTCGACCGGCTCTTCGCGGTCGAAAAGCGAGCGCGGTTATCGGGCCTGCGAGGCATGAGCTCCGCATGTATTGCGAGCCCGGACGGTATTCTGATTGCCCGGAGACAGGCAACGCGTGGTCGATCTGCTTTCATTGCACGGTCGCGTTCACGATGGCATGGATCGAATCAATGCGCGCTACGAACGGCCGACCCGGTTTCCCTCAGCAGCAACGTGAGGATCGCAGCGGCAACAATCGCGCCGATATAGACGCTGCCGGTCGTGACGAAGACATCCAGCGTTAGCGCCGCGCCACCCGCGAGCTTTTGCATCCACCAGCCTCGCGGGCGCTGCCAATGCGGTCATCACAAAGACCAGGAAATTCATCGCACCCGTGGCGCTCCCCTTCGCATGATCCGGATTCACCTCCTTGATGATCGAATAGGGGATCATCGCGGCGCCGGACCCGAAGCCGAGCAGGAAGCCGAGCAGGTATGGAGGAAACGTCTCGGGCGGCAGATAAAAGATCGCCAGCGCCGCTGCCAGCATCAGCGCCGCTCCCGCGAGCACCACCGGCTTGCGGCGTCCGATGCGGTCGGCGATGTATCCCAGGATCGGGCAGCCGAATACCCAGCCCATTGCTACCGCCGCTGCGCGATCGACCGCTTGCGGATAACCCACGTGCCAGCCCTCCTGCAGCAACGATACGCCCCAGGTCATGGCGCCGACCGTGGTGGGCAGGAAGAGCAAGCCGCCGACGAGCCCGCAGAGATAGGACTGCGGGTTCGTCAAGACTGTCTTGTAAGGCGCGAACGTGGTCCAGATGCTGGCATTTGCGCCCTGGGTTAAATGTTCACGCGGCGTAGCGAAGAGCATCGCGACGGCGATGAACAACGTCACGACGCTCGCATAAACCCAGAATTGCTGCCATTCGAGTGGTCCGTGAGTCAAAGGAGCGACAACGAATTGGCCTGCGGACCCGCCGAGCATGCCGACGCATTGGGTAATACCGATTGCCGTGGCGAGATAACGCGCTGGAAGACCGCGGGACGCGAGATAAACCGCCGCGACAAAGGCGAAGGCGGCACCGGCGCCCTGCAGGAATCGGCCCGCGCTTGCGATCCAGCTCACGTTTACGCCGAACATCGCGGTGCCCACGGCAAGGATCAGCACGCCGGCCGGTATCGTGTATTTCGCGCCCCAGCGGTCGACCGTTGCGCCGGCGACAATCGCGAATCCCGCGTAGGAATAATAGTAAAGCCCGATCAACGAGCTCAGGCCCACCGTGTTCAGGCCGAACGCGGTCCTGAGCTCGGGCAGCATGACGCTGGGTGCCGAGCGCACCGCGTACTCCATGAAGTAGAACAACAGGCAGAAAAGCCAGGCGACGATGAACGCTGTGCTGAAGGCACTTGCTGCCGCCGGCTTCGATCCGCTGATGGGCATCGCTTGCGTAGACATGGCTAGCCTCTCAATCTCGACGAGAAGTGATCATGTTCGGCACTGAACGCGGCGAGCTCACCGCAATGCGGGGGCCGCACAAAGAATGCTCCGAGCTTCATCTCACGGCTCATCAGCGCCAGACGTTGGTCTTCGCGAGATCGACGACCTCGTCGGCTCGGCCGCCGATCACGGCCTTCACCATGTAGAGGGTGAAGCCCTTCGCCATCTCGAGCGTGATGGACGGCGGCATCGCGAGCTCCGTCCGGTTCACCACCGCATCAACGAGAACGGGGCCGTCATGCGCCAAAGCGGCGGCAATTCCCTCCTCTACCTGGCCCGCATCTTCGATCCGGATTCCGCGAATGCCGACCGCTTCGGCCATTGCCGCGAAGTTCGGGTTCTGGAGGTCCACTCCGTAGTCGAGGAAGCCGGTGGACTTTTGCTCCAGCTCGACAAAGCCGAGCGTGCCGTTATTGAACACCACCACTTTTACCGGGAGCTTGTATTGGGTGAGCGTGATGAAATCGCCCATCAGCATGGTGAAGCCGCCGTCGCCAGACAGCGAGACCACCTGCCGGCCGGGGAACGTGGCCTGCGCGCCGATCGCCTGGGCCATCGCATTGGCCATCGAGCCGTGCCAGAACGAGCCCAGCAGCCGGCGCCGGCCGTTCATCGCCAGATAGCGTGCCGCCCATACCGTCGGCAGGCCGACATCGCAGGTGAAAATGGCATCCGCAGCCGCCTGGTCGCTGAGCGCCTTGGCGATCTGCTGCGGATGGAGGAGCCGCTTGCCGGGCGTTCCCTTGGCAAGATGGTCGAGCTCATTGCGCGAGTTGGCGTAATGCTGCTGCGCTCGCGCGAGATGCGTGCCGTCGCGCTTCTGCTCGAGCAGCGGCAGCAGCGCCGCGAGCGTCGCGCGCACGTCACCGACGACGCCGAGATCGACAGGAACACGGCGACCGATGTTTTCCGGCCGCAGATCGATCTGTGCAATGCGGACACCGTTTCCCTCCGGATAGAATTGGCGATAGGGGAAGTCGGTCCCGAGCATCAGCAGGACGTCGCAATCTCGCATCGCGTAGTAGCCGGACGCGAAGCCTATGAGCCCGGTCATGCCCACGTCGTAGGGATTGTCCCATTCGACATGCTCTTTTCCGCGCAGCGCATGCACCATCGGCGCCTTGAGGCGCCCGCCGAGCGCCAGCAGCTCGTCGTGCGCGCCCTGGCATCCCGAGCCGCACAGGATGGTGATGCGATCGTCCTCGCCGTTGAGCAGCGCGGCAAGACGATCGAGATCGGCGCGGGATGGCGTAACGATGGGCGGGCGTGGCAGCAGCCCCTCTGCCTTGAGCGGCGGCGCATTCGATGCCGGCTGCAGGGCGACGTCGCCCGGGATTACCACAACTGACACGCCGCGCTTGCCGACCGCTTGGTGGATGGCGGTCGCGAGGACGCGCGGCATCTGACTGGCGACCGAGATGAACTCGCAATAGTGACTGCATTCCTGGAAAAGCGATTGCGGATGCGTCTCCTGAAAATAGCCGCTGCCGATCTCGGGCGAGGGGATGTGGGCGGCGATGGCAAGCACGGGAACGCGCGAGCGCTGACAATCGAACAAACCATTGATGAGGTGCAGATTGCCCGGTCCGCAGCTCCCTGCGCACACGGCGAGCTCGCCCGTCAGATGCGCCTCGGCGCCGGCAGCGAACGCAGCGACCTCCTCGTGCCTGACATGAACCCACTCGATTTTGCCGTGTCGACGAACGGCATCCGTCAGACCGTTGAGGCTGTCGCCGACGATGCCGTAGATGCGTTTCACGCCCGCGGCGACGAGGGTCTCGACGAACTGATCGGCCACAATATTTGCCATGGCTATTCTCCTTCGTGCGATTGAGCGCGGACTCTTGCCGCAGCTTGTTCTGGAAACGACATGGACCGTTTAGCTACCGCACTGCGCGGCGATGAGGTTGTTAAAGGCCTCGATCTCGGCGTCGAGCACGTCGAGAAGGGGTTGACGACCGACGCCATCCTTGCAGGTGGAGACGGCCTGGCGCGCGGTCACCGTTTCGTAGAAGTGAATGCTGTAAGCACGGCAGTTCTTCTCGTTATTGGTCGTGTCGCCGCGGCTCTGGCGCACTGCCGCCCAGCGGACGCGAGCGGCAGCGAGCTCGGTGGCTTGACCGCAATTCGATGCGTCGGCTGCGGCCGCCGTCGGCGGGCCGATCAAGAGCGCGACAACAAGCATGACGATTAGCTGCATGAGCGTCCCTCGGTATCATTACGTCGACAGGCTCACTGTTTGGAAGCCCGAGCTCCGGTGCATTCTGTGCATGTAGCGGCACTCGACCGGAGAGCCGAATGAAGCGTGGCAAATTTCAGCAAATTGGACCGAAGGCGAGCTCGATCCGATGGTCGCAATCTACAGCACCGTGAACGCGGTGTGCCGGAATGGGCTCCAAGCGGAGCTCGGCACATCTGCGGCATTATTGCCCGGGGTCCCCGGTGACCCGTCGCTGCCGCATCGGCTGTTCTACCATCCGTACGCGAGTTGAACGCCCAAATAGGTGCTGTTATGTCCGCCTGCTCTTACAATCACATCGCTTACAGCGAAATAGACGGCCTCGACGGCGAACGAAAGCTGTGGGGTGATCGTCCAATCCACGCGAGCCTGCCCATAGGTCCCCGTGTAACGTCCAGCCCGGCCGGCCGTGCCCGGCAGCGGGATATTCGGAACGACATAGACTGCATCCGCAGTCGTCTGTCGCCATTGCTCGGCGACTGCGAGCAGGATTTTGACTGAATTGGTCGGCTGTAAGGTCAGCGATTGCTTGAAGTGGATTAGGTTTACATAGCCCGTATATCCCGCGAGCGTGAAGTAGTAACCGTTCGGAAACAGCGGGTTGAATGTGCCGAAGCTATCACCTGGTGAATGGCTATCGCCGGAGGCCGCGTCGAGCTGCAAACCTATTCGCGGCGTCCAGTTGACGTTGGCAAAGGTGTAGCCCACGATCGATCCGAAGGCCCAGGCCGCGATATTTTTAGCGTCGAGGCGTCCTCCTTGGCCCATCACCTCGATGTCCCAGTCCAGATTGTCGAGATTGCCGTTGAACCGAACG
This sequence comes from uncultured Alphaproteobacteria bacterium, assembly GCA_963847045.1. Classification (GTDB taxonomy): domain Bacteria; phylum Pseudomonadota; class Alphaproteobacteria; order Rhizobiales; family Xanthobacteraceae; genus Bradyrhizobium. The sequence continues at coordinate 45,378 of CAWJYQ010000008.1, read as the reverse complement.
TCGAAGATTTCGCGGCGTTCGTCGCCGGTCGCATTTACAAATCGAGCGTTGGCCTGGGTAAAATGGGCATAGTAGCCGGAGAGGGTGGTTGTATCAGAAAGCTTTCGCTGGACCCGCGCGACACTAAATGTTTCGCTGCTGCTGCTGTAGTCGTCGAAGGCGCGATCGTCCAACACCTGAACTGGACGGCTGTAAAGAGCGATGAATTTCCAGGGACCGGTCTCGTAATCGGCCCAGGCGGCATCCCATGATTGGCGCACGTTCGGTCCATCGCGTACGGACACGAAACGCTGTAGGTCGAAATTGAACTGTTGCCGACCCAGGCGAATCCTAGCCGTTCCGCCGCCGATCGGCTCGGTCAAGAGCGCGAAGGCCTGCTCGAGATCGAGCCGGTCTCGATCGACCGGGGTGAGAATGGTCTTCCAGGGCGCAAAGTCGCTCTGCAATTGCACGAACACCTGGAGTTGGTCGGCGATGCGAAGATCGGCATGCGCTTCCGAGCGGGAGATCACATAGTTCTGGTTGTGATTGAGGCCCACCCCAAAATTCGAAGCATCGTTCGCTTCGAAGCGCTCCCGGAGGTTGCCACCAAACGACAGGTAGGTTTTGGGATCGTATGCGGACAGCGGGATATATTTCAGGCTGTCAAGAGGTTCCCTCGGCACGCGTGGATCGGCGAGCACCGACCAGTCCTCTTCCCAACGGTTGAACATGATCGAGGGCCGCGTCGGTGCATTGGTCGTGCTGTTGCTGTTCTGGGCCTGGACAGGCCAGGGGAGAAGGACCGTGATGGCTGCGATGAACTGCACAGCCCACCAGGAACCTGTCATGCGAATCGAAGATCGATGGCGCTGTAGCATGCAACATCACGCATCTTGAAAGCAGCGCACAATAAATCTCGAAATTATCGCAGCCGACGGCGCCGGGGAGCAAGGGGATGCACGACATCCGCGGGAATTTCTCTCCGAGTGCGGCAGGAATGACACTATTCGCTCACGGCGGAGTGAATCTCGGCGATATAGCCGCCGGGAAATGAAATTATTGCCGCTTGGCGCCGGTCGGCGGTGTATGGGTCGACGAGAACGGTCGCGCCCGCGGCCTTGGCCTTGCTGACCGTATCGGCGAGATTAGCCACCTCATAGCCGCTAATTTCGCGTCCATATGGGTACGGGAGCTGTCCATCGGTGACGAGCACGGCGATCTTCCCGAATGTGGAGTTGATCCGCACGCGGCGGTAAGTATCCTTTGGTCGGCCCACCTCTACGCCGGGTGCGTTCCGGTCGTCGGAGACGATCTTCCCTTGCGAGAACCCCACGAAAGCGCGTACGAACGCGTCGGCGCGACCCGGTGACACGTACACCCTGTTTTCGGGGATCTTGTCGAGTTTCGCGAAATTCGGCGCGGTCGTGTGCCAGTACAGCTGCATATATACGCCGCCCGGCCACTGGACGATGGCATCGAGTCCAATGGGATCCTTGAACGGTGCCACGACAACGTCTGCTTCGTTGGCTTTCGCCGATCTGATCGCTGCATCCATGTCGGTCACGAGGTAGCCGGTTCGTTCGAGGCCGAACGGATGTGGGATCGGCGTCGTGAAACCGAACACGGAGAATGTGCCAACCGGAGTGAACACCGCCTGCCAGTTCGTCTTGCTGGGCGTCGGGGTGATGGTCAAGACAGCTTGTTGAGACTTGGTACCGCCGAACGTTGCGACGAGACTATCGCTGAAGCGGTCCAAGTCCGCGGGCGCGACATAAACATGCGCAGTGTCGTACTGCGAGCCGACAGCTACGGAGGCCGTCGCGTCAGCCGGCTTATCTTGAGCCATTGATGTGCTGCCGGCGGTTGCCAGCAGAAGCGTCGTTAGGGCGAGAGCATTGATGACACGCATCTTGCAAGCTCCTAATGAGGTAATTTCAAACGCGCCGTCGTTTCTTTTCGCGCATACAGGTCGTACAATCTCGCTCGTCTTCGCTGCGTCCCTGGATGCCCATGGTTTACGCTGCGACGCTTCGACTCGACTTTTGCGCCTTGGCGGCGTCCGCTTTCGAGATCTGCCCGACAAGGACCGCAAAATCCATATCGAGAGCGGCGTAGACCTCGTTCGAACGCGGGTCCGCATTACTGCGCATCATTTCCACGGTGATGGCGAAGTAGTCCGTCAGGATCACTCCGCGTTGCACCATACGCGCGATGCCCGCCTCGCGCTCAGCCAGGCTGAACGCTCCTGATGCATCCATCACCACATAGGATTGATAGCCGGCGTCCAGAGCGGAATAGGCGGGGTAGGCGGCGCAAACCTGCGTAGCCACGCCGGCGAAAATCAAATGAGAGCGCCCTGTCTTCTTCACCGCCGCAACGAAGGCGGGATCGTCCCAAGCGTTGACCGTCATCCGGTCGATCTTGGCGTAGTCGCCCTTAAGCGCTGCGACCAGTTCGGGAACGGTCGGCCCCCACAACTCGTCCTTCGCGGTCGTGGCGAGGATGACTGGCAGCCCGAGAATTTGAGCGGCCTTCGCCAGGGCAACGACGTTGTGTTTCAGCTCTCCGACCGCGATATCCCGGACTCCGGTGAGGAGGCCCGTTTGATGATCGATCAGGCACAGAGCTGCGTTGTCTCGAGAAATCCTTTCCATGTCCTAGTCCTTTCTTCCGGTTGTCAGCGCTTGCTGAGCCGAGATAATTGCGGTCGCGTATTCGTCGGTCGGTCTTCGAACAGTTGCCTTATGATGCCCGTCATGCGGCCTTGCCAGCTTCGGTTCCGTGCGGCCCCAGCATGGTTTTGGCGTAGGCGACGCCGATGCCGTAGGCACCTCCGAATGTCCTTGCCAGGCTGGTGGTTGCATCGTAGGTCTCGGTGCGTGCCCAATCACGCTGCAATTCCAGCAAGTATTGGAGCGAGGTCATCGGACGTACGCCCGCCTGGACCATTCGCTCTATCGCGCGCTCGTGCGCCTCGTGGGATACGTCCCCGCATGCGTCGGCAATCACGTAAACTTCGAATCCCTGGTCGAGGGCCGACAGCGCCGGACCGACAATGCACACCGATGTCCAAAGGCCGGCCAAGATAATTCGTCCCTTGCCTATTCGGTTGACCTCTTTGACCACCGCCTTGTCCTCCCAGCAGTTCATGCTGGTGCGATCGAAGAACCTTGCCTTGGGGAAGGCCGCTTTGATCTCGTCGAACATCGGACCCGAAAAGGCCTTTTCGGCCACCGTGGTGGGAATGGTCGAGACATTGAAGATCCGCGCCGCGTTGGCAACGAGACCCGCGTTGTTGCGCAACACAACGGGATCGATCGATCTGGTGGCGAATGCCATTTGAGATTGGAAGTCGATCAAGATGAGCGTGTGATCGGAGGGAGAGAGCAGCAATTTTCCGGGTGCTGGCGTGGCGGTGGTCATATCTAGTCTCCTTTAGCTGGGTTGCTGGGATTGGCTTTTCACGAATCGAAGGTGCGGGCGGCAATGAGGGCGTTTTTTGACGTGCTCATGACGGCCATTCCTAAAACCTCAGATGATCATGATGTGCGTGACATCGCTCGTTACGGCCAGTAAAGAGCGCCAAACCGGCGCTAAATTTTGCAAAGCAGGCAAACTGCATAATGCTAATAAGCGCGCACTAGCTGATTGGCGCAACAAAGCAATAGCCGCGCCCAGGGATATTGATAATGAACCGATTCCCATTACGTCCGTCACGCAGCGTGCGGCGCAATGCAGAAACATGGACGGTCAGGTTGGCCGGCTCGACAAATAAGTTAGGCCAAACCCGAGCCATCAATTCTTGCTTGCTGACCAACTCGCCAGGTCGTTCAAGTAAGACAATCAGTATCTCCAGAGCACGACTCCCGAGGGGCACTGGCTTGTCGCCTTCCAGCAGAAGAAACTGTGCCGGAAGTAAACGGAACGGTCCGAATGAAACCTCTCCCCTCGTCGCACCGGCAGGTTCGCTTGGTTTCAGCGGGGCGGTATCCGGACTTTGAACGCGGCGTGTGACACCAAAGCCTGAGTCAGAATGAAACGGCGCCAGCGCTGGCGCGTCTGCCAAGTGTAGGCGTTCGGAAGGCATCGTGGATCCCACAAAAGGTGGAACCTTACGATCCTTTGACCCGGGCGCCTCTGTTCCTGGAGTCAAGGTTGCAAGTTTCAGAGCGTGGCTCATTGACCTGTTCCTCTCGGTCGATACAAGGATCGGCCGCGTGTGCAGCTTTCATCGCTTTTGGTCGCTGACTTAGTGTCGGAGGGGGCGCCTGTCTCCACCGCGCCTGCTGTTGTTTTGACCGTTCTTGCGGCGGCCGTTTCGTCGACGACAGCCGATCAAGCAAACGCGCGGAATCGGTCCTGCTTGACCAGCGGCAGCAGACCATCTGCCGAGAAGACAATGCGCAGGTTGGAGGGCGAGAAGACCGATCTCACGATGCGGCTCACGGCTAGATCCTCTCATAAGGCTATCGTCCGATTGACGGATCGAGGTCCGGCGCGAGCTGTGCCATAACGAACTGCAAGGTCTCCGAAGGTCTCGCACTCGGTTCTCGCTTGCGCATTTCAAATGCAACGAGCTGGGCCACCAAGTCGTTAAGCCCTCTTGGCAGCGGCTCCAGGACGGTCGGCAAGTAAGCGACGGAAAGCTGTCGACCGATAGCGGTGAGTGTGTCGTCCATTGGCGTGGTCATGAGGCATTCCTGTCTCTGGTTTTCGATAGCCGACTGGCTAGCCGAGACGCAATTTGACGACTTGGAATGCCGCGATCTATTGCACGCTGGTCGTGCGAGATAGCCTTATTGTTTCGCTGCGCTGAACGTTGGTTTACAAGCCGCAGCGAACACGCCCTTTGCGTCTTGAACTGCCTCAAGGACGGAGGGGCTGATCGAGGGGATGAAGGACGTTATAACCGAGCCCCCGGACCATCAGCACAGCACAGCGGGCAGTTTCCTCGTGCGAGACGTAAGAAAAGCTGACACCTCGGTTCAGGAGTGTTGCGGCTCCACGGGTCCCAGTTTGAGCTTATCCGCCATTCGGCTTAGCTCGGGAAGCGAACGGGCCTTCATCTTGTGCATCAGACGGCTGCGATGCACCTTCACGGTGGCTTCGGCAATGCCGATATCGCCGGCAATTTGCTTGCTAAGACGGCCGTGCGCGACCTGAATCATGATCTCGCGCTCCCTGGGGCTCAGCGACTCGAAGCGTTCCCTTAGGGCGGCCAAAGCTTTTTCATTCTCCCGCCGAGCGCGATCGCGAGAGAGGCCGAGCTGAATGGCGTCGAGGAGGTCCTGATCACGGAACGGCTTCGTAAGGAACTCAATGGCACCACTCTTCATCGCTTGCACCGACATCGGGATGTCGCCGTGCCCTGTGATGAAGATGATCGGGAGTTCCCTGTTCGCCGCGGCGAGCTCGCGCTGAAGATCAAGACCACTCTGCCCCGGCAGCCTGACGTCGAGGACCAGGCAGGTGGGGCCATCCGGCGGATCGGACTTGAGAAAGTCGGAAATGGACGCAAATAGCTGAGCATCCAGGCCGAGCGATCGCAACAGACGCCCAACCGATGCGCGAAGGTCCGGATCGTCATCAATGACCAAGACGGTGGAGTTTGCGTCAGGCATCGCTCCTACTCACGATTAAAGGACCAAGGAAATAAGCCTTTGTCTCGGTTCGCAGGTTTGGCCCGTCCGTGCAGTTCTAGTCCCAATCCCCGGACAAGGCACTGCAGCCCGCCAAAATCTGGCACATGGGACAATAAACTTAAGTATGGGTCAGCTCAACCAAGACGTCAGGTGGACCAACCTGCGTAGAATGGAGCAACCGCCTCGACTGAACTACCATTTCGGACGTCGGTAAGACGGCTATCGAAGCCGCCACCCAAGGAGGTCCGAAATGAGTACATTCGAAGACTCGTATGTCTCTAGAGTGTTGTTCGCAAGCCCTGCTCCGGGGGTCTTCGGCGCGACGGCTCGGCGATGGCGCCGGCTCACGACCTCGTTGTTGGATCCGTATCGGCCGGAGTTGCACTACATGCGTGGCCCCGGTCCAAAATGGCGAGCGAAGCATGCGCACGGCGCAGGGTGCGCAAGCTAGGAGCCGCTCAAGCCCAATCATCAGCGAGTCAATTGCGGAACCTCATGAGACGAGCCATGCCTATGGCCTTCACCCAATATGCTGCCAATATGGCTCGCGCCTTCATGGTCGTAGAGCTTGCGATGGCGTCGGTGAATTGCGGAGCGCCGATCGCGACCCGCGCGCAAGCCGAGAAACTGCTCGACGAATATTTTGCTCTCGTCGAACAGGCGGTCCCGTTGACTGAGGAAAACCCCCTGGACCGACGCTAACGCATTGCCGGCGTCGACGCCGACGCGTTCAGTCCCTTGAAACGCTGACGGAAGACAGGGGACCCGCACCGAATTTCTTGAACAGCCCCACTCTTCTTCAGAGGACACGCACGGGCGTAGAACAAAGTTTATGCGCACTGACACAGCTCGGCGGCCTCCTTTGGCGCCCAGCCTGCGCGCCCCGAGATAAGCCAAAGTTTACGGGGCACCGGCATTGCACCGATGGCATTCTTGGCACAGATCACATCATCCCACGCGAGCGAACGGCATTATTGGGCCGCCCCGCACGGCGGGTTCGAGCGAACTGCCAGAGGCGGCGTGATGAAAAAGCTATTGGTGTCGGTCGTTGATGATGATCGGTTCTTTCGCGAGTTGATGCGGAGGCTCATGAGATCATTGGCCTATGCCGCCGAGGCTTTTGCATCGGCGGACGATTTTCTTGCATCCCCTCGTCTCGCCGAAACGGCCTGCCTGATCGCCGACGTAAACATGCCTGCGATGGACGGAATTGAACTCCACCGACACCTCATCGATGCAGGGCGCGCGATTCCGACAATCCTCGTGACTGCCTACCCCAATGATGTCGACCGGATCCGCGCCTTGAACGATGGGGTCGTCTGCTACCTTCGCAAGCCGGTTGATGAACAGCATCTGAAACGGTGCCTTCACGCAGCTCTCACGTCCGGTGAATGAACGCCTGAAGAAAATTCATGATCTCACGTGCTCGGTGGGCAAGGTGAACTGAAATATAGTGCCGCGAGGTTCATTCGCCTCTGCCCACAGCCGGCCTCCATGGGCCTCGATGATAGACCGGCAAATCGACAGCCCCATCCCCATGCCGCCGGACTTCGTGGTGTAGAAGGCATCGAACACGCGCTCGAGATGCGACGGATCGATGCCCGGCCCGGAATCGCGCACTGCCACGAGGACGCCCGTGCGGTCTTGCTCGGTGCTGATCAATAGGTCTCGCGGCTTTGCCTCAACCGAGCCCATTGCTTCGACCGCGTTCAGGATCAGGTTCAGGACCACCTGCTGCAATTGAACGCGATCGCCGTGAATGGGAACTAATCCCTCAGAAAGCCGGGTCTGGACCCAGACGCCATTTTTGATGATTGTGCTTCGGCCCAATACAATTACCTCGTTGATCGCCTCGTTAAGATCAAATTGCCCCTTTCGCGGAGGCGCCTTCTTCATGTGCTCACGGATCCGGTCGACGATGTCTCCGGCGCGATCGGTATCGCCCACAACGCAGCCGAGGGCCTCCCTGACCTCGCTCAAGTCCGGCGGCTGCATGTCCAGAAAATTCTGGGCCGCACGGGCGTTATTGCGGGCGCTGGCGATCGGTTGCGTGATTTCGTGAGACAGCGAGCCGGCCAATTCTCCCATCATGCTCACGCGGTTCATGTGGGCGAAATCCGATTGCATCTGCTCCAATTGCGCCAGCGCTCGTGCGCGATCCTCAATGTCCGTCAGTAGGATGTACCAGCGCGCGATGCGCCCGGAGTCATCGCGAATTGGGACGCCGCGGTTGTCAAACCACCGGTATTCGCCGTCGAAGCGCCGCATGCGTAGTTCGTGCTGGAAGGGAATCCCGGCGGCCATCGCTTTCTTAAAAAGTTCAAGAACACGAGGAAGGTCTTCAGGATGCACCGCATCGTTTGTTCCCCAGTTCTTTATCCATTCCAGCGATCGGCCAAAATACTCGAGGAGTTGGCGATTGGCGGTCTCGAGTTCACCGTTCGGGGCCAATACCGAAACCAGACCGGCTATCCCGTCAAGTGCTGAACGTGCACTTCGTTCGCTTTCACGCAGCGCCTCCTGCGCGCACGTGATTGCCGTCACGTCTGTACCGGTACCTCGATAGCCACGGAACTCTCCGTTGGCGTCAAACACTGGTTTGCCGCTGGCCTTCACGTACATCGGAGAGCCATCGGCGCTCAACCCTTGATATACGAACTCACGGAACGGTTTGCGTGAATCGAGGGCTGCCCGGAGAAGCCGCCACTTCTCCGGTTCCGTTTCAAGGTCGAGAGCGAGATCCCAGCACGCCGTGCCAATTCGATCGGCCGGATCCGAACCAAACGCATTCTCGCTTAACAGCGTGAATTTGTAGTCCGGACCGGTTTCCCAAAACCAATCGGACGCTGTCTCTGCGTAGTCGCGGAACTTTTCTTCGCTCTCGCGCAATGCTCTCTCGGCGCGCTTGCCTTCGGTCACATCGACGTTGGTACGGAGAATCTCGACAACCTCTCCGCGCGCGGAGAACCGATGATGGGCGGTTACGTCGAGATATTTGATTGTTCCATCCGGCAGTACGATTCTGAACTCGCCCGCGTAGTCTCTTTTCTGGCGCACTGCCTCTTGGACCCCTTCCCATACCCTGCCTCGATCGTCTGGGTGGATCCGTTGCCACATAGCATCGCGGCTCGGAAGGCCCTGCAGCGGATCAACCCCCCAGATGCGGTAGTTTTCCTCCGAATTATAGACAGTCGTCAGTGTCCCATCGGAGACCCAGGTGCCAGTGTGGCTCAGCCTTTGTGCTTCCGCCAAATAGGCCTCTCTGCGGCGCAGAGCTTCCGTGCTCTGGCGGAGCGCCTCTTCCGCTCGCTTGCGCTCGGAGATGTCGTGCGCGATCTTCGAGGCGCCGACGATTGCACCTTTAGCGTCCCGCGTGGGCGAAACCGTCAGCGAAATATCGATCAGGCTGCCGTCCTTATGCCGGCGCACGGTCTCGTAGTGGTCGACGCGTTCACCGCGGCGGATGCGCGCGAGAATTCCAGGCTCCTCGTCGCGCCGATCCAGCGGAATCAGGATGGTGATCGGCCGGCCGATGACCTCCGCGGCTTTGTGTCCGAACAGGCGCTCGGCCCCGCGATTCCAGGTCTTGATGATTCCGTCGAGATCCTTGCTGACGATGGCGTCGTCGGAGGATTCGACGATCGAGGCGAGGTGCTCGGCCGCCTGCTCGGCGCGCTTGCGCTCCGTCAAATCAAGCACGAAAGCGACACCTTGATTCCCGCCTTCCTCAAAGGTCGCCGCGCCGATCAGCACCGGAACACGGCTGCCGTCTTTCCGGAAGTACTCCTTCTCAAACGGCTGCAAGCTCCCGGTCATCTTCAACTCGGGCAAATGGCGTCGTTCATCGCGGTCACGCCATTCGGGTGGCGTCAGTTCCGTCCAGCGTAGGCGACCCGAGGCGAGATCCTCTCGGTCGTAGCCGACCATGCGGAGAAATGCGTCGTTGGCCTCGATGATCCGGCCTTCGAAATCCCAGATGAAGATGCCGATGATGTTGGCGTCGACCAGGCGCCGGATCTTTGCTTCGCTCTCCCGCAATGCTTTCTCGGCGCGTTTGCGCTCCGTGACATCGATGTGTGTACCGACAACCTCGAAACGCTCTCCGTCGCCGGAGGACAAAAAACGGGCAGTCGCTTCGAGATATCTAACTGTTCCATCCGGTAGTACAATTCTATGCTCGACCGCGTAGTCTCTTTTCTGGCGCCTGGCGTCCCGGGCCCCTTGGCGCACCCAGTCTCGATCATCTGGATGGACCCGTTGCCACATGGCTTGCCGGCTCGGGAGGCCCTGCAGCGGATCAAATCCCCAGATTCGGTAGCTCTCCTCCGACCAATAGAGCGTCGTTGTCTCATTGAAGGCCCAGGTACCGGTGTGGCTCAGCCTCTGTGCTTCGGCCAGATAAGCTTCGCTTTGACGTAGCCTTCTCTCGGTTCGCTTCAGATTCTCAATATCGATGTTTGTTCCATACCACTTGACGATCCTTCCCGTTTTGTCACGCAGCGGGTTGGCACGGGTCAGGAACCATCGATATTCACCATCGGAACGTCGAAATCGCGCTTCGGTCTCGAACGGGATACCGGTCGATACCGACTTTTGCCAACTTTCCAGATGGTGCGCAGCATCGTCGGGATGGAGCAACGTCGCCCAGCCGGCGCCTTGCGCCTCTTGCAAGGAAAGATTGAAATAGGTCAACCAGGGCTGATTGAGGAAATCGCAATATCCGTCGGGCAAGTCGGACCAGAGGAATACCGGTGCGTTGTCGAGAATAGCACGCACCTCGTCTTCCGCCTGCGGGGTTTGTGCTTCGACCAGGCGCCGAATCTTCGCTTCGCGTTCTGCGAGATCGCGGTGTAAACGGGCATTCTCCAGCGAGATCGCGGCTTGCGAGGCGAGCAGCTTGAGCACCGCGATCCGAGCCGGCGCGAAAACCCCAGGGGTCAGGTTGTTCTCGAGGTAGAGCACCCCTATCAGTTGGCCCTGGTTGAGGAACGGCAAGCAAAGAATGGAACGAGCATGCTGCTGCCGGATGTATGGATCGGCGGAAAATGGATTCTGAGCCGAGGCATCGTCGAGAATCACACTCTCGTTTGTACGCACGACATGTTCGATGACCGATTCCGGCAGCACCGCCGGGGTCATGGCCTCGTCGTGCAGCCTAACGACGATCCCGCCGTCGCCCGTTGTGGCTTGCGCGGCGATCCGCGGCCCGGTCCATCGCGACAGAACCAGCACGCCACGCTCAGCGCCTGCTTGCTCGATCGCGGTGCGCATGAGGATTTCGAGCTGCTTTTCCTGGACAATCTCGCCCGATACCGCTTGCAAGACCTTAAGCACGGTCGCGAGGTCGAGGTGTTCGACCGGCGTTTCGATCGCGCCCGTCGGACCAGGTGCGCGCAAGGTCTCGACCTCGCGCTCTCGCCCGTATGCCCCCTCGGCTCCGTGACCCTCCTTTGACATAGATCGCTTCATGGCCGACCCACAAATTCAGACCTGCATTTGTCGGAGACGCCATGTCGCAGAGGATCGCTGACGCCTCGGCAAAGGTGGCGCGATCATCCTACCCCCTGCCCCGGAGACTGACCACGTCCTTTCGGTCTCTTTGGGACAATTGGCCGAGCTTTCCGGAGAGGTTGTTCAGCACCCAACACCCTCATCAGCGAGGATCGATCCTGGCAGCCTCGCGCGCCAAAAAATGCTCACCCCCCGCCCTCTCCCCAAATGGGGAGAGGGAGCCGGCCGAGCCCGCTGATAGATCATCGGTCCGATACGAAGGGTAAATCATCAACGACAGAGGCAGCTACTGCTCGAAGCGCTCGACGAACCACTTGAGCAGCCGGATCCAGAATCTCGTCCTTGCCGACCTGGTCCTCGATGCCGTGCTCGAGATTGGGATTGTCGTTGACCTCCATGACGACGAAGCCGTGGTCGGTCTCCTTGACGTCGACGCCGTAGAACCCGGCCCCGACCGGGCGCGCCGCGCGCACCGCGATGTCGATCAGCGCGGGCGGCGCCTTGTCGAGCTCGAAGGTGCGAAAGCCGCCCTCGCGCGCGGAGCCGTCGGGGCGGTGCTTGACGATCTGCCAGTGGCCGCGCGCCATGCGGTACTGGCACACGAACAAGGGCTCGCCCGCGAGCACGCCGACGCGCCAGTCGAACTCGGTCGGCAGGAATTTCTGCGTCAGCAGCAGGTCGGTCTCCTCGAGCAGCTCGTCGGCGACGCGGCGGAATTCCTCCGGCGTGTTCACCTTGTGCACGCCGCGCGAGAACGAGCCGTCCGGGATCTTCACCACCAGCGGCAGGCCGAGCTCGTCCATCGCCCTGGGCAGGTCGCCGACGTCGGTGAGCAGCACGGTCGGCGGCGTCGCCACCTGGTTCTGGCCGAGCAGCTCCATCAGGAACACCTTGTTGGTGCAGCGGATCATCGAGATCGGATCGTCGATGACCGGCATGCCCTCCTGCCAGGCGCGCCGCGCGAAGCGATAGGTGTGGTTGTCGATCGAGGTGGTCTCGCGGATGAACAGGCCGTCGTATTCGGCGAGCTCGGCGAGCTGGCGCTTCGTCACCGGCTCGACGTCGACCGAGAGCCGCTCGGCGATGCGCGCCATGTGCTTGATCGAGGCGGCCGAGGACGGCGCCATCTTCTCGTTGGGATCGTAGAGCACCGCGAGGTCGTATTTCGGCACCGTGCGCGCCTTGGGGTCGCGCCATTCGCGCTTGGTGTGCCGATGCAGCGATTCGCGCAGGAACGGCGTCTCGCCGTTGGCGAGCCGGGTGATGTTGCGCGGACGGATGCGCTCGATCGAGAGCCAGCGGCCGGGCTCGACGGTCACCTCCAGCGCCGGGCAGCGGAACCAGTCGAACAGCAGGCGCCCGAACGAGTCGAAGCGCTCGTCGCGGGAAATGCCGAAGCAGACCAGGAAGCGGAGCTCGCCCTCGGGCTGGAAGTCGGCGCGGCGCGCGCAGCGGTTGAGCTCGTCCTCGAGCTCCGGCAGCGCGTGCTCGTAGAGCTTGGCCTCGCGCAGCTCCAGCATGGTCTCGACGCTCGGCACCACCCGGTGTCCGCGCGCTTCCGCCAAGAGCGAGGCGTAATAGCCCTTCGACTGATAGGCGTAGGAGCGCGCGAGATTGACGAGCTTCGGCCGTCCCATGTCGAACAGGCGCGGACGGGCGAGGTACTCGCTCGTCGTGATCACCTTGTGGGGGGTCTCTGCGTTCGGGAAGTCTCGGGGCTGGTCGACCAGGATGACCCAGCCGGTCATGAAGGTCCTTTCCGGATGACGATGGCTGCGCTGAGCCGCTCGCGACCCAGATGGATCACGCGCTCGAGCGCGATCCACGGTAGCGCGTAGGTCTCGGCGGCGACCGCCATCCCTTGATCATCTCTGATCGCCGCCGGGTCGTGCACGAGGACGTGACGCCCGTCGCGGCCGAAGGCGAAAATCCAGTGCGGCTTTCCTCTCGGCACCATGTGATAGCCCGAAACCAGGACGATGGCCACGCTGCCTTGATCGAAGGCGCGCATGAGAACTGATTCGGTCACCGGAGTCAGGTGGCTCGGGATCGCGAGCGCTCCGGCCTCGCGCCGGAACTGGCGTTGTGTCAGCTCCATGACGCGGCGGCGGTCGGCGGACTTGGCGGTGGCGAGGAAATAGGGCCCCGGCCGGCTCACATAGAGTTCCGGCGCGAGGCCGTGGCGCCGCAGCGCCACCGCCATGCCGTAGGGCTCGCAGCCGCCCGGTCCCGCGCCCATGCAGATGGTGGTGGCCTCGCGCCAGAGCTGGAACTCGAAGGCCTCGGCCGGCGCGAAGCTCCGCTCGGCCCAGGCGAGCGCCATCATGATGCAGGCCGGCCCGCAGGTGAATTCGGTGGTCTGATGGAAGTAGCGCGGCGCCGCCGCCAGCGCAGGCGAGGCCGGGACGAGCCGCTTCTCGAAGCGCAGCGCGTCGCCGCCGTCCTCGTAATACTTTTGCACGCGGGCGAATTCCCGATAGCCGCTCTTGCGGTAGCGCGCGAGCGCGGCGTGGTTGCCGACGTGCACTTCGAGGCGGATGGCGCGGCAGCCGCGCGCGAGCGCGGCAGCCTCGGCGGCCTCGAGCAGCGCCGGCGCGACCCCGCGGCCGCCCATCTGCGGCGCGACCGCCAGCGAATAGAGCCGCGCCAGCAGCGAGCGCGGCCGGAACAGCACGATGGCGGTGCCGGCGAGCCGCCCGCCGTCGGCCGCGACGATCAGCTCCGCGCTCGGCGAACTCGAGAAAGCGCCGCAGGCTGCGCCGCGACAGCCGGTCGGTGGCGAAGACCGCCCGCTCAAGCTCGGCCAGCGCGTCGAGGTCGCCGCGCTCGGCTTTGCGCGTGCGGATCTCGGCGAGGCGAGCATGAGCGAGATGGGAGGGCATCGTCACCAACGGGGCGCGCCAGGATACCAGCTTCGCCGCCCGCCCGCACCCCGTGCCGCCGGCGGAGGGTGCCAGGGCGCGCCGGACGCGGGGGAGGCCGGCCGCGATTGCGGCGTCGCATAGTGGTCGCGGCCTTTGAACCGGTTGCACCGGTGCCGCGACCAACGGGCGAGCGGACGCAAGAGCCGCCCGGGATAAGAAAAACCACCCGGAGCAAGAAACATCACCCGTTCGGTCCCGCCGGAGGACTCGTCCCCCGCAACGAACAAACTTCGATCGGCGCGAGCGCCCCCATCCACCCCCGCGTCGATCAACGGGGCCCGCCCGGATGTCCCCATCCGGGCGGGCCTGCGCTTTGCTCGCAGCGCGCCCCGGCGGTGCCGCAGCCCGCTGATCGCGCGGCATTGGCGATGGCCCGATAACGGACTAGAACGGCGCTCGTTCCAACAGTCGCGTGCGGGCTTAGCCCGGCGACGACGAAGGCACCTTCCCGGCGGTCGTCCATGCAGCGCGTGACCATCACCATCGACGACGAGCTCATGACCGAGCTCGATCGCATCATCGCTTCCCGCGGCTACCAGAACCGCTCCGAGGCCATCCGCGACCTCGCCCGCGCCGGCATCCGCGAAGCCGCCGAGACGCTCGACGCCAAGCGCGACTGCGTGGCGGCCGTCATCTACATCTACGACCACGCCGCCCGCGAGCTGCCCAAGCGACTGACCGAGGCGTTCCACGATCACCACGAGCTGGCTTTGTCGTCGCTGCACGTCCACCTCGACCACGACAGCTGCATGGAGGTGACCGTGCTCAAGGGCAAGAGCGGCGTCGTGCAGCACTTCGCCGAGCACGTGATCGCCGAGCGCGGCGTGCGCCACGGCCGCATCGTGCTGATGCCGACGCAGGCGCTTGCTCGCGGCGGCCGCGCGGCCCGCCGGCACCGCCATGCCGGCGTCACGTAGCGCCGGCGAGCGCGACGCGGCCTTGCGCACCGCAACCCCGATATGCAACTTTGCGCCGATGATCTTACTCGCCACTCACGGGGAGCAACCATGCGCCATCGCCTGACCGCCGCCGTCGCCCTTACGCTCATTCCGACCGCCGCCTTTGCGCATCCCGGTATCGGCGACGCGCACGGCTTCGTGCACGGCTTCGCGCATCCGCTCGGCGGGCTCGACCACCTTCTGGCCATGGTCGCGGTCGGCATTTTCGCCTGGCAGCTCGGCGGTCGCGCGCTGTGGTTGGTGCCCGCGAGCTTCGTGCTCGCCATGGCGGCGGGCGCGGCGCTGGCAATGCTGGGGGTGGCGCTGCCGTCGGTCGAGCTCGGCATCGCCGCCTCGGTGATCGTGCTCGGCGCCGTCGTCGCGCTCGGGGTGAAAGCGCCGCTCGCCATCGCCATGGCCCTCGTCGCCCTGTTCGCCCTCTTCCACGGCCACGCCCACGGGACCGAGATGCCGCTCGATGCCTCGGGCGGCGCGTATGGCGCAGGATTCCTGCTCGCGACCGCGCTGCTGCACGTCGCGGGGATCGCGATCGGCGTCGCGATCGGCCGGGTCGGCGAAGCCTACGGTCGCGGTGCCTATCGGCTCGGCGGCGCCCTCGTCGCGCTCGCCGGCATCGCGATCCTGACGCATGTGATCTGAAGCCGGATCCCACCGCCCACCATGGAAAGGTCGTGGCGCGTTCGTTCGACTACATCGTCATCGGGGCCGGTTCGGCCGGGGCTGTGGTTGCGAGCCGGCTGTCGGAGGATGCGGAAATTTCGGTGTTGCTGCTGGAAGCGGGCGGGACGGACCGGCATCCCCTGCAGCTGATGCCGCTCGCCTTCCAGCAGGTGATCAGGAGTCCCGCCTACAATTGGGGCTTCGAGAGCGAGCCGGAACCCGGTCTGTACGGCCGGCGCCTGCCCGTCCCGCGCGGCAAGACGCTCGGCGGCTCTTCCTCGATCAACGCCTTGATCGCTATCCGCGGCAATCCGCGCGACTATGATCTTTGGCGCCAGCAGGGGCTCGCCGGGTGGGGCTACGCCGACGTGCTCCCCTATTTCCGGCGGCTGGAAGGCCACTGGCGCGGCGATGGCCCTTACCATGGCGGGGACGGCCCGGTGCGCGTGACGCCGATGGACCATCCCGACATGCTGTACGAGCCGATGCGGCAGGCCGCGGCCGCGGCCGGCATTCCCGCCAACGACGATCCCAACGGCGCGGCGCAGGAGGGGATCAGCCGGATGGAGGCGACCATCGGCGACGGCCGGCGTGCCAGCACCGCGCGCGCCTACCTGCGTCCTGCCATGACGCGGCGCAACCTGACGGTCGAGACCGGTGCGCTGAGCTCGCGCATCTCGCTCGAGAAGGGCCGCGCGGTCGGCGTGGAGTATATCCGCGCGGGCAAGCGGCAGCAGGTCCGGGCGGAACGCGAGGTGGTGCTCTCGGCCGGCACCTACAACTCGCCGCAGATCCTGATGCTGTCGGGCATCGGCCCGCCCGATCACCTCGCGTCGGTCGGCATTGTGCCGCGGCACGACCTGCCGGGCGTCGGGCAGAACCTGTCGGAGCATCCCAACATCCTCAACGTCTATCGCGCCCGCGACCAAGCCGGGTTGACCAAGTTCCTGCGCTGGGACCGCGCGGTACTGCACGCCGCCCGCTGGTTCGTGCGCCACGACGGCGCGTTCGCCAGCAACGGCGCGGCGGCCAACATCTTCCTGCGCTCGCGCCCCGGACTCGAACGGCCGGACGTGCAGCTGACCTTGATGACCGTGAGCAATTCCGCGGCACTGTGGATTCCCGGCATGACCGCGCCGCCGGTCTATTGCTTCTCCACGCGTATCGGCGCGCTGCACCCGCAGTCGCGCGGCTTCGTGCGCCTGGCCTCGAGCAATCCGCAGGACAAGCCGCGCATCCTGTTCAACATGTTCACCGCGGAAGAGGATCTGAGCACCATGATCCGCGGCGTGCGCGCATGCCGGAACATCTTTCGCCAAAGCCCGCTGCGGGAGATGACCGACGGCGAGATTTCTCCCGGCCCGGACGTCGCCAGCGATGAGGCGCTCGCCGACGCCATCCGCCGCAACGCCGGCCATCGCTCGCACCCGGTCGGCACCTGTCGCATGGGCGCGGACGCGGGTGCCGTGGTCGACGCGGAGTTGCGCGTGCGGGGAATCGAGCGGCTGCGGGTCGTCGACGCGTCCGTCATGCCGGAGACGCCGAGCGGCAACACCAACCTGCCCTGCATCATGATCGGAGAAAAGGCGGCGGACATGTTGCGCGGCCGCAGCCTGCCGCCGGCCGCCTTGGCGGAGCCCATGCTCGAAACGGCCTGAGCGGATTGCGGTCCGCTCACCGCAGCCACGACGTTCACGGCCGCTTGCGGAACTGCACGACCCGTCTCGGGTTGAATCCGCGGCGGCTCGAGCTTAAACCAGCCCATTACACGGGCAAATGATCACAAGCGGGAGAGATAGAGATGAAGCCCACCCTGATGGCGTGCGTAGTCGTGTTGCTCGGCAGCACCTTCGCGTTCGCCGATTCTCCGGTGTCGTCGGCGGACGCAGAGAAGATCAAGGCGGCCTTGCAAGCGTGGGGCTGCTCGGGCGGCAAGATGGAGCGCGAAACCGAGGGCAGCAGCGTCTACGAAGTCGACGATGCCAAATGCAAGGATGGGCAGTACGACGTCAAGCTCGACAAGGAGTTCAAGGTTCTCGTCATCACCCGCGACTGAGCGCTGGTTCAGCTCACGCGGATCACCACCTTGCCGAAATGCCGGGCGGACTGCAGGTGGCGGTAGGCCGCCGGCGTCTCGTCGAACGGAAACACCTTGTCGATGACCGGCCTGAGCGCGCTCGCCGCGATTGCGCGGTTCATGGCTTCGAACATCTGCATGGAGCCGACCGATATCCCCTGCAGATTGGCGCGGCGGGCGAAGATCAGCATCGGATTGATCTCGGCCGCGCCCGAGAGAACGCCGATCAGCGTGATCTTGCCGCCGATGCGAATGGCGCGCAGCGACTGCGCCAAGGTCGCGGGCCCGCCGACCTCGACGACGTGGTCCACGCCGCCGCCGCTCCACTCGACAGCGGCCTTGTCCCATTCGGGAGTGCTCTTGTAGTTCACGCCGTAGGCAGCGCCGAGCTCCTTGGCGCGCGCGAGCTTCTGGTCGCTCGACGAGGTGACGATCACCTGCGCACCCATGAGCCGCGCGAATTGCAGAGCGAAGATCGAGACGCCGCCGGTGCCTTGCACCAACACGCTCTGCCCCGCGACGATGCGGGCATGCTCGGAGAGCGCGTGCCATGCGGTAACCGCCGCGCACGGCAGCGTCGCGGCTTGTTCGTATGACAGATGGGCCGGCAGCTTGACCACGCCGTCCTCTTCGAGCACCGCGTATTCCGCGAGCATTCCGTCGATGCCGCCGCCGAGCGCGCTGGCATGGGTATCGGCAGCCATCGCCCCGCCAACCCAGCGCTGAAAGAAGCAGCCGGCGACGCGGTCGCCGACCTTGACGCGCGTCACGCCGGCGCCGACGTCGACCACCTCGCCCGCGCCGTCCGAGAGCGGAACGAGGTTCGGCTTTACCGGCATGCGGTAAGTGCCGAGCACGATCGCCAGATCGCGGAAGTTGAGCGAGCAGGCCGCGACCTTGACCAGCACCTGGCGGGGACCCGGCTTCGGCGTCGGCAGATCCGCCTTGACGAGAGCTTCGATGCCGCCGGCCTGCGGCAGTCGATAGGCGCGCATGCAATTCCTCACGAGTTCGATGGCGTATGACATGGCGAAGCGGACATGCGACGCCCAGGGAGGCGGTCCGGTTATGGACCCACAGTAGTGATCGGGACGCATTCGCGGAACAGGCGTTTACGGAATATTGGATCGGGTTACCGCATCAGTCTGCCTTGATGTTGGCTGCCCGGATCACCTTGCCCCACTTCTCGGTCTCTTCAACGACGATCTTCTCGAACTCGGCAGGCGACATCGGCATTGGCACGCTGCCGAGCTCGGCAAGACGCGCCTTGATCTTTTCGTCGGCGAGGGCCGCGTTTATTTCCTTGTTGAGCGTGGCGACGATTTCTTTGGGCGTGTCTTTGGGCGCGCCGATGCCTTGCCACGTGCTTGCCTCGAAGCCTGAGATCGTCTCCCCTATGGTCGGCACGTCGGGCAACGCCTCCGAGCGCTTTGCCGTGGTCACCGCCAGCGCACGCACCTTGCCGCCCTTGATGGTCGAGATCGACTCGGGCAAGGGACTGAAATAAACCTGCACCTGTCCGCCCATCAGGTCGGTAAGCGCGGGCGCGCCGCCGCGATAGGGCTTTGCGGAGTTCCATCGACGTCTATTGGGTTCCACGCATCTTACTCTAACGCTTTGATCTTGCGATTTTTGTCTACATCTGCTTTTTTCAATTTCCACGTGCTTCCACTCCCATGTTGGGGACAGTTGACGGGACACTCAGGAGCCCAATGCCACGCAAGATCAGAGACGCCAAGCTAGAGAGTTGCAGCGCAAGACTCCGTCTGCTGATTCGTAAAAAGCCTTATACGGGCCCTTCGCTGGCTCGCGGCATTATGCTGCTTTACCGCAGGAATAAGACCAACGGCACGTGGGTGATCAAGGCCGCGAATGGTCACGGAGCATACTGGACCAAGGGCTTTGCGGTCGCCGATGACTTTGAGGATGCCGATGGCACGCACGTCTTGACGTTCCATCAAGCCGGCGAAACGGGCAAGGCGCTGGCACGTGGCAAGACGGACACCACCGACAGCAAGCCCTTGACCGTCGCTGACGCCATCGCCGCGTATAAGCGCGATCTCAAGAGCCGGGGTAAGCATCTCTCCAACGCGACGCGCATTGAGCATCATCTAACGGGAACGCTCGCGGGCAAGCCCGTGGGCATGCTCACTGTCCGCGATTTGCAGGCGTGGCGCGATGGGCTCATCGACAAAATGGAGGCATCCTCCGTGAACCGCACGCGGACCGGGTTGCGCGCCGCATTGGAACTGGCTGCAACGCTGGATCACCGGATCACGAACCGCCACGTGTTCCGGCTGGGCCTGCGTGGCCTGCCGGGTTCAAACAACGCGCGCCGTATTGTGCTCGCGGATGCCGATGTGCTGCGCATTGTCAACGCAGCCCAGGAGGTCGACCAGGCCTTTGGATTGCTGGTCGAGGTGCTGGCGGTGACCGGCGCAAGGATGTCGCAGGCAGCGCGGCTGACGTGCGAGGATTTGCAGGCGGATCGACCGGACCCGCGGATCATGATGCCAACCTCATTCAAGGGTCGCGGGCAGAAGCGCATCACGCATCGGCCAGTGCCGATCACCCTCGCACTGGCCATGGCGCTCAAGCGGGCCAAGGGCAATCGGCCCGATTGTGAGCCCTTGCTGCTCAAGCGGAATGGCACAGCATGGCAGGCGACGAGCACGGTGGACCATCGCGATCTATTCAGCAGTGCGGTTCAGCAAGCGGAGCTCAATCCCGATGAGATCACGTCTTACGCCCTGCGCCATTCATCTATCGTGCGCGCGCTGCTGGGTGGCGTACCCGTTGCTGTCGTAGCACAACAGCACGACACGTCTGTGCGTGAGATCGAGGCACATTACGCGGCCTACATCCTGGACCATTCCGACTCACTGTCGCGGCGTGCCCTGCTCAATACGGCGGTCCCGAGAATGGCCGAAAACGTGGTGACCGCCGTCCGCCAGTAGAAATCGACAGGTGCAGCAAGCCGTCAGCCGCCGATGCTCCGATACCTAAATCTTCCTCCAACCAACGGAGGCGTTAACGTGCCCACGTTTGATTCCCGGCATGATTTCAGCGCGGAGCTGCTCACTAGGGCGGCACCACAGATCAGCACGCCCCGGCTTGGGCAGGTGCATACTTTGCATGCCAAGCCACTTACGACGAAATCGCCGGACATAGGGCGAGAACCTCCACCGGATCCCGGTGTGCACCGCCTTAAAGCCGCACCATCCAGGCGGCCCCGTAAGAGGGACAGCCCCCGAATAGACCTGATGCAAGCCGTCTTGCGTGAAGGAGTGCCCGAGTGGAGCGAACGTTTCCCGACTGTCGAAGAGATGCCGAACAAGCAGCTTCAAATCAAAGCGAGAAAGGCGCTTGCAAGGGATCCGCGGACCTGGGGGTGGGAGTGGAATAAAATACGCAAGTCCTTCATGCGAGCTGTGGGCCGAGAGAAACTGAAATAACTGGTCAGGTGACCAATCAATCCCATTTAGGTCCGCTGATTTTCTGATCCACCGAATTATCTGCACCTCCACCAGCAAATCTGTTGGTGGAGGTGGAAGTGGACAGTATCGATCCCCAGGTGACGGGTCGCCGGTTTGGCGGCTCGTTCACCATCGCGGAATGGTGCAAGCACCGCCGCGTGTCAATCTCCATGTACTATAAGCTGCGGGCGCAAGGTAAAGCTCCTGCAACACTCCCGGTCGGCCGTCATCAGACAATTACGGCCGAAGCCGACGCCGCTTGGGCGCGCGAGCGCCAGGCCGAAGCGAATACTGAAGAAACGGCCTGAGATCCTGCATCCCACCTCGCCATCACCGCCCCTTCTTAAATCCGGAATCCAGGCTGACCCTGAATGCATGAATAAAGGTATGAATCCAGATGGTTGAACGTCGTCGAAGAAGATCGCAATCCCAGGTCGTGTCATCGGCTCCGCCACCTTGGCGGCGGCTGTTTGGTGAGCCCATCTTTCTTCCAGGTGAAGACCCCGCCGCCTACGAGGAGCTTCTCGCCCGCATCCGCTCAGCGGTGAAGCCGCCCGATATGATCCAAGAGATGCTCGTGGCCGACGTAGTTTGGCTCGAGTGGGAGGTTTTGCGGTGGCGTCGCTTGAAAGGGAGTCTAATCCGACGGGGTTAAAGCACTAGAAGATTTCCTACGCGACCGACTCGAAGAATGTTACGAATTGTATTCGGAACAGTTTGTGGACGGTCTTGCCGAAATTCTTCAGCAGAATCTTCCGGAAGACCAGACCAAAGATGCGCGGAGGCTGGCGCTCCAATATGCCGAGGACGAGCGGGAAGCTGTCGAAAAGATCGATGAGATTCTCGCCGGCAACAGACAAGATATAGACGACATCCTGAGAGATGCACGGCGCCTCAAAGCAAAAGAGCTCGTCGACGAATACGCACGGCACGAACTAGAGGCGGTGAGGCTGGTCGATGAGCTTCTCGGCAGGGCCGGCACGAGCATTGAGGCCCTCAGGGCCGATGCCATCAAGGAGGAGTTTGACTACATCGAGCGGATCGACCGCCTAACCATAATCGCCGAGAACCGCCGCAATGATGCCCTGAACGAGATCGAACGTCGTCGAGCGCTCTTTGGCGAAACGCTGCGACGGAGCGTCCAGGACGCCGAGTTTGAAATGATCGAGGCGCCGGCCAAAGGAAAGAACGCGGCTTGACGAGCGACCACAAGATCAAGGCCAATCGCGCGAATGCGCGGGTTAGCACTGGTCCCAAAACTGCTCGGGGCCGCGCTCGCGCGGCGCGAAACGCGTTTCGCCACGGCTTGAGCCTGCCAGTGTGCTCCGATCCATTCTTATCCGAAGAGGTGGAGGCGCTCGCGCGCGAAATTGCCGGGCCAGGCGCTAACGCCAGAATCCAAGAACTCGCGCGCCGGGTCGCCGAAGCGCAGATCGATTTGCGCCGCGTGCGTCATGCGCGACATCAACTCCTGTCCAATGCATTGAACAATCCTCACTATGAATCTCGAGGCAGCTTGCGGGCAAAACTTAGAATCATGTGTAGGGTTCTAGGGTCCAATGCACCCGAAAGTTCGATCGCGGCCATCAAGAAGTTCTTGACCTCGACCCCGCAAGGTCCAGAGAAGTTCGCGATGGTTCTCTCGGAAGAGGCGAAGCGATTACTGGCGATGGACCGGTATGAACGGCTGGCCCTGTTCCGACGAAAGATTGCGATCCAGGCCTTTGATGAAGCACGGGGCGCTTACAGGTTGAATTTGCGCGCGTCGGATGATTGATGATCGCAATCGCGCGATCGGTGTCGACCGATCCGGGGTTGATGATCGCCAGCATCTGCACGCCGTCGCGCTTGCCGAGCTCGGCGAGCGATTTCATGAAGGCGATGCTCGCGCCGATGCACGCACGGCCGGGCGGCTTCTACCATCACCGGCGCAAATGCCGAGCGGCTTTCACCGACCCCGTCTTCCAACAGGCGCTCGGCAGCCCGGCGCCACCCGAACAGCTGCTGCGGGGTCAATCCGTGCCGGCGCGCAACCGCGGACACCGTCTCGCCGCTCTCATAGCTCTCGGCGACGATCCGTGCCTTCTGCTCCGCGGTCCAGGCGCGTCGTCGGCCGGACCCGGTAAACACTTCCAGCCGGCGAACCGGCTCGGGATTAGGCTTGGGCAAAAGCTCAGTGTCCGACATGTGTCCAACCCGCTCGATTTCAGGTCGGACGGTCGCAGATCGGCGCGCGGCGCTAAATGTGTGGCCAAAAGACCGCTTACGAATGACAGGCGCTTTCGCCGGTTCTAATCATCCTCCATTACCGATCCACCGGTTCTATAAGACCGTTTTGGTATCGTATATCGTATACGCGCACAAATGAGCCGTGGTCGCTCTCTACGTATTGGATTCGGAAATCCTCGATATCCCGCCCCTTGTAGACGACCCTGTCGGTACCGCCGTCACCCCAGACCCAGTCGTCTCCGCTGCCGGTATAAATGACGTCGTCACCCTCTCCGCCGTAGATTCTGTCATGGCCGGCCTGGCCGCGAAGGACATCGTTGCCGCCGTCGCCCACCAGGGTGTCTACACCGTCGCCGCCCTCGATGACGTCAATGCCGCCGCCGCCGCGCAGCGTGTTGAACCGCCCGATTGATCATCGCATTCCCTATACGAAGGAAGCGCTGAGGCAAGATCTCGCCCGAGTTCGACTTGCTTGGGACACGTGCCAAGCCAGCCGCGATCGCAATGCGATCTATGGCTACCTCAGCGCCGTGTTCGACCTGGTGATGTGGTGGGCAGCAGAAGGTCGCGCAGTCAACCGGGCACTCTGGTCGCTGCAGCTGCAGCGGTTATAATTAGACTTGCCAACAACGGACGAACCGTTTGCGATGGTGATCTTCTCCACCGCTGATCGTGAGAAAGTAGACAGGCGAACGCGATCCACGGCGGGCGCTCGCCGATCGTGACTGAAGACAGGAGAGGGGTGACGGGTGGAGCTTTCTCCGCAAGGAAAGGCGCTACGCCTGCGACGCAGAGACCCGACTGCATGGCTGGGGTCGTCGGACTCGAACTCGAATATCCGTGCGCGAACGATGTATCTGAAAAATCGTGATAATCGCCGTCGGCTCCGCCGAATGAGACGCCCGAGACTGTTCGCGTTTGGGCTGCGGCGTCGAGGAGACGCAGCTCGGGCCTAGTGCCAGGATGTCAGTAACGTCAGAGTCGGCCCTATCAGTACAGGGTCATCTCTTTGGGCGAGGTCAACAGTAAGTCGGCGAGCGCCCTGATCCGCCGGATTTCATCAGGCGAGTGACCGCGTGCGGGATGATCAAGCGGCGCGTTCGATTCATTCTCGAAATGATCAGACGAGATCACGCCGAGCGCGGAACGCCAAGGCCAAGGTGATTCAGTCATGATCGAATTCCGATACACCTTCAGTAGTGTCCGGTTAAAACTCGAACAATTTCAACTGCCTGTCGGAGATAAGGTTGTTTTCGACCGGATCGACGCGCTTGAAGGCTTGTTGCAGCGGCAATTTCTCGAAGAGCGTCAGCGACAAAATCTGTAGCAGCGTATGCAGGGTCACATCCAGGCGAAGTTGCTTTTTGATGATCGCCACCAGCACATAGACGCTGATGGCAATCCAGATTTGCGTCCGGACGGCGTTCTCCGAGGTGCCGTAGAAGCGTTTGATGCGCAGGTGTTGCTTGATCCACTTGAAAAACAGCTCCACCTGCCATCGGCACCGGTACAGGGCGCAAATGGTCAGCGCCGGCAGCGCAAACTGATTGGTCAGAAACACGAGGGTCTTGCCAGTTTCGGGATCGCGATAGCGGATGCGGCGCAAGTGGCCGGGGTAGTCCTTGGAGGCATAGAAGCCGTTGAGCACGATGGTCTGATCGCAGATGAGCCCCGTATCGCGGTTCACCGGCGCCGAGTACAGGCGTCGCGCATCGAGATTTCGCTTGGCGCGGGTGACGAAGAATCCTCCCGCCTGATCCATCGCGTAGAGCCGCTCGAAGTCCAGGTAACCCCGATCCATGATGTAGAAGGCGCCGGCTTCGATGAGCAGCAGGTCCAACACATTGACATCGTGCACCTTGCCGTCGGAGATGTGGATGAAGGTGGGGATCGCGCCTCGAAGATCGAGCAGCGTGTGCAACTTCACTGCTGCTTTTGTCGAGCGAAACGGCGCCCACGGGAACATCGACAGGCAGAGATCGATAGTCGTGGCATCGAGCGCATACACAGTATTGGCCAACTCCACGCCGAAGTCCTCGCCGACGTAGAGCGCGCGGGCCTTGAAGATCAGCCGCTGGGCCAACTCGAAGTATATGCGCCAGTCGCGCAACTCGTTTGCGTCAGCCAGCGTCGAGCGTGCGACCGCCGCGCCGATGCCCATATGATAGAGCTTGCCGGCTTGAGCCCCCAGACAGACCTCGATATCGCGCAAGCTCTCGCGGTAGGTCAGCTGCGCGAAAGCCATGACGCGAAACTGCTCGGCGCAACTGAGACTGCGCGTCCGGTGATCACCGCCGTAATGATCCACGATGCGATGGAAAGTCTTCCATGGCAGGAAATCCATGACCTGCGCGAACAGGGTCTTGCCGACGTACATGGCGACTCCGGGGTGGCGAAATCCCGGACGCTAGCCCAACACGCCATTTTCAATTCAAGTCGGGGACACCAGTCGGAGCCAAAAAAAGCCCGTCACAATTGCCTTTTCCGGCAACACCCTTCAACTTAACCGGACACTACTGATACACCTTATAACATAGGTGCGCCCCGCCAACAGGGAAGGCCGGTCCCGATGAGATCAACCACCGGTTCGTCGCTTGATAAACTCGCGCACGTATTCGGTTGTGCTTTCAGGGCTGAAGCCCGCGCCGATGGAGTCGAGCATGTCTCTATGCTCCTTTGCATCGCGGTTACCCTCAAACAGCTCCAGGAAGGCTTCCATGAGGGCAGGATCGACATACGCAGTGGTTTCCGCCAGTCGCCGAAGGATGGCGGCCACATCTGGTCGCTTTTCCGCCTCGGCGAGAAATTCGCACTCAAGAATCTCCACCTGATTCAAGAATGAGCTGTCGGTCACGACCCCAGCCTTTCCCGTGTTCCCCCATCGAAAGAGGAGTCTAGCTCTGACACGCCACCTTTAGGTGGGGCCTGAACCCCCGGCCGCGTCAGCGACCCCTCGCAGGATCATGCGGCGCGCGGGTCACGTCGCTGACCACCTTCAGATTGGCGGCGGCAGCGGCGGCGGGAACCGGCCGCATGCTGATCTTGCGCAGGATATCGTCGCGCGACCCGAAATCCTGCTGCGCGCCGTTGGCGAGCACCAGGATGTGGTCGCAGACCGCGAGCACCGAGGGCCGGTGCGCGATCAGCACGACGACGGCGCCGCGCGCCTTCGCGCCGGCGATCGCTTGGCGTAGCGCCGCCTCGCCCTCGCTGTCGAGGTTGGAGTTGGGCTCGTCGAGCACGACCAGGAACGGATCGCCGAACAAGGCGCGCGCCAGCGCGATGCGCTGCCGCTGCCCGCCCGACAGCGCCTCGCCGCCCTCGCCGATGCGGGTGTCGTAGCCCGACGGCAGCCGCAGGATCATGTCGTGGGCGCCGGCGGCGCGGGCGGCGCGCAGCACCGCTTCGGCATCGGGCGCGACGCTCATCCTGGCGATGTTCTCCGAGATCGTGCCGTCGAACAGCTCGACCGTCTGCGAGATGAAGCCGACGTGGCGGCCCAGATGCTCGGGATCCCACTGGTCGAGCGCGGCGCCGTCGAGCCGGACGCCGCCCTTGGCGGGCGGCCAGATGCCGACGAGGGCGCGCACCAGCGAGGTCTTGCCGGCGCCGCTCGGGCCGATGATGCCGAGCGCCTGGCCCGCCTTGAGGCCGAAATGCACGCCGGTGACGATCGCCGCCCTCCCTCCGGGTGCGACGACCGTGACCTGCTCGACGTCGAGGCCGCGCGCCGGCCGTGGCAGCGCGGTGGCCGCCTGTCTCGGCGCCAGCCGTGTCAGCGCCTCCGAAAGGCGCCGCACGCTCTGGCGGGCGGCGACGAAGCCGCGCCAATTCGCGATCGCGGTCTCGATCGGCGCCAGCGCGCGGCCCATCATGATCGAGGCGGCGATCATCGCGCCGGCGGTCAGCTCCTGGCGGATCACCAGATAGGCGCCGAGGCCGAGGATGATCGACTGCAGCAGCAGCCGCAGGACCTTGGAGGCGCTGCCGAAGGACCCGGCGACGTCGCTGAGACGGGCCACGGCGCCGATATAGCGGTTGTTGACCCCGGCCCAGCGCTCCGCCAGCGCGCCCCCCATGCCCATGGCGATAATGGTCTCGCCGCCGCGCCGGTTGGCCTCCACCATGACCGAGCGCACACCTGCGTCCTGCGCCGCCGCCCGCGCCGGGACGCGGCTGGCGCGCTCCGTCAATAAAGTCATGGTGAACAGGGTAATGGCGCCGGCCGTCGCCGCCAGGCCGAGCCAGGGATGAATGAGGAAGCAGATCGCCAGGAATACCGGCACCCAGGGCAGATCGACGATGGCGATCGGACCCGAGCCGGTCAGGAAGGAGCGGATCTGGTCGAGGTCGCGCACCGGCTGCGGTCCTTCGCCGGGATGCCGGGTGGCGACGGCGAGACGGACCACCGCGCCATGCACGGTGAGCGCCAGCCGGTGATCGAGCAGGGCCGCCGCCCGCACCACCACGCGCGAGCGGATCAGGTCGAGGGCGCCCTGGAAGGCGTAGGCGCCGACCAGGAAGATCGACAACGCGACCAGCGTCGGCACGCTGCGGCTGCTCAGCACCCGGTCGTAGATTTGCAGCATGTAGAGCGGGCCGGCCAGCATGAGCAGGTTCACCGCGCCCGAGAACAGCGCCACGCTGGCGAAGGCCTGCCGACACTCGCGCAACGCCGCAGCGACGTCGGTGTGGGTCGAGCTGGCATTGCCGAAGATCATGGGTCTGTCCGGTCCTGCAATTCGGGCGACAGCGTCCCGGGACTAAATGCCCAATCTGCGCCGTCCCCGCAAGCAAGGGGGGCAATTGTAGAGCGCCTCCGCCTCGCCTACTTACCCTGGTCTCGATATCGACGCGTGCGACGCCCATGCGGCTTCAGGGCTTTAGCGGAGCGTCCGCCCTGACGTAAGCATCGATCGGTAAACTGAGCGAGGCTTGTGGCTGGGCCTTGCACTTTTCGAGCGCGAAACTAATCCGCGCCGCGCTTGCTGGTCAAGGCGTGCTCGGAGGGGATTCAATTTCCGACCCACAGATTTAGCCCTAGCGCTGCCTGTTTGAAAGCGAAAGAGGTGTGCAGGCGTATGTCACGCGCCGACGGCATCGACAAGGTGCTGAACGCGCACGTCCTTGGCGCTTTGATCGCGCCGACCGGCGGCACAGTGCCCTGGGCCATCGATCCCCTGGTCGGAGACCACATCATTGGTGGCTGTTCAGCGGCATCAGGGCATTCTGAACCGCAACAAGCTCCTCACGGGCCACGGCAATCGCTGGACCCGTGAGCGTGTGA
The DNA here is from genome assembly GCA_963847045.1 of uncultured Alphaproteobacteria bacterium. Classification (GTDB taxonomy): domain Bacteria; phylum Pseudomonadota; class Alphaproteobacteria; order Rhizobiales; family Xanthobacteraceae; genus Bradyrhizobium. The sequence goes on along the minus strand of CAWJYQ010000008.1, from coordinate 16,631 downwards.
CGGCGTTGCGCTCCCACCATCGCATTCCGGTGTGGCGCCCCGCCGCGGACGGCGTCGAATCCTGGCTGAACCTGACCCGGGCGGCCGAGTTGCTCGGCATCAGCCCCAAGACGCTGCGGCTCGCCACCGAACGCGGGGAGATCGAGGCCATCCACCCGCTTCCCGACGGTCCATGGATCTTCCGCCGCGCAGATCTCGAACAACCAGCGGCGCAGACCATCGTTGATCGGGCGCGCCAGGGCGCGCGCCACCCCACGGGACCCAATCCCGAACAACAAAGCCTATTCCCTTCAACGACATAGACAGGTGGGTGTTATGACGCGGGATTGTAGTGGCGTCGCCAGCTTTCGATGACGATCTGGGCCTCGCGCAAAGTGTAGAAGATTTCGCCGTTGAGGAGTTCATCGCGATAGAAAATCCTGTTGATTCTGCGGCTCAAAATATAGTCCAGCAGTCGACTCGTCGCGCGGGCCTTTGATAAATTGCACCACAAGAATGCTGCCATGGCAGCCTGCGCTTCTACGCAGGGCCCACCAACTGTGACCAACGCCCGTTCGCTTCAAGGCCTGATGAAATGGCTGACCCGCGCCGAATGGTGCGATCGATTCGCTGAGGTCTATGACTGGCATCTGCTGCCCGCTTGCCGTCGCACCGGGGTCGATGCTGAGGAGGTCGTGGCCATTCTTGGCGAAAATTGGTTCACAACGACGGTCTGGGGCTGCGCATTCGAGGATTTTCTGACCAGAGAGGGCGCCGATGGGAGTAACGTCGTCGATGACTATCTCAAGCGCCGCGGTTGGAAGGAAAGCGCATCGGCGCGGGCCTACATGTCGGCATTGCGAAGGTCGGTGATGAGCCTCTACGAGGTCAGCGATATTGTACGCGACACATCGTTCCAGGCGCAGCCCCGAGCCGACGAAGAACCGATAAAAAAAATTCTGCCGATCCTGCACGCGCGAGTTGGATGTCTCTGTGCATGGAATTTGTGGGTCGCCCGTCGACCTGCGATGCAGAAAGCAGCTGTAAACGCAGGTTGTTCGCTGCTCGACTAGAGTAACGGATCATCCAATGTCAGCTTTATGTATGCGCACTCGAATCCTTCGCACCTTGGCTCTACTTAGCCGCCTGCTAGTCCGCTTGTAGACCGCGCATAAGGGGGGCCTAATATATAAGGCCGCGGTCCAGTCACGCCCGCTAGCCCTCCCGCTCCGGCTTGCGTTGAACTCGCATATGAGGCCGGGCTTGCTCTCCAGCATCTCGAGAGGAAGGCTCCAAACCCGGCTACAAAGGGTCCAGCTGGGAGGCAGAGAGAACCGCCTCGAGCCCACGACGCAGCTCGACGAGCGCCTTCTCTCGAGACCATCACTTCGTAGCTCTAGAAGCGGACTAGCAGCCGGCTTAAGCCAGGCTAACGTGGGACAATTTGAGTGCGCATACGCCAAGCTGGAGGAGTGACCCTCTCTCTATTTACAGCGAAGAACCCGCGTCTCTCAGCTGCTTTTTGCCTCAAGGGCCGAGGTGACCAACAGACTTCTATGCAGAAGAACACCCGAACTCGCGCGTGCAGGGTGGGCAGATTTTTTTTGGAAAACGTCGTTCGACGGCGGCGCCGCGAGTTCATCACACTGCTCGGCGGCGCAGCAGCTGCGTGGCCGCTCGCGGTGGGAGCGCAACAGCCGGCGATGCCCGTGATTGGGTTTCTGAACAGCGGCTCGCCCGTTCCGTTTGCATCTCGCCTTGCCGCTTTCCACCGTGGCCTGAGCGAAACTGGCTACATCGAGGGTCGGAATGTTGTGATCGAATATCGGTGGGCAGCCTACCAGTACGATCGATTAGCAACGATGGCGGCCGATTTGGTTCATCGACAGGTAAGCGTGATTGCCGCGACCGGTGGGGTACCTTCGGCGTTAGCAGCTCAGGCGGCACTACAAAGATTCCAATCATCTTTTATGTGGGGCGCGATCCGGTTGAGGCTGGACTTGTCGCCAGCCTGAATCGACCGGGCGGCAACTCCACGGGCGTGAGCTTGTTGAACGTGGAATTAGGACCGAAACGGCTTGAGCTGATGCGCGAACTGGTCCCCACCGCGACCACAATTGCGCTGCTAGTCAATCCGGCCAATCCCGCTGCGGACGCGCTATCAAGAGACCTGCAGGCGGCGGCCCGTATACTTGGGCTGCAGCTCCATGTCATGCATGCTAGTACCAAACGCGACTTCGAGAATATCTTCCCAACCTTGGGCCAACTGCGAGCAAGCGCGCTCATCATCGGCACCGATCCATTCTTCAACAGCCAGAGCGAGCAGATCGCGGCACTAACGGTTCGCCACGCAATGCCCACCATCTACCAGTATCGCGAGTTTGCCGCAGCCGGAGGTCTGATGAGCTACGGAGGCAGCTTCACGGACTCTTTCCGTCAGGTCGGCATCTACACCGGGCGAATTCTCAAGGGCGAGAAGCCGGCCGACCTGCCCGTGCAGCAGTCCACGAAGGTCGAGCTAATCATCAACCTCAAGACCGCCAAGGCGCTCGGCCTCGACGTGCCGCCTACGCTGCTCGCCCGCGCCGACGAAGTGATCGAATGAAAAGGCGCGAGTTCATCACGCTTCTCGGCGGCGCGGCTTCGGCGTGGCCTCTTGCGGCGCGTGCGCAGCAGTCTGACCAGATGCGGCGTATTGGCGTGCTCATCCCATTCGCCGAGGGTGATGTGGACTCGCAAGCCCGCGTTACGGTGTTCCAGGAGACGCTTCAGCAATTAGGTGGATCGAGGGCCGAAACATCCGGATAGAGACCCGCTGGGGCCCCGACGCGGAGACGAGGCGGCGATCCGCGAAGGAACTCGTAGCGCTTCACCCCGACCTCATTCTGTCGCAAAGCACACCCAACACTGCGGCGCTGCTGCAACAAACGCGCACCATCCCGATCGTGTTCGTCCAGGTCACCGATCCGGTCGGTAGCGGATTCGTCGCGAGCATCCCGCGCCCAGGCGGCAACGTCACGGGTTTCATCACGATGGAGCAGACGATGGCCGGGAACTGCTCAAGGAAATTGCACCGCGCGTTAACCGGGTGGCCTTCCTATTCAATCCGGCAACCGCGACATATGCGGAAATCTATCTGAACTCCTTCAAGGCCGCCGTCCCCTCCTTCGCTGTGGAGGCGATCGTCGCCCCTGTTGGGGGCAAGTCCGAGCTCGAACCCGTCATTGCCACACAGGCACGCGCGCCTAATGGTGGTCTCATTGTGATGCCGGATCCCTTCATGGTGGCTCATCGCGCGGAGGTCACGTCGCTTGCGGCTCGCTACCGTCTCCCTACTAGCATCCTCGACCTGGCGCACGACGTGGTGTTTTCTGCCGTGGCCGCATTGCTCGCATGGCGCCTGGGAATCGGGCTGATGCAGAAATTCGAAAACGGCGAATCGACGTTGCTCATTCGTGTCCCGTTCTGGTGGTCGTACAGCTTTGCAGTGGTGTCAATGATCCTGCTCTGCGTCGTGTGCATCGCTCGCATCGTCGCCGGCCTTAGAACATTGCGGCAATGACCAATCTGGAACTTGGCGTCGTCGTCTTCGCAGCCATGATGCTGCTGATCGCGCTGCGCATGCCGATTGCGATCGCGCTGTTCCTGGGCGGATCGGTCGGCTTTGCCATGCTCGCCGGCATCATGCCGCTGCTCGGCCTGTTGAACGAGGCGCCCTATTCGCGGGTCGCCACGCACAGCCTGACGGTCATTCCGCTGTTCATCCTGATGGGACAGTTTGCCGCCCTCGGCGGCATCAGCCAGGCCCTCTACCGCTCGGCCCGCGCCTGGGTTGGACATTACCGCGGCGGCATCGCCATCGCGACCATCGGCGGCTGCGCGGCATTCGGGGCAATCTGCGGCTCCTCGGTGGCGACCGGCGCCACCATGGCGACCATCGCCATGCCGGAGATGCGCCGCTATGGCTATTCCGGCGCGCTCGCGACGGGATCGCTGGCGGCAGGCGGCACCCTTGGCATTTTGATCCCGCCGTCGCTCATCCTGGTGATCTACGCCATTCTCACGGAATCCTCCTTGGCGCATCTCTTCGTCGCGGCGATCATCCCAGGTCTGATCGCGGTGGTCGGGTATGCGACTGCGATCGGCATTTATGTGCGGGTCAACCCGTTGGCGGGCCCGGCGGCCGGCCCATCCATCTCGATATCAAAAAGCTCGGCCGGATTGGCTCTGTGGGGCACCGTATCACCGGGCGATATCCTGGCGCGGTTAACCGTCACCACGGCATCGGTTGGGAGTTCGTCCATGTCTGCATCGACGATGCCTCGCGGATCGCGTTCGTGCAGATCCTGGCCGATCAGCGCAAAGAGAGTGCGGTCGCCTTCCTTGAGGTCGCGGTTGCTTATTTTGCAAAGCTTGGTGTCCGGGTCGAACGCGTGATGACGGACAATGGCTCGTGCTATCAGTCAAAGATGTTCCGAGCAGCCTGCAAACGCCTCGGCCTTCGCCAAATCTTCACCAGGCCCTACACCCCGAGGACTAACGGAAAGGCCGAGCGCTTCATTCAAACCGCACTACGCGAATGGGCCTACGCTCGCGCCTACCACAACTCGGATCAGCGATCGGCCGAACTGCCGCACTGGCTCCATCGCTACAATTGGCATCGGCCACATGGTAGCTTGAAAACCAACACACCTATCAGTCGCCTCGGTCTATCCAAGGACAACCTGTTGAGGCTCCACAGCTAGCGACGCTTACCAAGAGAAGGAAGCCCCCCGCTTACATGTATTAGGCGAAACTCGGTCGATACCCTGAGATATAAAACAGCCCGCTTCATGCAGCGGGGCTCAGTGCACCAAGAGTGTGGGGAGGGATGATGCTACCCCACCCTCCCTTTATACCGATAGGGCGGGCCCTGCGCCAAGCGGCACCACCTCTCGGACCACAAGTTCGCCACACCGCCGTGCGAATGAGCGGCTGCCTGAAATACCCTCGTTGGTCAGCGCGCTCCTTCGGGTTCTACCACGGGGCGCGTTGGCTTTCTGGGACTGCCTACGCCGGTGAAGACGACCCGCTTGCCCGGACCACGGCGCGGTTGAATGCATCACCACACCCTTGCCCCTCGATTCAATTACCAACCTATTCAGGCCAGGCCAGGTGCGGCGGTTCCCCAAGCTCTTCCCCTCGCGGCAAGATTCGGGTGCGCGCGCTCGCAGCATCCGCCGTGCGGCTACGGCAGTTGCCGGGTCTGGAACTGTGCTATGTCGGCCGCATCCTCAAGGGGCGATAAGCTAGGCCATGCGCGTAGCTTCAGCGATTAGCTCTGGAGGCGTGCGAGTTCGTCCTTTACCAGCAACTTGCGACGCTTCAACTCCACGACCTCAAGGTCGTCGATTGACGGATGGGCGCGGGCTTCGGCTATTTCCGCTTCCAGGGCGCGATGCCGTCTTTCGAGTTCCTTGAGATGCGCTTCTAGGGACATGTTGCGGGTCTCCTAACCAAGTCAGGTCGTGTGTCTGGAGGAATCATTGGCAGGGCTCCTGCACGGTTCGGGCCGAGCCGAGCGTAGTTTGCCAGCATAAAACGCTGCCATGGGTGTGCTCGGCTACCGGGAAGCGGGGCGACGCGAATTTATGCCAAGTGTTGCTTTTTCAGCACAGTCTTTCGTGGGATGGTCACAGTACAGGACTAATCTAAATCGATTACAAAACGGGGACTCTTCGTGAAATCGCTGGTTATCAAGCGCTCAATTGTCGTCGCCGGGCACAAGACGAGCGTGAGCCTGGAGGATGCATTCTGGTCTGGGCTGAAGGAGATTGCCGTCAAGCGCCTTATGACTTTGTCGGAGCTTGTTGGCGCGATAGATAAGGAGCGCCAGCAAACCAATCTTTCATCGGCACTTCGGGTCTTCGTACTCGATTTCTATCGCAGCCAAGTTTCCGACATGGAGCCGGATGACCAAATGCCCGAGACAACGGTGCGTCCTGTTTCTTGAGCCGGATGCCACGTCTGCGGCCAACCTACTTACGTCGCTTGCGCCTGCGCCAGTGCATGGTGCGATAGGTTACCGTGGCGCGTCCCACGTCGAGCGCTCGCGCGATGGCCGCATCGGTAAGCCCCTTATCGAACAGCGCACGCACCCTTCGCTCGAATGCCTCACCGAAGCCGACCGCATGCTTCCCCAAGTTTTGAACAGCTTCCGTCTGCAGGAACGGCGCAGGCGCACGCCGCGGTGTCAAATGAGCCCGCTCGAAGAATCGGCTTATGCGGGCCAGCTTTCTGGCCTTGGCTTTCCGCTCGTCGGTCCATCCTGAACTTGCCACCGATGCTGCCGATATCAGTCCGCGCGTCCAGGGTAGTCCGAACCGGCTCCGATACCCATCCACGCTCATTTCGTGCTTTGCGGCTAGGTGTCCCCCCAGGCGTCGAAAACGTTGCCTGCAGACTAGGCATTCAATCGTCTTGCCGCCGAAATTGAAGTGGCCCCGGTTGTCTGAACAGAATTTCCGCCTCGATAAGTGGAGTGTCTGCCGAAGTTAGGCTGCCAAGCGGAGTGGCAGCGGGGTGAAGTAGGCTTGATCCGGTGTCGTGCCGTCAAGGCTCGAATGTGGGCGCCGGCCATTATAGAAGTCGAGGTAACGGCCGATCGAAGCACGGGCCTCGCTGACGCTGTCGTAGGCCTGCAGATACACCTCCTCATATTTGACGGTGCGCCACAGCCGTTCGACGAAGACGTTGTCGCGCCAAGCGCCCTTGCCGTCCATGCTGATCGCAATGCCGTTGTCGGCGAGCACGCCGGTGAAGGCCTCGCCCGTGAACTGCGAGCCCTGGTCCGTATTGAAGATCTCCGGCTTGCCGTGACGAGCCAAAGCATCCTCCAGCGTCTCGACGCAGAATGCCGCCTCCATCGTGATCGATACCCGCCACGACAGCACGCGACGGCTGAACCAATCGAGCACGACGGCCAGATACACGAAGCCACGTGCCATCGGAATGTAGGTGATGTCCATCGCCCACACCTGGTTCGGTCGCGTAATCTCCATCCCGCGCAGCAGATACGGGTAGATCTTGTGGCCGGGCTCCGGCTTCGTGGTGCGCGGACGGCGGTAGAGCGCTTCTATCCCCATCCGTCGCATCAGCGTTTTGACATGCCGACGGCCGATCTTGCACCCCTCGGCAACCAGCAGGCCTCGCAACATCCGCGAGCCGGCGAAGGGAAACTCCAGATGCAGCCGGTCGAGACGTCGCATAACTTCCAGATCGGTCGCCGACACCGGCCGCGGCAGGTAGTAGACACTGCCACGGCTGATGCGCAGGACCTTCGCCTGCTTTGTGATCGGCAGATCGTGCGCACGGTCAATCATCGCTTTGCGCTCAGCAATCCCGCCTTGGTGAGCGCTCCCCCTAAAAAATCGTTTTCCAGCGTCAGCTCGCCGATCTTCGCGTGCAAGGACTTCACGTCCACGGTCGGTTGCGCCGCTCCCTTGCCGCCACCGGGACCAAAAACATCGGCAGCTCCGCCTTCGAGCTGGGCTTTCCACGATGTGATCTGATTGGGATGGATGTCGAACTGCTCCGCAAGCTGAGCCAGTGTTCGATCGCCCTTGATGGCGGCCAGCGCCACCTTCGCCTTGAAGGCCGGTGTGTGGTTCCGGCGCGGTCGTCTGGTCATTGTCTCTCCTGATTCGCGGGCCACAGCGTGCCCGCTGTCAGGCAGAAACTCCACTTATCGTCCTGTACAGATTTCCGAGACCAGCTCTAAATAACGCTCGATATCGCGGCGCGTCCTAAAGGCTGGCGGTGTCTTTGCATGGGCCTTCAATGTAAAGTACCTGCGTCTTCCAAATGCCTCGTCGACGGCTGCGCGGGCGGTAGGCCGCCAATTCAACTCCTCATCTCCCACAATGAGAACTCGGATATTTGTTGCATACGAGGGCTCATTGCAGCGCGTCGAGCGGGCTTGGCGTCTATCCTACGCCGCATCCGTAGCCGGTTCGACAGGCTCGATAATCGACGGGTCGTGCCACCCGTCGTACCGGTATGCGGTCATAGATGTCGGCGACCAGCTCATTGGCGTTGAACCTTTCGGGAGCTGGCCCGACCAAAGCAAGCCCGTGGGGCTAACACGCCCAGCGGTTCTCGGAAGCTGGCAATCCCGGACCTGCACTCAGCTTCTGGAGCACCGATATCCCCGATTCCAGCAGCACCTGCGGCGCGGCATTGTCAGCGGGCCATCGAAGTCACGGTGCCTGATGTCGAGGCGTGCAGCTTAATGGCTGGTACGGCTGACCTCGACGCCTACCGTCGGTCGGACATCCGCGCGGTGCAGTCCACGCCGCTTGTCTCACGGTTCGGCAGGGTACTGGGCATGATTTCAACCCATTGGCGCGAGCCGCATCGACCCACGGAGCGTGCACTGCGGCTACTAGATGTCCTTGCCCGACAAGCCGCTGACCTCATTGAATGCCAATTCCGGGTGAAGCCGCCCGTCGTTCCGGGATGATGCCGCCCACCCATTCCGAGATGATCTCGCCCACCGTTCCGAGATGATGTCGCCCACCATTCCGGGATGATCTCGGCCGGGGGTTGGGTGCCTCTGCTGGCCGACTCAGGTCCGCTCCTTCGGCTTTCCGAAGGAGGGACCGGATGCCAGCAGAGAGAACGACCATGCGCCACGTGCGCGAAGTGCTTCGGTTGAAGTTTGTTGGTGGCGTACCGATCCGTGAGATCGCCCGTCGGATTGGAGTGGCCCCGTCGACGGTCCGCACAACAATCAGACGCTTCCGGGCTGCCGGGCTGAGCTGGCCGCTGCCCGACGAGATGACCGATGCCGCACTTGAGGCGAGGCTGTTCTCAGATGCCGGGACGAAGCAGGGCCACCGGCGGCAGGTCGAGCCCGACTGGGCGAGCATCCATCGCGAGCTCAAGCGCAAGCACGTCACCCTGTCGATCCTGTGGGACGAGTACATCGCGCGCGATCCGGAGGGCTACCGCTACTCGCGCTTTTGCGAGCTGTACCGAATCTGGGAAGGCAAGCTCTCGGTCACGATGCGCCAGACCCATGTGGGCGGCGACAAGCTGTTCGTCGATTACGCCGGCGTTTGGACAGGGGCGATTCTGACGACCTCCTTCATCGGGGCCTTACAGCGCGGGCACGCTAGAGTGCCTTCTCTTTTTTCCAACTCGGACACGAACGCATTCCATCGCCCACACGAACGCCGGACAAGTTCCCGGGTTGCGTCGATGCCGACACTACGATCCGAATTTGTGTGCAATGGAACTTGAGCTCAATCAGAGCCGCTTTCATCAATCAGGGATACCTCGACGGACAAGTTCGACGGCGAAACGATCCGTCAGATGGGTATTGCCTTCGAGATGGCGGTGGCCTCGCTTCGCGCCACCCCCGACTGTAACCACCCAATTCGTGCGGCGCTTGCGCAGCGCATCATCGCGCTTGCGAAAGCCGGTGAGCACGATTCCCGAGCGTCTCTGTGAGGGCGCCTTGCGGGCGGTCAGCCCATCCGGATGGCCAGGCCGTCCGGAGGGCGGCGAAGCCGCCGAAACCTGAGGTCCGTTCGCTAAATACGACCTCCTCCGTTTCCCGCTGCACCGCGGGCGCCCAGCGGCATAGATAAAGAGCACCGGAGGACCGGGGCTCAGAAGCTTGTATGAGGGTTGAACGGCGCGAAGTTACCCCCAAATAGGAAGCCCCGCCAAGGAAGTCGAGACGCCTGGCGGGAACTCGTACCGTGCCCCCTTGAGCAGCGCTCAATTGCTCTGCGGGGAGCGGTCCTCGGCGCGTGACGGCCCGGTCAATATCAGCAGCAGCAACACCAGTAAGGGAGTGATAACCAGCGACAGCAAAAATGTGCCGAAGTAGCCCATCCGGCGGTGACTGCCGGCGAGCCCCGCGAGCAGGCAAAATATGACATACAACACGACCGCGATTTCCATTACGCCATCTCTCCTTGCTCCAGCGCCGCTCCGGGGTGGCGGCGCCAGCGATCTCGGCGAAGGATCGGATCGAGGAGCGCCGAGGCAACGCGCCACTTGGCAGTCGGGTTCCTATTGATAGGGCCGCCTCCGAGCGGCCCCCTCGCGGTGCGTCAGCGACCAGGACGGAATTGGAGCCTGTCGCCTCGCACTTCCGCAAGTCTAAGAAAAAGCCCCGGCCGAGACCGAGGCTCCCTCTAGATTGGCCGAAGTGTCGAGCCCACAAGGCTCGACAGACCGTGCGCCGCGCAGCTCGGCCCTCTAGCGTCCTTTGTTGGGCTTTGACGGCGCGCCTTTCTTGCGGCCGCGCCGGCGCCAACTTCGCGGATCGGCGAGCCGGGGAAATGCGCTAGGCACCAAACCCGCGCCTCGCGCCAACTCTTGAACGTCAGCGGCTCGATGTCCGGCCCGGTCACCACGAAGTGCTCGCGGACGCGCCGCGGCCGCTAGCACAAGTCGTGTCATCAGATTTACCCTTAGTGAGTTTCCCGATTTCGCAAACGGCTCTCTGACGGCCTGGCTCCCAGCCGCCTGATAGGCGGGGTCAAAGAGATCACCGACCCCAATCTTCCTCGGCCTCCCGCTTCACAGCCGGTGCATCCGGTTCTTCATCTTCTCGACAATCACCGGGAAGGGACCGGTTAAATCATTGCCCGGGCGGCTGTAGAGCTTCAGCTGCGCCCCCTCCTTGTGGGCGATGATACGGCCGTCGTGCTTGATTTCGTGAATCCAGAGCCCGCCAGAGGGCAGCGTATCGGCCTTTGTAGGAAGGCAGGGCTCAAAGAAGCCGGCCGATAGATGTGCTAGAATGTGCGCTCCTGGGGAACGCTATGGTCGAGAAAGATAGCAAGGCCAAGACTGGCATTTCCGGCCTCGATGACATCCTTTCGGGCGGTCTTTCACGTGGAAAGGTTTTCTTGCTGGAGGGCCAGCCCGGGGCGGGCAAAACCACGGTGGCGCTTCAGGTCCTGCTGGAAGGAGCCAAGGCCGGGGAGAAATCACTCTACATCACGCTGTCCGAAACCGAGGAGGAACTTCGACAGTGCGCATCGTCTCACGGCTGGACTTTGGGAAGCGAAATCAGCGTATTCGAACTTATTCCTCCCGAAAGCCTGGTGGATGCCGAGCAACAACAAAGCCTGCTATATTCATCCGATCTGGAGCTCGGCGAAACAACGAAGCAGATTTTCGATGCCGTCGAGCGCATCAAGCCGACTCTGGGGTCCTCGACAGTCTCTCAGAAATCCGCCTTCTGGCGCAGAGTTCACTGCGCTACCGGCGCCAGATCCTCGCCCTCAAGCACTACTTCGCCCGTCATGGCGCCACGGTCTTGCTTCTGGACGATCTCACCGCGGAAGCCGCAGACAAGACCGTTCATAGCGTCGCGCATGGTGTGGTCCGCCTTGAAGAACTGGCCCCCGCCTATGGCGCCGAGCGGCGGCGCATTCGCATACTGAAGTATCGCGGGCAGCCATACCGCGGCGGCTTCCACGACTTCACGATCACTACCGGCGGTATCAACGTTTTCCCGCGTCTCGTGGCTTCCGAACACCATACACGGTTCGCGCGGAAACAACTGAGCACCGGTATCGGAGAATTCGATGCCCTTTTGGGCGGCGGCGCCGACAGCGGCTCAAGCACGCTGATCATCGGGCCCGCAGGCACCGGAAAATCGCTGATCGCAATGACTTTCGTCATGGCCGCGATCGCGCGCGGCGAACAGGCAGCGCTGTTCCTCTTCGACGAAGAAATCGGACTGCTCTTCGATCGCTTGATGCGCTCAATCAAGTACCAGCTCACCATCGCCAAGCTGCCGCTCGCCAAGGACCTCGATGACTTCCGGTTCGAGGATACGCCGATTAACGAGACGCTTGTGCGCGACCTCGCTGGCGGCGACTTCATCGCCCAGCAGCGTAATGCCGTGCTGGTCGGCGGCACCGGCACCGGCAAGACCCATTTGGCCATTGCGATCGCCAGAAGCTGCATTCGCTCCGGCACACGCGGCCGCTTCTACAATGTCGTCGATCTCGTCAATCGTCTCGAGACCGAGACCCGCAATGGGCGGCAGGGCCGGATTGCTGATCAGTTGACCCGGATGGACTTCGTGATCCTCGACGAGCTCGGCTATCTGCCTTTCGCCCAATCGGGCGGCCAGCTCCTGTTCCACCTCGTCAGCCGGCTCTACGAGCGAACCTCGATCATCGTCACCACCAACTTGGCCTTCGGCGAATGGCCGAGCGTCTTCAACGATCCCAAGATGACCACCGCGCTGCTCGATCGCTTGACCCACCACTGCGACATCATCGAGACCGGCAACGACAGCTGGCGCTTCAAAAGCCGGGCAGACGATCACGTCCCCGCCCGCGCTCGCGCCGTCTCCGCAACCCCGGCCAGCTCCGACGGCGCGAGCGCTACCGCCAAAACCCGCCGCTCAAAGGGGTCCCTTTTGGATGCCGATAGGGGGTCCCAATCCAACGCCGATTGACAGCCTGCGAGACGAGGACTACCTGCGGCTCAAGATCCTCACCTGCATGCTGCCGACGCTGTAGCATCGGCGACCTCCTACCCGCGCCGGCAATCGCTCTCGACGCCGCCGCGCGCGCGAGCCCCGTTACCGCTGCATCGTTGCGTGCGCATCGCCTCCGGCATCGCTGTGGACATGATGGACAACGCAAGCGCGTTGCCCACATGCCCACAGCGACAACAGCAAAAGAAGAAGACAGCAGTTCGAAAATGGTCCAAAATTACCCACACGACTTCACGAAGAGGCCGCACTATAGCACAGACCGAGAACGGGCCGAACCGCAACTCCATAGAGGGGGCACTTGTCCCCACTTACCAGGTACTTCGGCCCTCCAATTACCGCGCACTCCGCAAAAAAAGGCCCTACCACCTTCCGGCGGTAGGGCGAGTTGTGCGGTAGGTCAGCGTAAATCGTAGCAGGGTGGTCCTGCTCGGCACCTCCGCGTTGGCGTGGTTACCCCAATGCACTCAGCTGTGTCCCTGCTTGGGGCGGACAGGGATCAGTACTCGTCCGCGAGCATGATGGTGAGCACTCGGGTGGTCTTGTCGGGATCGGCGGGGTCTTCAGAGCCGAAGGTCAGGTATCGGTCGTAGTAGTCGATCTTCCAAAAGAACTTCTCCCCGGCGACCTCGAAGCTGCCGAAGTCGTGCTCGCCGTGCGGGTCGTTGTCCGCGCTGAAGCTGGCGAACCTTTGGACCTCGATCAGCACCCGAGCTTTCACGTCGAGTGCCAGGTCTGAGAGGCCTGCGGTCATGACGACTTGGCCGCCGATGAAGGTCGATCGGAAGTTGTCGTTGAGAACCCGAATGCGATGCGATCTCTTGAGAGCGGCAACGTCATTCATCGCCGCTCTCCTCCACGTCTTCGCTCATGTACGGCGACATGTGGCGGGCGCCGCACCACGGACAATCATCGTCGCATTGCGCCGACCAGACGTCCGACCACTGGCAGCCGCATTCTGCGCAGCGGTAGTAATTGCGGAATTGCATGGCCGGGCCTCCTAGATTCTGGCCAGCAAGCATGTAGGTCCGCTTACTGTTGGGACGCATCGTCGCCCTCCACTTGTTCCGAGAAGGAGCGCAGGTAGTCTGCCGCCTGGCTCGCTTTGCTCGACGCTGTGAAGATCGCCCTGTTGTCGTCGCGCAGAAGCTCGAGCCAGCTTGCGATGTACTCCGAATGTCGGAGTTCACCCTTGATGCCGAGGTGAGCGCAGAGAAATGCGGCGGTTAGCTCTGCCACCAGTTCCTCTGCCGCGTACTGCCTGGTGCCAAAGCGTCCCTGCATATCTCGGTCAAGGCGACTCTTGTGGCCGCTCCAGTGCCCCAGCTCATGGAGAGCTGTGGCGAGGTAATGTTCGCGGCTGGCGAAGGCTTGCTCCGGAGGCAGAGCGATGAAGTCCTGCGAAGGGACGTAGCACGCCTGATCGCCGCCGATCCGGATGTCGGCCGCCGTAGCGTCGACGAACAACATTGCGCCAACTTGTCCCGATATCGATTTGGATACCGGGGAAGGATCGGTGGGTAGCCCATCGATCTGCGCCACGTTGAACACCGTGTAGGTGCGCAACATGCTGATCCGGCGTTCCTCGTCGCTGTCGCTTTCCCGGTAGGTCAGCTTTTTGGTGAAAACGACGGTCGTGCCGTGCTCGCCCTTCCGGACGTGGGCGTCGAGGGGCAGTGCTTGCTTGTAGGTCATCCACTGTTGGGTCGGATAACCCCGCGCAATAGCAGCGTGCCAAAGGATCGGGATGTTGACGCGCTATACGCGCGCTTGGTAACGGCATTCATCGGCATGACGCCGCCGCCGTTTCCGATCTTCCAGGGCTTGACCCAGCTCGCTACTCCTTTCTCCAGGTCGGAGATGATGCTGTTGGTGACATGCTGATAGAGGTCAGCAATCTTCATTTGCCGCCTCCCTAAATGAGACCGGCGAGCACGAGCGCGGAAACCATCGTGTTCCCGCCGCACGCTTCGCAGTATCCGGCGTCTTGATCGGACTCGATTTCAGTCGTGTGGTCGCAGCCCTCCGTCATGCAGATCGCGGGACATAGGCTGTCCCTCATTGATGCATTCAGGAGATCGTGGATGCGCTTGTAGCCTTCGAGGTCGCAAAGCTTCATCAGCTTTGCGGCCTTGTGGGTGAGAACGACGTTAGGCATCTTCTCCTCCTCGCTACCGGAGCCCGAATAGTTCGGGCGCCGGATAGCGAGGCGGAGCTGCTCGGACATTCTTACTGCAGCTTCAGAATGCCCTCCGTCCTCGCTCTTACCGCAACCACCTTGCGGGTGTGAAAGAACAATGTCCGGCCGCAATCGTGCCTGTCAGGGGCGAATGAAAGAAGGGGTGGGATTTTGCCAATTTGGCAAATATTGAGAGATCGACAAGAACGCTCGTGGTTCGTTTCCGGCGCTAAGCGGTAAGTGAGCCCTCTTGCGAGCTTGCTAAATCCACCCGGACACGTGGCGAAAACAGCAGTGAAATCAAAGGCACTTCGGTTCCATCAAATCGTACGATCTCTACTTGATCTCTCAGTTAGCGACACAATATATCGATGGCGCACGCAGTTGAGCGCGCAATTAAAATTCGGTCAATCCCTCCCATGGCTCTGCGCGTAAAGCGACGGCCGAAACGAAAGAGAAAGACGACCCCGATGGCCAATAATTTCTATGACATGCCCTTGATGAGCAACGCCACCGCGGACGCGACAATGCACTCCATCGGCGTCGCGACGAAAGGCGCGCAGGCGATCGCGACTGAGATTGCGGATTACTCGAAGCGTTCATTCGAGCAAGGCGCCAAGGCTATGGAGAATTTACTCAGTGTGAAGTCGCCTGATAAAGCGATGGAGGTGCAGAGCGACTATGCAAAGGCGGCGTACGAAGATTATGTTGCCTGCGCAACCAAGCTGGGCGAACTCTACACCAATCTGGCAAAAGAGGCCTTCAAGCCGTACGAGGGCTTTGTCGGTAAAATGACGCCGACGAAGTGATCGAAGGGGGCAGCCTCAGAGGCGCCCCCTCAATGTTGGCATTCAACGATGCAGTGAACGGCAGCGAGCCGAGGCCTTAGCGCCGGACTCGTCGGCCGGCGCTGCGTTCTATAACGCTCATGCGTTTGAGGACATCAATCTGAAATAGTGTTCGGCGTGCTGGTAGTAGTTCTCAGCCGCGACTGTATCGCCCGCCTGGACTTCGGCTTGGGCCAATGCCAGATAACGTTCATAGTTTTTTTGCGCGTTATGGGCGCGGTTCGGTGCCGGGCGGGGCGCATTCGGTAACCACCGCCGTGAGCGACCGGCAGGTGGTCCGGCCGGTCTCTGTGGGCGCCTATTCATGTTCGTCATTTGGCCATTCTGCATGGCTCACTCCTAATGGCAGGTAAAAACGCTCTGCGCTGCGCACGAGCCGCAAAACCGGAATCGGTGATGTGCATTCCTCTGAGCGCTGTTGAACCCCATCGCCAGCTCTGCGCCGCGTTCATCAAAGCATGAGAAAGCGGGGTTCTCGCTGGCGAGCGAGGTGCCTAGTGGCAATGGAGAAAATGCGCCCCGGACGATCTGCTCACAATTTCTGGGGGCCGGCTGGTTCAGTCGTTCGCGGCGGTCCTACCGACTACATGCGAGATATTTGAACCAACTGTGCGGCTATATGGAGCTATCCGCAGAAATTGTCAATGCGTGAATGCCGTTTCGTGGCAAAACTTCGTCCCTCGCGTGGGTGTCCGATATGACGACGATACTGGGATGGACGAAGATGATGTCATACACATTGGGCGGATCGATTTTCGCAACGATGATCGCGTCTTTGGCATTAAGCACGAGGACCGTTTTTCGCATGTCTACGTAATTGGAAAGACGGGGACCGGAAAATCCACGCTCATCGAGACTATGGCGCTCCAGGACTTGGAGCGCGGTAATGGTTTCGCCCTGATCCATCCGCACGGTGATCTCGTCGCCCGCGTCACTGCACGCATCGCAGCGTCGCGACGTGATGACGTGATTTATTTAAATGCGACCGATCCGAGCCAGCCGTACGGCTATAATCCATTGCGCCACGTCAGCGAAGATCGCATCGCCCTTGCCTCTTCGGGGATAATGGATGTTTTAAAAAGATGTGGCCCGACGCATGGGGCGTGCGCAT
>CAWJYQ010000007.1:0-133839 GCA_963847045.1 uncultured Alphaproteobacteria bacterium | reverse complement strand
GCCTTGGCGGCCGCGACGATGTCGGAAAGCTTCGTCTGCGGCAAATCCTTGCGGGCGACCATGACATAGCCGAACCGGTACACCAGCGCGACCGGCACAAAGTCCTTCAGCGGGTCGTAGGACAGCTTCGAATACAGCGCCGAATTGAAGGCCATGTTCGAGAGCCCGCCGACCATCAGGGTGTAGCCGTCCGGCTCGCTCTGGGCCGCGGCCTGCGTGCCGACCAGTGTTCCGGCGCCGGGCCTGTTCTCGACAAAGAACGTTTGTCCCGTTCGCTTCGAAAGACCATCGGCGAGGAGCCGCCCGACGAGGTCATAGCTGCCACCCGGACCGATCGGAACGATGATCTTGACGGGATGATCGGGATAGCCGGCCTCCGCCCTGGCCGTCGAGATGCCAGCGAGCGCTACGCCGATCAGCGCTGCTGCGCGGCAAAATCCCTTCATCGTCTTCTCCCCGGCGCCAACTATGCGCCATCCGCGAAGTCACGGCAACGCCGGTATGGAAATCCGTCCAATGGTGCCATACCCTCAAACGCCCGGCAGCGCGAACCCGAGACACCGAGATGGCACGCAAATCCAACCGTCTCTTCACCATCGGCTACGAGCAGACGCCCTCGAAGGCCGTCCTGGATGAGCTGGAGAATGCCGGCGTGAAGCTCTTGGTCGACGTGCGCGCGGTGACTTCCTCGCGCCGGCCCGGCTTTTCCAAGAACCAGCTCGCGGCAGGACTGGACGAACGCGGCATCGCCTATCTGCATCTTAAGGGCCTGGGCACGCCGAAAGAAGGCCGGCTCGCCGCGCGCAGCGGGCAATACGACGAGTTGCACAGGATATTCGCCAAACATCTTAAGACGGCGCAGGCCAAGGAAGAGCTCGACGAACTCTCGGCGCTGGTGAAGAAGGCAGGCCCCATCTGCCTGCTCTGCTATGAGCGCAACCACGAACACTGCCACCGCCGCTGGATCGCAGACATCATCGAGGAGCGGAATGGCGTGAAGATCGAGAATCTGGAGGCGCCGCAAATCGAGCCGTCATTCCGGAGCGACGCGAAGCGTCGCGCTCGGAATCTATAACCACCGTCGTGAGTATCGGGTTCGCAAATTGCGACTTCTCAAGGGGTTAGATTCCCAAACTGCCCCTGCGAGCCCTCTCGAACCCTTACGGTCCTTCGCAAATTCCCAAACTGCACAAGACTGAAAGCACTTCGCCCCCAATTGCGGACGTGGCTGAGCAGCCGCTCAACCTCAATAAGTGCCACTAGCGGCGTTGGTTCCTTGATTTAGATCAACGTGACTTCGTAGTGCGTCACCATTTTGCGGTGTGCCTGGGGGGCAACTCACCTGGGAGATCACCGATGTTGAAAATAGTAGTTGCCGGAACAACTGCACTGTTCCTTACTGCGTCCCCGATCGCCAACGCGCAAACCTCGCAAACCTCTTCTGCAACTCCGGAACGGTTAAATGCAGCCGACCGGAATACGCTGACGGACATGAGGATTGATCTGGTAAAAGCCGCGTTGCAGCTGACACCTGACCAGGAAAAATACTGGCCGGCTGTAGAGAGCGCCATTCGTGCCAGGGCGGAGGATCGGAAAGCCCGTCTTGCAAAAATTGGAGAAACAGTGGGTAGGCGGGCCGACGAAAACCGTGTCGAAGCCCTGCGCAATCGTGACCCCATTACCTTTTTGCAACGACGCTCGGAAGCATTGGCTCAACGATCAGCCGATTTGGATAAACTCGCCGAGGCGTGGCAGCCGCTCTACAAAACGCTTAATCCCGAACAGAGGCAGCGCATGGCGGCCATCGCGATCTTGGTACTCCACGATATGAGTGATGCCGCAGACCGACGCCGTGCGCAGTCCGACGACGATGACTGAGGCAAACTAGTTCGATTCGTACCTGCCGCATAATGGTCGGAGCATACGCGGCTAACTGCACGCTTGGCCGATGTCGGCTGTGGGTCCAGACTCGGACCTCGGGCCGCGTTAGAGCCGTGTTTGGTCATCCCCCAACAGCGCCGCGGCCGCAGCCGTGGCGCTGCCGGTCGCGGGGTCTGTGGACAAACCGCTGGAGCCGGGGTGAAACATCCGCGCCTGCACCGCGTAGGGCTTTTCGCTCGCCGGCACCTCGCGTGCGTAGAAATAGATCGCGTCGCTGCCATCAACGGGAAAGGTCCGCGCGAATGCTGATCGGTAAACACGTCCACCGTCACATAACGTCGTTGCATTTCCAAACTCCTGACGACTACCCAAGCTGCCAGATCGTCATCGGCCGCTCGTAGCCCCGGATCGGAACCTCGCCAAGCGAAACCGCATCGGGGCAATCCTTGCCGAGCACGTCGCGCACGGCCGAGGAGATCAGGAGTTGCGAGCCGAACTCCTTGTTCAGCGCCTCGAGGCGCGAGGCAAAGTTCACGGTATCGCCGATCACCGTGTATTCCTTCCGCCGCGGCGAGCCGATATTGCCGGCGACCACCTCGCCAAAATGGATGCCGATGCCGATCTTGAGCGGCCAACTCGAGCCTTCGTTGATCTTTTCCATCGCGCCCAGCATTTCGCGCGCCGCGGTCACGGCGCGATGCGCGGGATCTTCGGCCTCGAACGGCGCACCGAACAACGCGAGAAAGCCGTCGCCCAGAAACTTGTTCACAATGCCGCCATGGCGGTCGAGGATTTCGACCAGCACGGCAAAGGCGCCGTCGAGGCGATCGACCACATCCTGCGGCGAGCGCGATCGTGCACCCGCGGTGAAGCTGCGGAAGTCGACGAACATCACCGCGACCTTTCGGATGTCGCTCTCGGTGCTGGCGCCCTCGAGCAGCAGCCGCTCGACCACCTGCGGCGAGACATGCTGGCCGAACAGGTTGGTGACGCGGTCGCGCGCGGTTGCCGCCCGGA
The DNA here is from genome assembly GCA_963847045.1 of uncultured Alphaproteobacteria bacterium. Classification (GTDB taxonomy): domain Bacteria; phylum Pseudomonadota; class Alphaproteobacteria; order Rhizobiales; family Xanthobacteraceae; genus Bradyrhizobium. The sequence continues at coordinate 130,941 of CAWJYQ010000007.1, read as the reverse complement.
TGCTCGCGGCAAAACCGCGGCGCAGTTGCACGCCAACCGCGCCGGCAAGCAGGCCGCCGGAGAAGAGAACCAGGCTGCGCGAGAGGTGGTAGTAGAGCTCCGGCTCGGCATCGGGATTGACCAGCGGCTTGTAGTGCATCGCCATCGCGAACAACTCGGCGGCCGCGACGAATCCGGTGAAGGCTGACAGCCAGAAATCGAGGCGCAGCGTCGAAAGAATGATGAAAATGAAATAGACCAATGGCATCACGAAGCCGAGCGCCCGGACCGGCCCCATGCTCTCGATCTGCAGCGAGAGAAGGAGCGTCGGAACGCTGGTCTCGATCAGCGCGCCGATATAGCGCCGATACACCGGCAAGTCCCGGTCGAGCTTCAGATGGTAGCTGATGGTCCGGTAGACCACCAGCTCGAACAGCACGAAACCGCTCAGAATCAGGTAGACTGAGTTCGGGTTGACGCCGTTGCGCCAGACGCGCTGGACCACGTCCGGGAAAAAGACGTGAACCAAGGCGACGATGAAAGTGATGACAAGGGCAACGACGATCAGAGCCCGGACCCGCACGAGCTCCGTGCGCATCACCTCCCGCATCAGCATGTGTTCGAAATCCTTCGACACCGGCTCGTGCGGTCCGAATACATCGCGCCAGAATTGCGTGATCGCGACCATGGTCCCTCCTCGGGAAGCCTTATAGCCTCAATCGAGCGTGCGACGGAAGCGCGTCACCGCAATGGTCATCGCGAGCAGCATCAGGGCAAATAACGCCAAAGTGTCATATCGCAGGTTCTCGAGGCTCGCGCCTTTCAGCATGATGGCGCGTACGATACGCAGGTAGTGTGTCAGCGGCAGGCCTTCGCCGATATATTGCGCCCAGACCGGCATGCCCAGAAACGGGAACATGAAGCCGGACAAGAGGATGCTGGGCAGGAAGAACATGATCGACAGCTGCATGGCCTGCAGCTGGTTCTGCGCAAGCGTCGAGAAGGTGTAGCCGATCGCCAGATTGGTGGTGATGAACAAGGTCGTGAGCAGCGTCAGGAGCGACATGCTGCCGAACACCGGCACGCCGAACAGGAAGACACCGATGCCCAGAATGATCGCCGCCTGGATGAAGCCGACCAGCACATAGGGGATGATCTTGCCGAACATCACCTCGACCGGCTTGATCGGCATCGACAGCAGGCTTTCCATGGTGCCGCGCTCGATCTCGCGCGTGACCGAGAGCGCGGTGAAGATCAGCATGGTCATGGTGAGGATGGTGCCGACCAGGCCCGGCACGATGTTGAGCCGCGAGGACGCCGCCGGATTGTAGCGGGCATGCGCCCGGATCTCGAACGGCAGCGAGGGCGGATCGCCGGTGAAGAGATCGTGCTCCAGCGCGGTCTGTACGACGACCGAGAGCGACGACAGCCCCGAGGATGCAGCGACCGGATCGGTGGCATCGGCCGCGACCAGCAGCGCCGGATGGTCGCCACGCCGCACCGCGCGCTCGAAGCCGCGCGGGATTTCCACGCCGAACAGCACCTTGCCCGATTTGAGGAGATCGTCGAACTCCTGCACATTGTGCACTTCGCGGGTGAAGCGGAAATAGGCGGTGTTTTCCATTGCCTTCAGGATCGAGCGGCCGAGGTCGGTGTCCTCCTGCAGCAGCACCGCGGTCGGCAGGTTGTGCGGCGTGGTGTTGATGGCGTAACCGAACAAAGTCAGCTGCATCACCGGGATCATGATGATCATCGCAAACGACACGCGGTCGCGCCGGAGCTGGATGAACTCCTTCAGCACCATCGCGTAGGAACGCCGCCAGAAGCCGAACCGGGATTCCTGGGCTTCTTCGCGCCGTTCGTTTGCCGCCAATGCCATGCTCATTGGAAATTATCCTTCGAGCGCCCCATCAATTCGATGAACACGTCTTCGAGCGACGGCGCGGCCTTCTGCCATTGCAGGCCGGGCCGGTCGCGCCACGGCGCGACGGTCGCCTCCAGCGCCACGTGATCACGCCCGGAGACATGCAGCGAGGTGCCGAACGGCGCCACCATGTCGACGCCCGGTTGGCCGGTGAGTTCCTCGGACAGCGACTGCAGATCGTCGCCCGTGACGGTGTAGGTCGTGAGCTGCGACTTCGAGATCACCTCGTCGACCGTGCCGTGCGCGAGCAGATGACCATAGGCGATATAGGCGATCTCGTGACAGCGCTCGGCCTCGTCCATGTAATGGGTCGAGACCAGCACGGTCAGGCCCTGCCCTGCCAGCGCGTGAATCTCATTCCAGAAATCGCGGCGCGCCTTGGGATCGACTCCGGCGGTCGGCTCGTCGAGCAGCAGCAATTGCGGATTGGGCAGCGTGCAGGCCCCGAGCGCCAGCCGCTGCTTCCAGCCGCCGGAGAGCTCGCCGGCGAGTTGCTCCTCGCGCCCGGAAAGCCCAAGCCGCTTGATCATCTCGCGCGCGGTGCCGCGGGCATCATGGACGCCATAGAGCCGCGCCACGAATTCCAGGTTCTCGCGTACCGAGAGGTCCTGGTAGAGCGAAAAGCGCTGCGTCATGTAGCCGACCAGGCGCTTGATCTTGTCGGCGTCGCGGCGAATGTCGTAGCCGAGGCAGGTGCCCTCGCCGCTATCGGGCGTGAGCAGCCCGCAGAGCATGCGAATTGTCGTGGTCTTGCCGCTGCCGTTGGGACCAAGGAAGCCGTAGATGGTGCCGCGCTTGACCTGCATCGACAGCTCATGCACGACCTCGCGGCCCTCAAACGATTTCGACAGGCCCTTGACGTCGATGGCGATGGTGGATGCGCCGCTCATTGCTTCACCGCCACCGGCGTCTTGGGATTGAGATAGACCGAGATCGGCTGGCCGACGCGCAGTGCGTCGGGCCGCGCGGGCCGCGCCTGGATCAGATAGACGAGCTTGTTGCGTTCTTCGAGGCTGTAGATCACGGGCGGGGTGTATTCGGCCGTGGTCGCGATGAAATAGATCTTTGCGGTGAGATCGGCGCCGCAATTGTCGCAAGTGACCCGCACCTGGTCGCCGATCGCAAGCTTCGGCAATTCGGCTTCCGGCACGAAGAAGCGGAGCTTCATGTTGCCGGGCGGCATGATCGACAGCACCGGGCGCTGCGCCGGCACCATCTCGCCTTCGCGGAAGTAAATCTGCTGGATGGTGCCGCTGACCGGCGCAAAACCCTGGCGTCGTGCCAGCCGCGTCTCCGAGGTGACGACGCGCGCCTCCGCGACCCGCAGCGAGGAGACGGCGGAGTCCAGCGTGGCCTGCGTACCGGCGCCGGTTCCCTTCAGCGACGCAGCGCGGTCATAGGTCTGCTGCGCATTGGCAAGCGTCGCCTTGTTCTGGTTGAGATCGGCCTTCTGCAGATCGTCGTCCACGGAATAGAGCTGCTCGCCCTGCTTGACCTCGTCGCCCTCGCGCACGCCAAGTTTCGTCACCCGCCCGGATTCGTCGGGGCTGACGAAGATCATGTCGGCCTCGACCCAGCCCTGGAAGCCGGGATCGCGCTTGTCGTTGCAGCCGGCGAGCGTGGCGGCCAGGATTACGACCGCAAGCCAGGAAACGCGCGACCAAGTCATGGCTTGCTCCGTTCACCAAAAATCAGATCGAGGTGGACACGAAACATCTCGATCGCATCCAGGGGGGAGTGTCGTTCGAACAGGCTTTTCCAGACCACCGCGACGATGGCGGGCGCGACCAGGATCTGCGGAAACTTCGCAAGCTCCTTCTGGCGGATTTCGCCGCGCGCAATCGCAACTTCGATCAGCGCGCGCATGCCGGCGAGCCCGCGCGAGATCACCTCCCGATAATAGAAGTCGGCGATGGCGGGAAAGCGCGGCCCCTCGGCGATGATCAGGCGCACGATATCGGCGCGCCGCGTGGTCGCCACCTCCTGGATGAAGACCCGCGCAAATCCCTCCAGCGCGTCGCGGATCGATCCGCCCGGCGGTGGCGGTGCGTGCAGGCGCACGACCAGCGGCACGATCGCGGTGCGGATCAGCTCCTCGAACATCGACTCCTTGTCCTTGAAGTGCAGGTAGATCGTGCCCTTAGCGACGCCGGCGCGTTTGGCGATGTCGTCGAGCCGGGTCGCGGCAAAGCCGCGCGCGATGAATTCCTCCATGGCCGCATCCACGATCGCCGCCCGGCGCTCCGCCGCCCGCTCGGCGCGGTTTTGGGGCGCCAGGGAGGCTTTGCCGCCATCCTGGCTGCCGGGGCGTCGAGGGGCTGCAGGTTCGGGTGCCTTTGTCATGGGCTATATATGACTGACCAGTCAGTCATTGTCAAGCGGCGAATGCGCACAAGCGGGCTCCCAAGTCCAACGACCCTCCAGAGCTGGTCAGATGCATTTGCGGATGTAAGGCCGGTTGGCCTCCCACAATTCATCGAGCAGGCTTCGGGCTGCGACTGCGGAATTGACCACGGGATCCAGCAGCAGCGTGTGCAGCGCAATCTCCTTCGAGGCTTGCATCGCGGCTTCGACGGCAAGCTGCTGCAGTTGGACCTGAACGGTCATCAGCTTGGCCACGGCATCCGGCAGCGGGCCGAGCGACACCGGATGGATGCCAGTGACGTCAGCCATCACGGGAACCTCAACCGCGGCATATCCGGGGAGATTTCGGAATCACGTGCTGGTTATGGACGACGCCGGACTCGATGAGCTGTTTGCGGTCGTGAAGCACTGACGAAATAACCGCAACGGCGCGCTCGCCTGACGGCATCAGCCACCAATCCGGAATCTTCTCCTTCCCCGAAAGCACATCGTCGATCATCCGGTCGAGTTTTGCCCGCTCGCCTTCATCCCAGCCAAAATTGTAGCCGCCCTCGCCGGCTTCCCAGCCGAACGACAGATATTCGCCGACATGGCCATCGCCACAGCCGAGCCAATAGCCGAAGCTACGGAAAAGTTCGCGCGTCAACGGAGCAACCGAAGGATCGCAAGCCTTCTCCTTTTCACGCAGCAGCGGATAGAGGTCCGCGCCGGTCTGGCGGTCACGTATCTGCATCAGGCACTGGAAATGGTTGAGGCCCGCGCCCCACACCTCCACTCGCTCGTTGGGCAATCCGAGGATGGAGGCGACCTGGCTCTGCGCGATGAAGATGCCATGGCACAGGCCGATGCTGCGGATCTTGCTGTACTGGCCCAGCGCGCAAATGATGCGGCTTTCCGGGTTGGAAAAGTTGATGAACAGCGCCTGCGGGCAGCGGCTTTCCATCTCGCGCACGAAGTCGAACACCACGGGCAGCGTGCGCAGCGTGAAGAACAGCGCGCCGGGACCGCCATTCTCCCCCAGCGTATGACGAATGCCGTACTTGCGCGGTACCTCGAAATCGAGCCGCCACAGCCGGTTGCGATCGATCGCCGTCGAATGCACGACGAATTCGGCGCCATCGAGCGCACCCCGCCAATCGGTGGTGCACTCGATCTTCATGCCGGCGCCGGACTTCTCGTTGAGCAGCATTGCGACGCGCTCAGCGCGTGCCAGCCGCGCGGCATTCCTGCCGACCAGCACCAGCGTGCTGCCGGCAAGCTCGTGGGTCGAGAACAAATCCCGGAACATGCTCAGTCCGAAAGATGCACTGCTCGCGCCGAGAAAGACGATTTTGGTAGTCCGCGCCATGCCGGCCTTATGCCAGCGCACGCGGCAAGCGGGCTGATCCAGATCAATTGCTGCACCGCGCCAGCAATGGTCCGCGATTGGCCTAGCGGGCGCGGCAGCCTTCGATCAAGGCGATCAGCGCCCGCTCGGCCGCCTTGCGGGCTTTTGCGGGATTCGGCGCGCGGGGAATCAGCATCGCCGCCTCCGTGAGCGCGCCCAGCAGCAGATGCGCCGAGATGTCGACGTCGACCTGGCGCAGCGATCCCGCAGCCACGGCGGCCGACAGCGCCTGCTTGAGCAGGCCCATGCCGTATTTCGCGTCCATCTCGCGCCACCGCTGCCAGCCGAGCACTGCCGGCGCATCGATCAGCAGGATCTGCTGCACCGAGGGATCGGAGCACGCCTCGAGGAACAGGCTCACGCCGTGCTCAAGCGCCTTGAGCGGGTCGCCCTGCCCTGCCGCCTCGCGCGCGAGCCGCTCATGCAGCTCCCGCATCAGGTTTTCGACAACGGCGGCGAACAACCCCTCCTTGCCGTCATAATGGTGATAGAGCGCCCCGCGCGTGACCTCGGCTTTCGCCGCCAGCTCTTCGGCGCTCACGGCCTCAAAGCCGCGCGCCCCAAACAGCTCCCGCGCGATTTCCTCGAGCTTGGCCCTGGTTGCCGCCGTCTGCCCGGCCTTGGTCGCCTTCATGCCCTAGCTATTGGATGTTCGGCCATCGAGATCAACCGGCTTGAACCTTACACATACATACTGTATGTATTAATCGTGAAAGCAAACCCCGAGTCAGCCCTTCAGCCTGGAAAGCAGCCCATGATCGCAGCGCGCAGCGTCGTCCTTGACGAGCTTGGCATCCGCACGCGCGTGCTGGATGCCGGCAGCGGCCCCTTCGTGCTGATGCTGCACGGCAATCCCGACAACGCCGACGAATGGCGGCTGCTGATCGAGCGGCTCGCCGCAAGATACCGCTGCCTCGCGCCGGATTTTCCTGGCTACGGCCAGTCGCCGGAGCCGCCGGCGTCATTCGCCTATTCCCTCGCCGACCAGATGCGCTTCGTGGATGCGGTGCTGGTGGCGACGGGAATCGCCGAGCCCGTCATTCTGGTGGTTCACGACACCGGCGGCATGGTCGGCACCGCCTGGGCCGCGGCAAACATCCATCGCCTGCGCGGCATGGTCATCACCAACACCGTGGCCTTCGACGGCTTCCCCTGGTTTCCGATCGCGAGACAATGGAGCGACACCTCGCTCCGTGGCCGCCTGCGCTCATGGCTGGGCATGGCCGCGCTGGGCCTGCGCGGCGGCGCGCTGTTCAAGCGGATTTTCGCCGCACAATGTCCACAACTCAGCGCGGCCGAGCTCGATCGCTTCGCCGTCTCGTTCGCGCAGAACCGCGACGCCAAGCGTACGACGCTGCGTCAGTTTCGCCAGTTCATGCAGCCCGCCTTCTTCAAGGATTTCGCCGCCATGCGCGCGCGCATTCTGGGCGCCGTGCCCTGCCGCGTGGTCTGGGGCGACAACGACCGCTTCATCCCGGTGCGGTTTGCGGAGACGTTTGGCTGCAGGCAGATCACGATCCTGCCCGATGCCGGCCATTGGGTCGCGCTGACCGCGCCCGACGCGCTGGCGCGCGAGGTCGAAGCACTGGGTTAGCTGTGGAACTTCAGGCCGTCGACGATCTTGTCGATCACCTTGCGCTCGGCGCGCATGGCGATCCCGACCAGATTGAGATCGGCGCGGGCGACGGCCTTGACCACTTCGCGGTTGGCGGCGTCATGGGTGGTCTTGAACATGTCCTCGGTATAGAGCGCGGGCGTGACGTTGCGCGCCAGCGCCCGCTCCAGCGCGCGCGACAGCGCCGCGCGGTCGGCGCCATAGATCAGGATCGGCTGGCCGATCAGCGCGAGGTATTTCGTGCTGGAGCCGTCCTCGTAAGTGTCGCCGATGCAGGCCGGGTACGCCGCTGCGATACCGCCGGCGAGGAAGGCGGTGACATTCAGTTTCTGCCACGGCTCGAGGTCAGTCCGGACCACGACCGCGATCTTGGTGTCGAATTGCATGATTTGCTCCACCGTCATTCCGGGCTCGGCCCTTCGGGCCGCCCCGGAATGACGACCAGTTGTGAAGAAATCAACCCTTGGCGTCGCAGGCCCAGGCGCGGATCACGCATTCCTTGCCGCCGAACTTGTAGCACTCGCGGGTGGCTTCATTGAGCGAGCTTGAAATACGCGGCCGCACCGCATAGCCGTGCGGGCCGCAAGGGTTCGCCATGTCGATCGCGAGCGCGGCGCAGGCGCGTTTCATCGTGACCGCCGTGCACTCGCCTTTACATTTTTTCAGCGCCGCGACGCGCGCCGCGTCCTCGGCCGAATAGTCATAGGCCTGGCCGAAGGCACCGCACTTGCCGATCGCAAACGCGCCCGCCGCCCATGTCTGCGTCACGAATCGCGTCCCGCCGATCGCCAGCGTCAGGGCGAATACAAGCAATGCGCGGCGTTGCGCGGCAATTGTTGAAATGATCAAGAGCCCCTCCCTCACTCAGCGCGCGGAATTTATCCGAGAGGCCGTTGAGACTTGGTGAACGGGAGATTGAAATTGATGATTTGTAGGAAGCGACTTTAACCCCGCCGCGCCGCTTCCAGCGCCTGCGGCGTATCAATGTCGAGGAAGGCGCCGTTGCCCTCGACCGGGACTTCGGCGACCGCCTCGCCGTGCCTCGCGATCAGATGCCGCGCGCCGATATCGCCATCGAGCGTCATCAACTCGCTGAAGAAGCGCCGCGACCACAGCACCGGATTACCGCGCCGGCCGTCGGCGACCGGCACCACGATCAGATTGCCGCGATCGGGCGCAAACGCCTCGATCAGGCGGTCGATCAGATGCGCGTCGATCAGCGGCATGTCGCCCAGACAAATCACGGCGCCGTCGGCAGTGGACGACACGGCAGAAATGCCCGCCTTCACCGAGCTCGCGAGCCCACCGGCGAAATCGGGATTGCGCACGAATCTTACCTTCAGCCCGGCCAGCGCCTGCTCGACCAGCTCGGCCTGATGGCCGGTGACCACGATGACCTCGCTCGCCTTCGAGGCCAGCGCCTGCTCGGTGGCGATCCGCACCAGCTTCTTGCCCTCGAGTTCGGCGAGCAGCTTGTTGGGGCCGCCCATGCGGGTCGAGCGCCCGGCCGCGAGAATGATCGCGGCGATATCGCGGTTGTCCTCAACTTCGGGTTTCTCGCGCGGCTGCGGCCGCGTGACAATCTCCATCAGGAGCCCGCCGACGCCCATGCCCATCAGCTCGGCGCGGGTGACCTTCAGCCCGGCCAGAAGCCGCATCAGCACCCAGTCAAACCCGTTCTCCACCGGCGAGCGCGCGCAACCGGGCGCGCCCAGCACCGGAACGCCCCTGGCGTTGCCGATCAGGAGCAGATTGCCGGGATCGACCGGCATGCCGAAATGCTCGATGGCGCCGCCAATATCGGTGATCGCCGCCGGGATCACGTCGCGCCGGTCGGCAATCGCCGAAGCGCCGAACACGATCACGAGTTCCGCGCCGAGCGCGAGCAATTCGTTGATGGAGGTTGCGAGCACCTTCTCGTCATGCGGCACATGGCGTTCGGCGATGATGGTCGCGCCCGCCGGCGCCAGCCGCTCGGCGGTGACGCGCAGGGTTTTGTCGATGACCTTCGGCGCCAACCCCGGCAGCAGGGTCGAGACGATGCCGACGCGCTTGATGACATAGGGCGCGATTTGCAGCGCGCCGTGGCCGGCGGCCTTCACCGCCGCGTCGCGCAGCTTGCCCTCAACACCGAACGGAATGAGTTTGACGGTCGCGACCATCTCGCCTTCGACCACCGGCTTGTAGGCCGAAAGCGTCGCCAGCGTGATCGCCTCGTCAACGCCGTTGATGCGGTCGACCGCGGCGCGATCGATCACCAGCACGCCGGCGCGGGCGGCAAAGAGATTGGCGCGGCCGGTGAAGGCGCGCTCCACCATGATGCCTTCGCCGGTGACGGCCTGCGCGATCGAGGCCGCGGCAACGTCCTCGGAGACGTCGCCGTCCTCGAGCCGCACCACGACGATTTCCTTGACGCCAGCCTTTTTCAGCGCCTCGACCTCGGCAGGTCCCACGGTCGTGCCCTTCTTCAGGACCAAAGATCCCTGGCGCAGGGTGTGCACGGTCACCCCGCCAATCGCCTCATCCGGACTGGCAGGACCGAATTTCATGCCGCTTCTTCTTTTTCCTTGGGAGGCAGGCGCAACTGCGCGGTGATCTCCGCCATGATGGAGACGGCGATCTCCGACGGCGACACCGCGCCGATCGGCAGCCCGATCGGCGCGTGGATGCGCGCGATATCGGTTTCCCTGGCTCCTAAAGCGCGCAGCCGCTCGGCGCGTTTGGCGTGGGTCTTCCGCGAGCCGAGCGCGCCGATATAGAAGCAGTCGCGCTGGAACGCGTGCAGCAGCGCGGGATCGTCGATCTTGGGATCGTGCGTCACCGCGACGAAAGCCGTGTAGTGGTCGACATTGAGCGGCGGCAGCGCCACATCAGGCCATTCCGCGACCAGCGGCACGTCGGGAAAGCGCTCGGGGCTGGCAAAGGCCGTGCGGGGATCGACGATGGTGACGTCATATCCCAGCGACTGCGCCATCGGCGTCAGCGCCTGGCTGATATGGACCGCGCCGACGATGACGAGTTTTGCGGTCGGCGCGTAGACATTGAGGAACAGCTTCTTGCCGCCCACCTCGATGTTACCGCTCTTGCCCATGCGCAAGGCCTTGTCGAGCTCGGTGCGCAGGGGATCGGCGGCAAAATCTTTCGCCTTCACCAGCCGCTGCTCGCCGCTTAAGGTGTCGGTGACGACGATCGCCGGGCGCCGCGCGGCGCGCTCGGCATTGAGTTCTGCGAGGGTCTGGAGTTTCACTGCCCTACCCCACCTTCTCGACGAAGACGCGGATGGTGCCGCCGCAGGACAGGCCGACATTCCAGGCGGTCTCGTCGGCGACGCCGAACTCCAGCATCTTCGGCTTGCCGGTTTCGATCACGTCCAGCGCCTCGGTGACCACGGCGCCCTCGACGCAGCCGCCCGAAACCGAGCCTAAGAACGTGCCGTCATCGTTGATGACCAGGCTCGAGCCCGCCGGGCGCGGCGCCGAACCCCAGGTCTCGACCACGGTCGCCAGAGCGACGCCATGGCCGGCCTTCTGCCAGTCCTCGGCGGCCTTAAGGATATCCTCGTCGCGATTGAGCATGGGCGCCTCTCTCAAGCTGCGGAGCGGATCAGGCTGCGGTGTTGTACCGGCAAAGGCGAGGAAAGCGCCTTGATCAGCCCCTCGATCGAACTCAAATTATGCACCGGGCGGAATTCGTCAACGTGCGGCAGCATCATTTTGATGCCCTGCGCCTTCGGTTCAAAGCCGCCATACCGCAAAAGCGGGTTGAGCCAGATCAGCCGGCGGCAGGACCGGTGCAGCCGGTCCATCTCGAAGGCAAGCTTGGCGTCCGCCTCCCGCTCCAGCCCGTCCGAAATCAGGAGCACGATGGCGCCCTGCCCGAGCACCCGCCGCGCCCATAGCTTGTTGAAGGTGTGGAGCGAGGTCGCGATGCGAGTGCCCCCGGCCCAGTCCTGAACGGAGGCCGAGCAGCTTGCCAGCGCCTCGTCGGGATCGCGCTGCCGTAATGCCCGTGTCACATTGGTGAGCCGCGTGCCAAACAGGAACACCGAGACCCGCTTGCGGGCATCGGTGATGGCATGGAGGAAATGCAGGAACAGGCGGGTATATTCGCTCATGGAGCCGGAGATATCGAGCAACGCCACGATCGGCGCCGGCTTCTCGATCCGCCCGAGCTTTCGGATATCGATGATCTCGCCGCCGGTTCGCAAAGACGCGCGCAAGGTGCGGCGCATGTCGAGCCGAAGCCCGCGGGCGTCCGGCTGGTAGCGGCGGGTCTGGAGCTCCGCCTGCGGCAGCCGCATCTTTTCGATGGCGCGGGTGACCTCAGCGATCTCCGCCGCGCTCATCTGCGCAAAATCCTTCTTCTGCAGGATTTCCTTGTCGGACACCGCCAACCGCAAATCCTGCTCCTGGGCCTGCGGCGCCTCATGCATCGAGGGCTGCGACATCGCCTCCTGCACCCGGCGCGAGGCCGGTGGCGGCTTCTTTCGGGCGTGAGCGGGCAGCGGCACGGAGTCCAGCATATGCTTCCATTCCTCCGCGGCGCGGAAGAACAGGTTGAACGCCTGCCTGAAGATCAGCGCATGCTCATGGCGCTTGACGAAAATCGATTCCAGCGTGGTGAAGACCTCGCTGCGGTTGCCGATCTCGATCAGCTGCAGCGCGTGCATGGCGTCGATGACCGCGCCCGGGCCGACGGGAAGCCCGGCCGCCCGCAGCGCGCGGGCAAAGCCAACGACATTGTCGGCGATGTTGCCGGTCGGAGGTGCAAGATGATTGATGGCCATGCGCACCACTCCATCCACGTCGTCATTCCGGGATGCGCCGCAAGGCGCAGGCCCTTGCGGGCTGCCACAGAATGACGAGCGTTATTGTTGCGACCGCTCGGTCACGTCTCGCTCGTCGCTTCCTTCAAAACCTTGTTCAGCGCATCGCCCTGCATCCGCGCGATGTCGTCCTGATATTTGAGCAGCGCCCCCAGCGTGTCGCCGACCACCTGCGCCGTCAGCGAGCGCGCGTCGAGCTCGGACAGCGCGGTGGCCCAGTCGATGGTCTCGGCCACGCCCGGCGACTTGTAGAAGTCCTGGTCGCGCAGCGCCTGCACGAAGCGCACCACCTGCTGCGAGAGTTTCGCGGAGATGCCGGGCACGCGGCCCTTGACGATGGCGAGCTCGCGCTCGGCTGACGGGTAATCGACCCAGTGATAAAGGCAGCGGCGCTTCAGCGCGTCATGGATTTCGCGGGTGCGATTGGAGGTGATGATGACGATCGGCGGATGCGGCGCCTTTACCGTACCGAATTCGGGGATCGTGATCTGGAAGTCGGAGAGGATTTCCAGCAGATAGGCCTCGAAGGCTTCATCGGCGCGATCGAGCTCGTCGATCAGGAGCACCGGCGCGCCCGCGACATCAGGCTCCAGCGCCTGCAACAGCGGCCGCTTGATCAGATAGCGGTCGGCGAAAATGTCCGAGGAGATCTGGTCGCGGTCGTGCTCGCCGGCGGCTTCCGCAAGCCGAATAGCGATCATCTGCGCCGCGCTGTTCCATTCATAGACGGCGGAGGCGACGTCGAGCCCCTCATAGCATTGCAGGCGGATCAGCTTCCGTCCCAGCGCCGCTGCCAGCACTTTTGCGATCTCGGTCTTGCCGACGCCGGCTTCGCCTTCCAGGAACAGCGGCCGGCCCATGCGCAGCGAGAGATAGGTGACGGTCGCAAGCGCGCGCTCGGCGAGATAGCCGCGCGAGGTCAGAAGTTCGAGCAGCGCATCGACGGATGCAGGCAGGGCCGATGCGGTCATGGAAGAACTCTTGTTACGCCGAGGGCGAATAACCTCACTTGGCTGTCGCGGCCTCGACCGCGCGGCGCGCCAGCACCGCGATCAGATGGGCGCGATATTCGGCGCTGCCGTGCAGGTCGCTGTTGAGGCCTTCCGCCGGCACGGTCATGCCTTCCAGCACCTTGTGCGAGAAGCGCTTCTTCAGGGCTTCCTCGAAAGAGGTGACGCGGAACACGCCGCTGGAGCCGGCGCCGGTGACGGCGACGCGCACGTCCGACGGGCGCTTGGCCACGAACACCCCGACCAGCGCGTAGCGCGAGGCCTGATTGCGGAATTTGACATAGGCCGCCTTCTTCGGCAGCGGGAACATCACCTTGGTGATGATCTCGTCGGCCTCGAGCGCGGTGGTGAACAGGCCCTGGAAATATTCTTCCGGCTTCAGGCGGCGCTTGTTGGTGACGATCGTGGCGCCCAATGCGAGCACGGCCGCCGGATAGTCCGCGGTCGGATCATTGTTGGCGAGCGAGCCGCCGATCGTGCCTTTATGACGCACGGCAGGATCGCCGATCATGCCGGCGAGCTCCGCCAGCGCCGGGATCGCCTCGCCGACGATGGCGGAATTGGCGACGTCGGCGTGCTTGGCGGTGGCGCCGATCACGAGCGAGCGGCCCTTCATCTCGATGGTGTCAAGCCCCTCGATGTGGGAGAGGTCGACCAGATGCGGCGGGCTCGCGAGCCGCTGCTTCATCACGGGCACCAGCGTATGCCCGCCGGCGATCAGCTTGGCGTCTTCGTTCTTGGCGAGCAGGTTGGCGGCCTGCCGCACGGTGCCCGGACGATGATATTTGAATTCGTACATTAGAGGCTTCCTCGCCGCTCGAAGCGCGCGTTGTCGGTTAAGCGAGATCGGACTTCGCCATCGCCTTGGCGCCGGCGGCGATCGACTGGACGATGTTCTGGTAGCCGGTGCAGCGACAGAGATTGCCCTCGAGCTCCTCGCGGATCACCTGCTCGGAGAGGTCGTGGCCCTTGCGGTGAACCAGGTCGACCGCGGTCATGATCATGCCGGGGGTGCAGAAGCCGCACTGCAAACCATGATGCTCGCGGAAGGCCTCCTGCATCGGATGCAGCGGCGCGCCGTCGGCCGCGAGCCCCTCGATCGTCTTCACCTCATGGCCGTCGGCCATCACCACAAGCATGGTGCAGGACTTCACCGCCTTGCCGTCGAGGTGCACGACGCAGGCACCGCATTGCGAGGTGTCGCAGCCGACATGGGTGCCGGTCAGCCGCAGATGCTCGCGCAGGAACTGCACCAGCAGAGTACGGGGGTCGACATTCGCGGTAACGGGATTGCCGTTTACGATCAGGGAAACCTTGGCCATCAGCACTCTCTTGATCTGCGCGCCGCATATCGGCGACACAGCGTTGAAATCATTCCAAAAGCCATAATATGGGCCCTTCCGGCAAGGGGCAACCTTACCGGGACGGGGCCGGATATGACTTTAGCCCTCTACCGCCTTGGCGAAATTGGCGAAGAACTCGTCGGCCAGTTTCTTGGCCGTGCCATTGATCAGGCGCTGACCGAGCTGGGCCAGCTTGCCGCCGATCTGGGCCTCGACATTGTAGCTCAGGAGCGTGCCGCCATCCTTGTCGGCGAGCGCCACGGTGGCGCCGCCCTTGGCGAAGCCGGCGACGCCACCCTCGCCCTCGCCCGAGATCTTGTAACCATTGGGCGGGTCGAGATCGCTCAAGGTGACCTTGCCCTTGAAGCGCGCCGACACCGGTCCGACCTTCATCTTGGCGACCGCGCGGAAGCCATGCTCGTCGGTCTTCTCCAGCTCCTCGCAGCCGGGGATGCAGGCCTTCAGCACTTCCGGATCGTTCAGCTTGGCCCACACCGCTTCCCGGCTCGCCGGAAGCTGGACCTCGCCGGTCATTGTCATCGCCATGGGGGCCTCCCCGAATACCCTGATCTCTTATCCCAGTTAGAACAGGCGGGGGCGAAAAGGAAGGCCACCTTGGGACAATGTGGGTTGCATATTCGCACACGCGAAATGCCTGGCCGCCGCGCTTTGGGATTGGCAGGGGCCGGTGAGAATGGTTAGGTCGCGCACACCATGAGCTCCGCCCTTTCCCCTCTGCTTGCGCCGATGCTGTCGAGCGGTCCGATGCGGACCGCCTGCGATGATGCGACGACGCTGCAGCATATGCTGGATTTTGAAGCTGCTCTGGCTCGCGCCGAAGCTGCAACCGGCGTGATCCCCAAGAGCGCGGTCGAGCCCATCGCGAAGGCCTGCAAGGCCGAATCATTCGACATGGCAGCACTTGCGGAAGCCGCGACGCGCTCCGGCAACCTCGCCATTCCCCTGGTGAGGGCGCTGACGTCTGCCGTCGCCAGGTCAGATGCGGAAGCTTCTCGATATGTGCATTGGGGCGCAACCAGCCAGGACGTGATCGATACGGCGGCGATGCTGACCCTTCGTGCCGGGATCGATGTGTTGCTGTCCGATCTCGACCGCGCCATCGCGGGCTTTGCCGGACTGGCACGAAAACACCGCCACACGGCGGCGGTGGCGCGCACCTGGCTGCAGCATGCGCTGCCGATGCCGTTCGGGCTGAAGCTTGCCGAGTACGCCGCGGCGCTGCATCGTTCGAAGCAGCGGCTGCAGCGGCTGCGCATGGAGACACTGGCGCTGCAATTCGGCGGCGCGGCAGGCACGCTGGCCGCGCTCGGCGACAACGGGCTTGCGGTCAGCGAAGCGTTGGCGCGAGAGCTGAAATTGCAGCTCGCCGAGGCGCCCTGGCACACCCATCGCGACCGCGTCGCCGAAGCGGCTTCCGTGTTCGCGATCCTCGCCGGGACTTGCGGCAAGATCGCGCGCGACGTTTCGCTCATGATGCAGACCGATGTCGGCGAAGCCTTCGAGCCGGCCGGCGTTGGCCGCGGCGGCTCCTCCACCATGCCGCACAAGCGCAATCCGGTCGCGGCCGCGAGCGCGCTCGCCGCCGCGACCATGGCACCCAACCTCGCCGCGACGATCTTCGCCGCCCAGGTGCAGGATCACGAGCGCAGCGCCGGTCCCTGGCACGCCGAATGGCCGACCTTGCCGGCACTGATGCTGGTCACCTCAGGGGCACTCGCCGCCATCGTCGATCTCGCCGAGGGACTGGAGGTCGATGCGGCGCGGATGCGTGAGAATCTCGATGCGACGCATGGGCTGATCATGGCGGAGGCCGTTACCTTCGCGCTCGCGGAAACGATCGGCAAGAGCGACGCGCATCATCTGATCGAAGCCGCCAGCAAGAAGGCGGCAACGAATAAAGAACATCTGCGCGACGTGCTAACAAGCGATTCGAAAGTGACGGCGCATCTCGATGCAAAGAAGATTGCCGCGCTGTTCGAGCCGATGGCCTATCAGGGCGCTTCCCAGGCCCTGATCGACCGCCTGCTCGCGTCACTGGATGCCAAATAACGTGATGTCATTGCCGGGCTTGACCCGGCAATCCATCGCCTAAAAAGAGTCTTTCAGATGGATGCGCGGGTCAAGCCCGCGCATGACGAGGATTGATAAACATGCCGATGATCGATGCCGACGGTTGCCTGCTCAATGTCTCCGTCGAGGGCCGCGACGGCGGGCCGACATTGATGCTGTCGAACTCGCTCGGCACCAACCTCAATATGTGGGAGCCGCAGATGAAGGCGCTGGGCCAGGTGTTCCGCGTCATCCGCTACGACCGGCGCGGCCATGGCAAATCGCAGGTCCCGCCCGGCCCCTATTCGATGGAGCGTTTCGGCCGCGACGTGCTTGCGATCCTCGATGACCTCAACATCGAGAAGGTGCATTGGTGCGGGCTGTCGATGGGAGGCATGGTCGGGCAATGGCTGGGCGCCAACGCAGCCGACCGCATGGGCAAGATCATCCTGTCCAATACCGCCTGCTACTATCCCGATCCAACCAACTGGCTGAACCGCATCAAGGCGGTGAAGGAAGGCGGCATGGCCGCCGTCGCCGACACGGTGATCGCGGGCTGGCTCACCGCGGACTTCCGCGAGCGCGAGCCGCAGATATCAGCCAATTTGAAAGCGATGCTGCTCGCCTCCCCCGTGCCGGGCTACCTCGCCTGCTGCGAAGCGCTGTCGACGCTCGACCAGCGCGAGCTGTTGCCCAAAATAAAAAGCCCGACGCTGGTGATCGCCGGCCGCCATGACATGGCAACCCCGATTGCCGCCGGCGAGTTCATCCGCAGCAAGATTCCCGGCGCGAGCCTCACCATTCTCGACGCCGCCCATATTTCCAATGTCGAGCAATCCCACGCCTTCACCGACACGGTGGTCGGCTTCCTGACGCAACGATAACCTAGCTTGTCATTCCGGAGCGCCTCGAAGAGGCGAACCCGGAATTTCGAGATTCTCGGGTGCGCAATAGCGCACCATAGTTCCATGCTGCGCATCGCCCCGGAATGACATGGAGGATAGAATGGACGACCGACAGCGCCGCGACGGCGGCATGGGCCAGCGCCGCAAAGTCCTGGGCAATGCCTGGGTCGATAAATCAATGGCCAACCGCAACGCCTTCAACACCGACTTCCAGGACCTGATCACGCGCTATGCCTGGGGCGAAATCTGGACGCGGCCGCATTTCGACGAGCGCACGCGCCGCGTGCTCGTGATCGGCACCCTGGTCGCGCTCGGCCAGTGGGACGAGTTTCGCCTGCATGTGCGGGCAGCGCTTGCCGAGGGCGGCTTTACGCCCGACGACATCAAGGAAATTCTCTTGCAGCAGGCGATCTATTGCGGCGTGCCCGCCGCCAACCACGCCGTGAAGGAAGCCTCAGCGATTATGGAGGAGCTGGGTCTCTTGAAGCGGTAGCTCTTGAATCGGTTGCTGGGCAACTTCCACAGTCCTGGCTGCCGCTGGGCGCTCCACCAGCAGCACGATAGCCGTGCCGAGCAGCATCAACAACTCGGTCGCATGCAGTCGCATGGCCTCAGTCTCGTGCACGTAGGAGGCCATCAGCATCATGGCAAAGCAAATGACACTGCCGAGGCCGAGCGCGATGCCGAGTGCCTCGTTGCAGCCGCCCGCTTTCCGGATCGAGGGCCGCGCAAGCAGACCTACGAAGATGGCGAAGAACGCCACCACCGTCATCCGGGCGAGCGCGAGCAGCCAGGCGGTGCGCACCATGCCGGTCGCGGCGAATTGCAGATAGTCGCTGGCAAAGAACGCGACCGCGACGTTCGGCCGCTCATAGAAAGAGTGGATCGGCGCTTCCATGATCCTGTACGCGAGGATGGTCCAGGTCGGAATGAAATAGGCCGCCAGCAGCGCGCCGTTGAATGAGCTGATCCGCCAGTTCGTGGACATGTCGCTTCCCGCAATCGCCGGGCGTGCCGTGAGGCAACACACCCTTTGGGGCGAAGTAACTCCCTTAAAGTGAGAGCGGCAATGTAAACCCTTTGTTTACCTTAACCGGGCGGCCGCCAGTCCTCCTACGGGCCGTTTTAGGACACCCGATGCCACGATCACGAACCCGTGACTGCCCTTCTCGCCGCGATCCGCGCCAACGCCCAGCGCGCATTCTTCCTGACATCGGGATCGGGGTCGTACGCCACCAGCGCCAGGAACGCCTCGCCATCCGGATCGGCGATCTCGCCGAGTGCGGCGGCCGCTTCCTTACGCAGATTGGCCTGTTCGTGGGTAATACAATTTCCGATCGGACGCACCGCGCGTTCGACCCGCATCTTTCCGAGGCTGCGGATCGCCTTGAGCCGCACCTGCCAGAACGCGTCACCGAGACATGCGATCAATTGATCGGCCGCCAGCGCACCGTTCGCATTGAGCCCAAGCGTCTCCGCGGCCATCTCGCGCACCATCCAGTCGTCGTCCGCGAGCGCTCGTGTGATCGTCTCCGCCGCCGATTTCATCTGCGAAAAGGCCAGCGAGCTGACGGCGGCGCGCCGGACATGCGCGTCGGAATCGTGGATCAGCGCGGTCAAGGCCGGAATCAACTCCTCCAGCTTCAGGAATCCGATGACCCCGATCGCCTGCACTCGAACGGCTGCATCCTGGTCCTGCAGCGCTTCCAGGGCCGGCTTCAGCGTATCCTTGCGGCGCAGTTCCTTGAGCGCCCGCAAGGCGCCCATGCGGACGAAGGCATGGGCATGCCTGACAAGCGGCAGGATGACGTCGGCGGAAGCCGGATCCTTGAACTCCGCCATGCTGTCCGCCGCCGCCGCAGCCACGATCCGTTCGGGATCGACCAGCAATTTCGCCAGCGCGCCTGCGGCTTCCCGCCCATCGAATTCGCCGAGCGCCATCGCGACCTGCTGCCGTACGCCGGAGTCGGGATCGGAGACCATTTTGGCGAGATGCTCGACCGCGGCAGGGTCGCCGGAATGGCCGAGCGCGATGATGGCGACGCGGCGTTCGGCGGGATCGGCCGCCTGCAGCCGCTCGTCGGCGTCGTCGAGGTCGTCGTAGGATTCGAACGGGCTCGACATCTTCACCTCAGCAAATACGGAATGTTGACGGTGACGGCGCCGGTCGGGCAGTCCGCCTCGCAGGGCATGCAGTACCAGCATTCGTCATAGGCCATGTAGGCCTTGCCGGTCATGTCGCTGATCCGCAGGACGTCGAGCGGGCAGACGTCGACACAGACGGTGCAGCCTTTGTCCGCGATGCATTTGGCTTCGTCGACGACCACCGGCACCGACGTCTGATAGGTAGCGAGAGGCATCCTCAAATCTCCTGTTGCTTCTGCGTTTCGGCGTTTCAGGCGCTGACCCGGATGCGCTGCTTGTCGTACAGATCCTTCTCGTCGTCGGCGATCGGCACGACATAGGGCTGCACGGCGCGCTTATCGCTCGTCATCCTGCCGTCCTGCTTGCTGAGCAGCGTGTGGCAGAACCAGTTCTCGTCGTCCTTTTCCGGGAAATCCGTGCGCCAGTGGTAGAGGCCCCAGCGGCTCTCCTGGCGGAACAGCGAGGCGTGCGCGGCCATGTCGGCGCAGTCCATGATCGACTGCACCTCAAGCGAGCGCAGCAATTCGTGCGCGTTGCGGGCGATCATCCGCTCCTGCATGTCCTGCCTCACCTCGGCGAGGCGGCGCATGCCCAACTCGTATTTGCGGGTGACTTTCGGCGGCTGCAGATAATCGTTCACCAGGCGGCGGGTCTTGTATTCGATCTGGTTCGGCGGAATTCCATCCTCGCGCCGGGTCGGCGCCAGCACGCGCTCGCGCTCGAGCGCGATTTCACTCGTGTCGAAATCCGCGAAATCGTGGTTGTCGGCGAATTCCATCGCGTCGATGCCGGCCACCGATCCGTTGGTGAACGCGCCGAGCATGTAGTTGTGCGGCACGCTCGCCATGTCGCCCGCGGCATAGAGGCCGGACACGGTCGTGCGCGCGTTGTCGTCAACGAACACGCCGGAGGCGCTATGGCCCGAGCAGAAGCCGATCTCGGAGATATGCATCTCGATCGATTCGTTGCGGTAGTCGACGCTGCGTCCCTGCTGGAACAGGCCACGCGTCGGGCGCTCCACCTTGTGCAGCGTCGTTTCGATCTCCTCGATGGTCTTCTCGTGCAGGTGCTTGAGCTGCAGGAACACCGGCCCCTTGCCCGACAACAGCTCGTTGTAGAATTCGAGCATCATCTGGCCCGACCAATAGTCGCATTCGATGAAACGCGAACCTTCGTTGTTGGCGGTATAGGCCCCGAAGGGTCCGGCGACATAGGCGCAGGCCGGGCCGTTGTAGTCCTTGATCAACGGATTGATCTGGAAGCATTCGAGGTTCGCGAGCGCCGCACCCGCGTGATAGGCCATGGCGTAGCCATCGCCGGAATTGGCGGCATTCTCGTAAGTGCCGAACATGTAGCCCGAGGTCGGCAGACCTAGCCGGCCCGCGGCGCCCATGCACAGGATCACCGCCTTGGCCTTGATCACCAGGAACTCAGCGGTGCGCGTGTTGACGCCGACCGCGCCGGCGACACGGCCGTCGGCCGATTTGAGCAGCCGCGTCGCCATATAACGGTTCGAGATCAGGATCCGCGCGCGGCGAAGCTGACGGTACAGCGCCTTCTTCACGGTTTCGCCGTTCGGCATCGGCAGGACATAGGTGCCGATGTGGTGTACCTTCTTGACGGCGTAATCGCCGTTCTCGTTCTTGAGGAAACGGATGCCGAAACTGTCGAGCTCCTCGATGATCTTGTAGCAGTTCTGAGCGTATTTATAGACCGCCTTCTGATCGACGATGCCGTCATTGGCGATCGTGATCTCCTTGGTGTACTGCTCCGGCGTCGCATAACCGGGAATGACGGCGTTGTTCAGCCCGTCCATGCCCATCGAGATCGCGCCCGAGCGCTTGACGTTGGCCTTCTCGAGCAGAACGACGTTCGCTTTGGGATTTTTCAGTTTGGCCTTCAACGCCGCCATCGGTCCGGCCGTACCGCCGCCGATCACCAGCACATCGCAGGACACCTCCGAAAGTCCGTCGACTATCTCGTCCATCGCCATCATTCGCTCCTAAATCGCCGGCGTAACCAGCCATCGTTGCATCACACTTGTCCAGGCGGCTTCGCGGCGATAGCAATTAGTTGTCGCTCGACGCAGAAAGCCAATCTTTGGTCCGTTTGCCCAGGGCGCAGCCGCGATTTGACCAACAAACGGGCACGCGCCTCCTCATCGCTCCGCAAAAGCCTTCTCGATGACGAAGTGTCCGGGCTCGCTGTGGCTGCCCTCCACGAAGCCCTGCGCCGTGAACATCGCGCGCAGTTCATCCAGCATCGTAGGACTGCCGCACAGCATGACGCGGTCGGTTTCGAGGTCGAGCCCGGGAAGCCCGATGTCCGAAAACAGCTGGCCTGACTCGATCAGGTCGGTGATGCGACCGCGATTGCGGAAGGGTTCGCGCGTCACGGTCGGATAGTAGACCAGCTTGTCGGCGATCAGCGGACCGAACAGTTCGTGCTCGCGAAGGCTTTCGACGAGGCGTTCGCCATAAGCAAGCTCCGAGACCTGCCGGCAGCCATGGGCCAGCACAATGGTCTCATAGGACTCATAGACATCAGGGTCCTTGATAAGGCTCGCGAAGGGCGCAAGCCCGGTTCCGGTCGAGAGCAGCAGCAGCCGCTTGCCGGCCATCAGGTTCCCGGTGATCAGCGTGCCGGTCGCCTTGCGCCCGACGAGGATGATGTCCCCTTCCCTGATCTTCTGCAGGCGCGACGTCAGCGGACCGTCCGGCACCTTGATGCTGAAGAACTCCAGCGCTCCTTCGTGATTGGCGCTCGCCATGCTGTAGGCCCGCACCAGCGGCCGTCCGTCGATTTCCAGCCCGATCATGGCGAACTGGCCATTCTGGAAGCGGAAGCCGGGATCGCGCGTCGCGGTGAAGCTGAACAGGGAATCGGTCCAGTGTTTCACCGACAAGACCGTTTCCTTCTGAAAAGCGCTCATCGTCATTCTCTCCGTTGTGTTCGATGCGACGAACGTTTCAGCGAGAACTGAATCTCTCGCAACGAAGAAGCGCCGTTCTCGGTCGATTAGTTTCTAACTTTGCGGGCGATGGTCTGACACGGAGCAGCAAGCGAGGTTGCTTCGTCGAGACATCCATCGCGGAGGCAATTAGTTGCTATCGATGCCGTCCGCGCTTGGCTATGAACGACGGTTGAGGAGATCGCGACCATGACGGCTGCAGTTGCATCGACCGTGACGGACTACGAATTGAGCATCGATCTTTCGGAGCTGGTCGTGCGCTGGTCGCGCAACCATGAGGTCTCGTTCTCCGCGGAGCGGCTTCGGTCGGCATGCAAATGCGCGCACTGCACACGCGCCCGAATCGATGACCGCTTCCCCGAGCGCTTCCCCGGCATTGCCATCGTCGGCGTCACCGATCTCGGCTATGGCGTGAACATCGCGTTCTCCGATGGCCACTGGCGTGGCATCTATCCCAGGTCCTATCTGATGGACCTTGCCGGCGGTTGATTTCGCTGGGATTTTCGCAACGTTCCACGGACCGCCGGACCGGCCTGTCTGGCACGAACATTGCTGCTTTTCGGATCAGCTTGAACAATCCAGAGGCGGATAATGTTGGTGCAGGCGGCAAACTCGGGACGCGGAAGCGTTCCCTCGACACTGAAACCCGCTGCCGGCTCCTCGCTGCTTCTCACCGAGAATCAGCAATCGATCGGCGGTCCACCCCTGTTGATGGAAAAGCTCACCTTGCGGGAGCGGGAAATGGTCCTGAAGCAGGGACGCCGCAAGGTGCTCAATCGCGGCCAGACCCTGTTCAGCCAGGGCGCCAAGCATGACGGCATCTTTCTGATCGAGAGCGGCCGTATCCGCGTCTTCTACACCTCCCCGCTTGGCCGCGAGATCACGCTCGCCTACTGGCATGTCGGCAATTTCGTCGGCGGGCCGGAAGTGTTCGATACCGGCGTTCATCAATGGTCGGGCGTCGCATCCAGTAACTGCAGTGTCGTGCAACTGCCGGGAAAAGAGTTGCGCGCGCTGGTCGCCGAAATCCCGAATCTTGCGATCGGCCTGATCGAAGGCCTGAGCTTCAAGGGCAAATGCTATTCGGCGCTGGCCCAGATGCTGGGGACGCGCTCGATCACACAGCGGTTGGCGCATCTGTTGCTGCAACTCGTGGAACTCTACGGGATCGAGGACCCCGACGGCACCGTCATCGCGGCCGCCTTCACCCATGCCGACATCGCCCACATGGTCGGCGCCACGAGGCAATGGGTCACGATCAGCCTGAAGCGGATGCAGGAGAAGCAGATCGTGCTGAGCAAACGCTCGCAGATCGTAGT
Organism: uncultured Alphaproteobacteria bacterium; assembly: GCA_963847045.1. Lineage (GTDB taxonomy): Bacteria > Pseudomonadota > Alphaproteobacteria > Rhizobiales > Xanthobacteraceae > Bradyrhizobium. Next base: position 107,084 of record CAWJYQ010000007.1, on the reverse strand, counting down.
CTGCCGGCCAGACATCTTGGAGGAAATGCGGGGTCAGGCCTCGGACTAAAATTGATGCACATCTGATCGGCGGTCGAGGCTGAAAATGCCCAACGACTATGCAACCGGGCTTTGGCGGCAACTAATCCACCCTGATGGCAAGTCCGGATTTGCCCTCCGCACGACGCCAACCAATCATGGCGACAGCAGCACATCCAACCGGAAGAGGATGAGAATGGCCCGCCATCTTGCAAGACTCTCCATCGCGATGTCGGTGGCATCGCTAGCACTGATGTTCGCGCAGCCTGCGACAGCCGAGACCGTCACGATCGGTATCGGCACGCAGGACACCACGACCAACACGGTGACTGCCGGGACGGTGATTCGGCAGCTTCATCTTCTGGAGAAATACCTGCCGACCGACGGCAAATATGCCAACATCAAGTTCGAGCTGGAATGGCAGAACTTCACCTCCGGTCCGCCCGTCACCAATGCGATGATGGCCAACAAGCTGCAGTTCGGCATGATGGGAGACTATCCCCTCATCGTGAACGGCTTCACCTTCGAGAACAATCCCGAAAGCAAGAGCCGACTCATTGCGGTTGCCGCCTATAGTCTCTCCGGCTCCGGCAACGGCATCGTGGTTCACAAGGATTCGCCCTATTACGACCTTGCTGATCTCAAGGGCAAGCTCGTCAGCGTGCCCTTCGGATCCGCCGCGCACGGCATGGTGCTGAAGGCGATGCAGGATCGCGGCTATGGCGCCGATTTCTTCCAGCTTGTCAGCCAGAGTCCCGAAGTCGGCTCGACCAACCTGCAGGAGAAGAAGATCGACGCGCATGCCGACTTCGTGCCGTTCGCGGAGCTGCTGCCGTTCCGCGGTTTCGCGCGCAAGATTTTCGACGGCGTCGAAACCAACCTGCCGACCTGGCATGGCGTCGTGGTGCGCACCGACTTCGCGGAGAAATATCCCGAGGTGGTCGTCGCCTATGAAAAGGCCATCATCGCCGCCAATCAGTGGCTGCGCGACAACCCGAAGCTTGCGGCCGAGAAGATCCAGGAATGGACCGGGATCAACAAGGAAGTCGTCTACATTTTCCTTGGCCCCAGCGGCAACATGACCACGGATCCCACGATCAAGCCGGCCCTGATCGATGCGGCCGCAGCCGACGTCAAGGTGCTGCAGAACCTCGGACGGATGAAGGAGTTCGATCCGAAAAAGTGGGTCGACGATTCCTATATCCGCAAGGCCTATGCGGAGATGAAGCTCGACTACGACTCGCAGCTTGCGAGCACGAAGAACTATGAAATCTCCGGCGAGGACAAGTTCTGCAAGAAGCCGATCTCCGACCCGCGCAAATCCGGCGAAGTCTGGGTCGACGACGAGGGCATCCTTCCCTTTAGCAGCGCGACCTGCACGCTCGGCGCCTATGCGGACTTCAAGGCGAAAGGCAAGAAGATCAACGTCACTTACGTCTTCGACACCTCGCGCGGCATCAAGCTGTTCGCCGACCAGGCATTCTTCGCGGTCGCGGGCAATGAGATCGCGCCGTTCCTCCTGAAGAAGGATGCGGAAACCTACGCCGCGAAGAACAACGGCAAGGTTCTCGGCTTTGACGAAGCGGTCAAGGCTGCCGTTGGTGGAGACAAGACGTGAGCAATTCCGCGGTCCTGCGGCACGAGGAGCCGGCCGAATTGCCTGCCGCTGTTCCGCCGCGGGAGCCGGCGGCGGCTCCCGCGGCGGAACAGCGGCGCACCGTCGGCGCGCTTGCCGTGCGCTGGTTCCGTCTCAACAAGGGACGATTGCGGGCGGTTGCGATCAGCGTGGTCTCGCTGCTCGCCTTCCTGATCGTCTGGCACCTGCTCACGAAGTACCGCGTGGTGTTCTTCGTGCGCTTCACCAACGTGCCTTCGCCACTCGAGGTCTATGCGAGTTTCACCCGGGCGATCCATGACCCCAAATTCCTGATGCACATCGTCTTGAGCTGTCGCCGTATCCTGATCGGCTTCTCGCTCGCCGCCGTCGTCGGTGTGCCTCTCGGCCTGGTGATGGGCCGCTTCAAGCTGATCCATGAAATCATCTTCCCGGTGGCGGAAGTGCTGCGGCCGATTCCGGCGATTGCCTGGGTGCCGATGGCGATCATGCTGTGGCCGACCAACGAGCAGAGCATCGTCTTCATCACCTTCCTTGGCTCGTTCTTCCCGATCCTGGTGAACACGCTGCATGGCATGTCGCTGGTCGATCCGGTGCTGGTGCGGGCTGCGCAATGTCTCGGCGCCCGCGAAAGCTCGATCTTCCGCGAGGTCTATTTCCCGGCTTCCCTGCCCCACATCTTCACCGGCCTGACAGTCGGCATGGGCGTCGCCTGGGTCTCGCTGATCGCGGCCGAAATGATCTCGGGCCAGTACGGCATCGGCTACTTTACCTGGGAAGCCTATTCGCTGGTGCAGTATGCCGACATCGCGCTCGGCATGATCGCCATCGGCGTCTTGGGATTGGGATCCAGTCTCCTGATCCGCGGCGCGGGGCACCTTGTGATGCCATGGAGGTCGACATGAGCCAGGTTGAGCGCCGGATCGATACGCGCCTGCCCCAGGGCCATATCGAGGTGAAGAATTTTGCCCTGAGCTACGAAAACATCGAGGGATCGGTCGAAGCCGTCAGCAACACCCGTATCCATGTGCAGCCGGGCGAGTTCGTCTCGATCGTGGGTCCTTCGGGCTGCGGCAAATCCACGCTGTTGAATGCCGTGGCCGGCTTCCTGAAGCCGACCACGGGCACAGTCACCGTCGACGGCGAGCCGGTTAGCGGGCCGAGCGCCGAACGCGGCATGGTGTTCCAGCAATATTCCCTGTTTCCGTGGAAGACGGTGCGGGAGAATGTCGAATTCGGCCTGAAGATGCGCGGCATGCCGCGCGCCCAGCGCGAGCGCGCGGCCCGAACGCTGCTCGGGCTTGCCGGGCTCGAGGCATTCGAGAGGCATTATCCCGAGCGCCTTTCCGGCGGCATGAAGCAACGCGTCGGCATCGTGCGCGCGCTGGCGACGGGTCCAAAGGTCCTGTTGCTCGACGAGCCCTTCGGCGCGCTGGATGCGCAGACCCGTGTCATCATGCAGCAGATCCTCACCAACCTCTGGCAACGCCTGAAGATATCGGTGCTGTTCGTCACCCATGACATCGACGAGGCGATATTTCTCTCGGACCGCGTCTATTGCATGACGGCGCGGCCGGGCTCGATCAAGGCAGAGATACCAATTCCGCTCGAGCGGCCCCGCCAGCAATCCATGATGATGTCGTCGGAGTTCTTAGGCCTGCGGCGCGGGCTGATGTCGCTGATCCGCGAGGAGAGTTTCAAGGCCATGGGCGGCGAGATCAGCGATCTCGGCATGCAGGGCCTGAACATCGATCTCCATGGGCACTCGCTTGCCGAGATTCTTTGACTGCGGTATGCGGCCTGAACGGGCCTCATAATGGCCCCAAAGCGACGCCGCAAAAAAGTCCCGCCTTTTCGGCGGGACTTTCCTCTTACCTCATGTCGCCCGAACTAGCGTCCCTGGCCGGGGTTCTGTGTCTGCTGACCCGGCTTCTGCTGGCCGCCGCCCTGCTGCTGTTGACCGGGCTTCTGCTGACCCGGGTTCTGGGTCTGCTGGCCAGGGTTCTGGTTTGGATTGCTCATTCGGGATCTCCTTGTTGAACACAAGTTCGGACCAACCCCTCCCCGACTAATTGGTTGCGTGGGAACAGGGGTTCCCGGACGTTTTTAATGTGTCGATCGAATGTCGGGGCCGGGGCAGCGGAACCGGCTGTAAAAACAACCCTGTACAAGCCCTTTGGACTATACGCCGCGCTGTTGCGGCACCCGGTTCCCACCTGTTAGAAAACGGCACGACGTGAGCGTTCCAGGCTGCCCGGGGGCCCGCGCCGCGTCGTCGTCACAAAGCGGCAGCATGGAATATTTCGCCCAGCAGCTCATCAACGGCCTCGTGCTCGGCTCGATCTACGGGCTGATCGCGATCGGCTACACCATGGTCTATGGCATCGTCGGTATGATCAATTTCGCCCATGGCGATATTTTCATGATCGGCGGCTTCATCGCGCTGATCTCGTTCCTGATACTGGTGTCGTTCGGGCTGACTGCTGTCCCGGTGATCCTGCTGATCGTGCTGCTGATCTCGATGGCGATCACCGCGCTCTATGGCTGGACCGTGGAGCGCATCGCCTACCGGCCGCTGCGCCATTCCTTCCGTCTCGCGCCGATGCTTTCGGCGATCGGCATGTCCTTCGTGCTGTCGAACTATTCGCAGGTAGCCCAAGGCGCCCGCGTGAAGCCGGTGCCGCCGATCATCACCGGCGGCTACACCCTGCATGAAAGCGCCGGCGGCTTTGCGGTGCAGCTCTCCAACGTCCAGGTCGTCGTGGTGCTGACCACCATCGTGCTGCTCGCGATCTTCACCTGGCTCGTGGCGCGCACGCGGCTCGGCCGCGACATGCGGGCCTGCGAGCAGGACCAGACCATGGCCTCACTCCTTGGCGTGGATGTCGACCGCACCATCTCCATGACCTTCGTGATCGGCGCAGCACTCGCCGCCGTCGCCGGCATGATGTACCTGCTCTATTACGGCCTGGTCGATTTCTATATGGGCTTTGTCGCCGGCATCAAGGCGTTCACCGCGGCTGTCCTCGGCGGCATCGGCTCGCTCCCCGGCGCGATGCTGGGCGGGCTTGCGATCGGCCTGATCGAGACGATGTGGTCGGCCTATTTCTCAGTCGAGTACAAGGACGTCGCCGCCTTCTCGATCCTGATCGTGGTGCTGATCTTCATGCCGACCGGCCTGCTCGGCCGGCCCGAAATCGAGAAAGTCTGAGCGCGTGGCGGCGCCCAACTCCGCCCCGGCCGCGCGCGCCTTGGGGATTCCGTTCATCCTGAAGAAGGCCTTGATCAGCGCCGGCGTCGCGCTGGTGCTGTTCTCGCTGATGGTCGGCATCCGCACCGAGGCCGGACCGACCGGACAATTGATCTACTGGACGCGCTTCGGCGATCTTGCAGCTCTCGTCGCCGCCGTGTTCGGCGGCAGCATCGTCATCGAGTTGTTGCGGCAATGGCTGGGACCATCAGACACGCGCCAGCTCATTCCTCCGTCGGTGCAGCATGGGCTTTCGATCGCCGGCCGCCTGGTCGCGCCGGCGCTGTTGATCTTCACCCTCCTCGTTCCCGTCATCTTCTACAACCAGCGCTACATTCTGGACCTCGGCATTCTCGTGCTCACTTATGTGATGCTCGGCTGGGGCTTGAACGTGGTGGTCGGCCTCGCCGGCCTGCTCGATCTCGGCTATGTCGCCTTCTACGCGGTCGGCGCTTATTCCTATGCGCTGCTCGCGACCAATTTCGGCCTGTCTTTCTGGATCTGCCTGCCGCTCGCGGGCATCCTCGCTTCGCTCTGGGGTGTGATGCTCGGCTTTCCGGTCTTGCGGCTGCGTGGCGACTATCTTGCCATCGTCACCCTCGCCTTCGGCGAGATCATCCGCCTTGTCATCATCAACTGGCAGTCTCTCACTGGCGGTCCGAACGGTGTCTCCGGCATTCCGCGCCCGACCCTGTTCGGCATTCCGCTGACCAACACCGATGACGGGCTCGCGGCGAAACTCGGCATCGAGTTCTCGCCGACCCATCGCATCGTGTTTCTGTTCTATCTGATCCTGGCGCTCGCGCTGCTCACCAACTGGGTCACGATCCGCCTGCGGCGGCTGCCGATCGGGCGGGCCTGGGAGGCGCTGCGCGAGGACGAGGTCGCCTGCCGCGCGCTCGGCATCAACACTACGACGACCAAGCTCACGGCGTTTGCGACCGGCGCGATGTTCGGCGGCTTTGCCGGCGCGTTCTTCGCCACGCGCCAGGGCTTCATCAGCCCGGAATCCTTCACCTTCCAGGAATCGGCGCTGGTGCTTGCCATCGTCGTGCTCGGCGGCATGGGCTCGCAGCTCGGCGTGGCGCTTGCGGCGCTCACCATGATCGGCGGCTTCGAGCTGTTCCGCGGCCTCGAGCAGTATCGCATGCTGGTGTTCGGCATCGCCATGGTGCTGATCATGATCTGGCGGCCGCGCGGGCTGATCGGCCATCGCGCGCCGACGGTGTACCTGAAGCAGGCGCAGGCGATCTCCTCCGACCTCGTCAAGGAGGGGCACGGATGAGCGGGGAGACCATTCTCGCCGTCGACCATTTGACCATGCGCTTCGGCGGCATCGTCGCCGTCAACGATCTCTCCTTCGCCGCCGGACGGACGAAGATCACCGCCCTGATCGGCCCGAACGGCGCCGGCAAGACCACCGTGTTCAACTGCATCACCGGCTTCTACAAGCCGACCAGCGGCAGCATGCGGCTCGCCCGCGACCATGACGCCGAGATCGCGCTGGAGCGGCTGAACGATTTCCGCATCTCCAAGCAGGCAAAGGTCGCCCGCACCTTCCAGAACATCCGCCTGTTTCCCGGCATGACCGCGCTGGAAAATCTGATGGTGGCGCAGCACAACGCGCTGATGCGCGCCTCGGGCCTCACCTTCCTCGGCCTGATCGGCGCGCCGGTCTATCGGGCGGCCGAGAAGCGCGCGATTGATCTTGCAAAATTCTGGCTCGATCGTATCGGCCTGATCGAGCGCGCTGACGACGCCGCCGGCAATCTGCCCTATGGCGACCAGCGGCGGCTCGAGATCGCGCGCGCGATGTGCACCGAGCCCGCGCTGCTCTGCCTCGACGAGCCAGCGGCCGGTCTGAACGCGCGCGAGAGCGCCGCGCTGAGCGAACTGCTTTTGTCCATCCGCAGCGAGCAAGGCACCTCGATCCTCCTGATCGAGCACGACATGAGCGTGGTGATGGAAATTTCCGACCATGTCGTGGTGATGGATTATGGCATGAAGATCGCCGAGGGCGCGCCTGCCGAAGTCCGCGACGATCCCAAGGTGATCGCCGCCTATCTCGGCGCCGACGAGACCGAAGCCATCGCCGTCATGGAGAGCGGCACGTGACGGCGCCCGCCACCCCCCTGCTCTCCATCCGGGGCTTGCGCGCGGCCTATGGCAGGATCGAGGCGCTGAAGGGCGTCGATCTCGACATCAATGCCGGCGAGATTGTTGCCCTGATTGGAGCAAATGGCGCCGGCAAGTCGACGCTGATGATGACGATCTTCGGCCGCCCGCGGGCACGCGCCGGCAACATCCTGTTCGATGGCCATGACATCACGGCCGTCCCCACCCATGAGATCGCGCGGCTGCGCATCGCGCAGTCGCCGGAAGGCCGGCGGATTTTCCCGCGCATGAGCGTCGCCGAAAACCTGCAGATGGGCGCGGATGCGACCGACACCTCGGAGGCCGAGCGCGAGAGTGGCCTCGCGCGGGTGTTCGCGCTGTTTCCGCGGCTGAAGGAGCGGCTCGCCCAGCGCGGCGGCACGCTGTCGGGCGGCGAGCAGCAGATGCTGGCGATCGGCCGCGCGCTGATGAGCCGGCCTCGCCTGCTCCTGCTTGACGAGCCGTCGCTGGGCCTGGCTCCGCTGATCGCCCGCCAGATCTTCGATGCGATCCGCACCCTGAACCGCCAGGACGGGCTCACCGTGCTGATCGTCGAGCAGAACGCCAACCATGCGCTCAAACTCGCCCATCGCGGCTATGTCATGGTCAACGGCCTGATCACGCTGAAAGGAACCGGCAGCGAACTGCTGGAGCGCCCGGAAATCCGCGCCGCCTATCTGGAAGGCGGCCGGCGGGGCTAGGCTTCCCAAGGCCGTGCGGCAAGATGTGGCCAAGCCACCCCCAATTTGCCTGAAAATTGCCGATGACTTCGCGGTAAAATCAGCCGACAATGACGCCGATTACCCGGCGTGTCCGGGGACAGACCCCAAGGTGATCGCGAGGATAACTCATGAAATCAGCAAAACTCATCGGCCTGGCAATTGGCGCAACGCTCGTGCTGTCGACGGCAGCGCTTGCGCAAGACATACCGGTCGCCGTCGCAGGCCCGATGACGGGCGGCGAATCCGCGTTCGGCCGGCAGATGAAGAACGGCGCCGAGATGGCGGTGGCGGACCTCAACGCCGCCGGCGGCGTGCTCGGCAAGAAACTGACGCTGGACGTCGAGGACGACGCCTGCGATCCCAAGCAGGCGCGTTCGGTCGCCGAAAAGATCGGCAGCGCCAAGATCCCGTTCGTCGCCGGCCATTACTGCTCGTCGTCGTCGATCCCGGCTTCAGAGGCCTATGCCGACGGCAATGTGCTGCAGATTACGCCGGCCTCGACCAACCCGCTGTTCACCGAGCGCAAGCTCTGGAACGTGGCACGCGTCTGCGGCCGCGACGACCAGCAAGGCTCGGTCGCCGGCGAATACATCGCGAAAAATTTCAAGGGCAAGAACATCGCCATCCTCAACGACAAGACGACCTATGGCAAAGGTCTCGCCGACGAGACCAAGAAGGCCCTCAACAAGATGGGCGTCACCGAGAAACTGTTCGAGTCCTACAACAAGGGCGACAAGGACTTTAACGCCATCGTCTCGCGGCTGAAGCGCGAGAACATCGATCTCGTCTATGTCGGCGGCTACCATCAGGAGTCCGGTCTGATCTTGCGCCAGATGCGCGACCAGGGCTTGAAGACCATTCTGATGGCCGGCGACGCACTCGCGGACAAGGAGTATGCCTCCATCACCGGCCCCGCCGGCGCAGGCACGCTGTTCACCTTCGGCCCCGATCCGCGCAACAAGCCGACCGCGAAGGCGGTCGTCGAGAAGTTCAAGGCCAAGAACATCGACCCCGAAGGCTACACGCTCTACACCTACGCCGCGTTCCAGGTGTGGTCGAAGGCGGTCGCCAAGGCCGGCACCACCGACCCGAAGAAGGTCATGGATGCCATCAAGGCAGGCTCGTGGGACACGGTGATCGGCAAGATGGAGTACGATTCCAAGGGTGACATCAAGCAGCTCGACTATGTCGTCTACAGATGGGATGACAAGGGCGGCTACGCCGAAATCAATCCGAAGGGCTCCTAAGCCTTTGGGCTGGTGCGATCCAACGCCCCGGTTCGCCGGGGCGTTTTTGTTTAAGCCCGATCACACGGCGACCTTCGCGCCCGCGCCCTGCCCGCCCGAACCGCGCGCCTTCTCGATGGCGCGGATCAGCTCAATGGGACGGAACGGCTTCTGCAGGCAGACCACGCTCGACAGATCGGACGACCGCGCCACCGCATCGAGCGTCGTCATCCCGGATACCGCGACGACCGGCAGATGCGGAACCCGCTCGCGCATCGCGGCAATCAGGTCGAAACCGCTTGTATCCTCCAGGAAGATGTCGATGACGGCGGCGTCAAAACTCTCGGCCGCGAACGCCGTCAGCCCCGCCTTGGCGCTTTCGGCTTCGGTGACTTCGAAACGGTTGAGGCGCAGCACCATGCAGATCATCGCGCGCACGTCCTGCTGGTCGTCGACAACGAGAATACGGGGCATCGTTCACTCCGGGATCGCTTACTGAACTAAACCTACAATGGAACGTTTGACGCCCGGCACAGTTCGCGCGCAAATTTCAATCGATAAGTAAAGGTGCGGTTACCGGGAACCCATGCCCGCGATTTGGCCACCGGAGGATTTGAGCTATACGTAACTCTGGGTTGATTCCCCAAAATCGATAACGGGACCATAGACATACCGCGCTCGGTCAGGGTTCGCGGGAGGCGTGAATGCAGACGGCCGGTGACCGCAACATCTTTCTGTCGACGCTGCCGGCCAGCAAGGCTGACCGCACCGCGGCATCGATCATTGTCGCCATCTCCACCGTCCTGTTCGCCATCGCGGTTCCCTATGCCAACATCCCGCTCACACCCGTTCCGGCTTTCGTCGCCAGCTACCAGTCCGCGCTCGCCATCAACGACATCATCACCGCGGTACTGCTGCTGTCGCAGTTTGCGATCCTGCGCTCGCGCGCGCTGCTCACGCTCGCCAGCGGCTATCTCTTCACTGCCGCCGCCGCGATCGTCCATGCCTTGAGCTTTCCCGGCCTGTTCACACCGTCCGGATTGTTCGGCGCCGGCCCGCAGACCACGGTCTGGCTCTACATGATCTGGCACGGCGCCTTTCCGCTGTTCGTGCTGGGCTACGGCCTCGGCAAGGCGCGTGATGGCGGCACCAAGGTAAGACTGCCGACCTCGACCGCAATCCTCACCAGCGTGGTCGCGGTGACGCTCGCGATCACGGCCTTAACCTGGCTCGTCACCGCCGCCCACGACTTGCTGCCGACGCTGCTGAGCCAGGACCGCTACACGCCGGCCATGATCGGCGTGGTATCGACGGTCTGGGGCCTCAGCCTCGCCGCGCTGTTGGCGCTCTGGTTTCGCCGCCCGCATTCGGTGATCGACATCTGGCTGATGGTGGTGCTCTGCGCCTGGCTGTTCGACATCGCGCTGTCGGCGATCGTCAACGAGGCGCGATTCGACCTCGGCTTCTATGCCGGGCGCATCTACGGGCTGTGCGCGGCGAGCTTCGTGCTGGCGGTGCTGCTGATCGACAATGTCGCGCTGCAGGCGCAGATGTCGCGCCTGGTGCGGTCGATGCGGCGCGAAGCCGCCTTCACCCGCGACCAGTACAAGGTGCGGGAGCGGCTGTTCAGCGCGGTGGTGGAATCCTCCAACGACGCCATCATCACCCAGGCCCTCGACGGCACCATCACCGGATGGAACCGCGCCGCCGAGCGGCTGTTCGGTTATTCCGCCGACGAGGCCGTCGGCCAGCACATCTCCCTCATCGTGCCGCCGCACCGGCGCGACGAGATCGACATCATCCTCGATCGCATCCGCTGTGGCGATCCGGTCGAGAGTTTCGAGACGGTGCGGGTGCACCAGGACGGCCGCAATGTCGACGTTTCCCTGACAGTCTCGCCGCTGCGCTCAGCCGCGGGCGACATCATCGGCGCGTCGAAAATCGCCCATGACATCACCGAGAGCAAGCGGACGCAAACGGCCCTCACCCGCGAGAGCGAGGAGCGGCAGCGCATCTTCGAGACCTCGCAGGACCTGATCCTGGTCACCGATAGTTTCGGCCATTTCGTCCAGGTCAGCCCCAGCGTGGAGAAAATCCTGGGGTACCGGCCCGACGAGATGATCGGGCGCAGCGCGGTCGACTTCATCCATCCCGACGATCTCGACAGCACGCGGCATGAAATGCGCTCGGCCCGCCGCGGACTGCAGGTCCGCAATTTCGAGGCGCGCTATCCGCACAAGGACGGCCACATCGTGATGCTGAACTGGCTGGGAAGCTGGTCCGAGCCGGTGCGGCGCCACTTCTTCATCGGCCGTGACCTCACCGAAAAGCACGCGACCGAGGCGGCGATGCGACAGGTGCAGAAGATGGATGCGATCGGCCAGCTCACCGGCGGCGTCGCCCACGACTTCAACAACATCCTGACCGTCATCACCGGCACCATCGGCATCCTGGCCGATGCAGTCGCCGATCACCCGGAGCTGGTCTCGATCGCCAAGCTGATCGACGACGCCGCCGAGCGCGGCGCGCAGCTGACCAAGCATCTGCTCGCATTCGCCCGCAAGCAGCCGCTGCAGCCGGTCGAGATCGACGTCAATTCGCTGATCCTCGAAGCCGGCAAATTGCTGCATCCGACGCTGGGCGAGCAGATCGAGATCTCGCCGAAACTCGCCCATGACGCCTGGTCGGCGATGGTCGATCCGAACCAGCTCACCACGGCGGTGCTCAATCTCGCCCTGAACGCGCGCGACGCCATGCCGGAGGGCGGCAAGCTCACGCTCGAGACCGGCAACGTCCATCTCGACGAGGACTATGCGCGGATCAACACCGAGGTGACGCCGGGCGACTATGTGATGGTCGCCGTCAGCGACACCGGCACCGGAATCCCGGCCGATCTGCTGGAGAAGGTGTTCGATCCCTTCTTCACCACCAAGGAGGTCGGCAAGGGCACCGGGCTTGGGCTTTCCATGGTGTTCGGCTTTGTCAAGCAATCCGGCGGCCATATCAAGATCTACAGCGAGGAAGGCCACGGCACGACCGTGAAACTCTATCTGCCGCGCTCGACCGGACAGGGACACGCCGCCGCGGCGCAGCTCGCCGGCGAGGTCGAGGGCGGCGATGAGACGATCCTCGTCGTCGAGGACGACGCGCTGGTGCGCAAATATGTGGTGGCGCAGGTCGCAAGCCTCGGCTACGCGACGCTCGAGGCCGCCAATGCCACTGAGGCGTTGAAGATCATCGAGAACGGCGCCGAGGTAGACCTGTTGTTCACCGACGTGATCATGCCCGGCGCCATGAATGGCCGCCAGCTGGTCGATGAGGCATTGCGGCGCCAGCCGCTGCTGAAAACCCTGTTCACCTCGGGCTATACCGAGAACGCGATCCTGCATCACGGCCGCCTGGACGAGGGCGTCCTGCTGCTCGCAAAACCCTATCGCAAGCCGGAACTCGCGCGGATGATCCGGGTGGCGCTCAACAATTGACGCCGAGAATTGTAGCGTGGGCAAAGCGCCTGCGTTCGCCGTGGCTCGACGAGCGAGGGCGGAAGCGTGCCCACCATTCACGATGATCCCATAAGGACGGTAGGCACGACGCGTCCGCGCCTTTGCGCACCCTACGATGCTTACCAATAGTCTTCGTGGCTGTCGCCTTCATGCGAAGGCCCTGAACCTGTGCCCTGCTCGGCGGTGCCGTCGGGACGGCCGGCATCCCGATTCACTTCGCCGTTTTTGGGGGTGCCAGGCCAAAGCAGGAGCTGCTTGCGCATCTCAGTGAGGCGCGCGCGGCAATATTCGCGGTAAAGCAGGTCAAATATGGTGGGCATGATCCAACTCCATGTTTGATCATCGCCGTGGAACCTCCCTACCACATCCGTCACAATACAAGGCATGAACTAGATCACACGAGGCCGCTAAGGGGCTTTCACGACTTCGACGACGCCGCTATCGCCGCCTGCCGCTAGCGATACATTATCGCTTCCAAGGCAATGATGTCCTGCTCGCCATAAACGGCCTTCACCGAAATCTGCAGCCGGAAGCAATCCAGACTGCCTATCCGGAGGCATTGTGGATTGCTCACATGGGGAATGTGTGTGTCAAGGATGGGTAGTCACCTTTTTGTTCGACTGCAGCGGCCACCTCTTCGTCCCGACCGCGGGCTGTGCAGGATGGCGCGCGCAGATCAAGTCAAGGCCGGCCCTTTAGGGCCGCCGCGCAGCGGCTTGGCCTTGAGTTGAGCAAGCACGTCATCATGCTTGGTCCGTCGGGCACGACAGGGGCTCCTTGTGTTGGCGGTTCTGTCAGGGCATCTGCAATCCTCGCATTTGCGATCCAAGGTTCGAGCCGGTTCGGCGATCTGGGTTGCTTGCCAGATCAAACTCACATTCGGTCGTCGCGCGAGGCGACCGCACCAGGATTCCGCTTGCGGCGGGCAGGCTCGAGAGGACAAGGCCATTCTTCGTTGCGGCGTTTGAAGCCATGCAATCCATCGGCTCATCCACCCGGATCTTCCGAGGCTGATCGGGCCTCGGCAGATGGGTTATGGTTCTTTCGTCGCGCGCGGGCGGCGAAGCACGCCGCTCGGTGCGGTCCAGGATCAGGCGGCTGGCTTCATCACGGCCCCCTCGATGACGACGCCCTGGGTGACATACTTCCACAAGGCCACGAGAAGCTTGCGCGCCAGTGCCACGATCGCGCGCTTGCGGCCTTGCGGGCTTCGCTCCTTGAACCAGTGCGTCAGGGCCGACTGCGGCTGGTGACGTATCCAGAGCCAGGCGAGCTGGATCATCGTGGTCCGCAGCCTTGGATTGCCGGCCTTCGACACGCCCTGCTCGTGCCGGATGCCTCCGCTTTGCCAGGGCGTTGCCGCAAGGCCCGCATAGGCGGCGACCTGGCGGCGGTTGGCGAAGCTCCGATAGAACGCCTCCGACCAGAGAACGGCGGCGAAGTTGGCGCCCATTCCCTTCAAGGCGAGCAGCATCGTGACCGGGTCCGGCGCGGCTTGTTCGCTTGCAGGCTTTCTCGCCGCCGCCAGCAGAGCTTCCTGCGCGGCCTCGACCGACTTGATCTGCTTCAGAAGCAATTCGATCCGATCGAGCTCGCGGCCGATTTGCGCCTTCAGATGCGAAGGCAGCTCCCGTCCATCTCCGGTGCGCAACGCCTCAAGCCGCGCCCGCCGGTCGCGCCGCAGCGGGGCGTAATCGGAGATGCCCTGCGCGAACAGAAGACCCTTGATCCGGTTCACATGCGTGATGCGCTCCTCGATCAATGCCCGCCGTTCGCGGCAAAGCCTCCGGCGATCCTCTTCCTCGGGCGAGGGCGCGACCACCATCGCACAGACCCGTGGCTCGCCGCGTTTGTGGGCGAGAAGCGCCCGCAGCAGCGTCTCGCCGTCGAGCCGGTCCGTTTTGGCGCGCCTGCGCCGCCGCGGCGTCGCGATCGAGGCCGGATCGACCACGTGGCTCTCAATGCCGTCCTGTTGCAGAACGCGGTGCAGCCAGAACCCGTCCAGCCCCGCCTCATGGATCGTGATGATCGGATAGCCCTGGCCGGTCCTGGCCTCCGCCTTGCGCCTGAAGTCCGCAAACAGCTTTCTCAACCCGGCAACATCGCCGGCCGTGACGCTATGCCGGGACATCTTCTCGCCCTTGCCTGGCGAAAGCGAGGTGATCAGCCAATTCGAACGGCTCAGTTCCAACGACACAAAAATTGCGCCAAACTGTGTGCGGATAGCGGCCGGTCCGTCGGAACGATGATCGAGCAACATTGTCGTCTCCAGGTTGAGTGGTTTCGCAACCTCAGTCTGGCCTCAGACTTGGTCGCTATCCACTCCCCATGGAATCTTCGCGGAGCCTGTCATCGGGCGCGCGTTCGCGCGACCCGTTGGCTCGCAATGACGGAGAAGCTGTTTGACATTCGAATACAAAGTTACGCTATATCCGGCGTGACCGGACGGTCCCGGGAATGGAAAGCGTCTTGAAAAACCTACTCACCGATATCGCAGGCGTTCGTGTCGGCCATGCCGATGATGCCCGTCTTGCCTCCGGCGTCACCGCGATCGTGTTCGACAAGCCCGCGGTCGCTGCGATCGATGTGCGCGGCGGCGGGCCCGGCACCCGCGAGGAAGCGGCGCTAAGGCCGGAGAGCACGGTCGAGACCGTCGACGGCTTTGCACTTTCCGGCGGCTCGGCGCTGGGGCTCGATGCCGCCGGCGGCGTGCAGGCCTGGCTTGCCGAACATGGCCGCGGCTTGAAGATCCGCGACGCCGTGATCCCGATCGTGCCGGGCGCGATCTGCTTCGATCTCCTCAACGGCGGCGACAAGGCGTGGGGACGCTTTCCGCCCTATCGCGAGCTCGGCTATGCCGCGGCCGCAGCCGCCGGAAGCGATTTTACCCTCGGCAGCGTCGGCGCCGGCCTCGGCGCCACCACCGCGAATTTCAAGGGCGGGCTCGGTTCGGCTTCGGCGATGACCGACAGCGGGGCGATGGTCGCAGCGCTGGTGGTTGTCAACGCGGTCGGCAGCGTGACGATCGGCAACGGCCCGTGGTTCTGGGCCGCGCCGTTCGAAATGGGCGACGAATTTGGCGGGCGCGGCCAACCTGCCGCGTTCACGTCTGATATGCTCGCGCTGCGGCTGAAGGGTGGGCCTGCTGCGAGCTCGGTGGAGAACACCACGATTGCCGTCGTCGTGACCGATGCGACGCTGACCAAGGCTCAGGCCAAGCGCTTCGCGATGATCGCGCAGACCGGCATGGCGCGCGCGATCTATCCCGTGCACGCCCCGCTCGACGGCGACACGGTGTTTACGGCGGCGACCTGCGAGAAGCCGATCGATGCCGTCTATGGCCTGACCGAGCTTGGCGCGGCTGCCGCCAATGTGCTGGCGCGCGCCATCGCCCGCGGCGTGTTCATGGCGACCGCGCTGCCCTTCCCCGGCGCGCAGCCGGCCTGGAAGGATCGCTTCGGCTAAAGCTTTACATCCTCGTGGTGAGGAGCACCGAAGGCGCGTCTCGAACCATGAGGCCCGAACTGGGGCCCATTCTTCGAGACGCTTGCTAACGCAAGCTCCTCAGGATGAGGAACCGAGATCAGGCGCTGACCGAGAACGATGAGGCGAGCGAGGCCGACAGCGATTGTGCCTCGCGCTGGATCATCTTTTCGATCCAGTTATACGAGGAACTCGCGGAGCTCGAAGACGAAAAGGTTGTTGAAGCTGGCGGTGTCGTCAGCGACACCTTCGATCCGTCGGCATAGGTGATCGACGTCGTGGTCGAGCCGTCGCTGTTGGTCACGGATGTAGAGGAGGCGCCGGCCAGCGCCTGCGCCAGCGGGTCGGCGTTAGGATCGGTATTTGCATCGCCCGATCCGCCCGCATGGACATGGTGGTGGCCATGATGCCCGCCCGCGCCTTGCAGCGCGTTCTTCAGCTCGTCGAGGCTGACCGAGCCGTCGGCGTTGCTGTCGAGCTTGCCGAACACGTCATCGGCGGCCGCGAGATTGGTGCCCCCGGCGCCCAGCGCGCTCTCGAATTCGCTCTTGGTGATCGAGCCGTCGCCGTCGCCGTCGATCTGCGAGAACAGGTCCTTTAATGCGTCCTGCGGATTGGTCCGCGCGGTGTTCGTCGTTCCCGACTGGCTCTGCGCATCGAGCAGTGCGCTCATGGTTTGCGGCGAAATCTGCGGCCAGCCGCTGGTGCCCGCAGTGAACCCGGTCGTGGCCGTGCCCGAAGTCTGGGTGCCGGCGCCGGGATCGAACGGATTGGTCGCGCCCTGGCTCTGGTTCGTCGCAGTCGTGGACGACGAGGATTTTGGCGAGATCAGCGATTGCAGGCCATCCAGGATGGACCCGGCCGCACCAAGCGCAAACAACATGGCATTACTCCAACTTAATGCCGCACGAGGCGGCCCCACAGCACTCGCCCGACAGCGTGAGCAAGCGCCGTGCCATGATCGAAAATGCCGATGAAATAAGGATTTCTTGCATTGACGATGGCGCGGCCACCCCGGCAATAGCTGCCGGGCGGGTAGAATTTTCCGCCCTCGGTTGCCCCTCCTCCTCGCCCATGTTACCCGACAATCCGCTCGCGCAAACGCCTGGAAGCCGCCCATGTCCTTCGCCCCACGCCCCCTCGTCATCGCGCCCTCGATCCTCGCCTCGGACTTTTCCAGGCTCGGCGATGAGGTCCGCGCGGTCGATGCGGCCGGCGCCGACTGGATCCATCTCGACGTGATGGACGGGCATTTCGTGCCGAACATTTCCTACGGCCCCGACGTCATCAAGGCGCTGCGCCCGCACACGAAGAAGATCTTCGACGCGCATCTGATGATCTCGCCCTGCGATCCCTATCTCGAGGCATTCGCGAAGGCCGGCTGCGATCACATCACGGTGCATGCGGAAGCGGGCCCTCACCTGCATCGCTCGCTGCAGGCGATCAAGGCGCTCGGCAAGAAGGCCGGCGTCTCCCTCAATCCGGGCACGCCGATCTCGGCGATCGAGTATGTGATCGACATGATCGATCTCGTGCTGATCATGTCGGTCAATCCGGGCTTCGGCGGCCAGGCTTTCATCGCCTCCGCGCTCGGCAAGATCAGCGATCTGCGCGCGATGACCGCGGGCCGGCCGATCGACATCGAGGTCGATGGCGGTGTCGCCGCCGACGTGTCCGGCCAGTTGGCCGCCGCCGGCGCCAACGCCTTCGTGGCCGGCTCCGCAGTGTTCAAGGGCGGCACGACGGAAGCCTACAGGAAGAACATTTCGGCGATCCGCAGCGCGGCGGCGCAGGCGCGGGGCGAGGCCATTTAGCGCCGGCCGGTCTCCTGCCGACGGCGGCGCGCGAGGTGATCCGAAACCAGAAGGTACGTCACGAACGCGAGCCAGTACGTCCCGATCGCGCCAAGACCGAACCAACCCCAACCGCTGCGCTCCGAGAACACCAGCGTCAAAATCGCGAGCCCAAGCGCGACCGCCGAGAGGATGGCTGTCAGCACGATAAGTCCGATCACCCGGCCGACGACGGACAGCGAGTCCCGCGGCTTCTTCCTGAACGACAGCACATAGCGGACCGGGGGAACGACCCAGGCCGCGACGGCGAAGGTCGCCGCGGCGACGGCGAGGACATCATCGATGGTCGGCATGGACCAGCTCGGAAAAATGAGACCGTATCTCGGGATTAGAGTCACCAGTGGCGGTCTTCGTTCAAAACACCGGTGGCATATCCCGGTCCTGCGCGCCGCCCTCCCGCCCCGGCTGCGCCGCCAGCCGCGGCGGCCGCACCACGGTCACGGTGCAGGGTGCTTCGAACGCGACCTTGCTCGAGACGCTGCCAAGCCGCGCCAGCACGCCGAAACGCTCGCGCGCGCCGATGATGATGTGGTCGACATGGTTGACCTCGGCAAATTCCAGGATCGCGGCGGCGGGATCGATGGCTTCAAGCACATGCGCCGTGAGGCGGTTCTCGTCGAGCCTCAAGGGCTGGGCCCAATGCTTGAGCGCCACCAGGCGGCCGACATGCTTGTTATGCCCCTGCTCGTCGAGCGTGCGGTCGATGGTGATGAGGCCGAGCTTCAGCACATTAACACAGGCGAGCCGCGCCGACGGCAAGGTCGCGAGAATGCGCTCGGTGGTCCGGCGCAAGGCGTCGTTGATCTCGTCGGAGCCCGCGGCGGTATCGAGCGCGACCGCGACGATCGGGCTCGAAGCGAGTTGCGCGGAGATGTCGGATTTGAGTTTCGGTATCGCCACGCCCTGGTTGAAGCGGCGGTGCCAGACCACGGAGAGTGGATCGCGCTTTTGCCGTTCGGCGCGCGCGGTGAGCTTGACCTGGTCGGGATGGCCGAGGTCGAAGGCGAGCTGCGAGGCGGTCGGATAGCGCCTGGCCGGCTCGATCTCGAGGCAGCGCAGCACGATCTCCTGCAGCCAGGGCGGATAGTCGCTCTTGAGCCAGCGCGGCGGATGCGGGTCACGCCACAGCCTGCGCCGCATGCCGCGCAGCGTCTCGGTCTCGCCGAACGGCCGCACGCCGGTGGTGAAGAAATAGAGCAGCACGCCGAGCGAAAACAGGTCGCTGCGCGGATCGTCGCGCACGCCGTTGAGCCGCTCCGGTGCCATGTAGGGCGCGGTGCCGAAGGGCACGCGGAACTCCTCCTGCAGGAGATCGGGCAGATGGTTGTGATGCGACAGCCCGTAATCGATCAGCACCGCCTCGCCGCTCTCGCGGAACATGATGCTGGAGGGTTTTATGTCGTGATGCACCACGTTCTGGCGGTGCAGATCGGCAAGCGCGGTGGCGATCTTGCCGACCAGCAGGCGCGCCTCTTCGTAAGGAAGCGGCAAATCCGGCAGGCGCTTGTAGAGCGTCTGTCCCGGAATGCGCTCGATCACGACGTAGGCTTGCCTGGCGAAATCGCCGGTCGCAAACCAGGCCGGCACGTGCGGGCCCGAAAGCCGCGGCAGGATCATCTGCTCCATCTCGAAGGAGACGATCGCCGCAGGGTCCTCGCCTTCGGCGACACGCGGAATCTTCATCAGGAGCGGCACGGCGATATCGGGATGCGTGACGCTCCACAGCGTCGCCATCCCGCCGTGATGGACGCATTCGCCGATGACAAAACCGTCGAGCACGGCGCCGGGCTGGATGAGGGAGTTCGCCATCCACTCACCTTCCCTGCGCGAGGCGTTCGGCAAGCCAGAAGGGCAGGCCGGCGTCGCGGATGCGTTTTGCCGCCGCCTCCACATCATAGCCGACGCGGCAATAGGTGATCTCGCGCGAGACCGTGTCGAAGATGAGAAAGCAGGCGGCCGGATTGCCGTCGCGCGGCTGGCCGACCGAGCCCGCGACCGCGAGCCATTGCCGTCCTCTCAGGAGCTGCACGGCAACCCCCGAGATCGGCACAAAGCTCGTCATCTTGGCGGTGACCGACATCGAATAAAGGCTGGGTTGGTGGATATGGCCGCAGAAGGTGACCTGCGCCGATGTTGCGATCATGCTGCGCGCGGCATCCGCGGCCGACTGCACATAGCGCCAGCGCGAGGGGTTCGACGCCTCGGAATGAACATAGAGGAGGTCCTGCTCTTCGTGCACCAGCGGCAGACCGGCGAGGAAGCGCCGCTGCGTCGCGTTCAGGCGGGCGCGCGTCCAGTCGATCGCGGCTTGCGCCACCGGATTCATGCTCTCACTGGGGCTTTCGATCGCGTTGTCATGGTTGCCGCGCACGGCGATGGCGCCCTGCTCGACCAGGCCCATCACGATGTCGACAGTCCATTCGGGATCGCCGCCGTAACCTACGAAGTCGCCGAGCAGGATCAGCCGTTCCGCCCCGCGCGAGCGGGCCGCTTCCAGGCACGCGACAAAGGCCTGCCGGTTGGCATGGATGTCGGCAAAGATGGCCAGCAGCACGCGCTTCCTCCATCCTTCAGCATACCGCAGGTTGAGGCCGCACGGCTTGAGGGACATCAAACAGGATGCGCCAGCGGGAGGCGGTTTTCCACCCTGGCCGGATGTAGGGGGTCTATTGCGCGTCCTTGGGCGGCATCCGCGGCGGAAGCAGCGGCGTGAACGATACGCCCTCGCCCGCCTTGGGCGCGGCCTTGAACTCGCCGGTCGAGGGATCGCCGCCTGACGTCTGCAGGACGACGTTGGGGAGGATGTATTCGCGGACGGATTCGATCAGGCCGCCCTCGCCGGTGCCAAAGTCCGCCGCGCGACCGCCCTGGGGGTTCCCGGCAGCGATCTGATTCTCGGCCGTGTGGGTCTTTTCGGCAAGCGCATCGCTGTAGGGAAGACGATAGGCTCTGGGCACGCCGCTCGGCCGATTGTCGTCGTCAAGCGCCTCGACCCAAAGATAGACCGAACCGGGATCGCCCTCGACCGTATGCGGATCGACGATCCGTGCATGCAGCAGCTTGAAGCGGGAGGGCAGCCTGTCCTCGCTCGCCCAGCCGAGCAATCCGCGGGCGCCGATGAAGCTGACGATATAAAACGCACTCGTCACCACGACGGCGAGCGCCTTGGCGGACCAGGGCAAGCGGGCATAGACCAGGACAAGGAGCAGCAGCGCACCGATCAGGGCGTAGCTGACGGAGAGCGTGACGATGACCGAGTGCAGGCTGCTCACGGCCGAAACATCCGGACGCCGGTTTTCGGATCGAGGTCCGCACCATTGGCACGGACATTACGAAAGGTTTCCAGAAGGGATTTCGGCCGCCGGTGCACGTCGATTACCTTGCCGTCTGCGTCAAGCTTGAAGCGCAGCGCGGTCTTCTCGTCGCCGGTGTGATCGACCGTCACCTTGTCGTCGAAGATGACCTGGGCGGTCGGATTGAGCTTCTGGACCTTCACCGTTGCGGCCACTGCTTGCCCGGCGATGGCCTGAAAGTGCGAGACGTTGACGGTGTATTCGCCGGCGACCACGCCCCGCAACGTGACGATCTCCTCGCGAATGGGCGACGGAAGTTTTCGGCCGTTGACGATGATGAAATCATTGGCGCCGCCGCGATCGTCGCGGTCGAGCGTGAGGAAGCCTGCCTCGCGATGGCGATACCAGGCGATATTGCCGATCGGATCCTGCACGAAGAGATCGAGATCGTCGGGATGGTTGTCAGGCCAGTCCATCGTGATGATGAACTCGGCCTTGGAGTCGATCTTGCCCTCCTTCGCGTCGGGCGCAATCGCAAGCAGTGCGATGAAGAACAGGAAGGCCACGATCTGCAGCGCCTTGAACAGCATCACGCTGAACGGATCGAACGGCTCCTCGCGCGGGTAGAGGGAAAAATCATCCATCATGATGCCGCTCCAGGACGGGCGTGACCCGCGTCTCGGTCAGCATCACGGCATCGGAGAATACGCGCTGCGTCGCGGTATCGAGCATGTAGTACTGAATACGAACCAGGATCGAGCCGACCAGGCCCGCCAGTGTCGTGTACATGGCGACTGCCATGCCGTCGCTCATCAACCCCATCGAGGATTTCATGGCGACCTTGTCTGCGGCATCGAGGCCGGCAATCGGCGCCAGCATGATGATGAAGCCGATGATGGTCCCGAGCAGGCCGAGCTTCATCAGCGTATCGGAAACGAAGGCGCCGAAGGCGTTGGAGCCGCGCAGGCGATCGGCCAGCGAGCGCAACAGCAGCGTCTGGTCCATCCGCCCTGCCCCCTGCGCTTCGGCCTTGGTGACCAGGCTCCTGATGTGATCCGTTACCAGCCCTGGAGGCAGCACACGCGCATCGCCACTGAGCGCCCTCGCACCGTCAGGAGCCGACAGGATCGCACGGCAGCGCCGCCCGGCCTCGGCCTCGCGCGCGATCGCCCGGGTGCGCCAGAAGCAATGGCCGCAGGTGACGATGTAGAGGACGGCGATCAGGCCCGAGATATAGGTGCGGTCGGAAACCACCATCAACCGGATGAAGCCGTAGCGCCACAGCAAGACGGCCGCGAAGATGGAAAGCCCAGTGAAGATCATCCAGAGCAGCAAGGGCGCCCGCTCCGGAGCATCCGGCCCCGACAACGCGAGATCGGCGCGACTTATCGTGCTCATGTCGCCTCCGTTCCCTGCAAAGAACGCCGTTCTTTGAGGAACGTCTGAGAACAAGCCAACAACCACCAGTTAAGCAGAGCGGCGCCCTCCAGTCCAAAGAGATATGCCCGTAATGAGCCCGAATTTTGCCGGCAGGCCTGCGCCTCTTCATCTTTGCGGCCGCCCCGCGCGCCCCACGGTTTTCCACTGCGGAAACCCTTTCGGGTGGCCTCCCGCAGGGTGATCTGCTAAAGCGCGGCGTAAAAAACATCTGGCTGGGATCGCCCGCGCGACCAGCCCCACTTGGTTCGGAGCTCTCGATGATCCCCCGCTATACCCGCCCGGAAATGGCCGCGATCTGGGAGGCGCAGACCCGCTTCAAGATCTGGTTCGAGATCGAGGCGCATGCGGCGGACGCGCTGGCGAAACTCGGCGTGATCCCGAAGGAAGCCGCCAGGACGATCTGGGCCAAGGGCAAGAACGCCACCTTCGACGTCGCCCGTATCGACGAGATCGAGCGCGAGACCAGGCACGACGTCATCGCCTTCCTCACCCACCTTGCGGAAATCGTCGGCCCCGATGCGCGCTTCGTGCACCAGGGCATGACCTCCTCGGACGTGCTCGACACCTGCCTCAACGTCCAGCTCACGCGCGCCGCCGATATCCTGATCGAGGACATCGACCGGGTGCTGGCGGCGCTGAAGAAGCGGGCCTTCGAGCACAAGATGACGCCGACCGTCGGCCGCTCCCACGGCATCCATGCCGAGCCTGTTACCTTCGGGCTGAAGCTCGCCTACGCCTATGCCGAGTTCACCCGCGCCCGCGAGCGGCTGAAGCTGGCGCGCAAGGAAGTCGCGACCTGCGCGATATCGGGCGCGGTCGGCACCTTCGCGCAGATCGATCCGCGCGTGGAGGAGCATGTCGCCAAGGCCATGGGGCTCACGCCGGAGCCGGTCTCGACCCAAGTGATCCCGCGCGACCGCCACGCCATGTATTTTGCGACGCTCGGCGTGATCGCCTCCTCGGTGGAGCGGCTAGCAACCGAAATCCGCCACCTGCAGCGCACCGAAGTGCTGGAGGCCGAAGAGTTCTTCTCGGAGGGCCAGAAGGGCTCGTCCGCGATGCCGCACAAGCGCAATCCCGTGTTGTCGGAAAATCTCACGGGCCTGTCGCGCATGGTGCGCGCCTATGTGACGCCGGCGCTGGAGAATGTCGCGCTGTGGCATGAGCGCGACATCTCGCATTCCTCCGCCGAGCGCATGATCGGACCTGATGCCACCGTGACGCTCGACTTCGCGCTCAACCGCCTTGCCGGCCTGATCGACAAGCTCTTGGTCTATCCCGCCAACATGCAGAAGAATCTCGACCGGCTCGGCGGGCTCATCCATTCGCAGCGGCTGTTGATCGCGCTGACGCAGAAGGGCGCGAGCCGCGAGGATTCCTACAGACTGGTGCAGCGCAACGCGATGCCGGTCTGGCGCGGCGAAGGCGACTTCCAGACGCTGCTCAAGAACGACCCCGACGTGAAGAAATATCTGAGCGATGCCGAGATCGACGAGCAGTTCGACCTCGGCTATCATTTCAAGCACGTCGACACGATCTTCAAGCGCGTGTTCGGGGAGGCGTAAGACCGCAGACGCCGCTGAACCGCCCTTAGAAACCACTCAGTTCCAGGAACGAATTGACCCATGCCCATCGTCAACCGCATCGCTGCCCTCGCAGACGACATGGCCGCCTGGCGGCATGATTTCCACCAGCATCCGGAATTGCTGTACGAAGTGCATCGCACGGCCGGTATCGTTGCCGACAGATTGCGGGAATTCGGATGCGACGAGGTCGTGACCGGCATTGGGCGCACCGGCGTCGTCGGCGTGATCCGCGGCCGCAAGAGCACCTCCGGCAAAACCATCGGACTGCGCGCGGACATGGACGCACTGCCGATCGAGGAGACATCGGGCGTACCCTACGCCTCCAAGACGCCCGGCCTCATGCATGCGTGCGGCCATGACGGTCACACCGCCATGCTGCTTGGCGCCGCGAAATATCTTGCCGAAACGCGCAATTTCGACGGAACCGCGGTGGTGATCTTCCAGCCGGCCGAGGAAGGCGGCGCCGGTGGCAAGGCCATGATCGACGACGAACTCATAACCCGCTGGAAAATCCAGGAGGTCTATGGCCTGCACAACATGCCCGGCATCCCGGAGGGCCATTTCGCCACCACGCCCGGAGCCATGCTCGCTTCGGCCGACATTGTGGAGATCAAGGTCAACGGCAAGGGCGGCCATGGCGGCGCGGGTCCGCACAAGGCGATCGACAGCGTCCTGATCGGATCGCAAATCGTCAATGCCCTGCAGTCGATCGTCGCACGCAATGTCGACCCGCTGAAATCGGCTGTGGTGTCGATCACCACGTTTCATGCCGGCACCGCCTTCAATGTCATTCCCGAGACCGCGGAACTGACGGGGACCGTGCGCACGCTCGACCCGGGTGTGCGCGATCTTGTCGAGCGCCGGATCGGCGAGATCGCCGACAGCGTCGCCCGCGCCTATGGCGGATCGGCGGAAACGAATTACAGGCGCATGTATCCCGTCACCATGAACCACGCGCGCGAGGCGGCGGTGGCGGCCGAGGTGGCGCGCGACATCGTCGGCCCCGAACGCGTGAACGACCACGCCGTACCTCTGATGGGCGGCGAGGACTTTGCCTTCATGCTGGAGGCGCGCCCCGGCGCGTTCGTCTTCCTAGGCATGGGCGACGGCAATGATTGCCATCATCCGGCCTATCGCTTCAATGACTCCATCCTCGGGCATGGCGCATCGTACTGGGTGCGCCTGGTCGAGAAGACGATGCCCGCGGAGTGAACAAACAGGATATGCCGCGCTATTTTACCACCAACGCCCCTCGCGCGGTCTTCTCGTTGTATTCGTCGAAGAACTCGTAGCGGCCGGGTTTCTGGGCCTTGACCTTGATGGTGGCATCCTTGCCGGCGGCGACCACCTTCTCGATGTGCAGGGAGTTGCTTTCGAGCTCCATCGCGTCCTTGTCGAGATTTCGGAACTTGATGACAATCGGCGTGTTCGCCGGCGCGCTGATCTCCGCCGGATCGAATTTCTTGTCCTTGTAGCTCAAGGCAATCTCGACGCCGGCTTCCGCATGCGCGCCGCCGACAAGAGCGAACGGCACGAGCGCTATAACTGCGATGAGAGAGGCTTTCGAAGCGAAACGCGAGAACTGCATGGGGTGCTCTTTTCGGTGATGGCTGTGAATAGCGAGCGAACCCATAAACGCTGTATTGCCGCGGCGAGAAGAGGCAGAAGGACGCGGTTTTGCTGGATAAGTTCTAAATTGCCTAGTCAGCCTGCTTCGCTTCTTACCATGCGCATGGCCACGCGATCGCGCCTGATGAAGTGATGCCAGGCGGCGGCAAGTGCGTGCAGCACGATCAGCGCCAGCAGCACATAGGCGAAGAAGATATGTCGATCCTCATACGCGCCCGCCGCGATCTTATCGGGCGAAGTGAACTGTGGCACATTGAACCAGCCGAAGAAGCTCGCGTAGTTCTGATTTGCCGGGCGCGCGCCCGACATCGCCCAGCCCAGCATCGCCACAAGGATGGTAACGAGATAGAGCAGCACGTGGCTGACGCGCGCGACGATGCGCTGCCAGGGCGGCGTGTCATCCGGCAGCGCGGGCGTCGGATTGACGCCGCGCCAGATCAGCCGGATCACCGTAAGCAGCAACACGACATAACCGATGTCGGCGTGGATCGAGCGATAGAAGTAACGATCCGGGCGCGGCGGAAAATGGTTCATCCACCAGCCATAGGCGATCATGCCGATGATCGCGATACCCAGGACCCAGTGAAACAAACGGGAGAGACTGCCCCAGCTCGTCGTCGTATTTCTCAACATGTCCCGATAAGCCCCCTGTTTTTCTACGCATTCTGATAGCGGGCGGGGCGACGCGAGGCGATTTGAATCGTTCCAAAATCGCCACATTGCGCATGTTTGTGGCCTGGCGAAAACAACTGATTGCTAATACCCGATCGGGTAGAATTGGACCGTGCCCAAACCTGCTTCCATCCTGGTATTCGATTCCGGCCTTGGCGGGCTCACGGTGCTGCGCGAGATCGTGGCCGCGCGGCCCGAGGCGCACTACGTCTATGTCGCCGATGACGCCTTCTTTCCCTACGGCCATCACAGTGAGGACGAGATCATCGCGCGCGTGGTGCCGCTGATCGGTGAACTGATCGATCGCCACGCGCCGGATATCATCGTGATCGCCTGCAACACCGCCTCCACGCTCGTGATGTCCTATCTGCGCGAGGCCTATGAAATTCCCTTTGTGGGCACGGTTCCCGCTATAAAGCCGGCCTGCGCGCAATCGAAGACACGGCGCGTGTCGGTGCTCGGCACCAAGGGCACGGTGCAGCGCGAATATACCAGGGGGTTGATCCGCGATTTCGCGCAAGGCTGCGAGGTGACGCTGGTTGGCTCGCCCGAACTTGCTTCGCTTGCCGAGAGCGCGCTGAACGGCAACGAGGTCAGCGACCGCGACATCTTTGCCGAGCTTGCGCCCTGCTTTGTCGGCGCCGGCGAAGACGAGGCATCGCGCACCGATACGATCGTGCTCGCCTGCACGCATTATCCGCTGCTGCTTGACCGTTTTGTGAAACTGGCGCCCTGGCCGGTCGACTGGATTGATCCGGCGCCGGCGATCGCCCGGCGGGTTTCGGATTTGCTGGGTCATGGCGGCGGCGAAGTCGATCAGGCCGGCGCCAAGATGTTCTTCACCTCGAACAAGCCACATACGCTGAGCCGCGCCCTGATGCCGTTCTTCGGCGGCCGCGTGCTGGCCTAACCCATCCTTTCCGGCGTCATCCTGCGCTGCTAGTTTTGCCGCGCCTCATTCGATGGAGTCCGAATTGACGTCTGCCGCGCCCACCCCGCTCAACCGCCTGCGCAAGGAATGGCGCGAGAAACGCCCGACCTTCGGCGCGATCGCCACGATTCCGAGCATCCCCACCGTGCAGATCATGGCCCGCTCCGGGCTCGACTGGATCATCGTCGATCTCGAGCATGGCCCGATCGACCTTACCTCGGCGCATGCGATGATCACGGCGACCGCTGGCACGCCCTGCGTGCCTCTGGCGCGCATTGCGGCCAACGAGCCCTGGCTTGCCAAGGCGCCGATGGATATCGGCGCGCTCGGCATCAATTTTCCGATGATCTGCAGCCGCGCGGATGCCGAGAAAGCCGTGCGCAGCCTGCACTATCCTCCGAAGGGCGACCGCTTCTGGGGCCCGTTCCATGCCCCCTTTCGCTGGGGCGTATCGATGCCCGAATACATGGCGGCCGCCGATGACGACATGATCTGCATGATCACCATCGAGCACGCGGACGCCGTTGAACGCATCGACGAGATCATGGCCACTCCCGGCATCGATGTCGCTGTGATCGGTCCCGGCGATCTCGCGACCTCCATCAACAAGCGCGGACAGATCGACGATCCCGAGGTTCAGGCGCTGATGAAGCGTGCCGAGGAAGGCATTCTGAAGAGCGGCGTGCCGATCGGCGGCGTGGCGCGTACCGCGGACCAGGCCAATGCCATGATCGACCGCGGCTACGTCGCGCTCGCGCTCGGCTTCGACTGGTCGCTGTTCCAGCGTGGCATCGCGGCAGCCTTCCAGGGGATCAAGCGCTAGCGCCGAACGCGCGATCGACGGCACGCCGCCGATGAAACTCAAAGCGGGCGATTCCCATCGGATCCCCGAAGGCGCCTTTCACATGCCAAAGCCGGGCGACAAGCCCTTCAAAATACTGAGGATTTACACCGTGAAGGCGGACGGTCCGCGGGCTAGGCCGGCGCCATAAGGGACTTCGCCAAACACGCCGTTTCAAACCTGTCTTTTCGTTGACAATCAGGGGGTTTCTGCCTAGAAACCGCCCTGCTCGCGGGCCGTCTTCGGCCCGCGAAGCGTTTCGCGACCCGCGGTCCATCCCTTCAAGCTTTGGGGGCTGGACCTGTCAGCGCCGGCCATGCCGGACGCACAGGAGGGCGCGTTTCCTCAAACTCTAGACCTGAAAGAGGACGCGATGACCAAGCGCAGTGAGGCGAAGTACAAGATCGATCGCCGTATGGGCCAGAATATCTGGGGCCGCCCGAAGAGCCCCGTGAACCGCCGCGAGTACGGCCCCGGCCAGCACGGCCAGCGCCGCAAGGGAAAACTTTCCGACTTCGGCGTGCAGCTCCGCGCCAAGCAGAAGCTGAAGGGCTATTACGCCAACATCAGCGAGCGCCAGTTCCACGGCATCTATGTCGAGGCCAGCCGGATCAAGGGCGACACCGGCGAGAACCTGATCGGCATCCTGGAGCGGCGTCTCGACACTGTGGTGTTCCGCGCCAAATTCGTCTCGACGATGTTTGCCGCGCGCCAGTTCATCAATCACGGCCATGTCAAGGTGAATGGCCGCAAGGTCAATATCGGCAGCCATCAGCTCAAGGTCGGCGACACCATCGAGGTCAAGGAAGCCTCCAAGCAGCTCACGCATGTGCTGGAAGCGACCCAACTCCCCGAGCGCGACGTGCCCGACTATCTCGAGGTCGATCACTCCAAGATGACCGCGAAGTTCGCCCGCATCCCCGGCCTCTCCGACGTGCCGTTCGCGGTGCAGATGGAGCCGCATCTGATCGTCGAATTCTATTCGCGCTGATCGGATCAGCGTACCGCGATTTTCGAAGGTCCCGGTTTTGCCGGGGCCTTTTGTTGTGATATGCTTCGCTCATGTCGCAGACGACCGACAAGCCGGCTCATGTCATGCCATCCGCCACGCCCACGGAGGCGGAGCTTGCGGCTTGGGCCGCCCTACCCAGGGATGAGCAAGTACGGCGCTATCAGGAGGCACTCGCTCATCCCGATTGCGCCACGCCGACTGACGACACCATGAGCGACATTCTTGCGGCCGCCCGGCAGCGAGTCGCCGCCCGCAATGGCTGAGTATCGTCTTTCGGTTCGTGCGCGCTCGCAACTTCTCGATATCTTCGAGTTCACGGCAAGAACTTTTGGCCAATATCAGGCTGAGGCGTACCATGCCGGCCTCGAACGCACATTTGGCCTCCTCGCAGACTTCCCTCGTATTGGACAATCGGTCGACGACTTGGCGCCGCGACATCGTCGTTTTCGTTTCCAATCCCACCACATCTTCTACACGGAAGAAGCTGCATATATCCTGATCCGTGCGATTTATCATCACGCGCAAGACATCAGGCCGCAGCTCTTTGATTGACGGTGGCCGAGTAACCGGAACCAGCCCATGCACTACACCCCTCCCCCGCGCGATCCCAAGGCGCCACCGATGCGCATCAACCTGTTGTCGGACACCCAGACCAAACCGACGCCGGCGATGCGGGAGGCGATGGCGCGTGCGGAGGTCGGCGACGAACAGATCGGCGACGATCCCACCGTCAACCTGCTCTGCGAGCGCGTCGCCGATCTGCTCGGCAAGGAGGCCGCGGTGTTCATGCCGTCCGGCACCATGTGCAACGTGACGGCGACGCTGGTGCATTGCCGGCCGGGCGATGAAATCCTGGCGCATGAGACCGCCCATATCATCGCCCGCGAAGGCGGCGCGCATGCAGCCCTTGGCGGCTTCCAGATCACGCCGCTCCGCGGCGATGACGGCCAGTTCTCGCCGGAAACGCTGCGCAAGGCGTTGCACCCGCGCACCCGCTACCAGCCGCCGCAGGTGCTGGTCAGCGTCGAGCAGACCGCCAATATCGGCGGCGGCACGATCTGGAAGAAGAAGGCGCTCGATGAGGTCGTCACAATTGCGAAATCCGCCGGCATGGCGACGCACATGGACGGCGCGCGGTTACTCAACGCTACAGTCGCTACCGGCATTTCGGCGCGTGAGATGGCGGCGGGCTGGGATTCGGCCTGGATCGATTTCTCAAAAGGCCTGGGCGCGCCGATCGGCGGCGCGATCGCGGGCACGCGCGCCTTCATCGACGAGGTCTGGCGCTGGAAGCAGCGGCTCGGCGGCTCTATGCGCCAGGCCGGCATATGCGCGGCGGCCTGCGTCTACGCGCTCGACCATCATGTGGACCGCCTCGCGGACGACCATGCCAATGCCCGCGCGCTCGCCCGCGGCCTATCGCAGATCGCGGGCATCGAGGTGCAGGAGCCCGAAACCAACCTCGTGTTTTTCAAGCCCGACGGCGCGGGCGTGCCCGGCGACAAGATGGTGGCCGAACTCGCCAAGCGCGGCGTGATGCTCGCCATGATGGACGGCCGCATCCGCGCCTGCACCCATCTCGACGTGACGGCGGCCATGATCGAGGAAATGGTCGGCCACGTGCGGGAGGTCGTGCGCGCGGCGTAGCGCTTACTTCCCCAGCGCCTCATAGATCAGCTTCTTTACCTCCATCTGGATCCGGCTGCGCTGCGACGGCGACTGCATCATGACGATCGCGAGCAGGTCGTCGCTCGGATCGATGAAGAAGAACGTGCCGCCGACGCCGTCCCAGCGATATTCGCCCGCGGGTAATAGCGCTGTGGCTACCGTCCGCACCGCGAAGCCCAGGCTGAATCCGCTGTGGAGGCCTGGAAAGTCGAAACCAGCACGGGCGATGTGGCTTTCCGGGCCGATGTGATCGGACCTCATCGATAGAACCGTCTCGGGCTTCAGATAGCGCATGCCATCGAGGCTGCCGCCTTCCAGCAGCATTTCGGCGAACCGCGCGTAGTCGCCGGCCGTGCCGACCATGCCGGCGCCGCCGGATTCCCAGCGCCGCGGCAAGCCGCAGCACCATGCGGTGGTCAGTTCTCCATCGCCTCATAGATCAACTGTTTCAGCGTCCGCTGGATGCGCTGGCGCTCGGTCGGCGTCTGCTCCAGGAGCACAAAGAACATGTCCTGCTTGGGATCGACCATGAAATAGCAGCCGCTGGCGCCGTCCCATTTCAGCTCACCGAGATCGCCCGGAGGCGGCGGTTTCGCGTTGCCGGGATCAGTGCGCACCGCAAGCCCAAGGCCAAAGCCGAAGCCGTCGCCGGGGAAATAGAAAAAGTCTCGTGCGACGCCCGCACCGGGACCGACCTTGTCGGTCGTCATCAGCTTGAACGTCTCGGGCTTGAGATAGGTCTTGCCGTCGTACGTGCCGCCATTGAGCAGCATCTGCACGAAACGCGCATAGTCGGCCATGGTTGAGACCATGCCGCCGCTGGCAAATTCCATTTTTTTGACCTTGGTTGGATCGTTGATGCGGCCGACCCTGAAGTCGCTGTCGTTGGGCACCGGCTGTGCCATCAGCTTCACCTTCTCCGGATCGGTGACGAAGAAGCCGGTGTCGGTCATGCCCAGCGGATCGAACAGTTTCTCTTTCTCGATCGCGTACAGGGATTTTCCGGCGGCGACCTCCATCACCCGCGCCAGCACGTCGGTTGAATGGCCGTAGTTCCACAACGCGCCGGGCTGGTTCTCCAGCGGCAGCCTGGCGATGCGCTCGGCGAACTCGGCCAGATCGAAATCGCCCTGATAGAGGTTGGCGGCCTTGTAGGCCTTGCGCACCAGGCTGTCGCCATAGAAGCCATAGGTGATGCCGGAGGTGTGACGCATCAGGTCGAGCACGGTGAGCGGACGATCCGGCGGGACCAGCTCGAGGGTGGCTGTGCCGTCCTCGGCCTTCTTCTCGACGCCGACCTTCACATCGGCGAATGACGGGATGTATTTCGAGATCGGATCGTCGAGCTTGAACTTGCCTTCCTCGAGGAGCTGCATCGAAACAATGGCGGTGATCGCCTTCGACATGGAGAACAGACGGAAGATCGTCTTGTCGGTGATCGGCGCCTTGCTCTCCACATCCTGCACGCCGAAGGATTCGTGATAAACCGGCTTGCCATGCTGCTGGATCAGCACGTTCGCGCCGGAAATCTTGCCGGTCGCAACCTCGTTCTTGAAGAAGTCGCCGATTTTGACGAGCTTGTCCGGGTTGAAGTGCGCGCCGGCCGGAATCTCGTAAGTACCTTCGGCACGCGCCGGCAACGCGATCACCGCCGCCAGCAACGCGCCGCAAGCCAGCGGCCGCAACCCATGAAATTGCGTCATTTCTCCTCCCGGATTTGTCCGGACGGGAGTTTAACCGCGCCCTCAAGCCGCACAAGGCCTGCTAAAGCCGTGTCAGCGCCTGTTCATGCAGGCGCGCGCTGTCTTGCGAGAAGCAGCAGAAGATGACGCGCGTCAGCATTGAGGCCGATGGCAGCGTTTCAGCCACCGTTTTGACGGCGATGCCGGCGGCACGGTCGGCGGGAAAACGATAGACGCCGGTCGAGATCGCCGGAAACGCGACAGAGGCAAGATTGTTCGCCCGACAAAGCTCGATGCTGCGGCGATAGCAGGAGACCAGCAGCTCGTCCTCGCCGTGGCTGCCGCCATTCCAGACCGGTCCCACTGTGTGGATCACATGCTTTGCCGGCAGCTGGTACCCGCTCGTGATCTTGGCGCCGCCGGTTTCACAGCCGCCAAGCGTGCGGCACTCGGCCAACAGCTCCGGCCCTGCGGCGCGATGGATCGCGCCATCGACGCCGCCACCGCCGAGCAGCGACGTATTCGCGGCGTTGACGATGGCGTCAACGCCGAGCGTGGTGATATCAGCAACAATGATTTCGAGCCGCGCCGAGCCGATCTCGCGCGCGGTCAAGATCAGACCGCGGCGTCGACCGCGATGCCCTTGTCGGCAAACAGCTGCTGCAATTCGCCGGCCTGGAACATCTCGCGGATGATATCGCAACCGCCGACGAACTCGCCCTTGACGTAGAGCTGCGGAATGGTCGGCCAGTTCGAATAGTCCTTGATGCCGTTGCGGAGCTCTGCGGACTCCAGCACGTTCAGGCCTTTGTAGCCGACGCCGATGTGGTCGAGGATCTGCACCACCTGGCCCGAAAAGCCGCACTGCGGAAATTGCGGCGTGCCCTTCATGAACAGCACGACGTCGTTCGACTTCACTTCGTTGTCGATGAATTGCTCGATGCTCATCTTTGCTTCCTTTTGCGGCAAGGCCCCCTGCGGTCTCGCCTTCCCAGGCCGGTCTCGTCCGACCCATGTAACCCGACACTGTCCTTATATGTAGCGCAAACCTTTGTTCATCCAAAGTAAAATGGCGCGGATTTGATATGCGGCTCGCCGGGGGCTCGCCGGGCCATGGCCTGCGGCCATCCATAGCCTGACGCCACTAATATCATAGCGGGGGGAGGCTTTTTTCCCGAATAGGAACCCCTATTTAGGACGGGCTAGTACCGGGGAACCTCTTCAAGACATCGACGTTCTCTCCCTCGACCGGAGATATCTGTGACGAAACCAGCATCCGCTGCGGCCACGCTTTCAGCCCCCTATCCGTCACTCTTCTCCGATTCCGGCACGCTAGCCCAGAATCTGGTGGAGGCTTATCTCGCCGTCCGCGGCGAGACCGAACGCCGCGCTGCGCCCTTGAGCGCGGAAGACCAGGTCGTGCAATCGATGCCGGACGCGAGCCCCGCCAAGTGGCACCGCGCCCATACCACCTGGTTCTTCGAGCAGTTTCTGCTGGGCGAGCATTGCGAGGGCTACAAGCCCTTCCATCCCGACTATGCCTTCCTGTTCAATTCCTATTATGTCAGCGCCGGCCCACGGCACGCCCGCCACGCGCGCGGCCTGCTTACCCGACCCGGTGTGGAGGACGTCACCGCCTATCGCCGGCACGTCGATGCGGCCGTGGTGAAATTCTTCCAGACCGCCGACGAGGCGAAGCTGAAGCAGCTCGCGCCTTTGGTCGAGGTGGGCCTCAACCACGAGCAACAGCATCAGGAATTGATGCTGACCGACATCCTGCATGCGTTCGCGCAGAACCCGATTCCACCGGCCTATGACGCCGCATGGCGCTTTCCCGCTTCGAGCCGCGACAGCCAGGAATGGGTCACGCTGAACGAGGGCATTCACACGGTCGGCCACGCCGATGACAGCTTCCATTTCGACAATGAGAAGCCGCCGCATCGCGCCCTCGTCGGGCCGGTCAAGCTGAACCGCAACCTCGTCACCAATGCCGAGTGGCTCACCTTTATGAAGGATGGCGGCTATTCGACCGCCACGCTCTGGCTGATGGACGGCTTTGCCACTGTCGCAAATGAAGACTGGCAGGCGCCCGGCCATTGGCGTGAGGTCGACGGCGAATGGCACATCATGACGCTCGGCGGGCTCAGGCCGGTCGATCCGAACGCGCCGGTCTGCCATGTCAGCTATTACGAAGCGGACGCGTTCGCGCGCTGGGCCGGCAAGCATCTGCCGACGGAGATGGAGTGGGAAGTGGCCGCCCGCGCGGACCACCTCAACGATGCCTTTGGCATCGTCTGGCAGTGGACCCGAAGCGCCTACGCGCCCTATCCCGGCTACCGCGCCATCGAAGGCGCGCTCGGCGAATATAACGGCAAGTTCATGGTCAACCAGCTGGTATTGCGCGGCTCCTCGCTTGCAACCGCGGAAGGCCACAGCCGCATCACCTATCGCAACTTCTTTTATCCACACCACCGCTGGCAATTCACGGGACTACGGCTAGCCGACTACGCCTGACTTTTCCTACAGCAGCACGATCCGGTGGGTGGGTGGACACCGCCTTCGTGCTCAACAACGGATCAAAAGCGCGCCGGTAAGCGCGTTCAGGAGAGTATCATGAATGTGCACGCTCCCGCTTTGGCCGACGCGCATCTTCCCGACGAGCAGACTTCCGCCTTCGCGCGCGACGCGGTCGGCGATCTTTCGCAGCATCCCAAGCGCCTGTCGCCGAAATATTTCTACGACCAGGCCGGATCGGAGCTGTTCGAGGCGATCACGCGGCTGCCGGAGTATTATCCGACCCGCACCGAGCTCGGCATCCTGCGCGACCGCGGCAGCGACATCGCTGCCATCATCCCGCGGGGCGCGGCGCTGATTGAATTCGGCGCCGGTGCCACCACCAAGGTCCGCCTGCTGCTGGAGAAATGCGCGTTCGCCGCCTACGTACCGGTCGACATTTCCGGCGACTTCATCAAGGCGCAGGCCGATGCCCTGCGCCGGGATTTTCCCGATCTCGCGGTCTATCCGGTGGCCGCCGACTTCACCGCGCCGTTTGCGCTGCCCCCTGCGATTGCCGGCATGCCGAAGGTCGGCTTCTTCCCGGGCTCTACAATAGGCAATTTCGAGCCGCATGAGGCCTGCCGCTTCCTGCGCATCGCGCGCGACATTTTGGGCGACGGGGCCCAGATGATCATCGGCGCCGACCTCGAAAAGGACGAGCGCGTGCTCTACGACGCCTATAACGACGCGGCCGGCGTGACCGCACGCTTCAACCTCAACGTGCTGGTGCGGATCAACCGCGAGCTCGGCGGCAATTTCGACATCTCCGCCTTTACCCATCGCGCGATCTACAACCGCGAACGGCACCGCATCGAGATGCATCTGATCAGCAAGAAGCAGCAAGCCGTGCGCATGCTCGGTACCAGCTTCTCGTTCCGTCCCGGCGAAAGCATCCACACCGAGAACAGCTATAAATACAGCATCGAGCGTTTCACCGCGCTCGCGCACGGTTCCGGCTGGCAGGTGCGGGAATCCTGGACCGATCCGAAGGCAATGTTCTCGGTTCATGCGCTGGTCGCGCAATGACCGCGCGCAATTCGTGAAGAATTGCTGAACATTCCCGCCGCATTCATCGGGAACTCGGGGAACGGAAAAAAGGCGCGTGCGCTAGGTCACGCTGTCGCGGCCCGTCATGCCGTCGATCCTTGTATCCTGAACCTTGGCGCAGGTATAGTCGACCTAATTTCGAGCAGCCGGCGCGAGCAAAGTCGGCGATTGACGCCGAGACGTTTTGAAGCGTCGCAGCTTTTTGAGCATTCCCATGAAGCGGGCCTTTCTGGCGATCGTCTGTTACGCCTTTCTCCTGGCAAATCCGCATCCCGCGATGGCGGACGCGGTGTTCGACCAGGACATGGCGAGCCGCTACCTGCGGGCGGCGCAATCCGGCGAGGACGAAGCACAATTCTACCTCGGCGCGCTCTATTCGGCCGGCATCGGCGTGCCGCGCTCCGATGAGGAAGCGTTCCGCTGGTTTTCGCGCGCGGCCGCCCAGGGCCATTCCCACGCCATGCTGATCCTGGGCGGCCTTTATGCCGTCGGACGCGGCGTCCAGAAGGACAATATCCAGGCCTATAAATGGGCCTATCTCGTCAACGGCGCCTCCCGGGTAGAGGAATTTCGCAACGGCTCCCGCCAGTTGATCGGCGTGCTCGAGGGCCGGATGAGCCCTGAAGAGATCAATTACGCCAGGTCCGAGGCCGGGCGCTGGCGTCCTGTCGTGACCAACAGGCCTGCCCAGGCCGCCGTGCCCCCCGTTCCGGCCGCGCCACCCCCGGTCGCCACCGCCGCACCCGCGCCCGCACCGGCGGCTTCGCAGCCGCCGGCCAAGTCCACGAGCAATGCCCCCTCAAGCCCGCAGGATCTCGACAGGAACGTCAAGAAGGGCGACGTCGACAGCATCCTCAACCAGGTGCCGCAGGGGCTGCGCAAGAAATTCGGCTTCTAGGAGAGAAGAGGATCGCGACCATGCTGCGCATTCTGGGAATTGCGATCCTCGCACTGGCTGCCGCCGGCGGATATTACGCCTACACCAACTATTTCCATGCCCAGACGGTGACGACCAGCGTCGCCACGATGGCCCCCGTCTCCGAAGCGATCTACGGCACTGGGACGGTCGAGCCCGCGCGGTGGGCCAAGGTGGTCCCGCTGCAGCGGCGCCGGCTGGTCGATCTCTGCACCTGCGAGGGGCAGACGGTGAAAGCCGGCCAGGTGCTCGGCCGCCAGGACGATGCCGAGGAGCGCAGCGCGCTGAACGAGCTGCAGATTTCGAGCCAGCAGGCGCAGCGCGATCTCGATCGCGCCGAGAAGGATCGCACCAAGAGCGACGCCGCGCAGAAGGAATATGAGCAGCGCTGGACCCAGGCCGAGGAATACAAGTCGCGGATCGCGGCCCAGCAGGTGCGGATCGACCAGCTCGTGCTGCGCGCGCCGCTCGACGGCATGGTGCTGCGGCGTGACGGCGGGGTCGGCGACGTCGTGGGACCGACCGACGTGCTGTTCTGGGTCGGCCCGCCGCTGCCGATGCAGGTCGTCGCCGAGGTCAATGAAGAGGAAATCAACCGCAT
Organism: uncultured Alphaproteobacteria bacterium; assembly: GCA_963847045.1. GTDB lineage: Bacteria > Pseudomonadota > Alphaproteobacteria > Rhizobiales > Xanthobacteraceae > Bradyrhizobium. Next base: position 69,386 of record CAWJYQ010000007.1, on the reverse strand, counting down.
CGCGGTCGGCCAGAAGGCCTTCCTGCGCAGCGAAGCCTTTCCGGGCGTGGCCTTGCGCGCCAGCGTCTCGCAGATCACGCCCAAGGGCGATCCGACCCGCAAGACCTTCCGCGTCTATCTTCTTCTGCCGAACGACACGCCGCTGCGCATTGGCATGTCGGTCGAAGCCAACATCATTTTCCGCGAGAAGGCCTCGGCAATCGTGGTGCCCGCCGAGGCGGTGTCGGGCGGTGCCGTGCAGATCGTGAACAATGGCTTGATCGAGCGGGTGCCGGTCCGCGTCGGCATTCGCGGCAGCCGCAATGTCGAGATCACAGGCAACGTGACACGCGGCTTGGCGGTGCTCTCCCCTGCCCGGCCCGATCTTGCCGACGGCACGCGGGTTCGCACTGAGCCGAACAAGAGCGCGGCCGTGCCGCAGGACATCCCTGTCGATGCCATGCCCGATCAGCCGCAGGCCAACTCTGCTTCCACTTCCACTTCCACTTCCACTCCCGCGGCTCCGACGCTCGCCAACGCCGATCCCGACAACGCCGTGATCTCGCAGGCCATCTCCGCGCACATCGACTCGGTCGTGAATGACGCGCGGCGCAATGTTTCAAGACTTGGCGCCAACCGCTGATCGGGCGCAACCAAAATGGCCGCAAATCTCATCCTCAACATCGCCTGGACCCATGTCACGACCCGCGTCCGGCAGACGCTGGTCGGCATGGCTGGCGTCGCCATGGGCGTCGGCTTCACCATCATGATGGCCGGCCTGATGGAGGGATCGCAGATCGACTTCCTGCGCCAGCTCGTCGACACCATGCCGCATGTGACCGTGCAGGATGAGCGCCGCACCGCGCCCGAGCAGCCCGCGGACCGCGAATATGGCGCGGTGCAGATGTCGAGCGTGGCCAACGTCAACAACCGTCCCGGCATCAAATATCCGGAATCGGTGATGGCCTCGATACGCTCGTGGATCCCCGGCGATGTCGCGCCGCAGGTCAAGACCACGGCGATCATCGATCATGGCGGCCGCATTGGCATCACGCTGGTCGGCATCGATCCCCGGCAGGAGGTCAAGGTCTCCAAACTCGTCACCCAGATGCGCGAGGGCCAGATCGGCGATCTGCAGCGCGCGCCGAACGCGATGATCATCGGCCTGGCGCTGGCGGAAAAGCTCGCGGTCAAGACCGGCGACACCGTGAGCCTGATCGGCGGCCAAGGCACCCAGGTGAACTCCGCCGTGGTCGGCATCTTCCGTTCCGGCTTGAAGCGTGTCGACGAGAGCCAGATCTATGTGCTGATCGGCACCGCCCAGCTGATGATGGGACAGAGCGGCGTCATCAACGAGTTGCGCTTGCGTCTGAATGATCCCGTGAGCGCCGATTCGATTGCAAAGCGGGTCGAGGGGCAGACCGGCTACAAGTCGGTATCGTGGCAGGAAGCCAATTCCGACCTGTTATCGAGCTTTGCGGTGCGCGATTTCATCGTGCTGACCGTGATGGGCGCGATGCTGCTGACCTCGTCGTTCGCCACCTACAACATCATCTCGACCATCACCAACGAGAAGCGCCAGGACATCGCGATCATGAAGTCGCTCGGCATGCGCGAAGTCTCGGTGCGGCGCATTTTCATCATCGAGGCCGCGATCATCGGTGTCGTCGGAGTTATCTTCGGCTGGATCATCGGTTACGCGCTTTGTTACGGCTGGTCGAAGATCACGATCTACAACACGCTGACGGGAACCACGGTCCCGATTTCCATCTACTACACGCCGGTGCACTACATCGTAGCCGGCGGCATCTCGCTGCTCTGCTGTACGGGTGCGGCTTTCTTCCCGGCGCGGAAGGCAACGCGGGTGCATCCCGTCGAAATCATCCGGGGCGCCTCATGAGCGAAGTGGCATTGCAGGCGGTCGGACTGGTGCGGCGGATCGAGGGCGCGGTCTCGCACACGCTGGTCAACGGCATCGATCTTTCCGTGGGCAAGGGCGAGTTTCTGGCCATCACCGGCCCGTCCGGCTCCGGCAAGTCCTCGCTGCTCTATCTGCTTGGCCTCCTGGATGCGCCGAGCGATGGCGAAGTGATCATCTGCGGCCAGCCGACCTCGAAACTGTCCGAGGACGACCGCGCCAATGTCCGGCTCACCAAATGCGGTTTCGTGTTCCAGTTTCACTTCCTCCTGCCGGAATTCACCTCGCTGGAGAATGTGCTGCTGCCGATGCGCGCGGCCAGCCAGATGGGCGAAAAGGAGATGCAGGAGCGCGGGCTGGAACTATTGGCCTCGCTTGGTCTCAAGGATCACGCCTACAAGCGGCCGAATCAGCTCTCCGGCGGCCAGCGCCAGCGCGTGGCGATTGCGCGTGCCTTGTCCAACCGCCCGGAGATCATCGTCGCCGACGAGCCGACCGGCGCGCTCGATACCACCTCGACCGAGCAGGTGTTTTCGATCCTGCGGGAGATAGCGGACCAGGGCCGTACCGTCGTGGTGGTGACCCACGATCCCGCGCTCGCCGCCCGCGCCGATCGTCGTGTGCACATCGTTGACGGCAAGATTCACGAGACGTTTGAAGGCCGTGGAAAATCACCGGAGCCGGCCGTTGCCGCTGTCGAAGCGCCTACGGCCTCTCAAGTTTAGACCGCAGCGACCGCGATTCCCACACCGCGACGACGACGAGAATTGCCGTCGCCAGCGCCGACAACAGCACCGGCGACAGGTAGCTCGCGAACCACGCGAGCACCGCGAGCGCGATGATGCCGACACCATGGGAGAGCTGCAGGAAATTGCGGATCACGTGCTTGAACAGGATGGTGCCGACCAGGAACAGCAAGGGACCGCCGACTGCGCTCACCACGGTCCTGAAATCGGAATGGCCGCTTGGGTGTTTTAGCACCAGCTCATCCGCCACGGCAGTCAGGATGATTCCGCCGACGATCGGCATGTGCAGGTAGGTATACGCCAGCCGCGCCACCCGCCCCGACTCCGCCGATTTCGTGATCATCTCGGATCCGGCCTCGGCGCCCTTGTGAAAATAGATCCACCACATCGCGATGCTGCCGACCAGTGCCGCGAGGAACGCTCCGATGTTTTCCGTCGTCCAGGTCAGATCGGCAAAGGTCGCGCCGTTGACGACGACGGCCTCTCCGAGCGCGATGATGATGAAGCCGGCGCAGCGCTCGGCCATGTGGCCGCCTTCGACGGACCAGGCTTCGACCGAGGAGAAGCCCAGTCCCGGCGTCCAGAACCGCGCCGCAGGCGAGATGTATTCGATGGAGAGCGCCACGATCCAGAACCATAGCCGCGCCTCTCCTTCGACGAAGCCGCCGAGCAGCCAGAACACGGCCGAGCCGGACAGCCACACCAGAATTCGGATTGCGTTGTGGCGAACCGGCGTGCGATGTGCCGGCGTCGCGAGCAGCCAGAACAGGGTGCGGCCGACCTGCATGGCCGCATAGGCGATCGCAAACCACAGCCCGCGGCCCTCGAAGGCGGTCGGGATCGAGGTCGACAGCACGAGGCCGCCGAGCATCAGAAGGAACAGCAGGGTGCGGACCGGCGTCTGCTCGGGATCGAGCCAGTTGGTGATCCAGGTGGTGTAGACCCACACCCACCAGACCGCGAGGAACAGCAGCGTGACCTGGACCGCGCCCAGCGGCGTGAAGCGGTTAAGCAGCAAGTGTGAAAGCTGCGTGACCGCAAAGACGAAGACGAGGTCGAAGAACAGCTCGGCGTTGGTGACGCGGCTCTGTCGGTCGGGCGCGATGACGCGAAACATCGTCCCGCGCGGATTGTCCGCCATAGGTGGCTAGCCCTCGGGCACTCCGGTCTGCAGCGCCAACGCATGCAGCACGCCGCCCATCTGGCCGCGCAGCGACTGATAGACGATCTGGTGCTGCTGGACGCGGGACTTGCCGCGGAAGGATTCCGAAATCACGGTGGCGGCATAGTGGTCGCCATCGCCGGCAAGGTCGCGGATCGTCACTTCGGCGTCGGGGATCGCTGCCTTGATCATCGATTCGATATCGTGGGCATCCATCGGCATCCCAGTCGCGCTCCTGTTCGGTCTTTTCTTACATCCCCGGCCGCTCGAATCGCGGCCGGCTCACCCGACCGTGACATGCAAATCTAGCGCCGGACGCTTTGAACGTCACCTATTGTGACACTATATTGGGCAACCAGTTCATTAAAAATCCGGCGGATCGCCGCGGCGCGGTCACGACGGGCTGAGCAGAGGGCAAGACGCCATGAAACTTCCCGGTCCCGACCATCCCATCACGATATCAGCGAATCCCAAGCGGATTCGCGTGCTGGCCGACGGCATCGTCATCGCCGACACAACCCATGCGCTCACGCTGAAGGAAGCGAGCTATCCCGCTGTGCAATATGTGCCGCGGGCCGACGCCAAGATGGACCTTCTGAAGCGAACCGAGCGGGTCACGCATTGCCCCTACAAGGGAGATGCGAACTATTTCTCGATCGTCGCCAACGGCAAGACGCTCGACAATGCGATCTGGACCTATGAGACGCCGTTTCCGGCAATGACGGAAATCTCCGGCCATCTCGCGTTCTATCCGGACAAGGTGAAAATCGAGGAAGTGGCGGCGTAACGCCGCAGCCGTCATTGCGAGCCAACGGGTCGCGCGAATGCGCGCCCGATGACAGGCTCCGCGAAACAATCCATAGCCTCCACAAAAGCTGGATTGCTTCGTCGCTTACGCTCCTCGCAATGACGGCAAGGGCTCCCCTACACCCTGAATATCGTGAGCCCGAGTATCAGGAGCACGAGGAAGATCACGACAAACACGTAAAACAGGAAGCGGGCGATGTCGGCGGAAGCCGCCGATACGCCGGTGAATCCCAGAATGCCGGCGATGATGGAAACGACAAAGAAGATCAGTGCCCACTTCAGAAGTGTCACAGCCAATTCCTCCGGCCTGCGCGCCGCGAGCGCGTCGTCGAAAGTCCTCCCATCTAACTTCCGGCCATGGCACAGGTTCCCTGCAGGGTCCTGCCCGCGCGCTCCGGTAGAACTTTTCGAGATTTGAGCGCAACGGCGGCATTTCGCCCCTTGCTGAATCCCCTTCCCAGCGGCAACATCCCGATTGAAGCAGCCTGCCGGGGCATGACATGACAACCATCAGCCAGACGGCCGCGGGCGTCCAGGCGGCGCCAAAAGCGAAAACGCGCAACGCCGCGCTTGACCGCAGCCGCACATTCCTGACGCTCGTGGTGCTGCTGCATCACGCCGTCATTCCCTATACCTATTTCGGTCACACCGATCCCAAGTCGTGGATCGGCTTTGACATGATCGTTCTCGCCACCGACAGCTTCTTCATGGCGATGTTCTTTTTCCTGTCTGGCCTGTTTGCATGGCCGGGCATTGCCCGGAAGGGACCGCTGAACTATTTGACCGATCGCCTGGTTCGGCTTGGCCTGCCATTCGTGATCTGCGCGTTCACGATCATTCCGATCGCCTATTATGCCATTTCCCTGCGGCAGCATCCCGAGGTCGGCTTCGCTTCATTCTGGTGGGAAACTATCACCGTCGGGCCTTGGCCGAGCGGACCAATCTGGTTCCTCTGGGTCTTGCTCGGCTTCGACGTGGTTGCTTGCCTCCTGTACCGGCTGTCACCCAATCTCCTCGATCCGATCAATCGCCTCTCGCTGCGCGGTCGCCGTCGGCCCGCAGAGTTCTTCGCGGTCATGTTTGCTGTCACCGCTGCGTTCTACATTCCCGGGCGGATTCACTTCGGAGCAGGCAGCTGGTTCGAGTTCGGGCCGTTCTCGGTCCAGCACGGGCGCGTGCTGCTTTATGCTACCTACTTCTTTTTCGGCGCCGGCATAGGCGTTCAGTTTTTGGATCGCGGGCTGCTGGCGGCAGACGGCCGGATGGCGAAGGTCACCTGGGATTGGATGGTCCTGGCGCTCGTGCCGTATTGCCTCATGTGGGTGCTGATCTACATCAAGCGCGAAATACTGGGGAATCCTGTGTTGTTGCCGCACTGGTATGAGGGGATCTATGGCTTCTTCTTCGCTCTCTTCAGCGTGGCCATCATGTTTCTGATTCTGGCCTATTTCCTGAGGTTCAAGAACTCGGGCTGGAGCATCCTCGATCAAATGCGGGCCGAGGCCTACGGCATGTTCCTCGTGCACTATCCGATTGTGCTCTGGCTCCAGTACTGGCTGTTCGATTTCGATCTTCCGGCCATTGCCAAGGCGCTGATCGCCTTCGTTCTGACGGTCGTGTTGAGCTGGGGAGCCACCGCGGCTCTCCGCAAGATACCGGGTGCGAATCACGTTTTGTGAGTTACAGCGGCATTTGTCCGTAGCCGGCGACGACTCCCCTTGCTCAATCCCCTTGGCGGCGGCAACATTGCTTTAAGCAAACAGCTTGCCGGGGCGGGACATGACAACCATCAGCCAAACGTCGGCGCCCGCAGGGGTCCGCACGGTGCCAAAAGCGAAGGCGCGCAATGCCGCGCTCGACCGCGCCCGCACCTTGATCATCATGCTGGTGCTGGTCCACCATTCGGTGATCGGCTACACCCGTTACGGCCACGCCGACAAACAGAGCTTCCTCGGCTTCGATCTGGTCGTGCTATTCAACGACAGCTTCTTCATGGCGGCGATGTTCTTCCTGTCCGGCCTGTTCGTCTGGCCAAGCCTGCAGCGCAAGGGCATCGCCTGGTTCCTGCGCGACCGCTGGTGGCGGCTGGGCCTTCCCTTCATCGTTTGCCCGCTCCTGGTGATGCCGTTCGCCTATTGGGCGATCGAGCTCGAGCTGCACGATCCCAACATGACTTTCGCCGCGTTCTGGTGGCGCACGGTGACCACAGGTCCGTGGGAGATCGGGCCCGCCTGGTTCATCGGGACGTTGCTGGCGCTCGATGTGATCGCGGCCTTCGTCTATTACGCGCTGTCGGGCTGGGTCGAGACGATCGGAAAATTGTCGCTGGAAAGTTTCGGCCGGCCGGGCCTGTTCTTCTGGGCACTCCTGATCTCGACCATCATCGTCTACGTGCCGGCGGTGCTGTATTTCACCGCGTCACGCTGGATCGCGATCGGGCCGGTCGCGATCCAGGCAAGCCGTATCCTGCTTTATCTCTTCTATTTCCTCGCCGGCTGCGGCGTGGGTACGGCGAGTTTCGATCGCGGCCTGCTCGCCGCCGACGGCGAGATGGCGCGGCGCTGGCCGGTGTGGCTGAGCGCGGCGATCCTCACCTATGGCTGCATGGTTGCGCTGATCTACATCAAGCCCTCGGTGCTGGATCCGAACAACCAGCCGGTCTGGTGGGACATCACCTATGCGCTGGCATTTGTGGCCTACAGCGCGGCGCAGACCTTCAACATCCTCGCGCTGTTCCTGCGCTTCGACAACGAAGGCTCGAGCATCCTCGATCCGCTGCGCGAGAACGCCTACGGCATCTATCTCATTCACTATGTGCCGGTGCTCTGGCTGCAATACTGGCTGTCCGGCATGGCGTTCGGACCGGTCGATCAACTCACCGCGATCATCAAGGCCGTGATCGTGTTCGTGCTGACGCTGGCCTCGAGCTGGGCGGCAACGGTGGCGCTCCGTAAGATTCCGGGCGCAACACACGTGCTTTAGAGCCAAGGCGTACAAGAGTTTCTGGCATCAAACCTGCATTCAAACCTGAAAAAGGGAGGCGTCCGAGATCAGCTTGAAAGGACACCTTATGGGATTATCAGCGATTTTGATTGCTACCGCGCTCAGCCTGACCATGCTGGTCGCGGTTTCAGATCTTCCGACCGACTAAATTTTGCTCTCCAAAAGCGCTAATTTGCGCCATTCATGTAGGCCGGGAACCAGCTCTCGAAGCCTGTTTTAAGCGTCGTGATGGAAACGGGCGTCTCGCCGGCAATCGCGATCTGATCACCGCCGGTGGTGCCGATGCGCGTGCAGGGCACGCCGGCGCCCTTCATCTTGGCGAGCACGAGCCCCGCTTCCGCGGCCGGCACCGTGACAACGTAGCGCGCCTGGTCTTCGCCGAACCAGAAGGCATGCGGCACGATCGCGCTCGGGGCCGGCAGGAACTGCGCGCCGATACCGCCGGCCATCGCCATTTCCGCCAGCGCCACCAGCAACCCGCCGTCGGAAATGTCATGCGCTGATGTCGCGGTGCCCGCGTGGATCATGCCGCGCACCACGTCGCCATTGCGCTTCTCGGCGGCGAGATCGACCGGCGGCGGCGCGCCCTCTTCCCTGCCGCAGATGTCACGCAGATAGACGGACTGCCCGAGCCAGCCGTGCGTGTCGCCGATCAGGAGGATCGCCTCGCCCGCGGCCTTGAAGGCGAGCGTGGCGGATTTGGTGAAATCATCGAGCACGCCGACGCCGCCGATCGAGGGTGTCGGCAGGATGCCGCGGCCGTTAGTCTCGTTGTAGAGCGAGACGTTGCCGGACACGACCGGGAAGTCGAGCGCGCAGCATGCTTCCGAAATGCCCTTCAAGCAGCCGACGAACTGGCCCATGATCTCGGGTCGCTCAGGGTTGCCGAAATTGAGATTGTCGGTGATCGCGAGCGGCCTGCCGCCGACCGCCGTGATGTTGCGCCATGCTTCGGCCACCGCCTGCTTGCCGCCCTCGACCGGATCGGCATCGCAATAGCGCGGCGTGACATCGACGGTGAGCGCGAGCCCCTTCGGCCCGTCCTCTACACGCACGACAGCGGCATCGCCGCCGGGACGCTGCACGGTATTGCCGAGGATGACGTGGTCGTATTGCTCCCAGACCCAGCGCTTCGAGCACAGTTCGGGCGTGGCGATCAGCTCTTCCAGCGCCGCCGAGACAGTCATCGGCGTCGCGACCTCGCGCGCATGGATCACCGGCAGCGCGGGTGACGCGACATGCGGCCGGTCATAGAGCGGCGCTTCGTCGCCCAGTTCCTTGATCGGCAGGTCGGCCATGACGTCGCCGCCATGCCTAACGCGGAAACGCTTGCTCGGCGTGGTGTAACCGACCACGGCGAAATCCAGTCCCCACTTCCTGAAGATCGCTTCCGCCTCTTTTTCCTTCTCGGGCTTGAGCACCATCAGCATGCGCTCCTGGCTTTCCGAGAGCATCATCTCATAGGCGCTCATGCCGGTTTCGCGCGTCGGCACCGCGTCGAGATCGAGGTCGACGCCGAGATCGCCCTTGGCCCCCATCTCGACCGCCGAGCAAGTGAGCCCCGCCGCGCCCATGTCCTGGATCGCGATCACGCAACCGGCGGCCATGATTTCTAGACAGGCTTCGAGCAGCAGTTTTTCGGCGAAGGGATCGCCGACCTGCACCGTCGGGCGCTTCTCTTCCGACGCATCATCGAATTCGGCCGAGGCCATCGAGGCGCCGTGAATGCCGTCGCGCCCGGTCTTCGAGCCGAGATAGACGATCGGCATGTTCACCCCTGACGCCGCCGCGTAGAATATCTTGCCGGCGTCGGCCAAGCCCACCGCCATTGCGTTGACGAGGATGTTGCCGTCATAGCGGGTGTGGAAACGCACCTGCCCGCCCACCGTCGGCACGCCGAAGGAATTGCCATAGCCGCCGATGCCGGCGACGACGCCGGACACGAGATGCCGCGTCTTCGGATGTTCCGGCGCGCCAAAACTCAGCGCATTGAGGCAGGCGATCGGCCGGGCACCCATGGTGAACACGTCGCGCAAAATGCCGCCGACGCCGGTGGTCGCGCCCTGATAGGGCTCGATGTAGCTCGGATGGTTGTGGCTCTCCATCTTGAAGACCACGGCCTGGCCGTCGCCGATGTCGATCACGCCGGCATTTTCGCCGGGCCCCTGGATCACCCACGGCGCCTTGGTCGGCAAGCCACGCAGATGGATGCGCGAGGACTTGTACGAGCAGTGCTCATTCCACATCGCGGAAAAGATGCCGAGCTCGGTGAAGCTCGGCACCCGCCCGATCAGCTTGAGGATTCGCTCATACTCATCCGGCTTCAGCCCGTGGCTTGCGACGAGTTCGGGGGTGATCTTGGGTTCGTTGGTCTGCATGATCAGGTAATAGGAAGATCGGAGGGGCCGGAAAAGGCCTTTTATGGCCCATTTTCACGCTGTCCAGAGCTTTGAAACGGGGCATTCGGGAGCGCATGATCCGGAAAAGTGGGAACCGGTTTTCCGAAAAGATCATGCGCAAGCTTTAGCCGTTTGCACATCGGCCGTGGATCGGATTTAAGGGGTTTACCCCTTACTTGAAGGCCATTTTCCGTGAACGAGCTTGCCAAATCTGCATTCCTCAGCCGACCCGACCTGCACATCGGCACCGAAGGCGAATTCGCGGGCTGGCGTACCTGGACCCGCGACGCCTACGAGACCAATAACGGCCCGTTCTGGCACCGGATGGAGGATGACGGCAGCATCCGCTGCGCGTTCCGGATCGAGAACAAACACCTCAATGGCGCCAGGAACGTCCATGGCGGCTGCTTCATGTCGTTCGCCGATTATTGCCTGTTTGCGACTGCGGCGCCGATCCTGCAGGGACCCGGCGTGACGTTGTCGTTCGCCTGCGAGTTTCTTGACGCCGCACGCGAGGGCGAGCTGATCGAAGGCCGTTGCGAGATCACGCGCGCCGGCAACTCCATCATCTTCCTGCGCGGTATGCTCACCTCGGCCGAGCGGCCGGTGTTCTCGTTTTCCGGCTCGATCAAGCGCGTGGCGCGCAAGGTCCCGCCACCCTCTGTCAGCATCTAGCTCAAAACCCAGGGAACGTGCCGTTTGCAGAAGAGCACGACAGCAATCGATGCGCCGGCTCCGCTGCCAACGTCAGCGGTCCGGCCTCACCCCGGCCTGCGCGACTATCTCCTGCTGCTGGCGCTGGGCTGCGCCTGGAGCTCGACCTATCCCTTGACCAAGATCGGCCTTGAGTCGATCCCGCCGATCACCTTCATCGCGGCGCGTTCGCTGCTCGCGGCTTTCGTCCTGCTCGCCGTCTTGCGCTGGCGCGGCCTTGGCCTGCCCGCGGAGCTCAAGGCCTGGAAGCTGTTCGCCTTCCAGCAGATCATCAACTCGACGCTGCCGTTCCTGATCATCACCTGGGCGCAGCAATATGTGCCGGCGGCCAACACCGTGGTGCTGGCCGCGATGACGCCGATCTTCGCCTTCTTCATCACCTGGGGCATCACGCGGCACGAGCCGGCGACACTGTTGAAACTCTCCGGCGCCATCCTCGGTCTCGCCGGCACCGCCGTCATCATCGGGCTCGATGCGCTCTCGAGCTTCGGCCACCAGATCTTCGCCGAGATCGCGATCCTGCTCGCCACCCTCTCCTTTGCCTGCGCCACGATCTTCGGCCTGCGCATGTCCGACTACTCGCCGACGGTGGTCGCCGCCGGCTCGCTTTTATTTGGCGGGCTTCTGCTGCTGCCGGCATCGCTGGTCATCGAGCGTCCCTGGACGCTGCACCCGACTTTGCCGTCGGTCGCGGCCGCGGTCACGATGGGAATATTCTCCAGCGCGCTCGGCCTGATGCTGTTCTATATGTGCCTCGCCCGGCTCGGCACGCTCACCACCAACTCGCAAGCCTATTTGCGAATTCCGATCGGCGTGGGTTTGTCCGTGCTGCTGCTCGGCGAAGCCGTGCCGCCAAATCTCGCGCTCGGCCTCGTGCTGGTCATGGCAGGCGTAGCCGCCATGACCATTCCGGGCGGGCAAATCAAGCGATGGCTGCGGCGGGCGCGATAGCGCGCGCCTATTGCATGCTGACCAACGTCAAGTCGACGAACCAGGATTGTGGCGACACGAATCCCTTGACCTTCGGGCTCATCGCGCGCGGGTTGAGATCGTGCACGATAAAGAGCCATGGCGGATTGTCGACCAGCCGCTCATGCGCCTTGCGATAGGCATCATTCACCGCCTTCGGATCGGTCGAGGTCTCGATCGTCTTCAGCGCACTGTCGAACTCCTCGTCCTTCCATTGCTCGAAATTGAAGCCATTCGGCGAGAAATTGGCCGACGAGAAATAGCGTGCCATGACGCCGGGGTCGGACGACGGCGAGGAGATATTGAGCGCCATGTTGCCCTGCAGGCTCGGGCTGTCGGGCGTCGCGCGCGCCGCCGTCAGCAGGACCTGCCATTCGATGACGTCGAACGCCACCTCGACGCCGCAGGCCTCTTTCAGGTTCTGCTGCAGGAACTCGTTCATCGGCAGCGGCAACATCTGTCCCGAGCCGGAATTCGAGATCATCACCTTGAACGACAGCGGTTTGGCCGGCGAGTATCCGGCCTCGGCTAACAGCGCCTTGCCTTTGGCCGGATCGAATTTGTAATGGTTGGCCGGATTGCCGAAATCGGGATCGCTGGTCTTGAGCCAACCCACCGACGGCTCCGCGGTGCCGTTGAGCAGACCGACCAGTCCGTCGCGATCGATGCAATAGTTCAGCGCCTGCCGCACGCGCACGTCCTTGAAGGGAGAGTTGGTCGCGCCGATGTTGTAGAACCAGGGCCAGACATGCGGATAGGAGCCGGTGGTGATGGCAAAGCCTGCCGCCTTCAACGACTCGATGCCGTCGGCCGGCGGCACCTCGATCCAGTCCACCTGCCCTGAACGCAGCGCCGCCAGCCGTGTGTTCGCTTCCGGGATCGGCATCAGCACGACGTTGTCGACCTTCGCCTTCTTGGCGGCGTCCCAATATTGCTCCCAGCGCGACAGATCAGCCTCCTGCCGCGGCACGATTTTGGTGATGCGGAACGGCCCGGTGCCGGCCGCCGGCAAGGTCGCGACTTTTGCCCAGTCATGGCCGGCCTTCTCGAACGAAGCGGGCGAGGTGAACAGGAGATAGACGGCCATATAGGGGAAGTAGGACGCCGGCCGTGTCGTCGTGATCGCGACCGTGAAATCGTCGATCTTCTTGTAGCTGCCCATGATGGGCACGCGGGCACGCGACATCCCCGAGCTCGGCGGCTCGAATTGCAGGCTGTCCTTGTTGAAGTATCGGTCGAGATTCCAGATCACGGCATCGGCGTTGAAATCGGTGCCGTCATGAAATTTCACGCCATGGCGCAGATGGAAAATCCAGGTCTTGGTATCCTCTCCATCCTGCTCCCATTTTTCGGCAAGCCCGGGACGCAAGCCAGCAAGCTTGTCGGTTCGGGTCAGATCCCACAGCACCAGCCCTTCGAAGATCGGGAAGCCGAGGAAGCGCATCCCTTCAAAGCCGTTGTTGGGCAATCCCGTGGCGGTGGGGATGTCGGCCGCGGTCATGGCGATGCGCAGCGTGGTCTCGGCGATTGCGGCTCGACCGCTCAATAAAGCGGCACTGAGTGCCAGCGTGCAAACAGCCTTGCGAATAAGCATGATTTCTCCCATCCGGCGGACATGATCGGTGATGGGGAGAAACGAGCAAATTCCGGGCCAGCGAAGCTGCGGCGGCTCGTCGCTCACACGCTGTTGTCTTGCTGCAAGCGCAGCTTCTCGCAGCCCGCCAGATTACGCTGACAGCTGCTTTTCAGCGATCGCGAGCCATTCCGCCTGGGCGTCACGCAGATATTTCGGCGCGCGCTTCATCTGCAGCAGCAGCTCGTTGAACACCACCCGCGCTTCCGCCGTTCGTCCCACCATGCGCAGCAACAGGCCGTAGCGGACCCGCGCCTCGGCGCCGGGAAAATAGGCCGACACCGCATGATATTCTTCGAGCGCTTCATCGACGCGCCCGACTTCCGCGAGCGAACGGGCGTAGAGCAGATGTCCCTCCGCCGACTGGAAATCCGGCCAGCGCTTTTGCAGATCGTCCAGCGTCGTCAGTGCATCGGCCGGACGCTTGGCGGCGAACTGGGCCTGCGCCTTGCCAAGCGCATATTGGGGGTCGTCGCCCATGGGCAAGGTCAGAATGTGGTCGTAATGCCGCTCTGCTTCGTCGAAGCGCGCGACCTTCTGGCACTCGGCGGCGAGCGCAGCGCGATTGGCGATGGTGTCGGCGTCGGCGAGCCGGTCGGAGAGTTCGCGGTAACGCTTGTCCGGATCGAGCCGGTTGGCGACGCGCTGGCGCGCCTGCCGCGCGCCGGGGCTGGAGACCCACTCCGGCACCAGCTCGACGCAAATATAGGCAAGTGCGCCGACGAACGGCACCATCAGGATGATGAAGGCCCAGGGCTGCAGGCGCCCGGTGCGCGAGGCGTGGTAGATCAGCGTGATATCGAGCAGCAAAATAACCAAAGCAACGGGCATGACGATCTTCCAGCGATGGTTGGGCAGCGTCGGCCGCCCATCGAAATATCGCGACCCGCACAACCGAACAATCCCCGGTTGCCGTATCAGCCCGTTTAACATGAACAGATGATGACGATCGGGCGGCGCTAGTTCGGCGCGGATTCCGGGCCAACCGTGACAAACCAATGCAGTTCTTCAAAAAACCGGACCAGCCTCGCAAAGGCGTGCCCTTCGTCCACAACGCGATGCCACTGCCTGGCTCGCAAATGAGTGTCGACGTAGCGAAACTCGATGGTGCCGTCGAACCTCGGCGATATCCTGAGATGTGGGTCAGAGGGGAAGCGTGACGCAGCCGTCTGCGTCAGACAGAGATCATGCATGGAGGTTTCGCCATGCACGCCATTTCCGTAGCGCGACCCTTCAATCTGTTCGACCAGCCGGAGCATGCCTTGTAACGGCGTTCCGGCTGCGACAAGCCCTTCGTAGAGTTTTCTGATCTCACTCCACGGCTTGATCATCGCGCATCTGGAGAAAGCGGCTACGCCGCCTTCTCCAGATGCGCGACGAGGCCGGCGAACAGGCCGCGGCCGTCGGTGCAGCCCATGATGTCCTCGACGTGATTTTCCGGGTGCGGCATCATGCCCAGGACATTGCCGCGCTCGTTGATGATGCCGGCGATCGAATGCGCCGCGCCGTTGAAATTGGAGGCGTCGTCGACCACGCCTTCGGCAGAGCAGTAGCGATAGAGCACGCGCCCCTCGCCTTCGAGGCGCTTCAAGGTTTCCTCGTCCGCCTCGTAATTGCCCTCGCCATGCGCCACCGGCACGCGGATCACCTGGCCGGCATTGTAGCCGCGCGTGAACGGCGTGTCGGAGCGTTCGACGCGCATATGGACGTCCTTGCAGACGAATTTCAGCCGCGCATTGCGCATCAAGACGCCGGGCAAGAGTTCGGACTCGCAGAGGATCTGAAAGCCGTTGCAGACGCCGAGCACGAGCCCGCCGTCGCGCGCAAAGGCGCGCACCGCGTCCATCACCGGCGCGCGCGCCGCGATCGCGCCGCAGCGCAAATAATCGCCATAGGAAAAGCCGCCGGGCACCACGACGAGGTCGGTTCCCTTCGGCAGCGAGGTCTCGGCGTGCCAGACCATCGCCGCCTCATGCCCCGAGGCGAGCCTCAGCGCGCGCGCCATGTCGCGCTCACGATTGATTCCGGGGAAGACGAGGACGGCGGATTTCATGAAGTGTGTGCGTCGTTGAACTCAAGCCGGCGTTCGATACGATCCAACCGGCCTTCATGCCGAACCAGAGTTGCATGAACACCCGAAATTTCCTGAAAGACGCTGGTGATTTCCTGTCGAATGCCGTTCTGAGAGGTTCGCGACGCCTGCATCTCCTGCTTGAGCTCGTCGATCTTGCCGTCGACCTGAGCCAGTCGCGCCTGGACCGCTTTCAGCACCTCAAACACCAGTTCAGCTGTCACCTCGGCCATCGCATCGATCCTCAAGCCTTCACTTCGATAGCATAGTTCTCGATCACGGTATTCGCCAGCAGCTTGTCGGCGGCCGCTTTCAGCGCCGCCTCCGCCTTGGCCTTGTCAGAGCCGGCAAGCTCGATGTCGAACACCTTGCCCTGGCGGACGCTGGCGACGCCCTCGACGCCGAGCGATTTCAGCGCGCCTTCGATGGCCTTGCCCTGTGGATCGAGGATGCCGGTCTTCAGCGTAACGGTGACGCGTGCTTTCACTGCTCTCGACCCTTTAGCTTTTGACCAGCACCGGGCCCGAGCCGGCGGGCCGCTCGTTTTCCATGAGGATGCCGAGCCGCTTGGCCACTTCAGTATAGGCTTCAAGCAAGCCGCCCAAATCCCTGCGGAAGCGATCCTTGTCGAGCTTCTCGTTCGACTTGATGTCCCACAGCCGGCACGAATCCGGCGAGATCTCGTCGGCGACGATGATCCGCATCATCTCGTTTTCAAACAGCCGCCCGCATTCCATCTTGAAGTCGACCAGGCGGATGCCGATGCCGAGGAAGAGCCCCGTGAGGAAATCATTGACGCGGATGGCGAGCGCCATGATGTCGTCGATCTCCTGCGGCGTGGCCCAGCCGAAGGCGGTGATGTGCTCTTCCGACACCATGGGGTCGTTGAGCTGGTCGTTCTTGTAATAGAACTCGATGATCGAACGCGGCAGCTGGGTGCCCTCCTCGATGCCGAGGCGCTGCGACAGCGAGCCGGCCGCAACGTTCCGCACCACGACCTCCAGCGGCACGATCTCAACTTCGCGAATCAGTTGCTCGCGCATGTTGAGACGGCGGATGAAGTGGGTCGGCACCCCGATGTCGTTGAGGTGCTGAAACAGGTACTCCGAAATCCGGTTGTTGAGGACGCCCTTGCCCTCGATCACCTGGTGTTTCTTGGCATTGAACGCGGTCGCGTCGTCCTTGAAGTGCTGGATCAGGGTACCCGGTTCCGGCCCTTCATAGAGAACCTTGGCCTTGCCTTCATAAATACGGCGTCGACGGCTCATTGGGATGTACCGTGTGTTGTTGAAATCCATGAATTGGTGTGCTCCGGATGACTAGGACTGGACCCACGACGGAGCTGCCGTGAAGGCTCGGAACCCTGGGAAACAGAACAAGAACCCAGCCTGCATGCAACCTATCTGATTGGCCTATCCAGCACAATCGATACGGTCCGCGGACGCCGAGTTATTACCGCCTTCTCTGCGACACCGAGGACATTGATTTTCGTCATTTTCTCCAAATATCTAGGTCCTAGAGTAGGATCGCGCAATGCGGCCGCCGGGGCTGCCCTCCGGCATCGATTTCGGAACCCAATCCCATGACCACCTTCGACAAGCGTGAAGAGGCCTTCGAGAAGAAATTCGCCATCGACGAGGAGGAGAAATTCAAGGCCGTGGCCCGCCGCAACCGGATGCTCGGCCAGTGGGTGGCGGAGAAGCTCGGCAAAAGCGGCGGCGAGGCGGACGCCTACGCCAGGGACGTGGTCTCGGCCGAGTTCGCGGGCGCGGGCGACGAAAGCGTCGTGCGCAAGTTGATGGCCGACCTCGCCGCCAAGGGCAGCGCGGTCACGGAAACCGACCTCCGCGCCAAGATGGGCGAGCTATTCGCGGTAGCCATCGCCCAGGTGAAGGCGGGGACCTAGCGCATGATCCGGAAAAGTGTGTAGCGGTTTTCCGAACAGATCATGCGCAAATAAAAAGGCTAAAGCACGATGATGATTTATCCTGAAATCATCGCGCTTTAGCGGCCCCGCGCGCGGCGTGCGCGACTTGTGCGACCGCCGCGCACCGTTCTGGATGCCGCACCACGGTCGGCGGATTCTGCCTTGGCATAGTCGGCCCGTATGATGTCCAAGAGCCGCCGCGACGCCGCACTGAGGAAGCCGCCATGCCGCGTCACGACGACGACGTCATGGCTGGCCGTGAGGCTGCCGACGCGAATCGTCGAGATCGCGGTAGCGTTCAGTTCCTCGGCCGCATGGCTCTGCGACAGCAGCGCGATGCCGAGGCCGGCCTGGACCAGGCGCTTCTGCGCGGTGAGACTGTCAACCGGCGTCCAGTCGATTTCGCCCAGTCCCTGCGTGAGGAACAGCGCGAACACGTGCGAGGCCGAAAGCTCCGGGCGCCCGGGCGTTTCGGGAAAGGCGATCCAGCGCTCGCCGCGCAAGTCCGCCAGCGTCGCAACACGGCGTCCCGCGAGCGGATGATCGAGCGCGCACACCACCTGCAGCGGTTCGGCAAACAGCAGTTCGCAATCGAGATCGCTTGACTGGTCCCGATTGTAGCGCAGCCCGATCGTCGCCTCGCCCCGCCGGATCAGATCGCTGACCTCGGCGCTGGTGGCCGTGCACAGCGTCAACCTGACGCCGGGATGCTCGGCCGCAAACCCCTTCAGGATCTTCGACAGCCGGCCGCCGGCCAGCGTGCCGACCACCGCAAGCGACACCGGCCCCGAGTTCTGCCGCAGCAGCGCGCGCACGGCATTCTCCGCATCCTGCGCCGCCGCCACGGCGCGCTCCGCATAGGGCACCATCACCCGCCCCGCGTCGCTGAGCCGCGTGTGCCCCGCCACCCGCTCAAACAGCGGCACGCCGAGCTCCTGCTCCAGGAGCGCGATGCGCCGCGAGATCGCCGGCTGCGATCGGTGCAGCGCCTTGGCGGCGCTGGAAATGCCGCCACTGCGATGAACCACGAGGAAAGTGTTGAGCGCGTCGCTGTCCATGCCGGCCTCATGCAAAAAGCTGATGAAATGGAGAAGAATAACAAATTTGTCGAATATCGAAAACGGCTCTATGTCGTTGGCTCCGAACCAGCACGGCAGGAGCCGACATGCGCACCCAGACGGAAAAGGCAAGGCTGTTTCGCGCGCTGCATGAGCGGCCCGGCGCCTTCATCATCCCGAACCCCTGGGATGGGGGGACCGCAAGACTGCTGGCGGCGATGGGTTTCGAGGCGCTCGCCACCACGAGCCTCGGACTTGCCAATATGCTCGGCCGCGTAGGCGCAAGCCGCGACGCCATCATCGAGAATTGCCGGGCCATCGTCGAAGCGACCGAGCTTCCGGTCAACGCCGATCTCGAGAACGGCGGGGCGCATGACCCAAAGGGGGCCGCGGCGGCCGTCCGCCTCGCCGCGGAGGCGGGCGCCGTCGGCGGCTCGATCGAGGACGCGACCGGAGACAGGCAGGCGCCGATCTACGATTTCGCGCTCGCCGTCGAGCGCATCCACGCCGCCGTCGAGGTCGCCCGCTCGCTGCCGGTCCCGTTCCTGCTGACGGCGCGCGCGGAGAATTTTCTGTACGGCCGCACCGATCTCGACGAAACCATCAAGCGATTGCAGGCGTTCGAGGCCGCGGGCGCCGACGTGCTCTATGCGCCGGGCATTCACGACCTCGCCACCATCAAGACGGTCGTCTCGGCGCTCAGGAAGCCGTTCAACCTGGTGATGGGATTCGCTGACCCCACCCTCACCGTCGAACAATTGTCCGCCGCGGGCGTAAAGCGCATCAGCGTCGGCGGCGCGTTGTCACGCTGCGCGCTGGCCACGTTCCTGCGCTGCGCCCGCGAGATGAAGGAACAGGGCTCCTTCACCTATGTGCGCGAGATGGCTCCCGTCAGGGAGATCAAGCGGGCCTTCGCCAGCATGGGCGGATAGCCCTTGGCGGGGGCCCTTCAGCCCTCCTTGAATCCATATTCCGGCACATTGCCGCTCGCGCCGTAATATTTGTATGGCAGGAATTTGCCGCTCATCGTGATCTTGACGCGGTCGCCCTTCGGGTTCGGCAGGCGCTCCATCATCATGTCGAAATCGATCGCCGACATGATGCCGTCGCCATACTCCTCCTCGATCAGCGCCTTCCAGGCGGGACCGTTGACCATCACCAGCTCGTAGAAGCGGTAGATCAGGGGGTCGGTCGGCGGCATCGGCATGCCGCGCATCGGCGTCTCGTTCAGCATGGCGGTTTCGCTCTTGGAGAGCCCGAACAATTCGCCGGCATTGGCGGCCTGCGGCTTTGTCAGCTTCTGCTGGCCGAGGATGGCGCCAACGATCAGCACTTCGGAGAAGCCTCCGATCTTTTCGCAGATATGTTTCCAGCTCCAGCCCTTCTCGCGCTTGATGTCCAGCAGCTTTTCGGTGAGGTCTTCTCGCTTCATGGGTCGTCTCCCCGTCTTGAGTTTAACGCGCAATCGCCTGCGTCGCGGTGGTGTCCACCACTTTCGGCGCAGATACGATGGTGGGTTCCGTCCGCCCGATCCGTACCAGCGGCACCTGGCGCGGATTGTGGTTCGGCACTTCAGTCGCAAAAGTCTTGCTGCGGCTGACCAGGAAATCGATGATGTGGTTGCGCAGGCCGTAATAGAGCGGATGGCGGTGCAGATCGATGCGGCCGCGATCCTTGGGCAGCGGGTTCTCCACGATCTCGGCCAGCACCGCGCCTGGGCCGTTGGTCATCAGGAAAATCCTGTCGGCGAGATAGATCGCCTCATCCACATCGTGCGTGATCATGAACGCGGTCTGTCCGGTTTCAAGACAAATCCGCCGCACCTCGTCCTGCAGCGTCCCTCGTGTCAGCGCATCCAGCGCCGAGAACGGCTCGTCCATCAGCATGATCTTGGGCGTGATCGAGAGCGCGCGCGCAATGCCGACCCGCTGCTTCATGCCGCCCGACAATTCGGACGGCCGCTTGTGCTCGGAACCCGTCAGCCCGACGAGATCGATGAACTTCTGCGCATGCGCCTTGACCCTGGCGCGGTCCCAGCTTCGCCATTTCGAGGTGACGGCATAGGCGACATTGCCGAGCACGGTGCGCCAGGGCAGGAGCGCATGGCTCTGGAAGATCACGGCGCGGTCGAGGCTCGTGCCCTCGATCGCCTGCCCGTCCACGATGACGGCGCCCTCGCTCGGCTCATCGAGGCCGGCGAGGATGTTCAGCACCGTGGTCTTGCCGCAGCCGGAATGGCCGATCACGCAGGCGAACTCGCCGCGCTCCATCGACAGCCAGAGATCCTCGAACACCGTGGTCGTGCTACCGCCCGCGCCCGGATAGCGCTTGGCGATGCCCTCGATGGATATGAATTTGTAAGTCACCAAGCTCACTCCGGAAACGTGACCAGCCGCGTGACGCGCGCCAGCACCTGGTCGAGCAGCATGCCGACCAGGCCGATCATGAAGATCGCGATGATCACATTGGTGATCGAGAGATTGTTCCACTCGTTCCAGACGAAGTAGCCGATGCCGGTGCCGCCGACCAGCATCTCGGCCGCGACGATCACGAGCCAGGCGATGCCGATCGATATCCGCATGCCGGTCAAAATGGTCGGCGCCGCAGCCGGCAGGATCACCGTGAAAGCGCGCCTGAAGGTGCCGACCTCCAGCGTGCGCGCGACGTTGATCCATTCCTTGCGCACGCTTGCGACGCCAAATGCCGTGTTGATCAGCATCGGCCAGACCGAGCAGATGAAGATCACGAAGATCGCCGACAGAGAGGAGTCCTTGATGGTGTAGAGCGCGAGCGGCATCCAGGCGAGCGGCGAGATCGGTTTGAGGATCTGGATGAAGGGATCGAGCGCGCGGCTGATCAGGGGCGACATGCCGATCAAAAAGCCGAGCGGGATCGCGACCAGCACGGCGATGAGATAGCCGAGGCCGACGCGCGCGATGGAATAGCCGAGCTGGATGCCAAGCCCCTTGTCGTTCGGCCCGTTGTCGTAGAACGGCCGCCTCATGTGCTCCCAGAGCTTCGCGCCGACATCCGATGGCCCCGGCATCGCCGATTTGCCCTGCGTGGCGGTGGCGCCCATCAGCTTGGCGTATTCCGGGTTCATGCTGGCAACGCTCGCGGTCGAGCGCGTCGCGAGCTGCCAGACCGCGAGGAAGACCACGAAGAGGGCGACGGAAACGATCGCGGCGCGGAAACGGAGGCTCATCCCCCTCACGACGCCTTCCTGATCTTGAAGCCCGCGAGATAATCGTCGGGCTTCTCGGGATCGAACGTCTTGCCCATCACCGAGAACGATTTGTACGAGGTTGACGGCGGCGACAGACCCATCTCGGCCATCACCTTCCCCGTGTCGGTGGCAAGATAGACCTGCTCGGCGACCGCCTTGTAGTCGACATCGCCCTTGATCTGGCCCCAGCGCTTCATCTGCGTGAGCATCCACACCGCGAAGGACTGCCAGGGGAACGGATCGAAATCGACGCGCTTGGCATCGGTTTTGACGTTGCCGAGGCCGTCGGCATAGGTGCCGGTCAGGACCTGCTCCAGCACCGTCGTCGGCGCGTTGAGGTAATTCGCCGGCGCGATCGCTTCCGCAATCTGCTTGCGGTTTTCCGCCTTCGAGGCATAGGCCGTGGCGTCCACGATCGCGCGCGTCAACGCCGCGAACGAGTTCGGCGAGCCTGTGATGAACTCCTTGCTCGCCGCGAAGCTGCAGCAGGGATGGCCGTCCCAGATCTCCTTGGACAGAATGTGCATGAAGCCGACGCCGTCATAGATCGCGCGCTGGCAGATATTGTCGGGCGCGAGGAAGCCGTCGATGTTGTCGGCACGCAAATTCGCCACCATTTCCGGCGGCGGCACCGAGCGCAGCTGCACGTCGGTATCGGGGTCGAGCCCGTGCTCGGCGAGATAGTAGCGCAAAAGATAATTGTGCATGGAATAGTCGAAGGGAATGGCGAACTTCATGCCCTTCCAGTCTTTGGGGTCGCGCTTGTCCTTGTGTTTGGTCGCGAGCGTGATGCCCTGCCCGTTGATGTTCTCGATCGCGGGCACGGCGAAGGGAATGGCATTTGAACCGAGCCCCAGCGAGATCGCGATCGGCATCGGCGCCAGCATGTGGGAGGCGTCATATTCCTTGTTGATGGTCTTGTCGCGGACCACGGCCCAGCCCGCGGTCTTCACCACCTCGACATTGAGGCCGTGCTTGGCATAGAAGCCGAGCGGTGCTGCCATGATGATCGGCGTCGCGCAGGTGATCGGGATGAAGCCGACCTTGAGGTCCTTCTTCTCGGGCACCGCCTCGGCGAACGCTTCGGTCGCCGTCTTCAGCGGGAAGAATTGCGAGAGCGCGGCGAGCGCCGTGGAGGCACCGATCGATTTCAGGAAGGCGCGGCGCGAGGCATCTCTGGGAAATACCGCGCGCATCACCGCGGAAGCGACCACGCCCTCATAGCGCTCGTCTTCGCTCGCTGCCGGAGCAACCGGCTCGCAGCGCAGCGTGCGCTCGGCATAGTCATGCTCGGCGGCTGAGCGATGCTGGCCGCAGTTGCAGCCGTTTCGCTTGAGCTCGCGCCCGGAATCGAAGGCATCATCGAATGTGGACATCGCTTGCGCCCCTTTGTCGCACCGCGCAGCGGAAGCCCGTCCCCCTGCCCGGAAAAGTTAAGCTGCTGCCCGGCTTTTCGGCGCCGGGCAGCACAAAACATGCAGGTTCTATGCCGCTTTGCCTGTTACGACGGCAGCGGTGGGCAGACCTTCGTCGATCGGCAGCGAGGGATCGCGCGACCATTCGTTCCAGGAGCCGAAATACATCCGCACGTCCTTCACGCCGGCGTTCTTCAGGGCGAGGAAGGTGTTCGACGCCCGCGCGCCCTTGAAGCAGTAGAGATAGACCGGCGTGCTCGGCGAGATGCCGACGGTGGCGCATTCCGCCAGAATCTCGTCCTTGGACTTGAAGCGCGGGCCCTCCGCGGTCGGCTTCATCATGCGGTACCATTCGAGCCAGACCGCACCGGGAATGCGGCCCTTGCGCGGGCAGAAATCCTTCCCATAAGGCGAAGAGCTGTCGCCGATCCACTCGTCGACATCGCGCACGTCGAGAATGGCGATGCCGGGCTTGTCGAGCGCGGCCAGCATCGTCTTCGCATCGATCAGGATATCGCCGGCTTCCGGCACGATCGAGAACGAGGCCTTCACGGGCTTTGGCACGTCCTTGGTCACCGGCAGGCCCGCCGCCGCCCAGGCATCGATACCGCCATGCAGCACCTTGATCTTGGGATAGCCGAGCATGGTGAGGAGATAATAGCCGCGGCAGGACTGGCCAAAGCCGGAGTTCATCGACTGTTCGTAGATCACAGCCGTTTCCTTGCCCGACAGTCCGGCGCCGCCGAAGGCGTCCGCGAATTTGGTCTTGAGCTCGGTCATGCCTTCGGGGGTCGAGGTCGCGAGATAGGTGAATATCTCGTGCACGTTGACCGCGCCCGGCAGGTGGCCTGCGGCATAGGCATCGGGATTGCGCGTGTCGATGATGACACACGGCTCTTTCTTGATGAATTCGGCGAGTTCGCTGGCAGAAATCAGTACGTCGGTCATTGGCAGCCTCTCCGTTGAGGTGGTGGTTGGTCTTGGGTGGACTCGGGAAATTCGTGTTTGAGCATGATCTTCTCCGAAAACCGGTGCCCACTTTTCGGGATCATGCTCTAGGCGTCCGCCAGCATCTTGCGAAGCTGCTTGGTGGCGGGCGTGACGATGGCGACGAAATAGGCCTCGCGCAGCCGCCGCTGCACGCGATGGCTCTTCAAATAGCCGCGCGCGCCGCAGTGGAGCATCGCCGCATGCGCGGCCGCGACACTGGCCTCACCTGCGCGCAGCCGCAGTGCTATGACCTTGCGCCAGTAGGCCTCCTCGGTGTTGTAGGGGTCGCGCGCGAGCGCCATGGTCTCGCGCTCCAGCTCGCCGAACAGCTCCTTGAAGTGCATGGGCTGCTGCGGCAGATAGCGGTTGACATGGCCGAGCGAGCCGTCGACCTCGTCCATGATGTTGATGCAGTCCTTGATCAGGCCGAGTCCCATGCCGAGCTGCAGCAGGATGAAGCCGGCACGGATCTTCTTCACGAACGGGCCCGCCTCTTCCGCCAGGATCAATTCATCCGGCACGAAGACGTCGCGGAACTGCACGCCGTAGGTGCCGGTGCCGTCCATGGCGAGGAACGGCTTGCATGGCGTGAGCGTGACGGCGGGATCGGCGCAATCGGCGAGGAACATCACGATCTCGCCGGGCGCATCCTCGCGCTCGAAGATGGTGCCGAAGAAATGGTCGGGCCCGAGATTGGAGACCCAGGGCAGCGCGCCGCGCACGACATAGCCGCCGTCGGTCTTGCGGCCCTTCAGTTTCAGCTTCTCGATGCCGAAGAAGCTCTTCATCGGGTTCGACAGGCCGGTGCCGCCGAGAATCCTGCCGCTGGCAAAGCCGTCGCCGAAGCGTCTGGCGAGCTTCAGATTGCAGGAATTGCCGGCGTACCAGACCAGCGTGTTCTGGCACCAGGCCATGAACGCGGTCGCGCCGCAGACTTCGCCGATCGCCGCCATCGCCTCGATGGCGCAGCGCAGATCGGCCGGGCCTTCATGCGGAAGGTGACTGCGCCAGGCGCCGATTTCGCCGAAACGCCGGAGCACCTCAGCCGGATAGACTTCGCCCTGGTCGATCGCGGGCGCCAGCGGCGCCAGCTCTTTTCGTGCAACGCTGGCGACTTCGTCAGCGAGGGAAGGTCCGGGTCGATCGAGTGCCTCGATCCGCGATACAGCCAAAGAACCCATGACGCCCTCCTCGCCGATGCCTGTTGCCGCTTGCTGTTAGATGCCGACCTCGAGATTGACCGGCCGGGTGAAGGTGTTGGCGACCGGCGACCATTTCTTCACATGCGTCACCAGCGCGCTGACCTCGTCGGCCGGGATGCCCTCGCATTCCATGTCGACCTTGACCCGCACGTCGGTGAAACCGACCGGCTTCTCGCTGGTGTCGCCGGTGCCCCAGACCGCCGTGATGTTGAGGTCGCCTTCGAGCTCGAGCTCGAGCTTGTTGACGGTCCAGCCGCGATGCACGGCGTTGGCGTGCAGGCCGACCGCAAGGCAGGAGCCGAGCGCGGCGAGCGAGGCTTCCGACGGATTGGGCGCGGTGTCGTCGCCGAGCAGCCCCGGCGGCTCGTCGACGATGTAGGGCGGCAGGTTGCGGATATAGTTGGCGTGACGGAATTTTCCTTCGGCCACCGTCTTGCACTTCAAGGTCTTGATGACCTTGGGGTTGGCCTTGCCGTTGATGATCAGCTGCTCGAGCCCGTTTTTGTCGATGGGCGCGAGGCAGCCGGTAAGCACTGTTTTCTGAGCGACCGCGGTCATCAGTTTTCTCCCTAAGGGGTAGGATACCGAACGGTCTGTTTCCTGCACGAAGCGTGCCAGACACGGCGCTTTTCAAAAAACCAAGTGCTGGAGCGGCTTAAGCCCGGCTGCCTGCGGATTGATCAGGGGAGCTTTGCTCAAACGCGATGCATTTGCCGTCGTGCAGCGATTATTTTGAGCGCAATGAAGATGCCGCTTGATGAAAACATGCAGCTGCGTTTAACCTGCCGTCATGGGCAAAGCGGGCAAATCAGTCTCAAGGAAGAAACCCATTGCACCCGGCGACGATGAATCGGCGCGCGGCCGCCTCCTCTCCGCGGCGACGCATCTGTTCTGCAAGAACGGCATCAACGCCACCGGCATCGATGCCATCATCGACGAAGCCGGCACCGCCAAGACCACGCTCTACAAATTGTTCGGCTCGAAGACCAACCTCGTGCACGCGGTGCTGGAGAGCGAAGGCAAGCAGTGGCGCGAATGGTTCATCGCCGCGATCGAAGAAGGCGGCGGTGATGCCGAGACGAAACTGGCGCGGATCTTTCCGGCGCTCAAAAGCTGGTTCGGCGAGGAGCGCTTCTATGGCTGCCCCTTCATCAATGCCGTCGGCGAGCACGACAAGGACGCAAAGCAGTTCCGCGCGATTGCGATGAAGCACAAGAAGGTCGTGCTCGCGCATATCGAGAAACTAGCGGGCGAAATGGGCGCCACCGAGCCCGAAGTGCTCGCGCATCAACTGGCGCTATTGATCGACGGCGCCATCGTCGCCGCGATGGTGTCGCGCAATCCCGGCGTCGCCGACACCGCGGGGCTGGCCGCCTGCTCGCTGTTTGCGCCGGCGAAAGCGAAGAAGCCGAAACGCGCCGGCGGCGCACCGGCGCAGCTCGTGGCGGTTTGATCTCGGGAGATTCGTAGGGTGGGCAAAGGCGCGAACCTGCCGTGCCCACCATTTCGCAACCCTGGCCGAATGCTGGGCCGCGGACTCCTGCGAGGAAAGCTGACCCTAAGCTCCCCTACCGTCCTGTTTGCCAATCACGCAGCGCCATGCTGCCAGGCGCTCGGCGGGATGCTGGTTCATCCACTCGGCGAGCTGCGGCGCGCCCATCAGGCAGGACTGCATCGAGACGTCAGCGAAGTCCGAGGTGGTGACGATCTGCTCGTGGCAATTTGCCGGAGCGGAGAGACTGCAGAGCACGGCAATGATTTTTATCACGACAGGCGAACCCCGTCGCTGCGATGGGCATTGGCGCCGTCGGCCTTATAACCTGCCGGTGTCTTGTCCTGCTCCTCGCCGACCGGATCGGCCGGCGGGAAGATGCTGTCGTATATCGCGCGGGCTTCCCGAATCAGGCGGGCCCGCTCGCGCTCGGACTTTGGGACAAATCGAATAACCTTGCCCATATTCGCTCCAAACTTTGGTCAGGGAGTGAGTTCCCTATTAGATGACGAAAATCATTCAATTGCTGACTTGGGACGTCAGCGCCAACTTTGAAGCTCTGCGGGCGGTAACGAAGGAATAAAAAGCTCGTGACTGGACCGCGCGCCAGGCATTCCAACGTCATATGCGTTTCTTCCACAGGGTGGGACGTGACGCAGCCCATTCAGGTCACGTACGCCACTCGCCTTCCCTCCACCCGTCCCTCTTAAGCCCGCGCAACTGGACTTGAACAAGCCCCCTGAGCTCGTTAATTTGCCTCTGTGGCAAGGAGGCCGAGGCATGAGGATGATGACCTTAGCGTTCGCTCTCGGAACGGCCCTGGTGCTGTGTAACCTGGGGACGTTTAGTGGCGTAGCCCAAGCGCGGACGGCCAAAGTCGTTCGTGAACCACCACGGGAGAGGCTTATCGTCACGGTGCCCGTGATAAGGCCTTACTGGGATTCTTATATTGTTCCACGATATCGTTATCGCCCTGAGGACGACCGCATCGATCCATACGGCCCGCCCGTAGTGCCGGTGATACGCTATGGGAATCAAGAGGTGACGCTTCCAGCGTGGTTCTGGTAAGGACGCCGAGATACAACCGCGCACCGTGATGCCGGCGTTGCGGCGAAGGACCGCCCACGGTCATTCGCGTCGGTTTGACACCCCGCCCGCTACTTCCGGTCTACCCCAGTCAACGGACATCGCAGAAGCGACCCGATTGGTTCGCTGGGTGCTAGAGCATGATCCGGAAAAGTGTGTAGCGGTTTTCCGAAAAGATCATGCTCAAACAAAAAGATAGAGCGGGATGACGATTCGAAGAAAAGTCATCCCGCTCTAGAAGCGGATATTGAAGCTCTGAAGTTGGTCCTAATCCGGCGCTGCTATTTTCCTGCATCCGCGCGCCACGCACGAGCCTTAGCTGTTGTCTCCTCGACGAAAGCGTCTTTTCCGTTTCGATAGGCTTCTATGTTGTCTTTTGACGAGGCAGCAAGGGCCCGCTTGATATCGGCGTAAGCGCGCGCTGCCTCGGGGTGTGCGCGAAGATAATCGCGAAACACCAGAAGTGCTTCCCAACGAGGACAGAATGGCTCCATCAAATGCACATGGTGAGTCCACGGTCCCGGAGGCCCCTTGCGGAAGAACAACTCGTCGGGGATCCATGACGCGTACTCCGGCACGTAATTGTAGCCGAGTGCCTCAATCGGCTCGATGCATCGTTCCCTTGCCTCTTCAAGGCTAGGTACACCAACGAGCAGGTCGATGATGGGCTTCGATGGCAGACCTGGAACCGCCGTGCTACCCATGTGCTCAATGGCCAAAGCGAACGAGCCGAGAGCATTCTTAATCCTGGTGCGCTCCCGCTCGAATAACGTTGGCCAGTTGGGGTCATAGTCGGAGACAACAATCGACCCGGCTCCGTATTTCTCCATGCCGCCCCCCCATTTTGTTTCAGGGAACCTTATCACGCGGGCAGCGGCCGAGGCTTCACTACTGGGTCATTGGTGGTCCGTTTCGGGTCAATCGCGTCATCTTGGCTTCAGGCGGAGGACATCCGGTCTTCTAAGCGGACATGCGCAGCGTCCCGGAATGTCGCAAGGCGCCAGCGGACCCCGAAAACCTAATTCAACTTGTGGCCTTTCTGGCGCAACGCATCGGTCAGGCGGAGCCGCAACTCCTCGGCAGCCTTGCGGCTGACGTCCTCACCGATCTGAGCAGCTTGCCGCGCAATCGCCGGCCGTTTTTCGATCAGCTTCTGTCCGGCCGGCTGACGAAAGAAAGCCTCCATTTGGCGCATTTCGTCGATCGTGAAATTGGAAGCATAGACGGTTGCCGCCTGCTCGAGCATTTCATTGTAGTACGGCGCATAAAGGCCCCCGGCCTTGGTGGCGATGAGGTCGTAATCGCTTTCGAGCTCCGCTCTTTCCTGCGTCACCACGGGCTTGATTCGGAGCAAAATGGCGGGCAGGAGCATCTTGTACTGCTCTCCGAGTTTCATTGTGGCCACGAGGCTTCTCGCCGCCATCATTGCCTCGGGCGACGGTGTCTGCGCGGATGCGGCCAGGGTGAAACAGAGAAAACTGCCGGCGATGATCCATAAACGTCTGTGCATGAAAAACCCCACAGAATTGTGCATCCCAGGCAATCGCCGTCTATTGAACAGCAACTTGCGAGCCCCGGATCGCGGTTTCTCCGGCGGCGAGCGCGGGTTGACTGGACTCCGTCACGCGGACGAACAGGTCGGGCACTTTCGCCGCGCGGTTTAGAAACCAGGCTATGCCGACCATGATCAGAATGCCGGCGGCACTGACGGCAAGCTGCTCCCAGACACCCTTGGTGTATTGCGTCAGGATCCAGTGCGCGGCAAACGACAGCAGGACGCCGATACAGAAAATCGGCAGCGAGTGCTGGCCGCACAGGATCATCGGGCGCAGCCATGTTGAATTCAGTGGCTCCCACCTGCGTGGGACAAGAAGCGTAACGAAGGTGGCGAGCGCCAGGAAGTGCGTGAAGCGCAGCATGTCGAGATCGGTCTTGTCGATGGGATAGATCGCCTTGATCATCCATTTCGGGATGAGCGATTCGAGGAATGCGCTGTGCCAGCTCATGACAATGAAAAACGCGAACAGGATCCAGGCCGCGGCTATGGTCAAGGCAGTTTTCGACCAAACCCATTTCGAGTATTTTGCAATCTCTCCGAGACCGCACCAGGCGGCGAACACGAACATCAACTGCCAGCAGAACGGATTGAAATACCAGGTCGTCCCCGGCGGATAGGACGCGATGTTCCAGTCGAACCGGCGCGACAGAATGTAGAGCACGATAGACCCAAGCAAGGTCAGGTTCGGTCGGCGCACGAGGCACCACACGATGAACGGCGCTGCAAACACCAGGGTGATATAGAGCGGCAGCACGTCGAGATTGACCGGCTTGTATCGCAGCGTCATCGCCTGTCCGATCAGCACGTCCGGATGCTGAAGGAAATTGAAGACATTGAATTCGTTTTCGTACAGCGGATTGTCGAATCGTCTTGCGGTTCGCGCAATCTGCGCGGTGAAGATCAGGAACAGCATGATGTGCGCGCGGCCCGGTTCCAGAGTCGCTTGACCGCTGCCAGGAACAGGCCGCCCCGAACGATCGGCGCATAGATCCAGCCGACGAGATAGCCGGAAATAAAGACGAAGAACTCGGCGGCGTCGCTGAAGCCGTAGTTTCGCAATGTCAGCCACGCCACGACATCGTGCGGGATGTGATCGAGGAAGATCATCCACAGACCGATCCCGCGGAAGAAATCGAGCCGGAGATCACGTTCCACCGGTCGAAATAGCGCCTGTGAATCCCATTGTGTCATCGTCGCTGCCGTTTCTAGAGTGCTTTCCTAGCCAGCCACTTGCGAAACAAGTTGATGGCATGATCGTAGTGGTCGTTGATTTGAATCAACCGATATGAAAATCGACTTCTGCAACGGGTCAATCGCTCATCCTGGCTTCGGGCAGAGCACTTCCGGTCTTCCCGATGAGCGGACATGCCTGGCGCCCTGCTCGTCATTCCGGGGCGCGACGAAGTCGCGAGCCCGGAATCCGTAGCCACGGGACATCGTTGTTGACACGCTGGTCGACGACGATCTTTCCACATCCCCTCCGATTGTGGTTATGGATTCCGGGCTCAGCCCTTTCGGGCCGCACCGGAATGGCGACGGACGGTGATTTGGCACGCGACGGCGAATCAGTTTCGGTTTTTCGCGGTAGAAGGCCCGGCGCCATGCCTGTTCACGCACGAAATCGCATTCGCAAAAAACTAATTTCGCGAGCCGATTTAATCCAGTTGGAGACGTTCAGCCCTGGACGGCCGAATTTTTCTCTTTACGAAAATCAGAAATCATGCTAGCTCCCACACCATCCCGCACCCACAAGAGGGGCGTTTCGCGATCGTCACGAACGTTGGGCGCGGGATGCGATGGACGGATCGGCGCAGTTGACGAACGCAGCCAATTCGGACGGCAAAGTCGTGTGGTCCTGATCCCCCGACGCTGGGATCAAGCTTGTTGGATGGTCAGCGAGCGACGGTGGCTATCAAGCCCGGACACCGGGGAGAGTACGTATAAGCCGTAAACCATTGCGCAGGGAATGTCGGACTGTTTCGGCGTACCTGTGGTGATTACTCGTGTGCTTTCTGCCTTGCTACTCTTGCACACGAGGCTGCGGGTGCGACAAACACCCGGCATTCCCTGCGCCCTCTTCTCATCGAGGGACAAGAAGGACGCATCACTCGGGCATTTCGTGCCGCGGGAATGCTGAGTCACATGCCCTCCGCCTTCGGGGCACCTCTCATTAGCCACAATCGAAGTTCAAATTTAGCCATATTCGAAATTCAAGTTATGCCTGCGGCACAGAGACTTCTGTCAACGCAAGATTGATATTTTGATACTGACATTTGGAGATTGCTTATGAATGCCCTCTCTGGAGCTTACATTCCCGCTGCCCGGCCCCATGCACTTCCTCTCAAGGTCATCGCTTTGTTTTGCGGTCTCGTATTGGGCTCATTCCTCTGCATGGCAACCTACGGCCTCGATCTGAGCCCCGGGTTGTTCTGACCACGACTTCCCGCACTTCACGATCGGCTAAAGTGCGCGGCCGCGCGATCAGCGCGTAGCCCGCATGAGCCAACGGGTCCGCGCAAAGCGCGGCCCGATGATAAACTCAGCGATATGCGGGGCCGTTCCCGGATGTCGCTTCGCTCATCCGGGCCACGAATAGCATTTACGCCGCTGGCCTCGCCGTCTCCACCGTCGCGATCCCGCGCAGGAGACGTCCGAGCAGATCGGAGCCGGTGATGATGCGCTTCTGCTTGTGCCAGACCAGGATCAGGTCGTGCTCGATCACATCGTCGCCGGGAGTTTCGGGCACGACCTTCAACAGCCCGATGACGTCGCCGAGCCGCGCCTTGGGGTCGCGGACCACGATCGGCCGGTGCCAATAGGCACTGGCATCGCTGTCGAGTTCGTTGAACAAGGCATCGCGCAGGAAGTGATGGGCATCGAGCACGAAGGCCGGCTCGCCGGCGGGATCGGTGACGATCACCCATCGCATGCCCGACGCGTCGACCTGGCGCAGGAAGGGATCGGCGGGGACGCGGTCGAATTTCGGCAGCACGCAGCGCTGGTTCGCAACCGGCAGCGTCAGGATGCTCTGAGCATGGATCTCCTCGCCCTCGTCGCAGACCGAGATATCGTCGAGGTCGAGAAAATTCTGCGCGCCGGTCGCCTCCAGCTTGCTGATCTCGCCGCCCGCAAGCGCGTGGCGGGCGATCATGTGGCGGATTTCCCGCTCGCGCATGTAAGCGATGGTTTCGGTCCCCAGCCACCAGTCGAGCACCATCGCTGTCGGCTTGGTCAGGGGATAGAGCAGGACGCGGTAGAAGTTCAGGAACGGGAGGAAGCGCGAGGTCATCGCGAGCGCATTGCGCGAGAAATAGGCCTGCGGGAAAATCTCGCCAAGCAGCGTGATGGCGAACGCGGAGAATACGAAGGCGGCGACGCCGGCGAGCACCGAATCCGACAGCAGCGTCAGCGCGACGTTGGTGGTGACATTGCCCCAGATGATGGTCGCGAGAATCTGGTTGGCGTTCTTGCGCAGCTCGAGCACCCGCGCGGCATCCTTGTTGCCGCCATCGGCCGCGATCTGAAGCCGCAGCGGGCTGACGCTGAAGACCGCAAGATTGAGGCCGGAGAACAGCGCGGACTGCACGATGCACAGCGCGATGCCGATCCAGGTCGCCGCGTGTTCGATCAGGCTCATGCGCTCACCTCCACTGGCGAATAGCATAGGGGCCGATGACAGGCCAATGACCGGCAATTGTAAAGGTCGCGACGCGGCATCAGCCGCCGGACGAATATCCGGCCGGCCAGATCAGCACGTTGGCCTGGCCGTCAAAGGCGAGAAGGCCGAGCGTATCGCAGATGATCGGGACCAGAGGGCGCGTATTGCTACGATGCGACGTGCACACCGACCAGCTATAATCAGGCTCCGCGCCAATCCTGAATTCATACCAGCTGTCGGAGCCCTCGAGCGAGCCGAGCCAGGCGCCATCGCTTTCCCTGTTCCAGGCCAGTTCGGGAAACAGCGACGACAATGCCGCGACCAAGGCGGCGGGATCCTGCCGAAGCAATGTACGCTCGCCGAGATCCTCCAGCAATTCGATCTCGGCCATGACATCGGCCTTCGGCTTCATCATCATGAAGTCATAGCTCATGACGCAGGCGATCCCCTACTTCGATTCCGCGAGCATGGCTTCCAGCCGCGCAAGCTCCCTGTCGAGGTCGGCCTCAACGTCGCCGACTTTCATGTCGATCACGCGATAATCGCGACTCTCCAGCCAGGCCTGTCGCGCGGCGCGGTCGGCGGCGATGGCTTCCGACTCGCCCGCGTTGACCAGCTCGATCGCAAGCCGATGCACGAAGGAGACGAAATCCGGAATCTGCCGGCCGACGGGCGTCTGCCGCTTGAACTGGCCGGCAAAGCGGCGGTCGCGGGTCAGCGCCTGCCACAGGATGCGCTCGGCATCGGTCGGATTTCGCCGCAGCAGCCGCGCCAGGCCGCGCACCGTGCCGCTGCTGTCGGTGGGTTGCGTCCCCTGCCCGTGCTCGGCGAGCAGCGCGCGCAGCCGGGTCGCCTGCGCACCGTCGAGGACGCCGCCCTTGGCCGGTCCCTTCCTTCCTTCCGCGATAGCCATGATCACGCCGTGCAGGGTGTGCATGTCCTGTTTGGTCGGCTCCATCCGCAGGAAGATGTTGCGCAGGTTCACCAGCATGGTGTCGCGCTTCTCGGCGGGCCGCAGAAACTCGACCCGGTCGAGCTCGCGCACGAGGTTCTCGAAAAAGGCGTCCATCTGGTGCTGGGAGGCGCGCTCGGAACGCTCCGGCATGGCGAAGGGCAGCTCGCCCCGAGTGGAGAGCTTGAACCATTCGTACCCCATCAGCAGCACGGCCTGCGCGAGGTTGAGCGAGGCGAAGCCCGGATTGACCGGAAAGGTGATGATGCGGTTGGCGCGCGCGACCTCTTCGTTGGTCAGCCCCCAGCGTTCCCTGCCGAACAGGATGCCGCTGCGGCCGCCGCCCGTGATGTGGCCCGTGATCTCCCGCGCGGCGGCCTCAGGCGCCATCACGGGCTTGGCCTGGTCATGGGCGCGCGCGGTGGTGGCAAACAAGAGGTCGAGGTCGGCGACCGCCTCTTCGACCGTGCCGAACAATTCGGCGCGCTCCAGGATGTGATCGGCGCCGGCCGCCGCGCGGCTCGCGGCGATGTTGGGCCAGCCGTCGCGCGGATTGACGATCCGCAAACAGGAGAGCGCAAAGTTGCCCATGGCGCGCGCCGCCATGCCGATATTCTCGCCGAGCTGCGGCTCGACCAGGATGATCGCGGGGCCTTCAAGGTCGAAGCCGGTCTTGGTCTTGTCGGTGCCCGACATCATCCTTCCGATTCAAATCAGGGCGTTGCGCAGCGCTTCCCCAAGAAGCCGATTCAACTGCCCTCGGATTGCCCGCCTGGGCAGGATTTCTCAAGCAAAATAATGAGCTTAGATTCGGCTTTTGAAATCGCTGCCGCAGCGTGCGGGCACCCGGCGCGCCGCGCCCCCCATCCTCGGCCAAAGGATCAACCCAAACTGCATACCCGCTTGGCTTCCGCCGGCCGTTCCGCAGTGCTATGACCCGTTTTCCCGCCCACCCGCTCCCTCACAAGAAGCGTTCCCGAGAGGCCTTCCCGATCATGGCAAAAATCAAGGTGACCAACCCCGTCGTCGAGCTTGATGGCGACGAGATGACCCGGATCATCTGGCAGTACATCAAGGACAAGCTGATCACCCCGTTCCTGGATGTCCAGCTCCTGTATTTCGACCTCGGGATGGAATACCGCGACAAGACCAACGACCAGGTCACCATCGACGCGGCAGAGGCGATCAAGAAGGTCGGCGTCGGCGTCAAATGCGCCACCATCACGCCCGACGAGGCGCGGGTGAAGGAATTCGGCCTGAAGCAGATGTGGAAGTCGCCGAACGGCACCATCCGCAACATTCTCGGCGGGGTGATCTTCCGTGAGCCGATCATCTGCAAGAACGTGCCGCGCCTCGTCCCCGGCTGGACCAAGCCGATCATCATCGGCCGCCACGCCTATGGCGACCAGTACCGCGCCACCGACATCAAATTCCCCGGCAAGGGCACGCTGTCGATGAAATTCGTGGGCGAGGACGGCACGGTGATCGAGCGCGAAGTGTTCAAGGCGCCCGGCGCCGGCGTCGCCATGGAGATGTACAACCTCGACAATTCCATCATCGATTTCGCCCGCGCCTCGCTGAACTACGGTTTGATGCGCAACTATCCGGTCTATCTCTCGACCAAGAACACGATTCTGAAGGTCTATGACGGCCGCTTCAAGGACATCTTCCAGGACATCTACGACCGCGAGTTCAAGAAGGAATTCGAGGCCAAGCGGCTCACTTACGAGCACCGCCTGATCGACGACATGGTGGCCTCGGCGCTGAAATGGTCGGGCGGCTATGTCTGGGCCTGCAAGAACTATGACGGCGACGTGCAGTCCGACACGGTCGCGCAGGGCTATGGCTCGCTGGGTCTGATGACCTCGGTGCTGCTGACCCCCGACGGCAAGACGGTGGAAGCGGAAGCCGCGCACGGCACGGTGACGCGCCATTATCGCGAGCACCAGAAGGGCAAGGAGACCTCGACCAACTCGATCGCGTCGATCTTCGCCTGGACGCGCGGCCTCGCCCACCGCGCCAAGCTCGACAACAATGAGCCTCTCGCGAAGTTCGCCAACACGCTGGAGAAGGTCTGCGTCGACACGGTCGAGGCCGGCTACATGACCAAGGATCTTGCGCTCCTGGTCGGCGCCGACCAGCGCTGGCTCTCGACGACCGGCTTCCTCGACAAGGTCGCGGACAATCTGACCAAGGCGATGGCGGCGTAGGCACAGCGAATGTCGTTCCAAGCGTCATTGCGAAGACTGCGAAGCAATCCGGAGCCACTAAAAGGCTGCAAAGTCTGGATTGCTTCGAAACCCACGCTTCTCGCAACGACGGAGATAAGGACCATGCCCATGCAGGCTTCCTGGAAGATCGCGTTAGCCTCCTTGCTGCTGTTGGGCCTGCCTGCAGGGGCGCTGGCGGACGACAAGCCCCTGCCCGCCGCGATCGCCGCGCCCGGCGAGAGCGTCGTGCTCAAGACCCATGCAGTCGGCATGCAGTACTACGAATGCAAGCCGGGCGCGGACGGCAAGCTTGCCTGGACGTTCAACTCGCCGCAGGCGACGCTGACAGGTGATGACAAGGTGGTTGGCTATCATGGTGCAGGCCCGAGCTGGGAGCTGACCGACGGCAGCGGCATCACCGGCAAGGTGGTCGCCAACGCACCGGGCACAAACGCCAATGATATCCCCTGGCTGAAGCTGGAAGTCGCCTCGCACAAGGGCAGCGGCCAGCTCGCCGACGTCACGACCGTGCAGCGGATCAATACGGTCGGCGGCGTGCTGAAAGGCGCCTGCGATCGTGAAAAGGCCGGCCTCGGCATGCCCTACGCCGCCGACTACGTCTTCCTGCGCAAACCCTGAGGAGCCTGTAGGTCCGCATGCTGTTCATGGTGATCGAGCGCTTCAGGGATCGCGACCCGATCCCGGTCTATCGGCGCGTGCGCGATGGCGGCATCAAGTTTCCAGACGGGCTTAAATACATCGGCAGCTGGATCGAGCCGAATTTCGACCGTTGCTTCCAGCTGATGGAATGCGACGACGCGCGGCTGTTGCAGGAATGGGTGCTCGCCAACAACCGCGAGCTCGGCATGACCTTCGAGATCGTGCCGGTGGTGCCGAGCAAGGAGACGCGCGAGGTCGTCGCCCCCTTCCTGGACCAGAAATAGCTCACTTGCGAATTTGAGGGGTCGCGTCGGGCGTGGCTTCCCTGTAAACCCTTGTCCGAACATCGCTTTACAGCCGGGCCCTAAGACCCGGCCCAAATACCAGAGGATCGCTCATGCCGACCTATCGCTCCCGGACCACCACCCATGGCCGCAACATGGCGGGCGCCCGCGGCCTGTGGCGCGCCACCGGCATGAAGGACGAGGATTTCGGCAAGCCGATCATCGCGGTCGTCAATTCCTTCACGCAGTTCGTGCCCGGCCATGTGCATCTGAAGGACCTCGGCCAGCTGGTGGCGCGCGAGATCGAGCAGGCCGGCGGCGTCGCCAAGGAGTTCAACACCATCGCCGTCGATGACGGCATCGCGATGGGCCATGACGGCATGCTCTACAGCCTGCCCTCGCGCGAACTGATCGCCGACAGCGTCGAATACATGGTCAACGCGCACTGCGCCGACGCCATGGTCTGCATCTCCAACTGCGACAAGATCACGCCCGGCATGCTGATGGCGGCGATGCGGCTCAACATTCCCGCCGTGTTCGTCTCCGGCGGCCCGATGGAAGCCGGCAAGGTCAACCTCAACGGCAAAATCAGGTCGGTCGACCTGATCGACGCCATGGTGGCCGCTGCCGACGACAAGGTCAGCGACGACGACGTCGAGGTCATCGAGCGCTCGGCCTGCCCGACCTGCGGCTCGTGCTCGGGCATGTTCACCGCCAATTCGATGAACTGCCTGACCGAGGCGCTCGGCCTGTCGCTGCCCGGCAACGGCTCGATGCTGGCGACCCATGCCGACCGCAAGGGTCTGTTCGTCGAGGCCGGGCATCTCGATCGTCGACCTCGCGCGGCGCTATTACGAACAGGACGATACCAGCGTGCTGCCGCGCAACATCGCGAACTTCAAGGCGTTCGAGAACGCCATGAGCCTCGACATCGCCATGGGCGGCTCGACCAACACCGTGCTGCATCTGCTGGCTGCCGCGCATGAGGGCGAGATCGCCTTCACCATGAAGGACATCGACCGGCTGTCGCGCAAGGTGCCGGTGCTCTGCAAGGTCGCGCCGTCCGTCGCCGACGTTCACATGGAAGACGTGCACCGCGCCGGCGGCATCATGGCGATCCTCGGCGAGCTCGATCGCGCCGGCCTCATTCATGCAGAGCTGCCGACCGTGCATTCGGCGAGCCTCTCGGCGAGCGCTGGAGCGCTGGGACATCCGCGGCACCCAGAGCGAGAGCGTGCGCAACTTCTACAAGGCCGCGCCCGGCGGCGTGCCGACCCAGGTCGCCTTCAGCCAGGACCGCAGGTTCGAGGAGCTCGATCCCGATCGCGCGACCGGCTGCATCCGCGATGCCGAGCACGCCTTCTCCAGAGACGGCGGGCTTGCCGTGCTCCACGGCAACATCGCCGTCGATGGCTGCATCGTGAAGACCGCGGGCGTCGATGCCAGCATCCTGAAATTTGCAGGCTCGGCCCGCGTGTTCGAGAGCCAGGACGCCGCAGTCGAGGCCATCCTGACCAACAAGATCAAGCCCGGCGACGTCGTCGTGATCCTCTATGAAGGCCCGCGCGGCGGGCCGGGCATGCAGGAGATGCTCTATCCGACCAGCTATTTGAAATCGAAGGGACTCGGCAAGGCCTGCGCGCTGGTCACGGACGGACGCTTCTCGGGCGGCACGTCGGGACTGTCGATCGGCCACGTCTCGCCGGAAGCCGCCGAAGGCGGCCTGATCGGCCTGGTGCAGGATGGCGACCGCATCGAGATCGATATCCCGGCGCGGTCGATCCATCTCGCGGTCGATGAGGCTGAGCTGAAGAAGCGCCGCGAGGCGATGGAGGCCAAGGGCGCGCAGGCCTGGAAGCCCGCCAAGCGCGCCCGCAAGGTCTCGACCGCACTCAAGGCCTATGCGGCGCTCGCGACCAGCGCCGCCCGCGGCGCGGTGCGCGTGGTGAAGGATTGACGCGATAAGGCGGGCGCCAGCTTAGGCGCTCGCCATCGCCTTCTCGATCGCCGACAGCGCGGCATCGGCCTTGGCGCCGTCGGGGCCGCCAGCTTGCGCCATGTCGGGCCGGCCGCCGCCGCCCTTGCCGCCAAGCGCTTCGGAAGCAACTCGCACCAGGTTGACCGCGTTGAAGCGCGAGGTCAGGTCCGGCGTCACGCCGACGACCACGCCGGCCTTGCCGTCCCCGGTGACGCCGACGATGGCGACGACGCCGGAGCCGAGCTGCTTCTTGCCGTCATCGGCGAGACTTCTTGAGATCCTTCATCTCGATGCCTTCGACCGCGCGCGCCATCAGCTTGACGCCGCCCGCCTCGCGCACGCCGCCGGCCGCCGCACCGCCGTTGGTCGCGCCACCGCCCATGGCGAGCTTCTTGCGTGCGTCCGACAGCTCGCGCTCAAGCTTCTTGACCTCGACTAGAACTTGGCCCACGCGGATCTGGAGTTGAGCGGACGGAACGTTCACAAGCGCACCAACATTTCGGAGCGCATCGCGTTCTGCATTTAGGTGCTTGCGCGCGTGGCGGCCGGTCAGCGCCTCGATGCGGCGGACACCGGAGGCGACCGCGCTCTCGCCGGTCACCGAGATCAGGCCGATATCGCCGGTGCGCTTGACATGCGTGCCGCCGCAAAGCTCGACCGACCAGCCCATCGCGTTCTGGCCGTGCTCGCGCGCGCTTTTACCCATCGAAACCACGCGGACCTCGTCGCCATATTTCTCGCCGAACAGCGCGCGGGCGCCGGCCTCGCGGGCATCGTCGACCGCCATCAGGCGGGTCGTGACCTCGTCGTTCTCCAGCACCACGTCGTTGGCGATGTCTTCGACCCGGGCAAGCTCTTCGGCCGTGATCGGCTTCGGATGCACGAAGTCGAAGCGGAGACGATCGGGCGCGACCAGCGAGCCGCGCTGGGCGATGTGGTCGCCGAGCACCTGGCGCAGCGCCTCGTGCAAGAGATGCGTCGCGGAGTGATGGGCGCGGATCGAGAAGCGGCGCGCATGATCGACATCGAGCTGTAGCGCGGCGCCAACCTTCAGCATGCCCTGCTCCATCGTACCCAGATGCACCCAGAGATCGCCGGCTTTCTTCTGCGTATCGGTGACGCGGAATTTGACGCCGTCGCCCGTGAGCACGCCGGTGTCGCCGACCTGGCCGCCGGACTCCGCATAGAACGGCGTCTGGTTCAGCACGATCGCGCCGGCATCACCGGCCTTGAGGCTGTCGACTTCCTTGCCGTCCTTGACGAGCGCCGTGACCGCGCCTTCCGCGGTCTCGGTCTCGTAGCCCAGGAACTCGGTCGCACCCAGCTTCTCGCGCAGCGGGAACCAGACGCTCTCGGTCGCGGTGTCGCCACTTCCCGCCCAGGCCGCACGTGCCTTCTCGCGCTGACGGTCCATGGCATCGGTGAAGGAGGCGATGTCGACGCCGATGCCGCGCGACTTCAGCGCGTCCTGGGTCAGGTCGAGCGGGAAGCCATAGGTGTCGTAGAGCGTGAAGGCGGTGTCGCCGTCGAACATGTCGCCCTTTTTCAAGGCGGAGCTCTTCTCATCGAGGATCGCAAGTCCCCGCTCCAGCGTCTTGCGGAAGCGGGTCTCTTCCAGCTTCAACGTTTCCTCGATCAGGTTTTCGGCGCGCACCAGCTCAGGATAGGCCTGGCCCATCTCGCGCACCAGCGCCCAGACCAGGCGATGCATCAGCGGCTCGCGCGCGCCGAGCAACTGGGCATGGCGCATGGCGCGGCGCATGATCCGGCGCAGCACATAGCCGCGGCCTTCGTTCGAGGGCAGCACGCCGTCGGCGATCAGGAATGACGACGCGCGCAGATGATCGGCTATGACGCGCAACGACGCCTTGTGCGGGCCGTGCGGATTGGCGTTGGTCAGATCGGAGATGGCGCGGATCAGCGCGACAAAGAGGTCGATGTCGTAATTGTCGTGCTTGCCCTGCAGCACGGCCGCGACGCGCTCGAGCCCCGCGCCGGTGTCGATCGAGGGCTTTGGCAAGGGATTGCGCTGCCCACCCTCGAGCTGCTCGTACTGCATGAACACGAGATTCCAGATCTCGATGAAGCGGTCGCCCTCGGCTTCCGGCGAGCCGGGCGGCCCGCCCCAGATCTTGTCGCCGTGGTCATAGAAGATTTCCGAGCACGGCCCGCACGGGCCGGTATCGCCCATCTGCCAGAAATTGTCGGAGCCGGCGATGCGGATGATCCGGGACTCAGGCAAACCCGCGATCTTCTTCCAGAGGCCAAAGGCCTCGTCGTCATCGATATAGACGGTTGCCGTCAGCTTCTCCTTCGGCAGGCCGAACTCCTTCGTCACCAGCTTCCAGGCGAGCTCGATCGCGCGCTCCTTGAAGTAATCGCCGAACGAGAAGTTGCCGAGCATCTCGAAGAAGGTGTGATGCCGCGCGGTGTAGCCGACATTGTCGAGGTCGTTATGCTTGCCGCCGGCTCGCACGCATTTCTGCGAGGTGGTGGCGCGCTGGTAGGGCCGCTTCTCGACACCGGTGAAGACGTTCTTGAATTGAACCATGCCGGCGTTGGTGAACATCAAGGTCGGGTCGTTGCGCGGCACCAGCGGCGAGGACG
Source organism: uncultured Alphaproteobacteria bacterium (assembly GCA_963847045.1). Classification (GTDB taxonomy): domain Bacteria; phylum Pseudomonadota; class Alphaproteobacteria; order Rhizobiales; family Xanthobacteraceae; genus Bradyrhizobium. Next base: position 27,682 of record CAWJYQ010000007.1, on the reverse strand, counting down.
GCACGATCTCGTGGCCGTTCTCGGCAAAAAAGTTAAGAAAAGTCGACCTGATCTCGTTGACGCCGCTCATGTTCATCCAATCGGAAAGCTGGCCGGATGGGCCGTATTGGCGCTTTCTCCGGCGGAACGCTTTTAGAGGAGGCCCGCCGCACTGTCCAGAAACTGTGCAGGCGGATCATGGGGTTGCCGCAGTCGCTTAAGACCCGTTGATAGATGCTGCAGCTGCGTTGACAGTCTTGGTAACGTCGTGTTTCTCTCCTATCTGTTCAAGACAGCCACGTCGGGAGAGATCGGCCGAAATGCCGGCGCCGAAGGAGCAACCGCCCCGGAAACTCTCAGGCAAAAGGACCGCGTGGTGAGGACAGCATCTGGAAAGAGGCGCTAGGGCTTTTGGCCTGAGGGCGTCCGCCGACGGGATAATACTCTCAGGCACAGCGACAGATGGGGCTTCGATGGGTTTTTCGGGAATGGTCCCGGGAACCCGCGAGGGCCCCGTGATGCTTGCGCGTGATGACCAGTCCCCGCTGAAACGCACTCCCCTCCATGCGCTGCACATCGCGCTGGGCGCAAAAATGGTGCCGTTCGCGGGCTATGAAATGCCCGTGCAATATGCGGCTGGCGTGCTGAAAGAGCACCTCCATGCCCGCAAGTCCGCCGGACTGTTCGATGTCTCGCACATGGGCCAGATGGTGTTGCGCGCGCAGTCCGGCGCGCCGGAAGATGCCGCACTCGCGCTGGAGCGGGCGGTGCCGCAGGATATTCTGGGCATCCCTGAGGGCCGGCAACGCTATGCGCAATTCACCAATAAGGCCGGCGGCATTCTCGATGATCTGATGGTCGCGAATTTCGGCGACCATCTGTTCCTGGTGGTCAACGCCGCATGCAAGGAGGCCGACGAGGCGCATCTGCGCGACGAGCTGTCGGATGTCTGCGAAATCGAGCCGTTGCCGAATCGCGCGCTGTTGGCGCTGCAGGGACCGAAGGCCGTAGCCGTGCTGGCCAAATTTTGTGCAGACGCGCCTTCGATGCGGTTCATGGATTCGGCTCCGCGCCAGGTCGCGGGGCTCGACTGCTTTGTGTCGCGCTCGGGTTATACCGGCGAGGACGGCTTTGAGATTTCGGTGCCGGCCGAACAGGCCGAGCAACTCGCAAAACTACTTCTGGAAGACGGCGACGTGCTGCCGATCGGGCTCGGCGCGCGCGACAGCCTCCGTCTCGAGGCCGGGCTTTGCCTTTATGGCCACGACATCGACACCACGACCACGCCGGTCGAAGCGGCGCTGGAATGGTCGGTGCAGAAGAGCCGCCGCACCGGGGGGCAGCGGGTCGGCGGCTTCCTCGGCGCCGAAAAGATCCTCGCGCAATTCGCCGAAGGCGCGCCGCGCCGCCGGGTTGGATTGAAACCGCAGGGCCGCGCGCCCGTGCGCGAGGGCGCGCCGCTGTTTGCCGACGATACGTCGCTGGAACAGATCGGCACGGTCACCTCGGGCGGCTTCGGCCCCACGCTGAATGCGCCGGTCGCGATGGGCTATGTGCCGACTGCTCTCGCGGCCAACGGCACGCGGGTCTTCGCCCAGCTTCGCGGCCAGCGCCTGCCGCTCACCGTCGCGCCCACGCCTTTCGTCCCCAATACCTACAAGCGCTAAGGGAATCCCAAAGGAAATCTCATGACCATCTTGTACACGTCAGACCATGAATGGCTCCGCATCGAGGGCGATGTCGCCACCATCGGGATCACCGATTACGCGCAGTCGCAACTCGGCGATGTCGTATTCATCGAGTTGCCCAAGGTCGGACGTTCCCTGAAGAAGGCCGAACCCGCCGCGGTCGTCGAATTGGTGAAGGCCGCCTCCGACGTCTTCGCGCCGATCTCGGGCGAGGTGCTCGAGGTGAATGAGACGATCACGGCTGAGCCCGCCTTGGTCAATTCCGACGCGGCCGGCAAGGCGTGGTTCTTCAAGATGAAGATATCAGACAAGGGCGAGCTCGGCGGGCTGATGGATGAAGCCGCCTACAAAGCGCACACGGCCTGACGAACGAGGAGAGAGAACATGAACGCGCCGTTCAAAGCCGTTGACGATGCCGCCACCACTTTCGTTCGCCGCCACATCGGTCCCTCGCCGCGCGATGTCGCCGCAATGCTGGAGACCGTCGGCGCAAAGTCGCTCGGCGACCTGATGAACGAGACGCTGCCTTCCTCGATCCGGCAGAAGACGCCGCTTGATCTCGGCGCCGCGCTCAGCGAGACCGAGGCGCTCACGCATATGGGCGAACTCGCGGCGCAGAACCAAACGTTCACCTCGCTGATCGGCCAGGGCTATTCGGGCACCATCCTGCCGGCGGTGATCCAGCGCAACATCCTGGAAAACCCGGCCTGGTACACCGCCTACACGCCCTATCAGCCGGAGATCAGCCAGGGCCGGCTGGAGGCGCTGTTCAACTTCCAGACCATGATCTGTGACCTCACCGGGCTGGATGTCGCCAATGCCTCGCTGCTGGATGAGGCGACCGCGGCGGCCGAAGCGATGGCGCTCGCCGAGCGCGCGGCGCAGGCAAAGACGAGATCGTTCTTTGTCGATCACGAGGTGCATCCGCAGTCGCTTGCGGTGCTGCGCACCCGTGCGGAGCCGCTGGGCTGGACTCTGATTGTCGGCGATCCCGCCACTGATCTTGCCAAGGCCGATGTGTTCGGTGGCCTGCTGCAATATCCGGGTTCTTCGGGCGCGGTGCGCGACCTCCGGCCGGCCATCGCCATGCTGCATGAAAAGGGCGCGCTTGCCATCGTCGCGGCCGATCTGTTGGCGCTGACGCTGCTGGCCTCGCCCGGCGAGCTCGATGCCGACATCGCGATCGGTTCGGCGCAGCGCTTCGGCGTGCCGATGGGCTATGGCGGCCCGCATGCGGCCTATATGGCGGTGCGCGACGCGCTCAAGCGCTCGCTGCCCGGCCGCATCGTCGGGCTCTCCGTGGATTCGCGGGGGCTGCCCGCCTATCGGCTGGCGCTGCAAACCCGCGAACAGCATATCCGCCGCGAAAAGGCGACCTCCAACATCTGCACCGCGCAGGTGCTGCTCGCCGTGATCGCCTCGATGTATGCGGTCTATCATGGGCCCGAAGGGCTGACGCATATTGCGCGCAATGTGCATCGCCGCGCCGCCGTGCTGGCGGCGGGATTGCGCAAGCTGGGCTTTGCGCCCGCGAGCGATGCCTTCTTCGACACGGTCTCGGTTGAGGTTGGCGGCAAGCGCGATGAGATTGCGGCGCGCGCGCTTTCGGAAAATATCAATCTTCGTTTTGGCGAGACGACGCTTGGCATCGCGCTTGATGAGACCACGACGCCCGCGATTGTCGAGGCGGTGTGGCGCGCCTTCGGCGGCGGTCTCTACTATGCCGATGTCGAGGCCAGCGCGCGCGAAGCGCTGCCGGCGGAATTGAAGCGGACCACCCGCTTTCTCACCCATCCCACCTTCCACGCGCATCGCTCGGAGACCGAGATGTTGCGCTACATGCGCAAGCTCAGTGATCGCGACCTCGCGCTCGACCGCGCGATGATTCCGCTCGGCTCCTGCACCATGAAGCTGAACGCGACATCAGAAATGATCCCGCTGACCTGGCCGGCATTCGCCACGCTGCATCCGTTTGCGCCGCGCGAGCAGGCCGCCGGCTATCACGCGCTGTTCGCTCGCTTACAAAAATGGCTGTGCGACATCACCGGCTATGACGCCATCTCGCTGCAGCCGAACTCGGGCGCACAGGGCGAATATGCCGGGCTCTTGGCGATCCGCGGCTATCATGCCGCGCGCGGCGAAGACAATCGCAAGGTGTGCCTGATCCCCTCCTCCGCCCACGGCACCAATCCGGCCTCCGCGGCGATGGTCGGCATGGACGTCGTGGTGGTCGCCTGCGACGCCGGCGGCAATGTCGATGTGAATGATCTGCGCGCCAAGGCCGAGGCGCATTCGAAGAACCTTGCGGCGATCATGATCACCTATCCCTCGACCCATGGCGTGTTCGAGGAGCAGATCCGCGAGATCTGCGACATCGTGCACGGCCATGGCGGGCAGGTCTATCTCGACGGCGCCAATCTGAACGCGCAGGTCGGCCTGTCGCGGCCCGGCGACTACGGCGCCGATGTCAGCCATCTCAATCTGCACAAGACCTTCTGCATCCCGCATGGCGGCGGCGGCCCGGGCATGGGCCCGATCGGCGTGCGAAAGCATCTCGCACCGTTCCTGCCAAATCATCCGGAGAATTGCCGTCCCGCGACCGATGGCGGCGCCACGGCACACGCGGTCGGGCCGGTGTCGGCCGCACCGTTCGGCTCGGCCTCGATCCTGACCATCTCCTACATCTACATCCTGATGATGGGCGGCGAAGGGTTGAAGCGCGCTACCGAAATCGCAATCCTGAATGCGAACTACATCGCCGCGCGGCTGGATGCGCATTTCCCGGTGCTCTATCGCAACGCCCGGGGCCGGGTCGCGCATGAATGCATCGTCGATCCGCGGCCGCTCAAGGCACAATGCGGCGTTACCGTCGACGACATCGCCAAGCGCCTGATCGATTATGGCTTCCACGCGCCCACCATGAGCTTTCCGGTGCCGGGCACGCTGATGATCGAGCCGACCGAATCGGAATCGAAGGCGGAGCTGGATCGCTTCTGCGACGCCATGATCGCGATCCGGCAGGAGATCGCCGAGGTCGAGGGCGGCCGCTTCAAGATCGAGGCTTCGCCGCTCCGGCACGCGCCGCACACGGTGCACGACATCGCCGACGACGCTTGGTCCCGCGCCTATGGCCGCGCCGAGGGCTGTTTCCCCGACGGCACCTCGCGCACCGACAAATACTGGTGCCCGGTCGGCCGTGTCGACAATGTCTATGGCGACCGCAATCTGGTGTGCTCGTGTCCGCCAGTCGAGGATTACGCGCAGGCGGCCGAGTGAGGCGATAGCTTAGGGTGCGATCAACGCGCGAGCGCTCCGGTCCAAGCGCCAGAGCCGGCGGTTGGTCAGCTCCGTGCCGCCCCACCAGCGATAGATCGGGTTGTGGCGGCTGAAGTCTTCCGTTCCGGCCACAATCGCTTTGCCAAGTGCCGTCAGAGATAACCGGCTCCGCTGGTAGCGCTGGCGGCGCTCGCGATTATCGATCATTTCGAACGTAAAAGGCCCCTCGTCAAATCGGGCAAAGGCGGGCGCCGGACAGCGCGCAAGGTCGTCGAGCAAGGGTCCGATCTCCCAATAATCAAATACTCGCAGCTCATTCTGCAGCTCATGACCGGGGAAAACATCGAACGGATGTATATTCCCCGGTGCGATCAGCTCGAGCATCCGCATTTCCGTCGCGCCGAGACCCGTCGTGCTCCAGGGCAGTTCCTCGAGCAGTTCGACGACCGTCTGCCGAAGCTGCGGAAGCAAGTTCAAATCCATCTCAAGGAGCTTGAACCATTCCTGGGGCGTCGGCGCGCGCCAGGCCTGCCATGCCGCGTTCGCCGTTTCGAGATGATCCTTGGTAACGCTGACGCGCTGTGGCCGCCACTTCGCCAGCTCTTCGGGCTCAAGTCCACCGATGGTGGAATCCGCCTGGACAAATTTCATCTTCGAGGCCAGTTGCTCGTGGGCGCGCAAATAGTCCAGCAGCCAGATCAGATTCAACTGCGCATTCGGGTCCGAATCGATCCACAGTTCGACCGAGTTGTATCTCGCAGAGAACTCGATCAATCCAAGATCTTCCCCGCCCGAATTTTCGATGTGCCATGCGGGCGTGTGATATTGCCAGTAGAGACTGTGGCGTTGTGTCGTCCTCGCAGCGAAGAAAGCATTCAGCTGAGCGTCACGGCAACGGCCCCCCAACGAGACGCTGCCCAAGTGTAATTATGAAATCGGCAAGTCGCGCGGCTCCGATGCTGCCAGCCGCCGAATTGCTTGTTGTCAGAATGAGACGCTTCATATTCGCTCCGCCTCATGGCCTCATCAGGACTGGGTCGTAACGCCAGAGGCGGTCATTGGTCAGGTGCGTGCCGCCCCACCAGCGATCGATCGGGTTGTGGCGGCTGAAATCTTCCTTGTGGGCGACGACGGCTTCGCCAAATTTGGTCAACGAGAGGCGGCTTCGGAGATAGAGTGGATGGCGCGCGCCCAGATTTTCCCGGGCAACCGTGGGCAATTCCTCATCGAGGCCGGCCACGGCAGGCCTTGGACCGAACGCCAGCCCATCGAGCAGATAGCCGTGCTCCCACTCGCTGAAGATGCGGGTCTGTCGGATGTCCGAGAATTGAAAGAATGCACTCGTCTGCTCGTAACCTCGCGCGATTAGCTCCAACATCCGCATTTCCGTGGCGCCAAGCCCCGTCGAGGCCGAAGGAAGCTCTGCAAGTAGATCACGCAAAGCCGGCTTCAGCATCGGCAACGCACCCAAATCCTCCTTGAGCAAGCCGAAACAGGCTTCCGGTGTCGGCTCGCGATAGCCGAACCACGTCATGCACGCCGTCTCAAACTCAGCTTCCGTGACGTCCGCGGCGGGCATCTCAAATTCGCTAAACCATTCGCGGGAGAGCTCCTCCAGGTCGCGGTCGACAAGACGCAATATCAGTTTGGGTGCGATTTCCGGATCAGAACGAAAATGGTCGAGCAGCCAGATCAATTGCAACTGGTCGCCAGGATCCGGATCGAACCACAGCTCAATCGTCTCATAGTGCCCGCAGAACTCGATCAATCCGGAATGCTTACTGGCTCCGGGGGCTACGCGGCCGAGACTCCAGTCGACGAAGTCCGACCAATGCCTCCCTCGTTTCTGTTCTTCCGAGCGCGGACCAAGATAGGCCGCGAGTTCGTCCGGAGAAGGCAGCGGCCCCCAGACGAAACGAAAACTGAAAGGGATCGTGGCCTCGACATAGTTCGAGACCGTGAAATGAAAACCCGACATCGACGTCAGGACCAAGGGCTTCATGCTCTCATCACACGCTCGACGCCTAACGAAGCGGGCGCCAAAGACGTCGGCATCTCAACGTCTTGGCGCCCGCTCCTTTGAAAACCCGTTCGGCTTGAGGCTTACTCCTCCGCCGGCTCTTCGCCCTCGGCGTCCTGCTCGACGCTGCCTGCGAGAATCTGCTCGGCGAGCAGGCCGGAGTTCTGGCGGATCGCTGCCTCGATCTTGGCGGTAAGATCCGGATTGGCCTTCAGGAAGGCTTTGGCGTTTTCGCGGCCCTGGCCGAGCCGCTGGCTGTCATAGGAGAACCAGGCGCCGGACTTCTCGACAATGCCGGCCTTGACGCCGAGGTCGAGGATTTCGCCCATCTTGGAGACGCCCTCGCCATACATGATGTCGAATTCGACCTGCTTGAACGGCGGCGCCAGCTTGTTCTTCACCACCTTCACGCGCGTGGCGTTGCCGGTCACCTCGTCGCGCTCCTTGATCGAGCCGATGCGGCGGATGTCGAGCCGGACCGAGGCATAGAATTTCAGCGCATTGCCGCCGGTGGTGGTCTCCGGCGAGCCGTACATCACGCCGATCTTCATGCGGATCTGGTTGATGAAGATCACCATGGTGTTGGACTTGTTGATCGAGGCGGTGAGTTTGCGCAGCGCCTGGCTCATCAGCCGCGCCTGCAACCCCGGCAGCGACTCGCCCATCTCGCCCTCGAGCTCGGCCCGCGGCACCAGTGCGGCCACCGAATTGACCACCAGCACGTCGATCGCGCCCGAACGCACCAGGGTGTCGCAGATCTCCAGCGCCTGCTCGCCGGTGTCGGGCTGCGAGATCAGCAGCTCGTCGATATTGACGCCCAGCTTGCGCGCATAGACCGGATCGAGCGCGTGCTCGGCGTCGATGAAGGCGCAGATACCGCCCTTCTTCTGCCCCTCGGCCACGCAATGCAGCGCCAGCGTGGTTTTCCCTGAGGATTCCGGCCCGTAAATCTCGACCACCCGTCCCTTCGGCAGGCCGCCGACGCCAAGCGCAATGTCGAGCCCGAGCGAGCCGCTGGAGATCGTCTCCACATCCATGGAGCGGTCGTTCTTGCCGAGCTTCATCACCGAGCCCTTGCCGAACTGGCGCTCGATCTGGGACAGCGCGGCCGACAGCGCTTTGCTCTTATCCATGGAGGAACCTTCGACGATACGCAGGGCGGTGGCGGACATAGGGTGGTGCTCCTTATGGCGGGGATTTGCCTGGGCGACAAACGGTTAACGAAGCGGACCGTCAGTTAAAAATAGCGTACCCTATTTGTTCCAAGTTCGCAATATGTTCTTTTTCGAACCTTGGCGCGGTCTGTGCTGACAGACCAGGGTCCGGGATTTTGCTAGTTCCCTCTCGGGGCTGGAGAAACGCCGCCCGTAATTATTTCAAACGGGCGGCGATATTTTTGGAGTGTCCCAATCTGTCGCGCCGCGTACCGCAATTAGGACAGCACGTGATAGCACTTGCATCTGACAGCACTTGCATCTGACAGCACTTGGCCGGGTGGCTCCGCCACTCAAAAGTGACTCGAAACCTGCCAAGGAAGGGAGCAAATAGTTTATAGCTCCACTTGGGCAGGAGCGGGACATGCCGGACTTCATCTATCAGGCGAACATCGCGCACTACAAAGAACTCTTGGCCACCGAAACCGACGCGCGGAAGATCGCGACGCTCCGCAGGTTGCTGGTCGAAGAAGAAGCCAGGCTCGCCGACTGGCACGCTCAAAATCCAAGACCGAAGGCGGCAGAGTAAGCCGCCTCAATTGGCGGCCTCTTTCATTTTCACGTTCAGCCAAGGACGACACATGAGGGCTGTCCCCTTTTGAATCCCCGTTGTCCAACGCTGAATCCGCCGGCTTCCCAAATCGCTCGATAACGGCGGCCAAAAATTGATGCTGATCAATATGCGCCGCTCTTCCCAGTGGCTAAATGATTTTTGCGTAGTCCCCCACTACGCATCCACCCCCAAGGCCGTCGGCTTCCCCAAGGCCGACGGCCTCCCCCTCGGGGGAGACGTCATCGAGATGGAAAACGAACGCATGTACCAAATTACCGTCCTCGCCTTGGCAACGAGTGCGATCGCCATGGAAATCTGGCTTGTCTTCTCGATCTGACGCCGCCTCGAATTAGGACAGCGCCTGGTTGTCCCGTGGAACTACGGTACCGCATTGCGATATCCGTCATGCTGGAAGTCGTGATGTGCTCTCGGTCGAACCGCGCGATACTGTCGGGACGGCAACGCGCCAACGGGGATTGCTGGAGTGCTGTACTGGGAATTGTTCAAGGTCGGCTTGCTTGCACTTCTGATTTCAACCGTCTCTACCGCCGCCACCGGCTTCATTGCGCCCGCTCCGTAGTTCTCCGGTCGTGAACATGGTTCCGCCCTTGGATGAAGAAGGGACACTCATTCCTGGGGACCCGGTGAAGCGGGTTAGTGGAGGCTGCCTCGGTTGGCGGCCTCTTTCATTTTGATATCCTTTCCCGGCATGCTTGCCGGCGGCGAAAATGGACCAGCCCTACTCCCCGAAGGAAATTGCCCGCATCACCGCCGGCGCGGTGACGGCGCTGGTCATCGTCGGCTGGCTGGTCTTTCTCGGCATCGCCTTCATGTCCGCGCGGTAGCAGGCCGCATCGCCCTCGAAAGGCCAGATCTCCGCAACGTGCCGGAGCGCACAGTTCCTTCGCAACCGGCGTGCCATCGTCCCCTGGCTGATGCTCTCACTCCGGGACTGGATTCCCATGACGCGCGACGGCTGGTTGCTCGCGATCTCGATCGCCTGGCTCTGCATTCTGCTCTACGCGGCGATCTTTGTGCTGTTCCTGCGCTGAGCAGTTCGACATCGCTCTCGAGCAGCTTTGACGATCAGGACAGCAGCCTTGCCCGAACAACGGCATCGCGCCCCCGGATTTGCTCGCGGTTCGGGAACCCTCGCGCCCCGTGTACAATTTTTAATGTTCCGGACGGGAACAGAATCGCCTGTTCCCGCATGATGCAGTTGCCGGTAACGACGGGGGTGTATCACCGTGGTGGGCAGATTGTATTTTGCGCGTCAGGCGAAAACGCTCCTGCAATTCGCCAGGTCAACTTCCAATCCGGAACTTGCGGCGTCCCTGGTCGAGCGGGCGGCCAGGCTCAAGGCGCAGATCGATGCGGACGGGCGGCCAAGCCCCTCGCTGCAAGCGCCCGATGTCGAGCCGGAAGAGTAACCATCGCGGTCACCGCCCCTGCTCGCGTGGCTCACAAATGAAAAGGCCGCTGACGGTATGGGTCAGCGGCCTGCCGGGTAGAAGTCGCTGCGAGATTAAAAGGCCCCCTGCCCCGGGTGCTGCAAAAACATGACGCAGCCTGCTCTCCTTGTGGAGTCCAAAATGTGGTTTCGGGAATCGGAACGTCGGCGCCGTTGCCGCCGCGACACGCCCTTGTGCTCGGCGTGTGGCGCGGTCGTTAATCCTGTTTGCGACTTTCATCTTCGGCGACAGGGCGCGTCGTGGAACGGTCATTGTCGTTCGACATAGTGTCGCGCCATGAAACGAGGCGACGTCATCTGTCCTGAGTGCCATGCCGGCTTCCGCCGGATCGAGCTCGCGTCGCGGCCCGGCGCGAAGGGCGAGTTTCGCTGTCCGCTCTGCCAGCATGTGCTGGAAGTCTTCGACGGCTCGACCGACATCGCCTACCGCCTGACTGTCGCGCCGGAGAAGCTGTTCGAATAGCGCTCGCGCATTTACGGCAACGGCGGAACGCGCTTAAACCCCACTTGTTGTCGAGTGGAGCGCGCGATGACCATCCATACGCCGAAACTTTTGACGCCGGAAGAATTCGCGTCCCTGATCGAGGTCGCCGTCCACGCGCCCGAACCCAACATTCCCGCGCCCCATCTGGCGAAGCTCGTGAGCCTTGGATTTGTCATCCTGACCGGCGCCGGACCGGTCGTCACCGGCGACGGACTGATCCGGATCACGGAGAGCGAATGACGGAGGCGGGCGCGCGCAAGGAGATCGCGAAGCTCCTGCTCCGCCACACCAAAACGTAGCTCCACGGCCCTTTTGCAACTCAGCAGCGGATAGAGCCCGTATTTTACCGGAATTGATCCCGCACCCCTTTAGGAATCCACTCCTCGCGTTTCTTGCACCTTTTTGCCGGCTCGGGGCGGCCATCACGCATCGGTTCCTGCCATGCCGCTCTTCTTCTTCCGCATCAAAAACGGCCGCTACTCGGGCTGTTCCGATCAGGGCACCGAATGCTCCGATCGCAACGCCGCGTGGAAGGAACTGACCAGCGTCTGCGCCGACATGGCGAGCGGCATCTCGCGCAAGCTCGCGGAAAACTCCGAATGGCAGATGGAGATGCTGGACGAGAGGAAGCAGCCGGTCTTCCGCATCCGGATCGTCGCGGAATCGCTGGACTAGCGAAGGGACCTCTCAATCCGCACTCGGCAGCCGGCGCATGGTGAATTCGATCGCGCCATCCTCCAGTTCGCGCCAGCTCTCCACCGCACTCATGTAACCGGCCTTCGGATAGCGGTTGAGGAAGTCGCGCGCCTTCGCCCTCGCCTTCTCGCGCGGCAGCGTGAAGGTCTCGCGCAGGTAGCCGTCCGCCGGCTTCTGCCTGCGGGCCATCCGATCGGCAAGATCGCGCGGCGAGCCCATGCCGTAACTCCGTATCACACCCACTGGAGCATGATCCGGAAAAGTGTGTAGCGGTTTTCCGAAAAGATCATGCTCAATCAAAGAGCTAAGGCGCGATGACGATTTAACCTAATCTCATCGCGCTTTAGACCCATATAGTGCGCGCCGGAGCGCGGCGCATCAGTTCGGCGTGTTGCTGCCGGTCTTGGTCTTGGTCTCGGTCCTGGCCTTCGCCGCGCCGGTCGATTTTGCGGGCGCGCTCTTGGGCGCATCGCTGCGCACACTGCCCCAGGGATCGTTGGAAACCTTGGCGTCCGGAATCTTCTTCAGCGATTCCTTGTAGGCCTTGTCCCTCGCCGCATCCCGTTCCTGTTCCTCGGGCGTCTTGGTGGGCATTTCCGGAATCAGATTGATGTTGGGCGTCTGCATTTGCGCGTAAGCAGGCCCGGTCAGCAACACGCTCAATGCTGCCACGCGAAAGGCTTTCATCGAAGGCTCCCCTGAGATTTGGCTGAAACATATCCGGCCCCGCGCGGCCCGCCAAGTATCCTGCCAAGTATCCTGCCAAGGATCCCGCCAAGGATCCCGCCAAGCATGGTGCCGTCTAGAGGTGATCCGACCGGCAGGATCTGGACGACTGCATCCAGTCGTCCCAGATCGGGCCGCATTTGGTGCAGCCATTGAGCAAGAGCCCAAGGCCGAGCACGCCGATGATCAAAGCCGGACGCCGCCACATGACCGATCCACTTGGCCGATCCACTCCACCGGCATCAATCTTAGGGCTGCAGCTTTGGCTTTTTCAAGCAGCCGGGGCTAGTTTGGGGCTGGCAAACATTAAATCGCGGCAAGGAAGCATCGTTCATGCAACAGCAGCAGGATCAACCCTTCGGCATTGAGGAGGCGCGGCGCGTGCTTGGCGACGTATTTGCGCCCTGGGTCAGGGATCTCGACCTTTCGGTCGAGGGTTTTGACTTCGAACCGCCGGCGAAAGCAACCGAGTGGCAGCCCGGCGCGGTCCTGCGCATGAAGTTCTCCGAGCGGCTGTGCCGTAACGGCGGCATGGTCTGCGGCCAGGCCTTGATGGCGTTCGCCGACACCGCGATGGTGATCGCCAATCTCGCGGCGAACCGCGGCTACCGGCCGATGACCACCGTCGACCAGACCACGCATTTCATGCGCGCGGTGATGTCAAGCGACGTGCTGGCGGATGCGCGCGTCGTCCGGCTCGGACGCACCATGAGCTTTGGCCGCGTCACGCTGCTCGCAGCCTCCGACAACAAGCCGGTGGCGATGGTCTCCAGTGCATTTGCGATGCTGTCGTGAATTCCTAAGCAAAAAGCTAGTCCACGGAACCTCGCGGTCGAGCGCTGCGGCGCCAGCGCCAGAGCCCGGTCACGAGCGCGATCAGCAGGAGCAGAACCGCACTGGCGCCGCTCAGAAATCTTCCGCCGGGACGGTCGATGCTGCGCGACCACAGCGAAGGCGCTTCGCCCGTGCGGGGCAGGCGAAACGCCACCACGCTGTCGCCGATCGAGGTGCCGGCCTCGGAATGGCCGCCGGCGGCGATCGCGACATATTGCTCGCCCTTCCAGAGATAGGTCATGGGATTGGCGACGCCGGGAACGGGCAGCCGGCCCTGCCACAGCTCTTCGCCCGAGCGGGCGTCGAAGGCACGCAAATACGCGTCCAGCGCGCCGGTGAAGACGAGGCCGCCCGCGGTGATGGCGACGCCGTTGAACAGCGGCGTGCCCCAATGGAAGGCGATGCCGAGCGGCGCGAGATCCTCCGACGTGCCGACGGTCGAGCGCCACAGGATCTTTCCCGCCTTGAGGTCGAGGGCGACCATCATGCCCCAGGGCGGCTTGTTGCAGAGCAGCCCAAGCTTCGACAGCGCCACCACGCGCGTCATCGCAAAGGGCGCGCCGCGCTGCCGGCCGAAATCATGGCCGGGCGGCGGGTCGTAGCCCTCGGCTTGCGCCGCCGGCATCAGCTTGATCAGATGTATGGCGTAGGTGGTGTTGGCGTAGAGGATCTGGTGGACGGGGTCGAATGCCGCGCTGCCCCAGTTCACCCCGCCGCCGGTCATCGGAAACTCCAGCGTGCCTCTCGTCGAGGGCGGCGTGTACAGCCCGTCATTGCGCGCACCGGAAAGCAGCGCATGGCAGGACGGGCTGCCGATCAGCGGCGGAAACTTGAACTCGTCGTCGAGCGAAAACTGCTGCGGCATCAGCGGCGGCACATGGGTCGGGAACGGCTGCGTCGGCGACAGCTTTTCGCCCTCGGCGCCGCCTTGCGGCACGGCGCGTTCTTCCACCGGCCAGACGGGTTTGCCGGTGTCGCGATCGAGCACAAAGACAAAACCCTGCTTGGTCGGCTGGATCACGACGTCGCGCATTCCCTCCCCGGTGTCGATGCGCGTCAGCGTCGGCTGTGCCGGCAGGTCGTAGTCAAAGACGTCGTGATGCACGGTCTGGAACGCCCAGGCGAGCTCGCCGGTCTCGCTTTTCAGTGCCACCACCGAATTAGCGTGCTCGTTGTTGCCGATCCGCTTGCCACCCCAGAAATCCGGGCTCGGCGAGGTCGTCGGCAGAAATATCAATCCGCGCTCGTCGTCGGCCGACATCGGCGCCCAGACATTGGCGTGTCCGGCATCGATGCCGTCGTGAATCAGCGGATCGAAACTCCAGCGCGGCTTGCCGCTCTTGGCATCGAAGGCCCGCACGGTGCCGAGCGGCGCCTCGACCCGGACATTGTCTGCTATCGCCGAGCCGACCACGACCACGCCGCGCGTCACCACCGGCGCCGAGGTGATCTGGAACTCGCCCGGCCACAGCAAGTCCTTGCCGATATCGATCTTGACCTTGCCGTTGTTGCCGAAATCGGCGCAGGGGCTGCCGGTCTTCGCATCGAGCGCGATGACACGGGCATCGTTGGTGCCCATGAAGATGCGGCTGCGGCAGGCCGCACCCTCGGCGGCCTGGCCGTCGACCCAATACGCGACGCCGCGGCAGTTGTAACGGTTGCCGGGGCGCTGGGTGTTGGAGACTTTTGGGTCAAAGCGCCATTTTGGCGCGCCCGTGCCGGGATCGAGCGCGATCACCTCGTTGAAGGGCGAGCAGAAGATGAGACTGTCCTCGACCAACAGCGGCGTCGATTCGAATTTCGTCCGCTTCATCGCCACGGAGGGGCGGTTTTGCAGATCGCCGGTGCGATACTCCCAGGCGCGGACGAGATTGCCGACATTGGCCGGGGTGATCTGGTCGAGTGTCGAAAACTTCGTTCCGCCCTGATCGCCGCCCCAATGGTCCCAAGAGTCCAAAGAAGCGGCCGCGGGCCCCGCCACTAGGCAGCTCACCAGCAGCAAAAACGCTGATATCCGAACAAGTTCAGAGAACATTGTGACAGATCGCTTGCACCGCTTTTCCGCCGCGCTCACCCGATATAGGCTGTCCATATTCATCAACCTGCCTGTCGCGAAACTTTGCCCATGCTGAGATTGCTGATCCAACCGGCTGCGCCTCCCTCTGTCCAGCCGCGATGGGGCGGATGGTTGCGCCGGCGGGACGAAACGCCGGCCGCGAGGGCGAACGGCACGGCCGCGCAGCCGAGCGGCGTGGACGCGCGGCTCCCGCCTTCGGCGCCTTACGCCATCGTGACGATACTGATCGCGCTTTCCTGCACGGCGAACATATTCTCCCATGCGCGCGATATTTCATGGCGGCTGGGGTCGCCCCATAATCTCTGGGAACCGGCGTTGTGGGAGATCACCAGCGGCCTTGTCGTCGTGGCGCTGGTGCCGCTGGCGCGGCGCGGCGCCATGTTCGTTCACACCGCAACCAGCCGCCCCGTTCGCGCAGCCTTCGCAATTGCGGCGCTGTTGCTGGCTTTTTCGGCGCTTCACCTGGCCGGGATGGGGCTGCTTCGCGAGTTCGCCTACCACCTTGCCGGCTGGAGCTATTCCTTTCCGTTTGCGCACGAAGCGCTTTACGAATTTCGCAAGGACCTGTTCGTCTACCCGGCGATTGCGGTGTCGTTCTGGCTCACCGAGCGGCCCGCCCTCGCAGTGCCAGTTCAATCCGAAGCGGTTGCGGCAAAAATCGCCAAAATTCCGGCAGCTCCCCCTGAACTTTGGCTGCGCGACGGCCGCATTAGCCTCCTGATCAATCCCTGCGAAATCACCTCGGTGAGCTCGGCCGGCAATTATGTCGAATTCCAGCTGACCGACGGCCGCAGCCATCTG
Organism: uncultured Alphaproteobacteria bacterium; assembly: GCA_963847045.1. GTDB lineage: Bacteria > Pseudomonadota > Alphaproteobacteria > Rhizobiales > Xanthobacteraceae > Bradyrhizobium. Next base: position 11,863 of record CAWJYQ010000007.1, on the reverse strand, counting down.
ATCCGCACCACGCTGCAAGCGCAGGAAGCGCGGCTGGCGCCATTCGGAATCGCGCGCGTGCATCGCAGCCGCCTGGTCAATCTCAAACGCGTCGTCGCGCTGGAGTGGCGCGCGTCAGGCGATTTCGAGCTGCGTCTCGACAGCGGCGAGACGGTCGCCGGCAGCCGCCGCTTCAAGGCCGCGGTGGCGGGGATCGCGGGGTGATTGCTGCAAAACAGCCCGTAGGGCGGATTAGTTAGCGAAGCGTAATCCGCCTTCCGTTGCGCCATTCCTCGCTATTGCGTCCGACCCGCCCCAGTCATGTGGCAAGTCACTGGGCGTCGAGAGGATCGCTCGTATTGTTGGTGCGAGCCGTGAACAGGACGATGGACAAAGACTTGTGCGCGGGATCAATGTTTGTATCGTCATCGTCTGTCGTGCCTGGTATCGTCTCCACACGGACGGCCTGCGTAACGTCTTCAACTGCTTGAAAGTCGACTTCAGTGACGGCGTTTCCCGTCAGTGCATTAAGGATCGCACCCTGTATTGCGGAGTGGTTTGATCCAAGCAACTCATTAATGAGGTAGTATCGCCAACGCCTGACGAGGTTCTGGTGCCTGGGCGGGCAAAAGCTGATCCGATCGCCAACTCGCGCAGTAACCGATGTACCAGCCGGCGGATTGAAGGTGACAGTGGTTTGACCGGCAGCCGGAGAACCGTGGGCCACATTACTGACCGTCGCGCCTTTTGGCACTCCAAGGGGCAGATCTAAATCCGCAGCGCTATTGGTGTTTGCAACCAGCTCTGGGCAACCAGGGGCAGGATCGTTAAACGTGATGTTGTTTCCAGAAACCGCCACAGCAATCAATGTCGCTGCCGGATAGAGGACGTCCCTTCCCTTCGGGACCCAAAAATTGGTAATATTGCTGTTTGCATTTTGCGCGATGAAGGTATCCGAAATGGTGAGCAGATCGGGCATGCTGGCGAACGCTGCTGACAAGGTGATACCAGAGTTAGTCGCAACTGTTCGCGTTCGATTGATTGAATTGCTATCGAAGCGATTCCTAAAAAGATGAGCGAGGCGCTGTGTGCCTTTCGTCTGAATCAATGCACCCATGGTTCTTCTCCAGCAAAAGTTAAGAGTGACACTTCATCAATAAGTTTTGGAACTGATCAGTTCTAGGTCGTCGATGGCAGCGGCTTCAGTTGGCATAAAAGCTCCCAGAGCACATTCAGGAATCCCTTGGCCCTGCGCCCCCGCGCACCAGATGTGATAGCGGCATTCGGCGGACAGGTCAGGCTCGTCGTCGTCGAGCTCCCGCTCGAACGCGCGATGCAATTCCAGCAGCTCCCGCGCCGCCCTTAGCGTCGCCGTCTTCGCGCGCTCTTCCCAAATCTTCGGCATGCCGACGCTCGCCGCCCAGTAGTCCGCCTGACCTTGCCAGGTCAGCCATGGCATGGCGGGATCGCGCGGCAACCCTCCCAGGTGATGACCCGTCTCGTGCGCGAGCATCAGGGCCAACCCGTATTTCGAAATCGAACGATGACGGACCAGGCCTCCATACACGCGCACGTACCGCGCCGGCCCAAGCCGCCAGGCCTGCGCATTGACGGTTGGAGACTCCCAAAGCAATTCATAGGTCACCTTGGGAAATGCCTGACTGAATTTCTTGAACAATTCCGACGCCAAGCGGCGCCGATGCTGCTGAGCGCGTCGGCTCGGAAGCACCTCTTCCGTGGGCCAGTTCAAAAAGCTCATGCAGAGATCATAGGACGAAACGTGTGGCTTTTCCAATAAACCAATCGCGCGCTCATTTGACGCGGAGGTCGTCGACTGGCAACGTCCAGGGGTTAACCCCATATCTCGCGTTCAGGTTGTGGCCCGTGTCTAGCGGCGGCCAAGAGCGTCCCGAAAGCAGCCACAATGTATTGCTGCAAAGCGGCATGGAATTGATGAATACTTAGGTTTATTGTTTTTGCCCGTGCTCCGCTGCCATTTCAGGGGCCAATGATGCATTGTTTACGGTGTGGTCGGCAAAACAGGCCGACCAATGAGTATTGTGAAGGCTGCGGCGCCACTCTCGGAATTGAGTGCAGCGCCTGTCACCATCTCAGCGGCCCCACGGCACGCTTTTGCGGACGATGCAGCGCGGCGCTGAAGCCTGCAGCTTCGCAGCCCGCCGCCGATCCGTCCTGGCAACATATGCTGGCTTCGCTCAATGCCAAAGGCGGTGAGCGCAAGCGGTTGACCGTCCTGTTCGCGGATATCCGCAATTCGACCAGTCTCATCGACAGCCTGGGCGACCCTGAGCTCGGCATGAAGCGCCTTCAGCCGGTCCTGGAAATCATGAAGGAAGCCGTCGCCCGCTATGAAGGCGTCGTCAACAAGTCGCAGGGCGATGGGGTCATGGCGATCTTCGGCGCCCCGCAGCCGCATGAGGATCATGCCGTGCGTGGCTGTCTCGCGGCGCTCGCCATGCAGGACGGAATCGCCCGGCTTGGCGATCCGGAGTTACAAATCCGGGTGGGCGTCCATACCGGCGAGGTCGTCGTTCAAACGATCGAGCACGGTATCTACCAGACCTATGACGCCGCAGGGCCCAATGTACATCTCGCCAATCGGCTGGAGCAACTGGCGGACGCCGCGACCATCCTGATCTCGAAGGAAACCTATATCGCGGCCAGGCAGTTCATCGAGGTCGAGTCCCTGGGGCCACGAACGCTTCGTGGCATCGCAGTACCAACTGAAGTATTCAAGGTGAGAGGGCTGCAGCACGCGCCGTCCAGCGGCGTTTTTCGCAGCGGCATCCGGCTGAGCCCGCTGACCGGCCGGGCCGGCGAGCTCACCGCCCTCCTTCAGGAGCTCGAGAACACGATCAAGGGCGAAGGCCATGTCGTCGGCGTGGTCGGAGAGGCCGGCATTGGCAAGAGCCGCCTTTGCTTCGAGTTCGCTGAAAATTGTCGCAGCAGGGGCATCCGCGTCTTCGAGGCGCGCGTGCTGGCGCATGGCCGGGCCACACCATTCCAGCCGGTGTTGGAATTGTTGCGCGACTACTTTGGCCTTCGGTTCAAGGAGCCTGCCGATGTTTCGCGCCGCATCGTGCTTGAGCGCCTGGCGGACCTGCCCGTCTCCGAACAGCTGCCTCCGATCCTTTTGGACTTCCTCGGCCTGGCCGACAGCCAGCGGCCGTCGGAAAAGCTCGATCCGAAAACGAGGAAGACCCAGCTCCTCGATTTCGTGCGGATGCTGCCGCACTCACCCCGGGAACCCGTTTCCGTCGTCATCGTCGAGGATCTGCACTGGATCGATGCGGCGAGCGAGGAGTTCGTCGAAGCCCTGGCCGACGCGGTCGTTGGCACCACCACCCTGCTGGTCGTCAATTTCAGGCCAGGCTTTTCAGCGCGGCTGATGCAGCGATCGCATTACCGCCAGATCAACATGCGTCCGCTGTCGCCGGCCCAGGCGGCCGTCCTGGTGCAGGATCATTTTGGCGGCGACACCTCGCTGGCCCTGCTCGGCCGCAACATCATCGAACGCGCGCAAGGCAATCCGTTCTTCCTTGAGGAACTGATCAATGCTCTTGCGGAGCGAGGCGACTTCGATGGCGAGCGGGGATCATACCGACTGAAGGGCGGCCTTGACTCCATTCCGCTCCCCTCCACCGTGCAGGCCGTCGTCGCGGCCCGGATCGATCGCCTGGAAGAGAACGCAAAGAAGGTGCTGGAGATCGCTTCTGTCATCGGCCGCGAGATTTCGATGTCGATTCTGGATCGAATCGCGGGGCTGCAGCCGACCGAACTGTCGGAAGCGCTCCAGCATCTCCGGCAAACCGAGCTGCTTTACGACGTGCCACCCTTCGAACAGCGGCTTCTCGCCTTTCGCCATCCCCTGATCCAGGAGGTTGCCTACCGTTCACTCCTCAATGAACGGCGTCGCGAGCTGCATGCAGAGGTCGCGCGGGCCATGGAAGCCGTCTTCAAGGATCATGCGGACGAGCGCGCTTCCCTTCTGGCCTATCATCTGGAACAGGCCGGCGAAAACCTCAAGGCGGCGCAACAGAACATGCGCTCGGCGGTCTGGATCGGTGCCAACGATCCGAGCCAGGCGCTCAGGAGTTGGAAGAAGGTTCGCGAGCTGCTTTCAAACTTGCCATCCTCCCAGCCGACCGATTATCTCAAGATGATGGCCAGTGGCCAGATTCTGAACTTCGGCTGGCGGGAAGGTATCCCGGCGCAAGAGGCGCTGCTCTATTTCGAGGAGGCCAAGCGGTTGGCGCTCGCCTCGAAAGATGTACGGGCAAACGCACTGCTTCACGCGGTCTATGGCCGAAACCTGGCGAATGGCGGCTCGGCCGACGAGTATGTCGAGAAAGTGCTGGAAGCCAAGGCGATCGCCGATCAGGGCAACGATGTCAGCGTGCAAATCGCGCTCAAGGCCGTGCTCTGCCATGCGCTGCGGACTTCCGGCAGGATGTCCGAGGCGCTTCAGATGAACGTCGAAGCGATGGACCGCGCGCACGAGATCGTCAAATTCGACCGCCAGATGCTCGGCTTCGACGTCAGTGTGTGGCTGGCCGTAATGCGCGGCCAAACGCTCGTCATGCTCGGCCGCGGCGACGAAGCTCGCTCCTTTCTCGATGGCATCCTGAATCTGGAAGAGGGCCAGATCGACGCGGTCAACCATGTCATCCCCAGTCTGGCGTATGTCGAGCTCGCCTGGGCGGAGGGAAATGTCGCTTTGGCGCAAGAACATGCCGACCGCGCGTTCTCCATTGCCGCGCGGACAGGCAACCCCTACCTTCGCGTCTACGCCCAGGCCTGTCGCGGACAATCGCACGTCGTCGCCGGCAGGCTTACCTCGGCAATCGAAGACCTCTCGGAAGCGCTCAGGTTTGCCCGCTCGCGGAAGGCCGGCCTCGAGAACGAGCCCCGCATTCTGGCGGATCTCGCCAATGCCTATCGGATGGATGGCGATCGCGCGAGAGCGTCCGCCACGGCGGACGAAGCCATAGGGGTCGCCATCGAGCGCCACGCCCGCATTCCCGAGTGCCTCGCCCGCATTGTCCGGGGACAGCTCCTGCTTGGTGCCGCCGGCGAAGATGAAAAAGCCGAGGGCGCGAGGGAGATCGAACGGGCAAAAGCATTGATGCACGAGACCGGCGCGATGCTGTTCAAGCGTTTCCTTGCCGCAGACATGTCAAGCCCCAGCGATCGCTCGGCGTCAACCAGCGTCATCTGACTTCACACCGCCACGCGGATCACTGATTTGCCCGACGCGTCCAGCCCCGCTCGCAAAAATATCCTGCTTCCGTTTTTCAGAAAGATATGATTGTATCCGCGCATCCCGCCGCCACAAGAGGGGCGTATCGCGATCGTCACGGACGTTGGCAGCGGGATGCGGTGGACGAGAGGATGTTTCAGCGCGCTTGCGCGCCGACGAAGGCATCTCCTCGGACGGCCAAGCCGTGTGGTCCTGTCCCCCCGACGCTGGGGTCAAGCCTGCGCGTTGGCGATGTCGGCCCTCACGGGCCCGACACGCCGCGCAGGCGATGGTGGCTAACAAGCCCGGTACACCAGGGAGAGCGCGGAGCAGCCGTTAAAACCATTGCGCAGGGAAGGCCGGCATGTTTCGGCGTACCTGTGGTCAACTCGTGTGCTTTCTGCGCAAGTCTCTCGCACACGAGCCTGCGGGTGCTCCGGCATCCGGTCTTCCCTGCGCCCTCTTCGTTGGAGGGACACGCTAGCTGCATCGCCCGGGCAAATCATGCCGCGGGAACGCGAAGGCGTGCCCGCCCGGCTGTTTGACAGTTGAATCGGATCAATCACGCCGCGACCTGGTCGGTTGCGCCCGCGCGAATACCGGGAATCTATTTGGTCGGCTTCTGATCCGTCGGCCGCGCCCCGCTCCACGGGTCGTATTTTTCCTTCGGCTCGGGAATGCGCTTCAGCGCTTCGTTGTAGGCCTTCTCGTCAATCTTGGTCGTTTTCGGCTCGGGCCGTTTGCTGTCGTCGTGATTGCGCTTGCCGCCGCCCATCTGCGCTTGCGCCGGCAACGCCAGCAGCGCCAGCAGCGCCGCCGCCACCGTCAAGATCTTCATCCCCGGTTCTCCCTCGCCGTCGCCCGCAAGCAACTTACTGCGCGGCCGCGGCGCCGCAAAGCCATCGCGTCTTCAAAAAGCGAAGACCGGCGCTGGAGGCCGGTCTTCTCTAAACCTTCTGTAATGTTCGGATCAGAAGCGGCGTCCGTATCCACCCATCGGCCGTCCCATCATGCCGCCGCCTTGAAATCCGCCGCCGCCCCAGCCGAAACGCCGCACCGGCGGGCCGCCATAGCCATAGACCGGCCCGTCGACATAGACTTGGCGGCTCGGCGGCAGTGTGCGCACCGGCGGCTCGGGATCGCGCTGCGTCGTCACGCTGGCTTTCTTCACGGTGACCTTCTCGGGCGCGACGTCGGCCTTCTTCAGGATCGGCGTGGAAGGCGCGGACGGCGTCGTCGGAGTACAGAGCGCGGCCACCTGCGCCACCGGGGCCGGCTTGAAGCGCAGCCGCTCGATCAGCGTGCGCGCGGTAAAGCTGAGGTCGGTGTCGGGATATTGCGCCAGGAACGAGCGATAGCTCGCCGCCGTGTTGATCAGCACGGCCTCTTTCCATGCCAGCATCTTGCCCTGGCGAACGATCCACTCGCGGACCTCCGGCGCGAACTGCGACTTGGCAAACATCGCGTCATAGGCCTGATAGGCTTCCAGCGTGCCGTCGGCGACGATCATCTCATGCGCGACGTTGGGCTGCTTGCCCTGCAGGTCACGCTTCCACTGATCGACGCTGCGCTTCGGCGCGTTGGACGCAGGCGGCGTCAGCGCGGCATTCGCATCACGCGCATCGGTCGCGGCCACGAATTTGAAATCTTCCGTCAGCGAGGAGCTTTCCCAGGGCGTCTGCCGGCCGTCGGTCGCCTTGTTGACGGCCACGCGCACCTGCTTGAACGCCTGCTCGATCGGCAGGCCCGGGGTGCGGGCGGCCGTCAGCAGCGCGGATGTATAGGGACTGTCGGAGCCCTGCCCGTCCTCGGCTTCCGCGCCGGGCGAGGTCGAATAGGACAGGAAGGTGCCGGGTGCGCCGGTCTTGGTGTCGACCAGGGCAAGGCCGCGGCCGACGGTCTGGTTCAGTGCCGGGAACGGATTGTTGCGGCAGGCATCGAGCAGGAGGATGCGCATCCTGGTCGGCACCGAATTGAGCGTGTTGAGGACGTCGTTCAGCCGCACCGCCTGCAAGGGAATGTCGGCTTCGCGCTTGGGGTCGACATCGACCGGCACGAGATAGTTCTCGCCGTCGATCTGCAGGCCATGACCGGCATAGAACACCAGCGCGACCGTGTCCGGTCCCCTGGCGGCGATCTGCGCGGTGAAGTCGCCGACCTTCTGGTTCAGCTCCCTTTGCGAGAGATCGGCTGCGGTGGTGACCTCGAAGCCGGAATCGGTGAGCAGCCTGGTCATCGCCCTGGCGTCGTTGGCCGGATTGGGCAGCGACGGCACCGCCCGATAGGCGGATTCCCCGATCACGAGCGCGAGACGGTTTTCGGCATGGGCGGCGCTGGAGCCGGCGAGGAAGGCACTTAACAAAAGCGCGGAACAGAATGCGGTGCGGAACATGGGCCATCTCCCCTTTAAGAATGCTGGCCCATTGGACGCAGCCTCCATCGGGGCGGTTCGAGCCGGTTCACGTCTGACGGCGGTTTGACGCAGGCGATCAGGATTTGTTGATCGGCCGGGCCTGCCGAAGTGAAGTTCCGCCGGGGCGCTTTTTTTACCACCAGCGCTTAGATTCGGGTGGCATGCGGGGTGGGATCCTACATATCGTGATACCGGCGGGGCTGGCGCTGGCGCTGGGGGGCTGCGGCTTTGCCGATGTCCGCTCGCCCGTGCCGGAGTTCATGCGCGCCAGGGAGGCCGATCCGCCCCCGCCCGAGGCGCCCCCGGACGTGAAGCGCCTGGTTCACGACCAGCTCGACAGCATGTTCGCCGCCAACTCCAACCCGCACGACGTGAAGGTATCGCCACCCCGCCACGCGCTGCGCGGCACCGGCTGGACGGCTTGCGTGCGCGCCGAGGTCAACTCCGCCACCGGCAAGCCAATCGGGGCGCAGACCTGGCGCATCAGCATCAGCGGCGGGGCGATCATCGACCGCCGGCACGTCGATGCGGACGACAATTGCGAGACCGAGACCTACGAGCCGATCTAGCGCCGTTCAGGCCGCCGTATTCAGTTGCCGCTGGAACTGTTCGTAGGCCGAAATCGCCTCCGCGGCATACATCAAGGACGGGCCGCCACCCATATAGACGGCCATGCCGAGAGCCTCTTCCACTTCCTGGCGCGTGGCACCGAGCTTGACCAATGCCTCGCTGTGGAAGCCGATGCAGCCGTCGCAATGGGCGGCAACGCCGAGCGCGAGCGCAATCAGCTCCTTGGTTTTCTTGTCCAGCGCGCCGTCGCGGCTGGCTGCCTTCGCCAGCGCCGCGAAGCCCTGCAGCGTGTCGGGAATATCCTTGCGCAACTTCTTCAGATTGCTCGAGATCTGATTGCAGATGTCGGAATAGTTCTTCTCCATGACGGACCTCTAGGCAGCTTTGGTGGGTGACGACGGCTCGCGCAGCGCGATGTAGATTGCCGGGATGACCAGCACGGTCAGCAGCGTCGATGACGCGAGCCCGAACAGCAGCGAGATCGCCAGCCCCTGGAAGATCGGATCGAGCAGAATCGTCGCCGCTCCGATCATGGCGGCGAGCGCGGTCAACAGGATCGGCTTGAAGCGGACGGCGCCGGCCTCGAGCACCACTTCGCGCAGCGTCTTGCCCTCGCCGCCGCTGTGGCGGATGAAGTCCACGAGCAGGATCGAGTTGCGGACAATGATGCCGGCCAGTGCGATGAATCCGATCATCGATGTCGCGGTGAAAGCCGCTCCCAGCAGCCAATGGCCGATCAGGATGCCGATCAGGGTCAGCGGTATCGGCGTGAGGATGACGAGCGGCAGGCGGAAACTGCGGAATTGCGCGACCACCAGCACGTAGATGCCTAGGATAGCGGCCCCGAAGGCCGCGCCCATGTCGCGGAAGGTCACATAGGTGATCTCCCACTCGCCATCCCAGAGCATCGTGGGATGCGACTCGTCGACGGGCTGTCCGTGAAGGCTGATTGCAGGCTTCGGCAGCACGCCCCAATCATGCGCATCGATGCGGCTTGCCACCTCCATCATGCCGTAGAGGGGCGCCTCGAAACGCCCGGCGAGCTCCGCCATCACCATGTCGGCAAACCGCCCGTCGCGACGAAAGATGACGGGCGTTCCCTGCTCGACCGTGGCTTTGACCACCTGGCCCAGCTCGACGACCGTTTTGCTGCCGGGCAGCGTGTTGGCGGGCACGGGCGTGGAGGCCAGCGCCTCATCCCAGAGCAGTTCGCGTTTCGGCAATCGGACCGCGATCTCGATGGGATTGCGGTCCTCGCCGCGATGCGAATAGCCGACGGAGACGCCGCCGAACAGCATCTGAATGGTGTCATAGACGTCGCGCTGCTCGACGCCGAAGAATTCGAGCCGGTCCTGATCGATCGACAGCCGCAAACGCGGCCGCTTTTCGCCGATCGAGTTGTCGACATCGACGATGAACGGGACGTCGCCAAAGATCTTCTTCACCTCGCCCGCGACCGCGCGGCGCGTGGCAGCGTCGGGCCCATAGATTTCGGCCAGCAGGGTTGCGAGCACGGGCGGGCCCGGCGGAACCTCCACGACCTTGACGCTGGTGCCCTGGGGAATGCCGACCGCCTTGAGACGCTGCCGCAAATCCAGCGCGATGTCATGGCTCGCCCGCTTGCGCTCGCCGCGCACCGCGAGATTCACCTGCAGCTCGCCGAGCTCCGGGCGTTCGCGTAAGTAATAGTGCCGCACCAGGCCGTTGAAATTGAACGGCGCGGGCGTTCCGGCATAGGACTGCACCGAAGTGGTCTCCGGCAATTGGCGCGCGATGTCGGCGGCGGCAAACAGCACGCGCTCGGTATCCTCGAGGCTAGCGCCTTCAGGCAGGTCGACCACGACGGCGATCTCGGACTTGTTGTCGAATGGCAGCAACTTGACGGTCACGGACTTGGTCGCGAACAAGAGCATCGAGAGCAGCGTTGCGACGCCGACGGCGAGAAGGAACGTCCAGGCCGAACGCTTGCTCGAGACGATGGGCGTCGCGAAGCGCCGGTAGAGGCGCCCGAGCCGGCCTTCATCGTGGTGGGCGCGAGCCGTGGCCGCCACCGCGGCGCCTGGCGCAAGGCGCAGCATCAACCAGGGCGCCACCACGACCGCGACGAAAAAAGAGAACAGCATGGCGGCCGAGGCATTGGCGGGGATCGGCGCCATGTAGGGCCCCATCAACCCCGAGACGAACAACATCGGCAGCAGCGCGGCCACCACCGTCAACGTCGCGACGATGGTGGGATTGCCGACTTCGGCGACCGCCTCGATCGTTGCCTGCAGGCGCGGCCGGCCGTCGCCCATCGCCCAGTGGCGCGCGATGTTCTCAACCACGACGATGGCGTCGTCGACCAGAATGCCGATCGAGAAAATCAGCGCGAACAGGCTGACACGGTTGATGGTGTATCCCATCAGGTTGGCGGCAAACAGCGTCAGCAGGATTGTGGTCGGGATCACCACCAGCGTCACCACCGCCTCGCGCCAGCCGATCGCCACCGCGATCAGGACGACGATCGAAAGCGTGGCAAGGCCCAGATGAAACAACAGCTCATTGGCCTTCTCGTTGGCGGTCTCGCCATAATCGCGGGTGACAGTCACCGTGATGTCGTCGGGGATTAGACGGGCCTTCAGGCCCTCAAGCCGGTTCGTTATATCGCGCGAGACCACCACGGCGTTGGCGCCGGTACGCTTGGCAAGCGCGACGCTGACGGCCGGAACGCGCTGCCAGTTGCCCTTGGCGTCGCGCGCATCGTCCCAGACCCGGTGCTCCATGGTGTTGGGGCCGATGACGACGGAGGCGACGTCCCTGACATAGACCGGGCGGCCGTCGCGGGTCGAAATCAGCAGCAGTCCGATGTCGGGAATGCCCGAGAGCGTCTGGCCGGCCGCGACATTGCGAACGATGCCGGAATCACGGACGTTTCCCGCAAGAAAGGAGCGGTTGGCGTCCTTCACCTTGGCAACGAGCTGCTGCAGCGTGACGCCATAGAGCGAAAGCTTTTCCGAAGCGGGTTCGACCCTGATCTGCTGCGGACTGCCGCCCGACAGGTAAGTGAGCCCGACATTGTCGACCTTGGTGAGCTCGGCGCGCAGCTTGTCGGCCAGTTCGTAGAGGTCCTTGTCGGACCAGCGTTCCGCGGCTTCCGGCTTGGGTGATAGTGTCAGCACGGTGACCGCGACATCATTGATGCCGCGGCCGACGATCAGCGGCTCGGAAATGCCGATCGGAATGCGGTCGAGATTGGCGCGAATCTTGTCGTGGACGCGCAGGATCGCATCTTCGGACTTGGTGCCGACCAGGAAGCGCGCGGTCACCATCACGCGGTCGTCCTCGGTCTGGCTGTAGACGTGCTCGACCCCGTCGATTCCCTTGACGATGGTCTCGAGCGGCTTGGTGACCAGTTCGACCGCATCGGGCCCGCGCAACCCGTCGGCGTTGACGCGGACATCGACCATGGGCACGCTGATCTGCGGCTCTTCCTCGCGCGGAATGACCGCGATGGCGATGAGGCCGACGACGAGGGCGGCAAGCAGAAACAGCGGCGTCAACGGCGAAGCGATGGTCGCCTTGGTGAGCCGTCCGGACAGCCCGAGATTCACGGCTGCACCAGTTGATCGCCCGCGCGAATGCCGGACAGGATTTCGAGTCCG
>CAWJYQ010000006.1:0-163536 GCA_963847045.1 uncultured Alphaproteobacteria bacterium | reverse complement strand
TCGGGAAGATCAGGGGTCGGCAGGTCGCGGCCGCGCTGCACGGGGACGTCGATGGTCCCTCCACCCTGTTGAAGCTGGACATAGTCGACACCGAAGCGGGTCTTCACATAGCTCGACGGGATCACGAAGGCCAACCTCTCTTCGCCGGAAATCCACACCCTCAGCCGATCGCCGACGAAATATTCGCCAAGCCCCTCGACCTTCGCATCGGCAATCACGCGTCCCTCTTCGATCTGCGGATAGACCAGATCGACGACGCCCCGTTTTGCCGCCTCCTCGGCGAACTCGGTACCTTCGACGCGAATCCTGTCGCCTGCCTTCAGGAAGCGGGCATGGCGTTCGGGGATCCGCAGCCGCAATTTGAAATCCTGCTGCGCGATGGTCACGACGGGGTCGCCGGGCAGCATCACCGATCCGACCGCCACGAGGCGCTTGACGACGCGTCCATCCTGCGGCGCCAGCACCTGCCCCTCCGTCGACTGCTGCTGAATCACGGCGCGCTCGGCCGTCTTCGCCCGCAGACTGTTCTGCGCGACGTTGAGCGTCGTTCGCGTCTCGTCCAGCTTGATGTGCGGAAGGATGCCGCGCTCGACCAGCCCCTGGGTCCGATCAAAGTCGATCTGCGCCTGGTCCGCCTGCGCCTGCAGAGCCAGGATCTGGGCATCCAGAGATTTCATCTGAAGCAGGAGTTTCTCATCGCCCACGACCGCGATCGCCTGCCCGCGCGTGACCGCGTCGCCCTCCCTGACATTGAGTTGCGCCACCGTGCCGCCAATGCGGCTGCGCGCCGGCACCACGCTGATGCTCTCGACCGTCGCAAACACCGCCTTCTCATCGGCAACCTTGCGCTGCGTAACGGTGAACGCTTCCGCGCCTGCGGCTGCCGTCGGCAGCAGCAAGGCCGCCATCGCGCCTAACAGTCTCAGTCTCCACATAGGCCGATACTCTTCTCAAAGGCGCTCGGCGCGCCTGCTGCAAATTTGACCGCTAACTCGCAAGCGGCATTGATCTCGCTCAATGCGCCGCCCTCCAGATACTCACAATCTACGTTTGCGAGCGGTAGCCTTCTGCGGCGCACAGTACACTTGATATAGCGCCTTCAGAACTTCCCGCGCCGGATCGCTGGCGATCGAATAGTAGATCGTCTGACCGTCGCGGCGCGCCGCCACCAGGGCGTCCTTGCGGAGGAGCGCAAGATGTTGCGAGACCGTCGAATCGCGCAAGCCCAGGAAGGCAGCAAGCTCGCCGACGGAGCATTCGCCGTCGATCAACTGACAGATGATCAGGAGCCGGTGGCGGTTGGAGAGCGCCTTCAGGAGATCGCTCGCCTGGTCCGCCGCCCGCTCCATCGTCTCGATTTCTATTTTCATACTTGCGTATATACGAAACTACGAATATATAGTCAAGCACTGAACGACGGCCGGAACTGAACCGGCGGAGCAGCCACAGCAACGGAGGTACCCATGGCGGAAGTTGTCGTAATCGGAGCCGGTCTCAGCGGAACGCTGATGGCCTATGAATTGCTGCCCCAGCTGAGAAAGGACGATCGCCTCAGCGTGATCTCGCAGGGCGCGGTCTATCATTTCGTCCCGTCGAATCCCTGGGTGGCGATCGGCTGGCGCAAGCAAAGTGACATCGAGATCGATCTCGACGAGATCATGAAGCGCAAGGGCATCCGCCTGCTGACCCAGGGTGCCAGGCGCGTGCACCCCGCGGAAAACCGCATAGAGCTCGGCGACGGCAGCTCGATTCCCTACGACTATCTCGTGGTCGCGACCGGCCCCGAGCTTGCGTTCGACGAAATTCCGGGCCTTGGACCGCAAGGCTTCACGCAATCGATCTGCCACGTCGATCATGCCAGCCGCGCCAAGGAAGCGTTCGAGAAGCTCGCCGCCAATCCGGGTCCGGTGGTCATCGGCGCGGTGCAAGGAGCCTCCTGCTTCGGGCCGGCCTACGAATTCCTGTTCATCCTGGAGACCGAGCTGCGCCGCCGCAAGCTGCGCGACCGCGTTCCCATGACCTTCGTCACTTCCGAACCGTATATCGGGCATCTCGGCCTGGACGGCGTCGGCGACACCAAGGGCCTATTGGAAAGCGAGATGCGCGAGAAGCACATCAAGTGGATCACCAACGCGCGCGTCGAGCGCGTCGAGCTCGGCAAGATGTCGGTGGAGGAACTTGCCGAGAACGGTACGGTCCACAAGGCCCATGACCTGCCCTTCGCCTATTCCATGATGCTTCCCGCGTTCCGCGGCGTCGAAGCCGTTCGCGGTATCGAGAAGCTCACCAATCCTCGCGGCTTCGTCATCGTCGACAAGCAGCAGCGCAATCCGGCATTTCCAAACGTGTTTGCGGTCGGGGTCTGCGTGGCAATCGCGCCGGTCGGCGCGACGCCGGTTCCGGTCGGCGTGCCGAAGACCGGCTTCATGATCGAATTGATGGTGACTGCAACCGCCATGAACATCGGCGCGCTGCTTCGCGGCAAGCTCGCGACCGCACAGCCGACCTGGAATGCGATCTGCCTCGCCGATTTCGGCGATTCCGGGGTTGCCTTCCTCGCACAGCCGCAAATTCCGCCGCGCAACGTCAACTGGTCGTCTAAGGGCGAATGGGTGCACTACGCCAAGGTCGCCTTCGAAAAGTATTTCCTGCGCAAGATGAGACGCGGCGAAAGTGAACCGTTCTATGAGCGCTTCGTGCTCGACAAGCTCAATATTGCGAAGATCAAAGAGGTCAGGACGGGAACATGAGTGGAAGCCGGCAGATCGTGTGCGGCCGTTGCAACCGGATCAATCGGGTGCCGGCCGAAAAGCCGGCCACTGCTGCTCGCTGCGGGTCCTGCCACGAGCCGCTGTTCGACGGTCATCCGATCGAGGTCGACGAACAGGGCTTTGGCCGCCAGATCGCCAGTAGCGACATTCCTGTCCTGGTCGACATCTGGGCGCCCTGGTGCGGTCCCTGCCGCGCCATGGCGCCCATGTTCGAACGCGCGGCAAAGGAGCTTGAGCCGAACGTCCGGGTCCTCAAGCTCAACGCCGACGACGCGCCCGGCGTCTCTTCGCGGCTGCGCATCAGCAGCATTCCGACGCTGCTCCTGCTGCAGGGCGGCCGGGAGATTTCACGGAGTTCGGGCGCGATGGATGCTCAAAGCATCGTTGCATGGACCAAGGCCGGCCTGGCCGGGGCTTGAAAACTTTCAAACTGAACGAGGAGCACGTCATGAATATCGATAGAGCAGTTCTCACCTTTGCAGGATTTGTCGTCCTGCTCGGGCTTTCGCTCGGCTACTGGGTCAATCCCTACTGGTATCTGCTGACGGCATTTGCCGGGTTCAACATGATCCAGGCGTCATTCACCGGTTTTTGCCCGGCCGCCATTGTGTTCAAGAAGCTCGGTTGTCGCAGCGGCACCGCGTTTTCGTGAACCGACCCGCGGCAGGAAGACAGGAGGTAACATGGCCTACTATTTTGCAAAGACCATCGACGTCCCCTTCGAGCAGGCGATCGACAAGACCGTTGCCGCACTCAAGGCGCACGGATTCGGCGTTTTGACGAGAATCGACGTGCAAGCGACGCTCAAGGAAAAGATCGGAGCCGAGTTTCGTCCCTATGTCATCCTGGGAGCCTGCAATCCCAGGATGGCCCATGAAGCGCTCAAGGCCGAAGACAAGATCGGAACCATGCTGCCTTGCAACGTGGTCGTTCAGGCCGTCGAGGGAAAGACCGAAATTGCCGCCATAGATCCCATCGCATCGATGCAGGCGATCGACAACGACTCGCTTGCGGCGATCGCAGGCAAGGTTCAGGACGCGCTGAAGGCGGTCGTTCGGGACATATAGATAGCGAATAGAGCGTTAACACTACCGCTCGAATTGCACGGTGGATCACACGGCTTCTTCCAATCTTTCCGGTAGTGTCTGCCGAAAAATCCGGGGAAGCTGAATTGGCCGACATTGTCGATCTGACGGTGGTGCGCCGTGCATCGAGCAGGGATGCCACGGTTTCACGCGCCAGCACCGACTTGGCCCCACTGCGCAAGCCAGCGCTGCTGCCGCTGACCTCCCTCGACATCGGCGACTGGCGTGCGCTCACCGAACGCGCGATCGAGCCGAACGGCTATTATCTGCCCGATTGGGAATTGGCGGTGAACGCGACCGCGCCCGGCCGCACCGGTGCGTCAGCGCTGGCGGCGTGGAACGACAGCCGGCTGATCGGGCTGATGCCGGTGGTCCCGCTGTTGCACGCCACCCAGATTCCCCTGCCCGCGCTCGCGAGCGCGCATCCTTATGGCACGCTGTGCACGCCGCTGCTCGATGGCGATGCCGCGGAGGACGCCGCGCAACTCATGATACAGGCGGCGCGCAATGCCGGTGCGCGCGCGCTGCTGCTGCGCGAGGTCTCGCTCGACGGCGCGACCATGAAAGCCTTCAACAGGGTGTTGCGCGGCGAAGGCCTGCGTTCGCGCACATTGAATTGGCATCTGCGCGCCTCGCTCGATGCGACGCGCCCCGCCTATCAATTGCTGCAGGACGCACTCAGCAGCAAGAAGCTGAAGGAGTTGCGGCGCCAGCGCCAGCGGCTCGGCGAGCACGGCGAGATCCGTTTTGCCGTCGCGCGATCGCCGCAGGACGTCGCGGCGGCGCTGGAAACCTTCCTGAAGCTGGAAGCCGGCGGCTGGAAGGGCGAGCGCGGCACCGCGCTGGCGCAGGTCGAAGGCGATGCCGCCTTCATCCGCCGCGCCACCGGCTTGCTTGCGGAAAACGGCCAGTGCGAGATCGTGACGCTGCGCGCCGGCGATACGCCGGTCGCCGCGGGCATCGTGCTGCGGCACCAGACCCGCGCCTTCTTCTTCAAGATCGGCGTCGATGAGCAGTTTGCGAAATATTCACCGGGCGTACAGCTCACGCTGGACCTGACGCGCCACCTCTGCGCCGATCCCGCGATCGCGTCGGCGGATTCCACCGCAAGCCCCGACCACCCCATGATCAACCCGATCTGGCGCGGCCGTTTCGCGATCGGCGACGTCTTGATCCCGCTGCGCCTGAACGATCCGGTCGTGGCGATGATCCATACTGCGCTGATCTCGCGTCAGAAAGCGCGCGACGCAGCGCGGTGGGGCGTGCGGCTCATCCGCGCGTGGCGGAAGCATTAGAGAGGCTCGCCTAAAGGTCCTCTTCCGAAAGCTCGGCAAGCTTCGCTAAATGTCGTAGCAGGCCGGTCATCAGTGGCTTGTTGCCGTGAATTGGAACCGACTTCCCTGCTTGCCGTAAATGTGATGGCTACCGTTGACGCGGAGCAAGGTCCAGCCGCGTCGCTCGATGATCCGGGCGAAGTCGCGACCGGACAGCGATTTCATGCAGGCAATTCCAGCATCCGCTCGATACCGCCCGGCTCGGGCGGGCTAACTTCGATGGAAAGACACCCCTCGATGGCTTCGCGAAGATTTGCCATCAACTCATCCATGCTGTGGCCTTGCGTAGCACAGCCTGGAATAGCGGGGACTTCGGCCCAATAGCCCCCTTCCTCGGCCTCGTGCACCACAATCTTGATCTTCATTCTTGCTCTCCAGAGCCGATAGTCGCTTCAGCACCGTCAAAATTCAAGAGAGCTATCGAGATATTCAACGACCGAGGCCCTCACTGCAGCGGCGAATGCGGCGCGGGCAGCATGATGGTCGCGTGCATCTCTTCCAGGAATGCCGGCCCCTTGCCCAAGAACTCCTTCCACACCGGATCGTTCGAGGCGTTGGCGCGGGCTTCAGCCCGGGCATTGAGGCTCGGATAGGCCCAGATGTGGCAGACCTCGTTCGGCTGTCCCGTCTCGGTCTGCCAGAGCCCGACCATTTTTGAGTATTTCTCGCGCGCCGGCAGTGCCGCCGTGAACGCCTCAGCCCATTGCCGGACCGCGCCGAGCGGCCTGGCGCGATAGTTGCGGAGTTCGTAGATGTTGCCGGTCGAGCTAGGTGCGACTGGCGGCCGGATGGCGTTCATCAGGCGCACCTCCTGGCGCACCAGTACGGGGCGGATCAGCGGAATATACTCAGCCGTCCAGCGCGCATTCTTGGCGAGCTCCGCGCGCAGCTTCGTGCGCTCGTTGAGATCGCTGTAGCTCCACATGTGCAGGACCTGATTGAGCGGGCCGATCTCGGTCGACCAGTAGCCTTCGAGCTTGCCGAAATTGTCGCCGCGGATGTCGCGCGACACCGTGCTTGCCGCCTTGACCATGTCGCCGATGGTGCCCGGCTTCACCGTATAGGTGCGCAATTCGTAGATCATGACGCTCTCCCCCTCATTCTTTTTGATGGATTTTGACGACTTGTAGACACCACGATGCGGATCGAGATTCCGGGTTCGCGCCAGGGCGCGCCCCGGAATGACGCTCTATCGCGTCATTCCGCCGCCTGCGCGTTCACCTCTGCCGAGACCTGGCGGATGGCGCGGGCGAGCAGCTCGGCCGGCTGGGCGCCGGACACTGCATATTTCTGCGCGAACACGTAAGTGGGTACGCCGGAAATGCCCTTGTCGGAGGCTTCCTGCGCCCAGCCCGAGATCAGTGCGACGTCTTCGTCGGTGGCCAGCCGCTTGCGCACGTCGTCCGCGTCAAGGCCGACATCGGCCGCCGCCTGCACCAGCACATCGACATCGGTGAGATCGCCGCCGTCGCGGAAATACAATTCCATCAGCCGCTGCTTCATTTCAGCCGCCTTGCCCTGCGCCTCCGCCCAGTGGATCAGGCGATGACAATCGATGGTGTTGGGCTGACGTTTCACGAGTTCGGGATGATAGGAGAGCCCCTCCTCGCCCGCCGCCGCCACGACGCGGCCGGCGATCCCCTTGTAGGCTTCGGGCGAGCCGAATTTCGCGGTGAGATATTCGTCGCGGCCGATGCCCTCGCGCGGCACCCAGGAATTGAGGAAGAACGGACGCCAGTTCACTTCCACCGGCACGTCGGTCGCAAGTGCCAGCGCATCCTCGATCCGCTTCTTGCCGATATAGCACCAGGGGCAGACCACGTCGGAGACGATGTCGATCGTAAGCGGCTTGAGTGAGCTCATGGCCATGTCCTCCGGGGGAACGATCGGCGCAAGATAAGCCGAACGGCGGGCGAAACAAGCCGCAACGGCGCCCCTGCTACCGCGCCACCCGCATGCCTAGGCCACGCCAGCGAGGGGGCGCACTTCTGCCAGATAGGCCTTGATTTCGGCGAGCCCCTGAGAGGCCGGCATCCGCCGCAAAGCTTCGTCGGCGCTGCACCAGGGGTAGGGCAGCGTGGACAGCCAGCCCATGCTTGCGGAGAGCTCATCCGCCGGCAGCACCTTCATCACGTCGACCGTAACGACGAGCTTTTCAACCTGGCCCTGGCCGCCGAAGTACCAGTCGTAACGGCCGCAGCCGACCCGGATCTGCCCGTTGGCTTTGGCCGACATCCCGACCAGCAAATGGCAGGCGAAATGCACGCACCCGGCCTCGGGCGGCTCCGCCAGGCAAAAGGTGTAGACGTTCTCGAAGTCAAACCCGAACCGCCGCACCAGGATGTCTTCGAGCGCGGCAACGCCCTTGGCCGAGCCTGGAAAGCTGATGGCGTCGGTCTTGACCACCATCTCCAGCGCGGCGTTTTCGGCAAACGCCTGCCTGATCAGGAACGGGCGATTGCCGTCCTTGGCGAGGATGTAGGTTTTGACCGCATCGGCTGGCGTGGGCATGACGGCGAACTTAGCCGTTGCACCACCGGCAAACCAGAGGCCCTAATCCATCTGCGCCGCGATCTTCCGCATCCGGTCCGCCGTCAGCTCATCCGCCGGGAAGAAGGTCTCCAGCGCCAGCTCCGACAGCGTGATGTCGACCGGCGTGCCGAACACCATGGTGGTGGAGATGAAACTCAACACGTCGCCGTCGTGACGGAGCTTGAAGGGGATCGCGACGCTGTCGGCCGGCACCGGGCCCGACCGCGCCGGGATCGGATAGGATTTCAGGTCCTGATAGAGCTTCAGCAATTCCGGATCGGCGGTCGCCTCACACTGGCGGTGCAGCCGCTCCAGGAGATGCGCGGCCCATTCGGGGAGATTGACGGTACGCGGCGCCAGGCCTTCAGGATGAAAGGCCAGCCGCAGGATGTTGAAGGGCTGGCCGAGCAGCCGCTGCGGCACGCCCTCGAGCAGCGGCGCCACCATGCGGTTAGCCGAGACCAGGTTCCAGTGCCGGTCATAGGCCAGCGCAGGGTTGGGCTCGTGTGCCTTCAAGACCAGGTTGATCGCCTCGCGCGCCGACCTCAAGGCGGGATCGTCGAGCGAGCGCTGCGGAAAGGCCGGCGCGAAACCGGCGGCGACCAAGAGCACGTTGCGTTCTCGTAGGGGCACGTCCAGTCGCTCCGCCAGTTTGAGGACCATTTCGCGCGACGGCGCCGATCGGCCGGTCTCGACAAAGCTCAAATGTCGCGCCGAGATCTCTGCGTCACCGGCGAGGTCGAGTTGGCTCAGATGACGGCGTTGCCGCCACTCCCGCAAGTGCTCGCCAACATGAAGGGGTTTTGCGGGTTCGGCTCGCGCCGTGGATGCATGTGCGTTCATGGTGGAAACCTATCACGCGAATTTTGCCCGTTCCATTACGTGGCAGGTAATCGAATTGGCCCAGGCGGCGGCTCATCTTCCTCGGCACAGGAGATGACCATGCTGATGCTGTCCATTGTCCGCGCCCTCGCCGCCCTCACCCCGCTGGCCGCGAAGCTCGCCACCTGGCTGCTGGCGCGCTCCCTCAACATGCCGGAGCCGCTGGTCCATGCCACCGGCCTCTTCGTGTTCGTGCGGGTGCAGGCCTTCGAGAACAGCGTCGCGCAGTCGCTTTGCCCGGTCCGCTTCACGCGCCGGCTCAAGTCCTGGTTCCGCTGACCTCATCCCATCTGCAACGAGAGGAGACCTCCCATGATCCACGCATCCCAATTCCTGCGCCGCGCGCTGCTCGCCGACGCCATCTTCAGCGGCATTTCGGCAATCGTGATGACGCTGGATGCCGACGCGCTCGCTTCCTTCCTCAATCTGCCGGAAGCGCTGCTGCGTGACACCGGTCTGTTCCTGATCGCCTATGCCGCACTGGTCGGCTGGCTGGGCACACGGCCATCCGTGCCGAAGCCGTTGGTGCTGATCGTGGTGATCGGCAATGCCGCATGGACGCTCGCCAGCTTCGCGCTGTTGTTCTCGGGCGCGGTCTCGCCGAACCTGCTTGGCGAAATCGTCGTTGTCGCGCAAGCGATCGCGACCGGCGTATTCGCGGAGCTGCAATACATTGGCCTGCGCAAGAGCGGTGGCGCGGTCGTGGCGTAAGCCTGTCGCGCAATCAGCCTAAGCCGATCCGGGGCTCGTCCCCTGGATCGGCGTTAGCCTTGAACAGAATTGGAGGGGCCGCGCGCGAAACACCAGAAAGCCCTCACGCCGCCAGGCGGTCCTGGTCGTTGGCGACGTTGCTGTCGGGAGGGGGCTTGCCGTTGGCAGGCTTTCCATTGGTCAACTTGCCATTGGCGAGCTTTCCATTCGCCGACTTGCCATTGGCATGCCTCGCCTTGCCGTTCAGCTTCCGGAGCTTCTCCTTGGCCTTGGCGAGTTTCTCTGCCAGCCGCTCGGCCTTGCGCTCGGCCTTTTCACGTTCCTTCGCACGCTCCGCTCGGGCTTCGGCGCGTTTCTTTTTGCGCTTCTTGTCGCAGGCGTCGCATTTGCAGCCGATCGGCTTCAGGTAGGCCTTGAAGTAATCGGTGCCGTAATCGTAGTTGATCTCCTCGCCCGCCTCGATGTTCTTGATGGCGCGGATGTAAACCTTGCGCTTGCGTGGTTTGACGTCGCTTTCCGCGTTCGGCTTGCAGGCGTGGTTGATGTAGCGGGCGACGTTGGCGCGCACCGATCCGTCGATGGTCCAGCGGTTGCTGAGCTCGAACAGGTATTTGTTCTCGATTGCGTCGTCTTTTTTCTTTTTCGAATCGAGCAGCGGCCCGAAATAGCGGATGATCCGGGTGCCTTTCTTGATTGGCTGCGTGGCAAACAGGCCAAGCCCGGTGCGGGAGCGGCCGATGCGATAGGGCTTATTCGGGGATATGGCAGGCATGATATGGAGTGAGCGGACGCACGATCGACGATGATGGATTATAATGTGCTTTTCTAGAACGATTTAGCGCCGATGTCAGTTCTTTCTCGCCATGGTCCTGAACCTTCCCCAGCTTGCGCGGCTCGCACGCCGATATTCCCACGGGTTCCCATCGAATGAGCATCGAATGCGCCGCCTTTATGTGAATGTTGTAGCTGCCGTCGTCGTGGTCGCGGCGGCATTTGCCCTTTTCGGTCGCGCCGACGCCCAAACCTTCAGCAGCCTCTACACTTCGACGGCCACGAAGGATTGCCGCGTGAAGACTACCGACCACGACGGCAGCGTCAGCGTCTGCCCCGGAAAGGCCGGTCTGATCGTGCTCGTGACCGAGGACGATTTGCGCCAGACCATATCGGTCGGCCGCAACCAAAAAGCCGCCGAGGACGAACCAGCCGCAAGCCACAGCTTCGGTCCGTTCAATTCGACCACGGATACGGTCGAATGGCGCGCGGCCGACGGCAAGCCGTTCGCGATCATCCAGCGCTGGCACATCGCCGACAATCAGGACATGGACAAGAGCGGTCGTCCGACCGACAAGGGCCTGATGGTGGTGACGCGGCTGCCGCCGGGCCCGGTGTGCCATGTCGCCTATGTCGATGTGCGGGCCAACCCCAATCCGAACGAACTCGCGCGGAAGGCCGCCGGCGAAATCGCCCGCGATTTCAAATGCGGCAAGGACGAGGTGAAAATCGTGGGCGAGCGCGGCCGCGCGATCGAGCTGGCGAAGCGCTGACCAGCGGGCGCGCGCCCCCGCCGGTCGAAAGGGGCTGTTGCAACGCAAAGTAAGCCGCCGGTGAGGAAAATGCAAGCGCGATGTCAAGCGCGCGCCTCCGCGCCGCGGCATCCTCTGACCGTGTACACCGTGTCAGGAGATGCCGCTATGAGCACGATCCACGGGACAAGCGAGTTCGTCGACAGCAACGGACGGTTGCGGATTTCCGACAACCTGCTGGCGGCACTTTGGAGCGCATTTCAAGCGTCGCGCGAGCGCCGGCGAATACGCGCCGAATTGTATGGCCTAAGCGACGGGGAGCTCGCCGATATGGGCGTCAGCCGTGGCGAGATCGAGCACATCGTGCTGAATAACCCGTCGGAACACACCATTCCTGCCTCTGCGCTGACGCTGGTCTCTGGCAGCTTCATGGCGACGTGATAGATTGACAGCAACGATGGAGAGGCGCCTCCTTGGGTGGTGCGCGCCTTACCCAAGCCGGGAGTGCCGTATGCCGGAATATTTCGCGGGGAAACTGACCGACTACGCCGACGGCGACCGCAAGGTCGTCGATTGCGGGGAGTTCGAGGTCGGCATCTTCAGGATCGGCGACGAATTCTTCGCCTGGCACAACCGCTGTGCCCATCGCGCCGGGCCGGTGTGCCAGGGCCGCATCATGAAGCGCGTAATCGAGCCGGTCGCCGACGACGGCACCACGCGCACCCTGGAATACGACCCCACCGAGACCAACATCGTCTGCCCCTGGCACGGCTATGAGTTCAGCATCAGGACCGGCTGCCACCAGGGCTCCAGCCGCATCCGGTTGCGCAAGGCTGATTTTACGATCCGGGAGGGCGAGATCTATGTTCGGACCTGACAGCGATCGCAACCGCGACGCCGGCGACCGCAACAATGACGCCCGCAACAACGACGCCTATGGCTGGATCGACCGGATGGCGGGCGAGCTGCTCCGCACTTCGCGCGAGCTGGTCGAAAACAACGAAGCCTCGCGCGTTTCCGACGAAGCCGTGGCGCAATTATTGACCGCGGCGATCCGCCTCTATGTCGCGAAGTCCGACGGCGAGGAACGAACCTTTCCGCCGATCGCAGGGAGACGGGACAGCGAGCTGACGCCGACGGAATTGCTGTCGGCCGTTTCCGAAATGCTGCGCGCGATGCATCTGGGACCGATGGAGCTGGCGCTCTGGTACCGGCGCCGCCCGGACGAAGACACCTATGTTGCCGGAGAGAGATCATGAACATTCAGGGCAGGATCGGACCGCAATATTCGGCGATCCAGGAAATCACCGTTCACACCGACACGCGCGATATCCTCGCGCATGCCAGGCGCAACGCGATCCGGCGCGGCCTGCAGGACATGTTCGTCTGCGACATCGATGCGCATCATGTCGAGACGGTGTCCTGGAAGGAGATCGTCACCTACATCGAGGACCCCGTCGTCCGCGACAATGCGGTGCGGTTCCAGAACGAGCGGCTGGCCGCCCCGCCCTACGGGCTAAACGGCGACCTTGGGCTCCGCTACCAGTCGGTCGGCGGCCGCATCCCGCACCAGGACGGCCAGCGCGAGATCGTCGAGGAGACCGGCGTGCATCGCGACGTCACGCTGACGCGGCGGGCGATGGATTCGCTCGGCATCGACAACATGGTGGTGTTCCCGACGCCGATGCTGTTCCTCGGCATGCATCCGCAGCCGGAAATGGAAGTGTGGCTGGGCAATGCCTATAACCGCTGGCTGATCGACCGCATCCTGTCCGAGGACGACCGGATCAAGTCGCTGATCGTTTTACCGTTCAACACGCCGAAGGAAGCCGAGCAGACGGTCAGGGAGCTCGCCGACAAGAAGGGCGTGATCGGCTTCTGCGTGACCTCGACCCGCAACAAGCCGGTGCATCACAACGACTACATGCGGCTCTATTCGATGATCGAGGAGACCGGCAAGCCGCTCGCCTTCCACGCCGGCTATCACTGGCAGGACGCTTCGCTTGCGACCATCAACCGCTTTCTCGGCATGCACGCGCTGGGATTTGTCTGGTGCAACATGGTGCACATGACGAACTGGATCCTGAACGGCATTCCGGAGCGGTTTCCGAAACTGAAGACGGTGTGGGTCGAGAGCGGGCTTGCCTGGGTGCCATTCCTGATGCAGCGGCTCGACGATCAGTATCTGATGCGTCCCTCGGAGGCGCCGCTGCTCAAGCGCATGCCGAGCGAATACATGAACACCAATTGCTTCTACACCACCCAGCCCATGGAGACGACGCACCCGAAGGCGCTGGAGAACACGCTGGAGATGATCAAGGCCGAGACGCAACTGTTGTTCGCGTCGGACTGGCCGCATTTCGATTTCGACCTGCCGCAGGAGATCTGCGACCTGCCGTTCCTCTCCGAGCAGGCCAAGCGCAATATTCTGGGCTTGAACGCGGCGCGGATCTTCAACCTCGATCCGACGCCGGTGAAGAAGCTGGTGGCGACGTGATCGCGTCGAACGAGCAACGCGCCAGGGTCAGGACGACGGCGGCGGCTTGACCATCGCGAGCTTGAGCATGGAATCGAGCAGCGTCTCGACGCTGGTTCCTTTCGGCAACCGGTTCAGGATGTCCTCCAGACGGCCGTCGAGCATCAGCATGGTGAAGCCGTGCACCAGCGACCAGGCGCGCGCGATCGCGGCCGCCTGCTCCAGAGTCAGGGCCTCTTCCTCGATTTGTTCGTGGCGGCTGGCGGCAATCGCGCTGGCCAGCCCCGAAAACGAGGCTTCGGCCGCCTCATGCAGCGAGGGCCGTGAATAGTCGAGCCGCTCGGTGCGGAACATCAGCCCATACATGCCGGGATGCGCCTGCGCGTAGGCGACATAGGCTTTTGCGCGCGCCATCCCCTTGCCGGGATAGGGCGTGTCCGGCGTGCAGGCTTGCGCCATCGCGGCGTTGAACTGCCGGAATCCGATCGCGGCGAGTTCGCTGACGAGACCGGCGAGATCGCCGAAATGATGCGTCGGCGCCGCATGCGAGACGCCGGCTTCGCGCGCCACCGCGCGCAGCGTCAGACCCGCAAGGCCATCGCGCTCCAGCACCCGCTCTGCCGCCTGCAGCAAAGCGTCGCGCAGCGCGCCGTGATGATAAGGCGTATCGTCCTTTGCCGTCCGCGCACCGCTGCGCGATCGGACCGAACGGAGCGGCGCCGCGCGGCCGACGCGCTTTGCAACCTTTCGTGCTGGCTCAGCTTTTCTTGTCATCGGTGCGTTATATGACCCAATTTTTACAGTGTAAAGATTTTGCTTGACCTGATTGGTCGAGCATAATATCAACATCTTTACGATGTAAAGATAGCCCTAAGGGAGTGTGCGATGCAGCAGGAGACGCCGATCCGTGCCGAATGGGCCAATCGAGGCCCGATCCCGATGGAATGCGATGCCCCGTTCCTGAAGATATCGGGCGAATTGCCACGCGAGCTCAACGGCACGCTCTACCGCAACGGTCCCAATCCGCAATTCGACGCGCCGGGCGCGCACTGGTTCGTCGGCGACGGCATGCTGCACGCCTTCCATCTCGAGAACGGCCGCGCCTCCTACCGCAACCGCTGGGTTCGCACCCCGAAATGGCAGGCCGAGCATGACGCCGGCCGCGCGCTGTTCGGCGGCTTTGGCCGCAAGCTCGCGGATGCGCCCGCCGCGCTGACTGACGGTGGCGTCGCCAACACCAATATCGTCTTCCACGGCGGCCGGCTGCTGGCGCTCGAGGAAGCGCATCTGCCGACCGAGATCGAGCCTGACACGCTTGCCACCCGCGGCTACTGCAATTATGGCGGCGGCATCGTCGGCCCCTTCACCGCGCATCCCAAGATCGATCCCCTCACGGGCGAGATGGTCTTCTTCGGCTACAACGCCTCAGGTCCCTTTACGCCCACCCTCTCCTTCGGATCGGTCAATGCATCGGGCCAGGTGACGCGCTTCGACCGTTTCGAGGCGCCCTATGCCAGCATGGTGCATGACTTCATCGTCACCGAAAATCATCTGCTGTTTCCGGTGCTCCCGATTACCGGCAGCCTGCAGCGCGCCATGGGTGGCCATCCCGCCTACGCCTGGGAGCCCGAGAAAGGCACCCATGTCGGCGTGATGAAGCGCAACGGCGCGGCGAAGGACATCGTCTGGTTCCGCGGCGAGAATTGCTACGTCTTCCATGTGATGAACGCCTGGGAGGACGGCAACCGTATCATCGCCGATGTCATGCAGTTCGAGGAGGCGCCGCTGTTCCCGCATCCTGACGGCCGGCCGACCGATCCGAAAAAGTCGCGCGCGCGGCTCTGCCGCTGGACCTTCGATCTCGCCGGCAACACCGACCGCTTCAGCCAGACCTATCTCGACGATCTCACCGGCGAATTTCCGCGGGTCGACGACCGCCGCGCGGGCTTGAAGAGCGCGCACGGCTGGTACGCCTGCGCCAATCCGGACCTGCCGCTGTTCGGCGCGCTGTCGGGCGTCGTGCATGTCGACGGAGAGGGCAAACGGCGCGGCAAATATCATCTGCCCACCGGCGACACGATCTCGGAGCCGGTATTCGTCGAGCGCGGCAAGGAGGCGGCCGAAGGCGACGGCTGGCTGCTCGCAGTGGTCTATCGCGCGCGGGAGAATCGCAGCGACCTTGCCGTGTTCAACGCCACCGATGTCGAGGCCGGCCCCGCCGCGCTGGTGCATCTCGCCCATCGCGTGCCCGATGGCTTTCACGGCAATTGGGTAGGGGCGAACTGATAAGCCCTCTCCCTCGTCATTCCGGGGCGTCGCATAGCGACGAGCCCGGAATCCATAACCACGGTCCGGGGTTATGGATCCCGGGCCCGCGCCTTGCGGCGCGTCCCGGAATGACGAACATAATTAGCTGATTTAATTGCCCTTTTTTTCGCCAGATCAACTAATTTTGACGCTGTAAAGATTTCACTTGACCCCAGCAGGTTCAGCCGTTATTGATCTTTACAACGTAAAGATTGGCCGAAGAGGCTGAGCCGAATGACAATATTTCTGATTCTGGCGCCCTATGGCGCCTTCACGGCGCTGATGCTCATGGTGTCGTCCACCGTGAGCCTGGTCACCGCTACCCTCGTGTGCGCGGCCACCATCGCGTTCGACACCTACCGCGGCCGGTCGGTGAAGATTCTGGCCGCCGGCTCGGTGATCCTGTTCGCCGGCATTGCCGCCTGGCTCAACCTGGTCGACGCAAGCGTCAGCGACAAGGCGGTGAAGCTCGCGGTCGACATCGGCATCTTCGCGATTTCGTTCGGCTCGATGCTGCTGCGCTATCCCTTCACCATGCAATATGCGCTGGAATCGGTCCCTTCCGAAATCGCGGCGATGCCGGGCTTTTCGCGCGCCAACTACATCATCACCGGCGCCTGGACCGCGGCGGCGCTGTTGATGATGCTCGCCAATGCTGCCATCCTCTATGTGCCGGGCCTGCCGATCTGGCTTGGCCTTGCGGTCGCCTTTGCCGCGCGCAACAGCGCGGTGTTCTTCACCAAATGGTATTCGGCGCACCGCCGCAGCCAGCACGCCTTGCCGCCGCCCAACGCCTTGCCGAAGACGCACTAACCGGACATTGAACCGGATCTGAAACCGGACTTGGAGGAAAGCCGATGAAGGACGTATTCGCCCGCCTTGCCACCGACTTCTTCTCGACCATCGTCTTCCTCGTCGTCTATCTCGCCACCGACAACATCGTGCTGGCGACTTCGATCGCGATTGCCGGCGCCATCGGCCAGGTGATCTACAGCCGGATCAAGGGCAAGGAATTGGGCTTCATGACCTGGGCGAGCCTCGCCCTCGTGATCGTGCTCGGCAGCGCCACCATCCTGACCAACGATCCCCGCTTCGTGCTGGCAAAACCCGCGATCGGGCATTTCGCGATCGGCACGATCATGCTCAGGCGCGGCTGGATGCTGCGCTACATGCCGCCGCTCGTGGCCGAGACCATCCCGGAATATGTCACCTTCGCCGGCTTTGCCTGGGCCGCGCTGATGTTCGCTCTCGGCGCCGGCACCATCGCGGTCGCCATGACCGGCGACTTCAAACTGTGGACGATTTATGTGTCCGTCGTCCTTGTCGGCGCCAAGATCGCGGCCTTTGCGATCCAATATGTGGCATTTCGCGTCCTGGTCACCAGCCGCATCCGCACCGCCCGGGCCGCCGCCGGCACCTGAGACGCTTTCACTTGAATTAAACCGATTGGGCATGCGCGGCGAGATGGGCTATACCGCCGCGCATGCCTTTTTGCCGGTTCAAAGCCACTTCCGGTTTTGCGGGCAATTTGAGGAGGGACGAATGGCCGTGGACGGAAACTGGAATCTCACCATGACGACGCCGATGGGCGAGCGCAACGCGACGCTGAGCCTCAACAGCTCCGGCGGCACGCTGACGGGCACGCAAGGAGCGGACGGCAATTCGACCGAGATTTTCGACGGCACCGTCAACGGCGACGACGTGGCCTGGAAGGTTTCCATCACCAACCCGATGCCGCTGACGCTGGAGTTCACCGGCAAGGTCGCAGGCGATGCCATCTCCGGCGAGATGGGCATCGGCTTCATGGGTAATTTCCCCTTCACGGGGAAGCGGGCTTAAGCCCGCCCTGACGCGTCTCACGCCGGCCGCCGCGGCACGATCGCGATCGGATTGAAGGTGTAGACCGCCTCGCCTTGCTGGTTATAGGCGGTCCATTTGACGCGGACGATGCCCTGCGGCTTCGTCCGCGAAGGCGCCAGTTCGACCACCTCCCCCTCGAGATGCAGCGTGTCGTCCGGCCGCACCGGCTTCATCCAACGCAGCTCGTCGACGCCCGCGCCGAACAGCGGATGCGGCCCAAACGGCCGGCAGGTGGTGGCGAGCTTCATGGCGATCGCCGCGGTGTGCCATCCCGACGCGGCGAGTTCCCCAAGGATCGTGTCCTTGGCGGCCTCTTCGTCGAGGTGAAACGGCTGCGGATCGAATTCCCTTGCGAAGCGCAGGATGTCTTCCTTTGACAGCGTCACCTCGCCGCTCTTGAAGCGCATGCCGAGCTTCAAATCGTCGAACCATTCAATCTTCGCACTCATTATCTCTCTCACCGCAATCGAATTTGATCCTGAAACGACAGATCAATACCAAATCTGCATCGGCAATCCATACGTATCGGGCTTTGCTGCTTTCTCGGGCACGCTGCCCAAGGGATCACGTGCCGCAATCGCCACGGCGCAGGCATCCAGCACGTCATCACGCTTGGCGCCGGTGCCGATGCGCGATTGAGCAAGCCAGCCATCAATACCGCGAAATCCCTGCCGCTTGAGCAGCCTGCGACGAAGTGCATCGCCTCCTTCTGACTTCTTCGACGGCAGCGGCTTGTCGCCGTTCAGCCGCAAGAACACCAGTTCGGGATGAACTTCGCGAACGTCCTGTTCGCGATGCGCGCGCAGGAACGCGTCGACCTCCATGATCTTGGGCCCGAGATGCCAAAGCTGGCGCGAGACGCGCATCTCGCCGCGGCGCAATGCTTCCCTGTTGGCCTGATCGGGATCGCGAAATTCCTGCCAGAGCCATCGCCGCGCGCCGGTGAAGACGCGCGATGTGTGTGGCCGCAACTTCTCTCGCGCGAGAAGATCGCAGGCGCGCTCGCCGTCCTCGGTCATGCCGATGGGAATATCGATCCCGGCGCGGTCGAACGGAGCAGAAAGCGCGCCGGCAACGTCCGGGTGGAAAGAGATCGCCTGCTCATCGCCATCCAGGACGACGGCAACCCAGCCGCGCGAAAACCCGTCGAGGCCGATCGCCCTCAACCGAGATTCAGCTCCTTGAAGAAGTCGTTGCCCTTGTCATCGATGATGATGAAGGCCGGGAAATCCACCACCTCGATCCGCCAGATCGCTTCCATGCCGAGCTCGGGATATTCGACCACGTCGACCTTCTTGATGCAGTGCTCGGCGAGGTTTGCCGCAGCACCCCCGATCGAGCCGAGATAGAAGCCGCCATGCTTCTTGCAGGCCTCGCGCACAGCCGGCGCGCGGTTGCCCTTGGCCAGCATCACCATCGAGCCGCCCGCGGCCTGGAACTGG
This sequence comes from uncultured Alphaproteobacteria bacterium, assembly GCA_963847045.1. Taxonomy (GTDB): domain Bacteria; phylum Pseudomonadota; class Alphaproteobacteria; order Rhizobiales; family Xanthobacteraceae; genus Bradyrhizobium. Next base: position 144,613 of record CAWJYQ010000006.1, on the reverse strand, counting down.
TCGACAAAGGAATCCATGCGCCCCGCCGTGGTCGGACCGAATGCGCCGGAGGCGTAGCCTTCCGGTGTCTTCGCAGGCCCCGCATAATAGATCGGGTGGTTCTTGAAATAATCCGGCAGCGGCTCGCCCTTCTCCAGTCGCTCGCGCAGCTTCGCGTGCGCGGAGTCGCGCGCGACGATCATGGTGCCGGTGAGCGACAGCCGCGTCTTGATCGGATGCTTTGCGAGCGTCGCCAGAATGTCCTTCATCGGCTGGTTGAGGTTGATCTGGACCACGTCGCCGCCAAGCGCCTGCTCGACCTGCGGGAGATATTGCGCCGGGTTATGCTCGAGCTCCTCGAGATAGACACCGTCCTTGGTGATCTTGCCCAGCACCTGGCGGTCGGCCGAGCACGACACGCCAAGCCCGATCGGCAATGAGGCACCGTGGCGCGGCATGCGGATCACGCGGACATCGTGGCAGAAATATTTGCCGCCGAACTGCGCGCCGACGCCGAGAGACTGCGTCATCTTGTGAATTTCCTGCTCCATCTCGAGATCGCGGAAGGCGTTGCCGTCGGCCGAGCCATGGGTCGGCAGCGCGTCGAGATAGCGGGCGGAGGCGAGCTTCACCGTCTTCATGCAGAGCTCGGCGGAGGTGCCGCCGATGACGATGGCGAGGTGATAGGGCGGGCACGCCGCGGTGCCCAGCGTCAGCACCTTCTCTTTCAGGAACGCCGGCAGACGGTCTTTCGTCAGCACCGAGGGCGTCGCCTGGAACAGAAAACTCTTGTTGGCGGACCCGCCGCCCTTCGCCATGAACATGAACTTGTAGGCGTCATCACCCTCGGCGTAGATCTCGCACTGCGCCGGCATGTTGTTGGCGGTGTTCTTTTCCTCATACATCGACAGCGGCGCGACCTGCGAATAGCGCAGATTGCGGCGCAGATACGCATCGCGCGCGCCTTCCGACAGCGCGGCCTCGTCGTCGCCGTCGGTGATGACGTTGCAGCCCTTCTTGCCCATGATGATGGCGGTGCCGGTGTCCTGGCACATCGGCAGCACGCCGCCGGCCGCGATATTGGCGTTCTTCAAAAAGTCCAGCGCGACGAACTTGTCGTTCGGGCTCGCTTCCTGGTCGTCGAGGATATTGCGGAGCTGCTTCAGATGCCCCGGCCGCAGGTAATGATTGATCTCGCCGAACGCCGCTTCCGACAGCGCCCGCAGCGCCTCGCGCGACACCACCAGCATGTCCTTGCCCAGCACCTTCTCGACCCGCACGCCCTCGCTTGTCACCTTCTTGTAGGGAGTGGTATCCGCGCCAAGCGGAAACAGCGGCGTGTGCTTATAGGGCGGAACAGGCTTCGGGTCGGGAAAGGCGGTGGGGGCGTTCATGCGGGGCTCGTGCGTTTGGGGGCAGTTTGCTAGCGCGGAGAAAACAACAGAAGGCTGAGAAATGCCAGCTGTTCTTGTTGGCCTGCCTTATCGAAGGCGCTCAGGGCCGCCTGAGCCGTGGCGATCGCAAGAGCCGCGTCCGATCTATTCATGCTAATCATTACATCGTAGTCAGCGGAATGCCGTCTCTCCTGGAGTTCGACCACCGCCTCGGCAAAGGAAGCGATATTGGAACCGAAACCCGTAGCGGGAATATAAGGCCGATACCTGTTGGACTGCGTCGATTTCTGGACCTCGTTGCATAGTTCGCGAAGCCGCGAATGGCTAACGCTCCGATAGGCCAAGCCGTATTGATTCTTGTCGCGGTTTGTTGCCCCTACGAATTGATCGACAGCTTTGGTGGTAATGGCGTGAAATATCCCATAGTAGGCTGCCGATATTGCCCGTCGAATGTCAGCCTGCCGAGGACGGCCTACCTGAGGCGTGATGAGCTTGTCAGCCTGCTCAAACAAATGATCGGGATTAAAGATCGCCACCCGCTTCGAGCTCTTCTTTGGTGGCATACTCGACGATGGCCAATCGCTCCTCGCCAGCGCGACGTAGCCTATCTCTTATGCCGACAAGTGTGTCGAGCGCGGCAACTCCACTGATACTGGATTCAGAGCCCGATTTAAGCACGATCGTGATCCGAAGCGCGTCATGCCCCTGGGAGTCGATCGTCGGGCTGCTCGAAACGGATGTAACGTTTGTGCTGGCAAGGTTTGCGCTCGCAACTTCCTGCGCAATCTCCTGTATTTTTTTTTCGTCCAGCATGGCGCAATTCTTTCGATTTCTATTCGCCGAGCCTGCTACGCAGCCGCTCGTCGGCTTTCTCAAGGGTCAGAAGGCGACGATTGGGATCTGCTATCCGCCGTCGCACCTCGGCAACCTGCTCGTCCGTCAACCGATAAGCGCTGTTGTCCTGGGCTTCCATCACCAGCAGCATTTTCGCAGCGTCTTCCTGGCGCTCGCTCGGCCAAGTCAACACGCGATCCAGAACCGCCTTCACCGTCTCTTTGCTCATGCACGTAATATATCATTGTTCCAGAGAGGGAAAAGACCACCCCTTGCACTCTCGCTCCTCATTCGCTTCAATGGCGGCAAAGGGGCCTTCTCACATGACATCACGACGACAGTTTCGCCGACCGATCTTGCTCGCCGCCGCGCTGGCGCTCATTGCGGCGTTCGCGGCTTCGCCCGCCCGCGCCGACCAGTGCGACGACATCGCCAAGCAGTTGGCGAACGCCATCGACGGACTGAAAGTCAATTTCAAGGCCGCCAATATCATCTATCTGACTCATCCGGCCGCGCATGAGCTGTCGCTCGGCTGCCGCGGCAAGGAGTACTCGAACGAGCTCTATGCCAAGACCGACCGCAAGATCAAACCCGAATTCTACAATCTCGTGGGCTCGGCGGCGGCCGTGATCTTTACGTTGCCCAAGGACGACACCATGACCGGTACCGCGCGCTGCCTGAAACGCATGGGCATTTTGCGCGGCGACAAGATCACCCTGCGCTATCGCCGGCTCGACATGGAATGCACGCGCACCAGGAAGGACGCGGCGATCGTGGTCCGGCGCGGGCTGGACCAGTAGCCAAAACCCTAAGACCGGCGGCGGCCATTGCCGGATAACGTGCGCCACCCGTTCACCATTCGCCGCCCGGCGCGCCGATCGCTCGCATTTTAACGATTGATTTCATGTGCCCTTGAGGGAAGGGCGTCACGGTTGGACCAACAAAAAGGATCCGATCGATGAGTGTTTCCAGCGTTTCCCCTGCGGCCCCGGTGGCGCCGATCGATACCGGCAACTCCACGCCGCCGGTGCAGGCGAGCAGCAACGGCAATAACAGCGCCTATCAGCCGCCGCCGAAACCGCCGCTGCCGCCCGGACAGGGCACCCGCATCGACCAGCTCGCCTGAAGCTTAAGCCGCTGAACTTCTGCCTGACGGCGTGACCTCGGCTGCCGCGGTCACGCGCGCAATGCCGTCCATTGCCCTGCCCCAGCCCGGCGCCATCGCGTCGTACGCAAAGCGGTTGCCGGGGAAGACGAAGCCGTCATGCACCATCTTCAGGTGCGTGCCGCCCTCGATCCTTGTCAGCGTCCAGGTCACCTCCGAATTGAGGCGCGAGCCGTAGTCCGGATTGGAGTCCGCGCCGCCCTTCCAGGAATAGCGCAACAGCGTCGGCGGGTCGCATTGCAGGACCTCGCAATGCACGATGCCGTCCCAGTTTCCCATCGGCCTCGTCTTGAAGGTGAAGCGATAGCCGACCACAGGCTCGAAATCGTTCGGCATCAGCCATTTCGCGATCAGGTCGCTGCGCGTCAGGGTGCGCCAGATTCGCTCCGGCGGATAGGGCAGCACTTTCTCGGCCGTGATCGCGTGCGTTTCACTCATCGCCGTCTTCCTCCAACAGTTTCTCGAGATTCTCCAGGCGCTCGCGCCAGAACGCCTCGTAATGGCTGAGCCAGTCGTGCAACGGCGCGAGCCCCCGCGGCGCGGGACGGTAATAGATGTGCCGGCCCTCGCGCCGCTCCATCACCAGGCCCGCATCGCGCAATGCGCGCAGGTGCTGCGACACCGCCGGCTGCGATACTTTCGAGCCCTTCACCAGTTCTGTTGCTGCGATCTCGCGCTCGCTTGCGATGCGCTCGAACACCGCCCGACGCGTCGGATCGGCGAGCGTCTTCATCACGGCGGAAAGCTGCGCAGCGGAGGTCATTAACAATATATAAGTCATTACTTATATGTAAGTCAAGCCATGAATTCAAGCATTGAACCCGGCCGCGGACTTGCCGGAAGATGCCGGAACCAAGCGCCGCGATCGCACGAGGAGAGCGAAGCCATGCCCGATTCGAAAACCTTCACCGGTGGCTGCCATTGCGGCATGGTGCGTTTCGAAGCCACCTCCGACCTTGCGATGGTGACCGCGTGCAATTGCTCGATCTGCACCAAGAAGGGACTGCACTTCACCTTCCTGCCGCCGAAGAGCTTCCAGCTCCGAGCCGGCGGAGAAAACCTGAAGGAATATCTCTTCAACAAGCACGCGATCCGCCATCAGCTCTGCGCCGACTGCGGCGTCGACGTGTTCGCGCGCGGCACCAAGCCCGACGGCACCGAAGTGGTGGCGCTGAATGTGAGCTGCATCGACGGCATCGACCTAGCGAAGGTGGCGATGACGCCGATTGACGGAAGGAACCGGTGACGTTGTGATTCCCTGGCGCGCGTCAGCGCGAAGGCGGACAACTCAATTATCCAGCTCCTTGTAATGCCGGAAAATGCCCTCCTCGTTGAACGGGATCCGCCGCTCGCTTGCGAGATACGCCTTGATCTTCGGCCGCGCGGCGACGCGGTCGCGTAAAGATACCAGGCCCGGGATTTCCGTCTCGAACGCCTTCATCCGCTTCGGGAAGGCGTAGCGCAGTCCCTCGACGATCTGGAACAGCGAGAGATCGACATAGGTGATCCGTCGTCCCGTGACGTAGCTGCCGCCGCTATCCTTCAACAGCCCTTCGAAATAGCCGAGATATTTCGGGACACGCTCGTCCCAGAATTCTTCGGTGCGCTTTTTCGCCGGCGCCTTCTGGTCTTCGTAATAGAGCGAGGGCCCGAGCGGATGGTGGGTGTCGTGAATCTCGAGCACGAAATCGGTGATGGTGAGCTGGAGCTGATGCACCCAGAGCTTCCCGGCTTCCGTCTTCGGCGCGAGGGCGTGGCGGCTGCCGAGATAGAACAGGATGTTGGCGGTCTGGGCGATCACGAGCTTGCCCGCTTTGAGAAACGGCGGCGCAAAGGGCGGCGTGGTGCCCTGCCCCATCATCCGCATCATCGCGCCCGTGCCGCCGCTGCCGCGCGCGACATCGCTATAGGCGGCGCCGGCATCTTCCAGCGCAAGGCGCACATATTCGCCTCGGCCCTGGATGGAGGGCCAGTAGTAAAGTTCGTATTTCATCGCCTTGTCCCAATCGTTCGGGCGAGCCGCAGCCCGCGAGCGACCAGTGTAAGGTTGTCATTGCGAGCGAAGCGAAGCAATCCAGAAATCCCGCCGCCGAAACGGTCTGGATTGCTTCCGCCTACGCTCTTTGAGCTGCGGCGGACAGGTCGTCGCTGACTCTTCTCGCAATGACGGCTGTCAGTTCACCGCAAAGCAATAGAGCAGGCCGTCGCCGCCGGTGCTCTTGAGGTCATTCTGCGAGCAGCCGCCGTCCGGTCCGCGCGAAGGGTGCGCCGCGTTCCAGGATTTTACGGTCGGGTTGGTCGCCGGCCCGCTGAGATCGTCGTGGCCGAGCATCGCGGCACCTTGTGTGCTCGACGTCCAGTTTTTGCAAGTGCGGTCGGTCTCGGGACCGAACGCGGTGCCGTCCGGTTGCGATCCCGTCAGGATGTCGTGGCGGTTCGGCTGGTCGCCATAGCCGTTCACCACTTCGCCCTTTTCCGTGAGCGCGGTCTGCTTGTTGATGTTGTTGGTACCGTGCAGTTCGGCCACATCCTTGGCGATCACGACGCCCTTGACGTTTTGCCAGGGCCCTTTGCCGATGCGGTCGCGCGCATTCACCGCGGGCTTGCCGTCGGCGGCCTGGGTCGAGAGATAAGCGTGCCAGGTCTTCGCGCCGGCGCCGGCAGCCTGCGCCAGCGTCTGGCAATGCTTGTCGGCACCGTCGAGGCCGCCGAGATTGGCGCCGTTGCCGGGGCCGTTGCTGGTCAGGAAGAAGGTCATATTGGCTGACTGCGCCGAGGCCGGCGCTGCGGCCAACAGCGCGAATGAAAAGGCGGCCACGCCCGCAGATACGGTCTTCGTGATAAGGCTCATCTGTTCATCCCTTGGTGTTCCGATTTTTGCCCACGACCCAAGATCAACACGGCGCGGCAATCCTTATTCCTCAGTTGCGATGGCGAAATGAAAAAGGCGCCGCGGCAATGCCGCGACGCCCTTGTTCTGTGCCAACTCCGCCAGCGATCAGTTGGTCTGCTGGATCGCCGAGAGCATCCAGTTGCCGCCGCGCTGCCGCACGAAGGTCCAGACTTCGGTGGCTTCCACCGGTTGGTCGCTGCCGCCCACCAGACGGCCGCTGTTGATGTCGAGATACTTGTCGATCATCGAGAAACGCATCGCCACGCTCGCATAGTCGCTGTCGCCTTCGCGCCAGGCTTCCGAGAGGTCGCCCTGCAGCAGCTTCGTGTCCGTGACCTTGTTCACCTGGCCCCGGGAGCGGTTCTGCTGCATATCCTCGGTGAAGAACGTGACCATCTCGGGCGTCGCCAGCGTGCGGAGCCGGGCAACATCCTCGTTGGTATACGCCGCCTGCATCTCGACCAATAGCCGTTCGAAGGCCTCGTAGTCGGCGGGCTGGATCTGCAGCGGTGCGCTGCTCGAGCCCAGTCCAAAGCCCATGCCACCGAAATTCGAGTTGCTGGTATCGCCGAGGCCGGCGGCAGGTCCGGCATAAGCCGGCTGCGACATCTGGCGGCGATGCCACCACGACATCGCCAGGCGCACCACGAGCACGATCAGCCCGATCTGCAGCAGCAGGCCGAGGATCGACGAGAAGCCGCCTAGCCCCGAGAACAGGCCGCCGCCGAACAGCATGCCGAACAGGCCGGCGCCGAGGAAGCCTGCGGCCAGGCCACCGAGCAGCCCGCTGCCGGGCCGGTTGAAGAAGCCGCCGCCGCCGCGATTGAACAGCCCGCCACCGACCGAAGAGCTCGGGCTGGTAGGCTGGCTGAAGGTACGATTGAACGGCTGCGCCGCAGACGGCGCCGTGTTGGTCGCAGGCGGCGCGGAGAAGGTCCGCGTCCCGCGCGAGCCCGAAGAGAAACCACCGCCGACACGGGCGTCGGCCGAAGAGATCGCAAGCGTCGCAGGCCACGCCAACGCCAATGTGACGGCGACCGCCTTGATAAGCCCGCGCAAACGTGAAGTGGAGGTCATGTCGGTTTTCCCTGAAGTCCCCGGCAAGGGAACCGCCCATAACATGGGCTGCGCTTTGGAAATGTGAAGCCGTTACCGGGCACAATGGCTGCGGCCCCGCGTCGCGGGAACACGCTGTTGCGACCCATTCTCAGGCCTTTCGCAGGCGCAGCGCCCCTTGATACATTGTGTCGCAGTACCTGGCGCATGATCCGGAAAAAGCCTGTCCCGCACTTGATGCGGGGTGGGTACCGGTTTTCCCTCGCGACAAACGCGTGGCGTTTGCGCGGAGATCATGCGCAAAACAACAATCTACGGCGCCATGGTTTCCTTCACCGCCGCGACCAGTTGCGTCAGCGTGAAGGGTTTTGGCAGGAAGGCGAACTGCTCGTTCTCCGGCAGGCTCTTTTCGAACGCGTCTTCGGCATAGCCGGACACGAAAATGATCTTCAGGTTCGGATTGCGGACGCGCATCTCCTTTAGGAGCGACGGACCATCCATCTCCGGCATCACCACGTCCGAGACGACGAGATCGACCGCGCCGTCCTTCTCCTCCAGCGCCTCGATCGCCTCGACGCCGTTCGAGGCCTCGATCACGCTGTAGCCGCGCGAGCGCAGGCCCCGGGCGTTCAGCGAGCGCAGCCCCTCCTCGTCCTCGACCAGGAGGATCGTGCCCTGTCCGGTAAGATCGGCGCGCGCCGCCGCCGCCTTCGGCTCGGAGGCCACGTCCTTCGCGGCACCGTTGGCCGCGTGAGGCTCGGCCTGGGTTTCCCGCTCGGGGCGATGGCGCGGCAGGAAGATCAAGAACGAGGTGCCCTTGCCCTCTTCCGAATCCACATAGACGAAGCCGCCGGTCTGCTTGACGATGCCATAAACCGTCGACAGCCCGAGGCCAGTGCCCTTGCCGACTTCCTTGGTCGAGAAGAACGGCTCGAAGATCTTGTCCCTGATATCGGCGGGAATGCCGGTGCCGGTATCGGTGATGTCGATCCGCACATAATCTGCCGCCGGCATGCCCTTGTAGGCGAGATGCGCGGCATCGGCCGCGGTCACATTCGCGGTCTTCACCGTCAGCTTGCCGCCATCTGGCATGGCGTCCCGCGCATTGACCGCGAGATTGACGACCACCTGCTCGAACTGGGAGACGTCGACCTTGACCGGCCAGAGATCCCTGCCATGCACGAGGTCGAGCTTGACCTTCTCGCCGATCAGCCGGCGCAGCAGCATGGTGAGATCTGACAGCGCATCGCCGAGGTCGAGCACCTGCGGCCGCAGCGTCTGCCTTCGCGAGAACGCGAGCAGCTGCCGCACCAGCGTGGCGGCGCGCGTCGCGTTCTGCTTGATCTGCATGATGTCCTGGAAGGACGGATCGGTCGGCTTGTGCGCGTTCAGCAAAAAGTCGTTTGCCATCATGATGGCGGACAGCACATTGTTGAAGTCGTGCGCGATGCCGCCGGCAAGCTGGCCAACGGTCTCCATCTTCTGCGACTGGTTGATCTGGTTCTCCAGCGCGCGACGCTCGGTGGTCTCGAGCATGTAGACGATCGCGGCTTCGGCGTCGCGCTCGTCGCGCTCAACCGTGGTTACGAAGAACTGGCCCCAGCGCTCCTTGGCGCCTTCCAGCATCACCTCGACCGGGGCGATATCGCCCTGTCCCTCGGCGGCCTTATTGATCGCCGAGATCAGGGTGCCGCGATCGCGCGCGTTCACCGCGCGGAAGATCGATTTGGCGGCCGCGCCCTCGCCGTTCAGGCCCTGCGCCAGTTTGGCGTAGCGGGCATTGGCGCGCACCACCGTGCCGGAGCGGTCGACGGTGGCGATCGCCATCGGCGTATGGTCGAAGAAGCGCATGAAGCGCACTTCGGCGGCGCGTTCGGGATCGGAGCGTTCGTCGCGGGCACGGCTGATGACCAGCGTGCGCGACGGCCCCGGCGCACCGTCGGCGCCGAAGGCGAGCTTGTGGTAGAGCCGCGCCGGCATGGTCTTGCCGCCGCGCATCTTCAGATCGAGGTCGAAGACTTCGGTCTTCACTTCACCGGGCACGGCGACGATCGAGGTGAGCAGCGAGCCGCCGTCGCCGGAGACGATGTCGGAAAGCCTCAGACCGCCCGAGCCGATCTCGGCGAGATCATAATCCAGCCAGTTCGCGAGCGTCGCGTTGACATAAGCGAGTTCGCCCGCGGCATTGACCGAGAAGAAGCCGCACGGCGCGTGATCGAGATATTCGATCGCATGCTGCAATTCCTGGAACACGTCCTCCTGGCGCTCGCGATCGCGCGTGATGTCCGCGATCGACCAAACCGCATATTTCGCATCGCGCTTGCCTTGCCCGAGCGGGCGCACCCGCATCCGCAGCCAGCGGCCATGCCCGCCGTCATGGCCGGCAATGCGGACTTCTTCCTGCTGCCGCTTGCCTTCGCGCGCGGCTTTCAAGAGCCGGAACACCGCCTCCGATACGTCGGGATTGCCGATGAAGACGCGCTCGACCGGCCGCACGTCCTGCGCGCCGGCAGCGCCGGTGAGCGCCAGATAGGCACCATTGAAATAGACGACATGGCCGCGCGCGTCGGTGACGGCGAGCCCGTCGAAAGCATGATCGGCGATGCGGCCCATCACGGGATCATCGGCCTTGCGATCGGCGAAGCGAACGATGCCGGCGGCAAAGGCAAACAGGTTGAACAATCCGACCATCGCGAGCACGGCTAGGAGCCCCAGAATATAAGGCTGCGCCTGGCTGCGCCCGATCGTCATCAGGGCGACCGCGACCGCGACCAGGCCGCCGGCAACCAGCAGCACCAGCACGATCGACCCGCGCCGCCGCATCGGCTCATGCGCTGAGGCAGGCTCCGGCGTCGGCTCGAGATCGATATCGGCGGTCATGGCGGGGAACCCGGCCCTCCAGTCGGTCACGCGACTCTCCGCGCGCTGCTTCCTGAGTGCCTGAATTGGGCCTGCCAAGGCAAGGGCATCAGGCCTCCATTTGCCGGTTTACGTGCATTTTAGGCCGGTTTTGCGGGCCTTTTTCGCGATCGACGGGCCGTTTCACGGCCGCCGTCCCGAGAGGTTGCGCTTGAGGCCCATGACGTAGCCGATGACCTCGGCGACCGCATGGTAGTGCTCCACCGGAATCTCCTCGTCGATATCGACGGTGGCATAGAGCGCGCGCGCCAGCGGCACGTTCTCGACGATCGGGATGTCGTGTTGTTTCGCGACCTCGCGGATCTTGAACGCGATGTTGTCGACGCCCTTGGCGAGGCAGACCGGCGCCGACATGCCGCGCTCATATTGCAGCGCGACCGAATAGTGGGTCGGGTTGGTGATGATCACGGAGGCCTTCGGCACCGCCGCCATCATGCGCTTCTTCATCCGCGCCATGCGTATCTGGCGGATGCGGCCCTTGATGTGCGGGTCGCCTTCGGACTGCTTGAACTCCTCCTTCATCTCCTGCGGCGACATCTTCAGGCGCTCGTACCATTGCCGGTACTGGAACAGGTAGTCGAGGATCGCGACCACCGCGAGAACAGCCACCACGGAGCCCAGCAATTGCATGGTCAGCGACGACGTGACGGTGAGCAGCGCAGCCGGGTCGAACCGCACCATCGCTTCCAGCCGGAGCCGCTCCGGCCACAGGATCGCGGTCATGACCGCGCCGAGCGCGATCAGCTTGAACAGGCCTTTGCCGAAATTCGCCGCCGCCTGCTTGCCGAAAATGCGCTTGAAGCCCGACAGCGGCGAGATCTTGCTGAGGCTCGGTTTCAGCGGCGCGCCGGACCAGACCAGTCGATGCTGCACGACGTTGGCGGCGATCGCGGCGAGCGCCAGCATCAACAGCGGCAGGCCGATCGCGGCGATGACGGCGTATTCCAGGCTTCCCGCCAGCCTGAGCAGTCCCGGACCGTCGGTTCGGATCATCCAGGCATTGGCGAGCAGGTTGCGCATCGGCACCAGGATGCCCGAGCCGATCGAGCCGCCGAAGGTCGAGAGCACGAGCGTAGCGCCCGCGATCACGAACCAGGTGTTGATTTCCTGGCTCTTGACGACATCGCCGCGCTCAAGCGCCTCGTCGAGACGTTTTTGCGACGGGTCTAATGTTTTGTCGTCTGTGTCGCCTTCATCGGCCATAGTTCAGCGACCTCAGTGGAGCGGCATCATGTCGTGCATGACGCCGACGAAATAATCGAGGAAGGTCCCCATCATCGCGGCGATCACGAGCGCGAGGATGAGGAAGCCGGCAAAGATCGAGAGCGGCACGCCGACGAAATACACCTGCATCTGCGGCATCAGCCGCGCCAGCACGCCGAGCCCGATATTGAAGACGAGCCCGAACACCAGGAACGGCGCGGAGAGTTGCAGCCCGATCTTGAACGCGGCGGCGAAGGCCTGCGTCGCCAGCGACGCCACATCGCCCGTCGACATGGTCTCGCCCGGCGAGAAGATCTTGTAGCTGTCGCTGAGCGCCGCAATGACGAGGTGATGGGTGTCGGTCGCAAACAGCATGGTCACGCCGAGCATCGTCAGGAAATTGCCGATCAGCACGCCCTGCTGGCCCTGGGTCGGATCGACTGAGGTGACGAAGCCGAGCCCGACCTGCTGGGCGATAATGCTGCCTGCGACCTGCAGCGCCGACAGCGTCACCCGCGCGGTGGCGCCGAGGATGACGCCGATCACGATCTCATGCAGCATCAGGACAAGCAGGGAAGTGATCGAAGTCATGTCGACGTGGTAGGCTTGGCGATGCAGCGGCAGGATGATCAGCGTGAGCAGCAGCGCGATCGAGAGTTTGACGCGCACGGGGATGTTGGATTCCCCGAGGCCCGGCAACAGCATCACCATCGCGCCGACGCGGGCAAAGGCCAGCATGAAGGCGGCGGCAAGGGTCGGCAGGACTGAGACATCGAGGCGCATGGGGCGTCGCGGCGCATTTTGCCTCAGCCGCCGATGATTCGCGACGATATCCGCATCATGTGACCGTGCAGCGAATCTGCCATGAACGGCAGCGCCAATAGCAATGTCACGAAGATCGCCAGGATTTTCGGCACGAACACCAGCGTCTGCTCCTGGATCTGCGTCAGCGCCTGGAACAGCGACACCACGACGCCGACCACGAGGCCGACGACCATCAGGGGCGACGACACCACCACGATGGTCCAGATCGCATCGCGCGCCACGTCGAGGGTTTCAGCACCGGTCATTTCTGTAACTCGCTGTTTGCCACATTTGCCGTCGTCATTCCGGGGCGCGTCGAAGACGCGAACCCGCAATCTCGAGATCCTCAGGTGCGCAACCGCGCACCATAGTTCGATGCTGCGCATCGCCCCGGGATGACCGCTGCGCGGTCAGATCGTCATCCTCATGATGTCTTCGTAGGACTGGATCACACGGTCGCGCACCGACACCAGCGTCGATACCGCGACGTCGGTCTCCGCGACCGCCGTCACCACGTCCATCACGTTGGCCTTGCCCGAGGCCATTGCGACGGCCTGCGCATCCGACTTGTGCCCTGTTTCCATCACGCTGCCGAGCGCGTCCTTGAGCACGCTGGAGAAGGAAGGACCGCTCGTGTCGGAACCGGGGCTCTTTCCGGGACCGGCGCTGTCGAGGATACGGGCGAGATTGGCATAGGCATTGGCGGCAACGGTCGGTGAAGCCATGATTTAGGATTCCTGTTCAGGCCTTGAGGATGTCGAGCGTGCGTTGGATCATCCGCCGCGTGGCGCCGATGATGTTGAGGTTCGCTTCATAGGATCGCTGCGCTTCGCGCATGTCGGTCATTTCGATCAGCGGATTGACGTTGGGATATTTCACGTAGCCGTTCCGGTCCGCGGCCGGATTGGACGGCTCGTATTTGGTGCGGAAGTCGGACGTGTCCGGGGCGATCTTGCCCATCGCGACGGTTCTGGCGTCCAGCGCGCGGTCGAGCTGAGAGGTGAAGGTCGGGATCTTGCGGCGATAGGGATCGGCACCGGGGCTCGATCCCGTCGAATCGGCGTTGGCGATATTTTCCGAGATCACCCGCATGCGACCGGCCTGCGCGCGCAGGCCCGAGGTCGCTATCCCGATCGATCTCGCGAAATCGCTGACGTCATCGGCCATGATCTTTGTCCTCTATTCTGCCCTAGCCCTTGCCGATCGCGGTCTTCAGAAGATGCAGGCTCTTGCTGTAGAGCGAGGTGACCGCGGCATAGTCCATCTGGTTGGCGGAGACCTTCATCATCTCCTCCTCGAGGCTGACCGCATTGCCCGCGGGTTTCGTCTCGAAGCCAACCTTGTTGTTGACGTCGAAGCTGCGGCTCGCGCCGCCGGATGGGGCGATGTGGCTCGCGGTTGTCCGCATCATGGCGAGCGATCCCATCGCGCCGACCTGGGCGCCGGCCGCATTGAATTTCGGCTCGACCAGTTCGCGCGGCTTGAAATTTGGGGTGTTGGCGTTGGAGACGTTCTCCGACAGCACGGTCTGGCGCGCCTGGTGCCATTGCATCTTGGTACGCAACGCCGACAAGACCGGAAGATCACTGATCGACATCGCGCCGCTCCGCTGTTGGCCTCCGGCGTCGAGCGCCAGCAGGTAGGCAGAATTTGCCCGGTGTATGGTTAACAGGCGGTTAAGGGGCGCGGGCGATGGCGGCGGCGATCTCACCAATTCGTCGGGTGCCCTGCTCGATCGAGCGCATTTTCGCCACGAATGCTGCGTTAACCCCAAGATCGCAGCGGGGGATGGATTCCCAAGAAGTCGTTTTGGCCCAGCCGATTTATAGGTTATGATTTATAGGTTATTAAGGAGTGGCGGCAGTTCCAGCCGCGGGGGGTTAATAGTTCGTTGCTTTCTCGGGCGTTAATCGCCATCCGGCGGAGTGCGTGGGACGCTCGCCGGGCCTGAGAAAAGCGGGATTTGGCGGGGACAAAGCATGTCGGGAACATTAACCTTCATCTTCGCATTCGTGGTGGTGCTGGGCCTGATTGGCCTCGCCGCCTGGCTGGTGCGCCGATTCGCGAGCAACCGCCTGGGCGCCAACACCAACCGCGGGCGGATGCCGCGGCTTGCCGTGATCGACGCCGCAGCTGTGGATGGCCGCCGCCGGCTGGTGCTGGTCCGCCGCGACAATATCGAGCATCTCCTGATGATTGGCGGGCCGACCGACATCGTGGTCGAGCCGAACATCGTCCGCGCCACCCCCAGCCGCGATGCGCTGCCGCAGCGTCCTCCGGGTGCCGAGACGCCGCCGCGAATCGCGCCGCTGCCCGACGCCGCCTGGAACGACGGCAACGACGCCTTTCCCCATCCCGAGCCGCAAATGCCGGAGCCGCCGCCGCGCCCGGCCCGCCCCGCTTTCGCCGACGAGCTTCGCCGCCCCTCGCCGCCGCCAATGCCGATGCCCGCGCCGGAACGCCGCGCCGATCCGCTCACCGGTTTCGCGCCGGAGCCGATGGCCCGCGAACCGCGAACCGAGCCAAGGACCGAACTGCGCCCCGAGCCAAGGGTAGATTTGAGAGCGGAGGCACGGGGGGAGCCGCGCGTCGAAGCGCGCGAGCCGCGGTCCGAACCGCGTCTCGAACCGAGGCCCGAGCCGCTGCCGCCGCGCATGCCGCGCAGCGAGCCGATGATGCCGCGCGCTTTGCGCCAGAACGATGCGCCCAAGGCGCCGCCGATGCGCATGCCGGATCGGTCCGCCGCGCCACCGCCACCCCCGCCTCCTCCGGCGGCCACAACGGCGGATCAAAATCTCGCCGAGATGGCGCAGCGCCTGGAAGCCGCCCTGCGCCGGCCGTCCGCCGAGACCGTGGCGCCGCCGGTTGCGCCCGAACCGCCGCCGCCTGTCCGCGCCGCGCGCGCCGAGCCGCCGGCCCCGCCTGCTCCCGCCCCTCCGGCCAAGAGCAGTTTTGAGAATCTCGAAGACGAGATGGCCTCTCTCCTCGGCCGTCCAAAGTCATCGTCTTCGTGAGGCGCTCGAAGTTTCCGCGTAGAGTTTTATTCATTGTCAGTCTGATTGCCGCGGTTTCGCTGGCCACGGCCGCGTTCGCGCAGGACATCAGCATCAATCTCGGCGGCGGCCAGGGCGGCGTCACCGAGCGCGCGATCCAGCTGATCGCGCTGCTCACGGTGCTGTCGATCGCGCCGTCGATCCTGATCATGATGACGTCGTTCACGCGCATCGTGGTGGTGCTCTCGCTGCTGCGCACCGCGATGGGCACCGCGACCGCGCCGCCGAACTCGGTGATCATTGCGCTCGCGATGTTCCTCACCGCCTTCGTGATGGGACCGGTGCTGCAGAAATCCTATGACGACGGCATCAAGCCGCTGATCGCCAACCAGATCAGTGTGGAGGAAGCGCTGCAGCGCGCCTCGGTGCCGCTGCGCGGCTTCATGCAGAAGAACGTGCGCGAGAAGGACCTGAAACTGTTCATGGACCTTTCGGGCGAGCCGCCGCCGGCGACACCGGAAGAGATGTCGCTGCGCATCCTGGTACCGGCCTTCATGATCTCGGAGCTGAAGCGCGCCTTCGAGATCGGCTTCCTGCTGTTCCTGCCCTTCCTGATCATCGACCTCGTGGTGGCCTCCGTCCTGATGTCGATGGGCATGATGATGCTGCCCCCGGTCGTGGTCTCGCTCCCGTTCAAGCTGATCTTCTTCGTGCTGGTCGACGGCTGGTCGCTGGTCGCGGGAAGTCTGGTGCAGAGCTACGGGGGATAGCTGCCTGGTCCGCACTTCACTATGATGGGCGGTCCGCACCCCCCGGGAACCCAAGCCCATGCAACAGCAGAATTTCAACCGCTCCGCCGAGGACCTCGGCAACTCGATCCATCTCGAACACGTCAACGTCCAGGTCCCCGACCAGCGGCTGGCGACCTTGTTCTATGTCACGGGCCTCGGCCTGACGCGCGACCCCTATCTGATGGTGTCCGACACCAACATGTGGGTGAATGTCGGCCGCAGCCAGTTCCACCTGCCGACCGGCGCGGCGCAGGTGCTGCGCGGCCATACAGCGCTGGTGATTTCGGGTCGGCAGGCCCTGCTCGATCGCCTCGCCTCGGTGGCGAAGAAGCTGGAGGGTACCGCCTTCACCTTCAGCGAGCACAACGACTATGTCGAAGCCACCTGCCCCTGGGGCAACCGGCTGCGCTGCTACGAGCCCGATGCCGTCAGGTTCGGGCGGATCACGCTCGGCATCCCCTATGTCGAGTTCGACGTGCCACTTGGCACGGCGAAGGCCATTTGCGCCTTTTACCCCGAGATCATGGAGATCCCGGCCGAGTTCGGGAATGGCGACGGCAATCTCGCGCGCGTGAAGGTGGGCAAGGACCAGTATCTGCAATTCCGCGAAACCGCGGCTCCGCAGCCGGATTTTGACGGCCACCATGTGCAGATCTATATCACGAACTTCTCCGGCCCCTATCGCCGCCTGCTGAAGCGCGGTTTGGTCTCCCAGGAAGACAACCAATACCAGTACCGCTTTCGCGACATCGTCGATCTCGAGAGCGGCAAGCCGCTCTTCACGGTCGAGCATGAAGTGCGCAGCGCCACGCACCCGATGTATCTGCGCCCGCTGGTCAACCGCGATCCCGCACAGACCAACCGCACCTACGCCCACGGTCACGATCAATGGCCCTGGGCGATGGGACCGGACGAGTACGACCGGCGGTAGCAGGGTTGGGCCTGGACGGCCGGCTGAACCGGAATCAGTCCGCTCTATTTGTCGCGCTCGAACACGATCCTGCGAAAATCGGTCTGGCCGGGAAAAGTGATGCTCGGCCCCGGGGCGGTTTCGATAAAGAGCTTGTCGCCGCCTATTCGAAAATGCCGGCGTTGCTCGGTGCCGTTCCAGTCCTCATTCCACGACACTTCGACGCGGGTGATGAAATCGCTGCCCTCAACCCGGTAGCGCCCGCTATAGGCCAGCATCGATTTATGCAGCGCGGCGCGGACCGCATCGTCCGTGCCACCCTTGCGCCCTTCGGCCGTGGTCACCACGATGCTGCGCCCCTCCCGGGTCAGCACGAGATAGCCCGATGGCTGCGCGCCAAACACGTCCTGGGTCGAGCCGTCCGCGGCCACCACCTGCCACGACAACAGCTTCCAGCTCCCGACCAGATCGTCCGCGCCCGCCGCCCGGACAGGCGCGCCCATTGCGATCAGACTGGTGGGCACCATCATCGACAACAGCCGCTTTCGAAATATTGATCTCATCGCGCCATCCTCCGCTGCTTGAGCCGCGCCTACCCTTGTGCGCAGCGCCGCGACTCGCAATGCGGAATGTGCTAAGCGTGCCTCAAGCTCAGCCGAAGGCAGATAAAATGCCGCTCAGATACGATCTGGTCGACTTGAGGCTGTTTCTTCATGTCGTGGAAGCCGGCAGCATCACCCATGGCGCGCAGCGGACCAACATGTCGCTGGCCGCTGCGAGCGAGCGCATCCGCGCCATGGAAGACGCGCTGGGCTCGCCTTTGCTCGAGCGAAAGCGCAGGGGCATCGAGCCGACCGGCGCCGGCGCGGTGCTGGCCCAGCATGCGAGCGCGGTGCTGCAGCAGCTCGAGCAGATGCGCGGCGAGCTCGGCGGATTTGCCAAAGGCCTGCGCGGACGCGTCCGGCTGCACTCGAACACGGTCGGCATGCTCGAATATCTGCCGGGTGCAATCGCGAAATTCCTGTCCGACCACCCTCACATCGACATCGATCTGCAGGAGCATCACAGCCCCGCGATCGTTCGCGCGGTGGCGGCCGGCCGCGCCGACATCGGCATCGTCGCCGGCCATGTCGATCCGACAGCCGAGCTGCAGACCTTCCCGTTCGCGCAAAATCTGCTGGTTCTCGCCGTGCCGCGCCGGCACGCGCTGGCGCGGCACCGCAAGGTCAGCTTCCGGCAGGCCCTGCAGCACGACTTCGTCGGTCTCGGCGCCGACAGCGCGTTGCAGGCCTATGTCAATCAGCAGGCGCTGCGCGCGGGTTCACGGTTGCGCGTGCGGTTGCGCCTGGGCAGTTTCGACATGATCTGCCGGATGGTAGAGAAGGGCATCGGCATCGCCGTGCTTCCGGAGGCAACCGCGCGACGCCTGCAAAAGTCGATGGCGATCAAGGCGGTTGCCCTGACCGAACCCTGGACTACGCGCCACCTCACGACCTGCGTACGCAGCCTGAAAACCCTGTCGCCGCACGCCCAGCAACTATTGAAAGTCCTGCAGCCGGGTGCCCTGCCGTAAAGCCGATGTTCGCGCGAGCGACCTTCTATTCCTCGAGCGCAAGTTCCAGCCGCTCGCGCAGCGATCTCAGGAGCGCATGGGCCGCGCCGATGGACTTCGGATCAAGGTCCTTCGCCAGCGCCCTCGACCAGGGCTTTTGCCGCCGCTCGGCTTCGCGATAGAGCGCGTCGCCCTTTTTGGTCAGTCGCACCAGCTTGGCGCGGCGATGATGCGGATTGTCGTCGAGCGCGACGATCCCTTCCGCCTCCAGTTCGTTGACGATGCGCTGCACGCCCTGCCGGTGCAGTCCCATGGCCCGCGCCAGCCGCGCCACCGGCTCGGGCACCGGCGACAGCGCAATGGCGCCCAACACCTGCCAGCGCGCGCTGGTCAGGCCGAGGTCGGCGACGAGACGGTCGCCGGCCGCGATCAGCCCGCCATTGACGCGGAACACCTCGAGGATCAGCTCAGTCAGCGCATCATAATGCTGTTCGTCCGGCCGCCTTGCTTTCATGACAATATATGATCATATTGACAATATATTGTCAATGTTGGCTCGCATTCGATGGAGACGACGATGATCGCCGGACTTGTTGCGTTGACGGTGGCGGCAGCCTTTGCCGGCGCAGCGTTCTATGTCGGTTTTGCCGAGCAGCCGGCCCGCCTGCAGCTCGACGACCAGGCCTTGCTGGAACAATGGAAACCGAGCTATGCGCGCGGCTTCGCCATGCAGGCGACGCTGGCCGTGATCTCCGCCGCCTTCGGCTTCCTTGCAGGCTGGCAGCTCCGCGACTGGCGCTGGGCGCTCGCTGCCGCGCTGATGCTGGCGAACTGGCCCTACACCCTCTTCGTGATGATGCCGACCAACAAGCGGATCGGCGCCTGGCCGATCGAGAGCGCCGGCGCCGAGTCACGTGCACTGATCGTCAGATGGGGAACGATGCACGCGGTCCGCACCGCGCTCGGCCTCGCCGCAACGGCGGCCTACCTGATGTTGGCAACGGCTTCGTAGGCCGGATAATCCCCGCCCCCGTCTCCGATCGCCGCCCCCTACCCCTTCACATCATATTGCCTGGAAAGGTGGTCGCCGATCTGCACCAGCATCG
This sequence comes from uncultured Alphaproteobacteria bacterium, assembly GCA_963847045.1. Taxonomy (GTDB): domain Bacteria; phylum Pseudomonadota; class Alphaproteobacteria; order Rhizobiales; family Xanthobacteraceae; genus Bradyrhizobium. The sequence goes on along the minus strand of CAWJYQ010000006.1, from coordinate 125,014 downwards.
CGACCGCCTCGGGATAGCCGGGCTGGTCTTCGGTAGCCTTGTCGGCGCTGATGTCGAGACAGGCGAGGCGCCGGATCAACCGCCGGCCCGGCGCACGCCCGCGATGATCGGCGGCAGCGAACCGGTCGGGTTCGGATCGGCGGCCGGCGCACGCGCGGTGCCGTCGGGGAAGCGCGCCTTCATCTCGCGCAGGAAGCCGTCGAGCGTATCGACGCTCGCCGCCATCTTGGCGATCGCGGCGAAGTCGCCGCTGTTGGCCGCGCGCGGCCTGCTCGCGGTGTCGAAGGCGATCTTGTCGGCCTCGCCGCTCATCAGCGGCGCATATTTCTCGCGAAACCGCGCCGCCCCGATCGCGTCTTCACCGAGCGCATAGCCGACCACGGCGCGGATGATGTCGCTTTTCTCGGCAGGATTGAGCGGCTTGAAGTCGCGCCAGCGGTCGCCGTAATAGAGCTCGATCTGCTCGCTTGACTTCGCGCCAGCGCCGCGCCGCCCAGTAGATGTCGGAGCGCAGCCGGATCGCCTCGCGCCCGTCGATGTTGGAGACGATGTCGATCGCGAGATCGTGGCGGCCGACGTCGCTCTGCGCGCGCGCCTCGAGCAGCAGCCGCTGCGCGCGCAATTCGCCCGAGAGATCGGCAATGCGGGTGGTCCGCAGCGCGGTGATGGCGAGGTCGGGCTTGCGGTTGGCGAGATAGACCATCGCGAGCTTGGCTGCGACCTGCGCCCGCGCCGAACCTTCGAGGCGGTGGTCGACCTGATATTGCAGCAGCTCGGCGGCCTGGTCCAGCAGGTCGACCGCGACCAGGCGGTCGGCAAGCCGGCGGATCATCTCGTCGCCACGCCGGCCTATCGGCGTCAGCTCGCGGAATTCATAGAACATGCCGAGCGCATCGATCGGCGGCAGGTCCTCACCCTTGGGACCCAGGAATATCTGCGCGAACAGCGCGGAAGCGGTGTCCTGCGCGGAGCGCGAACTCTCGGAATTGGGCTCGAGCCGGGTCGCGGTGCGCGCCGCCTGCAGCGCCTCGGAATAACGACCGACGTCATTGTACATCTGCGACAGCATCTGCAGCGTCTTTACCTCGGTGCCGTCGCCGCGCCATATCGCCGACAGCAGTTCCAGCTCGCGCAGCGCGTCCGCCTGCTTGATCTCGTCGCGCTTCTGTTTGAGCGCGACCTCCAGCAGCTTGGCCTCCGACGCCGCCTTGCGGTCGTCGGAAGCGACCGCGAATTTGTATTCGTCGAGCGCGTCGCGGTCATGCCCGAGCGCTTCGGCGAGCCGGCCGCGCAGCACAGCCACTTCCGGCTGCATCTCCGCGGGCACGCCGATCACGTCAAGCTCGGCGCGGCGCTTGGCGGCACCGGCATAGTCCTTCACCTCCAGCGAGGCGCGCATGGCATCGGCGGTGACGATTCGCTGCAGGTCGAGCGGCAGCGAGGCGATCGCGAATTCGACGTTCTTGAATTTCTCGCGCGCGTCGGCCCATTTCTGCTGGCGCGCCAGCGCGAGCGCCTGCCACATCTGGGAATTGTAGTTGCTGCCGATCACGGGATTGGCGAGATCCTTCAACCCCTGCGCGGGCCGGTCGATCAGGATGCTGGCGACCGCATGGATCATCAGCGTGATCGATTCATCCTTCTTCGGATTGGTGTCGGCAAGCGCCGCCTCGGTCTCGCCCTTGGCTTCGTAGTACATCGCGCGCGACATGTAGAAGCGGGCGAGATCGAGCCGCGCCTGCGGGCGCAAATCCGGCTCGGCGGTCGCGATCGCGCGGATCAGCGCGTTCTGGCGCGGCATGAACAGCTCGGTCTGGTTCTTGCGCCACTCGTCGACATCGAACAGCGGACGCACCGCCACCGGCGCGCGCTCGGCGGCGACATCGACCGACGACAGCGTGAGCCCGCCGGGCTTGCCGACGATGACCTTGGTGCCGGCGATCTCGACGGCGACATCGTCGGAATTCGCGCGGATCGCGACGCCATGCGCGGTATCGAGCAGCGCGAAGTCGACGAAATCCTGCCGCTTGATGAAGCCGCGGATCGGCGGAGCGGCGGTGACGACGAGCAGCGTGTCGCCGGCATCGGGATCGACCACGCGGTGCAGCAGGCCGGGATTGGGAAGCGGCACGGCGATGTTGGCGAGCGCGGGATCGGTGATGTTGCGCACCACCGACAAGGGCTGCGGCGGGGCCTGCACCTTGTCGGCGAACAGCAGATTCCAGACGGCGCCGCTGGAGCGTTCGTCGCTGGTCAGCGAATGCATCTGCGGGCGGTTGAGGCGGATGCGGACCGCCTGCCCGTTCTCCAGCGGCACGCGGCTGACCTCGCCGATGATGGCGCCGCCCTTGGCGCGGATCGGCTCGACATCGAGCGGCCGCCGTGAATTCGAAGATCAGCCACACCGTGTCGCCGCGGCGGAACGAGGCCGCCGGCGTGACGGTGGGAAAGGTGAAGGTGAGACGCAATCCGTCGCTGTCGCGCCAGGCATCGACCTTCACCGCTTCTTCCGCCGGTTTCGGCTCCGGCTTCATCTCGGGCTTCGCTTCCGCTTTGGCCTGAGGCCTGGCTTCCTCCGGCGGTGCTGCGGCGGCCGTCATCTTCTTCGGCGCTTCCATGGCCGGCGCAGGCGTCATCGCCTCCTTCGTCGGAACTTCGGCGGGCGGCGGCGCCGATTCGGCGGCGGGCTTGGCCTCCATCGCGGGCGGCGGCGGTTCGGCGGAAGCTTCCGGCTTTGCCGCTTCGGGCTTTGGCATTTCAGGCTTTGGCGTTTCAGGTTTGGGCGCTTCCGGCGCGGGCGCAGCGGCCGCCTGCTCCGGCTTGCCTTCCGACTTCATCTGCCGCGCGATCGTCTCCGAGGTCGGCGGCGTAATTTCTTCCGACTGCCTTTCGGGCGCGGCTTCCCGCTTCGGCGTTTCGGCCATGGCAGTCCGCGCCGGCGCGGGCACGGCTTCGGCGGTGGGCAATATCTGCATCTTCGCGCGATCCGATTGCTGGAAGGCGACGTCGATATTGTAGGTCTTGTCCTCGCGGAACGAATGCACGTCGACGTCGCCGATCATGGCGATCTCGACCAGCGTGTTATCGCCCTCGATCTTCTGGTTGATCGAGGCGATGTTGGGGGGGCTGCGATCTTGGCGTCGGCGAGATCGAAGGTGAGCAGCGTGTTGAACGACAGCGTCAGCTTCTGGTCGTTGAAGATCGAGGACGCGCCGACGCCGTCGGGCATCTCGAACACGAAGCGCACGAAGGTCGGCTGCACCAGCGCGCGCACACGGATCGGCGGCCGCTTCTTGGCGAGCGCCTCGGCGCGCTGCTGGCGGAGCGCCCGCTCGGCCGCCCGCGCCCGCTCGGCAAGCTCGCGCACCACCTCGATCGGCAGGGGCGGCGGCGGGCCGCTCCAACTGTCCGGCAGCAGGTCGACGAAGGTGCGCTCGCCCGCCTGCATGGTGTTGATCTTCACCCGCTGCGCCAGCGACATGCGGATCGCGGTGCCGTCGGGATCGCGGCGCACATTGGCGACGTAATCGGGCACCGACTCGGCGAGGCGATCGGCGGTGAGGTCGACCGGCCGCTCGAAATGGATCACCACGATCGAACCCGCGGTGGTGACCTCGGTCGCGATGTCCTCCGAAAATTTGAGTACCAGCCGCGCGTAGCCGCCGGCGTTGGAAAACGTCGCCTCGCCCTTGGCCGGGCCCGGCGGCCGCGCCTGTTCGGCCGAAGCGAAGGTCGCCGTCGCAAGCGTCAGCACGGCGGCCGCGACCACGCAGCGCCAACCGCTCCGCGCCAGGGCGCAGAACGGCAACCAAGATCCGATGGCAGCAACTCGCGCCATTTCCGACATGTCTTCCGGTTCAACGATCCGCTTCTCGAAGAAGCGGAACGCCCTCGCCCATCACGGCTCCAGGAACTCCAAAGAGAATTTGGAATTCGAGTCTAGAATTCGCCAATTAAGGGTCTGTTAAATATCCGGCCAAATTCTATTTTTGCGGCAGGACCTTGCCCTCGATCTTGGGAAGATCGGCGGAGGCGGCCGCGGATTTGTCGCCGGTTGCGCGGCGCGCGAGCTCGACCGTCAGCCGCTCGGCCGCGTCGGTCTGCATCAGTCCCAGAATGTCCGACATCTTGCGCGGCGCGATCTGCGAAGCGATCTCGATCAGGACCGGCATTTCCAGCTTGTCGAACACCTTTGCGGCGTCCTTCGGCTTCATGCCCTCATACATGGTGACGATGCCCTTGAAGCGCGCATTCTCGGCTTCCGCCTTCTGGTCCTTCGCGGCCTTCTCGTTGGCCTCGAACGACTTCATCTCGTCGACCTTGGACTGGATGCGTTTCTCCGCCTCCTTCAACAGGCTCTCGCGAATGTCGATCTCGCGCATGCGCGCGTCGAGCTCCTGCCGGCGCTGCTGCAGCCGCTCCAGGATTGCGCGCTCGGACGCCGAGACCGGCTGCTGGTTGTCCTCGGGATGAAACACCACGCCGTCGGGCTTGGAGTCCGGCGCCTCCGGCTTCGGCGCCTCCTTCGGTGCCTCCTTCGGCGCGCCATGGACGGAGCCGGTGATGTCGGCCGGATCGCCCATGGCAATCGATCTGGCAACCGATTTGGCAACCGATGAAGTGTCCTTCGCGCCGCCCGGAAAATTCAGATTGTCCTGCGCCCAGGATGATTTGCTCCGCCCGGGATTGTAGTCGAACACATAGCCGCCATCGATCACGAGGCCTGCGACCTTGAGCACGGCGAGGCAGAACACCGCGACGACGACGACCGGAATGACGCGGATATTACGAAACGATTTCATGCCGCGAGGCCACCGGTCCTTCGCCGCTCAGAGAAAGCCTGCGCGGCGGCGGCCACCGCCTTGGCGCTCGAAAGGCGCGGCGCCGGCGCCGATGCCGGCGTCGCCACGTGCGCCGGCGGCTCCGGCTCGGCAGCAGCCGAACCTTGCGGCCGGGCGGCGATCGCGATCTTGGAGAGGCGGCGCACCACGTGGTCGCATTCTGAGAGCTGGCGCTTGAGATATTCCGACATCTGCGTCGCGGAAGCGAGCTGGTTGCCGAGATTCTCGTTGACGTCGCGCACGGCGTGCTTGAGCCCGCCGATCGCGCGCTCGGCGATCTCGGTCGCGGTGACGAGTTCGCCGATCACGGCTTTCAGCGAATGCTCGTCGGCCCGCAGCCGCTTGAGGCGGCTGTTGAGCAGCATGCAGTAGCCGATGGTCACGAGCAGCAGCACCGCGACCAGGGTTTCGATCATCAAACCTAATGAGTGGTTCATTGGGCCTCCATCATCTTTTCCTGCTCGTCCGCCTTCTCGAACATCGCCAGCGTCGTCTTGGGCTTGCGCAGCGGCTTGGTGACGCGAATGGCGACGCGGTCGCCGACGCGGCCCATCCTCCCTTCCGTGAGCGTCACGCTGCCGCAGCGGACCGTCACGGTCGCGTCGGCGCGCATGTCGAGCGGCAGCGTGTCGCCGACCTTCAGCTTCATCAGCTGTTTCAGCGGAATGTCGGATTCATAGAGCACGGCATCGACCGCGATCTCGGCCTGCGCGATCTCGGTGGCGAAGTGGCCTTCCCAGATCGGGTCACGGCCGAATTTTTCGCCCATGAACATCTGCAGCAGCACGCTGCGGATCGGCTCGATGGTGGCGTAGGGCAGCAGCAGCTCGACCACGCCGCCGCGGTCTTCCATGTCGATGCGCAGCCGCACCAGGATCGCCGCGTTCGCGGGCCGCGAGATCGCGGCAAAGCGCGGATTGGTCTCCAGCCGGTCGATGCTGAAGCGGACCGGCGACAGCGGCCGGAACGCGAGTTCAGCATCCGACAGCACGACTTCGACCAGCCGCTTCACCAGGCCGGTTTCGATCGTGGTGTAGGGTCGGCCCTCGATGCGCAGCACCGAACTGCCGCGCCGGCCGCCGAGCAGCACGTCGATGATCGAATAGATCAGGTTGGAATCGACGGTCGCAAGCCCGAAATTGTCCCATTCCTCGGCCTTGAACACGCTGATGACCGCCGGCAGCGCGATCGAGTTCATGTAATCGCCGAACCGCACCGAGGTGATGCGGTCGAGCGAGACTTCGACGTTGTCGGATGTGAAATTGCGCAAGCTCGTGGTCATTAGCCGCACCAGGCGGTCGAACACGATTTCGAGCATCGGCAGACGCTCGTAGGAGACCATCGCCGAATCGATGATCGCGCGGATGCCGTTGTTTTCGTCGAGATTGACGTCGCCGACGGTGAAACCGAGCAGGTTGTCGATTTCCTCCTGCGACAGGACGCGCTCGCCGGAGTTCTTGCCGCTGCCGAAGTCACGGCTGCCGTCCTCGACCATGGCGGCCCATTGCAGGGCCATCGATTCCGTGAGTTCGTTGGCGCTCGCCTCCTGGGCTGCCGCCGCGGGATCCTCGGAATCGAGCGCCGCCTCCCATTGGGCGGCTATGGCATCTTGGTCGACTGGATCGTTGCCTGCCATTGTCTTTAAGTCCCGCGCCGCTACTGAACCACGATTTCCTTGAACAGCACGGCGCTGACCTTGACCGGCGCGACCGCGTTGTTGACCCGCCGCGTCAGTTCCTCCTTGAGACGGAACAGGCCGGCCGAGCCGTTGAGGTCGGCGGGGCGAAGCTCGCGCATATAGGTCTGGAAGATGTCGGTGACGCGCGGCATGCTCGGCTTGATCTCTTCGATCTGCTTCTCTTCCTTGAGCTCGAGCACGACCTTGACCTTGAGATATTGCACGCGCTCGCCGGGATTGCCGGTCAGGTTGACCAGCATGTCGGGCACATCGATGAACACCGGCGGCTTGATCTTGGCGGCTTCGGCATGGTGCTCATCGTCGTGGCCACCACGGAAGAACAGGAAATAGCTGGCCGCGCCGCCGCCGAGCACGGCGAGCAGGCCCACGATCATGACGATCAGCTTGAATTTGTTCTTGGGTTGGGCGGCGACCTCGTTGGTATCAGCCCCGCCTTCTTCGTTCTCAGCCATAGCCCGCCCGGTCCGGTTGCAACACTAAGCGATGCCAGCCAGGCAGCTTCAAATCACGCGATACAATGCCCCCAGCGCACACGCGCTTGTCCGAAGTGAACGCTAGGTAACAATGGTTAATGGTTCCTTTCGATCGGCGGCGCGCTAGGAAAAAGTTGCCGGGCAAACATGGTCAACAAGACCTTTCTGCCGCCCTGACCAGCGTCCTCCCAAACACTCAACCCTCTGAAATAAAAGCGGCTTCCGCTTTGGCACGGCTTTCGCTGAGAGCTATCCCGAACCGCGCGGCTTGGGAGAGCCAGACGGGTTCACTTCAGGACCGGCGGCGCGGCTTGGGAGAGCGGTGGCGCGGGTCGGACTTAAAGGGGAGACCACCGGTGGAGAATGCGCTTCTCGTCGGACTTTCGCGGCAGGCGACGCTCGAGCGGCATCTGGCCGTGGTCGCGAACAACCTCGCGAACGTCAACACCAATGGCTACAAGGGCGACCAGACGCTGTTCGAGGAGTTTCTCAACTCGAACGCGCATGAGGACAATTTTCAGGCACAGGACCGCCGCGTTTCCTACGTCCAGGACCGCGGCACTTTCCACGACTTCAGCCAGGGCCCGGCCAGCCGGACCAACAATCCGCTCGACGTCGCGATCAGCGGTACGGGTTTCCTGGTCGTGCAGGCACCGGGCGGCGAGCGCTACACCCGCGACGGCGGCATGCATCTCAACAGCACGGGCCAGCTCGTCACCGCCTCCGGCGATGCGGTGCTCGGCACATCCGGTCCGATCGTGTTCCAGCCGACCGACCACGACATCGCCATCTCGGCCGATGGCACCATCACCGTGCTCGAGGGCGCGAGTCGCACCGATTCGATCCGCGGCAAGCTGCGCCTGGTGAATTTTGCCGACGTGCAGAAGCTGAACAAGGAGGGAAACAACCTCTACTCCGCCGCCGCCGGCACCAGCCCGCAGCAGGACACCAAGTCGACGGTCCAGCAAGGCTTTGTCGAGAAATCCAACATCAATGCGGTGGTCGAGATGAGCCGCATGATCGAGATCAACCGCACCTACACCAGCATCGCCAACATGCTCGCCGCCTCACACGACCTGCACAAGTCGGCGATCGAGAAACTCGCCGACGTTCCGGCCTAGCGCATGATCCGGAAAAGTGGAAACCGGTTTTCCGAAAGAGATCATGCGCAAACGAAAGAGCCTTTTTAAGGAGTAACTGACATGCAAGCGCTTCACACCGCTGCAACGGGAATGGCGGCACAGGAACTGAACGTTCAGGTGATCTCCAACAACATCGCGAACCTGCGCACCACCGGCTACAAGAAGCAGACCGCGGCGTTCCAGGACCTGATCTACGAACATGTGCGCCGCGTCGGCGCGCAGGCCTCCGACCAGGGCACCATCCTGCCCGTCGGCATCGATCTCGGCGGCGGCGTCAAGACCGTCGGCACGCCGCGCTCGATGACACAGGGCACGCTGTCGCAGACCGGCAACGACCTCGACCTTGCGATCACCGGCGAAGGCTTCTTCAAGATCCAGATGCCGGACGGCACGTTCCAGTACACCCGCGACGGCACGTTCCAGATGGACAACCAGGGCCGCATCGTCACCGCGCAGGGCAACCCGGTGCAGCCGACCATCACCATCCCGCAGAACTCGTCGGGCCTCACCGTCAACTCTCAGGGCCAGGTCTCGGTGACGCTGCCGGGCTCGACCACCTCGCAGATCATCGGCCAGCTCCAGCTCACGCGCTTCATCAACAAGGCCGGCCTGCAGCCGGTCGGCAGCAACCAGTACACCGACACGCCGTCGTCGGGCGCGCCGCAGGACGGCGTCGCCAATACCGACAGTTTCGGCAGCATCACGCAGGGCAGCCTCGAACAGGCCAATGTCGACGTGGTCTCCGAGATGAGCGACCTGATCGCCGCCCAGCGCGCCTATGAGATGAACGCCAAGGTGATCTCGGCCGCCGACCAGATGATGCAATCCACCACCGCGCTGTTCCGCTGACGGAGGTTGATCATGACAATGCGCCCTCTCCTCTTCGCCGCCGCGCTCCTTGTGGCGGTGCCCGCGCCGGCCATCGCCGCCTCCGGCGACACGGCGCCGTCCTGGGCCACCGCCTCCATCGCGCTGCCGGTGCTGCGCCCGACCGTCACCGTCACCTCCGACATCGTCCGCATCGGCGACGTCATCGACAATGCCGGCACGGCGGCGCAGATCGCGATCTACCGCGCGCCGGACCTCGGCACCACCGGCTCGCTGCCGACCGCGCAGGTGATCGCGGCCCTTCGCGCGCATCAGGTGATCGGCGTCGACACCAAGGATATCAAGGAAGTCACGGTGACGCGGCTCGCGCGCAACGTCGAGGCCAGGGATATCCAGGAGAGCGTCGCGCGCGCCATCGAGCATCGCAGCGGTCTCGGCGATGCCGCCAACCTCTCGCTCACCTTCGACCGCGACGTGCAGGACCTGCATCTCGACGCTTCCAACACCGGCGCGATGCAGGCGACTGCCGTGCGCTACGAGCCACGCAGCACCCGCTTCGACGTGACCTTCGAGATTGCCAATGACTTTGGCGCGGCGCCGACCAAGCTGCGCTTCACCGGGACTGCGATCGAGATGGCGGAGGCCGCGGTGCTGACGCGCAATGTCGAGCGCACCGATGTACTGAAATCCGCCGACCTCATGGTCGAGCGGCGGCCGAAGGCGGAAATCGGCGGCGACGCCGCGGTCCGCGGCAGCGCGCTCGGCATGCAGATGCGCCGGCCGATGCGCGCGGGACAAGCCCTGAGGGTCGCCGACCTCGTCAAGCCCGATCTCGTGCAGCGCGACCAGAGCGTCACCCTGATCTTCCAGACCGCGGGGCTCTATCTCACCACGCGCGGCAAGGCCGTCGACAACGGCACCGAGGGCGACGTGGTCAATGTGCTCAACCTGCAATCAAAACGCACCGTCAGCGGCGTCGTCACCGGCAGAGGCCAGGTGACGATCCAGGTCGCCACGCCGGAGCCCGTCGTCATCTCGGATGCATCGGCTGTGCCCGCGCCCGCATCCCCCCCGCTCGCCGACAACAATCCGCAAATCACTCATCAGCAAGTCACCTCCAACAAATCAGAGTAAAGTTCATGTCCGCTTTCAGGTTCAGTCATGGTTGCAAGCGTGTCGCGTTGGCGGGCTCACTGATGGCGCTATCCTGCGTCGCCAGCGGATGCTCCGCGGTCAGCCGCCTGTCGCAGATCGGCGAGACGCCGAAACTGACCTCGATCGACAATCCGACGACGCAGCCCGGCTACAAGCCGGTGTCGATGCCGATGCCGAAGCCCGAGACGGTGTCCTACAATCCCAATTCGCTGTGGCGGAACGGCTCGCGCGCCTTCTTCAAGGACCAGCGCGCGCATCAGGTCGGCGACATCCTGACGGTGACCGTGAACATCACCGACCAGGCGAACTTCAACAACGAGACCCAGCGCGACCGCACCACCAAGGAAGATTCGGGCGTCACCGATTTCATCGGTTCCAAGACGCTGGGCCAGCAGGCGCAGAAGGTGCTGCCGGGCCGGATCCTGACCGCGGACGGAACGACGCAATTTGACGGCAAGGGCTCGGTGCAGCGCAAGGAGGCGCTGCAGACCAACGTCGCCGCCGTGGTGACGCAGGTGCTGCCGAACGGCAATCTCGTGGTCGAGGGCAAGCAGGAAATCCGGGTCAATTTCGAGATGCGCGAACTGATCGTCGCCGGCATCGTACGGCCCGAGGACATCCAGAGCGACAACACCATCGATTCCACGAAAATCGCGCAGGCCCGCATTTCCTATGGCGGCCGCGGCCAGCTCACCGACGTCCAGCAGCCGCCCTACGGCCAACAGGTGATGGACATCCTGCTGCCGTTCTAGCGGTTACTCCGAGCTCCCACACTGCATTGCGAACCTAGGCGCAATGAAGTGTATCAACGCGGCCTCCGGTAGCTCCCCTGCCGGAGGCCGTCGTGTTCTTAGGCCGCATCCGCGACGGCGCGAACTTCGAGACGCACGCCGGTTTTGGCCTGCAAAGCACCGATCACACTCAGTAGATTTTCCGCAGTCGGATTTCCGCCTGGCCCAAACATGCGCATCAGGCTCTTCGGTGATCGATCGATTGCCGCGCCGAGTTTCTCAAACCCAATCGTGGCGTTGATGTAGACACGTAGCGCCGAGCGACCGCTATCGACATCGCCTTGCAGCAACGCCTGCATCGCTTCTTGAAACATCGCCTCGCGGAACGCGGGGTCGCGTTCGGCCCGCGCCTGCACCGTATCGCGAAAACTGCTGGTTAAAGGCATGATCTCATTTCCTCTTGCCGGACTTTCGGACTTTGTAGTCGCGCCAGCGCCGCAGTGCGGCCTCGATATCGTTTTGCTGCCTTCGCTTGGTACCGCCGCCTAGAAGGATCACCAGCACTTTGCCGTCCCAACCGAAATACACGCGATAGCCGGGCCCGCGATCGATCTTCAGTTCAGCCGCGCCCTCGCCGATCGATTTGACGTTTGAGGTGTTGCCTTCGGCAAGGCGGCCAAGCGCAACCGCGACAATCGCCGCCGCTTGCGGATCGAGTTCGTCGAGCCAAGCGCCGGAATAAGCTTTCGCCGTTCTCCGAGATGTATTCCTTGATCTCGATCATTTGGTACCATATACGTTACCAGTTCGCAAGATGCGACAAAGACAATGTTCCCATTATGTTCTATACAAGATGAAGCATATGGAAACAACTTGAGCGAGAGCATGACTTACGGACTCTTCGCCATTGCGATCGCAATTGCCGCCGTCGTTCTAGTGGTCGTTTTCGGCCGAGCCGCCCAACGCTTCATGGTCAAGAAGCCTGCCGCGGCAGAGACGAAGGAGCAGCGCCGGCAGCGCGCGATCGAAAGCATTGCCAGCCGCAATTGGACGTTGCCACCCGATTACAAATTCGACCGAGACGAGGCGAACGAGAGATGGCCGGATCGCAACTGATTTGCCCGACGTGCCGATTTTCCGAAATCCTTGTCAAGTCCCTTCGCCAAAAATATTTCGCTTTTCCAGAAACCAAAATCAGTAGTACGGTGCGCCATCCTTTCCCGCTGGAGGGGCCTACGCGTCGCCACGGACGTTGGGTCAGGATGCGATGGCCGCCTGGATGCGCAAGGTGAGGCGTGATCCGGGCGGACGGCAAAAGCGTGTGGTCCTGATCCCCCGATGCTGGGGTCAAGCCCGTGGACTTTTTTCACGGGCGACGGTGGCTAAAAAAGCCCGGACACCGGGGAGAGCGCGTCATAAGCCGTAAAGCCGTCGCGCAGGGAGTGCCGGAATGTTTCGGCGTACCTGTGGTTACACTCGCGTGCTTTCTGCTTTCTACCTTTGCACACGGGGCTACGGGTGCGACGTGCATCCGGCATTCCCTGCGCCCTCCCTATTACGGAGGGTAATCGACGAAAAACTCGGGCAGATCATGCCGCGGGAATGCGAAGCTATGTGCGAGGTTGGACCTCTCCGTATGCCATGGTCACGGAAAGCAGTTTTGGGGGAACGCGTGTCACAGCCGAAGACCATCACGATGAGCGCGAGCACGCTCCTGCTTGCCGCAGCCCTCGCCTCGCCGGCGCGGGCCGAACCCGATCGCTGCGACACAGCGGCCGCGCGGGAGGTCATGATCAAAACCCTGCCACGGGCGGCGGACGAACATCCGGTCCACATCACCTTCCGTACCCGCGCCAAGGGCGTGAAGCTGCCCGCCTATCTGCTTGCGCAATATCCGGACGAGATGAGCATCATCCTGCAATACCAGTTCCGCCGTCTCGTCGTGAGGGACGATCGCTTCAAGGTCACCGCCTGGTTCAAGGGCAGGCGGGCGCGGCTCACCGTTCCCTTCGACGCGGTGAAGGCGTTCTACGACAACAATATCGCGAAGTGCGCGGGCGGTTAGGGCGCAACGTCATTGCGAGCGCAGCGAAGATTCCATGGGGAGTGGATAGCGACCAAGTCTGAGGCCAGACTGAGGTTGCGAAACCACTCAACCTGGAGACGACAATGTTGCTCGATCATCGTTCCGACGGACCGGCCGCTATCCGCACACAGTTTGGCGCAATTTTTGTGTCGTTGGAACTGAGCCGTTCGAATTGGCTGATCACCTCGCTTTCGCCAGGCAAGGGCGAGAAGATGTCCCGGCATAGCGTCACGGCCGGCGATGTTGCCGGGTTGAGAAAGCTGTTTGCGGACTTCAGGCGCAAGGCGGAGGCCAGGACCGGCCAGGGCTATCCGATCATCACGATCCATGAGGCGGGGCTGGACGGGTTCTGGCTGCACCGCGTTCTGCAACAGGACGGCATTGAGAGCCACGTGGTCGATCCGGCCTCGATCGCGACGCCGCGGCGGCGCAGGCGCGCCAAAACGGACCGGCTCGACGGCGAGACGCTGCTGCGGGCGCTTCTCGCCCACAAACGCGGCGAGCCACGGGTCTGTGCGATGGTGGTCGCGCCCTCGCCCGAGGAAGAGGATCGCCGGAGGCTTTGCCGCGAACGGCGGGCATTGATCGAGGAGCGCATCACGCATGTGAACCGGATCAAGGGTCTTCTGTTCGCGCAGGGCATCTCCGATTACGCCCCGCTGCGGCGCGACCGGCGGGCGCGGCTTGAGGCGTTGCGCACCGGAGATGGACGGGAGCTGCCTTCGCATCTGAAGGCGCAAATCGGCCGCGAGCTCGATCGGATCGAATTGCTTCTGAAGCAGATCAAGTCGGTCGAGGCCGCGCAGGAAGCTCTGCTGGCGGCGGCGAGAAAGCCTGCAAGCGAACAAGCCGCGCCGGACCCGGTCACGATGCTGCTCGCCTTGAAGGGAATGGGCGCCAACTTCGCCGCCGTTCTCTGGTCGGAGGCGTTCTATCGGAGCTTCGCCAACCGCCGCCAGGTCGCCGCCTATGCGGGCCTTGCGGCAACGCCCTGGCAAAGCGGAGGCATCCGGCACGAGCAGGGCGTGTCGAAGGCCGGCAATCCAAGGCTGCGGACCACGATGATCCAGCTCGCCTGGCTCTGGATACGTCACCAGCCGCAGTCGGCCCTGACGCACTGGTTCAAGGAGCGAAGCCCGCAAGGCCGCAAGCGCGCGATCGTGGCACTGGCGCGCAAGCTTCTCGTGGCCTTGTGGAAGTATGTCACCCAGGGCGTCGTCATCGAGGGGGCCGTGATGAAGCCAGCCGCCTGATCCTGGACCGCACCGAGCGGCGTGCTTCGCCGCCCGCGCGCGACGAAAGAACCATAACCCATCTGCCGAGGCCCGATCAGCCTCGGAAGATCCGGGTGGATGAGCCGATGGATTGCATGGCTTCAAACGCCGCAACGAAGAATGGCCTTGTCCTCTCGAGCCTGCCCGCCGCAAGCGGAATCCTGGTGCGGTCGCCTCGCGCGACGACCGAATGTGAGTTTGATCTGGCAAGCAACCCAGATCGCCGAACCGGCTCGAACCTTGGATCGCAAATGCGAGGATTGCAGATGCCCTGACAGAACCGCCAACACAAGGAGCCCCTGTCGTGCCCGACGGACCAAGCATGATGACGTGCTTGCTCAACTCAAGGCCAAGCCGCTGCGCGGCGGCCCTAAAGGGCCGGCCTTGACTTGATCTGCGCGCGCCATCCTGCACAGCCCGCGGTCGGGACGAAGAGGTGGCCGCTGCAGTCGAACAAAAAGGTGACTACCCATCCTTGACACACACATTCCCCATGTGAGCAATCCATATCGCGGCATAACGGACAGATGGATTGCTTCGTCGCTACGCTCCTCGCAATGACGGGTTGGGCCCCTTAGGCAAACGTCGCCTCGACCCGGCCGAGCCCTTCCAGCTCCATCACGACATGGTCGCCGGCGTTCAGCCACACCGTCTTGACCAGGCTTCCCGTCAGCACGATCTGGCCGGCATGCAGGCCCTTGCCCTCGTTGGCGAGATGATTGGCGAGCCAGGCCAGCGCATGATGGGGATCGCCGAGCACGTCGGCACCGGTGCCGCGGCCGGCCTCGGCGCCGTTGATCAGCGCTCGGCCAGTGACCGACAAGAGATCCGGCGCGGCGATGCGGGCGACGCCCTCGCCGAGCACGCAGGCCGCGGCAAAGAAATCGTCCGCGATCAGCGTCGGCGCGCCCAGGGTCTCCCACCTCTCGTAACGGTCGTCGACGATCTCGATCGCCGGCATATAGGCCTCGATCGCCTCCTTCATCCACTCGGCCGTGAACGGCTCCTCGGAAGGCGGCAGGTCTCGCCCCAGCCGCACCGCGATCTCGCATTCGACGCCGACGCGAACAAAGTCATCGGCGCGCAAACTGACGCCGGATTTGTAGACGCCGCGCGCAAACACCCCGCCGCCGCATGGATGGGGAATGTCCAGATACTCCTGCATCACCGCGCTGGTGCAGCCGATCTTGTAGCCGACGAGCGCTCCGGTGCTCGGCAACAGCAGGTCATGCAGGGCGCGCTGGACGCGGTAGCCCTCGGCCTCGTCCCGCGGCGCGATCTCGGGCGGCAACGCCTTCAGCGCGGCGCGGTTGCGGCGCGCGGTCGCGATCAACTGGGCTGCTTCAAGTATTCTGTCCATGGGCAAGGCCCATGCTGCACACGATTCATCTTCGTCCACAAGATGAAGGGAGGCCAAATCCTTGATTTAAGATATCCGGCGAGCAGGCTGACTTCAAAGGAAATTCCGGCGGCGCTTCCAGTAGAGGATGCGCCCGCTCTACTCGTCGCGATAGACCTTCTCGCGCTTTTCGTGGCGCTCCTGCGCCTCCACCGAGAGGGTGGCGATCGGGCGGGCCTCGAGCCGCTTCAGCGAGATCGGCTCGCCGGTCTCCTCGCAATAGCCGTAGGTGTTGTCCTCGATACGCTGCAGCGCGGCGTCGATCTTGGAGATCAGCTTGCGCTGGCGGTCGCGGGCGCGAAGCTCGATGGCGCGGTCGGTCTCGGACGAAGCCCGGTCGGCGAGATCGGGGTGGTTCACGTTCTCCTCCTGCAGGGTCTGCAGGGTGAGCTTCGATTCGCGGAGAATCTCGTCCTTCCAGGAGAGCAGCTTGGCGCGGAAATATTCGCGCTGGCGCTCGTTCATGAACGGCTCTTTTTCGGAAGGTCGGTAGTTCTTCAGCTTTTCCAAGGTCAGCCCATCTGTACGCACTGGCGCCTCGCCTTTGCGGCGGCGGGCGGCCGCAACGGGTCCCCCGCGCGCGCGCGTTATATAGCGGCGCCTTGTGACAGACAATATCGGTCAAGGCCGCTCGACCCCCCTCTCCCGGGTTTCCGGGCAGGAACCTGTGCGCAACGTAAACGGCAGGAAAAGAAGGCCTTTTTGGGCCTAGAACCGGCCCGCCTTGGCCAGTTCGACCTCGACCCGGAGCTCGATCTCGGAGAGCACCGTGTCCAGCCCGGGATCGCCGGAGGAGGATTTCAGGTTGGCCGCGGCGTCGCGCAGCCGCATCACCGTGGACGAATCGAGGTTGCCGGAGAGCAGCCCCAACTTGAGGTCGTCGAGCACGTCGAGTGCACCCTTGCCTCGCGCGACCGAGCGCCGGCGCCGCTCGGCCGGGTCCTCCTCGACGCCCTGCATGGCGATCAGGGCGTCGATATTGGCGGTAGCTTTCGGCGCCGTGGTGGCGCGGGTTTCCGAGCTTGAAGCGACATCTTCCGGCAGCGAAAAGCCGCTCGAACCGGTCCGCCTGGTGCTCGTGGCCTGTGTCCCCAGCGTGGTGCCGTTCGGTCCGTAGATGCGCATGGTGTGATCCTGCGAAGCGTTCCCGAAACCATCGCCTTTTTATGGTTAATGCTCCGTAAACAGCCCGGCAAAAACTGCCGAGGGGCGGCAGTTTCGCCTGCCCTGGTGAGCGCTCCCCTCACCCGCGCCGACAAATTTTATTCAATGAAATCAACAAAATACGCGCACGACGCGGCGTGGCACGGCGCTCGCATAGTTGACGGCGGACGCGAAGGCTATGGGAGTGGCCGAACCGTCCACAAACAGTGAGTTTCGAGGGGAGCAGAGGATGCACCGCATCCGGGCATTGAGATTATTGACTGTGGCCTGCGTCGCGTTTGCCGCGCTGGCGCTCTCGGCCGTGTCCGCCCAGGCGACGTCCCGGATCAAGGACCTCGCCAATATCGAGGGGGTGCGGCAGAACCAGCTGATCGGCTACGGCCTGGTCGTCGGCCTCAACGGCACCGGCGACACGCTCAACAACATCCCCTTCACCAAGCAGTCGCTGCAGGCGATGCTGGAACGCATGGGCGTCAACATCCGCGGCGCCACCATCCGCACCGGCAACGTCGCCGCCGTCATGGTCACCGGCAATTTGCCGCCGTTTGCGACCCAGGGCACGCGGATGGACGTCACCGTGTCCGCGCTCGGCGATGCCAAGAACCTGATGGGCGGCACCCTGCTCGTCACCCCGCTCCTTGGTGCCGATGGCAATGTCTATGCGGTGGCCCAGGGCTCGCTCGCGATCGGCGGCTTCCAGGCCGAAGGGGCTGCCGCCAGTGTCACCCGCGGCGTGCCGACGGTCGGCCGCATCGCCAATGGCGCCATCATCGAGCGCGAGATCGAGTTCGCGCTGAACCGCCTGCCCAATGTGCGGCTGGCGCTGCGCAACGCCGATTTTACCACCGCCAAGCGCATCGCGGCGGCCATCAACGACTTCCTCGGGGTCAAGACCGCCGAGCCGATCGATCCCTCCACCGTGCAGCTTTCGATCCCGCCGGAGTTCAAGGGCAACGTCGTCGCCTTCCTGACCGAGATCGAGCAGTTGCAGGTCGATCCGGACCTCGCCGCCAAGATCGTCATCGACGAGCGCAGCGGCATCATCGTGATGGGCCGCGACGTGCGCGTGAATACGGTCGCGGTGGCGCAAGGCAACCTCACGGTCACGATTTCCGAAAGCGCGCAGGTGAGCCAGCCCAATTCGTTCTCGCGCGGACGGACCGTGGTGACGCCGCGCTCCAGCGTCGGCGTTTCCGAGGACGGCAAGAAATTCGCGGTCGTGAAAGACGGCGTCTCGCTGCAGCAGCTCGTCGACGGCCTCAACGGGCTCGGCATCGGGCCGCGCGATCTGATCGGCATCCTGCAGGCGATCAAGGCCGCCGGCGCGATCCAGGCCGACATCGAGGTGATGTGATGCAGACCACCGCCGTCGGCTCCTCCAGCCGCATCTCCAGCGACTTCAACGTGCGCGTCGTCAACGGCCGGCCGGATTTCGAGTTCGCAGCCGCCCTGCAAAAAGTCTCGCCGCAACAGCAGGCCAAGGCGAAGTCCACCGCGACCGATTTCGAGGCGATGTTCCTCAACTCGATGTTTTCCGAGATGACGGCAGGGCTGAAGGGCGAAGGCCCGTTCGGCGAGACGCAGGGCACCGGCGTGTGGCGCTCGATGCTGACCGAGCAGTATTCCAAGAACTTCGCGCGCGCCGGCGGCGTCGGCATCGCCACCGAAGTCTATCGCACGCTGATCGTGCAGCAGGCCAAGCGCACGAGCTGAGGGGGACACCATGAACGCACAGCCGCAACGGCAAGCAACCGTCTACCCCGCGGCGGGAAACGCCGCGGAAGCGCGCAAGCTCGCCGAGAGCCTGATGGACGTCATGAGCGCGCTGTTGTCGGTGATCGAGGGCGAGACCGAGCTGGTGCGCGCAGGCAAGCTGCGCGAGGCGATGAAGCTCGAGCCGCAGAAGACCGAGCTGTCGCGCCGCTATGTCGCCGTGGTCGGCCAGATGAAGGCGAGCCAGAAATATCTGTCGCAGGCCGCGCCCGAGCTTCTGAAGACGCTGCACCGTCATCACGACGTGTTCCGCTCGATGCTGCAGGTCAATCTCACGGTGCTTGCGACCGCGCACGCGGTCTCCGAGAACATCGTGCGCGGCGTCAATGCCGAGATGCAGCGCCTCAGCATGCCCAATACCTACACCGCCGCCGGCCGCCGCACGGCGCCGAGCCCGCGCCAGACCACGCCGCTGTCGGTCAGCCGCTCGCTGTAAACAATAGGCGGCGGACAGACGCGGACAATTTTAGGCAAAATCGCGCGTTCGCGAGTACGTGCGGTTAAGCGCGTTCCCTAACAGAACGTTGAAGGCTCGCTTCTATGGTTGCGATTGGGACGGGTTGGGATTTGACTCTGGGAGCGGCTTTAGGAGGCTGCCATGAGTACGGATTTCAGCATCAGGCCGGTCGGCGCACCGGCTCCATCGCCTGTTATACAGCCCGTCAGCCTGGCGGCGAACAATGCTGTCGCGACCGAACTTCCCGCAAGCCAGAGCGTCACGGCTACCGATGCCTCTACTGTCACGCGCAACGATGCCGCGATCGTGAGCTTCGATATCTCGCACGAGGCGTTCTACGATCGCGCCGCGGGCTCGATGGTCTATCAGGTCGTCGACCAGAAGACCGATGAGGTCGTGGACCAGTATCCGGACGAAGCGGTGCTGCGCCGCCGCGCCTATTTCCATGCGCTGGAGATGAGCAAGGACGATGCGCCGCGCGTGATTCCGACCGATCGCGTCGCCTGAGGCCAGCCGGCAAGCGCCGGCTGCTCGTTCTGCAAGTCTAGCTCAGAGGGAATGTCAGCCGCGGCCCGACAGGCCGGCCGCGATGTTGCAATTGATCTCGATCAGGGACTTGAGCTTCGCCGGATCCGGATCCATCTGCATCTCGATGGTCTGCTTCATCACGAACACGCCGATATTGGCGATGTTCTGGCGCACTTCCATCGAGTTCGGATTGTCGCTGGCTTCGGCCGCGGTGAGGAAGATCGACCACAGGCGGCGATTGAACATCAGCGCGTTGTGCATGTTGCGGTCGGGGCCCTTCCAGTTGTTCTGGATTTCCTGGAGCTGCCTTGCCGCCTTCAGCAGGGCCTGCGCTTCGATTTCCCTGGGAGATGCCGTCGTTTGCGAAGTGCGAGCATAGGCTTGAGCGGCATGAGACATTCAGAACCCCGGGATTACGCTGGACGCGACGAGACGAAACTGCCCGCGTTTTGTACGTGGTTGCCTTTAAAATATGGTTAGCAATAATTTCCGTAGATGTACGGAGCCGAAAAAATCATCACCAACCATGCTCCTGTGTCGCATATGCGGCATAAAAAAACGGCGGACTTCCGTCCGCCGTTTTGAATCTCATTTGTCCTCAAATTTAACGCAACAGCTGCAGCACGCTCGCCTGCGACTGGTTGGCGAGCGCCAGCGCCGAGACCGCGATCGACTGGCGGGTCGAGAGCGCCTGGCTGTTGGCCGCTTCCTCGTTGGTGTCGGCCAGCGTCAGGTTGGAGGCGCCGGTCTGCAGCACGTTGATCAGGTTCTTGTTGAAGTCCTGGCGGATCTGCACGATCGAGAGGTTCGAACCCAGCGCGGAGGATTCCGCCCGCAGTGTCGTCGACGCCGCATCGAGCGCCGTGAGTATCTTGTTCGCGGCATTGCTGTCCAGGAAGTCGACGCCCGTGGTCAGGGCTGCAAGGCCGAGGCCGACATCGTTGAAGGTGACGCCGGTGATGCTGAGCGTCGACCGGCCGGTTTCGTTGAACACCAGCTTCAGCGTGTCGCCGTTCAGGAGATTGACGCCGTTGAAGGACGCGTCCTGCGCGGTGGTGTTGATCTGCGCCAGCACGTTGTTGTACTGCGAGACCAGGTTGGCGCGCGTTGCCTGCGAGTTGGGATCGACAATCGGCGCCGCCCCCACCAGATTGTTGAAGGCCTGACCGCCTGCCGCGGCCGTGCCGCCGATCGTGCCGATTGTGGACGAGGCCGCGTCGTTCGACGTGACGAGGGTGATATGGCCGAGCGTGTCGATGCTGGCCTGCAGGTTGTTGGGCGCCAGCGCCGAGTTCAGCTGGTTCAGATTCGATATCTTCCCCGCGCCGAAACCGAATGTGATGTTGGTCGCCGCACCGCCGCCGGTGGGGGTAACCGTCAGCGTCTGATTGATCAGGCTGTCGCCGATTGGGCTGAGGCCGAGCTTGGCCAGAGCCGAGCCGGAGAGCGTCAAGCCGGTTGGGGTGGGGTTGAAGCTGATCTGCCCGTTGGTGATGGTCGAGGACGTGCCTGCCACCGCGTCGATCGCGGCGAGCAGGTCACCGACGTTGTCGCCGATGCCGATGCTGGTGCCGGTCGAGGTGGTGCCGGCCACGAAGGTGAAGGTGGTGCCGTTCACGACCAGGGTATCGGTGGTGGTGAAGGCGGTGGAGAGGTCGTTGGACGTGGAGCTGGCGGTGCCCGACAGCTTGGTCGTGGTGGTGATCGCCGCGGGGGTACCGTTGTCGTTGTTGACGGTGCTGCCGGTAACCGGGGCCAGTGCCGCGCCGAGGAGGTTGGTCGAGGTCGCATTGGTGAGAGCGGCCGATGTCACGTTGGACTTGGTCGAGTACCCGGTCGGGCTCTGCAACACCTGGTTGGCGATCGACTGCGCGTTGGACACCAGAGCCGACAGCGAGGTGAGGCCGGTGTTGGCCGCCTGCAGGATCTGGACGCCGTTGCCGATGCCGTCGAGCAGGTTTGCGATGTCGCCGGCGCGGTTGTTCAGTGACTGCGCCGTGAAGAACTCGGTCGGGTTATCGAGTGCGGTGTTGACCTTGTTGCCCGTGGCCAGGTTATTCTGGGTCTTCGCGAGCAGCGCGGCCGTCGACTGCAGCGCGAGCAGATTCTGGCGAACCGATGCCGTAAGCGTAATACCAGACATTGTCTCAACCTTCCTAGTCTTAGGTACGCCTATTTCTAGGGAGACACGCTTAAATTATGGTTAATGGCGCTTTAAATTAATTGGTTAACGCTTCGTTACCGCCCTCTGAGGTTGCGCCAATAATAAGTGTACCGATCGCACATAGAAAAACGGCGGGGTTTCCCCCGCCGTTTTCGGTGTTTTTTGCGGTATTTCGATGCTTAGCGGAGCAGCTGCAGCACGCTCGCCTGGGACTGGTTGGCGAGAGCGAGCGCCGAGACCGCGATCGACTGGCGGGTCGACAGCGCCTGGCTGTTGGCCGCTTCCTCGTTGGTGTCGGCCAGCGTCAGATTCGACGAACCGGTCTGCAGCACGTTGATCAGGTTCTTGTTGAAGTCCTGACGGATCTGCACGATCGAGAGGTTCGAACCCAGTGTCGAGGCTTCGGCACGGAGCGTAGAGGAAGCGGTCGACAGCGCGGTGAGCGCCTTGTTCGCCGAGTTGTTGTCCAGGAAGTCGGTCCCGGCAGCGAGCGTTGTCAAGCCGAGGCCGGTCTGACTGAAGGTGACGCCGGTGATGCTCAGGGTCGACTTGCCGGTTTCGTTGAACACCAGCTTCAGCGTGTCGCCGTTCAACAGGTTGACGCCGTTGAAGGACGCGTCCTGCGCGGTGGTGTTGATCTGCGTCAGCACGTTGTTGTACTGCGCCACCAGCGCCGAGCGCGAGGCCTGCGAGTTGGGATCGACGACCGGTCCCGCCGCGGTCAGACCGTTGAAGGCCTGGCTGGCGGCCGCAGACGTGCCGCCGATCGTGCCGATCGTGGACGAGGCTGCGTCGTTCGTGGTGACGATATTGATCTTGCCGGTCGAGGAGTTGATCGTGGCCTGGAGGTTGTTGCCCGCCAATGCCGTGTTGAGCTCATTTAACGTCGAGACCTGATTGGCGCCGAAGCCGAAGGTCAGGTTGGTCGCCGTGCCGCCGCCGGTGGAGGTGACGGTCAGCGTCTGGTTGACAAGGCTGTCACCTTGCGCCGTGAGGCCGAGCTTGGCGAGCGCGTTGCCGGACAGCGTGATGCCGTTGGCGCCGCCGGTCAGCGTGATCGCGCCGGCAGTGATGGACGAACTGCCGCCCGTGACCGCGTTGATCGCGGCGAGCAGGTCACCGACGTTGTCGCCGATGCCGATGCTGGTGCCGGTCGAGGTGGTGCCGGCCACGAAGGAGAAAGTGGTGCCGTTCACGACCAGGGTATCGGTGGTGGTGAAGGCGGTGGAGAGGTCGTTGGACGTGGAGCTGGCGGTGCCCGACAGCTTGGTCGTGGTGGTGATCGCCGCGGGGGTGCCGTTGTCGTTGTTGACGGCGCTGCCGGTCGTGCTGGAGACGCCGCCGAGCAGGTTCGTGGCAGTCGCGCCGGTGAGCGCAGCCGAGGTCACGTTCGACTTCGTGGAGTAGCCGGTCGGGGTCTGCAGCACCTGGTTGGCGATCGACTGGGCGCTGGCGACCAGGCTCTGCAGCGAGGTGATGCCGGTGTTGGCGGCCTGCAGCACCTGCACGCCGTTGCCGATCGAGTTGAGCAGGTTGCCGATGTCGCTGGCGCGGTTGTTCAGCGACTGGGCGGTGAAGAAGTTGGTGGGGTTGTCGAGAGCAGAGTTGACCTTGTTGCCGGTGGCGAGGTCATTCTGGGTGGTGGCGAGCAGCGAAGCCGTCGACTGCAGCGAGAGCAGGTTTTGGCGGACTGACGCCGAAAGAACGATACCAGTCATTTTCATACCTTTCTGGTGTGAAACACAGAGTACTTCCCGACCTTCTTGGTCAGGTGACCCCGCGACGGTCGTCTGAAGTGGCTAAGAAAACATGAAGTGGGAGGCCCTCCCTGATTTCGGAATTAAGCAAACCGCGCGGCGGACGCGACCAGGCGCCACGAGCCGCCGGGAAAGACCATTGATCCGATTACAGTTTTGCGCGCGCAGCGGTGCGTTTACCAGGCGTTAACCTTGATCGGAAAGGATCGCGTCGAGTTGGCAAAAAAGGCACAGGCTTTGGGTTGCGCCGGCCGCCAGCGCTTTCGAATTCGCTGTAGTGGATCGCCGGCGTGAGAAGCGGCAACGGAGAACAATATGGCCCTGAAAGTCGAGCTCAAGCCGCACGAACGGATCATCATCGGTTCCTGCGTCGTCACCAATACCGATCAGCGCGCCCGCCTCTTGATCGACGGCGACAATATTCCGATCCTGCGCGAGAAGGATATCCTGACGCCGGAGACGGCGAACACGCCCGCCAAGCTCGTCTATCTGGCGGTGCAGCTGATGTACATCTCGCCGGACCCGCAGAACAGCCACGGCACCTATTTCAACCTGCTGCGCGATATCGTCGTCACCGTGCCGAGCGCCTGGCCGATCATCGAGGGCATCAACAACTATATCCTGAGCGGCGACCTCTACCAGGCGCTGAAGGAAGCCAAGAAGCTGATCGCCTACGAAAAGAAGCTGCTCGACCAGCACGCGGCGATCGAGGCGAACCGCAAGGTCGAAGCCGAGCGCCGATCCGCCTGACAAACGAACGGATCGACCCGGCCGCCGCTCGCTCACATCGCAAGCGACGATGGCTCGATGGCCTTGACCTGATCGGGCGAAGCCTGCGTCCGCCGTGCCCCGAACTCCAGCACCGCAGCCACCAGCCGGTCGATATCGCCGACATCGGTGCGGTGATTGACAATGGCCGCGCGGATCGCAAGCCGGCCGTCCAGGATTGTCGTCGACGGCGCCGCAATGCCGGACTCCTGCAGACTGATGACGATCTCGCCGTTGATCGTGTCGGCATCGCCGGCGCGATAGCGGAAGCAGACGATATTGAGATGGACGGGCGCAAGCAGCTCGAGCCGCGGTTCGGCCAGAACCCGCGCCTCGAGATACCGGGCGAGCGCGCAGCAGCGCGCGATGACCGCACCGAGCTTTTCGGTGCCGTAGGTCTTCAGCGTGAACCAGGTCTTCAGCGCCCGGAAACCACGCGACAGATCCGGACCGAGATCGCATGGCCAGGATGAGCCGGCGGCAAGCCCGCGCGTCTCGCGGCGCAGATAGGCTGCCGGTGCGGCGAAGCCATCGCGATGCTTTTCTCCGTCACGCACCATGAGGAAGCCCGCATCGTAGGGCACCTGTCCCCATTTGTGGAAATCAAGCGCGATCGAATCCGCCCGCTCGATGCCGGCAAGATGCGGCGCGAGCTCGGGCGAAAGGATCGCAAGCGCGCCAAAGGCGCCGTCGACATGAAACCAGAGTTCCTCTTCACGGCACAATTCGCCGATCGCCCGGAGATCATCGATCGCTCCGATGTCGACCGTGCCGGCTGACGCCACGACCAGGAACGGATCCAGCCCAATGACGCGGTCGCGCGCGATCTGGGCGCGCAATCCCGCGACATCCATGCGATGCGCGTCGTCAATGGCGATGCAGCGCAGCGCAGCGCTGCCAAGCCCCGAAATATCCATCGCCCTGGTGATGCAGCCATGCGCCGCCTTCGACGTGTACGCCGTGAGCGCGGCGCCCGCCTCGCCGACGCCGCGCTGCCGTGATTCTTTTCCGAGCGCGGCAGTGCGCGCCACCAGCACCGCCATCAGATTGGCCATCGACGTGCCGGTGACGAAAATGCCGCTCGCGCCTGCCGGGAAGCCGAACATCTGCCGCGTCCATTCGACGATCTGCCGCTCGACCTCGATCGGCATGTGATCTCGGCCGCCGAGATTGGCGTTGAGCCCGGCCGCCAGCATTTCCGCGAGCATGCCGACGGGCGAGCCGCCGCCATGCACCCAGCCCATGAAACCGGGATGCACATTGCCGGTCGCATACGGCACGACGAAATCGGTGAACGCGCGATAGACGTCGGCGAGATCCGACGGCTGTTGCGGAAGCTGTTCACGAAACTGCGCCCGCACCGCATCGGGAATTGGCTGCCAGACCGGCCGCTCGCGAATGGTCGCGATGTAGTCGATCATGTCATCGAGCATGCGATGACCCTGAGCGCGCAGTTCGTTCCAGTCTTTCGGATCGAGCGTCTCGCTCGCCTCACCCAACGGCAGCGCGTGGCGGCGCGGCATGGTCACGCCGCCTGCTCCCGCCTCTCTCCGGCATGCCGCACCAGCATGGCGGCGAAGGCGTCAAAGATCTTGCGCATCTGCGGCGGCTTGTAAGGAAAAACCTGCGCGTGATCCATGTTGTGCACGACGGCGGTGTTGTCCGCCTCGAAGATCAACAGCGAGCCGTCCCAGGTTTCCGCGCAGTCGATGGTGAAATATTCGAGCCCGATGCGATCAGCCATCGCCGCGAGCGCAGCCTGATGCCGGCGGCCGAAACCGATGTCGAAGGTGCACATCCACGTTTCCTCCTCGCGGCGCTTCTCCGCGCTCTCCGACATGCCGGCGTTGAGATACCAGATGTCCCAGCGATCGGCGATCGCCATGTGGCAGGCATAGGGCGCGCCATCGATGAAGACGATGCGGTATTTGCGGAACAGTTCATCCTCGCTCGAATAGTCGACAAAGCGCGAGATGAAGAAGAGATCTTCGTCGCGGCCTTCGAGATAGCTTGCCAAAGCCTGCCCATCGTCGATCTTCGCCAACCCCGAGCCGGCATGCGAGCCGCGCGGGCGGATGACGACGGGGAAAGCAAGACCGGCGGCGATGTCGGCGAGCTCACCGGGCCCTTGCACGATTTCGAGCAGGCGCTCGCGCGTGACCACGAGCGTCGCCGGGATTTCGAGGCCGTCGATGCCCTCAAGCAGGCGGTGCAGCTTGTCGCGGTCGAGGCTGCCGACCAGGTTCGGCGGATTGAGCAGCGGCCGCGGCCAGTTCGGCGCGGCGGCGTCGATCTTGGAGAGCGCGGCGCGGCAATCCTCGGAGTTGGAGGCGATCACGATCGCAACGTCATGCTCGGGCAGCGGCGACGGCAGTTCGGCATCGCCGATCACATACAGGATCATCAGTTCGATACCGGATTCCTCCAGCAGGAATTCGATCGGCGTGTTGCTGCCCATGTCGGTCGCCGCCGCCAGCGCCAGCACGCGCAGCCGCGGATTTTTCGTCGCACAAGGCGAGCGGAACAGCCGATGCGAGCGCAGCACCTCTTCCTGGATGACAAGGCCTGCCTGCTTGTCGCCCAGCAGTTGCGTGATCAGCGAGAGATCGATCCCCTCGCCCGCGTTCGCCGTGCCGTTCAGGAGCTTTGCGATCAGCTCGGTCCATTGGGGGCGAAGATCGCGCCCGTCAAAGGCCATCTTGGCCAGCTTGGCCATGCCGATCCGATCCGCGCATTTCGCGCACGCCGCTTCCGACAGTTCGAGCGCCCTAGATTCCATGTGACAGCTCCGCAAATCCCTTGTCAGCCGTGTGCGCCAGCGTAAGTTCGATCTTGGCGACGACTTCGGCCGTGCGATCGAGTTCAGCCTGCAGGTTTCGTTCTGCGACACCGGCGTCCGGCGCCCAGGTCTCGGTGACGAGGCGCGCGCCGGCGCAGAGGCGAAGCGCGGCCGCAGGCGCGCCGTGGCTCCGCTCGATCCGCACCGGCTGACCGACCAGACAGCGGCGCGCGGCGAGACCGCGGTCGGAAGCGCTGCGGCCGATCACGTCGCTCAAGTCCTGGGCCAGCGCGCCGTAGAGAGCGCGGCATTCGTGCGACGAAAGCGTGCGGTAGTTTCCTTGCACCGTGAACGGGAAGATCGTGGCTTCGCGAAACTCCTCGTCACCGATGTCGGCCGCATCTGGGTCCGAGCCGATCAAGCGCAGCGACGGCGACAGGGCGATCAGGTTCTCGATACAGGTGCGAAACTCCCGCAACGCCCTCATACGCCACGCGTCCGGCACCTGGTAATAGGCGCCGATCTCCTCGAGCGCCGCTTCCCAGCGCAGCCACTGGCCGAGATTGGCCCGGCTTTCGAATCGGGACCGCAGCCTCCAGCCCTTCGGCCAGTCGCTGCGATTGGCATAGTCGGCAATACCCGCCGCGTTCCCCTCGCCTGCCTCGACCAATCGCGCCAGCCGTGACGGCACGAGCATCGCGCCGCTGAAGGCGGGTCCGCCGAAAAACTTCGAGCCGGTGACCAGCACCATATAGCCGCGGTCGAGACAGGCGCGCAGCCGGCCGCGGCCGAGCCGCATCTGGCAGGCGTCGACGACCACCTGCACCTGGTCCGGCCAGCGCCGGGCGATCTCGTCGAGACAGGCGCCGCTCGGCGCGCGCCAGCCGAGTTTCGAGGCGTCCATGACCTGCAGCAGGACGGGCGCGCCGCGCGCGACCGCGGTTTCGATGGATCGAAGCACTGCGAGATCGATATCGGCGCGTGGCCTCACGCCGGTCGCGTCCGCAAGCGGCAGCGCGATGCAGTCGGCCGCAAGGCCCGCGACCGGCGTATCCTTGCGCACGGTCACCCCGCTTGCCGTGAAGCGGCCGAAATGGCGTCCGCGCGCGGTGTAGGCCGTCCCGCTGCCGGTCTGGTCCGAGCCGACAATGACGGTCGTAAGCCCCTCGCCGAGCAAGCGACGGCCGAGAAACAGCGCATGGAGCTGGGAGTTGGTGCCGGACGGCGAAAACACGACGTCGACATCCCCGCCCAACCCAAGATGCGCCTTCAGCTCCTCGCGCATCTCCTCGATGCGGGTCTCGAGTGCTTCTTCGAGGCCGACGGCGATGGCGAGCCGCATCAGTTCCTCGCGCGCGAGCCCGGCCCGCTCGTAGCCGCGCTCGGAGATCGCAGACGCCGTGCTCGATGCAAAGCACCACGTTTGCGGCGAAGGCATCAAGCCGCAGCCGTAGTCGTTGACGCGGCTGATGGGATCGAGCATCAGCCTGGGATCGCCCCCGCCGGCGAGCAAATCATCGAGGGTTGCGAAGAGATCCCGCAAGCCCCCATTGAACGGGGGGAAACCCGGTTGGTCCAGAATCTGCAGGCGGGGACCAGCGAACGTCATTGCCGCGAACTCTTCAGGCCGCATCCGCCGCGCTCGGCACCGCGGCAAATTGCGAAGCGATATCGCCGCGGAAGACCGATGGTCCGACATGGTCGAGCCGGCTTTCGAGATCGGCCCAGATCTCGCCGCCGATATCGGTCCAGCGCTTGCAGAAGGCAAAGTCCTCGCTGAGATAGGTACCGGTGGCCGGATCGATCAGGCATTCGAACAGCGCGAAGCGGTTCGGGCTGCCGGCGAGCGCATCGAGCGAATGCTCGCGCAGGAACTGCAGCGGCGCGTAGTCCGGATGGGCGCACATCCTCTCCAGCACGTGGCGGCGGATCATCAGGAAGCCGGTGCCGGCATAGCGCACCCGGGTGAAGCCGTTGACGACCCTCACCTGATCGGGATTGTCGAGCTCGAGCACGTAATCGAGCGAGGCGGAGGCCGGGTTCGGATGGCCCGAGGCCACCACCTGTTTCGCCTTGTCCCAGTTGACCTGCTTGATCGGATAGCAGCCGGCGACGACGTCGGCGCCGGATTCGATCAGGCGGAACACCTGCTGGGTCGTGAAACCGATGTCGGCATCGACAAAGAGAAGATGCGTGGCGGAGGGATCGTCGAGGAACAGCGTCACCAGATTGGCGCGTGCCCGGGTGATCAGCGCATCGCCGTCGCGCAGATGGACCTTGAGATTGACATTGGACATCTTTTGCACCGCGAGCTGCAGGGCAAAAAGCGAGCTGGCATAGACGGTCGAGACCTGCCCGCCAAAGCAGGGCGTGGCGATCGTGAGGTTGAAACGTTCGGTCATTGATTGGCTCCGAAGCAGCAGGCGGTACCTGCACTTCTCACCAATTAGTAAATAGACGTGGTTAACGAAAACCTAACGTCCTGCCCTGCCAGCGCATGATCCGGAAAAGTGTGTAGCGGTTTTCCCTCGCGACAAACGCGTAGCGTTTGCGCGGAGATCATGCGCAAACAAAAAAGCTGAAGCGCGATGATGATTTATCCTGAAATCGTCGCGCGTTACGCCCAATCCGTTAAGGCAGGAACTTGGTCAGGCTGAGCTGCGAGAGCATGGCCGTGGTCTGATAGGAGGCCTGCAGGCTGTTCTGCAGGGCGAGGATTTCGCTCGCGACCTGGTTCTCGACGATGCCCTCGGTCTGGTCGATCAGGTTCTGCAGCGCGGTGTGGTTCTGGGTTTGCCGTGCCGTCGCATCCTTCATCGTGGTCTGCGCGGTGGCAAAATCGGTCTGGATGTCCTGGATGGTCTGCTGGCCCAGCTGCGGCGTCAGATTGGCCGCGATGCGCTGGCTCAGCGCGTTCGCGGTCGCCGGCGAGGTCGTGGCCGTCGGCGACACCGTCACCGCCGCATAGGTCGCGATCGCCTGGATCGCCGAGCGGATCGCCTGCTCATTGGCCTGCGCGCCGTACTGCACGGTCTGCGAGGAATCGACCCGCACCGTCGCCGTCGAGCGCGCCGAGCCGGGCCCGGAATTGCCGGTGTACCATTTCACCGTGTTGGCCGAGCCGTTGACGAGCGTGGTTGCGGAAGATAGCGGCAAGCCGGAGACGCGCAGCGGCGGCGTGGCCGCGGTCACCGTGCCGGAAAAGCCGAGTGCGGCGAAAGCGGTGGCATTCGTGCTCGAGATCGAGAGCGTCGAGGCGTTGTCGGTGTGCAGCGTGATCACGCCGCCATGGACGGTCGACGGCGTCGACGTGCCGGTGATCTGGTCGATCCTGGAGAGCAGCGTCTGCACGCTGTCGGTGATGTTGAGCTGGTTGCCGGTCGCGCCGGAGGCGACGAAGGTGAGCGCCGTGCCGTTGACGGTGATGGTGTCCCCTGGCGCGAAGCTCGATGTGAGCGAGTCCGTGCCTGTGGTGCCCGACAGCGCGGTGGCACCCGTGATCGGGGCTGCGGGCGTCGCCTGGTTGTTCTTCGCGATGCCGGTTGCGGTGCCGTCGGTGTTGAAGAAATTGTCGCCGGCCTCGACCGCGGAGGCCGCGACCAGCGAGGTATTGGCAAGCGTTGAGATCGCCGAGGTCAGCGCGCTGCTGAAATTGGCCGCAGTCACGTCCGGCGTCGTGCCGATCGCGAAACTGCCTGTGGGCAGCGGGCTCGCACTGCTCGCCGTCAATTTGATGGAATTGGTGGTGCCGTCCGGCTCAGTGAAGGTGACACTGATCGTGTCGCCGGGATTGGGATTGCCGCCGGCGAAGTCGACCGAGAACGCCGCCGGCGAGCCGGAAGGACCGGTGACGGTGGCATTCGTCAGCGAGGAAGAGACCGAGTTCAGCTTCAAACCGAAGGGCGAGACCGCCGAGTCTTCGGCAACCGTCGTCAATGTCGACGATGCCGGCGGTATCGCCGGCGCCGCCACCGGCGGGGTGATGTTGAGGCGGCCGGTACCGGTACCCCGATCGGCCTGCAGCCGTTCCGCGATCACCTGCTTCAGTCCGGCCTGGGTCGTCGTGCCGTTTAGAATATCGTCGGCGGAAGCCAGCGCCGGCGTGTTGATGGCTGTGCCTGAGTAGATGTAGCGGTTGCCGATCTGGGTGTTGAGGATGCCGACAATCGCGGAGAGCTGGGACACCGCGTTCTGCTGGCCGATGGTCTGGCCGGTCGAGGTCAGGTTCTGCGGCGAGGACGAGGCGCTGCTTTGCGCATCGCCGGTGATGGTCGACAGCGACTGCAACCCGGTATTGGCCGCTGATATCACCGTGTTGACGTTGGTCATCGTGGTGGTGAAGGCTGCGATGTTCGACAATTGCGCGCGCGCCGCGATCGCAAAGCCCTCGTTGACCCCCATACCGGCGTAATTGCTCGACTTGACTCCGCTCGAGAGCTGCGTCGACAGGTCCGACAACTGCTTGTTGATGTTCTGCACGGACAGACCGAGCAGGGAAGAGCCGTAATTGATACTGCTGACCGACATCTTACGCGTCCTACACTTGAGCCTGCAGCAAGCTTTGCATCATGCTTTGAACCACAGCCATGATGTGGGCATTGGCCGCATAGGTATTTTGCACCTGGATCAAATTCGCCATCTCGGTGTCGATGTTGACACCGGCAGTCGAGTTGAATTTCTGCTGCAGCGTGTTGACGACCACGCTCTGCCCCTGCTGCAATTGCGTTGCGAGCGTCGAGGCATTGCCCTGCTGGCTGATGAACTGCTGCAGATAGTCCGAGATCGAGCCGACGAAGGGCTGCGCCGCCGAGCCGAGCCCGGTCGAGGGCGAAAAGGTGAAGCGCGCGCTCGTGAGCTGGGAGAACATGAAGTCCGAGCGGGTGTTGTCGCCGGTCGGCGTCTGCGGCGAGGTCGTGTAGATGCTGAGCGCCGAGGGGTTGTTGATGATGGCCGGGTTGATGCTGATGCGTCCCGCGAGCCCCGTCAGCTCCGGACCGTTCCTGGTGTATTGCCCGGTGTAGGGCGCATTGCCGTCGGTGAACAAGGCAAGCTGCGGGATGCCGCTTGCGACCGCAGTGCTCGTGGTCGTGGTCGACGCGGCGTTCACCGTCGCCGCCGCCGTGCCGAGCAGGTTCAGGGTCGAGCCGGAATTGGTGAATTGCAGGCCGCTCGGTCCCAATGCGCTATTGAGCTGGGACACCACCGAGACCATGCCGAGCGAGAAATTGACGCCGACCAGCAGCGGATTGGCGTTGGCGCCGTTCTGCAGCGGCAGCGCCTGCGGATCGGTGACGTTGACGATCGAGATTTGGTGCTGGGTGTTGGTCGCGCTGTCGGTATAGGTCAGGTTGATGGTGTTGCCCGGCAGCACATTCGAGGTGTTGACGGAAATGCCGGCCGGGGGGCCGGTGACGGCCGTGCCCGCGGTGGTTACGTCGGAGAGCGAGGACGCGAGCGTCGCCGCCATCTGATCGACCTGCGTCTGCGCCTGCACCAGCGTCTGGTCGCGCAGCTTCAGGTCGGCCGCGATCTGGCCCGAGCTCACCACGTTGTTGGCGACGACGTCGATGGCGGCGCCGTTCGGCAGCTTGACGTTCAGCGTGCCGACGCCGTTCTTGGCGGGATTGGCATTATAAAGGGATGTGGCTGTGAGCGAGCCGGGCGAGGTGTAGGTGAAGCTCGAAGAGAGGCCCCCGCCAACCAGCTGGATGCCGGAATTGGTGAAGATGTTGCTCTGGTTGGAGGGATCGGTGACGACGCGAATGTCGACCAGCTTCGACAGGTCGTTGATGGCGTTGTCGCGCTGATCCATCAGCGTCGCGGCAAGCGGATCGGTCGGGCTCAGACCCTGCAGCTGGGTGTTGATCGCCGCGATCTGGCTCATATCGGTGTTGGCCTGGTTGGCCGAATTGCCGATATCCTGCTCGACATTGGAGCGCAGCGCCTGGATGCCGGCCGTGGTCGAGTTGAGCTGGCCCGCGAGCGTCTGCGCCGCTGACAGCGCCACGCTTTGCGCCGAGGAATTGCCGGGGCTGTTCGACAGCGACTGCAGCGCGGTGGTGAAGTTGTTGAGCGCGTTTTCCAGCGTGCCGTCGCCGCCGGGCGTGCCGAAGACGCTCTGCAGCTGGCTCAGGAAGTTGGCGATCTGGTTGGCGTAGGCGCCGCCCGAGGTCTCCGTGCGCAACTGGTTCTGCACGAACAGGTCGAGCTGGCGGTTGACGCCGGTGACCGTGACCGACGAGCCGATGGTGCCGCTCGAGACCTCGATCTGGTTCGGATTCTGGTTGACGTAGCCGGGCGTCTGCGCATTGGAGATGTTCGACGAGATGATCGACAGCGCAGCCTGGTTGGCGCGCAGTCCCGACATCGCACTGGCAAGGGCTGAACTCAAACCCATGTTATTTGCCTGCCTTTATTGGACCTGACTGCGTGCGCGCCTGATATCAGCGCAGCACGTTCAGAAGGTCCTGAACCATGTTGTTGGCCGTGGTGATCACCTTGGTGTTCGCCGAATAGGCCTGCTGCGTGACGATCAGCTTGGTGAACTCGTCGGCGATGTCGGTGTTCGATCCCTCCAGCGAGGAGCCGGAGATGGAGCCGGAGGCGCCGATGATCGCCGGTCCCGACTGGTCGGTCACCTGATAGGCGCCGCCATCGAGCGCCTTGAGATAGTTGGTACCGTTGAAATGCGAGAGCGTCACCGCGGCGAGATCGATGTTCTGGCCGTTGGAGAAGGTGCCGACCACGACGCCGCTGTTGTTGATGGCGACCGACTGCAGCTGGCCGGCGGCAAAGCCGTTCTGGGTGATGGTGTTGATGGTCGCAGAGCCGCTCGAGCTCGCGAACTGCGTCAGCGAGCCGGTGGTGATGTTGACGGTCAGATTGCCCAGCGCTTGCCCGTCTACGCTGACGCCGGGGACGCTGATCGCCGTGCCGCTTGGCGACGACAGCGCGCCGTTGGCGTTAAAGGTGAAGTTCGTGCCGATGTTGACCCAGGCCACACCGGTTCCGGTCGCGGTGGTGGAGGTCTGGTAGAACAGGTTCCAGGTATCCTGATGGCCGGCGCCGAGCGCGGCGCTGTCGGTCTTGGCCCAGCGCAATTGCAGGTTCACCGGCGTACCCGCCGCGTTGTAGGCCGTCACCGCGCCGCCCGAAATGGATTTGTTGGTAAAGGCCTGCAGGTCGTTGGCCTGGACAAAGCCGGTACCGGCCGTGCCGCCGCCGCCGCGCGCCGCCGTCGTCGGGTTCGCAAGACCAAGCGCGGCGAAGGCCGGCGAGGTGCTGGAGACGGAGAGATTCGACGCGGTGCCGGTGTGCAGCGTGATCGCACCGGTCGTCGGGTTGATGGTCGAGGGGTTGCTCGTGCCCGTGATCGCGTCGATCTTGGCGAGCAGCTGCCCGACATTGTCGGTGACGTTGAGATCGTTGCCGGTGGCACCACTGGCCACAAAGGTGATCGTCGTGGTGTTGACCACGATCGTATCGTTGACGATAAAGCTCGAGGTCAGCGAGTTGCTCGGCGAAGTTCCCGACAGCGCGGTCGTGGCGCTGATGGCCGCCGGGGTCGCCGCCTGGTTCAAGGCCGCCGTGCCGGTGACCGAACTGTCGGTAAATGGCGCGGCCGGGGTGCCGATCGGCCTCGGGTTGGCGGCGAAGTCAGCCGGGTTGAGGCCGCCAAGTGCGGTGATCGTGCCGGAGGACGCCGACGAGCTGCCAGGCGTCTTCGGCTGGGTCGGCAGGTTGGCGGCATAGTTGATCGCGCTGGTCGCCTGCGCCGGAATGAAGTTGTTCTGGAACTGCAGCACCTGCGGCACGTTGCCGGTAGGGTTGCCGGTCTTGGGATCGACGGTGACGCCCATCAGATAGTAGCCGGCGCCGTTGACCAGGTTGCCGTTGGCGTTGACCTGGAAATCGCCGCGGCGGGTATAGTCGGTGACGCCGTCGAACACCGGCACGTTGTCGGTGATCGAGGTCGGCTTCTGCACGGAGAAGAAGCCTTCGCCGTTGATGGCCATGTTGGTGGAAACCGTCGTCGCCGACACCGTGCCCTGGGTAGAGATGGTGGCCTGCGAGAAGGCATCGACGCCGCCGGCGACCTGGCGATTGGGGGTCGTGGAGTCCGGGACCAGGTCCACGAAGGAGGTGCCGATGCCCTTGTAACCCGTGGTCGAGGCGTTCGCGATGTTGCCGGAAATGTTCTGCAGCGCGAAGGATTGCGCGCGCAAGCCGCCGACCGAGGTGTTCAGTGCGTCGAAGATACCCATAACATTGTCTCCACGTTGATCCGGCCAGCCATCGCCAGAGGCCGCAACTATTCCGTGGAGACTCTCGCAAGCGTTATGCCAACATGGAAAATCTTTTAAAATCAGATACTTGAATGAAAATGCCCCGGCCAAATGACCGGGGCACAATTGCCGGGCGGGCAACAATTGCCGGGCTGGCACGGCAATATGGGTCGAACTGCCAGTCGGAGCTCAGGCGACCAGATTGGGTTCACGACGCCTTGGACACTGGCCTCTCGTTCGCGCCGCTCCAGGAAGCGACCCAATCCTTGACCAACTCATGCGAAATCCCCTCACCGCGATCAAGCGAAGCGACTGCGTGGTTGATGCTGGCGATCTGCCATTCGTTGACAAAAGAATGGCTGCGTCCAGGATTCTTGGTCAATCGTTCCACCCTTGCAAGTGGATCGCTAGCTGGCGGTCGGCCCTGCCGGGTGGAACACCAGCGCGTAGCCGTCCATGCAATAGCGCAAGCCGGTCGGCTTCGGGCCGTCGTCGAAGACGTGGCCGAGATGGCCGCCGCAGCGGCGGCAGTGCACTTCGGTGCGCAGCATGCCGAAGGTGCGGTCCTGCGTGGTGCCGACGGCGTTTTCGAGCGGCTGGTAGAAGCTCGGCCAGCCGGTGCCGCTCTCGAACTTGGTCTCGGACGAGAACAGCGGCAGGTCGCAGCCGGCGCAGGCGAAGATGCCCTTGCGGTGCTCCTTCAAGAGCGGGCTCGAGCCGGGCCGCTCGGTGCCCTCCTTGCGCAGGATCTCATATTGCTGCGGCGTCAGCTGCGCGCGCCATTCGGCGTCGGTCTTTTCGATCTCGAACTTCTCGCCGGCCTTGGCAGGCGAAATCTTCAGCCAACGGAAGGCCGCAAGGCCGAGCAGGCTGGCGACAGAGGCAAGCAGAATACGGCGGTCAATCATCATGGTCTCCGTGACTGTTCGCCCTGAAATACGGGGGTCCTTGGAAGAAGTTACACCGCTTTGCGAAGATTATTCTCAACTTTATGCGAGCGGTATAAGTGTTCGCGCATGATCCGGAAAAGTGGGCACCGGTTTTCCGAAAAGATCATGCGCAAACAAGAATTTAGAGCGGGATTCGCCGCGCTCTAGGCCCCCTCACCTTCGCCTTGATCGGCCGGGACGGGCGCCTCCGGCTGCGGGCGCGGCGCCGGCAGCGGCTCGGGCCTGACCGGCCGCGGGCGATCCGCCGGCGGTCGTCCAGGCGGCGGCCGGCGAACGGCCGGACGGCTGCCGGCCTGGCGGTTGGCCTCGGCAAGCCGGGCTTCGCGGACGCGCTCCTGGATCCGCACCCGTTCCCGATGCCGGGCGAGCGCGCCGGCCGCAGCCGAAGCGCCCCGGCTCCACAGTCCGACAAAATATCCGGCGACCCGGCCGGTCGGGCCGCCCGCCCACACCAGCTCGAACGGCGAGAACAGCCGCCAGCGCTCGTCGCCCCACAGGATGCTGCGCGCGATCAGCTGGCCGGCCATCGCCGAAGTGTTGAGGCCCTGGCGGCCAAAGCCGCTCGCCACCCATAGGCCTTTGCGCAACTGGCCGATCTGCGGCATGCCGTGCACGGTCTGCCCGATCGCCCCGCCAAAGGTCTCTGATATTTCGACCTGGCCGAGCTTTGGAAAGACGGTGCTGATACGGCGAGCGATGGCGCCGGCAAAGCGATTGGGGTTGGCCGACCAGGTGGTTTCCGGGCTCGCCCACATCAGCCGGTCGCCCTCGACAATGCGGAAATGATCGATGTTGTCGGTGTCGGTCACCGATCCCCTGAACGCGATGACTTCACTGAGGTGATCACCGAGCGGCGCCGTGACGCCGGCGTAACGCCAGACCGGCAGCAGCGTGTCCGACAGCCGCCGCAGCGGCGCGCCGAGATGAATATTGCCGGCCAGCACGATATGCGAGGCGCGCAGCCGCGCCGACGGCGTGACAATGCGCTTGCGGATGCCGGAGGGATCGATCGAGACGACCGGCGTGTCCTCGAAGATCCGCGCGCCGGCCCGCCGCGCCAGCGAGGCGAGGCCATGAACATATTTGCGACCATCGATCTGGAACGCTTTTGGGTAATAGACGCCGTGGAAATAGCGGTCGGTCTTCAATTCGCTGCGCACGCGATCGACCTGCCAGCCCTCCACCTCCGTCCCGAAATCCTCGTTCAGCATCTGCAGCCGGCTGATCAGCTGGTCGCCGACATCGACATTGGAGACTTCGAGCGCGCCCTCGCTCATGGCGATGCCGGGCATCGATTGCTCGGTGGCGAGGCTGCGGACATATTCGGCACCCTCTTTCGAGAGCGCCCAGAGTTCGCTCGCATCCTCGAAGCCGACGCGCTCGATCAATTCGCCGAGCGGCAGCGCATAACCGGGCATGACCGTGCCGAGCTGGTTGCCGGAGGCGTTCCAGCCGACATGCCGGCCTTCGAGGACCGCGACGCTGGCGCCCAGCCGCGACGCCTCGAGCGCCACGGTCAATCCGGCAAGGCCGGCGCCGACGATGCAGATATCGACGTCGAGGTCGAAGGAAAGCCGCGCGCGCTCGCGCAATGCGGCGGCATCTGGTCCCTCGTTCATGCCTGTGGAAGTCTCGCTCATGCCGTTTTCTTGGAAACCTTTTCTTACGCAGCCTTGGCGACGTTGTCACCTTGTCCTAAGCGTGGGCTTGTAGATTAATGCGAGGCTCGAATCGAGATTGCCGCCCATGCGCCGTCTGATGCTGCTGCGTCACGCCAAGACCGAGACCGATGCGCCGTCCGGCCGCGACCAGGACCGCCGTCTCGACGATCGCGGCCACAAGGACGCGGCCGAAATCGGCGCCTGGCTTTCCCGCCATCCGCCCTTTCCGGATTTCGTTCAGGTTTCGCCCGCCGTCCGGGCCAAGCAGACCTGGGAACTGGTCCGGGAGGCGATGAAGGAACACGCACCGGCCCCGCAGGTCGAGTTCTTGCCAGAACTTTACGGCGCCGATCCGGCGCAAATGTTGCAAACCATCCGCACCGCCTCCGTCACCGATCCGAAGCGTCTGATGGTGGTCGGGCACAATCCCGGCATGCACGAACTGGCGCTGATGCTCGCCGGCAGCGGCGACAAGGCCGGCCGCCATGCGCTCGCCGACAATCTGCCGACCTCCGGGCTCGCGATCCTCGACTTTCACACCGATGACTGGAACGACGTGGCATTCCGCCGCGGCAAGCTCGTGCTTTTTGTCAGCCCGAAACTCCTGAAGCAGACTTCGGGCGAGTGAGGCAACTTGTGTTAGGCTGATGAATACACGGAGGCGCAGATGTTCAAGTCCATTCTCGTGCCGATCGATCTGTCCGACACTGATCTGGCAAAACCGGCAATCGCCACCGCCGCGACGCTGTCGCAGACCTGGCATGGCGCGGTGCGCCTCTTGAACGTGCTGCCGATGACGCCGGTGATGCTGGCCGAATATGTGCCGGCCGATTTCGACGAGCAGCAGCGCCAGAGTTCCGAAGAAGCGCTCGCCATCGTCGCCCGCGAGTTCGGCATCGAAGAGGGTCGCATCTCGTCCGTGGTGCGGCAGGGCGGCATCTATCACGAGATCCTCGAAGAGGCCGCAGCGGTCAAAGCCGACCTGATCGTGATGACCTCGCACCGGCCGGCGATGCGGACCTATTTCCTCGGCTCCAATGCCGGCCATGTCGTGCGCTACGCCAAATGCTCGGTGCTGGTGGTGCGGCACTAGCGCATGATCCGGAAAAGTGTGTAGCGGTTTTCCCTCGCGACAAACGCGTAGCGTTTGCGCGGAGATCATGCGCAGCAAAGGGGAACTGTCGTGAAGAACTGGTGGCGCAAATGGAGCTATGAAATCCCGCTCGCGTTCTCCGACGCACTGTGGGAAGTCTGCGTCGTGCAATTCGCCGCTTTCCTGGATCGCCTCACCTTGCGCAAGGTGATCGAGTTCGTCCTCATCTTCATGCTGGCGCTGGCTTTTGTGCAGACTTTGCCGATCGACCTCGCCTTCCTGTTCGCCGGCGACACGCTGATGTATCTGGAATTCCTGGTCGCGATCCGGCTCGCGGCCGGCAAGGTGCATCTGCAGGAATTTTTGCGCCTCGCGCTGCGGCTCGTCCAGCTTGCGATGCGCGGCCTGCGCACGGCGGTCCAGCAATCGGCAATGCGTCTTGCCAGATGGCGCGAGCGCAGGATTCCGACGCCGTCAACCACGCCGCGCCGTACATCGGAAAGCTCGGACGAAGAGCCAGCCTTCGCAGACCCATGGAACGCGCTGGCGATGGCGTAACGCGCGGCCTCACGGCCAGTCCGCGATAAAGCCCTTGGCCTTGTACGGCTCGATCTTGTCCCACTCGGCCAGCACGCGGCGGCGGAGTTCGGGATGTTCGTGCCAGCGCTCGCGCGCGATCGCGAAATTGTCGACCGTGAGCAACATCTTCTCGACCTCGGGCCAGTGCCGGTGCAGCGTCATGGCGTAGCGGCGGCCGGTCCAGGTATTGCCCAGGCAGATCACGCCGCGGATGTTCTGGCGTCCCAGCGCGGCGTCGATGACCGGCAGCGAGAACATCACGTTCTCGCCGGTATTGGTGGCGCGATGCTCCCCGAGGATGCGGTCGGCGGGAACGCCGCCCTGCACCATCAACGGCTTGATGACGGCGCATTCGCTCAAATGCGAACCCGGCGTCACGCCGCCGCTGACGATCGCCATCCGAAACAGGCCGTCGTGCCAGAGCCGGCAAGCCGTCTCTGCGCGCAAGACTACGTCCTGGCGGGTGCCGAACACGAACAGGAGATCGGCGGGTTTCAGCCGCGTCGTCATCAGATGCGCGGCGTTGATCGCGGCAATCTCGGCCGCGTCAGGCACCCGCTCGCTTCGATCATCCAAGACAATCCCCCCTCGCCCGGCGGCACGATGCCTTGGGGCGCGGAATCCGCGAACTCAAAAATCATTGCGCTTGGTTACGGCAGCAGCGCTGCGGGGATATGATCGAACGTGTAGGCCAGCGGCCGGTTGCGCCGGATGAAGCCGCCGACCTGCCAGCCGAACAGCGCGGCGAAGCCGACAAAGAACAGCGCGCCGGCCCATTCGCCGACCGCGAGCGCGCGAATGAACAGGACCAGCAACATCACGCCGACCAGCGCCACCAGCGCGAGCGCGGCGACGTAGGCCTTGCGTCCAAGGCCGGCGGCCAATTCGGCTTTGCTTCCAACCTCTTCCAGGCGCCTGTGCAACTCGATGATGAAGGTCCGATAGTCATTATCCTGCGGCGCCATCAGCGCCGCGGTCTGCCAGGAGGTCGAGAGGATGGAGATGCGCGCGCCGCTGTTGTGGCTGACGTCGGCGCGAAAGCGATGCTGCTGCATCGACACCGGCCGATAGGATAGCCGGATCGCGGCGATGTCGGCATAGGGCCACACGCCCGAACGCCGCGCGAGATGCCAGCAAAGCCCCTCCTCCGTCAGCTCGAATCGACGCGCAGCGCCGATCAGCGACGCCTTGTAGGCATAGCGGACGGTGGACGATTCCGGTGCCGTGTCCAGTGCCTGTTCCTGCATTTCGAGTTGCTTGCGGTGCGAAGGCGCTTTATCCTACAAGTGGCGCATGGCCGAGACGACCTTTTTTCCGCGCCGGCTGATCCTCGGCGGCGCGATGATCTCCGGGGTGCTGCTGGCGCTCGCCGTGCACATGCTGGTCGCCCGCTACGGCCTCGATCTCGGCGGGCTTTGGCGCAATGACAAGCTGGATTTCATGCCGGTGGGTGCCGCGATCGCGTGGTGGCTGATCGCCACGGTGGCGTTTTCGGGCGGCTATTTCACCGCAGACCTGATGCACAGCGCCGTCGCCGGGCAAATCCCGCAGCGGATGCGGCAGTTCCTGATCGCGGTCGGCGTGCTCCTGCTCGCCGGCGCGGGACAAGCCGCCGCCGCGCCGGGCACGGGTTCTACAATTTCCGGCGTGCTCGCCGGCTTCGCCGCGCTGTGCCTTGGCGCCGCGATGGCGTTTTGCGGCGCGCATTTCGCGCTGCGCAAGGGCTAGCCCGGATATCTCACCCAAATAGGCGCATCGGGACGCCGAATCAGCGAAAGTAGTTGTGCAGCAACATCTTTCGAGCGATTTGAGGAGCGCCCCGATGCGGACAGAGTGTAGCGCGGATTTGTTTGGATTTGCAGCTGTTGAAGGACGCCAAGTTGTGGGCGGATTCGACGGTGGGGCAATCA
Source organism: uncultured Alphaproteobacteria bacterium (assembly GCA_963847045.1). GTDB lineage: Bacteria > Pseudomonadota > Alphaproteobacteria > Rhizobiales > Xanthobacteraceae > Bradyrhizobium. The sequence goes on along the minus strand of CAWJYQ010000006.1, from coordinate 83,518 downwards.
CCTCGGATGCTGGAGCGCTGCTTCTCGGGGCGGCAGATCGTGCGATCAAGCTGACGGAGCGGTTTGCCGCGTGCTTCCACGACACACGCCGCCAACATCTGATCGAGCATGAGGTCGTAACCTTGCTGACGCAGCGGGTGTTTGGGATCGCGCTTGGCTATGAGGACCTCAATGACCACGACGAGTTGCGCCACGACCCGATGATGGCGGTGCTGGCGGGCAAGCTGGCAGCCAGACGCGAGGACTGCGCGCCGGTTGCCGGCAAGTCGACGCTGAACCGGCTGGAACTGAGCCGGTTGCAGCCGACGCGCTATCATCGGATCAGTCACAATCCGATTGCCATCAAGCGGCTCCTGGTCGAGCTGTTCGTGGACGCGCATGAGCGCCCACCGCAACAGATCATCCTCGATCTCGATGCGACCGACGATCCGGTGCACGGGGAGCAGGAGGGACGCTTCTTCCACGGCTATTACGACTGCTACTGCTACCTGCCGCTCTACGTGTTCTGCGGACGCCACCTGTTGGCGGCCAAGCTGCGGCCGGCGAGCATGGACGCGGCGGCGGGAGCGGCGCAGGAGGTGGCGCGTATCGTCGCGCAGATTCGCCGCCGCTGGCCGCACGTGTGCATTCTCGTTCGCGCCGACAGCGGGTTTGCGCGGGAGGAACTGATGGCTTGGTGCGAAGCGAGCGGCGTGGACTTCTTGTTGGGCTTGCAGAAGAACGACCGCCTGATTGCCGAGATCGCAAGCGAGATCGTCCAGGCCGAGGCGAAGAGCCGGCGGACCGGCAAGCCGGCGCGGTACTTCAAGGACTTCCGGTGGACGACGCGCCGCAGTTGGAGCCGCGAGCGCCGCGTTGTCGGCAAGGCCGAGTTCACCGAGGACGAAGCCAACCCGCGCTTCGTCGTGACCTCACTCAAGCGAGCCGAATGCAAGCCCAAATATCTTTACGAAAAACTCTACTGCGCTCGCGGCGATATGGAGAACCGGATCAAGGAGTGCCAGCTCGATCTTTATGCCGATCGCACCTCGACCGCCACGATGCGCGCCAACCAGCTGCGTCTGTGGTTGGCATCGTTCGCCTACGTCCTACTCTGCGCCGTGCGCCGGATCGGACTGCATCACACGCCGTTTGCCAACGCGAGCTGCGGCACCATCCGTCTCAAGCTGCTTAAGATCGGCGCGCTCGTGCGCGTCAGCGTCCGCCGCATCAAGATCGCGATGGCATCGAGCTGTCCGGCGGCAGAGGTCTGGGGCTGCGCGGCCGTCCGTCTCGCCGCCGCCAGCGCTCGCGGCTCGCCCGCCTGACACGCGCCGCCGCAGCGCGGAACAACTGCGGCATTATCCCAGGCCCACTGAGACCAGTCCTTCGCTGCCCCCCCGCAGCCCAGCAAAATCCCAGGCTCCGCTCGCGTCCCCCGGACGCAACGAGCCTGCACATCCCCAAAAAGCCGACTTGCCACCGCGCAATGCGCCCCGATAGTGCAAAGATAGTGTGAGATATCCGGGCTAGCCGCCCTCGCCGCCTAGCGCAGCTTTCGTCCCGCACATGGCCTCTTGTTTCATCGAGATGGAGCAGGAAGGTTGTTCATGGTCTTGACGTCTATTGGGAACAGTCCCATGGCGCTGGTCCTCTTGCTCTGAACAGGCGAGCGCGGTTCTTCGCCCCGCACGCGCGCGATGTTCGATTGGCCACGGATCGCTAACCAGCCGCGCGCGGTCGTTCCTGGAGGAACAGGCAAAACGTTTTGGGAACAACAGGAACAGAGCGCTTCTGGTGCGCCTAGGCCACCGCGCTCGCCCGCGCCTCTTGCAACAGCCCCTCGACCTCGGCGATCGGGCGCGGCTTTGAGATCAGGTAGCCCTGCGCCTGGGTGCAGCCCTCGCGGGTCAACATGTCGAGTTGCGCTTCGGTCTCGACGCCCTCCGCGGTGGTAATGATGCCGAGGCTCTTGCCGAGCCCGGTCACCGCGCGAACGATCGCCAGCGAATCCCCGCCGGTCGCAAGCTCACTGATAAACGAGCGGTCGATCTTGATCTTGTCGAAGGGGAAGCTGCGCAGATAGCTCAGCGAGGAATAGCCGGTGCCGAAATCATCGAGCGAAATCTTGACGCCGAGCTGGCGCAGCTCATGTAGCATCGCCCGCGTCGTATCGCTGTTCTGCAGCAGGACCGATTCAGTGATCTCGAGTTCAAGACGATCGGCCGGAAGGCCGGACTGCTGCAACGCCGCCTTCACGGTTGCGACCATGTCCGGATTGCGGAACTGCACCGGCGAGAGATTGACGGCGACGCAGGCATTCGCCCAGCGCGCGGCATCCCGGCAGGCCGTGCGCAGCACCCAGTCGCCGAGCTTGACGATCAGGCCGGTTTCCTCGGCAATCGGTATGAATTGATTGGGCGCGATCAGGCCGCGCTCTGGATGCCTCCAGCGCACCAGCGCCTCGCACACCACGATCCCGCCGGTGGCGATGTCGCGGATCGGCTGATAGTGCACCTCGAATTCGTCCCGCTGCAGCGCCAGCCGGAGGTCGAGTTCCAGCACGCGGCGCGCCTGGGCGCGCGCATCCATGCCGGCTTCGAAGAAGCGGTAGGTGCTGCGGCCGTCGGCCTTGGCGCGATAAAGCGCGAGATCGGCATTCTTCAGGAGCTGGTCGGGATTGTCGCCGTCCTCCGGCGCCAGCGAAATGCCGATGCTGACGCCGATCACGAGCTGATGGCCCTCGATCTCGTAGGGCGCGGCGACGACCTCGACGATCTGGCTCGCAAGCGCCGGCACCGCCGACGGCTCACAGCCGTCGCAGAACTGCACGATGGCGAACTCGTCGCCGCCGAGCCGCGCCACGGTGTCGCCTTGGCCGGTACATTTGCGCAGGCGCGCGGCGACCTGCTTCAGCAGCGCGTCGCCGATGGGATGGCCGAGTGAGTCGTTGATCTTCTTGAAATGGTCGAGATCGAGGCACAGCACCGCGAGCTGGTCGGTGCGCTTGACCAAATGCAGCGCGCGCTCGAGCTGTTCGCGGAACAGCGTGCGGTTCGGCAGATTGGTGAGCGCGTCGTGACGCGCCATGTGCGAGATCTGCGCCTGCGCTCGCTCCCACTCCGTGATGTCCTCGAAAGTGGCAACCCAGCCGCCGCTCTTCATCGGTTGATTGACGATCCGGATCGACCGCCCGTGCTGTTGTATGACCCTGGTCGCACCCTGGCCGCTTTGCGCATCCGCAATCAGCTTGGCGAACAACTCCTCGGGCTCTCCCTCCCAGCGGCCGACAGCCTTGAGCTGCTGCAGGACATCGAGCAGTGATCGTCCCCTCAGTTGCAGATCCGTCCGGCCGGTTATCGTCGTGTAGCGTTCGTTGAACAGAAGGATGCGGCCCTCGGCGTCGAACATGCACAGGCCCTGCGACATGTTCTCGAGCGCGGTGTCGAGCAGCATCTTTTGCCGATTCAGCGCGCTCTTGGCGCGACGGTCCATCGAAGCCACCGACAGCGAGACGCCGAGCATGACGACGGCGACGCCGGCGAGCAGGAACGACAGCACGGTTGGGGAAATGTTGATGCCCTCGAACACCAGCGTGGGATCGGGGATCAGCGTCACGGCGCCCATCGCCGTGAAATGATGCGAGACGATGGCAAGCGTCAGCAGCAGGCTCGCGCCGGCCCAGCGGCCAAAGCTGTCGGGACGCGAGGCGACCAGAAGCGCGAGCGCGCCGAACACCATGCCGAACACAACGGAGGAGATCACGATCGGCAACGACCAGTCGATGCGCGCCGGGAGCTCCAGCGCCATCATGCCGGTGTAGTGCATCGCCGCGACGCCGACGCCGACGACGGCACCCCCGACCACGGCAAAGACGCGCCTCGCATCCGAGAGCGCGATGCCCAACCCGATCCCGTTGATCAACACCGCGAATATCAGCGACAGGATGGTGACGCGGATCGAGTACCCGGCGCTGCTGCCGGGATCATAGGCGAGCATCGCGATGAAATGCGTGGTCCAGATTCCGCAACCGCTCACGGCCGCATCGAGCGCGACCCAGACCACCCGGGCACGCCCCTGGGACGCCCTCGCGCGGTCGAACAGGCTGATGGCAACCGCACTGGCGAGAAAGCAGACCGCGCCGGCGAGCAGCACCAGCCGCCAGTCATGTTCCGTCGTCAGGCACGTTAATACTTGGTACATCGCGGCCCAGACCTTGTTTTGGGCCCAATAAGCGCAGGTACCAATTCAATCCGGTTAATCGTCGCTGTTTGGTTTGGCCGATAGTGAACAATTGCTTTGAATGCACCGCGAAATGTTGAGACCCGCCCGTATTTTTACGGAACGTTTCCCAAATCGCGGTTCCCGTCACGTTCCGGCCACCCGGGCGTCCGCGCGGAAGCGCGCGACCTTTTGTCTCAATCGCCCAATAGGCCCGAAGCCGTCGCAAGAGGTTCTCGAAAATAGGCCAAACCGGCCGCCGCGGCGTCCGTATTTGACCGAAGATACGACCAAGAATGAGACGATGGACCGGCCTCGATTTCCCCCGCTTTCGGACCTATCTAGGGGGCGTTCGGGTGGGCGTTCAGGGCAGGTCGCGCGGTTGTCAAGGACTGCACAACGCGGCGTTTTTGCCTTATGGAACTTTGAGCTATGGGAGCGATCGGCCGCCGCGTTCGATCGATGGTTGGAACGGGCTTTGGATCGTGTCGCCCTGCCGGGAGGATGAATGCAAGGACTGCTGACCGCGCTCGGGCGCGGTTTCAAGAAATGGATCGGCTGGAAACGGCTTGGGATCGCGGCGAGCCTTCTCATCATCACCCTTGCGATCAGGACCCTGGTCCATACGCTCAGGGGTGTCGACACCAGCGTGATCCTGACTGCCCTGACGGACATTCCGCCGGGGCATATCGCGCTGGCCGCGCTCTGCGTGGTCTGCGCCTTCTGCACGCTCACCTTCTATGATTTCTTCGCACTGCGCACGATCGGCAGGAAAGCCGTGCCCTATCGCATCGCCGCGCTTTCCAGTTTCACCAGCTATTCCATCGGACACAATCTCGGCGCCACCGTTTTCACCGGTGGCGCCATTCGTTTCCGGATCTATTCCGATTACGGGCTGAACGCGATCGACGTCGCGAAAATCTGCTTCCTCTCCGGGCTGACGTTCTGGCTCGGCAATCTCGTCGTGCTCGGGGTCGGCATGGCCTACCATCCGGCGGCGGCCTCCGAAATGGACCTGCTGCCGCCGGAGCTGAACCGCCTGATCGCGCTCGGGTGTCTCGCCGCCATTGGCGCCTATTTCGTCTGGCTGGTGACGGGCAAGGAACGGCGGCAACTCGGGCAGAACGGCTGGAAGGTCATGCTGCCGTCGGCGAGGCTCACTCTGGTGCAGATCCTGATCGGCGTGGTCGATCTCGGCTTTTGCGCGATGGCGATGTATCTGTTGGTGCCCGCGCAGCCGCACATCGATTTCATGTCGCTGGCGGTGGTGTTCATCCTGGCGACGCTGCTCGGTTTTGCCAGCCACGCACCCGGCAGCCTCGGCGTGTTCGACGCCGCGATGCTGGTGGCGCTGCCGCAATATGGACGGGAACAGTTGCTCGCGACGCTCTTGGTGTTCCGCGTGCTCTATTTCGTCATTCCCTTCACCATCGCGATCTCGATCATGGGCACGCGCGAGATCTGGCTCAACGTGGTGGTGCCCTGGAAGAGCCGCCGTCGGGAGAACGGCAACGGCAATTGCGCGCGTTCCACCATCGCGCCCGCGCCCACCACGACGCCGGTACCCGCCACCGCGGTGGTGCAGCCGTTCAAGCGCTACAAGTCGCAGGGGTAAAACCGCGAGATGCGGTCACGTTATATTGGTTAAAAGCGGCTACTCTTATTTCCGCCCCAACTGTAACGTCAAACGCGCGGCATGATCGCCTTTTGCCTTCGCTTGTTCATGATCGGCGCGGCTCTCTCGGGCGCGCTGACGGCGCTGGCTGGGCAACAGGCCTCGGCGCAGACCGCGCCCGGCTCCCAACTCCAGATTTCATGGGAAGTGAAGAACCGCTTCCGCCTGTTCCGCGAGGAGCGTGACTTCCAGCTTCATGCCGAGAGCCTGCGCAACCGCAGCGTGCTGGCCTCCGAGGACGCGCTGGAACTGCAGAGCGACGGCCGCGGCTGGGCGCGCAACATGGTCAATCGCCTCTGCATCGATCTGCAGGGGCACCTAGCCGATCCCTGCCTGCGCGACAACGTCAAGGAGAACTACCTCACGCCGATCGATCATCCGGTCGTAGTCCGCCTCACCGGCGAGGTTCCGGTCGGCGCCACCTGCGCCTGGACATTCGACGACGGCGACGGGCCGCAGCAATCGACCTTCGACTGCGCCGAGCCTGTCAACCTGCGCGTCCGCTATGGCCGGCAGACGGTCGCGAGCGTCGAGGTCTCCTCCGGTTCCGATCCCACGCAGAAGATCTCGACCGAGATCAGGGTGCGCGACATCTTCATCGCCGGCCTCGGCGACAGCATCGCCTCCGGCGAAGGCAATCCGGACCGCGCGGTCGCGCTGTCCGACGAAGGTTTCTGCTTCCGCTATTATCTGGGATCGGCGTCCGCGCAATATTACCGGCCGAGCCGCGCCGGCTACAAGGGCGGCCGCGCCTGCGAGGCGCCGGACTCCTTGCAAAACTGGCAGCGCTACGGCGCGCTGTGGCTCAACGCCGCCTGCCACCGTTCGCTCTACAGCTATCAAACCCGAACGGCGCTGGCGCTCGCCGTGCAATATCCGCACATCGCGGTGACCTATCTGCCGCTCGCCTGCACCGGCGCCACCATCGCCGACGGCCTGTTCGGCAGCCAGCGCGCCCGCGAATGTCCGCTGAGCAAGTCGAGCACGACCTGCCAGGTCAACGTCAACGGCCAGCTCGCCGAGTTGCGCGCCGCGCTCACCGCGGCCAGGAAGCGGCAGCCCGACCGCACGCTCGATCTCGTGCTGCTGTCGATCGGCGCCAATGACGTCTATTTCTCCGGCCTCGTCGCCGACGTCATCGTCGACACGGCGACCGAGCGCACGCTGTTCCGCCGCACCGGCGTGATGGCCTCGGTGGATGATTCCCGCAACGTCCTGGCGCGCGACCTGCCGACTGGATTTGCCAAGCTGCGCGACGCGCTGAAACCGCTGGTCGGCGATCTCTCGCATGTCGTCTACACGTCCTACGCCAATCCGACGCTGTCGAATGGCGGCACGCCCTGCCCCGGCGGCCGCGCCGGCTTCGACATCCACCCCTCCTTCAATGCCGACCCGCAGCGGCTCGCCAATGTCTCCGCCTTCGTGCAGAGTGAATTCCTGCCGCAGCTGAAGGCGCTCGCGCTGTGCCAGTCCGGCATCCTGTGCCGCGATCCCGCGGGCGACCGCTTCACCTTCGTCGAGAGCCATCAGGCCGCCTTTGCAGATCATGGTTTCTGCGCGCGCGCCGACAGCGATCCCGCGTTTGACAAGGAATGCTTTTCGCCCAAGGGCGAAAGTTTTGACCCCGACATCGTCAACTCCGCCAACCAGCCTCTCGTCTGCGGCCGCAGCGCCGGCGAATACCGCGCCTACCTGCCGCGCGCGCGCTGGATCCGCGACGCCAATGACAGTTACTTCGCCGCGATGACCTATCCGCAGGGATTGCCGACCTCGAGCCAGCCCGCCGATATTCATGACGCAACCTGGGGCGTCTATTCGGCGGTGTATGGCGGCGCGGTGCACCCCTCCGCGGAAGGCCACGCCGCGATGGCGGATGCGGCGGTGCCGGCCGCAGCCAGTGTGCTGCAGCTCAACGCTGCCGTCGGCGACGTCACGGCGGAGCCGGCGGCGCAGGAGCAGCGGTAGCTTCGTTGGGCAGCGCGACGGCCGGTCAAGCCCGGCCATGACGCGCCGCAAGTGCGCGAGCGATTGAGTTCGCGAGCGGACAGAGTTACGGCCGGGTTTTGAGCCCGGCCGTAATTCACCCGTGATCAGTCGTCCCAATAGTGGTGCCGGATCACGACGCCGCGGTCGCCATCATGGTCGCGGTGGTACCAGCCGCGGTGCCAGCCCCGGTCATGTCCATAGAACTCGGCTCGCGGCCCGCGATAATCACGGTAGTGATCGCGGTCGCCGCCGATGCGAAAGCCGAATTCGGTCGCGCTGGCGATCGTAGGGGCCGCGACAGCCATCGCAGCCACGGCAGCGAGTACAAACTTCCTCATGTTCCTCTCCAGTCGTTGTTGCGCACCGAGGGAAAACGAATGCCGCGCCCGACGGTTTCTGGAACATCGCAGGAACTTTCTTGAATGGAGGTTCACCATCATGGCTTGGCTGCGGAGTGCGGCCTGGGACGGGGCGAACGCAGCGCATAGGCGCGTGCTCTTCACGCGTCCTCAGGGTTCAGACGTGCCATTCCAAAGCCATGTTGTCAGTGTTGCCGAGCGGCCCCGAACAGGGGCTTCATGAGGCCCGTACAGCCTGCCTGTTTTCAGCAATGCACAGTCCGCTCCCGCTGCCCGCAGCAATTCATCGCCGACGGCGAGCTGAACGCCGTGATGCGCCGCGATTTCCATCAGGCGGCTTGCCACATTGACGGTGTCGCCGGTTGCCGTGATGTGGTGATGGCTTTCGCCGCCGAGGCGGGAAGCGACGATGACGCCGAAATGCGCGCCGACCTTGAAGCCGAGCTTCGATGCGATCGAGACCGGCAATGAGGTCAGCCATTGCTGGGTGGCGACGCAAAGCCGGACGGCGCAGTCTGCGGCTCTGCGGGCATCATCCGGCGCCGCCTCCGGCAGGCCGAACAGGATCATGGCGCCATCGCCCTGAAAGCCGGTGACCGTTCCCCGGCTCGAGACGACTTCATGATCGACCAGCGCATGGAAGCCCTTCAGCAGTTCCTGCACACGATGAGGTCCGTATCCCTCGCTGAGAGAGGTAAACCCGGACAAGTCGATGAAGATGATCGCGGCGTTCTGACTGACCGGCTCGGCAAGGAAGTGGGGATTGCGGGCCAGCCACTGCTGAACCTCCGGAGCCTGGAATTGCCCGAGCAGTCGGCTCTTCATCGCGAAATACTGCGCCTGCCTTCGGCCGGACCAGAGCTGAAGGCTGCCAAAGAGAATGGCCGGCGGCGCCGTGGCCGCGATCGGCAGGACCGCGTCCAGCCAAACTCCCAATGAAAATGCGATCCAGATCGCACTCACCCAGCCGAGAACGACGGCCGCTGCCGCTAGGATACCCGCGGCACTGCGACGCCAGGCCAGCATGCCGACGAGAACCATCGGCAGCAGGACGGTCATCAGTCCGTCCACGACCCGCACCGATCGGTCCCGTCGCACGGTGTCGCCCGAGACGAGCTGCGCAATCGCCGTCGAAACAACTTCGACGCCGGGCATGACCGGCTCGAACGGCGTCGAGAAGAAATCCCCGCCGCCGGTCACGGCGGTGCCGAGAACCACGATCTTGTTCTCGATCGCCATGGGATCCGCCTCTCCCGCGAGCAAGGCGCGCGCGGTGATCGTCCGGATCGTTCGGCGCGGACCATAGAACACGATCGGAACGGCGCGATCGCTGTCGGTCGGTATCGACAGCTGGCCGAGCGTCAATCGATGCGGCTCGATCTTGGGATTGCTTCCGGTGGCCAGCGCGGCCACACGCAGCGGAAGTGACATCTCGACGCTGTCGTTGCTTCGGAACAGCATCGGCATCGAACGCGGCGTGCCCGTTCGATCCGTCCCCAGATTGACGATGCCGATCTGCGCGTGATCGGAAAATTTCTTCAATGGCAGAATAAATCTCTCGGCTCTGGGCAAGCCCGCGATCGGATCCTCGCGGTTCTCGACGTCGATGGACTGACGCGATTCCGGGAACACCGCCGCGCCGGCAATGACGGTGGGACCGGCTCCCAACGCGTCAGCCACGGCATCGTCACCCTCGTCGGATCCCTTGTCCAGCAGCAGGATATCAAGCGCGACCACCCGGGGTTTTAGCCGTGCGATCGCCTGCACGACGCGGCCGAGTTCGAGCCGGGGCAAGGGAAAGCTGCCCGCCTGCTTCACCATTGCATCGTCGATCTCGACGATCGTGACCGAATCCGGCGGCGGCTTCACGCCCCGCAGGATCGTCCCGAAGTCGGTAACGGCCGCTTCAACCCGATCAAGGAACGCGAGATGACCGCGAGCGTGAGCCGACCAGATGAAAGCGCCCCACAAACCAGCGAGAAGGACGGCGACCAGATTTTGCAGCCGTCTGCGCATCGACCGCTTTACTGTCCAGGTCTTGACTGCCCAAGTCTCGCCATCAGCGCGCTGACGCGAGCGGGTGCCCAACGCTTCACGACCAGGGGAGCCGACGCCTCCACATCGACACCCTCCCCGGGCCCCAGGACGACCTGGCGTTCACCGGGCGTCCTGCGTCCGACGTTGACCCTGCCATTGACCACGAATACGGACGTCTTGCCTTCCGCCACGTCGACGGCCCAGCGCGTGCCGCGTACGGCCGCGATGGCCTGCGGCGTGTTGACCTGGAATTTCCTGCCGCTCGATTTCCTCTGGACCTCAAGCAGCAAGGCCTTGCTGTTCAGCTCGACCGAGTTGATGCGACCATCCCGGTTGGCGTCGCCGAGCATGTATTGAGCGCCATTCTCCGCGACGATTGTGACCCCGCCCTCGCACTGCAACGTCTGCGCGACGTCAGTCGGATTGGCGGAGGAACACTTCACGTTTGCCTGCTGCGCGGTTGCAACATCGCTCAAAAGCAGCACGCCCATCAGCACAACACATCCGGACCAATTTATCCTCATCACAATAACCCTCCTGCTCGCGCAAATGCATAAAAGTCCAGGCACGTCAGCAGTGTCAGCCCGGCGGGCTGGATAGATGCGAACCCGTGTATGTCTTACGACAAATTGAGCCGTGGCGCGCTGGTCAATATTGGCGCATCGGCATGCAAGCGCGATATCCATAACCGAACGTAGGATGGGTTGAGCACAGCGAAACCCATCCTAGGCCTCCAACGGCTCGATGGGTTTCGCTGTGCTCAACCCATCCTACGAGCTTTCGAGGGACCATGATGATGCAAGGCTCGGGCATTTCGTGCCACGGGAATGCGGAGCCACGCCGTAGTTCATGTCGCGGCCCATCCTTCAAGATGCGCGCGATGCGCGCTCCTCAGGATGAGGTCGTAACAAGTGGCACGAACCCTAACCCTCATGGTGAGGAGCACGGCAATGCCGTGCGTCTCGAACCATGAGGCCCCAATGCGCTGTTTGAAAAATCGAATCGAAGTTACGACGCGCGCTAACGCGCGGGCGCCGGCGCGGCGGCCTTCTTGCCGGCGGGCGGCTTCGTCCCCTGCGGCGGGAAATATTTTGCGACGATCACGGGATCGAGCTGCGCCACCGCCGTATCCGGCAGGCGGACCCAGACCTCGTCCTTGCCGAACAGCGAGATGCCGAGAAAGCCGCGCATGGTCAGCGTCTGTCCGTCGGCGCTGAGCGTCATCTTGGCCTTGTAGATATTGCCATCGCGCGGATCGAGCACATTGCCGTTCTCGTAAGAGAGGCCGTTGCGCTTCATGTCGCGGATGAAGGGGATGCCGAGCCAGGGCATATCCTTGCGGTCGTCGGTGCATTTCGAGCAGACCGGATCGGGAGGATCGCCCGGCTGCGCAAATATCTTGGCAATGACGCCCTCGAAGATGCCGTTGTGGTCGATCACCAGGAACCATCCGACCGACTTGCCGTCCTCGATCTTCTGCCATAGCCCCGCGGCCGAGGTGGGATCGAAGGCGAGCGCGTTGGAAGTGCCGCCAAGAACGATCGCAAGGCCGGCGATCGCAGGCAGCAGTCGAAGTCTGGATAGCGTGTTCCGCATTCTTCTCACCTGACCAATCGACAAATTGCAAATCGACATTTGAATGGCCGCAGACTACGGCCATTTCGAGGATCGTTCCAGTGGCCCAGCCATTGCGGTCGCCGCGCGAATGTGATGACGCGCCGGGCACGGGGTCATAATTCCGTTGGAATCAGTTGACCCCGAGCTTCTTCTGCAGGCTCGATGACGAGGTCGTGTACTGGAACACCAGCCGCTTGTCCGGATAGACATAGCGGTGCGCCTTCTGCGCCATCAGCGCGCCCTCGTGGAAACCGCACAGGATCAGCTTCAGCTTGCCGGGATAGGTGTTGATGTCGCCGATGGCGAAGATGCCGGGCACGCTGGTCTCGAACGCGCTTGTCTCGACCGGCACGAGATTGTGCTCGAGCTCGATGCCCCAGTTTGCGACAGGGCCGAGCTTCATGGTGAGACCGAAGAACGGCAGCATGGTATCGCAGACGATTTTCGTGACGCTGTTGTCGTTGCCCTTGATGGTCGCGCCCGTGAGCTTGCCGGCAGCGCCTTCGAGCGCGGTGACCTGCCCGAGCTTCAGATCCAGTTTGCCGCTCGAAACCAGCGCGCGCATCTGCTCGACGCTGTGGGGCGCGGCGCGGAATTCGTCGCGACGATGCAGCAGCGTCACGCGCTTGGCGATCGGATGCAGATTGAGCGTCCAGTCGAGCGCGCTATCGCCGCCGCCGACGATCAGCAAGTCCTTGTCGCGGAACTGCTCCATCTTGCGCACGGAGTAGAACACCGAAGAGCCTTCATAGGCCTCGATGCCCGGCACCGGCGGCCGCTTCGGCTGGAACGAGCCGCCGCCGGCGGAGATCACCACCACCTTGCACTCGAACACCTTGCCGGCGTCGGTGGTGATGCGGAAAAGCGGATCGCCGATCTTCTCGACCTTCTCCACCATCTCGTTCAGATGGAAGGTCGGCCCGAACGGCTTGATCTGCTCCATCAGCTGATCGGTCAGCCCCTGCCCGGTGACGAAGGGAACGCCGGGAATGTCGTAGATCGGCTTCTCCGGATAGAGCTCGGCGCACTGGCCGCCGATCTTGTCGAGGATGTCGACCAGATGTGTCTTCATGTCCAACAGGCCCAGTTCGAAAACGGCGAACAGTCCGCAGGGGCCCGCGCCAATGATCAGCACATCGGTTTTGATCGCTTCGCTCATATCGCTTCTTTGTCGTTGAACCGCCCGGAAAGCATTGGGGCGAACGCCTGTCTAGCCAACCGCGCCGGTCGAGGAAAGCCCATAAATGCCAGCCTGACCCGCCGCGCGGCCCCTTGCCGCCGTCGCCCAAGTCGGGTGTAACGGGATGAAATTTTCGGAGATCGCGCTGTGAACGCCCCGTTACGTCAAGACGCCGAGCCGCGGCTGGAAGATTTTCCCTACCGGATCACCGACAACGTGCGCTACGCCGATCTGGATCCGAACCAGCACGTCAATAACGCGGTCTATGCGAGCTATTTCGAGACCGGCCGCGTTACCCTGATGAAGGACCATTCCAGGGGGCTGATGCCGGCGGGGCTTTCCTGGATGATGGTGCGGCTCGACATGCACTTCCGTGCCGAGCTGCGCTGGCCGGGCGGAATCGAGATGGGATTGGGGCTCGTGAAGTTTGGCCGCACGTCGGTGACGTTCGACCAGGTGGTGTTTTCGCAAGGCCGATGCGTCGCCTCGGCGCAATCGGTCAGCGTGCTGATCGACGCCGAGACCCACAAGCCGAAGCCGCTGACCGCTGAGATCGTCGCCGCGTTTCAGCCCTGGCTGCGCAAGGGGATCGAGATCGCGCAGCCGAAATTTTGAATCAGGCCTGACGCTCGGGCGTGGAGACGGTGAGCCCGTCGAGCTCGTCGCTCACCTTGATCTGGCACGACAGGCGTGAGTTCGGCCGCACGTCGAAGCCGAAATCGAGCATGTCCTCTTCCATCGGCGAGGGCGCACCGACCTTCTCGCGCCATGCTTCGTCGACATAGACATGGCAGGTCGCGCAGGCGCAGGCGCCGCCGCATTCCGCCTCGATGCCCGGAATGGCGTTGCGGATTGCCGCTTCCATGACGGTCGCGCCGTTCTCGACATCAACAGTACGGGTTTCGCCGTTATGGTCGACAAAGTTGATCTTGGCCATGTTTGCTCGTGTGCCGGATGAAGAAGTAAAGGAGGGTCCGGGCAGTCCTATAACGGGTCGATTTGATCCGCGCTAGCGCATGATCCGGAAAAGTGGGCACCGGTTTTCCGAAAAGATCATGCGCAAACAAGAATCTAGAGCGCGATGGCTGGCCCAAGAACCGGCGGGATCGGCGGCCTTTTTTGGCTGGTATCAGGAGCGGCGCAGCAGCGCTTCGATCGCTTCTCGCGCTTCCGATATCGCCTGATGGAGGGCCGCTCGCTCGGCGGAGGGATCGCGGCCCTGCCGGGCTGCTTCTTCCAGCGCCGCGGCACTGTCGGCGAGGGGAAACGCGCCGATCGCCCGCGCCGAGCCCTTCAGCGTATGCGAGAGCGTTCCCGCTGCCGCCGGCAGAGCGGCGAGCTCTTCGACGATGCGGCTGGTCTGCTTCAGAAACAGCTCGAGCACCTCGCGCTCGAGGCCCTGTTCGCCTGATGTCATGCGCCTGAGGTGGTCGAGGTCAACTGGGCAGTCGGTCAAGACGGGTGGCGAGGACGGCATAAGGAGGGTCCGTTGCAGCTGAAGTGGAGGATTAAGCCCGATATGTCCCCCCTTTCCCTTGCCGGCATCGACGCTTGCCGCCGCCGATCAGGAACATGGTTAATGGAACGTTTCAACGCGCCTACCGCGGGATTGCCGTTATTTTGACGAGAAGTCGCCGCAATCTCCAAAAGGAATTTGGAATTTCCAACCGTTTTAATGCCTTACGCCCTTGTGCTGTTAACGATGATTAAGATTGTATTAACCTCAACCATTTCATTCGCATCGCGCAGCCAATAGGATGTTCGGCGGGATGGCGGACAGGCGGGGCCTTTTGGGGGGCCGTAGTTTGCCACTGCTTTAAGGCTTGATGCCGGTTTTCGGGCTTGAGGGCGCTCGCGCCAAGCTCGCCGGGGGCACGCGTTATAGTTAAGAGGGCTCGGACTCACCATGGCGAACAATCCGAAAAAGGTCAAAGACCCTACCGAGGTTGCGCTTTCTGCCATTCAGGAAGCGTTGAACATCTCGGATACGACCGGCGATACCAGCCGCAGCGCCGCGCGCAACGAATCCGCGCCGCCCGAGCCTTCGACCTTCGACGAGCCGGTCTTCGAAGCGCGTCCGAATGTCGACATGCCCGTGTTCGCGCCGATCGAGGAACCGCGCACCACTTCGTCGCGCCGTCCGGCGAATGACGACCGCGAGACGATCGGTCAGATCCTGCAGGCGATCCAGAAGGGCCGCCCTGCGCGCAACGTCTATACGCTCGCCACGCTGTTCGCCGGCGTCTGGATCATCGGCTGCGGCCTTCTCACCGTTTCTTTCCTGCCCTCGCTGCAGGCCGCGATCGGCCAGGGCTCGGGCGGCGTGCTCGTGCTCGGCGGTCTGGTCGCGCTGTTCTTTGCGCCGGTTCTTTTGTTCTATTTCCTCGCGAGCCTCGCCTGGCGCGGCCAGGAATTGCGCATGATTGCGCAGTCGATGGCGCAGGTCGCGATCCGCTTCTCCGAGCCGGAGGGCACCGCCGCCAACTCCATGGTGACCGTCGGCCAGGCGATCCGCCGCGAAGTCGCGGCGATGGGCGATGGCGTGGAGCGCGCGATTGCGCGCGCCGGCGAGCTCGAGACCCTGGTCGCCAACGAAGTCGCGGCGCTGGAGCGCGCCTATAGCGACAACGAAGTGCGCATCCGCGCGCTGTTGCAGGACATCGCCCACCAGCGCGACAACCTCGTCGGCCAGGCCGAGCAGGTGCGCAGCGCCATTTCCGGCGTGCAGATCGACCTCCGCCATGACATCGCGCTGATCTCGGACGCGATCGCCTCCCGCGTCGACGAAGTCGCAAAGAGCATCACCAGCGCGCTGGAGGAACGCGGCGCCCACATCACCTCGGCGCTCTCCAATGCCGGCGACAACATGATCCTCGCGCTCGGCGAGCGCGGCGGCGACCTGCTCGATCGCCTGGAGGAAGCCAGTGCCGAAACCACGCGCGCGGTGCTCGATGCCTCCGAGCGGCTGACCACCAGCCTCAACTTCAAGACCGGCCATGTGCACGACGAATTCGTCGACCTCGCCGATCGCGTCCACGAGATGCTGAACGAGCGCATCGACCGCATCACCAGCGAGTTCGAGCAGCGCTCCTCCACCATCGTCGACGGCATCTCCGACCGCACCGAGCAGGTCCACGACTCGCTCAAGAATTCCTCCGACTCGCTCCTGCTCGAGCTCGAGCTGCGCAGCGGCGACCTCGTCAGCAAGATCGACGACGCCGGCAACCGGCTCGCCACCTCCATCCTCACCTCCGGCGACAAGGCCAGCGACGCACTCGATGCCACCGTCAATTCGCTGGTGGCCAAGGTCGTGACCCAGACCGAGACCGCCCACGACACGCTGTCGCTGCAGATGAGCGCATTCGACGAGCTGATGAAGAACCAGGGCTCGGAGCTGGCGGAAAAATTCGCCCGCGACTCCGGTACGCTCGGCGCGCTGATCACCCGCCACGTCTCCGAATTCGACCGCACTGTGAAGACCTTCGGCGGCGAGATCGTCGAGCGCGTGGGCCAGCGCACCCAGGACATCGCCGACACGCTCAAAAACTACGTCGACAATTTTGACAGCCGCGTCACGTCCAGCGGCGGCGAGATCACCGCCTCGATGGACCAGCGGCTGGCGCAGTTCGAGACCACGCTGCAGGGCCGGGTCGAACACCTCGATACCTCGCTCGACAGCAAGATCAAGTCCTTCGACGACTCCATTGATAACCGCCTGAAGGCGGTCGAGACGACCTTCGATACGCGCTCGAAGTCGGTGACCGAGACCATCGACAACCGCATCGGCACCTTGACGAGCTCGTTCACCGATGGTGCCGCGCAGGTGCTCCAGTCGCTCGATGCGCGCCTGGGCCTGCTCACCACCTCCCTCACCGAGGGCACGACGCAGGCGATCGCCGCGGTCGACAGCCGCATCGCCAGCGTGTCCGACACCATCAACGGCCGCAGCAACGAGCTCTCCGACCACATCACGGCGCGGTTCCAGGAAATCCACTCCGGCATCGAGACCAAGGTCGGCGCGGTCGCAGGCGACATCGATACCCGCATCGCGCAGTTCGAGGACCTGCTCGGCTCGCGCGTCGAGGCGGTGGCGGGCCGCATCGAGAGCAGCGGGCGGCAGGCCAGCGACGCACTGATGGCGCGCGCGGAGCTGCTGTCGGCCGGCATCAAGTCCCATGTCGAGGACGCCGAGCGTTCGCTGACCAATCTCGTGGTCAACACCAGCGAGACCATCCAGACCGGCGCCCGCACCGCGCAGCAGTCGCTGCTCAACGTCTCCTCCGACGTCGGCGCGCAACTGAAGCTGACCTCTTCCGAAGTCGAACGCGCGCTCACCGCGGTCGGCACGGGGGCGGCCAACTCGATCCTGACCAGCGCGCGCGACGCCCAGGCGACCCTGGTTGCGGCTTCGAGCGATGCTTCCAACGAGATCAAGTCGCTGTCGGCGGATGTCGAACGCACGCTCTCGGCCGCGGGCTCCGCGACCGCCGCCTCGATCCTTACCGGCGCACGTGAAGTGCAAAGCACGCTGGTCGCCGCGTCCTCGGATGCAGCCAACCACGTCAAGGCGCTGGCCGCTGACGTGCAGCGCTCGCTGTCGATTGCGGGCACCTCCACGGCCGAGACCATCACCGTCGGCGCCCGCGAGGCGCAGAACACGCTGGTCAACGCCTCTTCGGAGGCCGCCAACCATGTCAAGACGCTCGCCGCCGACGTGCAACGCTCGCTGTCGATCGTCGGTACCGCCACGGCGGAGGCGATCACCGCCGGCGCGCGCGACGCGCAGAGCACGCTGATCACCGCCTCCTCCGAGGCCTCCAATCACGTCAAGTCGCTCGCGACAGACGTCGAACGCACCCTCACGGCGGTCGGCGCCGACACCGCCGCCTCCATCCTGTCGAGCGCGCGCGAGGCGCAGAGCTCGCTGACGGCAACGTCCGCCGACGCGGCGAACCAGATCCGCGCGATCTCCGCCGAGATCGAGCGCTCGCTGGGAGCGGTCACCGCCAATACCACCGACAACATCCAGACCACCGCCCTCAACGCGCAGAGCGCGCTGGTCACGGCCTCCAACGACGTCTCCTCGAGGGTGAAGAACACGGCTTCCGAAATCGAGCGCGCGGTACTCGCGGCGTCCAACGCCTTCGGCTCGGCGATGACCGGCAAGACCGACGAGATCGTGAGCTACGTGCAGTCGCAGACCGACCGCCTGTCGCAGGCGATCGACAGCAAGCGCGGCTCGCTGGTCGAGGCGCTCGGCGCCAGGACCAGCCAGCTCACCGTCGAGATCGACCGCGTCACTTCCGACGCGCTGAAGTCGATCGAGACCCGCGGCCAGGCCTTCTCGCAATCGATGATAGGCAACGGCAGCGACGTCGCACGCACCATCACCTCGGCCGGCGAGTTCGCCACCGGCGCGCTCAACCGCTCGCTGAAGGACCTTGAGCAGGCCTCCAAGGCAGCAATCGAGCAGTCGCGCCAGGTTTCGGTCGCGGCCGTCACCGAGATGCAGGAGACTTCGAAGATCCTGCGCACCGACACGGTGGCGCTGTTCGAGCGGCTGCGCGAGGGCAATATCCTCCTGCAGGAAGTGCTGACCGGCGCCCACGACAACCTCAACTCGCTCGAGCGCGCGCTCGTGACCCGCGTGGCCGACTTCGTTTCCGCCATGAACGACGTCACCTCGCGCAATGGTGCTGCGACGCAGACGCTGGAAGACCAGCTCAATATCTTCAACGACAAGACCCAGAAGGCGCTCGAAGATTTGGGTATGCTTTCCACCCAGTTCGACACCCATGGCCGCACGCTGGTGGAAGCCGCCCACGTTGTCGAGCAGGCCAACCGCTCCACGACCGCTTCGGTCGCCGAGCGCAAGGCCACGCTGGAATCGCTGGTCACCACCATCGACCTGCGCACCGCCGATCTCGACCAGCGGCTGTCGCGCTTCACCAGCCTGCTCGATGAATTGCTCGCCGCCGCCGAAGAGCGCGCCCGCGACATCGCCCGCGTCGTCGCCGAGACGGCCGGTGCGGGTTCAGCCGCGATCAGCCGGCAGTTCGAGGCGGTCCGTGTCGCTTCCGAGGAAGAGCACCGGCAGACCGTCGACGCCATGCACGACATCTACCGGCAGACCACGGACGAAGCGGACGCGATGTTCAAGCAGTCCGCGGAGAAGTTCGCCAATCTGGTTTCGAGCATGAAGCAGATGGCGGCCGAGATGCATCACGAGCTCGAGGCGACCCGCAACGAACTGCGCCGCGGCGTGCTGGAAATGCCGCAGGAGGCCGCCGAGAGTACCGCGCAGATGCGCAAGGTGATCGTCGACCAGATCGAGGCGTTGGCCGAGCTGAACCGCATCGTCGCCCATCATGGCCGCGGGCTGGACGTGGTCTCGACCGCACGTCCCGGCGTGCAGCGCCAGGAGGAGCCCGTCGTCATGGCGGCCGCAGGTGGCGGCCGCGGCGGCGAGCCGCGCATGCGTGATGCAGCTAGCGGTGGCAGCGCCTCCAACCTGCCCCCGCCCGATCTCGGCATGCCCGCCCCGCGCCGCACCGAGGCTCCGCCGGTCAGCCCGGCCGATCAGGGCCGTGGTGGCGGCGGCGATGGTTGGCTCTCCGACCTTCTGAGCCGCGCCGATACCGGAGCCACACCACCACCCCCTCCATCGCCGCAGCAGCGTGGCCGCACGCAACCGCAGCCTGCCGGCGGCAACCCGCTGGAGTTGCTGTCGCTCGACATCGGCCGGCTGATGGACCGCAACCTCGCCGCCGAGATGTGGGACCGCTATCAGCGCGGCGAGAGCAAGGCGTTCACCAAGCGCCTCTACACGCCGGCCGGCCAGAAGGCCTTTGACGAGGTCGCCCGCAAGTACCGTGCCGACCGCGGCTTCAAGCAGACGGTCGACCGTTACATCACCGAGTTCGAGCGGCTGCTCGACGAGGTCGCGCGCGAGGATCGCGGACCGCAGGCGCTGCGCGGCCACCTCACCTCGGAGACGGGGTTGGTGTACACCCTCCTCGCGCATGCGGCGGGCCGGCTGGGCTAACGCTCACGCACATAGCGAATGAAAAACGGAGGCCTCGCGGCCTCCGTTTTAGCTTGCGTCAAGACCAGTGAAGTTTGGGGCCCGGCGAGAATGAAAGGAAAAGGCGCCCGAAGGCGCCTCCTCTCGCTGTGGTCGCGCCGCCGCCCTCTTCAGAAGCGGTCGGCCAGGCCCATGCCAGGATCGCTCACCGAAGGACGACCGGTTTCCACATGGCCGGAGAAGCGCCGATAGAAGCTGCTGTCGGAATCGCTGGTGACGACGAAGTCATACCAGTGGCCGGTCTTGTGCAGATTCCAGTAGACTTCCCTGGGGTGGCCGGAAGCGACCGCCTTGACATCCCACGACGTGCCGGGACCGCCGAGGCCCGGCCGAAGCCGAAACCGGGAGCGCCGACGTCGGGAGCCCACCGGAAACCAGGCACATGGCCGAAGCCCACGGGATGGAGGCCGGGAAGCGGGCCGAAGCCCGGACACTCCGGCTGCGTCGCCGCAGAGACCGAGGCGCCGACGGCCAACAGCGGGCCGTAGATCTCGTTGGACTTCACCGCGAAGCGGACGTGGCCGTTGCCGTCGTTGCGCAACTGCACGTGCACGCCGCCGTCGAACAGATTGTAGCCAACAAAGATTTCGGGGCTGGCCGCGTCGTGCTGCCGCACCCTGCTGAGGTCGCCCTTGAAGTGGCGGTGGAAGCCGTTGGGGCCCAGCACCCACAGATCATAGAGCCCGTCGTTGCCGACCGCCCATTCGTCGTCCAGCATGTGGCCCGCCTCGACCGTGTAGCGCCGCGGAATCAGATCGAGGTGCCGCTTGTCGTAGACGTGGAACACGGTGCCGGCAAAGCCGGTGTTGGCGAACAGCAGCCTGACCTTGCTCTTGCCGGCGTCAATCTGCGCGCTGGCGTGCAGAATGTAGGGAAGCGGGCGTGAGTAGCGCGCACCGCTCTCCTGGAACGGCGGCTGCGGCGTCGCCGGCGCGGCGGGGGCCGGCAGTGTGCGCTGATGCGCATCCGATGCTTGCCAGTTGCTCTGGTCGGGCAGCTCCGGGAAGCGGGGATCGTTGGGGCTCACGAAGTCGAACGCCGTGGTGAGATCGCCCGAAATGGCGCGATGCCAGGGGCTGATGGCGTCCACCTTGATGCCGAAACGCTTCTCGAGGAATCGGCCCACCGACGTGTGGTCGAAGACCTGCGAATTGATCCAACCGCCCTTGCTCCACGGCGACACCGCGTACATCGGCACGCGTGCACTGAGGCCCCAGGGGCGGATGTTGCCGCTGATCGTGTCGTCGCTCCTCAGAATATTGCCGACGGTGTTGGAGAAATATTCACCCGCGAGCGGCATCGTGGCCTTGCCCATCAGGTTGCCGTTGATGTCATAGGACGGCACGGCTGGCGCCGGCAGGTGATCGAAGAAGCCGTCGTTCTCATCGAAGGTCAGGAAGAAGACGGTCTGGCTCCAGACCTCGGGATTGGCGGTCAACGCCTCCAGCACCTGGTCGGTGAAATTGCCGGCGCGCGTCGGGCTTCCGCCGCCGGGATGCTCAGAGTTGGCCTGCGTCGGCAAAATCCACGAAACTTGCGGCAGGGTGCCGGCCATCACGTCGGCCTTCAACCTGTCCAGATAGTCCGGACCACCGGTCAGGCCGTGCACGTAGTTGGGCTCACCGGGCTGTGCGTGACGGAAGCTGGCGAAGGCCAGGCAGCCGTGCATCGCGCCGGTCCAGTTGTCGTTCATGTCCTGGTAGATGTGCCAGCTGACGCCGGCGCGCTGCAGCAGGTCGGGAAGTGTGTCCCAGGTGAAGTCGTTGTCGACGTATTTGTAGGTCGGCTGAGGCTGAGGGAGGCCGGCCACCCACTTGGAAGGATTGGGCCAGCAGCGGTCGTTGTTCGGTTCGGAATTGGCCATGGTGCCGTTGATGCCCTGCGCGCGCAGCGTGGGACTGAAGTTCGAGCCCGACCAGAACACGATCCGGTTGGGGTCGGTGCCGGTGGTGACGGAGCAGTGGTAGGCGTCGCACAGCGTGAAGGCTTCGGCGAGCGCGAACTGGAACGGGATGTCCTCGCGGCGGAAATGGCCCATCGCGTACGGGGTCTTGTACTTGGCCCAGAATCCCATCTTGCCCTGGTTCCACGCGGGCTGACTATCGCCAAACGAGTGCGGCGTGCCGTACCCGACCAGCGCGTTGCTGGTTGCGGAATCGCGGTGGTAGGCCGGATCTCGCGGGTGCCGTCCGACTGGAACCAGACCGGCTTGCCGCTTTCGAGCGGAATCGGGAAGCGATCGCCGAAGCCGCGTACGCCGCGCAGGGTGCCGAAATAGTGGTCGAACGAGCGGTTCTCCTGCATCAGGATCACGATGTGCTTGACGTCCTTGATGGTGCCGGTCCGGCGCATCGCGGAATGGCCAGCGCCTGACGGATGCTGGCAAAGGCAGCCGCCGCCGTGGCGCCCGCCAGAAAATCGCGACGTGTTGTCATTTTTATTCTACCTAAGGTTGAAGTTTGATCGATAAGACGGATCACGGTCTGCAGCGCAGGCTTGCGCCTACTCCCTCGGGGGTAGGCGCTGACGAGGCGTACCAAGCCGACTTGACGTAGATGTGAATAATTTATTTCTGAGAATTTTTTTTGTGAATTTTTCTCAGTGTACGGTGTTGCACCAGAGGCGATCAGCCGGTGACCTTTCCCGGAGAGGAGGAATGGATCGATGCAGCGAGAGAGCGAGAGGCGCCAATGACACATGAGTCATCGTCGCTGGTGTGTGCTGGCGGCCACCGAGAATTGAAGCTCTGCGAAAGAGGAATCGCGGTACCAGATCAGTTCCCATGTTGTTCGCGAGGACGCGGGTGACACGCTCGAACTTCGATATAGAACCGTCCGTGAACGGCATCCTGTCCCGCGTTCGCGAGTTGCAGTCTGATCTTCCACCGAAAGCCAGGCAAATCGCCGAGTTGATCATCGCGCAGCCCGAGCCTTTCATTCACATGTCGATCACCGAGGTTGCCGAGACATGTGACGTCAGCGAAGGCACGATCGTTTCGTTTTGCCGCCGGGTGGGCGTTCGAGGGTTTCAGGAGCTGAAGATTCTTCTGGCGCGGGATCTGATCGAGCCGGTTCGCCTGATTCAGGAGGATCTGCATCGGGGCGATGATCCGGCGACCGTCACGGATCACATCTTTGCCGCCCACGCCGCTTCGCTTCATGAGACACGCCGCCTTCTCTCAATGGAATCGTTGGCGAAGGCGGCGAGCTTATTGAGGCAAGCGCAGCGAATCGAAATCTATGGCATCGGAAGTTCGGCGCCCATTGCGCAGGATCTTTCCTATCGCTTGCTGCAGCTGGGGCTCGCAGCGGTTGCAGTCGTTGATTCCCATGTCCAGGCCGTCAGCGCCGGCATGACCGGCCCGACAGTGGCGACAGTCACGGTGTCTCACTCAGGCAGCACGGTCGAGACCGTGCTCGCGAACTCGATTGGCGCGGGAAGCCGGTGCCCGGACAATCGGCATCACGCGGCTCGGCAAGTCGCCTCTCGCGGCCCATTGCGACGTTCTGCTCTATACTGTCGCAAATGAAACCCGCTATCGGCCCGAGGCCATGAGCAGCCGCGTGGCTCAGCTCGCCATTATCGACACGTTGGTCAGCTGTTGCGCCCTGACCGACACCGAGCGCTCCGTTGACAGGCTGCAACACGCCGCGCGCATTCTTTCAGAGAAGCGCTTTTGATCTGAACAGCTTCGGGGCGCTCCAGAGCCGAAACCGCAGCTTCGGGCGGAGAGCCGTCAACCGACGGGCAAATCACTTGTTCGATTTCTGCTGCGTCATCACCTCGGACACCTGATTTGCCTGTGCAAATGCGTCGCGCGGAAAAACTAATTTGTTAAGCGATCTCAGGCCGATCTTGCCTGCTGCGTCATTCCAGCCAAAAATAACGCTTCCGTTTTTCAGAAAAACATGATTGTCTCCGCGCATCTCGCACCCATCAGAGGGGCGTATCGCGATCGTCACGGACGCAGGGAGCGGGATGCGATGGACGCTTTGCGACTGCCTGACGAGCGGCGCGCGATGCGGACGGCGAAATCGCGTGGTCCTGGCGCCCCGACGCTGGCGTCAAGTCTCGCGGAGATGATCCGCGCGGCGACGGAGGCTAACAAGCCCGGTACTCCGGGGAGAGTGCGTATAAGCCGTAAAACCATTGCGCAGGGGATGCCGGAGTGTGTTCGGTTGTACCTGCTGAGAACTCGTGTGCGTTCTCTTGCGCATTTCCTGCACACGAGGCTGCGGGTGCAACGGCACCCGGCATTCCCTGCGCCCTCGTTTCTCCGAGGGACACGGCGACGCATAGCTCAGGCGAAATTTGCGCCGTGAGAATGCGAGCGTTTGCCCGAAGCTCGTCATTGCGAGCGAAGCGAAGCAATGACGAATGCGCTGTTTGACAGTTGAATCGGAAATCGAGCGCGAAGGCGGGCCTGCACCGTGCTGTCGCCGCTATTGCCGCCGCTGCTGCCCGCTCGCAGCGGGCGCGGGCGCCGGTTGGGCGGCCTGGGCGTTGCTGGAGGAGCCGCCGCCGAAGATCACGCGCGTCGGGTTGCGGTCGAAATTGTTCACGGCGCGGCTGATGTCGCCGAGCGTCCTGCGCCCGTCCGCCATCAAGGCACCGGAGCGCTTGTCGAAGTCCTCCGCTAGCTCGCGGATCGACTTCACGGTCAGGAACAATTCGCCGCCTTCCTTGCCGCCGGCCAGCGTGTTGAGGCCGAGCATGAGGCTGTCGGCCTTGCCCATCACACCGTCGACGCGGGCCATGATGGCATCGATCTTTTCGGAGTTGCGCGCCAGCGATTGGGTGAAACTTTCCAGATTGGCCAGCGAATTCCTCACCGCGGTCTGATTGTCGGCGACGAGCCTGTTGATGTTCTGCAGGGTGCCGCGGATGGCCTCGGTGACGTCCTGGAGGCGGTTGGGGTCGGCGGTCAGCACGGGAATGCCGTCCTCATCCAGCGGCACCGCGGGCGCGGCCTCCGCGCCGCCTTTCAAAGAGATTGCGGCAACGCCGGTAAGTCCCTGAAATTCCAGGCCGACCACGGTGTCCTTGCGGATGGGGGCGTTCTTCTCCACCAGCGCCAGCGCGACGACCCGTCGTGGATTGTCGAGCTTGACCGAGATGACCTCGCCTATTCGGATACCGTTGAAATTGACACTGCCGCCGTTGCGCAGGCCCGCCGCCGGGCCCTCGAACACGATGCGCAGGGGGTCGCGCTGCTTGGTGGTGTGGAGACTCTGGAACCACAAAACGAAGCCGAACGCGGCCGCAATCACCGCCAAGGTGAAGGACCCGATCAACACGTAGTTCGCGCGCGTCTCCATGATGACTCCGGTTACAAGGCCCCAACCACAGCGCTAGCCCACAACGGCGCGGGCGCGCTTGCCGTTGAAATATTGCCGCAGCCAGGGGTGCTGGGATGCCTTCATGTCGGCAATCGATCCTGCGGCGATGATCTTACCGTTCCCCAAAACGGCTATGCGGTCGCAAGCGGTATAAAGGCTGTCGAGATCGTGGGTTACCATGAAAACCGTCAGGCCCAAAGTGCGCTGCAGCGTCCTAACCAGCTCGTCGAAGTCGCCGGCGCCGATCGGATCGAGGCCGGAGGTCGGCTCATCCAGGAAAACCAGTTCCGGATCGAGCGCGAGCGCCCGCGCCAGCGCCACGCGCTTGATCATGCCGCCGGAGAGCTCCGAGGGAAAACGGTCGGCGACCTCGGGCCGCAGACCGACCATCACGAGCTTGGCCACCATGATCTCGTCAAGCAGGCGCTGCGAGACGTTGAGATATTCGCGCACCGGAAACTGGATATTTTGGCGTACCGTCAATGAAGAGAACAGCGCTCCCTGCTGGAACAGGATGCCCCAGCGCCGCTCGACCGCGCGCCGCGCATGGGAGTCGGCCTTGTCGAGATCGACGCCGAATACCTCGATGCGCCCGGCCACTTTCGGCACCAGCCCAATGATGGTGCGGGTCAGGACCGACTTGCCGGCGCCGGACGGGCCGACAAAGCCGAGGATCTCGCCGCGCCGAACGTCGAGATTCAAACCATCGAGCACGCGCGTGGCACCGAACTGCACGGTGATGTCGCGGACCCGGATGATCGCGTCGGACATGGCTTGCGGCAGCTCGGCCATCATCACATCCCGATCGACGCGAAGAAGATCGCGAACACGCCGTCCATCACGATGACGAAGAAGATGCCCTTCACCACCGAGGCCGTCGTGTGCTGGCCGAGCGATTCGGCGCTGCCCTGCACCGCCAGCCCCTCGACACAGGCGACGATGCCGATCACCGCCGCCATGACAGGCGCCTTGATGATGCCGACGGTGAAATGATCGATCGAGATCGCATCGCGTAGGCGCAACAAGAACGCTTCGGGATCGACGCCGCCATAGAGCCATGCGACGAGGCCGCCGCCATAGAGCGCGGCCATCGCGCCGAGGAAGGCGAGAATCGGCATCGCGATGACGAGCGCCAGCATCCGCGGCAGGATCAGGACCTCGATCGGATCAAAGCCCATGGTGCGCAGGGCGTCGATCTCCTCACGCATCTTCATCGAGCCGAGCTCGGCGGTATAGGCGCTGCCCGAGCGGCCCGCGACCATGATCGCGACCAGGAGCACGCCAATTTCTCGCAGCACCAGCACGCCCAGCATGTCGACGACGAAGATGTCGGCGCCGAACCTGCGGAAGTGAAAGATGCCCTGCTGCGCGATGATGCAGCCGATCAGGAAGGTGATCAGCACGATGATCGGCACCGCGCGCCAGCACACCTGCTCGAGATGATGCACGGTCGAGGTCAGCCGGAAATCGCGCGGGTGCAGGAACACCCGCCCGCCCGCGACCAGCACCGCGCCGAGCATGTCGATCAGGCCGACAAAGGTGTCGCTGACACCGACCACGCTCCGGCCCACCTGGGCCAGCATGCCGGTGATGGTAACGGTCGTCGACTCAGGCTTGGGCGCGGCCTTCACGCGGCGCACCTCGTCGACCAGGCTCGCATAATTGGTCGAGAGGCCTGCGATCTGCGCCTCGATATTGCCCTGGGTCAGGCTGCGCCGCAGCCGCTCGATCAGCCAGGCGCCAAAGGTGTCGAGCCTGGAGATCTGGGAGACGTCGATGAAGATGTTGGGGCGGCTGCCGGCGAGCTTTTCGGCGTCGCTGACGATGGTCTCGAGCAGCGGCGCAAACGAGGCGATCCAGGGCCCGGCGGCGCACAGCGCAAGGGCGTTGCCGCGCGCAATCCGCTCCAATGTCGGGTCGCCGTTCACAGCTTGAGAGCTCCTGCGCCTGATCCCCGCCCGCACGGCCAGCCGCTTTTGGCAGCCACGGCCTTGTCGAGGCATCCCCTAACCAACCAGAAGAACTAGCACGGCGGATAGATTGAAACTGCTGCTATTTTTTGTTCATTCGTTCGCGTTCCGTTGCGGGGTTTTCGACCCGTTTCTGACACCAATCTGATACGGGATTGCCGTCACGCTGCCATGCTGGACGGCATCGTGGCCGACATTGCCCATGTCGCAGCAAACCGCTCCATTTCGGCAACGCTTAGGGGTCAATGAAATCGATGTGCGGCGGCGCCCCTCGAAAGGTCCTTCGCTGGAGCAGCCACCCGGTCACGCCCCAAGCGACAAGAAACACCGGGGCATGAAGCCACATCGACCGCATTTCCATCGCCTCACCAACGAACCAAGCCGCCATAGCTCCAACTAACAGCGCAGCGAGGCCGATCAGGAGCCAGAGAACCTCCACAATCTTGCGCTCCAACCACGATATCCGGGCCTCTACTTTCTCGACCGGCGAGAGCTGCTCGAACTTCTCGAACTCTTCCATTGTACCTCCCCAAACGTTTCGGCGGCAAAAGGGCGGCCCGATCCCGGTCATTTCTTCAGGAGAGCGATGAAGGCAATTATTAGCGCCAGAACGCTAAGGCCGGTGTTGATCCGTTGCCAAAGGAAGACCTTGGCCTTGTATTCCCGTTCGGGGCCGTTCTCCTGCTCATCCAGCCATTCATAGGCCTGCTTCTGTTTCTCAGGGGCCCAGAGCGCGGCGTCGATCCGGCTTGTGACTTCCCGTTTTCCAATCTGTTCAAATTCGATTCGGTATTGTGGGTCGATCATGGGTTGGCGTCACCGGAATCAATCAGGACAACGGCGAACTTAGCCACCATGGTAGCTCCGGGCCAAGCCCGTCACCTCTCTATCCCCCCAATCCTAGCGGCTTCCCTTCCCGCCAGATCGGCGGAATCATGGGGCATGCCGATCAAGCTCATCAAACACGAAGCCGTGCCCGGGTGCGGGAGCTTCGAAGTCCGGTTTCCAGATGGGAAGCCGTCGAAGTATTTTTATTGGGATGATGTCCCGGGACGGCGCATGAGGCCGGAACAGATGACCGGCGAAGAGGCGCTGAAGCAGGCCAAGGCGTTCGCAAGCATGGCCCGCGACAAGGCCTCGTGCGAGCCTGAAAATTAGGGAACCATCCCTTGGCTTGCCACTTCTTTCGGTGCGCGGCTTGCAAGGCCGCGCACGGGGAATGGCCTCAAGCTCGAAAATCTGCCCTTTGAGCTTGGGCCTTCTCTTTGGAACGCAAAGCCGGTTGAGGAGTCGATTCTTCGCTCCCCGGGAGCGGTCATCCAACCCTCGGGAGACAACCTCAGAGCGCAGAGGTTGGCGGCCCCGGACCTACACCCCGTGTCCGGGGCCGCGCCGCAGACTCGCAATACCGCCAGTGTGCGTCTACAAGGCCGATGGGATCGCGGCCCGGCGGCCTCTTTTGACACCCACGATGCGCAGTTGGTCCGGCGACATCGAACCCCCAAGCGGTAGCGGCTTCCCTCCCCGCCAGATCGTGTCCTGTACTTCCTGTGTGCGTGTGTACTTGCGTTCGTGCAGTGTTCACCGCGCCGACGCCGGGACCACTTTCGGGGGCTTCTTCATTCAGGAAAACTTGGGATTACGACCGAATTCACAGCGCAGCTGGGCCGCTTTCATTGCATTTGGGCCTTTACAGAGATCACTCTCGACTTCGCCATAGGAAAGTTACTCGGAACGCCCTACGAAGAAACCCACTTGATTACGGCGGGCATGATTTCAACCGGTGCGCTCGCCTCCCGCACGCCTTGTCAATCGAAAGAAGCCGCTACGGCGACCACCATGGCCAGATATAGCCCGATTACCAACCAGTGGTTTGTTTCGGTTGAAACGCCGAAACACTTGCGTTTGGGCTTTTCTTCTTCTGCGGTTCCTCGTGCGAGAGAGACAAAATCATTTCCGACTGAAATCGAGGCCAAGCAATTTGCGAAAGCGATGTTGTTAGAAGGACGAAAGATCACTGCGGGCACCTTGAGCCCTCATCAGCCGATACGACGCACTGTTACAGCCTCGGAAATCAATCAATGGATTGAGGAAGAAGGAATAACGCGCTGGCGACCCGATCGTTAGCAGACGGATTCTTGAAACAGTTTCGCTCAACAAAAAGGCCGACATTTCTGTCGGCCAAGTTGCTGGAAAATGTAAATCGAGGTCAGTAACGGGCGACGACCGGGCTCTTGCCCCAGTTGAAGTGGTAGTTGATACGCGCCGTGATCAGATTAGCGTCTCCCCTGGTATTGGCGGTAATGGAGGTGACGGCAGGCGCTAGTCCCGGCGTCAAGAAAGTTCTGCCATTATCGTTCTCCCGCCAAATATAGTCGTATTCTATGCCGGCACTCCAACCTGGCGCGAAGCCGTACTCCCAGCCGACACCGACCGTCCCACCCCAACGTGTCCGTTCTGCCGAGGCCAATCCAACGCCACCAGCAAGTAGATCCCACCGCCGGTTGGCGACCGCAGCGCCGCCCTTCACATAAAGCAGGGAGGCATTCCATGCGTAGCCGACCTGACCCGTGAATAGCCCGAATGCATCGACCTTGGACCTCCAAGTATCTCCCACTAGCAGGATGCTGTCGCGCGAGCTCCGGATATTGGCCCAGTCCCCCTGAGCCTCAAGCCCGAACACCCACGACGATGCCGTCTGCCAACGATAACCTATTTGACCGCCGACCGCCCCCCCGTCTGAATTCCTGCAACCTTCAGCGACGGCGAAGGCGACCGCGTTAACGGCAGTGACATCGACGCACTGATTGCTCCAGGCATATCCGCCGTTCGCGCCGATGTAGAAGCCGCTCCAATTGTAGATCACCGGAAGCGGGGCCGGTGGCGGTGCCTTAACGGCCATGTCTGCGGCCGTGGCGGGAGCAGCCATCCCGAGAGCAAGCAAACCAACGGCCCCCATCAAAAGCTTCTTCATCACTCAATCCCCATTTGTCATGCGCTTCGTTGAAGCGACCGTTTCGGCAGGAGCGCCAAATTCCGATGGCACTGTAGTCGCAATTCTTTGCGAGGCCTGTATCCGAAGTACAACACCCGGGCTCTAAATGAACGGTGCCCTAAGTTGATGATTTTTTTACCTTTTTGGAACTGGACCCCAGAGCGGCAAATCGCGCATCCGAACAGGCTCTATTTGACCGTTCGTCGAGGTCTTAGCCCCACCGAATGGCGTCTGCCGAAACGGCTGCTCGGAATGTGTTTCGAAAAAATGCTGACTACCCTCGTCTCATTGGATGATTGGTCGAACAGTGCGGACGCTGTAGCTTCGATCAGCTCGCGATTGGCCTTGAATTCAGCTGGCAAGTCCCCAGCCGAGCCCCTCCGACGATCAGCCAAGTCACTAAGCGCGGCAATGCTAATTTGGCATTGCACAATTTGCTGCCCATTCCTCATCGTGAACTTGAACGCCATCAAGTCGGCATCATACCCAACGGCCTTTCCTCGCGTTAGCGGCATAAACTAGCTTCCTTCCCAACGGTCCGTTGAAGCGGACCGCGAGGTGGGTCCGCCAGCTGAGCGTCTGGTGTAGCTCCCTACTGTAACGGACCCCGCCCTCTTCGTGCCAGCTGGCGTGCTATAAGAATTTCGTCGGTGACGCCACGGTCGATTGACGCACTAAGCATGCTTTTAGGCGGGTTTTTTCACTCCCCTAGTGTAAAGCCGAATGTCCCTTACCGGATCGATATGCAACCTCATTCCGGGCCAACGGTGGCAGTTCTGTTCGTCCATGTTTTGCGATCAGGACGGGACATCAATGGATTGTCCGATATGGCTGAAGCCTGAAACCTGCCTCGGATAGGCGAACTTCAACCGCAGAGCGGTCACATCCAAAATGGGTGCAGAAGTCTTTCATTATTGGTTCATCGGTCTCGGGATCGCCGTTAAGGTGATAAATTAACACTGTCACTAAATGCCCCCGCCAGGATCATCAGGGAATACATCCAATGAAACCTGACTTTTTGAACCACCCCCTTTTCCTTGCCGCCATTCGGGAAATCCCATTGGCTCTAGAACGTGAGCGGGACAATGCTCTTTCCCCCGAGGAAAGGGCGGAAAAACTCGCCACTATGAAAAGGCGGCTTTAGCGAAGAAGCAGAAATGACAGCAGCCAGTTCCATTTCAGAAGCCCAAGAGTGGTTGCTTGATTATCGCGCCAAGCTTGAGGCCGATCGGCAGGAACTATTCGCCGCCAGCGTCGCAAAGATCAGGGCAAGGCCGGTGCCAGAAGGCACCCCGGAAGAACGACTAATGATTATTACGGAAATTCCCGATGAATAACGATCCAGTTTTGCAGCAACGGCTTGCCGCTCAGCAACACCTGCACGAGCAAGGCGAGCAGATGCAACACGATGCCCACATGCAGGCGATGTCGGATGCTGTTGACGCCATGGTGCAGACCTACCTTGCGCACCATCAGCGATACGGCGATGAAGGCCTCCAGCACCTTACCCGTCAATACCTGTCCCACATTCCGCCCCAACATGCCGCGCAGGGGTATGCCCTACTGCAAGCCGTGGCGCGACGGCTGCATCTTGAGGGGCAAACAGCCACGGCAGCCCTATTGCATCAAAGCCTGCCAGATCAGAACATTCCCCAAGGACAAGGATACCCCAATGACTGAAAAATCTATTGGCCGCCTTTTCCTAGACCGTGGCGTATTTGCTTTCCTACCATTTCCGCCAAGCGATCTAGAGCGGCTTCGAATTCTGATGACAGAAGGTCCGATTGTGCCGGATCAAAACGGGGAAAAGGTAGCGTCTTCGCGCTTTCAATCAGGCTCCGATGTATCCTCGCCCAAAGATCCTCAGGATTAGGGTCGTTAGAGGCGCAAAGCCAAGCAACAGCGTGAACCGTAACCGCTTCAAGCGCCAGAAGGCGCATCTGTAATTTAATCTCTGCCTCGTTCATTGTTGGGTTCTCCAATCTTTGGGGAAATAGCGGAAAAGACCGGGTCCGACCCTCCGCCCCTCTCCCGATTTCAGATTTATTGTTCTTCCCGTGTTCCTTTTAGCGCCAGAAGTCTTTGAACCTATCGGGCGCCAGTTCGGTGTATTTGACCGTGTGCTGAATGTTCTTGTGGCCTAAGTAGGCTTGTAGAGCCCGGGTATCATGTCCCTTGTTGGCCAAGGCAAAGCCGCAGGCGTGGCGCAACATGTGTGGGTAAGTCTTAAAATCGATTCTGGCGGCCTTCCCGAGCCTTTCCACCATCTTGGCAAATCCGTCCGTAGTGAACGGTGCCCCGCGTTCACTGGTAAACACAAACGAGGATTTGGACTCTTGTTCCCGCTGTAGACGGCGGAGGGCTCGCAATTCGTCACCCCTGATCGGGTGTGTGGCTGGCGATCCGTTCTTAACCCGCCTGATCGCAATGGTGGCAGCATTGAAGTCTATCTGGCTCCATTGCAGGTCCACCAGCTCACTTGCCCGCAGCCCGTGGCGATAGGCCACGAGGATCATGGTTGCGTCCCTGTGCCCATAGCGGTTGTTGCTGGCGGCCTTCATGAGGCGGCCTATCTCGTTGTCTGTCAGGTATTCCCGGGTTCGCAACGTGGCGTTGGTCTGCCGTCGTGGTGTGACTGTCCGATTTTTGGTGGCTGGCGACACCAGCTTGAGGTGCGGTTTTTTCGTCATATTCGACCTCCTATTGTGATCGACTGTCGGAACAATGATTCTTTTTCGGACAGTCTACAATGTAAAAAACAGGCCGCCCCGTTACCAGAGCGGCCCGCAATGACTGTATCAGTGGGTTTGAGGAGTGCCCGCAGATTTGGCCTTGCTGGCCTTGGCCGCCTTCACAGCGGGCTTGGGTGGCTCAACAGGCGACGGCTTGGCAAGCTTGTCCGCAGTAGCGATGAAGAGACCCTTGGCCGCTTTGGCGGCGATCATGTCGGCATCATCTGCCGTTAGTTCGCGGGTTTGGCTGACATGGAACAGTCTCATTCCCTTTATGGCGACGGCCCGCTCACCTTCCTTGGGGCGACGGCCTTCCTGTAACCAGAGGTTAAAGGTCTTGATATTGACACGTGGCGTGAGTTCCACGTCTTTGAAACCGGCCCGGCGGAAGGCTTTGACCGTGGCCTTTTCCATTTCGCCTGAGGTCTCGGCTTTCGCCTTGCTGGCCTTGCTTGCCTCATGTTCGCTTATAGCTGCCTGTATGACTGCCTGTAGCTCTGCGGGGCTGAAGGTGACGACGGGTTGAGCGTTGGGTTGACGTGCCATTTGCGATCTCCGTGGTTGGCGAGGCCAGCCGGTTCGGTCGGCCCCTTCCCTCTCGCGTGACGTGATCGCCATGCGCCTTCCGTGCGAGACCGTCAGCGAAGCTGACGAAAGCTTGATCGGCCCTTTTGCGGGGGGACACGCAGGCACATTGCGCAGGCACGAGGGAGGGGGGCGGGACGGGGCTGCTCGGTCCATCGCTTGCGTTCTAACGCACCACGCAACTCGGCCGTTGATTCTGGCTGCGGTCTAGCTGGCTTGCTCGCTTGCGGGATTAACGCCTGCGCGGTTTGGAATCGCGCGAATTGCCTAAAGGGCCCAAGCATCTCGGGCGGGGGGCTGCTAATAAGCGCGGGTCCTCGGGCGTGAATTCATCCCGGTAGACCACGGCCTATGCCACCAAAATCAAATTGGCCAAAAAAATTTCTCAAATGATGTTCTGAAAATGTTCGTGTAGGTTTTATGGCAGTCGCGATTGTAAGATCGGAGAATGGTCGTGGAAGACTCTGAAGACTCTATAGCGTGCTTCAAAAAGGCGGTCGATGAATTTAGGACGCATACAGCAGACTACTTTAATCTTGAGGGTGATTTCGCTTTTCCGTCCTTTGTACGTTACCGCTTTGGTACGGCCGCGCAAACACAAGTAGGCAAACCAATTGCTATCCAAGAAACGCATTCATTTTATGCGCACGGCAAAGCTAATATCCCCCATCTTAGGCATTTGACGATCACTGTGATTTTCAACCAGTATGGTTTTGGAGAAAGCCCCGGGCAAACAACCGTCGGCGACAGAATTCTAAAGGGACGCGGCTTTGAGTTTACGATCAACGTTCCTCCACACGTAGCTAGAAATTGCCTTGAGTTGATGCGATCGGGCCAGCAGAGGACAAAAAGTCTGGAGGTCCAGAGAAACCGAACATTCGGATGGGATTCGATTATACAACATCAGGATCAACAACCAGAAACGACCAATTTTTGACGTGGGGGGAATTTATATTTGTGATGATGGCGAAGGTTCGAGCTTCTTTAGCGCGGTCGAGAGGTGAGGCTTATCATGGTCCGCCACGGCGTTCTTCACGCGAACACTTCGATCAATCGTGATCCGTCAAGCAGACACAGAAGCTCGAAGCCGAGACTGGCCTTCGCTTCCAAGGATTGGAGCACAAAGTAAAACTCAATTTAATGGTGTCGGCAGATTACGAACCAACATCCGGTTCAACGCATTCGGCGTTCTAGGTCAGCGATTTTGAAGTTCGAATCATATCAAGCGGCCTTGTCGAGTTTGTAGGTCCAAGTGTGAACGACGGGATCGCGATTGAAGAAGTCGATGGCGGCCATGATGCGTTCCCTGAGCTCTTGTTTGGACGAGACGCGGATATGGCGCAGCACGGAGCGGGCCAGCTTGGAGAAGAAGCCCTCGACGAGGTTGAGCCAAGAGCCATGCTTGGGAGTGAAGGTGAACTCGAAGCGGCCGGCTGGTTGCTCGGCGAGCCAGGCTTTGGTCTCTCTGGAGATATGTGCGGAATGATTGTCGAGGATGAGGTGGATCGCGGTGTCGGCCGAATAGGCTTTGTCGAGACGCTTGAGGAACGCGACGAACTCGCGGCTGCGATGGCGATCCTCGACCATAGCGTGAACCTTGCCGGTGACAAGGTCGATGCCGGCCAGCAAGGTGACCGTGCCGTGGCGCTTGTATTCATGGTCGCGGGCGAAGGTCGCATGAACGCCGGGCTCGGGCGGCAGATCGGGAGACGTCGTTGCAATCGCCTGAATGCCGGGCTTTTCGTCGTAGGAGACAATCGCCACCCGGCCGTTCGGCTTCCGCTTCGACCGCGCCGCTGCCCTCTTGAGCAGTTTCACTTTGCGATAGACGCACAGCACCTCGGCCATTTTTTCCGCGAACTCAGGATCACGCTTCT
The DNA here is from genome assembly GCA_963847045.1 of uncultured Alphaproteobacteria bacterium. Classification (GTDB taxonomy): domain Bacteria; phylum Pseudomonadota; class Alphaproteobacteria; order Rhizobiales; family Xanthobacteraceae; genus Bradyrhizobium. The sequence continues at coordinate 47,882 of CAWJYQ010000006.1, read as the reverse complement.
CCAGGTAGTAACGGACCTTGTGCGGCTTCACTTCCTCAGAATCGAGGATCTTGCACAACGTGCCCTGCGCCAGGTTCGCCAGGCACGGGTGCCCTTCGGCGGGACCGTGCTCGCGAGCGTGGCGGGCGAGCAGCCGCGTGGTCCACAATTCATGCGGATAACCCAGCTCTTTCGCCTTCCGGCACGACAGCGACGTCAACCAGGCTTTCGCTTCCAGCGTGATCGTCGGCTCCCGGCCGGGGCGAGGGCGATCGTCCAACGCGGCTATCGGGCCTTCGGCCACCGCCCGCTCGACGCAGCGCTGAACCGTTTGATGGTGCAGCCCGAGCGCTTGGCCCACCGCAAAAAACGACGAGTTTTCCCAATAACCCAGCAAGATGCGCGCGCGCTCGACCCGGCTCGCAGGTTCGGTTCGCGACCGCGCTATCATCCTCAACTTCTCCACATCCGAATCTCCGAGCGACAATTCAATCGCCCGCCGCCACGCCGCCATATCGCTAAATCCTTCGTCGCAAAGCCCCCCACCACTTACATAGGAGCTTGAAACGACAAATGAATCCCACCCATATGACAACTTTCTTGGAATTCGGTCGTCTAGTGAAAGCTCCACTGTGGATTGTCCTCTCTCCAAGCCCACCAATTCTGTGTTCGACCCGCATGATTGGCTTGACGGTCTACGAAAGCTAGCGGCCATTTATAAGAAACTTGCCGAGCAGAGCGACGACCCTTTCATCAAAAACGAGCTGCTTGATCTGGCGTCCGTCTGCGAGGAGGTCGCCAGTAACATCGAAGATCATCTAACGGATGCATAATACCGCGCTGCCAACATCTCTCGACCGGGGCATCTTCAAGCGCAAGCCGGACAGTAAAAAGGAAACCAGTAAGCGCCAGCCCACGACCCCGCTCCCGCCTCGGCTTCTGGCTCATATGAGACGCTGGAGGCGTCTTGGTATTAGCCGCCATTCCGTGATCGAACATCATGGAAAGCAGATAGGCCGCGTCAGGTTTGGGTTTGAAGCCGCCGTCATGAGGGCCAGTCTCGCGACCGACGACAAGCGAAGGAAGGTAACGCCTCATACCTTACGCCACACCGCGATTTCTTGGTATCTGGCCAGCGGCACCGATATTGAACTGGTCGCACAGTTTACGGGAGTTTCGGTCCCAACCATTCGCAAGGTCTATAGGCACGCCCTGCCCGGTATCTTCAATCCGGTATTGGAGGCGGCGCATAAGTTCGGGCGTTGATACTACGACCCCCAAAATAGGAAACCCGGCATCACGTGGTGCCGGGTTTTTTGTTGGGTGTTTCTGACACCGTTTCTGACACCGGACCAACCGCGACCGTTGAAAAGATTGCAGAAACTTGTTGTCGCCGCCCTAACCAGCCATAGTTGGCTGCGCCTCGCAAGCGCGGGGTTCAAAAATCGCCAGACATTAAAATGACTTCCGACCAATTTCGAACCCTTGACGTACGAATTCGAGCGTTTTCCCATCGCCGGTTCCTTCACCATCAGCCGCGGCGCCAAGACCGAGGCCGTCACGGTCGTGGCCAAGGTCAGCCGGGCCGGCCAGGTAGGGCGCGGCGAATGCGTGCCCTACCCCCGGTATAACGAGACGCCGGAGGCGACGCTCAAAGCCCTGCAGGCGATGCGGGAGGCGGTTGCGCAGGGGCTTGACCGTGTCGGGTTGCAGGCCGCGATGCCCGCCGGCGCCGCCCGCAACGCGCTGGATTGCGCGCTGGTCGATTGGGAGGCCAAGAGCGCGGGTAAACGCGCCTGGGACCTGCTCGGCCGCCCCTCGCCGCAGCCCTGCGTCACCGCCTACACCATCTCGCTCGGCTCGCCCGCGACCATGGCGGCCGCGACGGAGAAGGCCGCTCACCGGCCGCTCCTGAAAATCAAGCTCGGCGGCGACGGCGACGGCGAGCGGATCGCAGCGGTGCGCCGCGCCGCGCCGAACTCCGAATTGATTGTCGACGCCAACGAAGCCTGGACGCCGTCCAATCTCGAACCAAATCTCGCGGCCTGCGCCGAGGCCGGCGTGATTTTGGTCGAACAGCCGCTTCCCGCCGGCTGGGACGAGATGTTGGGGCGCATCCGAAGGCCTGTGCGCGTCTGCGCCGATGAAAGCGTGCATGACCGCAAATCGCTGGATGCGCTGCGCGGGCGCTATGACGCCGTCAACATCAAGCTCGACAAGACCGGGGGCCTCACCGAGGCGCTCGCCATGGCGGATGCGGCGAAGGCGCTCGGTTTTGACATCATGGTCGGCTGCATGGTCGCGACTTCGCTGGCGATGGCGCCGGCGATGCTCCTGACCACGCAGGCGCGTTTCGTCGATCTCGACGGGCCGCTCTTGCTCGCGCGCGATCGCGATCATGGCCTGCACTATGATGGCAGTCTGGTTCATCCGCCCGACGCCGCGCTGTGGGGATGATCGGCCAGACGCTGACGGGCGGACAACATCACGAGCCCGCCGCACGCCGCGAACGCCGCCATCACGTAATAGACGTTCTGCCCGTAGCGGGCGAAGATCGCGCCCGAGAGGATGTAGACTGTACCGGTGATGATCCCGCTGCAGGCCGCGAGATAGCCCTGCCCCCGCGCCATGATGTGGCCGGGCACGTGATGCACCATCAACCCCATGATGCCGACCTGGGTTAATCCAAACGTCAGCCCGTGCATCGTCTGGACCGGAGCGAGAATCGCAATCGGCGGCCCCAGCGCCGTGATCACCCAGCGCGCAACCGCGCAGCCGGCTGCGATCAGGACCAGCGTCGCCGGCGGAAGCGTAAAGCGCGGCGAGAGCGCAAACACCACGATCTCCGCGAGCACGCCGAGCGTCCACAGGCTCGCAATCGTCAACCCGCCAAAGCCTTCCTGCTGCCAGGCGATCGAGGCGACGACGTAATAGGCGGAATGGCTGCTCTGGATCAGCGCCGAGGTGATGATGATGGCGAGGAATCCTCTGTCGCGCAGCAATGAGCCCGCACCGGCGAGCGCGGCAGGAGTAGCCTTCAACGGCGCGAGCGGTTTCAGCCCGAGGCTGGCCAGCGCGCTGAGACCGGCCATGCCGGCAATGATCCAGATCAGATGCTTGGCCGCAATGATGTCGATCAGCATCCCGCACGCCAGCGCGCCGACGACGAAGGCCGCCGATCCCCACAGCCGCAGCGGACCATACTTCAAGCCGTACTGTCTCACGCCGCGCAGCGCGTAGGCGTCGATCAGCGGCACCATCGGCGTCCAGACGATACAGGTCACCGCGTAAGCCAGGAAGATCAGCACGGTCTGATGCTGCAAGCCCACGACGGCGAGCCCGATCGTGGTCCCAAAACCCATCACGATGATGCCGCCGCGGAGCGCCCGGTGCCGCTCGGCGAAGCTGGTCACGAACGGCAAGGTCGTGAACCGCGTGACCGAGGGCACCGCGGTGATGATCCCGATCCAGGCCGCATCGACGCCGACCGCCTTCAGCCAGACCGGGAAGAACGGCAAATGAGTACCGACCAGCCCAAAGCCGGTGCCGTAGACCAGCGCCAGCCAGGTCGCGAATTGCTTCGAGGCCATCGGCGCAGCGATGGGGATTTGTGCGGGTAGCGGCATCAATTCAATTGCGATTTGGTCGAGTTCATGGTGATCGTTATCTCAATGCGCGCTGATTTGCGCGGCTAGAGTCTGACATGGCCAGTCAAGCATTTGCCCTATCGCCGATTTCCGCTCGCGCCAGCCTGCCGAGCGAGGAGGATTATGAGGCGATCCGCGAGGCCTTCATGGAGACCGCGCGGGGCCGCTGGTTTCTTGACGAATATGCCAAGCGCAACCGCAACGCCGATACCCGCATGGTGCTGGATGCGGTGGCGCGGATCGAGGAAACGCTGGCGGCGCAGAAGCAGCCGCCGCCTCCTGTCGTCGTCGACCGGCTTCCGGCGGCGCTGATCTCGATCAGAAGCGCGGTCGAGAAGGCACAGGAAGCGGGTTTCGCCGCCGTCGACCGGTTGCGGCTCGAGGAAAACCTCGCGCCGATCCGAAAAGGCGCCCGCATCATCAAGGAGATCTCCTGGCGCTGGCGCGAGATCGGCGCCGACGGCCGGATCTGCGATCTCATTGATTCGCAGGTGGCCGCGATCGACACGGCTTGCACCCAGCTCGCCGAAAGCGATCCGCGCGTGGCGCTGCGCGCCGCGTTCGAGATCATCCGCAATGAAGTCGAAGCGTTCCGCGATGGCGGCGCTACCTCCGAAGTGCCGACTGCGGCGCCGGTAGCGGAAGCTGTCGCGCCCGCCCCTGCCGCCAACGTGGTCAAGATCGTCGACAGGCCGGCCGAGGTCGACGAGAGCCAGGCGGCAAGCGAGGTCGAAGCGGCCGTCAGCGAACCGGAGATGGAGGCCGAGGCCGTCATCACTGAGGCCGCGCCCACAGAACTTTCGGCGGAAGAAGCCGACGCGCAGGATGAAGCGGTGCTGGAAATGGTCGCGATGGAGATGGCCGCGCCCGATCCAGACGAGCCCGACGACTTTCCGGTTGCCTCTGCTGTTGCCGAGAGCGAGCCCGCGCACGTCACGACGCCGCCCATTGTCGAGCCGCTCGCGCCCGTCGCACGCGCGAGCGAACCGGAGCTGCCGCCGGCCCCAGCATCGGCGGCTGTGCTGCAGCCGTTGTTCCAGCCGGCACCGTCCATTGCGCCGGAAGGCGAGGCCGAGCCCTCGCTCGGCTCGACCCTGATCGCGAGCGGCATCCTGCGAAAGCCCAGCGTGCCCGCCAACGATCCGCTGGCGCCGATCCGCCGCATGAGCCAGGCGGAAAAGATCGCGTTCTTTTCCTGATATCGATACTTCCTCACGCGACCGTTCGTGACTGAGGTCACGTACAATCCGTGAACCTCGGCCTAGCGTCGCCGCGACTAGTCTCACATCGAGATTCCAGTTCAGGAAGACGCCATGCCCCCTTTCATATCGTCCCGTTTCAAATCGTGGCTCGTGTGCGCGGGCCTGTTCGCCGGCCTGTTCTCTGGTCCCTTGGGCTTCGGCCACAGCGCGTTCGCGCAAACGCGGACCGCAGAACTTGACCGCATCCAGGCGCCGGCACAGGCGCTGCCTGGACCCGAGCAGCGCGTTGCGCTGGTGATCGGCAATTCGAACTACAGAAACGCGGCACCTCTCCCCAACCCGGACAACGACGCGCAGTCGGTGGCGGAACTCTTGAACTCGGCCGGCTTCGACGTGATCGCAGCGACCGATTTGACCCAGAACGACCTGATCAAGGTTGTGCAGAACTTCTCTGCGAAGGTCGCCGAGAGCGGGCCGAACACGGTGGCGATGGTCTATTACGCTGGCCACGGCGTGCAGGTCGCGGGCGAGAATTACCTGATCCCCGTCGACGCCAAGGTCGCCACCCCCTCCGACCTCGTCAACAATTCGCTCCGCCTGGTCGACCTGATGGCCACGCTGGAAACGATCCCGAGCCGGCTGCGCATCGTCATGCTCGATTCCTGCCGCAACAATCCGTTCCCTGAGATCGACGACGCCGGGCGGGGACTGGCGATCGTCGACGCGCCGGTCCGCTCCATCGTCGGCTATTCGACCGCGCCGGGCGCCGAGGCGCTCGACGGCACCGCCGGCCACAGCCCGTACACGCAGGCCTTCCTCAAGCTCGCACGCGAGCCGAACCTGCCGATCGAGCAATTGTTCAAGCGCATCCGCCTCGAGGTGAACCACAACACCTTCGGCCTGCAGACGCCGTGGGAGAGCTCGTCGGCGACCAGCGATTTCGTCTTCTTCGGCGACACGGCGGTGGCCGCGACGCATGCGCCTGAGCACGGCCCGGTGGTGCAGATGGCTTCCGACATGCCGTGGCGGTCGGTGGACCAGGTCTATGATTATGTGCTGTCCGAAGGTTCGCCGGAATATTATCAGGAGTTCATCACCCGCTTTCCCTACGATCCGCGCTGCGACCGCATCCGCCGCCTGCTCGGCGACCTGACGCAGGCGGCCGCGTGGCATAAAGCGGTGCTCGCGAACTCGCCGCTCGAATACAAGAACTTCTACGAGCATCACATGGACAGCCCCTATGCCAAGGTGGCGCTGCATCTGCAGTCGCAGCCGAAGAACATTCCGCTGATGCAGGCCGATCATCTGCTGAAGGCTAATGGCGGCTTCCAGCACCAGATGCCGCTGTCGGGCAACGGCAAGATCACGACGCTGCCGGTGCATGGCTCGAACGTGCCGAGCAACGGCAAGATCGTGACCCTGCCGGTGAACAATAAAAACCTGCCGCTGAACAACAAGAACCTGCAGGTGAACAACAAAGGCTTCAATCAAACCCTCAAGCACAATGATCTTGTGACCAAACCGCGCGACCAGATCGTGCGGCAGCCGTCGTCGAACTTTAAGAGCTTCTCCAATTCCCAGGCGCGGATGGGTGGCATGGGTGGCGGCGGCGGTATGCACTTCAATATGGGCGGCGGCGGGTTCGGCGGGCACCACCGCTGATCGCAGCACCTCTCGAAATCCCGGGGCAGAGCCGCACATGGCTCTGCCCCGAAGCATTTTCAAGACGCGACCTTACGCGATCAGTTTGGCGTACAGGTCCGCATCCACATTGCCGCCGGAGAGCACGATCACCACGTTCTTGTCACGCGCGTCGATGGCACCTGCGAGCAATGCGGCGAGACCGACCGCGCCGCCCGGCTCGACCACGAGCTTCAATTCGCGAAACGCAAACGCCATCGCGGCCCCGACCTCTTCGTCGGAGGCGGTGACGCCGCCCGAAAGCAGCCTGCCGTTGATCGCAAAGGTGATCTCGCCCGGAATCTCCGCCATCAGCGCATCGCAGATGGTGCGCGCCCTGGCGTGATGGGCCTCGCGCTTGCCGGCGCGCAGCGAGCGCGCGTGATCGTCATAGTCTTTCGGCTCGGCGACGATCAGCTGTGCTTGCGGAAATTTTGCTTTCACCGCGGTGGCGATGCCCGCGATCAGGCCGCCGCCGGACGCCGGCGCGACCACAATATCCGGCGCAATCCCGAGCGCTGCCATGTCCTCGGCGATCTCGCGGCCCGCGGTGCCCTGCCCTGCGATGATCAGTGGATCGTCATAGGGACGCACCAGCGTGGCGCCGCGCTTTTCCGCGATTTCGCGCGCGATCGCCTCGCGGTCTTCGCGGTCGCGGTCATAGAGCACGACCTCGGCGCCATATGATTTGGTGCGCTCGCGCTTCGAAGCCGGCGCATCCGCCGGCATCACGATGGTCGCCTTCATGTTCAAAATCTGCGCCGCCGCGGCCACGCCCTGCGCGTGATTGCCGGAGGAGAACGCGACCACGCCGCCGCTGCGCTTGTCTTCCGGAATCGAGGAAAGCTTGTTGAAGGCGCCGCGGAACTTGAAGGAACCGGTCCGCTGCAGCAACTCCGGTTTGAGGAACACCTTGGCGCCGACGCGGGCGTTGAGAACCGGAAGCGACAATAGCGGCGTCCGCACCGCGAAGGGGGCAATCACCCGGGCGGCGGCGTCGATGTCGGCTGAGCTGACGGGAAGCCTTGTAAGAGTGTCTGTCATGAGGGCGTCTTATCGCATCCCCCAACACAGGGGCAAGATGGCCCTGCGCGGCACCGAGGGGATGGCCCATCAAGCAGCGCGAGCCGGCGCGACCTGCGGAACCAGCGCGCCGGGGCGCACGAGATCGGTCCAGGTGATGATCTCGAATTTGCCGTCCTCGTGCTCGGCGAGCGCCGTGCAGCTTTCGACCCAGTCGCCGCAATTCATGTAGCGGATGCCCTGCTCGTCGCGGATCACGGCATAATGGATGTGGCCGCAGATCACGCCGTCGGCGCCGTGGCGCCGCGCTTCGGCGGCAAGCGCGGTCTCGAACGCGCCGATATAGTTCACGGCGTTCTTGACCTTCTGCTTCGCCCATTGCGACAGCGACCAATAGGGCACGCCGAACATGCGGCGGAAGAAGTTGACGAAGCGGTTCATCTGGATCGCGAAGTCGTAGGCCTTGTCGCCGAGATGCGCGAGCCAGCGCGCGTTCTGCACGACGAGATCGAAGATGTCGCCGTGGATGACGAGGAAGCGCTTGCCGTCGACGCCGGTATGCACGGCGTTTTCGACCACGTCGATGCCGCCGAAATGCGTACCGTAATAGTTGCGCAGGAACTCGTCGTGATTGCCGGGGATGTAGATGACCTTCGCGCCCTTGCGCGCTTTGCGCAGCATCTTCTGCACGAAGTCGTTATGCGATTGCGGCCAGTACCAGTTCGACTTCAGCGCCCAGCCGTCGACGATATCGCCGACGAGATAGATGGTGTCGGCATCATGGCTGCGGAGAAAGTCCAAGAGCTTGTCGGCCTGTGAGCCGCGGGCTCCGAGATGGACATCGGAGATAAACAATGTGCGAAAGCGCCGATCCGGGCTTTCCTCACTACCAGCATCACTTCCCATGCACGCGCCCCTAGCAGACTCCCATGACAGACCGATGACGAACCAGCCCTGCGGTGGAACCACGGACACATCGCCCTGCAGGCGCTCGAATTGGTCCCGCCTGCATTAAATCGCGATAGCAGCGCAAAACGACAATCAGGCGACAATGGCGGGGTTTCTCTGAGAATGCGGGGGTGTTAACCATCGGCGAATCGTGCGTTCCTTTGATCCCGGGCCTCATGGTTCGAGACGCGCTACGCGCTCCTCACCATGAGGGTCTAGCCTTCGCGCCACTTGTTCGCCCTCATCCTGAGGAGCGCGCATTGCGCGCGTCTCGAAGGATGGCCACGACGAGGCTGCAGCCACAACCCCGCGGTCCCGCGGCATGATCTGCCCAGGTTTTGCTCAAACATTGCCCCCAGAGAAGACAGAGGGCGCAGGGAATGCCGGGTGATGGCCTCACCCATGGCCCGCCTGCAACAAAAAAAGCAGGCGGCAGTCACCACAGGTTCAGCCGGATCAACCGGCACTCCCTGCGCAATGGTTTAGCGGCTTATACGCGCTCTCCCGGTGTCCGGGCTTGATAGCCACCGTCGCCTTGAGATCATCACCCAAGACTTGATCCCAGCGTCGGGAGATCAGGACCACACGACTTTGCCGTACGCATCGAGCGCGCTTCGTCTTGCGCGCCAACGCGTCCATCGCATCCCCGCCTCACGTTTCGTGACGATTGCCGTAACGTCCCTCGTGTCGAGGCGAGACAGCGCGGAATATGCCGCTGATTTGGCGACTTCGGCAATACCGAAATGGTGCGACCAAATAACACGACGGGCAATTTGTGCATGGCGGCCATGTGCGAATTGCCCGACGACGGGCAAAATCAGTCAGCGAGATCGAGCGGCGTCATGGTGTAGGAGAGACTGTACCGCCCCGCGGCCACCTTCTCCTGCGCACCGATGCGCTCAAGCTCAGCGGCCGCAAGCTTCGCTGACATCACCTGCTCCACGGTCTCGCCGTCGTAGCCGCAAAGCAACACGATCCGGTCTGCCGTGGCGTCAGCGCCGCGAATGCGGGTTCCATGGCTTCGCTTTTTGTCTGCCTTGTCGTTTTGCCACCAGCTCCGTTCTTGCCCTCAGCGTTTCTTCTTCAGTCGTTCGCGATGCGCGGCCTGCTTGGCGCGGTTGCCACAGATCGCCATGCTGCACCATCGCCGTGTCCGTCTCCTGGTATGGTCGGCGAACATCAGCGTGCAGCCGGTTCCTTCGCAGGCCTTCACGTCCTCGAAGTTTTCGTCGCAGACGAATTTCGCCATAGCTTCGCCAACCGGCAGCAGTAACGCTTCGGGCGACCGCCAGCGCCGCATCGTGCGAAGTTCCAGGTGATGGCCGCCTCCGTCATGCTGCGGCAGAAGCTCCTTGAACGTTTCGTCGCGTTCGAGCAGCCCATTGAGCGGTTCCAGCTCGCTGAGCGCCTTGTCCAATCCCTTGCGCTTCAGCGGCCGGCCCATATGCGCGCGAACGAAGTTCCTGAACCATTCGCGCAGGGCCCGAGCCTGGCCGGCGACCTTGTCCAACTCGCCCGGCATTGCCCGCGCCTTGATCGCGTCCAGCACATCGGAGGGAACCAGCCCGGCCTGTGCCAACCACCGCAAGAGCCCCTCTCCGTCCGCGATCCAGTCAACCTCGGTGTCAACCGGCGTCGCCACCGAGTTGAGAAAATCGAGGCCAAGGTTATCCGCGATGAAGATTGCAGGCGGGTGGCTGTCCATCATCAAAACCTCTTGAGGGCGGACCTTTCGCCCCACGTTTGCAATAGTAACCCCCGAAATAGCATTTGACAAGTTACGCACGGAGGATCATAGGGGTGTCGGTAACCCCCAAAACTCTATTTAACAGGTTACGATAAAGGGAACCGAAGATGGCCAACCAGAACGCAAATGTGGTGCTGGCGCACGGGGCATGGGCTGACGGATCGAGCTGGGCGCGGGTGATCAACGCGCTCGCATCGGATGGTTCAAACGTCGTGGCAGCGCCGCTGCCGCTGACCTCGCTCGAGGACGACGTTGCCGCTCTCGATCGGAGTCTGGATCGTGTCGAGGGGCCCGTTGTGCTGGTCGGACACGCCTATGCCGGCGCGGTGATTGCCGAAACCCGGTCGGAGAAGGTAAAGGCGCTGGTCTATGTCACGGCGCTCGCGCCAGATCAGGGCGAGACGGTCGCCGACGTCTTCTATCGCCTGACACCACATCCGAAGGCACCAAAGCTTGCGCCCGACGGCAATGAATTGATCTGGCTGCCGGAAGAGGCCTTCGCGTCCGCTTTCGCTCAGAACGCCTCGGCCGAGGATCTGGCGGTGCTTGCCGCCGTGCAGCGGCCGATTTCGCCGGCCTGCATCACCGTGCCCGTCAGCCGTCCGCTCTGGAAGGACATTCCCTGCTGGTTCCTCATCGCCGAACAAGACCGCATGATCGTGCCCGAGACCCAGCGCTTCATGGCCGAACGCATGAAGGCGACGGTGCAGGCGCACGCGGTCGATCACACGCCCATCGTCACTTCTCCGCGCGTGGTGGCGGACCTCATCGGTGAGGCGATTCACTCCATCCGGCAAGGCTGAAAGCCGCATCCGTTGCAAGCGAGAGGGAGAGCTGACATGCCCGAGAACAGCACGAGCGCCGACCGGCTCGGTGCGTTTTCCGATGCCGTCATTGCCGTCATCATCACCGTCATGGTGCTGGAGCTGAAGGCTCCCGACGGCTCGACCCTGGCGGACCTCATTCCACTGTGGCCAACCGCCATCAGCTACGTCGCCAGCTATTTCTTCATCGCCATCATCTGGGTCAACCATCATCATTTGCTGCAGTTCGTGCGTAGGCCGACGCCGCGCCTGATTTGGCTGAACTTCGTCCATCTCTTCGCCGTTTCGCTGTTACCCTTCGCGACCGCCTGGGTGGCGCGATCGCAACTGGCGGCAACACCGGTGGCGATCTATGCGACCATCTTCTTCCTGGTGGATCTCGCCTATCTCGTGTTCGAACGCGAGGTGTTCTCGCAGGCCGATCAGTCGCTGATACCCGAGCGCGCCAGGAAACGCGCACAGAAACGCATGCTGGTCGCGATTGCGATCTTCGCGGGCGCTGCGATCGCAGCCCCCTTCATGCCGCTGCTCGGCTTCGGCCTGGTGTGCTGTGCGCTGGTTCTCTATGCGAGCCCCGAGGCGCTCAGCCGGCGTTACGTGCTGCCCTCCAGGGCGACCACCGAGCCAAATTAAGTCGGCCCGCGAAGGGGCGCGGATTTGCCATCAGACATAACCCGTCAAAAGACCTACAAAGGTTATGAAGACAACCCATCCAAGGCAAACAACAGAGTTATCGACCGCAATAGGAGAAGCACGATGTCGAGCGTAAAGTACCAGACCGCTGATGTGGACGGCTTTGGGATTTTCTACCGGGAAGCGGGCCGCAAGGGCGCGCCAAAGCTGCTGCTGCTGCACGGCTTCCCGAGCGCGGGTCACATGTTCCGCGACCTGATCCCGCGGCTCGCGGACGACTTCCACATCGTGGCGCCCGACCTTCCGGGCTTCGGCCAGTCCGACATGCCCCCGCGTGACAAGTTCACCTACAGCTTCGACAACATCGCCCGCGTGATCGAGCGCTTCACCGAGGTGATCGGTTTCGATCGCTTCGCGGTCTACGTCTTCGACTACGGCGCGCCGACGGGATTCCGGCTCGCCGTGCGGCATCCGGAGCGGATCACGGCGATCATCTCGCAGAATGGCAATGCCTATGAGGAAGGGCTGAGCGACGGCTGGAATCCGATCCGCGCCTACTGGCAGGATCCGTCGGAAGCCAACCGGAAGGCGCTGCGTGCGTTCCTCGCCCCCGAAACCACGCGCTGGCAATATACCCACGGCGTCGCTGATGCCGCCCTCGTATCGCCCGACGGCCAGAACCTCGACAATTTCTATCTGGCCCGACCGGGCGCCGACGAAGTGCAGCTTGATCTGTTCGGCGACTACAAGAGCAACATCGCGCTCTATCCCAAATTCCAGGACTATTTCCGCAGCCACAAGCCGCCGTTCCTGGCGGTGTGGGGCAGGAACGATCCGTTCTTCCTGCCGCCGGGCGCGGAGGCGTTCAGACGCGACAATCCCGGCGCCGTCGTCCGCTTCTTCGACACCGGCCACTTCGCGCTGGAAACGCACGCCGGCGAGATCGCGCAAAGCATCCGGGAATTTCTGAAGCGCTGAGCCTTGACATGCGCGATGGTCCACCCGGCCCGTCGCGCCGCCCGACAGCACTAGAGCATGATCCGGAAAAGTGTGTAGCGGTTTTCCGAAAAGATCATGCGAAATCATAAAGCTAAAGCGCGATGACGATTTAACCTAATCTCATCGCGCTTTAGAGTTCAAGCTGCATGTAGACGGAGTAGCCGTCATCGACCCCGGCCCAATTCGCGCAGCGGCGAAAGCCGAGTGAATGATAGAGCTGGTGGGAGGCGGCGAGCTGCTTGTTGCTCGAGAGCCGAATGCTGCGGAAGTTCCTGGCGCGCGCAAAGTCCAGCAAATGCCGCGCGAGCGAGCGCGCAAGACCATGCCGCCTCCACGCCGGCGCAACGAACATTCGCGCAAGCTCGCAAATATCCTGGGAGACGCCGCAGGCCGCACCGGTCGCCACGACGTGACCCCGCACCTCCTGAACGAGAAACAGGCAATTGCCGTCCATTTCCGCAGCGGCCCTGTCGATGTCGTCGAGGGCGCGAGGCGAGAGAAGAAAATCCCGAACGAATGCCTCGGGATGGGCACCAAAGTTCTCCTGCCATACCTCTCGTATCAGGGCCTTCACGTCGCCCACATGGTCTGCGCGCAAGCGTTGAATGGTCGGAGTTTCGCCGGTCATGCGGCAATCACGCACCCGTGCCGGCGATAGGCAACGGCGTGGTATTGAGTTAGCGTCGAAAGCATGGTCCGGAAATTGCAGTGACCTTGAGTATTGCAGGGAGGGTTGATCATGTCACGCGTCCCCTTATCGTCCTTGTTGACGTCCTTGGCGCTATCCGCCGCGCTCGCACTTTCCTCGCCCGCGCAAGCGGCAACGATCCGCGCGGTGATGCATTCGGATCTGCGCGTCATCGATCCGGGCTTCACCACGGCGTACATCACCCGCGACCATGGCTACATGGTCTACGACACGCTGCTCGCCACCGACGCCAATTTCAAGGTCCAGCCGCAGATGGCGGACTGGAAGGTTTCCGACGACAAGCTCACCTACACCTTCACGCTCCGCGACGGCCTGAAATGGCATGACGGCGCGCCGGTCACCGCGGAAGACTGCGTGGCCTCGCTCAAGCGCTGGGGCAAGAACGACAGCATGGGCCAGAAGCTGATGGATTATACCGCAAGCCTGGAGGCCACCGACGCCAGGACCATCACGCTGAAGCTGAAGGAGCCCTACGGCCTGGTGCTGGAGTTGATTGCGAAGATGTCTTCGTATGTCCCCTTCATGATGCCGAAGCGGCTCGCGGAGACGCCGCCTGACCAGCAGATCAAGGAGCAGATCGGCTCGGGGCCCTTCAAGTTCGTGCAGGCGGAATTCCAGCCCGGCGTGAAGGCGGTCTACGAGAAGAACAGGGATTATGTGCCGCGCAAGGAGCCCGCGAGCTGGACCGCCGGCGGCAAGATCGCAAAGGTCGATCGCGTCGAATGGATCACCATGCCGGACGCGCAGACCGCGGTGAACGCGCTGCAATCCGGCGATATCGATTTCCTGGAGATCACCCCGTTCGACCTGTTGCCGACGCTGTCCGCCAACAAGGAGCTGAAGGTCGAGACGTTGAACAAGCTCGGCTACCAGTCGATCGGCCGGATGAATTTCCTCTATCCGCCCTTCGACAACCCCAAGGTGCGCCGGGCGGCCTTCATGACAGTGAACCAGAAGGACTTCATGGATGCGCTGGTGGGCAACGATCAATACTACATCCGATGCGGCGCGATCTTCATCTGCGGCTCGCCGCTCGATACGGCTGAGGGTTCCGACCCCATCGTCAAGGGCAACGGCATGGCGGAAGCGAAGAAGCTCCTGGCCGAGTCCGGCTATGACGGCACGCCGGTTCTCCTGATGGCGCCGACCGACGTGGTGACACTGAAGACGCAGCCGATCGTCATGGCGCAGCTGCTGCGGCAGGCGGGTTTCAAGGTGGACGTGCAGGCCCTGGACTGGCAGACCGTGGTGAGCCGCCGCGCCAACCGGAAACCGCCGAAGGAAGGCGGCTGGAACATGTTCATTACCAACGTGATCTCCGCCGACCTGATCAACCCGATCGCCAATTTGCAGATCAGCGGCAAGGGCACCAAGGGTGCGTGGTTCGGTTGGCCCGACAACCCGAAAATCGAGGAATTGCGCGATGCCTATGCGCGCTCCTCCTCTCCTGACGAGCAGAAGAAGATCGCCGCCGAGATCCAGGCCGAAGCCTACGACCAGGTGACCTATATTCCGCTCGGCCAATACCGCGTGGTCGCCTCCTGGCGGAAATCGCTCTCCGGCGTGCTCGACGGCCCGGCCACGCCGGTGTTCTGGAATGTCGACAAGTCGGAGTGAAAAGCGAGAGGGTCGTTGCCACTTGCCGGCCTTGCCGGAGCGACGCGGTTTCGCACAGACGCCCGCCGTTCGGATTCGAAGATGACGGCTACGCGGCCGTTCGACAGACAAGTCCCTCTTTCATTTTCGTCTCTCGCAACTTAAAATTGCCGCTGCGCGGCATCGGCCCGCACGTGCACCCCTGCTCTCTTTGAGGCGCGACTGCAGGGCGACCCAATTTCAGGGAGTGATGAGGACCATCATGCTGGAACGAAATGTTCGCTCTATGCGAGAGCTTGAAGACGAACTGGCGGCCTGGTCGCCTGGATCGGACTTGTGTTATCGGGGCCAGTCCTCGTCCGGCTGGGAGCTCGTGCCCTCAGCGTATCGGGCGTTTGTCTCGATCGCCCACAATGCCGAATTCGATCCGAGCTTTGCTGCTCAAATCGAGCGAGATACATACCGTTCCTTTGATATTGAAGCGCGGCTGCTCGAACCCAAGGACATTCTGGAACGCCTGAGCGTTGCGCAACACCACGGCGTTCCGACGCGCTTGCTGGATTGGACTCTCAACCTGACCGTGGCGGTCTATTTTTCGATGTTCGGGGGCGACCTCGGCGACGCCGCGGTGTGGGCGCTTAACCTATCGCAATACCCATTTCCTCAGGCGACGGGCAGACAGGTTCGCGGCGGCGGATTTAATCTCGCCAGAATAACTTATTATGGCCGCGGGGTTGTCGCTTCTTTTGCCCAGCCGGTGTCGCACTCGGCTTATGTTGGAACCGCCCCCGAAACAATCGAGCCGAATAATCACCCAGATGGAACGTTTCTGGTCTGGAAACCCGATCGGCTTGACAGCCGTTTGGTGCGACAGGACGGCTTGCTGTCTTGGTATCACTCCTTCGACGACGAGGACGTGGTCTGGAATTACTCCGAGCACATCAGGAAGGTGGAAGCGGAATGTGGCCGGCAGCTGCTCGCGAAATTCATCATCCAGCGTGATGCGCACGACGATTTCAGAAACGACGTCTTGAAAAGGGGTGTCAATGAGCACTTCATCTGGGCCGATTTGGATGGCTTGGGACGGCGTCTGACCCGTGAACATCATGAGGAAATGGTGCGCAACGCGACCTGAGCGCGTCACGCCGGTGTTCTGGAATATCGACAAATCGGAGTGATCAGCGAAATCAAACCGATTGTGATCTTCTTCCCGGCCGAGACTGATCCGGCAACAAGGAGCCGTGGCGCCTTGTTGCCGTCTATTCAGCTTGCTTACTGACAGGGATGCATCTGCCCATCCTGACCGCGGAAGTAGGTGCCGGGCTGACAGACGAAGCCGTTACCGTAAGCGGGCGCGCCGTAGTAGTACGCGCCGGCGCCGACAGCGGCGGCCGTTCCAACCGCCGCGGCACCGTAATACGCCCGCCGCCCCTGCCGACGCGCAACGCCTGCGACACTCACCGGCGTCAACGGACGGCCAACGCGCGCCTGGGCGCTCTCGACGGAGAGCGAAACGCCACCCTGCTCCGACCAGCCAACGGATAACAGGACCGCGCACGCGAAGACCGGCGCCGCAATTGCAAATTTCCGCAAATCAAATGTCCGCAATTTCTTTCTCATGGCTTGCTCTCCGTTGCTTTCCCCTCAGGCAACAAAGGCGTCCGCCGGAATCATGGCTTGCGCTAGATCAAGGGTGACACCGGCCGGATGGGCTTAGAGCCGCGCCCACGCGAATGCTCCGGCGCTGGCGCCCTCACCGGTACGTGCCGGTTGCGGTCGTGATGGTTGCCCGTGTAGACTGGGTTCAGCGTCAATCAAAAGTTGTGTCGCCTCAACGCGCCGGGTGCAGACCATGAACCTCGCTCCTCGACATCGCCTGATTGCATTCGCCCTGTCGTCTATCGTGCTCGCGGGCAACGCCAGCGAGGCGTCGGCGCAATCGAAGACGCAGCAAATGCTGGCCTATGTCACCTCCCGCGCGCCGGATGCGTTCTATGATCCGCCGGAGCAGGTGCCGAACCAGCCCGGAGCGCTGCTGCGCAGCGAGGAACTCGCCGGCGTCACGCTGCCGGAGGGGATGCGCGGCTGGCGCATTCTCTACACCACCACAATCAACGACACGACGCCTGCGACGGCGGTCGCGACCGTGTTTGCGCCGGTCGATCCGCCGGCAAGCCCCTACCCCGTGATCACCTGGGAGCACGGCACGACAGGTGCGCTGCAGAAATGCATGCCATCGCTGGCATCGGTGCCGACGCTCGGCATCCCCGCGCTCGACCGCGTCGCCGACGCAGGCTGGGTGATTGTCGCCACCGATTATTCCTTTGCCGAGAAGGACGGGACGCATCCCTACCTGATCGGCGAAGGCGAAGCGCGCGCCGGCCTCGACGCTTTTCGTGCTGCGCGACAGATTCCCGAACTCGCCCTCGACACCCGCACGGTAGTGTGGGGCCACTCGCAGGGCGGACAAGCGGCGCTGTGGACCGGCATGATCGGTCCCGCCTATGCACCCGAGATCGAGATCGCCGGTGTCGCGGCGATCGCGCCGGCGGCGAACATGAAAGCCATCCTCGAGGCCAATCCGCCGGTCGACAAACGACTCGGGCCTTACCTCGCGCTGTCCTATAGCCGCTTCTATCCCGATATCCGGTTCGACGAAGCGGTGCGGCCGGAGGCGCTCAACGCCGCGCGCGGGATGGCCGGATTGTGTGCATTCCTGCCGGCGGAGGACCCGCCGCGCCTTGCGGCGTATGCCGCATCGTTCGAAGGCAGGACGCTGGCGCTGAACACCGATGCCGCGCTGGCCGCCAGACTCGCGCAGAACACCGCGGATCAGCCGATTGCCGCACCGCTGGTGATCGCGCAAGGTCTTACCGATATGGTCGTGCCACCAAAGGTGACCGACAGCTTCGTCGAGACGCGTTGCGCCGCGGGCCAGCGGCTCGAATATTGGACCGTCGCGGACGCCGATCACGGCGGCATCGTGCAGGAGGGAACCACGCTCGATGCGCCGCTCGCCGCCTGGACCGCGGCGCGCTTTGCCGGCGAACCGCAGGCCGGCGGTTGCGTGCGAAAGTCCTTCTAAGCACCTTGCAGTGCGCAAGGTTCGACGCGCCAAAAGTCAACACATCACTGCCGTGCGACCGACAAGCCGCGACCGCGATTCCAGCGCAAACATGGCGGAGATTTGCAATTCGATTCGGAATCAGGGGTAAAATCCAACCATGGTGAGTGCAGACGGGAATGCCCCGATCAGGGGATCCGGCACGGGCCGCGGCAAGGCCGAGCCATCCGGCAAGAAGCCGCAGAAGCGGGCTCGCAAGCCGCGTCAGAAGGCGGAGGCGAAGGCGGATCAACTGCCGGAGACGCAAAAGCTGGAAGCGCAAGAACTGGAAACACAAGAGCTGGAAACACAAGAGCTGATCGAAGCGCCGGTCGCGCCGGCGGAAAGCTTCCCGGCTGAAACCGTAATGATCGACGTCGCGCCGATCGCGCCAGCCGAAAGTCGCCCGGTGGAGACTGCGCCGATCGACATCGCGCCGGTCGCGCCAGTCGAAAGTCGGCCGGTCGAGACGGCAGCGATCGACGTCGCGCCAGTTGAGCCGGCCACATGCGCGCCGGAGGTGCCGGCGCAAGCCGCGGCCGCTCCGGTCAGCTATCAGACCATCACCAACGCCTATGGCGACTACACGAGGAAGTCGATCGAGCAGACCAGCTCGTTCTTCGAGCAGCTCGCGGGCACGCGATCGCTCAGCAAGGCGTTTGAGCTGCAGGCCGAATACGCCCGTCAAGCCTACGAAACCTTCGTTGCGGAATCGCAGAGGATCCGCGATCTCCATCGCGAAATGGCCCGGCAGCGGCTGAAGAGTTTCGAGGGGCTGGTGAGCGGAAAGAAGGCAACGGGCTCCAAATAAGCGGCTCGGGTCGCGCGCCTACTCCATCTTCGCGCCGGAGATCCTGATGATGTCAGTCCATTTCGCGGCGTCATCGGCGAGGAATTTGCCGAAGGCGGCGCCTGAAATATTTCCAGGCTCGGCGCCGAGCTCGGTCAGGCGCGCTTTCATCTCCGGTGTCGTCAGGATCGACGTGACGTCGCCCTGAAGCCTCTCGAGCACGACAGCCGGCGTCCTGGCGGGAGCCACCAGACCGAACCAGGCAAAGGCCTCGAAGCCGGGAACGCCCTGCTCCGCAACCGTCGGCACGTCAGGCAAGGCTGCCGCGCGTGTTGCGCCGGCCACCGCAGTGGCGCGGACGCTGCCGCCCTGCACCTGCGGCAACACCGCCGGCATGTTGTCGAACATCATGGGAATGTGGCCGGCGATCAAATCGTTCATCGCGGGCGCCGCGCCCTTGTAGGGGACTGTGGCCCTAAATAGGCCACTATGGAGGCCCACGTGATTTCCCCTAAGCTGTTGCCCTGGCACCAGAAGTACCCATCTGGTGCTATAGGCCACCACGGCCCACCATTCCCACCATTGGGACAAAACCGGGGACATCGCCATGGCACGCAAGATCCGTCACAGCGCACTGGAGAACCGTACCCGCCGCCTGGCGCTGGTGCCGAAAGGTAAGCCCTATACCGGGCCGGCGCTCGGCCGCGGCGTGAAGCTGCTCTACCGCCGCACCAAGACCGGCAATGGGTCCTGGGTCGTCAAGGTCGCGGACGGACACGGCGGACACTGGACCGATGCCTTCGCCGCGGCTGATGACTTCGACGACAGCAACGGCCGGGACGTTCTGACCTTCTTCGAGGCGCAGGATGAGGCAAAGCGGCTGGCGCGCGGTGAAGATGGTGTTGCCGACAGCGCGCCGGTCACGGTCGATGCTGCACTCACGGCCTACGAAGCCGATTTGGAGGCGCGAGGCGCCAACATCTATAACGCACGATGGCCACGCATCCACCTCACCGCTGCGCTGCTAGCAAAGCCGGTGCAATTGCTCGATGCCGGCGAGCTCAAGAAGTGGCGCGACGGACTGCTTGACCGGATCGCGCCGGCCACCGTCAACCGGATTTGCGGTGTGCTTGGCGCCGCGTTCGAACAGGCCGCGAAGCACGACAAGTTGAGGCGCATCAAGAACCGGGACGCATGGGAGATCGGCCTTGAAGCCCTGCCGGATGCGGAGGAGGCCCGCAAGAATGCCGTCATCACCGACGAACAGGTGTCCGCGCTCGTCGCTGGTGCCTATGAGCATGATCACCAACTCGGTCTGCTGACTGATACGCTGGCAATCACTGGCGCGCGACCGTCGCAGGCCATTCGGTTGCGCGTTGAAGACCTGGAGGATCACCCCCGGCATCCCAAGTTGAAGATGCCGAAAAGCGCCAAAGGTGGCGGCAGGAATCGGAGCCAGAACAAATTCAAGCGCTACAGCGTGCCGATCACCACGCAATTGGCTGCGAGATTGAAGCAGGCGGCGAAGGGGCGCGAGGCTGATGCGCCGTTGCTGGTGCAGAGCGACGGCAAACCGTGGAGTGCAGACCCGGCCCAAGATTACAAGCGCGACATCCAGACGATCGTCAAAGGCATCGGCCTCGATCCCGATGTCGTGACGATGTACGTGCTGCGGCATTCGTCGATCACGAGGATGCTGCTGCTGAATGTCCCGGTCAGATTGATCGCGTCGCTGCACAACACCAGCATCCAGCAGATCGAGAAACATTACTCCGCGCACATCACCGAGCACGCCGACGATCACGCCCGGGCGGCGCTGCTGCAGCATGCGGCCCCCGTACCGGCCGCCAAGATCGTCACGCTGGTGCGCTGACCATGGGTGGCGAACGCAAGTCTCTATTGGAGACCTGGAGTAGCGCTCCGCGCGGGCACTATATCGAGGTGCCCACTACTCGCCTTCGGAGGCGAAAGCGTAAGCCCGGTGCCGGCCGCAAGCCAAGTCTCACACAAGGGGAGGTCGAGCGCGGCATCCGTATCCTGCGCGACCAACCGAAAATGAAAGTGACGGTGGCGTGTGTGACGCTGCGGCGAGCGGGCATCAAGGGTAAGGACACCATGCTCTATGAGTTGATCGTTCGGCCTGCCTACCGCGCTTCGCTTCAGCGGCTACGGTGATCAGCAGCTAACTTCCGAATCGAAAGTCTTATTTCCGAACGGAAACCGTCTTTCCCCTCGGTCGCTTGCGGGACTCTACTGTCGTCCACGCCATCAACGCGTGGAGGACAATCATCAATGGCCCACCCTCAAATTACCGACCGCAAGATCAGCGTCGCGTCGCACGACGACGGCATTGATGCTTTCACCGTCGAGGAATTTTGCCGTCGGCACCGCATCAGTGTGCAGATGTTTTACAAGCGTCGCGACCTGATGCCCGACTGCTTCAACATCGGCTCCCGCGTACTGATCTCGCGCGAGGCCGCCGCGCGTTGGCGCCAAGAGCGCGAAGCCGAAGCCGCCGCCGCCGCCGAGAACACCACCACCGACACCGCCGCGTAAACGAAAAGCCCGACGCCCTGGGAAAGGGGCGTCGGGCCGAATGCTTGCCAATGAGGTGGAGCGGCCGTGTCCAGCGGCCGAAATTTGTCCCCCGAGCAGAGGAACACCAGATGTCTAACCGTTCCCGTCCCGTTCTACAAGAGCCGCTGCCGAGCCCGCACAGCGTTTCAGAGGCCCCCCCGGTACTACCCCAGCCCTCCGATAAATCTAACGCGCCCACGGTCAAATTCACCGAAACCGGCGCGAAAAAGCTGAGCGTTATCAAGGGCGGGATTTCCGTTATTTCCGACCCTCGATCACCTCCACCTCTCGACCTAGTCGGAGGCGGCTGCCGTTTCCCTGGGTCCACGACACCGGCGCGCCGGCGCCGCGCTCGAGCGGCGATCGATGCCGAGGTCGGCACGCCGGCGGATAAGCCGGTCATTAGCTCGGGCGGCTGCCGCGGCTGGATCATCCCCAGGAGGCGCCGGTGACCGCTGATATCCGCAACGCCGGCCGGCGTTTTGGTCACCTCACCATAGCCTGGACTGATGACCACGGCCGAAAGGCCGCTTGCCGATGCGTCTGCAAGCGGCTGGTCCATGTCGCCATTGCCGAGCTGGCCGCTGGCGTCGTCACGTCGTGCGGATGTCAGCCTGCATCACCTGAGTTTTGGGAACGGCATGCCGAGCTGCGCGCACTGCAGCGGCGCGAGATTCAATTTCACAGCGCAAGAAGGACCACGTGATGACCCGCGATGCCGGCGGCGGATCTCGGCCGGCCAAACGATGGAAAACCTGAAATGACCAAATTGAAAATTGCGACGACGAGTGACGAAGAACCTGGCGGCGAGAAAATCGAGGTTGCGGCATCCAGCATCTTTGCGGATATGGACGCGCTGAAGGCGGCCGAGCCGTCCCCCGGACCGGCCAGCATTTTCGATGACCTTGAGGCGCTCAAACTCTCCGCGGAGGAGGCCGGCCTTCTCGGCTCCGAGGAGGTGCTCACGACCCTCGATGTCCGCAAGCCGGCCGTGAATGAGTTCGTCCGGGTCAGCACAGACCCTGCAATGTGCCTCGCGTCGACGGTCTACACTGACTTGGCCGGCGATACTTGGTTCGTCCCGCCCGCCTTTCGCGGGTGCTTCCTTGCCGGGCTCAAGTATGTGCGCTTGCAGCTTACCGTCAATCAGGTGGGTACGCCCTTCATTTGGCCGATCAGCGCCTTGAGCGAAGCCCGGCCTGGTCGTCCCAACAAGTGGACGGTCTCGGCGCGTGAGGCAGCGGAGCTTGCAAAAACCGTGTGGGTGAAGCTGGCCGCCGACATGCAGGCGCGCGTCTACAAGGTCTACAAGGCCGAGGGTAAACTCCCGGATCCTGTGTTTCCGGACAAGGGCTTTGGCGCGCTGTTGACCATGGCGTTCCAAGGTCGGGTGATTGACAAGACGGACCACGCGGCCGTGCAGGAAGCGCGGGGCTTGATCCGGTGATGACCCTCGCTCAGATCGTCGTCCTCCTCCTCTCTTACGGCGTCAAGGAGGTTTGGTGTGTCGATTTTGAGTATCGCGCGGAGCCTGGCGAGCGACCATTCGTGGTTTGCATGGTTGCTCGCGAGCTTATTAGCGGGCGCGTGATCCGTTTATGGCGGCACGAATTGCTCGCGCTGCGCATGGCTCCGTTCAACGTCGGGCCAAGTGCAGCATTCATCTGCTACTACGCGCCAGCCGAATTGGGCTGTTTTCTCGAGCTTGGCTGGCCGTTGCCGGCGTGTGTGATCGACCTGTTCGTCGAGCACCGCGTCGCCACCAATCGCGAGTATCGCCGCAAGACCAGGCGGCGAGGGCTGCGCGAATTTCCGGTTCAACAGAGGATCGGAAACCGGCTGATCGATGCGCTCGCCCTCCGCGGCTTGCCTCACATCAACGCTGACGAAAAAGACGAGATGCGGCAACTGGTCATGACGCGATGGGAATGGGCCGAGGAGGAGCAGCGGACAATTTTGAAGTATTGCGACGAGAGCGACGTTGTCGGCCTAATCGCTCTATTCCCCGTGATGCTGCCGACGATCGACTGGCCACGGGCGAGGCTGCGCGGACGCTACATGTGCGCCGTGGCTCGTATGGAGCGCAACGGCATCCCGATGGACGTGGATCTGTACCGCAGGTTTGTCGCGAATTGGGGCGCGATCAAGCGGGATTTGATTACGGAGGTCGATCGCGCCTATGGCGTATTCGATGAAAAGGGTACACTCAAGCGCGACCGACTCTCCGCTTATCTACTCAAACACAAGATCGACTGGCCGCGGACGCCGACCGGCATGCTCGCGCTTGACACCGAGACGCTGGAGGAACGCGCCTCTGCCCATCCTCAACTACATGCGTTGCGCGAATTGCTGATCATCCTCAATCAACTCAAATTTTTCGGGCTAGGCGTCGGGCATGATAGTCGCAACCGTTGCGGCTTGTCGCCTTTCCGGACGCTGACGGGGCGCAATCAACCGTCCGGTGATCGAGAGCGGCCCGACGTCACTGGCTTTTTGTATGGGCCAGCGCGTTGGATCAGAGGTTTGATCCGGCCGGGACCTGGACAAGCGGTCGCTTATTGCGATTGGACAGCGCAGGAAGTTGCGATCGCTGCCGGCTTGTCGGGTGATCCACGATTGATCGAGCATTACCAGACCGACATGTATTTGCGGTTTGCCGCTGCTGCCGGCATCGCTCCTCCTGATGCAACGAAGGAGACGCACGAGGAGATCCGCGAGGTCTGCAAAACGATCGTGCTTGGTGTCGGTTACGGGATGGGTGACAGGACAATGGCAACCCGTGCCGGGATTACCAGGATCGAGGCGCGCGCGTTGCTGTGGGCTCATCGTACGACCTACCCGCAATTCTGGCGCTGGATTGAGAGCGTTGTCGACACGGCTTTATTTACAGGCCAGATGCGCACCATGTACGGCTGGCGTGTGAAGGTTGACAGGCTCGACCCGAACCATCGGATGTTGATGAACTTTATGGCGCAAAGTCACGGCGCCGAAATGATGCGCATTACCGCGATTGCCGCAACCGAGGCCGGCATCGAAGCTTGCGCGCCAGTCCACGACGCCTTCCTGATCGCGGCGCCGGTTAACCGGATCGACGATGATGTGGCGACGATGCGCGAGATCATGACGAAGGCGGGTCGTGCGGTGGCAGGCATCGATGTGCGCACCGATTGCAAGATTGTACGGTGGCCGGATCGCTACATGGACAAGAGAGGAAAGCGAATGTGGGACGCGGTGCTGACTGTGCTGGAGCGCTTGGAAAAGGGGGAAATGGACGTTCCCGAAAAAGGGAAGGTACCTTCCCTTTTACGGGACGGTACCTTCCCGTTTAAGGGACGGTACCTTCCCGTTTAAGGGAACCCGCTCTTTCTATTTAGAATCTAATTAGAGGTATTATTAGAGATAAAGGATAACTCTCATAATGCGCGTGGAAGCCTTCAACCCGACCAGCATCGAGGAGGTGGAAACCTCGTGCTCACGCCGCTCGGCGCCAACCGTCATCCCGCAGTATTTGCGCGGCCCGATCCCGCTCGATGAAATCCAAATTGCAGCGAAGTTGGGCGGACCATGCGTCGCTCTCCTGGTGTTGATCTACTATCGGCGTGATGTGACGAAGCTAAAGACTGTGACGTTGCCGAACAGATTGCTGGAGAGGTTTGGGATTGGTAGGAATGCAAAACAACGCGGGTTGAAAAATCTCGAGGACGCAAAATTGATCGATGTCGAGCGCAGCACCGGTCATACCGTGGTGATCAAGTTGCGAGAGCGCAAGCGGAAGCGGAGCGATGCTCGATCGCACTGGCGATAAGTTATTGGCGATCGCGCAGGACTTAGCCTTCTGTCCGGCGCCGGCGCGGCTTTCGCTTTCATCCCGCAAGCCGTACCGGCGGCGCTTCTTATCTCCTAAAACAATAAAGGACCCTGGGTAGGTGAAGTGGGTGGAACCACGTCATGCTTGATCGTACCGGCCAAACTCTGCGGACCTTCGCGCCGATCGTGCTGATCCTGCCGGTGTGTCCGCATTGCCACGGTTTGGGCTATCTTGTCCCAAAGGTTGATGATGCGAGCCTGATCATGGCGATCGCCGATGCCGTCGGCACCAGGATGATTTTCACCATCGGCGAGCTGCGGGCTCATAGCGAGGTTGACGACGCCTTGCGCGCCGTGCTGGCCAACCTGAGCGCGTGGCAAATTGGCAAGGCGTTGCGTCGGATAAGTGTCGAAGGCAAAAGCTTCGACGGCTACGGCGTCGAGCGTGTCTCCGAAGAGCGCGACGGCGCGCTTTGGCGGATCACGCTGACGCGGGAGTGATCACTTCCTCCTACCGGCTGGCGCACTTCAATCCGACGGGTCCATGGTCCCTCCAATCAGAGGGATCAAGCATATGGAACGGCTTTCGGAATACACCGCTGATGTGGCCGCCTTCAGGCGGCAGCGCTCGCTGGCTCGTGCGATTGTTGCGATGGGACGCAGCACCGAGCCCGGCATGAGCGAGGCCGTGGTCAGATCGTTGTACGGTGACGACAAGCAGGCTTTCGTTATCGCCAGAGGCGCGGTGGTCCCCGCCAGCACTTCCACGGTCACTGCGTCCAATCAAACCGTTGCCTCCGATCTTGTCTCGTTGTTGGGACCATCTTCCGCCAGTGCCGCGATCTTCAGTCGCTGTCTCGGCATCAATCTTGACGACAGCTATGGCGTGATGGCCCCCACTGTCACTGCTTCAGGCAGCAACTCAACACCGCGCAGATGATGACAGAATTCGCCGCCGAGATTCGACAATAGACGTTTTATGATTTGTTCCTGTCGCGTCGTATGAAAGTGAAGGCCCGCGTCAGCCAAGCCCCCGACGTGGAGCATGATCAAAGGCCCGATGATCATGAGAGGGTTTAGCTCCTCATCAAGCTGCTCCCCTTCCCATGGTTGTCGGGCTAAGCAACAACAGACCCGGGGGGGCACGGTCGATAATAGAAGGCCGGGGGCTCAGCCCGACCGCGCCCCAGTGGAAAAATCAGTTTCGTGTACGAAATATTGTCTGGTGGTTTTTGTGTAGTTCACCTGAAGGGTTAAAACCTATGGGACGGCGCGGTCCAAAGAGCATGCAACATCTCGCTGCCAACGCTGTCGACGGCGCACCGCCTCGCTTGAAGCCACCCCCTGGCCTGAACGTTAGGGAGAAAGCGCTGTTCGAGCAGCTGGTCGCCGGCACTGATAGCAGGCATTGGCGCCCGTCCGATCTGCCGCTATTGACGAGTTACGTGCAAGCGACGCTGTTGACGCATAGGCTTGCGCGCAACGCCAGCCACATCCAAGACTGGGAACGAAGCGCGCGAGTGCAAATGGCGCTGTCCGTAAAGCTGCGGCTATGCCCGCACAGCCGAACGCATCCAACGACTACCGCCCGCATGCAGCCGCCCGGTGGCATTGCGCCGTGGCATGTGGCGGAGAAACTCGGCTCGCATCAAGCGCGGCACCCGACAAGCGAGGAGTACGATGCCGATGAAGAAGATTAGACCTCGCCGAACCAGAGGCGATGAGGCGATCGAATGGATCGAGGAATTTTGCCGGTATCCGTCTGGCCTCCACAAAGGAGAGCAGGTGCGGCTGAGACATTCAGAAATGCACGCCCAATAGTCGGACATCGTTCGCGACATTCGCTTCAAATAAACTCGTCTCACCGACTGCGAACCCAGCGCGTCAACCACGGATTCTATCACCGGGCGTACGATTGCGCCTTCAACAATGACTAGGTGAGACGACTTCAGGGCTGCTTTGACCGCCGCCAGCAGTCTTGTGTGATCTAGCACGTCGAGAAAGCGAGCTTCGGGCGAGACCGTTCCCGAGGGCGGCAAGAAGTCATCGACTCCGATGTTCTTGGACAGTGATCCATCGCTCGCAACGAAGGGCTGATCGACGATGGTTGTCTTTCCAGACTTTGTGATTCCCTCAAGGACGACCAGCCTCACTTGGTCTAGTCCCGCCAACCAACGCGCGAAGGCTTCTCGTATCTGATCGGACGGTGCGGTGATCGTTTGCGGTTTCATTTGAGCAATTTTGATGAGCGCAGCGACTCCGCATCAATCTACTTGGTCAGATGCAGCGGCGCGCCATGCGCCTAACGTTGTCCGGCACCAAGAATAGCTTGGCGAACACAAGGCGCGATCTCGCCGGGTTTCTTTCCCCGATTTATTTCCGGAGGATACAGCGTGAACAGAGCTGGTCCCGGTTGTCTGAACAGTGTTTCCGCGTCGATAGGTGGAGCCTCTGCCGGGGTTAGGCTGCCATGCGGAGTGGCAGCGGGGTGAAGTAGGCTTGATCCGGCGTGCTGCCGTCAAGACTCGAATGGGGACGCCTGCTATTGTAAAAGTCGAGATATCGGCCGATCGAGTTGCGTGCCTCGCCGACGTTATCATAGGCCCGCAGGTACACCTCCTCGTATTTGACGCTGCGCCACAGCCGCTCGACGAACACGTTGTCCCGCCAAGCGCCCTTGCCGTCCATGCTGATCGCGATGCCGTTGTCGGCGAGCACGCCGGTAAAAGCCTGTCCGGTGAACTGCGAGCCCTGATCGGTGTTGAAGATGTCCGGCTTGCCGTGACGAGCCAAGGCATCCTCCAGCGTCTCGACGCAGAAGGCTGCTTCCATGGTGATCGACAGCCGCCACGACAGGACCCGGCGGGTCGCCCAGTCCAGCACCACGGCGAGATAGACGAAGCCACTCGCCATCGGGATGTAGGTGATGTCCATCGCCCAGACCTGGTTCGGTCGCGTGATCTCCATGCCGCGCAGCAGGTATGGATGGATCTTGTGGCCGGGCTCGGGCTTGGTGGTGCGCGGCCGGCGGTACAGCGCCTCTATCCCCATCCGCCGCATCAGCGTTCTGACATGCCGGCGGCCGATCTTGCACCCCTCGGCAGCCAGCAGGCCTCGCAACATACGCGAACCGGCGAATGGGAACTCCAGATGCAGCCGGTCGAGCCGTCGCATGATCGCGAGGTCGGCGTCCGGCACCGGCCGCGGCAGGTAGTACACGCTGCCGCGGCTGATGTTCAAAGCCTCCGCCTGCCTGGTGATCGACAGATCGTGCTCGCGGTCGATCATCGCTTTGCGCTCAGCAATCCCGCCTTGGTGAGCGCTCCTTCTAAAAAATCGTTCTCCAGCGTCAGCTCGCCGATCTTGGCGTGCAGCGACTTCACGTCGATCGCAGGCGTGGCCGGCGCAGCGCTGCCAGGTCCAAAAACTCCGGAAGCGCCACCCTCCAGCTGCGCCTTCCACGCCGTGATCTGATTGGGGTGGACGTCGAACTGCTCGGCAAGCTGAGCTATCGTCCGGTCGCCCTTGACGGCGGCAAGCGCCACCTTCGCCTTGAAGGCCGGTGTGTGGTTCCGGCGTGCTCGTCTGCTCATCGTCGCTCCTGATTCGCAGGCACCAGCGTGCCCGCTGTCAGGCAGAAACTCCACTTATCGATCTGTTCAAATTTGCGGAGCCGGCTCTAACCCATAGCAGTCGGCTTCTTTAGCATTGAACCAAACCATTTGATGCGGACCAGTGTATTTCATAAAAGTCATTACTGAACCGTGGTCAGTTCCATGCTCCAAGGCATTCTGTGCAATTATCTCATTGCAAAGCTCTGATCGATCACGCCCCGCTGCACAGGTATGCATGCCTAACTTGCCGCCATCAGCGACAATTCTATGCACACCAGCCAAGAAAACTATTTGAGCACATGCTGAGGCGCACATTGCTCCTGATAAAATGTATGTCGAGACTTTCTCTTTATCCATCAGCGCGACCATCTTGAGTGCTTCGCCGACTAGTCCTCCCCCGCTGTCTAACGCCATTTCCTTATTGCCGTATCGGTTCCGTCCCACCGATTGAAGCGCAATGCGCAGACGATCGGCATCACCGGCAACTATTTCACCCCTGGCAATGACGAAGCGATCACCGTCCGAGAGTTGTTGGGTTGAGAATTCCATCGCCCGCGCGCTTTGGTTTCTGCTGAGCAACGATCCGGCAGCTTCCAACACTAAGACGAATGTTAGGATACGGAATGCGACACTCGTGCACCTTCTGCCGCGAATGCCAGAGGCGCGGATCTCGCCGAGCGTGATCTTTTGCTGGCGGGTCATTTGATCACCTCTACGATAGATCGCTGAATCTCTTCAGTCTCGCTTTCAACTCGGCAATTTCAGCACGCGCATTGGCGATCATGTCCGCACTGATGAGGCCAGAGAGATCATGTTTGTCAGAGGTGTACCGGGCAGCGTCGCGGTTATTGGACAGCTTGTTGAACATTTCGACGAACTCACGATCAACGTTGCCAAGCTTGCCCCACTGATTGATGTCGGAGTGGATTTTGCCGTGGGTCTTTACGTCACTGTTCATGGCGGCTGATGTAATCAGACGAGCTTTCGCAGCAAGCTCACAAGCGCTGAACAGGTTTTCTATCGCTGGTCCAAAATGTTGCCTAGCCAGAGCATCGTCGGCGCTTGTGCAAAACTGTTCCGCTCTTTCAACCAAATTTGCGCCCTTTAATTTGTTCCGCCGGAAGTCGAACAGCATGAGCCAGTGGTCGTTCAGCAAAATGGCGGTGAAGTGTCCAGCGTCGGCGTCGCCAAAATCCAGCTCTATCGCGTCTATGTGTTGCTCTATCTCGGAGAGCGATATTGGCTCGTCGTCCTGGAACGCCCGCGGGGCTCTTGCTCGGACCGAAAACGCAATCTCCTTGTCGAGCCTGACCTCTGGCGGTCTACCTTCGAAAAATAGGATTTGCGCCTTGATCACTTTGAATGGGTCCGGCAGAGACCCCGCCAACTGACGACGCTTTACCTCAGGCTCTACAAACAATTTGAACATTTGTAGCAGTGTTCGTTCGGGGCCGACGATTTCGTCGGGAATTTCCTGCGTATTGTCGCTCATTTGCGGTGGCCCATTAGACGTTGCATTACCACGCCCCATCCTCAACCCGCCGCATCGCAGGCGACTTCAGGGTTCTTAAATCTTGCGCCAAGTGCGGATCAGCGCCAGGCGCGATAGCGCGGCGGCGGCGACTATACCGCCGAAGGCGGGGTTGGGTTTTCCACGTCCGTGTTGAGCGACAGCCCGGCCGCCGCCAGCTCGGATGGCGTTACTATCTTCAACCCCGGACATTGTCCCTGACACAGTGCCTCCAACTGCGGCCGGTGGCCGTTGTCTACGAAGTGTTCGAGATCGAGGGTCACGAACCGGTCGCACCCGTTACAGGCTGCGTACATCAGGTGGCGGGCGTCAGCCTGTTTAAGGCCAGCAGCGATCAGAGCGTTGAACAATTTCTCGTCAACAATCTCGGTAATGATGGGGCAGTTGGCGACGGTGCCGAGATGATTCATTTGGTTGTGAATGCCGAGGAGCTTGTGATCGTTCGGGACCACGGGAGTTTCACCTCGTGAGTTGGCTAGCAGAGCGCGCACCGTTGGGTCACTTGTTCGGTTCTGCTCACGGTGGGTTTCCTGCGACGTCCAAATTTCGAGCCTGCCTTCGTCGCGCGCCTTCAATAGCGCGTTCACGGCGGCCATTTCACTAGGTGGGTCAAGGTCGGACCGAACCCTTCCCGAATTCGATGACATTGTCGAAATACGCCTTAATCATGTTGGTCGTCCTCGCTGCAATCCGTTTACTCGAACGACTCCATCACCTGGCTCATCGCCGGGTGCTTGCGGTTCTTGACCTTGACCCAGTGCTTCGACCGACCTGCCTGATATGGTCGGTCGCGCCGCTTCGACACCAAGCCCTCCAGTCCCATGTTGCAGGCGGCGCGAAACAGGTCCGGCCCGATCTCGCCCTGCTCAAACGGCGCGACAAAGATGCCGTCCGGCCGTCGCGCCAATAGACGTGCAAGATTGGTTTTGCGCATTGACAAAGGCAACCGGCGCAGGTCGTCGCCGTCAAGCGCGAGGATGTCGAAGGCATAGAGTTGCACTTCATGATCATGCTTGCGGGAGTGCAGCGCATCGAAGTCGGCGACGCCATCGACACCGAGCACCACTGCCTCGCCATCGATGACGAATTGCTTGAATCGATTCTTCAGCGCCGCCTCGACAATCCACGGATAGCGATTGGTCCAGTTATAGCCGCCCTTGGTGATCAGGCGCACACGGCTGCCGTCGCGCTCCAGCCGGAGCCGGTAGCCGTCGTACTTCACTTCGTGGAGCCAGTCGGGACCGTCAGGGACGCTGGCGGCTCTGGTCGGAAGGCAGAAATCGAAGGGCATGGTAATAGCGAAAAGATAGGTCCGGGCGGGCCGGATTTCGAGTCTAATAACGCAATAGGAAGGCCGCCTGTGCGTTCAGATCGTCCGGCCGATATTCTGTGCGTGCACAGGGCGACCGGCAAAAACTCGATTTTTGAAAGCTGATCCCGCACCGCTAGGTGTGTACTCATAACCGCCGACGTCCGCTATCGGAGGCGAAGCGGAAAACATCTGCTCACACGGAGTATTTCGCATTTTGCCGAGTAGGCCCGGGGAATTGCCGAGTAGACCCGGGGGATTGCACCCCGAGTCCCTCACTGAACCGTGCTTGACTGTCTCCAGTCACACGGCTCGTGCCACCCACTGAAGACTGCCGTCTTCCGTCGACACGACGGGCTCCTCCGGTTTCCCGCTGACCCGTCGATCCCGACGCGAGTGACCTGCCCCCTTCGCTCCATGGGCATTACCCCACTTCATCACTACTACGGAGCAGTCCGCCCCTGTCCGACGCATCGGTACTTTCGGCCTCACGGGGTCACCGCTTGTACCTTTTCCCTTGGCATCGCCGTCCAGGTTCTCAAGTTCCGCACGAAAGCCCAAATCAGGGTCACGCCCCTATACACCGGACACCACATGGACAGTACGTAGGTTTCTTCCATGCTCTTCCCGGAACAAGGTGAAGGCTCCGGTTTTGATGTCGTCTGAGAGGATCTCGATGCTTCATCGGAGGTTCACTTGCGTTCGTCTCCCTGATTCTCACATGACGTGGTCATTGCCACGCCTTTTAACCACAACGTTCACCACCGCGGATTTTGTCCGAAGCAGCTTATGGCAGTTTGGAGCCTTCCCCTACAGGACGGCTCCGAAGGGCCTACCTTCATCTCTCGTGCAGCATGATGCTCTCGCATCTTCTTGACACAATCACCCCGAGCCCCTCACAGATCCGGACAGGATACTCTCGCATCATCCGGCTCGTGCCATCGCACGAAGGCTGCCGCCTTCCACTGAACAAAAGGCTCTTCCCGGCGAACCAGTTGGCCCACATCAGCGGCGATGACCCACCTCCTTCGCTCCAGCCCCATTACAGGACCTTCGTCGCTGTCGGGTCGGAGGAGGCGCCCATTGAAGGGCTCGCCTCCGTCCGCCACTCAAACGGAACGTGCAGTTTTCCCGCATTCCGCTTTCATGAATGGCTCTGCGAGGTCCGGAGAGAAGGGATCAGTGAGACAAGGCTGACCTACCGTGTCCACCAAAGAGTGGACCTTCTGCTTCTGACCTTCGAACGTCAAATGATCGGATAGTCTCCTCGAAGCGTGACGTTCGGGTTTTTCACAAAGGGAACTATCCATCTTCACGCTCCTTTCTCATCTACCTCGATCGCTCAAAGCTCGATCCATTCACGAACGTCCTTCCCCGGACCACTCTCGATCCGCCATTGCTGGTCACGCGAGTTGTTCGTCTCGCGCTTCAGGTACTATTACGTTCTCCAACTCCTGCCTTTGCATCACTTCCCATTTCGCTTTCGCTTATAGGGTCGCTTACCTGATTTAAAACCAGGACACAGACAGGTCTCCTGGGGTCACGCATAAATCTTCCGTATCGTGCCGTCAGCAAACACCTTGGTGCGATGGGTGAATGAGTAACGCCTTCGCCCCCATACTGCGGGCTCGACCTAATCCCATCTTTGGCCGACCTGTTCATCAGGGTTTCCCCCATTCGATTACAGCCCGATACTTCTCCTCAGACCCTTCGGATTCAGGATCACTCCTGACACCCTGCCCTCCGGGGCACTCTGAGCAAATGGCTTCAGGTTCGTCTTGGCTGTATCCGGCTTTCGCCTTCGTGCCCGTTTAGACTTCTCCATACCTTCTTGCTCTCCCGGCCAGCGAGGAATTACCCCCGCCTTTGGATACAGCGCCCCTCATCCGAGCGCCGGAGGGACTTGAACCCTCCTGATTCATGCGCTGCCCAGCGCACAGTACGAGGCAGTCCGCCCCTCTCCGACGCATCGGTACTTTCGGCCTCGCGGTGGGAGCCGCTTGCACCTTTTCCCTTGGCATCGTCGGCAAGGTTCTCACGTTCCGTACCGGAGCCTGATCGAGCTTCGCGCTGCCTATACGCCGGATGTCGCTCGGTCGGTATCAGGACATCCTCCGAGCTTGTCCCGCAGGAAGGGTCACCCCGCGGTTTTGACATCGCCTAATCCGATTTCGACGCTTCAGAAGCAGTTCGCTTGCGCTCGCCTCTCTCGATCTTGCCTGCCGGGATCAGCGCCCCGACGTTTCCGCGACGCTAACGACCGTGGCTTTTGACCACAGCCGCTCGCGGTGGCTTGGGATCAACGACCTGATCGCCGAACCCGAAGGGCCCTCCTTCATCTCCGGTACAGTTGCGCATCGCCGTGTGGACCGGCGATCCTCGTGACACAAGACCCGTTTCGGACATGAGCATAGCCGGACGTCGGCCCACAATTGTGCTATACGAACATTCAATTCCCAGGGCCCGGGGTGCATCTTGAGCAGCGACCATATAGAGCGGCGACTGGCGGCTATTCTGGCGGCGGATGTCGCGGGCTCTTGCCGCTTAATAGGGATCGACGAAGAAGGCACGCTGGCGCAACTGAAAGCTCTTAGAAAGACGCTTTTTGATCCCAAAGTCACTGATCATCGCGGACGCATCGTCAAGAACACCGGGGACGGCGCTCTCGTCGAGTTCGCAAGCGTCGTAGATGCCGTCCGATGCGCCGACGAAATCCAACGCAGCGTGGCGGAACAAAATACCGATGTGCCGCAGGACAAGCGGATCGAATTTCGCATCGGCATTCACGTCGGTGATATTATCATCGCAGACGATGATATCTTTGGTGATGGGGTCAATATTGCAGTGCGTCTCGAAGGGATCGCAGAGCCGGGTGGGATTTGCATTTCCGACGATGCTCACCGGCAAATTCGTGGCAAGGTTGAGAGCACCTTAGAGGATATGGGTTCGCAATCTTTGAAGAATATCGCGGAACCAATGCGGGCTTGGCGCGTGCGCATCGGCCCAAGCTCTTTGCCGGCAACAAAACCGCCGACCGAGACTGCGCTGCCGCTCGCTCTCCCCGATAAGCCCTCGATCGTGGTTCTCCCCTTCATCAATCTGAGCTCCGATCCGGAGCAGGAATATTTCGCCGACGGCATCGTCGAAGACATCATTGCCGGACTGTCGCGCTCGAAATCCTTGTTCGTGATCGCCCGTAGTTCGAGCTTCACCTACAAGGGCAAGGCGGTCGATCTGAAACAGGTCGGCCGCGAGCTTGGCGTCCGTTACGTGCTGGAGGGAAGCATCCGCAAGTCCGGCAATCGCGTCCGCATCACCGGACAGCTCGTTGACGCCGCGACAGGCAATGACATCTGGGCCGACCGCTACGACAGTACGCTCGAAGACATCTTCGATCTGCAGGATCAGGTGACGGTGAGCGTAATAGGCGCATTGACGCCTCAGCTTGAACGGGCCGAAATGGCGAGGGCTCAGTGCAAACCAACCGAGAGCCTGCAGGCGTATGATTTTTATCTTCGCGCCTTGGCAATTTTCTATCGCTTTACGCGAGAAGGGAATATTGAGGCATTCAAGCTTGCTAAGACGGCCAGCAGTCTCGATCCCAACTTCGCTCGTCCGTTCGCGCTTGCGGCAGATTGTCTTGTCCAAAGGTGGGCTTTCGGCTGGAGCACCGGTAGCGCGGAAGACGTGGAGGAGGCTCGCCGACTGGCGCGGCGGGCTCTAGAAATCGATAAGAATGATCCGTTCGCGCTTGCACTGGCCGGTATGGCCCTCGCGCTATTCGTAGGCGAAGTCGAGGACGGAGCGGCGCTGCTGACGCGGGCGATAACCTTTGATCCAAATCTGGCGCTGGCGCGAATTTGGAACGGATGGGCCCAGCTTGGTTTGGGTAACCAAGCTGCCGCAATCGAGCAATTCCAGATCGGCTTACGATTGAGCCCTCTCGATCCGCGCATTTTCGTGGCGCAGGCCGGAATGGCAGCCGCGAATTTTCTGGCTGGTAGGTATGAAGAAGGCTGCGCGTGGTCGAAAATTACTGTGCAGCAGAATCCCAATTTTGTAGGAGCTCATCGTAACCTGGTGGCTTGCCATGCCATGGCGGGACGGATTGAAGAGGCACGGCAGGCCTGGGCGGTCGCACGACAGATCGATCCCAGCCAGCGCATCTCGACCGGCTTTCTGAATTGATTGCTCCGGTGGCGGCCTCAAGATGTTCAACGATACACCGAGGCGTTCCGAATGGTGGGCATGCCGGAATAACCGTTGGCCGCAGCTGGCATGCTGGCGGACATCACGAAGGGCAATTGCGACGTCCTCTCGGACGTTCTGGTCGCCGCCATTGGCCGCACGCGACGGCATTTTTGGCCAACGTCGGCTTGTGGCACAAATGAGAAGTGCGGTCTGTGTCGAGCGATGTCCGAGTTAGAGGGCAAAGCGGAAGACATATGCTCGTGGTGAGTTCTTCTCACTTTGACCCAACTGTATGGACCGGCCGTGCGTTGCAAGCCGAATGTGAAAAAATGGAGGGGGTTGGTCTTGCGCATCTGTATCCGGCCCTTGCATGGAGCGTTTGTGCTCCTGGCCATCATGGATATCCGCGCGCACCCGATCTCATTCTCGGAAAGGCCCTGAGAGGCCGCTTGGGTCACCAGATCACGGGTACGACGGCGAGACCGTTTCTCCATCTCCTCAATTCAACTCGCAGACCTCGGCAGGTATGCTGTACATTCTTCGCTTGCGCCAGGGATCAGCCTTGGACGTCCCCTCGGCGGGCCCGAACGCATTGATCTTATGCGACCTTTGGCTCGACGCGCGCTTCGTAGCTGCGACCCTGTGCCAACACAGTCCAAGCAATCCGCGCCAGCTTATTGGCGAGTGCGGTTGCCAGGACGTTATGGTGTAAGCGTTGTGCCGCAGCCGTGAGCCACGACCCAAAACTATGCTTCGCCCAGTTTGCTGGCCTGAGCAGAATAACGCGAGCACCCTGCATTATCATCGTGCGTAGATAGCGATTGCCGCGCTTGCTGATGCGCCCGAGGATCGTCCGATCGCCGGTCGACATCTGCTTCGGCACCAAGCCGAGCCAGGCGGCAAAGTCACGGCCCTTGGCAAAGGCGGCGCCATTGCCGATGGCCGCTACCATGGCGCTGGCGATGAGCGGGCCGATGCCCGGAGCGGTCATCAATTGGCGGCAACTCTCACTGCCATGCGCCAGAACCTCGATCTCTTCGGTGATGTGCTGGATACGCTCATCAAGACGCCGCCAATCGCCGCTGAGATCTTCTATGATCCTGATCATGCGAGGTGACAGCACGTCGCCGCGTTTAGCCAGGATGTCCGGAAGCTGTTGGCGGAGGAAGCGAAGCCCCTGACGTACCGCAATGCCATGCTCCAGGAGAAAGCCGCGGATCTGATTGATCACAGCCGTTCGTTGGCCGACCAGGCGAGATCGCACCCGGTGCAGCGCTTGTAGATCAAGCTGATCGTCGGTCTTCACTGGAACGCAGCGTGTCGACGGCCGCTGAACAGCCTCCGCGATCGCGTAGGCGTCTCTGAAGTCGTTCTTGTGACCTTGCCGGAACGGTTTGGCATAAGCAGGTGGTACCTGCCTTACGTCATGACCGAGCGCAATTAGCTCGCGAGCCACATAGTGCGTCGCCATGCCAGCTTCAATTCCGATCAGGCACGGCGGCACATTGGCGAACCGGGCTGTAATCCGACCGCGGGCAATCTTCTCCCGCAAAACGATTGCCCCCTTGTCGTCGAGGCCGATCAAATGCAGGGTGTTCTTGCCCGTATCGATGCCAATGGTGTGTGCCACTGTAGCGGCTGTCTTATGGGACATAGCGTGTGCTCCTCGTGCTTCTAAGCCCCCCGGTCATTCTCTGAGCGGCTCGGGGCGGGAGCACGGCCGGTCCATCCCATTCTCAGAGTGCGCCAGGAAGCTGGCAAAGAATAGGAGGTGAAAGTCCCCCACGGGGAAGGTCTAGCCAACCGCCCCGACCCCGAGTGATGCGCGGCGACCCGCGAGGGTCGACGTGAAGCGTTCACAGGGGAGACCACGGGCCAAGTATTGAGCTGCGAAACGGGTCTAATTCCGAGGTGCCGATCTTATTCTGAGAAAGAGAAGGCAACATCGTCCCATGGCGAATGGCTTGCATGAGAAGAACCTCGCGCAGTCGGAGACCTTGTGCACGTGGAGAAGTTCTTTGCGCGGAACCTGGGAGGTCTCATCCATGCCCGGCTTCGTGTGCCGGGCCGGCTCGGGAAGGCGACAAGCCGCACGCCGAGCATGTACGTGGATGAGAAGTCGGATGAGGCCATACTACCTGCGAAGCGACTGAACAAAGGGAGGCAACTCCTGGCGGAAGTCGTGGAGGGAAGGGCCTCACCCAAGGGGAACAGCCGTTAGGCGGCCGCGGCTCGGACACTGAGCCGAAATGCCGCGTCGATCCGAATAACGGCTGCGCGCAGCAGAGGGTGTACTGGGCCTGACCGGGGACGATCCGGCCGAGGTCCGCCGTGAGGCACCGGTTGACCAACGCCGCCGCCCCGGCCCCGGTGACCGAGACCTTGCCGAGGTGGCTCACGTCGAAGATCCCGACGGCGGTGCGCACCGCGGTGTGCTCGGCGACGGACCCGCCCGGGTAGGAGATCGGCATCGACCACCCGCCGAATGCACCCATCGTCGCGCCGAGGGCGACGTGCCGGTCGTTCAGGGGGCCGGTGATCAGCGACGCGGTCTCCACGCCGTAGCGGTACACCTTCGGGCCGCCAAACCGGCGCGCGCCTCAACGTCGCCAGCACCCACAGCACCGCCAGCGTCACCGTCGTGACCGCGAGCCCCTGCACCGGGAGCAGCAGCGCCAGCAGCACGCACAGCACCGAACCGGTCGCGAACACCGACGTCGGCCAGCTCCGCGCCGTCTGCGGCAACAGCAATGCGGCCATGCCGACCAGCGCGTAGTGCACCAGCAGCGCGCACGACGCCACGGTCAGCGCGCCGACCGGCCCGAGCGTCGCGACGATGACGACGGCGGCGGCCCCGCCGACCAGGTCCGCCCGCCACAGGCTGCCCCCGCGGCCCGGCGTCGCCAGCACGCGCGGCAGCTCGCCGCGGCCGGCCATCGTCGCCGCGGTGCGCGAGCCCCCCGCGAGCACCGCCAGGAGCGTGCAGCCGCACGCCACCGCCGCCCCGATCCGGACCAGGACGCCCAGCGCCGGCGCCCCGCCCGCATCGACGAGCGCGGCGAGCGGGGCGGCGGCGGTGGCCACGGCGTCGACCCCGAGGCCGCACAGCAGCGCCGCCGCGACCGCGAGATGCACGAGCAGGGCCACGCCCAGCGTCAGGCCGACGGCCCGCCGCGGGTCGGGGAGCTGCGCCCCGGTCGGGAACAGGCGCGCGAAGCCGACGAAGGCGAAGAACAGCAGCCCCGCCGCCGTGAGCAGGCCCGGAGCCCCCGCCGACGCGGGACCGACCGGGACCACGGCCTGTGCCGCCGCGGAGACCGCGGAGGACTCGTCGATCGGCCGGCCGCCCGCGCCGGCGAGCCCGACGAGTACCGCCACGAACAGCACGACCCCGACCCCGCCGACCAGCGCCCACGCGCTCCGGACGGTCCAGGTGACACCCGCGACCGCGAGCCCGGTGACCACCACGACGAGCCCGACGGCGGCGAGGACCGGCCGGCTCGGCAGGACGTAACTGCCGAACACGGTCGCGGCCGTGGCCCCGGCCGCGGCGCGCCCCACGAGGTGGGCGAGGCCGGCCAGGCGGGCGAGACCGGCGGGCAGCAGCGCGGTGCCACCGACTGCGCAACCGCCCGGATGGGCCCGCGCCACGTCCGAGCCCGCCGCGGCGACGCACAGCGCCACGACCCCGGCGACGACGACCGCCATCGGCAGCCACGCCCCCGCCGCGTCCGCCGCCGGACCCCAGACCCCGAACACGCCGGCGCCGAGCGTCGCGGCGAGGCCGAGGACGACCGCATCCGCGGTTCCCGGTCGGCGCGTGACGCTCGGAGGCACGTGTCCACCCTCGCACCCGGACCTGCTGTGATCAGCGGCACCCCGGTGTCATTAGCATCTCGATGCGGTTTCACGGCCGCCGGGCACCCGCTCCCGTGACCTTCCCATCCTGTCAGGAGCCCAATGACCGAGCTGCATCTGCTGAGCGGTGCCGGGACCACTGCCGCGACGGCCGCCGCGGACGCGCTCGTGGTCGGCGTCCTGCCCGCCCGTGCCGACGCCGACGGCGAGAAGGGCTCGCCCCGGCTCGCCCCGGGCGCGGCCGCCGTGGACGCCGCGTTCGACGGCGAGCTGGCGGAGCTGCTCGCCCTCGCGGGCGCGACGGGCCGCGCGGACGAGGTCGTCCGGATCCCGACCCGGGGCACGGTCACGGCACCGCTGGTCGTCGCCGTCGGGCTCGGCCCGGCCGGGGACGACGGCCCGTCGGCCGAGCAGGTGCGCCGCGCGTCCGGGTCCGCGGCCCGCGCGCTCGCCGGGACCGACCACGCGGTGACCACGTTGTCGTGGCCCGGCGCCGACGCCGTCGCCGCGACGGCCGAGGGCACGCTCCTGGGCTCCTACGCCTTCACCGAGTACAAGAGCGCCCGGGGCCGCACACCGGTGCGCCGGGTCACCCTCGCCACGGACGCCGGGGACGCCGAGGCCGTGCTGCGCAGGGCCACGGTGGTCGCCACGGCCGTCACCACCGCGCGCGACCTCGTCAACACCCCACCCAACGACCTGTTCCCCGAGACCTTCGCGGCGCGCGCCGCAGCGCTGGGCGAGGCCGCCGGCCTGGAGGTCGAGGTCCTCGACGACGCGGCGCTCGCGGCGGGCGGGTACGGCGGCATCCTCGGGGTCGGCGGCGGCTCGTCGCGCAAGCCCCGGCTGGTGCGGCTGCGCTGGTCCGGGGGTCCGTCGCGGCGGGCGTCGGTGGCGCTGGTCGGCAAGGGCGTCACGTTCGACACCGGCGGCATCTCGATCAAGCCCGCCGCGCACATGGACCACATGACCTCGGACATGGCCGGGGCGGCCGCCGTGGTGGCGACGACGGTGCTCGCCGCGCGGCTCGAGCTGCCCGTGACGGTCACGGCGACCGTCCCGATGGCCGAGAACATGCCGTCGTCGACGGCGTACCGGCCCGGCGACGTGCTGCGGATGTACGGCGGCCGGACCGTCGAGGTGCTCAACACGGACGCCGAGGGCCGGCTGATCCTGGCCGATGCGATCGTCCGGGCCCTGGAGGACGAGCCCGACTACCTGATCGAGACCTCGACGCTCACCGGTGCCCAGCTCGTCGCGCTCGGGCTCCGCACGTCCGCGGTGATGGGCAGCGAGGTGTTCCGCGACCGGGTCGCCGTGCTGGCCCGGGACACCGGTGAGGACGCGTGGTCCATGCCGTTCCCGGACCACATCCGCGGCGAGCTCGACTCGCGGGTGGCCGACATCGCGAACGTGACCGGGCACCGCAACGGCGGCATGCTGGCGGCAGGGATCTTCCTTCGCGAGTTCGTGCCGGACGGGCTGCCGTGGGCCCACATCGACATCGCCGGCCCGTCGTTCCACACGGCCGGGCCGTACGGCTACACGACGAAGGGCGGCACGGGCGTCCCGGTCCGGACCCTGGCGGCGGTGCTGACGGACATCGCCGAGAACGGCTGACGCCCGACCGCGTCGCGGCTGCTGCGGTCCGTGGCCGTCGTGCTGAAAGCCACGTTCGGGACGTCTCGTGCCCTGAACCGTGGCTTTCAGGACAACCCGGGGTACCAGCAGCATCCGGCCGGGGCCTCGACGTCGTTCAGGCGCCCAGGTCGCGGCGACGCTGGCGGTCGCGCAGGATCCGCTGGCGGGCGTCGTGGTCGCGCATCCGCTGCGGGTAGCCGACGATCTGCACGTCGTACACCGGCATCCGCATCGACCGCGCCAGCTTCCGCGCCCCGTCCGGTCCGCCGATCCGCCGCCGCGTCCACTCGCCGTCCTTCGCGACCAGCACGATCGTGTGGTCCGTGACCGTCGTCCGCGGCTCGACGAACGCCTCGACGCCCTCGTGCGCGGCCGCCCACGCACGCAGGTGCGCCTCGTCGTCCGCGGTCGAACGGCGCAGCGTCCCTGCCCGGCTACGCCCACGCAGCCGCGTCCACAGTCCCATGCGGCCTCCTTCGTCCCTGCCGGAGATGCTGTCGGGAACAACGTGCGTGATGGCCGGTTTTCTCCCGGTGAGACCGTGCGCCCGTCGGATGTCGCGGAAGTGACAGGATGGGCGGCGACGACCCGCGCGGCGGTCAGGCGCGGGCTTGGCGATACTCGAGGGAGAGTCGACGTGCCGGAGCACAACGCGGACCTGGTGATCCTCGGCGGTGGGTCGGGCGGGTACGCCTGCGCCCTGCGCGCCGCCGAGCTGGGGATGTCGGTGGTGCTGGTCGAAAGCGACAAGCTGGGCGGCACCTGCCTGCACTCGGGCTGCATCCCGACCAAGGCGCTGCTGCACGCCGCCGAGGTCGCCGACGCCGCCCGCGAAGGCGACAAGATCGGCGTGAAGAGCTCGCTCGCCGGCATCGACATGGCCGGGGTGAACAGCTACAAGGACGGCGTCGTCACGAGCTCTACAAGGGCCTGCAGGGCCTGGTGAAGAGCCGCAAGATCAACTTCGTCGCGGGCGACGGGACGTTCGTCGCGCCGAACGCGGTCGAGGTCGCCACGTCCGTGGCGCGACCGAGCGGTACGTCGGCAAGAAGGTCGTGCTGGCCACCGGCTGCTACTCCCGCACCCTGCCCGGCCTGGAGATCGGCGGCGCGGATCATCACCAGCACGGAGGCCCTCCGGCTGGACTCGGTGCCGCAGCGGATCGTGTCCTCGGCGGCGGCGTCATCGGCGTGGAGTTCGCGTCGGTGTTCAAGAGCTTCGGCACCGAGGTCACGATCGTCGAGGCGCTGCCACGGCTGGTGCCGAACGAGGACGAGTTCGCCTCCAAGCTGCTGGAGCGGGCCTTCCGCAAGCGCAAGATCACCTTCAAGACCGGGGTGCGGTTCACCGCGGCCAAGCAGACCGACGACGCGGTCACGGTGTCGCTCGAGGCCGGCGAGGACATCGAGGCCGACCTGCTGCTCGTCGCGGTCGGCCGCGGCCCGAACACGACCGGGCACGGCTACGAGGAGGCCGGGGTGACCATGGAGCGCGGCTTCGTCCTCACCGACGAGCGCTGCGCACCAACCTGCCGAACGTCTACGCCGTCGGCGACATCGTGCCCGGCCTGCAGCTGGCCCACCGCGGCTTCCAGCAGGGCATCTTCGTGGCCGAGGACATCGCCGGGCTCAACCCGCCGG
This sequence comes from uncultured Alphaproteobacteria bacterium, assembly GCA_963847045.1. Classification (GTDB taxonomy): domain Bacteria; phylum Pseudomonadota; class Alphaproteobacteria; order Rhizobiales; family Xanthobacteraceae; genus Bradyrhizobium. The sequence continues at coordinate 4,834 of CAWJYQ010000006.1, read as the reverse complement.
TGATCGACGAGACGGGGATCCCGCGGGTGACCTACTGCGAGCCCGAGGTCGCCTCCGTCGGCCTCACCGAGGCCGAGGCCAAGGAGCGCTACGGCGAGGTGCAGACCCTGACCTACGACCTGGCGGGCAACGGCAAGTCGCAGATCCTGAAGACCCAGGGTGCGTCAAGCTGGTCGCGGGCGCCGCGGGGACGGGCCGGTCGTCGGCATCCACATGGTCGGCGCCCGGGTCGGCGAGCTGATCGGCGAGGCCCAGCTGATCTTCAACTGGGAGGCCTACCCCGAGGACGTCGCCGCCCTGATCCACGCGCACCCGACCCAGAACGAGGCGCTCGGCGAGGCCCACCTCGCCCTGGCCGGCAAGCCGCTGCACGCGCACAACTGACCCGCCTCCCCGCACAGTCCAGCCGCACCCCTGAGCCCGCATCGTCGCCGGCCCGAGAACAGGAGCATCCGACCCGCCATGGCCTTCACCGTCCAGATGCCCGCCCTCGGCGAGTGCGTCACCGAGGGCACCGTCACCCGCTGGCTCAAGCAGGTGGGCGACGGGGTCGAGGTCGACGAGCCGCTGCTCGAGGTCTCCACCGACAAGGTCGACACCGAGATCCCTCCCCGCCGCCGGGGTGCTCGAGGATCGTCGCGGGCGAGGACGAGACCGTCGAGGTCGGCGCCGACCTCGCGGTGATCGGCGACGGCGACGGCGGGGGTCCGGCGGGTCGGACGGCCAGGCCGAGCAGCAGGCCGCCGAGGCGCCGGCCGAGGACGAGGCGGACGCCGAGCCGGCGGCGCGGGTCGGATCGGCGCGCCGCAGACGCGAACCAGGCCGCCGAGCCGGCGGCGGACGCGGGGTCGGACACGGCGCAGGACGCGGGCACGTCGAGCAAGGCGGATGGCTCGGGCACGTCGGGCGGCTCGGGCGTCGGGTGGCCGGGACGCCGGTGACGCTGCCCGAGCTGGGCGAGACCGTCACCGAGGGCACCGTCACCCGCTGGCTCAAGGAGGTCGGCGACGAGGTCGAGGTCGACGAGCCGCTGCTCGAGGTCTCCACCGACAAGGTCGACACCGAGATCCCCTCCCCGGTCGCCGGCACGCTGCTGGAGATCACGGTCGGCGAGGACGAGACCGTCGAGGTCGGCGCCGAGCTCGCCGTGATCGGCGACCCCGGTCAGGCGAGCCAGGACCAGGGCGGCTCGTCGGACGCCCCGGCGCAGGACGAGCCGGCGAGGCCGAGCCGGCGGAGCCGGCAGCCGAACAGGAGGCTCCCGAGCAGGACACGCCGAAGCAGCGAGGCCCCCAGCAGCCCAGCGGAGGCCCCCAGCCGGAGCCTCCCGAGCAGCCGGACGGACGCCGAGCCGGAGCGCGCAGCGGCCGGCGACGGCGCGAGCGGCGACGGCGAGGCAGCGGACGACGGCGAGGCGCGAGCCCCGTACGTCACCCCGCTGGTCCGCAAGCTCGCCGCCGAGAACGGCGTCGACCTGTCCACGCTCACGGGCACCGGCGTCGGTGGCCGGATCCGCAAGCAGGACGTCCTGGCCGCCGCCGAGAAGGCCGCCGCCCGCGCGAAGGCAGCAGCAGGAGCCGGCGGCACCGGCCCGTCCGGCGGCCGCCGCCTCGCAGGCCCCGGAGCGCCGGCCGCTGCCCACGCCGGCCAAGGGCGCCCCCGAGCCGGGCACCACGGTGAAGCTGCCGCGGCTGCGGCAGGTCATCGCCAAGCGGATGATCGAGTCGCTGCAGTGTCGGCCCAGCTGACCACCGTGGATCGAGGTCGACGTCACCCGCATCGCCCGGCTGCGTGCGCAGGCCAAGGCGGAGTTCGCGCGCCGCGAGGGCGTCAAGCTGTCCTTCCTGCCGTTCTTCGCCAAGGCGACCGTCGAGGCGCTCAAGGCGTACCCGGAGCTCAACGCCACGATCGACGAGGAGGCAGGGAGGTCACCTACCACGGCGGCGTGAACCTCGGCATCGCGGTCGACACCGACGCGCGGCCTGCTCGTCCCGGTGATCAAGGACGCGGACGACCTGAACATCGCCGGCCTGGCCCGCAAGATCGCCGACCTCGCCGAGCGCACCCGGGACAACAAGATCGGCCCGAACGAGCTGTCCGGCGGCACCTTCACGATCACCAACACCGGCAGCTCGCGGCGCGCTGTTCGACACCCCGATCATCAACCAGCCGCAGGTCGCGATCCTCGGCACCGGCGCCGTCGTCAAGCGGCCGGTGGTGATCGACCGGACCCCGACGGCGACGACGTCATCGCGATCCGCTCGATGGTCTACCTGGCGCTGTCCTACGACCACCGGCTCGTCGACGGCGCCGACGCCGCCCGCTTCCTCACCGCCATCAGCGACCGGCTCGAGGAGGGCGAGTTCGAGGCGGACCTGGGCCTCTGACGCGGGTATCGGCTGATCGTCCGGCGGCAATCCGACCTCAGAGCGCCCGGATACGCCCCGGACGATCAGCTTGCCCTGGGGCTTCGAGCTGATCGTCCGGGCGGGGATCGGCTTCCGCTGGCGCCGGATACGCCCCACACGATCAGCTCCGTGCGGCACGAGCGGGTGAGCGAAGTGGCGCGCCGACTCGCGCGCCGGTGCCCGAGCCGAAAGGATCGCGGCGTGCGCGTCGTCGTGGCCGGTTCGTCCGGCTTGATCGGAACCGCCCTTGTCGCCCACCTCCGGGCCGGCGGGCACGAAGTGCTGCGCCTGGTCCGGCGGCAGCCCGCCGGGCCCGACGAGCGCGGCTGGGACCCGCCCGCCGGCCGGATCGACGCGGGCACGTTCGAGGGCGTCGACGCGGTGGTGAACCTCGGTGGGGTCGGCATCGCGGACCGGCCGTGGAGCGGCGCACGTCGCCAGGCGATCCGCGACAGCCGCGTCGTGCCCACCGACGTCCTCGCCGGTGCGGTCGCCGAGCACGGCGTGCCGGCGTCCTCAGCGGGTCGGCCACCGGCTACTACGGCGACGCCGGTAGTCGCGATCGACGAGTCGGCACCCCGGGACGGGTGTTTCTCGCCGACGTCCTGCGCGAATGGGAAGCCGCCGCGCGCGCCGCGACGGGGGGGCGGCGTGCATCCGCGGACCGGCCTGGTGCTGTCCCCCTCGGGGGCTCTCGGGCCGCTCAAGCTGGTCTTCGGGTTCGCCGTGGGCGGCCGGCTCGGCCCGGGCACGCAGTACATGCCGTGGTTCTCGCTCGACGACGAGGTCGGCGCGATCGGCTTCCTGTGGAGAACGGCTCCGTCGACGGCCCGGTGAACGTCGTCGGGCCGACGCCCGTCACCAACGCGGACTTCAGGCCGCGCTCACCACGCCCTTCATCGCCCGGCCCCACTTCGCCGTGCCCGCCGCCGTGATCCGCACGGTCGGCGGGTCGATGGGCGAGGAGATGCTGCTCTTCGGGCAGCGCGTGGTTCCGGCGAAGCTGGAGGCTGCGGGCTACCGGTTCCGGCACCGGACCCTCGATGAGGCGCTCGCCGCGGCCCTGGACCGGGCCTGAGATGGGCGGTCACGACGTCGTGGTGGTCGGCGCCGGGTTGGCCGGGCTGCGCGCCGCGCAGGTCCTGTGCCGGCGCGGGCTCGACGTGGTGGTGCTCGAGGCTGCGGACCGGCCGGGCGGCCGGGTCGCGACGGACGTCGTCGACGGCTTCCGCTGCGACCGCGGCTTCCAGGTCCTCAACACCTCCTACCCCGCGCTGCGTGCCGCGGCGGACCTCGACGCCCTGGACCTGCGGGCCTTCACCCCGGCGGCCGCCGTCCGCGACGACGACGGCCTACACACCTACGGCGACCCGCGCCGGCAGCCCGGCCCTGGCCCTCCGGATGGCCGTCGACCGGCTGGTGTCGCTGCGGGACAAGGCGACGCCTGGCGGCGTGGACGACCCGGGTCGTCGCCGCGGGTCCGCGCCGGGTCGCGGCGCACGGCGGCCGGTCCGCGGCCACCGACCTCGCGGCGGCCGGTGTGCGCGGGCCGGTGCTCGACCGGGTGCTGCGGCCGTTCCTGTCCGGGGTGCTCGGGGAGGCGGAGCTCGCGACGTCCGCGGCGTACGTGCGGCTGGTCTGGCGGGCGTTCGCGATCGGCACGATCGCCGTGCCGAAGGCGGGCATGGGCGCACTTCCTGCGCAGCTCGCGGCCCACCTGCCGGACGGCGTGCTGCGGCTGGGGCGCCGGGTCGAGGCCGTCCGCGCCGGTGCCGTGCGGGTGGACGGCGACGAGCTCACCGCGCGCGCCGTGGTCGTGGCGACGGACCCGGTGACGGCCGCCGCGCTGCTCCCGGCCGTGGCGTCCCCCGGATGCACGCCCTGACGACCCTCTACCACGTCGCGCCGACCCCGCCGGCCGCCGGGCCGACGCTGCACCTCGACGGCACCGGCGGGCCGCTCGCCAACACCGTCGTCCTCACCGAGGCCGCACCCGGCTACTCCCCCGACGGTGACCGGCGCGCGCTGGTGTCGTCGTCGTTCCTCGGGACGGCCGACCGGGTGCCGGAGCCGACCGTGCGCCGCGAGCTGGGCCGGCTCTACGGGGTCCCGACCGACGACTGGGTGCACCTGCACACCGCCGAGGTCCCCCGCGCCCTGCCCGCCCTGCCCGCGGCGAGCCCGCTGCGCCGCGACGTCGCGCTGGGCGACGGCCTGTTCGTGGCCGGCGACCACCGCGACACCCCGTCGCAACAGGGCGCCCTGGTGAGCGGCCGCCGCACGGCCGAGGCGGTCCTCGCCCACCTCGGCGTCTGACCGCACACGGACGCGCAACGATCACGAAGGGTTGCGGCCTACCGAGCCGGCATTGTGCCGCGCCGCTCGATGATCACCCAGGGTGCCCCTCATGTGCTCAGCTCGCTGTG
>CAWJYQ010000005.1:0-118417 GCA_963847045.1 uncultured Alphaproteobacteria bacterium | reverse complement strand
GGGCTTGACCCGGGCATCCATCAACCTTCAAGAAGCTCTTTCAGGATGGATCGCCGGGTCAAGCCCGGCGATGACGAGTTGAATTACTTCGTCCCCCGCTTCACCGCCTCTTCCAAGCTCGTCGTCGCCGATCCCGGCCTGAGCGGCTTCGGCTGGCTTTCATGCGGCGCCCAGCCAGACAGCCAGATGATGTCAAAGGTGGCGCGGATGCGGCCGTCGGGATCGGCAAAGCGTTCGGCGTAGATTTGCGCCATCCGCAGCATGGTCGATCGCCGCGTAGGCCCGCGCCGCCGCTCGAGCAGGATGTTGGTCGCGCCCATGCGTCGCAAATCATGCATCAGCGCAAACGCGCCGTCGTAGCGCACCACGACGCGATCGACGTCGGTGACCGGGAGCGCCAGCCCCGCACGCTGCAGCAGACCGCCGATATCGCGGAGATCGGCGAATGGCGCGACGCGCGGCGAGACGCCGCCGTCGCACTCGGCTTCCGCCGCGGCGAAGCATTGTCGCAGCTCCGTCAAGCTATCGCCGCCGATCATCGCCGCGAGCAACAGCCCGTCGGCCCGCAGCGCGCGGCGGATTTGCGATAGCACGCCGGGCAGGTCGTTGACGAATTGGAGTGCCAGCGCGGACACGGCAAGATCGAGCGACTCCGGCCGCAAGGGCAGCGTTTCGCTGTTCGAGACGAGATTGACGCGCGCGACCGATTTGAAGCGTTCGGCGAGCGGCGCGCGCAGCAATCCGCCCGGCGTCCAGATGTCAGCGGCATCGGCAAAATCCCGCATCACCGCCTGCAGGCGGTCGGAAAAATCCTCCGCGACGCGGTCGAGCAGGAAGGTCACCGGCCCCAGCTTCCGCGCGCGCTCCTGCCGCTGCAGCAGCAGAGCGCGGTCGAACAGAACGGGCGCGGTCGGGCTTTGGGCCATGGCGGTTGATACGGTGAGGCGCGGTCTCTGGCAATCGCGCCGCCGCCGCGATACCCTTAGCGGATGGACGCCGAAATCGCCTCATCTCGCGCCCTGACGGGCCATCTGCGCCGCGCGCTTGCCGCCTGCCGCGGGGTGTGGGCGCATGCGGCGAAATTCGCGCTCGACATCGCGTTGCCGACACTCTGCGTCGCCTGCCGCGAGCCGGTCGACGGCGAGGGCGTCTGCGCCGAATGCTGGGCCAAACTGTCGTTCATTGAACCACCCTATTGCCCGCGGCTGGGCATCCCCTTTGTCTACGATCCCGGGCCCGACATGCTGTCGATGGAGGCGATCGCCAGTCCACCGGCCTACCAGCGCGCCCGCGCCGCGGTGCGCTATGACGAGGTGGCGCGCACGCTGGTGCATGCGCTGAAATACCAGGACCGTACCGATCTGGCGCCTGCCATGGGGCGCTGGATGGCGCGCGCCGGGCGCGAGCTGCTCGACGGCGCCGACATGCTCATTCCGGTGCCGCTGCACTGGCGCCGGGCGTGGCACCGCCGCTACAACCAGTCCGGCGCGTTGGGCCGCGCGATCGAGCGGCAGAGCGGCGTCACACTCCGGGGCGACATCCTGCAGAGGGTGCGCGCCACCGAGCAGCAGGTCGGACTGTCGCGTCCGCAGCGGGCCAGCAATGTGCAGGGCGCATTCAAGGTACCCGCGGACCGGCAGTCCGAAATTGCCGGCCGCAGGCTGGTTTTGATCGACGATGTGCTCACTTCCGGCGCCACCACGGACGCCTGCGCACGCGCGCTCTTGCGCGCCAAGGCCGCACAAGTCGACGTGCTGGTGTTCGCCCGGGTTGTCGATAACCCCAGAACTCCCATATAATTGGGGTTCTTTTTCTAAACCCGAGCGCGACGCGACATGACCGCTGCCATCGAAATCTATACCCGTCCGGGCTGCGGCTATTGCAGCGCCGCCAAATCGCTCCTGAATCGCAAGAAAGCCACGTTCACGGAGTATGATGCCGCCAAGGACCCGACGGTGCGCCAGAAAATGTATGATCGTGCTGGCGCGGGTACGACCTTTCCGCAGATCTTTATTGGCGAAACGCATGTCGGCGGCTGCGATGAGCTCTATGCATTGGATCGCGAAGGCAAGCTCGACGGTATGCTGGCGGGCGAGAAAGCCTCTTCATGAGCGCTGACAACATTTTCACCGCCGCAATGGTGCAGATGCGCACCTCGCTCCTGCCGGAACCAAGCCTCGAGCAGGGCATCAAGCTGATCCGCGAGGCGGCGGCGCAAGGCGCCGACTATGTGCAGACGCCCGAAGTCAGCAACATGATGCAACTGAACCGCAAGGCGCTGTTCGAACATCTGAAGAGCGAAGAAGACGATCCGTCGCTGAAGGCCTATCGCGAGCTCGCGAAGGAATTGAAGATCCGTCTGCACATCGGCTCGCTGGCGCTGCGCTTCTCGCCGGAGAAGGCGGTCAACCGCTCGTTCCTGATCGGGCCCGACGGCATGATCCTCGCCTGCTACGACAAGATCCATATGTTCGACATCGATCTGCCCGGCGGCGAGAGCTACCGCGAATCCGCGAACTACCAGCCGGGCGAGACGGCGGTCATCTCCGATCTGCCCTGGGGCCGGATCGGGCTCACCATCTGCTACGATTTGCGCTTCCCCGCGCTCTATCGCGCGCTGGCGGAAAGCGGCGCATCGTTCCTGACCGTGCCGAGCGCCTTCACGCGGAAAACCGGCGAGGCGCATTGGCATGTGCTGCTGCGGGCGCGGGCGATCGAAACCGGCTGCTTCGTGTTTGCCGCGGCGCAGGCCGGGCTGCATGAGAACAAGCGCGAGACTTACGGTCATTCGCTGATCGTCGCGCCCTGGGGCGAGATCCTCGCCGAAGGCGGCGTCGAGCCCGGCGTGTTTCTCGCCACGATCGATCCGTCCAGGGTCGAGACCGCGCGCAAAGCCGTGCCGTCGCTGCAGCATGGCCGCCGCTTCGGCATCGCCGATCCTAAATCCGGTCCCGAACATCTGCATCTGGTGCGGGGATCGGCATGATCCGCTACGCGCTCCGCTGCGAACGCGACCACGCGTTCGAAAGCTGGTTCCAGGACTCTTCCGCCTACGAGCAGCAGGTCAAGCGGAAGCTCGTGAGCTGCCCGGTATGCAATTCGGTCAAGGTCGAAAAGGCGATCATGGCGCCGCGGATCGTGAGCAAGAAGGGCCGCGAGCGCGCCGAGGCTGCGCCTGAGCCCGCGCCGACGCCGGTGCCGGCCGCCGTCGAGGCGCCCGCCGCTGGGTCGACACCGCTGGTGATGGCGCAGGAGCGCGAGCTGCGCGCCAAGCTGAAAGAGCTGCGCGACCACATCGTCAAGAACGCCGACAATGTCGGCGAGAAATTCCCCAACGAAGCGCGCAAGATGCATTACGGCGAGATCGAGCATCGCCCGATCTATGGCGAGGCCTCGCCCGAGGAAGCCAAATCGCTGATCGACGAAGGCGTCGAGGTCTCGCCGCTGCCGGTGCTGCCGGAAGACCGGAATTGACGCTTCATTCTCCGTCATTGCGAGGTGCGCAAGCGACCAAGCAATCCAGACTGCGTCCGAAAACTAAGCAGCAACCAACAGCGCCACGCCGATCACAATCAGCACGATGCCGGAGAGCTCGCGCGCAGAGATCGGCTGCTTGAACGAGTAATAGGCGACGCCCTGCGCGAACAGCACCTCGACCAGCGCCAGCGTGCGTACGTTGGCGGCGGCCGTCAGCGCGAACGCCAGGAACCAGAATTGCGAGGCGAAGGCGCCCATGAAGCCCGCGAGCATCGAGGGCCGCCACAGGCCGAGGATTTTTTCCAGGATATCGGGCGCGCGCCAGAGCAGATAGATCGACAGCACCAGCGTCTGCACGAACAGCCCCCACACCAGCGTGTAGGAAGCCGCCGTGACGAAGGTGACGCCGGGCACGGTGATGATGGCGCCGCGAAAACCGATCGCCGACAGCGCGAAGGCGGCGGCGGCGACGAGGCCGATCACGGTCGGCTTGATCTCGGCAAAGCTCTTTTCGCCGCCGGGCCGCAGCGCCGTGATGACGACGCCGATGGTCGCGATCAGGATCGCGATCACCTTCAGCGTGGTGAGATGGTCGCCGAGGAAGACGAAGCCGAAGATCGCGGTCTGGATCGCCTCGGTCTTCAGGTACGCCGTCGTGACCACGAAGGAGCGGTCGTTCATGGCGACCAGCATCATACCGGTCGCGATGATCTGGCTGAGCGCGCCGAGCAGCAGCCACGGCCAGAAGGACGCGGTCGGCCACGGCACGTGATCGCCGGAGAAGACCAGCACCGCCGCGAAAAACAGAATCGAGAACGGAAAGCCGAACAGGAAGCGGATATTGGTCGCGCCCCAGGTGCCGAGCGGCCCGGTCAGCGAGCGCTGCATCGCGTTGCGCGCGACCTGGCCGAGCGCTGCGACGATGGTGAAGGGGATCCAGAGCGTGGCGACGGAGAACATGGGGGACCTGGCAAAAAGCGCGGCCACCCTGCCGGGCGCGGTTGCCGCGGTCAACCGGCGCACTGCATGACAGGATTGCGATCTGCTCGCTCTCCCCTCACGAGAGGGGGCGGCGACTCACACCATCTCCTCGGCGATCACCATGTAGTTCACGTCGGTGTCGGAGGAGAGGCTCCATTTGTCGGCGAAGGGGCTGTAGACCACACCGGTCTGCTCGGTGATGACGAGGCGGTTGTCGAGCAGATATTTGGCGAGCTCGTCGGGCGTGACGAACTTTTCCCATTGATGGGTGCCGCGCGGCAGCCAGCGCAGGATGTATTCCGCGCCGACGATGGCGAGCGCAAAGCTCTTCCAGTTGCGGTTCAAGGTGGAGACCACCATCAGCCCGCCGGGCTTCAGCATCGCCGCACAGCGGCTCAGGAACGCGCCGACATCGCTGACATGCTCGACCACTTCCATCGCCAGCACGATGTCGAACCGCTCGCGCACGTCCATTTCCTCGATCGTGGTGCAGCGGTAGTCGATCGACAGATGGCCCTTGTCGGCATGCAGTTTTGCGGCGGCGATATTCGAAGCCGACGGATCGACGCCGATCACCTGCGCGCCGAGCCGGGTCAGCGGCTCGCACAAAAGCCCGGCGCCGCAGCCGATGTCGAGGATGCGCAGGCCCGAGAGGCAGTTCAGGCTTCTGACGTTGCGCTCGAATTTCCGGGCCGCGGCGTCGCGGATGTAGCCGAGCCGCAGCGGATTGATCTTGTGCAGCGGGGCCATCTTGCCGTTGGGGTCCCACCACTCCGCCGACAGTTTGGAGAATTTCGCGACCTCGGCCGGATCGACCGTCGAGGCGTTCGCGCTTGGATTCGGCTGCATCGCCATTTCTGACGCCCTGCTCTACCGCGTGGTGATGGCGCTGCGGAACGCCAGCGGGGAGGCAATGGTGCCGATCGTCTCCGTGCCCTCGCCGACGCCGTTGATGGTGACGTCACCGTAGTTGAGAATGCGGCCCAGAATGCTCTGGTTGACGTCGACGCTCTCGATCTTGTCCAGCGCCATCTCGAAGGTGCGCCGCTTGATGAAGCCGGTCTTGTGCACGACCCGCATATTGGTGACGTCGGTCTCTGTGGTCCAGCGATGGAACCAGCCCCTGAAGCTCAGGTACAGCGCCACGATGGCGATGACAGAGGCGGAGGCCAGACAGACCAGGACAAGGCTCGGAACAGCGGACGAGAAGCTCGACAGGACGAGCAGGATCACCACCCCCGCCCATGCCCCCATCGCCGGCAGATAGAACATCCAGTGCGCGTTGGTAGAATACAGCACCTTTTCGCCGGGCTGCAGGATATCGTCGATATAACGCGCCATCACCCTAACCCTTACCAAACAAACGCATAACCCGCGCGGAACCCGCTTGCCCCCGGCCGCTTCGCTATGTATACGCGCCTTTCGGCCCGGGCGCCTCAGCTTTCGCGCGGGCCGGTCAACTTATCCCACTTCGAACCCATAGCTGGAGAACTCGCGCGTCGTCATGGGCCGCCTCGTGATGAAATTCGGCGGCACATCCGTCGCCAATATCGACCGTATCCGCAACGTCGCGCGCCATGTGAAGCGCGAGGTCGACGCCGGCCATGAGGTCGCCGTGGTGGTATCAGCGATGGCCGGCAAGACCAACGAGCTGGTGGCCTGGTGCACCGACGCTTCGGCAATGCACGACGCGCGCGAATATGACGCGGTGGTCGCCGCCGGCGAACAGGTGACCTCCGGCCTGCTTGCCATCGTGCTGCAGGGCATGGGCATCCAGGCGCGCTCCTGGCAGGGCTGGCAGATCCCGATCAAGACTTCCGATGCGCATGCCTCCGCGCGCATCCTCGACATCGACGGCAGCGAGATCATCAACCGTTTCAGGGACCGCAAGGAAGTCGCCGTCATTGCCGGTTTCCAGGGCATCAATCCGCAGACGGGCCGCATCACCACGCTCGGGCGCGGCGGCTCCGATACTTCGGCGGTCGCGATCGCGGCCGCGGTCAAGGCCGACCGCTGCGATATCTATACCGACGTCGATGGCGTCTATACGACAGACCCGCGCGTGGTGCCGAAGGCGCGCCGGCTCGACAAGATCGCCTTCGAGGACATGCTGGAGCTGGCTTCCCAGGGCGCCAAGGTGCTGCAGGTGCGCTCGGTGGAACTCGGCATGGTGCACAATATGCCGATCTTCGTGCGCTCCAGCTTCGACAAGCCGGAAGATATCGATCCCCACGGCACGCCGCCGGGCACGCTGATCTGCAGCGAGGAGGAAATCATGGAAAGCCACGTCGTCACCGGCATCGCCTTCTCCAAGGACGAGGCCCAGATTTCCGTGCGCCAGATCGAGGACAAGCCGGGGGTCGCCGCCTCGATCTTCGGACCGCTGGCGGATGCCAACATCAATGTCGACATGATCGTGCAGAACGTCTCCGAGGACGGCAAATTCACCGACCTCACCTTCACGGTGCCGGCAACCGACTACAAGCGCGCCAAGGAGACCATCACCTCGGCCAAGAGCAAGATCGGCTTTGCGCGGCTGGATACCGCGACCGACGTCGCCAAGGTGTCCGTGATCGGCAGCGGCATGCGCAGCCATGCCGGCGTCGCCGCAAAGGCGTTCTCGGCGCTCGCCGCGCGCAACATCAATATCCGCGCCATCACGACCTCCGAGATCAAATTCTCGGTTCTGATCGACGCCGCGTATACCGAACTGGCGGTGCGCACGCTGCACACGCTCTACGGCCTCGACCAGGCGTAGAATTTTCTTCTTAGCGAGCGCAGCAATTTGCCTGGTGGCAACACGCGCCGCTGGCAGGCGTTTTGCTTGGCAAAACAAGCCCCAATTCGCTATACGGCGGGCTGGATGGGCCGCCGCAAACTGCAGCACAGTTGGCTCGCCTGATTCGGCCCGCGTTGGTGACATTGCGGCGGTGCCGGATGGATAAAGTTTAATGCCTATTGAAGCGCAACCTGTGTCCGGCTGGCGGCCGGACCGGCCTTGGGGAGGGGTTTTCTGGTGATGCGAAGCGCGTCGGGTGGCCCCCGCGTCCTGTTGAGACGGCTTCGCGAGACCATGGCGGAGCAAGTCTCGGCCCAGGAGCGGCTGGACAAGATCGTGGTGCTGATCGCGGCCAATATGGTGGCCGAGGTCTGCTCGACCTATGTGCTGCGCGTCGATAACACGCTCGAGCTCTACGCCACCGAAGGCCTCAACCGCGACGCCGTGCACCGTACCGTGCTGAGCGCGCATGAGGGCCTGGTCGGCCTGGTCGCCAGCGAAGCCACGCCGCTCAATTTGAGCGACGCGCAGAGCCATCCGGCCTTCTCGTTCCGCCCCGAGACCGGCGAAGAGATCTACCACTCCTTCCTCGGCGTGCCGATCCTGCGCGCCGGCAACACGCTCGGCGTGCTGGTGGTGCAGAACCGCGCCAAGCGCACCTATGTCGAGGAAGAGGTCGAGGCGCTGCAGACCACGGCGATGGTGCTGGCCGAGATGATCGCCTCGGGCGAACTGGCCTCGCTGGCGCAGCCCGGCGCCGAGCCCGCAGCGCGGCACTCGCTGCACAAGGTCGGCGCGGTCCTCTCCGACGGCATCGCGCTCGGCCACGTCGTGCTGCACGAGCCGCGCGTCGTGATCAAGGACTACATCGCCGAGGACCTGCCGAAGGAATTGAAACGGCTGGACACGGCGCTGGCCAAGCTGCGCTCCGACCTCGATCGCCTCTTGGAGCGCGGCGACGTCGCCGACGGCGGCGAGCACCGCGATGTGCTCGAAGCCTACCGCATGTTCGCTAACGACCAGGGCTGGTCGCACAAGCTGCATGAGGCGGTCGCCACCGGCCTCACCGCGGAGGCCGCCGTCGAGCGCGTGCAGTCCGACACCCGCGCGCGCATGCTGCGTTCGACCGATCCCTATTTGCGCGACCGGCTGCATGACCTGGAGGACCTCGGCTTCCGCCTGATGCGGCAACTGGTCGGTCAGGATCACGCCCCTGCCCGCGAGCATCTGCCCGACAATGCCATCCTGATCGCGCGCGCGATGGGCCCGGCGGCGCTGCTCGACTACGACCGCAAGCGCCTGCGGGGGCTCGTGCTGGAAGAAGGCACCGCCAATTCCCACGTCTCGATCGTGGCGCGCGCGCTCGGCATTCCCGCGGTCGGCGAGGTGCCGAACGCGCCGGGTATCGCCGATCCCGGCGACGCCATCATCGTCGACGGCACTTCCGGCGAGATCTATGTCCGCCCGTCGCAGGAGATTGAATCCGCCTATGCCGAGCGGGTGCGGTTTCGCGCGCGGCGGCAAGCCCAATATCTGGCGTTGCGCGAGAGGCCTTGCGTGACCAGGGACGGCCAGAAGGTCGAGCTCCTGATCAATGCGGGGCTGACCATCGACCTGCCGCATATCGAGGACACCGGCAGCGCCGGCATCGGGTTGTTCCGCACCGAGCTGCAATTCATGGTATCGCCGAGCCTGCCGCGCTCCTCTGACCAGCTCGCACTCTATCGCACCGTGCTGGATGCTGCCGGCAACAAGCCCGTCACCTTCCGCACCCTCGATATCGGCGGCGACAAGGCGCTGCCCTATATGGAGACGGTGATCGAGGAGAATCCCGCGCTCGGCTGGCGCGCGATCCGGCTCGGGCTCGACCGGCCGGGGCTGTTGCGCGGCCAGATTCGCGCACTGCTGCGCGCCGGCGGCGGCCGGGCGCTGCGCATCATGTTTCCGATGATCTCCGATATCGCCGAGTTCGATGCCGCCAAAGCCATCGTCGAGCGCGAACTGACCTATCTGCGCCAGCACGGCCACGCGCTGCCGGAACGGATCGATGTCGGCACCATGGTCGAAGTGCCGGCGCTGCTCTACCAGATGGACGAGCTGTTGAAGCGGGTCGACTTCGTCTCGGTCGGCTCCAACGATCTGTTCCAGTTCCTGTACGCGGTCGATCGCGGCAATGCCAAGGTCTCGGAGCGATTCGACACGCTGTCGACGCCGATCCTGCGCGCGCTGCGCGACATCGTGCGCAAGGCCAACGCGGCGAAGAAGTCCGCTTCGCTCTGCGGCGAGATGGCGTCAAAGCCGATCGGGGCGCTGGCGCTGATCGCGCTCGGCTATCGCTCGCTGTCGCTGTCGGCCACGGGGCATGGCCCGGTGAAGGCGATGATCCTCGACCTCGATGCCAAAAAGGCCGAGGCGATGATCAATCCGCTCCTGGACGCGCCGGCCGGCAGCGTGTCGATCCGGCAGAAGCTGATCGAATTCGCCGAAACCGAGGGGCTGGCGTTGTAGCGAGGTTGTCCAACCCCGCGCCGCTCCCCATTTCCGCCTTTTCGAGATTTTGCGATGTCGATGCTACCCGAAGCCAAACTGGACGTCCTGCTTGCGCATCACGCTTCCCTTGAAGCGCAGATCCTCGGCCAGCTCTCGTCCGATAAATATGTGCAGATCACCCGCGAGCTCGCCGAGCTCAACCCGCTGATCGACGCGGTGAAGGCGTATCGGGCCACGGTGAAGGAACTGAGCGACACCGAGGCATTGATTGCCGATCCCGCGACCGATGCCGACATGCGCGGCATGGCGGAAGCCGAGCTGGAAACCTTGCAGGCGAAGCGCGGCGAACTCGAGCAGAAGATCCGCGTCGCGCTGTTGCCCAAGGACGCCATGGACGACCGCAACGTGGTGCTGGAAATCCGCGCCGGCACCGGCGGCGACGAGGCCTCGCTGTTCGCGGGCGACCTGTTCCGCATGTACGAGCGCTTCGCGAGCCTGCAGGGCTGGAAGGTCGAGGTGATCTCGGCGAGCGAGGGCACCGTCGGCGGCTACAAGGAAATCATCGCGGAGGTGCAGGGCCGCGGCGCGTTCTCGAAGCTGAAATTCGAATCCGGCGTGCACCGGGTGCAGCGCGTGCCCGACACCGAGACGCAGGGACGCATCCACACCTCGGCCGCCACCGTCGCCGTGCTGCCCGAGGTCGAGGATGTCGATGTCGACATCAAGAACGACGATTTGCGGATCGAGACCATGCGCGCGCAAGGCGCGGGGGGCCAGCATGTCAACAAGACGGAATTCGGCGATCCGCATCACCCACATCCCGACCGGTATCGTGGTGATGATGCAGGACAGCCGCTCCCAGCACAAAAACCGGGCCTCAGCCATGAATATCCTGCGCTCGCGCATCTATGACGCCGAGCGCCAGCGTCAGGACGCCGCGCGTTCCGCCGACCGCAAGGAGAAGGTCGGCTCCGGCGACCGAAGCGAGCGCATCCGCACCTATAATTTCCCGCAAGGGCGCGTCACCGACCACCGCATCAACCTGACGCTCTACAAATTGCCGCAGGTGATATCAGGCGAAGCGCTGGGTGAACTGATCGACGCGCTGACCACGGAACACCAGGCCGCGCAACTCGCCGCCCAGGGTGCAGCGGCGTGAGTGCCAGCGAAAGGCTGGCCGGACAAACCGTCGAGACCGCGCGGCGCGCGCTTGCCACGCGCTTCAAATCGGCCGGCATTGATTCCGCCGAACTCGATGCGCGATTGCTGGTCGGCTCCACGCTCGGGCTCGATCTCACCGGCATCATCACTGCCGCAAACCGCGGGCTCAGCGCGGACGAATCAAATAGCCTCGAAGCATTCGCTGCGCGTCGGCTAAAGGGCGAACCGGTCGCGCGCATCCTCGGCCACAAGGAATTCTGGGGACTGCCGTTCAAACTTTCCGCTGCGACATTGGTGCCGCGGCCGGACACCGAGACCGTGGTCGAGCGCGCGCTGGAAATCGTGCCCGCATCTCGCGACCGCGCGTTGCGCATCGCCGACATCGGCACCGGCACGGGTGCAATCCTGCTCGCGCTGCTGCATGAGTTACCTGATGCGTTTGGCGTCGGCACCGACATCAGCCTCGAGGCGCTGCGGACCGCGCGAGAAAATGCCGCGGATCTCGGGCTCGCGCGGCGCGCGGCATTCGTGGCCTGCAACTATGCCTCCGCGCTGTCAGGCGGCTTCGATCTCATCGTGTCGAATCCGCCCTATATCCGCTCCGCCGATATCGCGGGCCTCGCCACGGAGGTGCGCGACCATGACCCGCCGATGGCGCTGGACGGCGGCGCCGACGGGTTCGACGCCTACCGCGCGCTGATTCCGCAGGCGGCCGATTCGCTTGCGCCCGGCGGCGCCCTGATCGTGGAGGCCGGACAGGGCCAGAGCGGTCCGATTGAAGTTTTGATGACGCAGGCCGGGTTAACCACTCACGAGGGCGCGAAAACCGACCTGGCGGGCATTCCCCGGGCCATTACGGGGCAAAAAATGCCCCGATAAAGTCCGATTGGAACGCAAAAAAACCTCTTGGAATATCGCCCGGGAACGACTACGTTCCGCCCAACACATCGGCGCAGGCCCCGTAGACCCTACGGGTGAAAAGCCTTAATTCTCAAGCGAGAGCCGCGCCGGGTAAAGGTTCCAAAACGCAGGTCCAGTCGAGCGCGAAAGCCTTGGAAGCGCCGCGCCGCTAGCGACCGCAGAGCGAACGAAAGCCTGATTTGCGCTTGACGACTTACGCAAGAGAACTGGGCTTGTTTTGGCAGGCTAAATGAAGGGTTCGCCGGTGCTGATCGCCGGCGGGTGGGGAACGCGTCTTTGCTGAACGCGACGGTCGACGCCATCGACACGAACTGGAGCTGCATCGCGGGTGAGGTGCGTTATCAGCGCGCGCCTGGTCGGTCGCGGCTAATGGCAATCCAACGTTCTTACTCAGGGCTGGAATAAAGGCAGGACATGAGAAACGGTCAAAACAACAAGCGGATGCGCAACCGGAACAACAACAACAACAAATAACAACAACAACCGGCGCGGCCAGAATCCGATGACCCGGGTGTTCGAATCGAACGGTCCCGACATCAAGATCCGCGGCACGGCCTCTCACATCGCCGAGAAATATCTGCAGCTCGCGCGTGATGCGCGCTCCTCCGGCGATCCGGTTGCGGCCGAGAACTATTACCAGCACGCCGAGCATTATTTCCGGCTGATCGCCGCCGCGCAGGAGCAGTTCCGCCAGAACCAGCCGCAGCAGCAACCGCGCACCGACGAGGTCGTGAGCGGTGAGGACGGCGAGGACGATGGTGAGAATTACTCGAGCTTCGGCCAGGAGCCCGGCTTCGTTCCGGTGCAGAACCAGCCGCAGCCCTATATGCGCGACGGTGGGCGCGATCATCAGCGCGACAACCAGGCGCCCTATCAGCGCGAGCAGCAGCCGCGCGAACACCGCGGCGAGCGCGAGCATCGTCCGCAGCCGCAATATGCGCCGCAGCCGCAACCGCAGCCGGTGATCCCTGACAATGGCGGCGTCGACCGCCTGCCCTCCTTCATCACCGGACCGCAGCCGCAGATCAACGGCGGCGCCGGCTATGAGGGCAATGGCGGTGGCGGTGGTGAGCGCTTCCCGCGCCGCCGGCGCCGTCCGCATGGCGGCCCGCGCCCCGAAGGCATCGCGCAACCGGCCGCGGCCGCTCCGGGCGAGGACTTCAATCCGGGGAATGAGTGAGGCGCCAAGCGCTTTCTACGAATTGCAGGGTGGGCAAAGCGAAAGCGTGCCCACCCCTTTCTTTTGGGATATCCTTGTAGATGGTGGGCACGGCGCTGCGCGCCTCTGCCCACCCTACGCTTCCATCACCCCCGCGTCGGCGTCGGCAGCATCACCGGCTTGAGCGCTGGAATCAGCCGCGTGCGCTCGCGCTTCGCGGGGATGGCACGATAGACCTGCTTGGTCGCCTCGACGATGTGTACCCCGGCCACCGGCAGCGATACCGCAGCACCGACGCGTTCCCACGCCAGCGCGGAGCGCAGAAACCAGCCGCCCGAGACCGGCGGCACGAACAGCGCCTCACCCCAGGCCGTCGGCGTGAACCAGGTCTGCCGCAACAATTGCGTGATCTGCGATCGCGAATAGGGCCGGCCATGCCCGAACGGCGTCTTGTCGGTGCGGGTCCACACCCCACGCCGGTTCGGGATAACCGCCATCATCCGGCCCGATGGCGCCAGCACCCGCCAGACCTCGCGCAGCAGCGCCTCCGGATCGTCGGACATTTCCAGCGCATGCACCAGGAGCACGCGGTCAACCGCGGCTTCCGGCAGCGGCATGTCGAATTCATCGACCAGGGCCGCCAGCGTCGGCCGCGCGGTGGGCCATTTCAGGACCCCCTGTGCCGCCGGCATGAAGGCGATGCAGCGCTCGGCATCTTCACGAAAAAGCCCGAGATAAGGCGTGGGATAGCCAACGCCGAGCACGCGCTGGCCGTCCGCGCTCGGCCAGCGCTCGCGAACGGCGCGATTGATCAATTGCCGCGCCACGATGCCGAGGCGCTGCGAATAGAAGTCGCGGAGATCGATGACGTCGATGCTCATGACACTAATCTAACATGCCGGACCGGATCGCGGCGGGTCGAATATTGCATTGCCCGTTCAGCATTAACGCCATATCTCTCACCAACAGGGAACGCCGTCCGTTGATTAAAAATGGAGATGTCATGGCTGCCGAGATCAGAACCTTCCCCTGCCTGTCGGACAATTTCGGCTATCTGATCCATGACACGGCAACCCAGGCGACCGCCTCGATCGACGCGCCGGAAGCAGGCCCCATCATCAAGGCGCTGGAGCGCGAGGGTTGGAAGCTCACGGACATCCTGATCACCCATCATCATCATGACCATGTCGGCGGCGTTGCCGAGCTCAAGCAGAAATACGGCTGCCGCGTGGTGGCCCCGCATGACAAGAAAGCCCAGATCGCCAATGTCGACCTGCGCGTCGCCAATGGCGATGTGGTGAAGGTCGGCGGGCTGCTTGGACGCGTCGTGGAGACGCCCGGCCACACGCTCGACCACATCTCCTATGTGTTCGACGGCGAGAAGGTGCTGTTTGCCGCCGACACGCTGTTCTCGATCGGCTGCGGGCGGGTGTTCGAGGGCACCCATCCCATGATGTGGGAGTCGCTGTTGAAACTGCGGGCGCTGCCCGACGACTTCAAGCTCTATTGCGGCCATGAATACACGGCGTCGAATGTGAAGTTCGCGCTCACCGTCGAACCCGACAATCCCGCGCTGCAGGCGCGCGCCGCTGAGGTGACGAAGCTGCGCGCCGACAACAAGCCGACCATCCCCGTGCTGCTCGGCGAGGAGAAGAAGGCCAATGTCTTCCTTCGCGCCGACGATCCGACTGTCGCCGTCAAGCTGCACATGAAGGGCGCAAGCGCGGCCGACGTGTTCGGTGAACTCCGCGAACGCAAGAACAAATCCTGATGACGCTCTCTGCTGCCGACATCATCGCGCGGCTTGAACTGCGGCCGCATCCCGAAGGCGGATATTACCGCGAGACGTTTCGCGACAAACGCGTCGACGAAAACGGCCGCGCGCATTCCACCGCGATCTACTTCCTGCTCGTGCGCGGCGACCGCTCGCACTGGCACCGCGTCGATGCGGTCGAGATCTGGCATTACTATGCCGGCAGCCCGTTGATCCTGCAGATCGCGCATGACGGCTGCAGGCCACATACGGTGACGCTGGGTCCCGATCTCGCGGCCGGCCAGCGGCCGCAGGGAATCGTGCCGACGGATGCATGGCAGAGTGCCGAGACCACGGGCGACTGGACGCTGGTCGGCTGCACGGTGGCGCCGGGATTCGAGTTCGCGGGATTCGAGATGGCCGAGGCGGATTTCGAACCGGCGGGTTGAGCTGGCGCATGATCCGGAAAAGTGGGCACCGGTTTTCCGAAAAGATCATGCGCAAACAAAGATCTAGGACCGGCGCGCCAGGAACATGTCCTTCGCCGCGATCAGGCCGCCGCCGGCGATCAGGATCGCGGCAAGCGCGATGTTGGCGCTCGCTTTGGCAAAGCCTGCAAGAATCAGGAATGCGGTCGAAAGCAGCGGCGTTGCGTAGGACGCGGCTCCCAGCACGCGGATGTCGCCGCGCTTCATGCCGATGTCCCAGGCGTAGAACGCGGCGCCCACGGGACCTATGCCGAGCGCGATGATGGCGGCCCATTGCAGCGGCGTATCGGGCCAGACCGTGGTTTCGACCAGCACATGCACCAAAGCCGCGAGCAGCGCGGTCACGGCGCAAAATCCTGCGACGGCATCGGTCGGCACCGACTTCAGCCGGCGCGACAGCACCGAATAGGTCGACCAGACAAAGGCCGCGACGAAGGCTGCGATCAGACCCGGCACCTGTCCGGGCGCAAAGCTGCCGGTATTGCCGGCAAACAGCAACACGGTGCCGACGAGCCCAAGCACCGCGCCGATGATGTGATGCGGCGCGAGCCGCTCGCCCGGCAACAGCGAGGAGAACAGCACGATCAGGAGCGGCCAGAGATAATTGAGCAGTCCCGCTTCCGCCGGCGGCGCGAAGCGCAGCGCGAGGAAATACAGCGCGTGATAGCCGAACAACCCGCCGACGCCGACAATCCAGGCGACCAGCGGCTGCCGCAGCGCTTTCACCGCCTCGCCGCGCCCGATCCAGGTCAGCGCGCAGGTGAGGGCGCCGATGGCGAAGGTCATCGCGGCGAGCTGGAACGCGGGGATTTTTCCGGTCGCGACGGTCATGACTGCGAGCAGCGACCACATCAGGATCGCGGTCAGTCCGATCAGGGTCGCGGTGCGGGGAGTCATCGATGCGTCATTGCGAGCGATAGCGAAGCAATCGAGCTACCACAAAAACTGGATTGCTTTGTCGCTAACGCTCCTCGCAATGACGGAAATATTAAGCGTGGTACTGCCCGCCATTCACCGTGAGCGTCGATCCCGTGATGAAGCCGGCATCGTCGGCGGCGAGGAACACCACCGCGCGCGCAATCTCTTCGGGTTCGCCCAGCCGGTTGACCGGGATTTGCGGGATCACGTTCTTCTCCAGCACGTCCTTCGGCACCGCCTGCACCATCTCTGTGTTGATGTAGCCCGGGCAGATCACGTTCACGGTGATGCCGCCCTTGGCGTTCTCCAACGCGAGCGCCTTGGTGAAGCCGATGTCGCCGGCCTTCGCCGCGGAATAGTTGACCTGGCCGAACTGGCCCTTCTGGCCATTGATCGAGGAGATCGAGATGACGCGGCCGAACTTGCGCGCGCGCATGCCCTCGATCACCTGGCGCGTCATGTTGAACAGCGAGCCGAGATTGGTGTTGATCACGGCGTTCCACTGCTCGAGCGTCATCTTGTGGAAGGCGGTGTCCTTGGTGATGCCGGCATTGTTGACGAGCACGTCGACCGGCCCAAGATCCGCCTCGACCTTCTTCACGCCGGCAGCGCAGGCATCGAACGAGGCGACATCCCATTTGTAGACGGGAATGCCGGTCTCGGCCTTGAACTTCTCGGCCGCGACGTCGTTGCCGGCATAGCTGGCCGCGACGTTGTAGCCTGCGGCTTTCAACGCCTTGCTGATCGCCGCGCCAATGCCTCGTGTACCGCCCGTCACCAATGCAACGCGTGCCATGTCGTATCCTTCCCTTGGCGTTTCGAACTCAATCGTTTCTTCTTATAACTGCGGATTATGCGAGCGGTTTGAATAACATCAAGAACAAAACGCCCGGAAGTTGCTTCCGGGCGTTCTCTCTTAGGTGAATGCTGTGCAGTTGCGAAGAGAAAAAGTTTTCGCAGCACGCCTACATTTTAGTCGCGTGCAATGCACTCCTTTAGTCGCGTGCCAGGCACATTCTAGTCGCGTGCCAGGCACATGGCGATGCCCATGCCGCCGCCGATGCAGAGCGTGGCAAGGCCCTTCTTGGAATCGCGCTTCTGCATTTCATGCAGCAGCGTGACAAGGACGCGCGCGCCGGACGCGCCGATCGGGTGGCCGATCGCGATCGCGCCGCCATTGACGTTGACCTTGGAGGTGTCCCAGCCCAGGTCCTTGTTGACCGCGCAGGCCTGCGCGGCGAAGGCTTCATTGGCCTCGATCAGGTCGAGGTCGCCGACGCTCCAGCCGGCCTTCTTCAGCGCCGCGCGCGAGGCGGGAATCGGCCCGGTGCCCATGATCTTCGGATCGACGCCGGCCTGGCCCCACGAGACGATGCGCGCGAGCGGCTTTCTGCCTTCCTTGGCCGCCTGCTTGGCGGTCATCAGCACCACGACGGCCGCGCCATCATTGATGCCCGACGCGCTGCCGGCGGTCACCGTGCCATCCTTCTCGAAGGCGGGCTTCAGCTTCGCCATCGCATCCAGCGTCGCGCCATGACGCGGATATTCGTCGTCGGCGACGACGATGTCGCCCTTGCGGGTCTTGATGGTGACGGGGACGATCTCGTCCTTGAACTTGCCGGCCTTCTGCGCGGCTTCGGCCTTTTGCTGCGAGGCCACGGCAAATTCGTCCTGCTGGGCGCGCGTAATCTGATATTGCTTGGCGACGTTCTCCGCGGTGTTGCCCATGTGGTAGCCGTTGAAGGCGTCCCACAGTCCGTCCTTGATCATGGTGTCGACGAAATCGACCGAGCCCATCTTCACGCCGCCGCGCAGATATTGGGCGTGCGGGGCCATGCTCATGGACTCCTGACCGCCGGCGACAACGATTTCCGAATCGCCGTTGAGCAGCGCCTGATAGCCGAGCGCGACCGAGCGCAGGCCCGAGCCGCAGAGCTGGTTGACGCCCCAGGCCGGGCTCTCGACCGGGATGCCGGCGGAGATCGAGGCCTGGCGGGCCGGGTTCTGGCCCTGGGCCGCGGTCAGGATCTGACCCATGATGACTTCGGACACGCGGCCGGGCTCGATACCGCCGCGCTTCAGAACTTCCTTGATGGCAACGGCGCCGAGATCGTGCGCCGGCATGGTGGCAAACGCACCGTTGAAACTTCCGACCGGGGTGCGGGCGGCGGCGACGATGACGACATCGTCTGACATGGGCATCTCCTGAGCTTTGTGTCTTGGGGCTTGAGTTCTTGTAAACCGGCAAGCGGGCGCCGGAACAGGCGGGGCCAGTCTCGTCCCCCATCCTGTTAACGTCGTTGAGGCATGTCAACGGATGCTTGCTGCATTTGCGCTCTGGCGCATTCAAATCGATGCGTCCGGCACTTAGCCGGGGCTCAAAGGTTCGCCAATTTACCCCCTCTCGGCTAGGCCCTCCGGACCGGTCCAACGCCCCTTCGCAGCTGCTCAGCAAAAATGCTGCGCAATAAGAAAATGCCCCCAAATTAACCGTGGTGCACAAAACGGTAGCCGACCCCCTTTGAAAATGCTTAGTTTGTTGCGGATGCGTAGCGCACTGCCCTGCGGCAACGCCGTCGGGTTCCCCTCTCCTCGGTTGCACGTGAGAGCCCTATGGCGAAATCAGACCAGCCCACCACCATCAAGAAATACGCGAACCGGCGGCTCTATAATACCGGCACGAGCACCTATGTGACGCTGGAGGATCTGGCGGCGATGGTGAAGGAGGGCGAGGATTTTCTCGTCTATGACGCCAAGACCGGCGACGACATCACCCGCTCGGTGCTCGCGCAGATCATCTTCGAGCAGGAAAACAAGGCGGGCCAGAATCTGTTGCCGACCACCTTCCTGCGCCAGCTGATCCGCTTCTACGGCGACAGCATGCAGATGGTGGTGCCGAAATATCTCGAGCAGTCGATCGACACGCTGACGCGCGAGCAGGAGAAATTCCGCAAGCAGCTCGCCAACACCTTTAGCGGTACGCCGTTTGCCCCGCTGGAAGAGCATGTCCGCCGCAACATGGAATTGTTCCAGCAGACCTTCTCGATGTTCAAGCCGTTCACGCCACGCGCCGCCGGTGACGCCGAGAAAGCGCCCGAACCGCCCGAGGAGACCAACATCGAGGATCTGCGCAAGCAGATGAAGGAAATGCAGGAGCGGCTCGAGCGCATGTCGAAAGAGCCGAAAAAGGAAGAGTAGTTCTTCTTTCCGAGAACCGGGCCCGCCTCACATTCCGCAGTCATCGCCCGGCTTGACCGGGCGACCCGGTATTCCAGAGACGTCGCGGGTAGAATTGAGAAGCCGCGGCGTACCGGATGCCCCGGTCAAGCCGGGGCATGACAGCGAGTAAGTCGTTAGCGTTCGTATTTGACGGGAGTTAACCCGCCGCCGGCAACGCCTTCGCATCCGCTGTCGCCCACGGCCGCTCCGCGGTCGCAAGCCCGATCAGCCGGCCCTGGATGTAATCGCAGCCCCAGTCGCGCAGCATCCGAGCCGACTCGTCGTCCTGCACCCATTCGGCGACCGTCTTGATATTCAGCCGCCGCGCGAGATCGATCAGCGTCTGCACGAAGGCGCGGTCGTCGGCGGAATGCGCGATGTTCTGCACGAAGACGCCGTCGATCTTGACGATATCCACGCCGAGCTTGCGCAGGTTGCGGAACGAGGTGTAGCCGGCGCCGAAATCGTCGATCGCGATCCGGCTGCCGAAATTCTTCAGCCGCGTGACGAAGCCGCGCACATCGTCGATGTCCTGGATCGCCACCGTTTCGGTGATCTCGACAATCAGCCGCTCGCCGACGCCGGGATGCGCGCGCATCAGGGATTCGATCGAGGCCCACCAGTCCGGATCCATGGTGGTTTCAGGTGAGATGTTGAGGCTGAGCTCGACGCCCGGCGACTGGGCGAGTTCGGCGACCACGAGCTCGAGCACGCGATGATCGACCATGCGGATCAGCCCGAGCCTTTCTGCCACCGGCACGATGTCGGGCGCGAGCAGCACCCGGCCGTCGCCCTGCTGCATCCGCACCAGGCATTCGTAGAACGCATTTTCGCGCGAGCTTGCGGCGACCACCGGCTCATAGGCCATCACGATGCGCCGCTCGTTGAGCGCGGTCACGATCTCGTCGGTGACGCGGATATTGACGCGGCGCTGCGCGTCGCGCTCGACATTCGGCCGCCAGGCCAGGAACGAACCGGCGCGGCGGCGCTTGGCGCTGTCGAGCGTCTCGTGCGCGCGGTTGATCGCTTCATCCGCCAAGCGCGCATAGCGCGGCACGGCGACGCCGCCGATTGAGGCCGTCACCGAGACCGGGCCCGAGCGCGTCGGCACCACCTCGTCGCGCACCGCCGCGAGGAAACGATCGGCGGCGATATTCATGTCGTCGATGGTGCAGTTTTTCAGGATCAACCCGAACTTGTTGCCCGAGAAGCGGCCGAGCACGTCGCCGCTGCGCAAGCAAGCACGGATCCGCCTCGCGATCTCCGAGATCACGGCGTCCGCGACATCGAAGCCGAAGGCGTCGTTGACGCGCGCCAGGTGATCGATGCCGATCAGCAGGAAGGCGCTGGTGGAGCGGAAACGCTGGGTTTCCTCGACCGCCTCCGCCAGGGCGGCGATCAGATGGGTGCGGTTGAGCTCGCCGGTCAACGGATCGTGGCTCGACAGTCTTAAGAGCTGCTCATCGCGGGCGTGGCGCTCATTGTTGATGCGGACGATGCCTTGCGCGCGTGCCGGCCTGCCGTCGGGACCGGCGAACCAGCAGCCGGTCTCCTCGATCCAGGTGACCGGCGCCGAGGTCGAGGCGCGCACGCCATATTCGATTCTGTAGGGCGTGCCGTCGGCGCCATGGACCGCCGGCGAAAGACCCAGCGCGTCGGTCCGGATCGAGCCCTGCGGCTCGATCAGCCTGGCAAATTCCGCCCCGCTCGCAAGCGCCTCCGGCGGGAGATCGGTAAAGACCGCGCCAACGTGATCGCTCCAGCTGATCGCATCGCTGGCGATGTCCCACACAAAGGCGGCCTGACCGAGCGAGGCCAGAATGGTCGAGGTCTGCGGAGGTGCGGCTGTCACGGTCGCCTCGTTTCGGGACACAGGCAGTGATTCCCTGACGTCAGGATAGGGAAAATCCCTAAACGAAGTTCATTAATGTTCTGGAAACCACCTTCTTCGAAGAGCAAGAACGAAACGCCGCCTTGCGGCATAGTAATTGCGGAAGTCAAACCGTAGCGGGGCCAGGTGTCCCAGAATGTGACGGTTTGCAATGTCCAGCGTTTACGAACAGGGAATAGAGGACGGCGTCTTCGAGGACGTTGAGCCCCCCTGTGTCGCGCTGGTGCCGATCACTCAGACCGTCTATCGCGCGCCCAAACTCGCGGCGACGCGGCCCAACGCCAACTTTGTCACGCAGCTGATTGCGACCGCCGAGCATGTGCCGCAGACCTGTGAACTGCGGCGCGCGGCGCCGGCCGACGCGCTCTCCGCCTACCGGGCGTTCCAGCACCGCATCGAGGGCGCAGGCCACACGCCGCCGCACGTGATCAAGGAAAAAGCGGCTTAACGCTGCGGCGCTTCAGGCGAGGGGGCGGAGCCGGCACCGGGCTGCAATTCCGGGGACGGAATTGTCGGCGACGGCTCGGCCGCGGGCTGCACCGTCTTCGGCTGCGGATGATCGAGCAGCACGGATTCGGCGACCGAAGCGGCTGACGGCACGGATGCCGTCGGAGCCGGGGCCGCGGGGGCGGGCTCGATCCGCGGTTCGGGCGCAGGCGCGTCCACCTGCCTCGCACGCGAGACGAAGTCGGGTCCAACCGGACGGCGCGCGTGCAGCGCGATGCCGCCGAAGAAATCCACCATCGCCATCAGCGCCAGCAGGAAGAAGGTGGAGGTGCCGAATTTCGGCCACATCACGAATTCGGCCGCAGCAGCGCCGAACACGATCAGCGACAGGAGATGATCGGTGAGATATTTCGAGCCCGGCCGCGCACCCTTGACGATCTCGAGCAGCAGCAACAACAGACCGAGCGCCAGCAATATGTCGCTGAGGTTGATCACCCATTCCGTGCCAGAGACCAGCGTCAGCCTGATCAGGGGATCGGCCATCGACACGGTTGGCATCAGCCAGGCGACGATGTTGTAGATCGCGAGCGGAATCAGAAGCAGCGGAAAACCGATCATCGGCGAGGCCTTCTAACAAAGGGGAGATTGAGCGTATTCCGCAACAACGCCGGCGAAGCGACTTCGCTCCGCCGCGGAAATTCCTCTTATCTCACTCGTTGGCCAAATTCGGGCAGGAAGATGAAAGTCCCCCGCCCGCCGCGATCAGGCTTCCTGATCAGGCTTCTTTCTTGGGCTTCAGCACCTGCCGGCCTTTGTACATGCCGGTCTTCAGGTCGAGATGGTGCGGCCGGCGCAGCTCGCCGGAGTCCTTGTCCTCGACATAAGTGGGCTTCTTCAGCGCGTCCGCCGAGCGGCGCATGCCACGCCGCGACGGCGAGGTTTTTCTTCTCGGAACAGCCATGACGGGTCCTCTAGGGGTGTTGCGGAGGCATCGCCCGAAATGCGGGACGCGCTTGGATCAAGCGTGCTGCGATGCCGACAAGGCCGCGCTTATAGAGGATGAAGTGCCGCAAGGCTAGGGTCGGTTGCGGTTAAAATGGCCCAAAATGGGCTCAATAAGCGCCTTTTTCGCCCCAGCACGACGCCACGGCCTGAGCCCGCGCCGTATAGGTGCCGGCAAGCCGCCGCAGGCCCGGACCGGGCGTGCGGGCGCTGCGAATATGCGGATTGGGCAGGATCGACGCCAACAGCGCCGCCTCCCGCGGCGACAGCGTGGCGGCCGAATGGCCGAAGGCGAAGCTTGAGCCCGCTTCGGCGCCGAACTGGCCGGACGGGCCGAGTTCGGCGATATTGAGATAGATTTCAAGAATCCGCTGCTTCGGCAGCACGGCGTCGATCCAGAGCGCCAGCGGAAATTCCAGCGCCTTGCGGATAAAGCTCGTCCCCTGCCACAGGAACAGGTTTTTGGCGACCTGCTGGGTGATGGTGGAAGCGCCGCGCATCCCTTCCCCCTCCCGGGCATCATTGATCGCCTCGCGCAGCGCGCCCAAATCGATGCCGTGATGCTTGCAGAAATGCGCATCCTCCGCACCCACCACTGAGCGCGGCAAATAGGGCGACATGGCGTGGAGATCGATCCATTGCCGCGACACCGGCGCACCCGTGAGCTTGCGCCAGACCATCAGCGTCGAGACCGGATGGCCGGTGCGGTAGAACGGCGTCAGGACATAGGGCACGAGCAACGCCACCAGCACGATCAACGCCAGGGTTTTGAGAGCGCGCAAATCGGTCTTTTCTGCTTCGTGGGCGAAAGCGGGGACACGGGATAAAGCGCTGTTATCCCGCTCACAGTTCCGGTCTTTTTCAAGTGGTTTTATGACGCAGCGGAGCCTGCGGCGCGATTGACGAAGGCGGCCGCATAAAGGATTGTCCGCCGAATTTGACTTGAGCGTGACTTTGGAGCCCGACTGAATGACCGGCACTGCCCACGATTTCGCGAAACGGCTGGACCAGACCGCGGAGGATACCGAAGCTCTGCTTGCCAAATTGCTCTCGGATACGCTTGAGCCGGACGAGATCGCGCGGCCGAAGCGGCTGATGGAGGCCATGCGCTATTCGAGCCTCGGCGGGGGCAAGCGCCTGCGGCCGTTCCTGGTGGTCGAGAGTGCCGCCGTGTTCGGCGTTCCGCGCGAGGCCGCGCTGCTCGCCGGTGCCGCGCTCGAATGCATCCACTGCTATTCGCTGATCCATGACGACCTGCCGTCGATGGACAACAGCGACCTGCGCCGCGGCCGCCCCACCCTGCACAAGAAGACCGACGACGCCACCGCGATCCTCGCCGGCGACGGCCTGTTGACGCTCGCCTTCGACATCGTCACCCGCGATGAGATCCACCGCGACGCCACAGTCCGCCTGCTCTTGACGCGGGCGCTGGCGCGGGCCGCGGGCATCGGCGGCATGGTCGGCGGCCAGATGCTCGATCTTGCCGGGGAGGGGCGCTTCGGCGACCGCGAGCCGGTCGATGTCGCGCGGCTGCAGCAGATGAAGACCGGCGCGCTCTTGCGGTTTGGCTGCATCGCCGGCGCCCTGCTCGGCCAGGCGTCGGCGAAGGAATACCAGGCGCTCGACGATTACGGCAAAGCGCTCGGCGAAGCCTTCCAGATCGCCGACGATCTGCTCGATGTCGAGGGCGACGCGGCGGCACTGGGAAAACCGTCCGGCCAGGATGCGGCGCTGGGCAAGACCACCTTCGTCACCCAGCTCGGCATCGAGGGCGCCAAGCAGCGGGTGCGCGACCTGCTCGCGCGCGGGGATTCCGCGCTCTCGATTTTCGGGGACAGGGGCGATGTGCTGCGTGCCACATCGCGCTTTGTCGCGGAGCGAAAGAACTGAGCGCATGATCCGGAAAAGTGGGAACCGGTTTTCCGAAAAGATCATGCGCAAACAATAAGCTAAAGTCATAGCACCTTAGCCACAGAGTGTAAGGCGCCGATGCCCGGCAACGAGCTCGAAGAGACCCTTCTTCGTTTCCGCAAGCTGCCGATGCCGGTGCGGGTGGTTTATGCGCGGCCCCGCACCTTCGTCGCGATCTTGCTTGGCATCATTGCGTTCTTCCTGCTGCCCACATCGCTGCGGCTGGTGACGCGGCTCCTCGCCGGCTGGGACGTGTTCGCCGCGTTCTATCTGGCGCTTGTCTATCTCATGATGTGGAGCAGCGAGCATCGGCGCATCAAGCGCGACGCGGTGCTGCAGGATGACGGCCGCTTTTTGATCCTGCTGGTGACCGCGCTTGGCGCCTTTGCCAGCATCGCCGCGATCGTGTTCGAGCTCAGCGGCACGCATCACGCCATGCCGCAGCTTGCGATCGCGACCGGCACCATCGCGCTGTCCTGGGCGGTGGTGCACACCGCCTTCGCGCTGCATTACGCGCACGACTATTATCGCGGCACCAAGCCGGGCGGCCTGCAATTTCCGAGCGGCGAGAAGCAGGACCACGCCGACTACTGGGATTTCGTGTATTTCTCGTTCGTGATCGGCATGACCGCGCAGGTCTCCGACGTCGGCATCACCGACAAGACCATCCGCCGCACCGCGACCGTGCACGGCATCATCTCGTTCGTCTACAACACCGCCCTCCTCGCGCTGATGGTCAACATCGCGGCGAGTGCAATCTAGCAAGGCGCGTGAAATCCATGCTCGTGTCCAGGCCTTGAACTGAGACCCAGAACCCCGGCTGTCGATATTGAGGCGAGCTGGGGTCCAGGAGTGTTCGATGGTTATGGGCACTTTCCCGACATGATGGCCTGGTTCGAGTTGCAACCATAGGCACGTTCATCACCGGTAAGCGGCCGGGCCTCCTGCCGCTGCGGCAGGGCGCCATATCCGGCGTCGTAGCGAGGCCGGCCGCGACCGGCGCTATCCTGACCAACCTGGCGATCCTGGCGCGCGCGCCGGCTCGGACGATCGGTGTCATCGCGCTTGACGGTAGCCTTGCTGCGCTGCTTCTCGCACTCATTGTCGGCGTTGACGAAGGAGCCCGCGGCGCAGACGATCTTCGTGCAATGGTCGCCGTCTGCCTTGAAGCCGTGGTCGCAGACCAGCGGGCAGACCCGCGACGGCTTCTGCTTGATCGCGTCCAGCGTATCGGTATTGGCCGTCTTGACGTCGAGCTTCATGCCGGCATTGCGGTTGAACTGCGACAGCGAGCGCTGCGAGGCGGCGTCCCAGTCGCCGTCCGCGCTGCCGCTATAGCAGCCGACGCGGCGCAGCTCGGTCTGCACCGATCTGGCGATCTCCGTCTGTGACGGCGCGGGGTTGAGGGAAGCCAGATTCACGTTCTTGTCCGGCGTGCGCGCTGCCGCCTCCGGCTGTGGAGCCGGCGTGTTGGCAGCAACGACCGTCTTGTCGGCACGGTTGCGCTCGGCGTCGGCAGCCTGCTGCTGGGCGACCTGCTTGGCCCTTTCCGCATCAAGGCGCGCCTGCTCGGCAACCCTGGCATCGGCGTCCGCCTTGGCCTGCGTCTCCTTCTGCGCGCCGGCAGCGGCGAGACGTTCGCGTTCCTGCTCCGCTCGTTTCGCCTTTTCGACCGCCGCGGCATGGGTTTCGTCGGCCGCGATCTTGTCGAGCTGAAGCTTGGCAAGGCTTGAATAGAAGCCGTCGGGATGTTGCGCCAGGAACGCATCGAAGGCGGCGCGGCTGCCGAGCTGCAGCGCAAGCTCATAGTCGCGACGGATATCGGCCTGCGGATTCGGCGCAGCAGCGGGCGCCGCAGCGACGGGAGCCGGCGCCGCGGCCGGCACCAGCGGCACGTCGTCGCCGCCGAGCGAGCCATAGACATAGGGCTCCTGCCGATTGGAGGTAGCCTTGAGCACATCATCACGCACGAAGCCGAACGCCCGGCGCACATCGAGCCCCGGCGTCGTCAGATGCCGCGACAGCGCCGTGGTGAACGGACTGTTCTTGCCGTTGCCGTCCTGCGACGTCGAGCCGGCCTTGGCGGAATAGGCAATCAGGGTGTTGGAGCTCGCCGGCTCGACCCTTGCGAGGCCGCGGCCGATCGAACGCGTGGCCAGCGTCTTCTTCATGGCCTGGGCAAACGGATTGTCGCGGCAGGCATCGAGGATGACGAGCTGTAGCTTCTTGGCCGATTCGACCGACACCAGGATGCGGTCCAGCGAAAAGGCTTCGTCATAGACGTCGTTGTCGCGCTCGAGCTTCGCGTCCACCGGGATCAGGTAATTGCTGCCGTCGACTTCGATGCCGTGGCCGGCATAATAGATCACGGCAATATCGGCACCGCCCGCCTTGTCGGCAAACTCGCGGAGCGCCCGGCGCGTCTCCAGTGCCGGAAGATTTTGTTTGAAGTCGACCACATCGAAGCCGGCGTCCTTCAACGTCTGCGCCATCAGCGCCGCGTCGTTGACGGGGTTCGCGAGTGGCGGGACATTTTGATAGGCCGAATTGCCGAGCACCAGCGCCACGCGCTTGTCGGCCAACGCCGGCTGGCAGATCAGGAGGAGCGCAGCGGCGAGCCAGAATTTCAGTGATCCAAATAATCCACGCACACTCATGATGGCGCCTCCGAAAACGACGGCCTCCCGCCCCAGGGATGACCTAGCAAAGCTTCGCACCAGCGCGTTGTGAGCCAGATCACGAAGTAAACCACGGTGGAACCAACGGTTTTCCCCGGGGCCCCTTGTTTTAAGTCTAGCCGGGGGTCGGTTTGGTTCGGCGGACAGTTCGCCCTTTGCGAAGTCGCATTTTCCGTCCAAGATTGGAGAGCATAAAGAAAATTCCGGAGGAAGCGATGCGCGGAGTGGTGTTTCACGGCGAGCGCGAACTGGAACTGATGCAGTTCCCAGATCCAAGCCCCGATGCCCACGATGTCGTGATCGAAATGAAGGCGTCGGGCATGTGCGGCAGCGATCTGCATCAATATCGCCGCGCCAAGGGCGGCGGCCAGGCCAGCGGAATCCCGATGCGGGACGGGCCGGTGATTGCAGGCCATGAGCCTTGCGGCGTGGTGGTTGCGGTCGGCTCCGCCGTGGGTCCCCAGGAGGCCCGCATCGGCCAGCGCGTGATGGTGCACCATTATCAGGGCTGCACGCAGTGCAACCATTGCCGCTCCGGCTGGCAGCAGCTCTGCCAGGAGGTGCCGGTCAAGGTCTACGGCAACAACGCCCATGGCGGGCACGCGAATTACCTGAAGGTGCCGGCGAATACGCTCGTGGCCCTGCCGGACGAACTATCGTTTTCGGCGGGAGCTGCGATCGCCTGCGGCTCGGGCACCGCCTATGGCGCGCTGCGCCGCATGAATCTCTCCGGCAACGACACCATCGCGATCTTCGGCCAGGGGCCGGTCGGGCTGGCCGCCACGCAATATGCGAAAGCGATGGGCGCGCGGGTGATCGCGCTCGACATCAGCCAGCAGCGGCTGGATCGCGCCAAGGCCTTTGGCGCGGATGCGACCGTCAATCCCGGCTCGAACAATCCGGTGGCGGCGATCAAGGACCTGACCCATGGCCGCTATGCGGATCTCACGCTCGACACGTCGAGCAATCCCGACGCGCGGCTGAACGCGATCCGCGCCACCAAGGTGTGGGGCACGATGTGCTTTGTCGGGGAAGGCGGCAATGTGCATATCGAGGTCAGCCCGCATCTCTTGCGCCGGCAATTGACCCTGGTCGCATCCTGGACATTCTCGAACATCATCCAGGCCGAATGCGCGCGGTTCTCGGTCGAGCGCGGCATCGATGTCGACAAATTGTTTACCCATCGCTGGAAGCTCGACCAGGCCGAGGAGGCCTACAAGCTGTTCGACAAGCAGGTCGACGGCAAGGGCGTGTTCTTGATGTGAATTGCGCCGTCATTCCGGGGCGCGCGTGAGCGCGAACTATGGTGCGCAATTGCGCGCCTGAGAATCTCGAGATTATTGAGAAAGATTCCGGGTTCATCGCTGCACGATGCCCGGAATGACGGAACAGGAGATCACCCATGAGTCATGACCGTTCATCCGTCGAAGCCGTGGTCAACACTATTTCGATGCGCTTTACGAAGGCGACGCCGACAAAATGGGCGCGATCTTTCATCCTTCCGCCGACCTGCGCTGGGTCGAGAAAGGGGAATTGAAGGTGCTGACCGTACCCGATTGGCTGGGCCTGATCAGAAAACGGGCCTCGGCCAAGGCCGAAGGCAAGCCGCGCGAGGATTTCATCGTCACCATCGACCGCTCCGACGACAACACCGCCTTCGTCAAGGTACGCTGTCAATTGCCGCCGCGCTATTTCACCGACTATCTGGTGGCGATGAAACTCAAGGACGGCTGGCAGATCGTCTCGAAGTCGTACCGCTACGATCTGCGCGATTGACGCCTCCCATTCGTCTCGTGCAACAGAGGCGGGATGGAAGCCACGTTTCAGATCTTTCTGTTCCTGCTTGCGGTGCTCGCGGGCACCGCACTGTTTGCGCGCCGGGTCAACATCGCGCCCGCGATCCTGCTGCTGCTCGCCGGGATCGCGCTGGCCTTCATTCCCGGCATGCCCATGCTGGAGCTGCCGCCGGAACTGGTGCTGCTGCTCGTGCTGCCGCCCCTGATCTATTCGGCGAGCGTCGCGATGAGCTGGCGCGAGTTCAAGCAGAATTTGCGCCCGATCACCCTGCTCGCGGTCGGCGCCGTGATCTTCACGGCCGCCATGGTCGCGACCGCTACGCACTATCTGATCGGGTTGCCCTGGAATGTCGGATTCCTGCTCGGCGCCATTGTCTCGCCGCCCGACGCCGTGGCGCCGCTCGCCATTGCGCGCAGGCTCTGCATTCTTCGCCGCGTGCTGGTCGTGCTGGAGGGCGAGGGGCTCGCCAACGACGCCACCGCGCTGATCCTCTACCGTTTCGCGGTGGTGGCGATCACGACCGGAAGCTTCTCGCTGTCGAAAGCGAGCGGAATGTTCCTTGCAGTCGTTGCCGGCGAAGTGCTGTTCGGCATCGCCATCGGCTGGCTATCGCTGCGCACCCGTCATTATGCGCGCGATCCGCAGATCGAGATCACGCTGTCCTTGATCACGCCCTATCTCGCCTATTGGGTGCCCGAACATCTCGGCGGCTCCGGCGTGATCGCAACCGTCGCCTGCGGGCTCTACATGAGCTGGAACGGGCCGTTATGGATTTCGTCGGCGACGCGCCTGCAGGGCATCTTCTTCTGGAACCTGGTGATCTATCTGATCGAAGGTCTGTTGTTCCTGCTGACCGGCTTCCAGATGCGGCTGCTCTATGAGAAGTCGAAGGCGTTTCCGCTCGACGACATCCTGATGGCGACCGCGCTGGTCGCGGCCGTCGTCATCGTCGCCCGCTTCGTCTGGGTCTATCCGGCGACCTATCTGCCGCGGGTGATGAGCAAGAGTTTACGGCAACGCGACCCGTCGCCGCCCTGGCAATGGGTGTTCATCCTTTCCTTTGCCGGCGTGCGCGGCGCGGTTTCGCTCGCCGCCGCGCTGGCTCTGCCGCTCACGCTGGCGAATGGTGATCCCTTTCCCTATCGCGACCTCGTGCTGTTCATCGCCTTCGGCGTCATCTTTGTGACGCTGGTCGGCTTGGGCTTCAGCCTGCCGATGGTGGTGCGCTGGCTCGGCGTGTCGAACGCCGGCCGCAGCGAGGTTGTCGCGGAGCACCAATCCGAAATCGCCGCGCGGCGCGAGGCGTTGGATGCGGCGTTGCGCTCGCTCGACGCCCTGATCGAGAAGTGCGAACTGTCCGAAGAAGTCGTCACCCTGCTGCGGGCGCGGCACGAGATCCGCGTCAGTCAGCTTCCGGCTTCGCTCGACCCTGAAACCCACGATGTCTCGGCGGAGGGAACCGAGCTGACGCGGGAGCTGATCGCCGCCGAGCGCAAGTTCATCCATATGATGCTGCGCGACGGCAAGATCACCGACGAGGCGCGCCGGCGTATCGAGCGCGACCTGGATCTCGAGGAAGCAAGTCTCGCCAATCGCGAATACCGCGAAACACCGTTGTGAGAACCGAAGCTACGACTTGGTGAAGGTCCAGCTTCCGGAACATCCAATGCTGAGGCGCCAGCCGCCGCTGCCGTGCGAGCTCGAGGACATCCTGCCCCAGAACCGCCCCGGAAGGATTCCTCCCGACTTGAAGCTGCCGGACACCTGTCCGTCCGCAGTGACCCGTCCACTGCCGTTGCCATCACCGATGATGATGCCGTTTTTGATCGTGATGTAATTGCGGACGGGATTCGTGCAGCTTCCCGTCGTATTGTTGAGCCATCGGCCATCGTAGATGGCGACACCGCGTTCCTCCTTGTGTTCGTCGGAGGGTTTCTGCGACGCCGGCGGCTGCTGAACCAGCGACAGATTCGCGACCTGAACCGGCTTATCCTGGGCGGGGACGTTTGACGAAGCCGAGGGAGGCTCGACCGCCGAAACATTCGGCGCGGAGGGCGGCTTGCCCAAAGCCTCGGAGAGACTTGCCGTGACCGGCCGGGCTTCTTCCTCTTTGGCTGCAAAATAGAAACTGCCGTCGATCGGCGATGACGAAACCCACGGCTGCTGTTCGCCGCCGGTGGCTTTCTTCACCATCAGACCGACATTGTTGAAGACGTCGAAGACGCCGAGCCCCGGTTTGCGAATTGTCTGCGCCAGGGCCCTGGTGTAAGGGCTGTTGCCGTCGCTGCCATCCAGCGCAATGCTGCCGGGCTGGGTGGCGAACGAGATCAAAGTGCCCTCCGGCGCGCGGATCTGCGCCAGCCCCGCATCGATGGCGCGGAAGCCGCGTCCCGCGAACGGATTGTTGCGGCACGCATCCAGCATGACGAGATTGAGCCGCGTACCCGAGGCTTCCATCTGGCGCAGCACCAATGACAGATCGTCAAGCTCGAAGTCGGCGTCGGCCTCGCGCGACGGATTGGCCCCGGTCGGCACCAGATAGTTCGCGCCGCGCAACTGCAACCCATGACCGGCGTAGTAGAACAAGCCGACATCGGCGCCCCGCAATTTGCTGCCGAAGCTGCGGATCGCCTCGTCGAGCGCCGCCTTGTCGAGATCGATCTGGGCGCCATCACCGATCAGCGTGAAACCGAGCTCCTTGAGCGTCTTCGCCATCAGCCTAGCATCGCCGGCCGGATTGGCGAGCCTCGGGATGAACTTGTAATGCGCATTGCCGATCACCAGGGCGACGCGGTTCTCGGCCGCGGCCGGAAAAATGGCAATCGTCAGCGAAAGCAAGGCAGATAAGAAAAGGGTGCTGATAATTCGGCACATCGTCGTCTCCTATGCCGCGCCGATGCACTCCATGCCGTTTCCGGGTCTGCGTCTGTGACCAAGGTCATATTGAGCGACATCTCGATGCGACGCCCGGTCCAATCCAGCGAAGCGGGCCTCAACCATCACGAGCATTATGCGACGCTATTGTGACGCCGGTCATTTTTGACCTATCGCAACGCTGCGCGGCGCGGTCGCGTTTAGCTTGAAAAAGAGAAAATCGAACAGCTCGCGAAGGCGAGCGAACCATTGTTGCACCACGCGGGGCGAGCATGAAGATTTTTCTCTCCGTCAAACTCGCGCTTCTTCCCTTTGTCGTCTTCTGGGTGCTGCTCGGCGCTCGTCACGCTGACTGGGCGATCTGGTCAGGGTTCGCCCTCTCGCTTGCCGGCAATTTGTGGCGCATCTGGCACCGCGAATGGATGGTGCTGGAGGCGGGAGGATTTCTCTTGTTCGCACTGCTCGCCGTAGCCGAGCTGACATCGCCCACCTGGGCGGCGGCGAACGCGCTGTGGCTGTCGTTTGCGGGCCTCGGCCTCATCAGCCTGGTCAGCACGCTCCTCGGCCGGGCGTGGACCGCAGACTATGCGCGCGCTGCCTATCCGGACAATGCGACCTCGCCGCAGTTTCGCATGATCAACGCGGCGATGACGCT
This sequence comes from uncultured Alphaproteobacteria bacterium, assembly GCA_963847045.1. Lineage (GTDB taxonomy): Bacteria > Pseudomonadota > Alphaproteobacteria > Rhizobiales > Xanthobacteraceae > Bradyrhizobium. Next base: position 85,816 of record CAWJYQ010000005.1, on the reverse strand, counting down.
CTTGTGGGGCGTGCTGTTCCTTGCGATCGGCCTTTGCCGCTGGGCCGGCCTGTCCGAATGGGTCACGGGTCCCATCGTGGCCGCGGGCGCGCTGGTCTCGATCTTCGGCCCCAGGCTCGCGATCGCCTATGCGCTGAAACGGCTGGGCGCTTCGAGGGAAACCTTCCACTGGCCGGCACCGGCTTTCACGAAGGATAGCGGCGGCGATTGCGATGTCGCGATCGTCGGCGCCGGCATCGGCGGACTGACGGCGGCCGCCTTGCTCGCAGACTCCGGCTTGAAAGTGAAAGTGTTCGACCACCATCTGCTGCCCGGCGGCTTCTGCCACAACTACGTGCGCAAGACGCATCACGACAACAAGCCGGTGATCTATCGTTTCGATGCCGGCCCGCACGATTTTTCCGGCGTCTGGCGAGGCGGCGCGATCACTGGCGTGCTTGAACGCCTCGGCGTTGCCGGGCGGGTGCAATGGAAGCGGATCACGCACAGCTACCACGTGGCGGGACGGCGCATCGATGTGCCCGGGGATTGGCGCGACTATGTGAAGCTGTTGTGCGAGAAATTCCCAGGCAGCGCCGACGGCATCCGCGGCCTGTTCGAGACCATCCATGCGATTTTCGAGGACATGTTCTCCACCGGCCGCGGCAGGACGGGAATCCCGGGCATGCCGGAGACGGTCGAGGCCATGCTGGCGTTCCCGAAGGAGCACCCCGCCGCGTACAAATGGATGAACGAGCCGTTCGACAAGCTGGTCGCAGCCTATGTCAGCGACCCCGACCTGATCCGGCTGCTGAACGCGCTCTCCGGCTATCTCGGCGACGGCGGCGAGCGCCTCACCTGCGCCCAGATGGTTCCGATCTACGGCTATTACTTCAAGGGCGGCCACTATCCAATGGGCGGCTCAGGCCGCTTCGCCGACGTGCTGGTGGAGGCGATCAAGGAGCGCGGCGGCGAGGTGCAGCTGAAATCGAAGGTCGATCGCATCCTGATCGAAGACGGCCGCGCCGCGGGTGTCGCGCTCGGCGATGGCCGCATTGTCCGCGCCACTGCCGTCGTCTGCAATGCCGACATCAGGCGGACCTTTCTCGAACTCATCGAGGCGAAGCATCTGCCGGCGGCGTTCCGCGACCGGATCGCCGCGGCGGAGCCCGCGAATTCCGCCTTCAGCGTCCATCTCGGGCTCGACTTCGATCCGGATATCCGTCCTGCCACGCACGTATCGGCGCCGATGGGCGTCGGCCTTGCCACGATGTCCAAGCTCGACGCGAGTGCGGTACCTCCGGGCCATTCGACGCTGATGCTGATCTCGATCGTGCCCTACGCCGCCGCGCGAAACTGGTTTCCGTCCGAAGGCGGCGAGGACTGGAACCGGTGGCGGCATTCGGAGGAATATGAATCGCGCAAGCTGGAGCTGGGCGACCGGATGATCGAAGCGGCAGAGACCGTGATTCCAAGCCTCCGGCAGCACATCGTCTATCGCGCCGATGCAAGTCCGGTGACCTACGCGCGCTATGACTGGACAAGCTACGGCGCCATCTACGGCGTATCGAAGCAGGGCCGGCTGAACGGATCGAAGTCGCCGATCCGCAACCTCGTGATTGCCGGCGGCGGCAACGCCGGCGCGGGCGTCGAGGCCGTGCTGATTTCCGGCGCCGAGGCGGCGGAAGCGTTGCTGCCCGGACTGCTGTCGAAGACGCGAGCGTGCGAGGTCGCGCCGCCGCGACCAGCACCGGTCAGCCCGCAGCGCCCGGAGAAAGCATTGGCCTGAACGGCGGCGACCGCTGCTTCAGCGCCGATACGGCTCGCCGAGCGTGGCCGGCGCCATCTGGCGTCCGACGAGACCGCCGACGGCGAGCAGGGCCAGAAGATAGGGCAGCATGATCAGCAACGCATTTGGCACGGCGATGCCGAGCGCCGGCAGCTGGAATTGCAGCGCTGTGGCTGCCCCAAACAACAAGCATGCGAGCGTCGTGCCGCCGATCCGCCACTTGCCGAAGATCACGGAGGCGATGGCGAGATAGCCGGCGCCTCGGGTCATGCCCTCGGTGAAGGTGTGGATGTCGCCGATCGACAGGAACGCGCCGGACAGCGACGCCATGAAGCCCGCGAACATCACACAGGCATAGCGCACGCGCGTCACCGACAGGCCGGATTTGTCGACCGCCTTCGGCTCGGCGCCAGCCGCGTGGATCGCCAGCCCCAGCGAAGTGTAGCGCAGCACCAGTGCGGTGATGATGATCAGCGCGATACCGGCATAGAGCAGCCAGACCTGCTCGAATACGGCGTTGCCGATCACGGGAATGTCGCCGAGCAGCGGCGGCTTGACCTTTGCAAGTCCAGGGATTTGCGCCCGCGACCGCGCGCCAAAGATTTCGCGATAGGCGAGCGTGGTGGCGCCCAAGACCAGGATGTTGATGCCGATGCCGGAAACGATCTGGTTGGCGCGCAGGGTATTGCTCAGCACCGCCTGCAGCAGCGCCACGGGCATCACCGCGATGATGCCGATCAGAAGGCCGACGAGCGGATCGCCGGTGGCCCAGGCGCCGACCGCGGCGGCAAAGGCCGACATCAGCATCATGCCTTCGATGCTCATGTTGAGCACGCCGGCGCGCTCGCTCACCATCTCGCCGATGCCGGCGAGCAGGAGCGGCGTAGCAAGCCGGATCGACGAACCCAGAAAGACGGCGAAGAGTTCCCAGCTCATCGACTTTCCCATCTTTCGACGAACAGCGAGGCGCCCGCGAGCGTGATGACGATCAGGCCCTGAATCACGACCACGAGCGCGGTCGGCACCGCCGCCACCATCTCCATGTTGATGCCGCCGGAGCGCATGAAGCCGAACAGCAGCGAGGCCGCGATCACGCCTGATATCGATCCGCGCGACAACAGGCCCGCGACCAGTCCGTCAAAGCCATAGCCGGATGAGAAGCCGTCCTTCAGCGTATACTGCTCGCCGAGCAGCATCAGCGCGCCGGCGAGACCACCGAGCGCGCCGGCGGTGGCGAGCGCGAAGATCACGGTCTTCGCATAGGAGATGCCGGCGCGGTTGGCCGCGACCGGATTGAGCCCGACCGCGCGCAGCCGCAAGCCCAGGATGGTCTTCGACAGGACCACGCCGACCAAGACGGCCAGGATCAACGTCAGCGGCAATCCGATATGCACCGGAAAGGAGTAGTCGCCGGTGAGCAACGGCAGCTTGGTTTCGTCGGGGATTTCGAGCGACTCCGGCAGCGTCGCCGAGCTCGTCATGGGCTTGCGCAACAACGCCGTCGACTGCACGCACCAATAGAGCAGCCACACCCCAATGAAGGAGAGCAGCAAGGTGCTGATCACCTCGTTGGTGCCGGATTTGACCTTGAGCACCGCGGCGAGCGCGCCCCACAGGCTGCCTGCGATCACGGCCGCCAGCGTCGGCAGGATGAAAGCGAGCCCCAGCGGCAGGCCGCTGACATGGCCGTAGAGCGCCACCGCGGTCGCGGCGATGCCACCGACCGCAATCTGGCCCTCGCCGCCGACATTGGTGAGATTAGCGCGGTTGGCGAGCACGAAGCCGAAGCCGACCAGGGCGAACACCGCGCTGCGGTTGAGCGAGGCAGCCAGCGCATAGGCCGAGCCGATCGTGCCGTCGACGAAGGCCGCGATCGCATTCGGCACGGAGACGCCGATCATGGCGATCAGCAACAGCCCGACGGCAGCGGCAAAGGCGACCGCGAGCACCGGCACTAAAAGCGCAGGCTGAAGCGAGAATCGCGAGCGGGCCGGCAAAGGGCTTTCCTGCTTAAGGGTCGTCATTGCGGCTGCCCCGCCATCATGGCACCGATCAATTCGCGCCGCGCCGGATCGGCGGCGCAGGAACCCATGATCCGGCCGCGATAGAGCACGACGATGCGGTCGGCGACGGTAAGGAGCTCGTCTAGCTCGGAGGAAACCAGCAGCACGGCGATGCCGCGGCTGCAGGCCGTGCGGATGTGACTGTAGACGGCGGCGACCGCGCCGACATCGAGGCCGCGGGTCGGCTGTGCCGCGATCAGGCAAGCCAGGTTCGGCAGCGTGATCTCGCGCGCCAGCACCGCCTTCTGCTGGTTGCCGCCGGAGAGCGACGAAAACAACGCGCCGGGTCCGCGCGCCCGCACGTCGAAGCGTTGCATCAGCGCGGCCGCCTCGCGTTCCAGCGTGCTGCGCCTGAGGAAGCCGAAGCCGGTGAACTCGTCGAGCCGGTTGAGATAGATGTTTTCGGCGAGACTCATGCCGAGCACGCAGCCGACCGCATGACGATCCTCCGGCACGATGCCGACACCCGCCGCCGTGATATCCTTTGGGGAACGGCCGGTGAGTTCGGTCGTGCCGAGATAGATGTGCCCCTCGGTCGGCGCCATCATGCCCGCAAGTACTGCGGTCAATTCGCTCTGTCCGTTGCCTTCGACGCCGGCGACGCCGACGATCTCGCCGCGGTCGACGGTGAGCGTGAAATTGTCGAGCCGCGTCACGCCCTGATAATCCTTCACGGTCAGGCCGTCGATCTGCAGCGCCTCGACTTTCGTTTTCGCCGCAGGCTCGCGGCCGACATGCTTGATCGGCTCGAGCCCAAGAATGGAGGCGGCCGAGGTGTCGAGCGCCTCCACATTGCCCTGGATCATGGCACGCACCAGCGCGTCGATGTCTTTCGCTGGGTCGTTCGAGGTCGCCACCGTCCGGCCCGCCCGCAGCACGGTGACGCGATCGGCGACCTTCTTGATTTCGGCGAGCTTGTGCGTGACCAGCACCACCGCGCGGCCGCTCGCGGCGACGCGGCGACAGACGTCGAGCAGCGCCGCGATCTCGTCCGGCAGCAGCACCGCCGTCGGCTCGTCCAGCACGAACAGCTGGGGATCGCGGATCAGGCATTTGACGATCTCGACCCGCTGGCGCTCGCCCACCGAAAGGTCTTCGATCTTCGCCAGCGGATCGAGCGGCAGGCCGTAATCGGCCGCAAGCTTTTCGAGCTGCCGCGCGCATTCCCTGCGGTTGAGAATGCCGCGCTCGCGGCCGAGCAGCACATTGTCGACCACGCTCATGTCGGACACCAGGCTGAAATGCTGGTGCACCATGGCGATGCCCTGCGCCAGCGCGTCCGCAGGACCGGACGGATGAAACGCCGCGCCGCGATAGCGCATGGCGCCGCCATCCGGCTGATGCACGCCAAAGATCAAATTGCACAGCGTCGACTTGCCGGCGCCGTTCTCGCCGAGAATACAGTGCACCTCGCCGGCACGGAGGTCGAGCGAGACCTCCGACAGTGCCGCAAAGCTGCCGAACCGCTTCGTCACCTGTGACAGCGAGAGAAGCGGTTCGGTTGCAGCCTGCGCCAGCAAGGTGCCGTCCATCGAGGCTCAGCCTTTCAGCACGGAGATCTTCCCGGCGAGCAGGTCCTTCATGATGGCGTCGAGCTTGGCCTTTTGCTCGGGCGTGGCGCCGCAGATCACCATGCTGGAGGCCTCCGGCCCCATCTTCAGGCCGAACTCCTTGTAACCAGGCTTCCAGGTGCCCTTCACCGCCTCATCGATCGCGTACTGCACCTGGAAACCGGTGCCGGTGATCGAATAGGCGACATAGAGCGGATCGGTGCCGCAGCGGTCGGTGTAGCTGCCGATGATGTGGGTCCCCTTCTCCTTCGCCGCCTGCTCCATGCCGCGCAGGCCGAGATTGAGGATGTGGTAGTGGATGTCGGCGCCTTGCGCGATCGCGGCGAGCGTCGCCTCCTTCGCTTTTGCGACGTCGTCGAAATCGCCGGTATAATTCTCGGTGTATTTGATGTTCGGATTGATCGACTTCGCGCCGTTGCCGAACTCCTTGCCGGCGTTGACGATCGAGGGAATTTCAAGGCCGCCGACATAGGAGATGGCGCCGGTCTTTGACAGCATTGCTGCTGCCGCGCCCGCGACATAGGCGATCTCGGCCTGCTTCACGTCGTAGCCCGCGACATTGGGCGCGCTGTCGCCTTCGTTGCCCCCGACGATCGAGAAGCGCACCTTGGGGAAACGCTTGGCGATCTTGTAGACGGAGGCTTGCGTCTGGCCGCCGACACCAATCACGAGCTCGTTCTTGCTGGCGAGATTGGTCAGCGCCTGATCCATGTCGGCATAGTTGATGTTCTCGATCATCTGCACTTGGATCTTGTCGCCGTACTTCTTCTCGGCGGCCATCAGGCCGTCATAGGAGGACTCCATCCAGCCCTTGTCGGATTTCGAGCCCGGAATCAGGATGCCGACCTTGAGCGGATCGGCGTAAGCCAGAGTGGTGGAAAGCGCCAAGGCGCCGGTTAAGAGCGCAGCCTGCAGAACCAAACGGCGTGACCTCATGAAAACCCCCTCGCACAGTGCTAGAATTCGTCCGGCGAATTCTCTGCAGCAAGCCGTATGCCAGAGGGTCATGGCGTTGAAGTAATTGGATATTTCGACATCTTCGACCTGCCGAAACAAACAAATGCTTACTTTTTATCCAGCGCGTGCGAGCTTTTGTCAGATTCCTGTGCAGGCCCCTCTCTCATGCCGGCCGCGCGCGTTGAATCTGTTTGCGAATTGACGTTGGCAGCGAACTTGCAGTTGCACGGCTTGCATTCGTGATGGCCGCGCGCGCGATATTTTCACGCGCAGCGCAAGCGATCTTCGCGCAGGAGAAGGAAGCCATGAAGGCAACTGAGAAACGCGTGCAGCCTGCACAGGGCGGGCAGCTCGGTCTCGGCCGGCAATTCGCCTGGTGGGCGACCGAGACCGAAGTCAACATGGCAATGCCGCAGCCCACGCCGGTTCCGGTGACGATCGCCTGCGCGCCGCAGAACGTCACCGTCGATCTCGAGCGGACCGCGATCATCGTGATCGACATGCAGAATGATTTCTGCGCCCCCGGCGGCTGGGTCGATCATATCGGCGCCGATTTCCGTCCCGACCGCAAGCCGATCGAGCCGCTGCAGCTTCTGTTGCCGGCGCTGCGCAAGGCGGGCGTGCCCGTGATCTGGGTGAACTGGGGCAACCGGCCCGATCTCGCCAACATGCCGCCGAACCAGATCCATCTCTACAAGCCTGTTGGAACAGGCACGGGCCTCGGCGATCCCCTGCCCGGCAGCGGCGCGCGCGTGCTGGAGAAGGATTCATGGGCCGCTGCCGTGGTCGATGAACTGGTGCAGGAGCCCAAGGACATTAAGGTCGACAAATATCGCATCAGCGGTTTCTGGGACACGCCGCTCGACAGCATCCTGCGCGATCTCGGCGTCCGCTCGATCCTGTTCACCGGCGTCAACACCGATCAATGCGTGCTGCACTCGCTGACGGACGCGAATTTCCTGGGCTATGGCTGCATCCTGGTCGAGGATTGCTGCGCCACCACCTCGCCCGATTTCTGCACGCAGGCAACCGTCTGGAACGTAAAGAAGTGCTTCGGCTTTGTCACGGACTCGGCGGCGGTGATCAGCGCGCTCGGCAAACGCGCCGCGGGATAAAGTGATCTCGGCTGCGACGAACGCTTTTTCGCCGGCACCCGCCGAGGCGAGCGCCTTTGTGCCGGGACCGCGGCTGACGCTGAAGCCGCTGGCCTCGGGCAGGCTGAGCGGGCTGACCTTTGCGGTAAAGGACCTGATCGACGTCGCGGGCAGCGTCACCGGCAGCGGCAATCCCGACTGGCTGAAGACGCATGCGCCGGCGTCGCGATCGGCGCCTTCTGTGGAGCAATTGTTGGCGGCTGGCGCGCAGCTCGACGGCAAGACCATCACCGACGAACTCGCCTTCAGCCTGGAGGGCGTCAACGCACATTACGGCACGCCGCTCAATCCGGCCTGCCCTGAGCGGATTCCCGGGGGCTCTTCCAGCGGATCCGCTTCGGCGGTCGCGGCTGGCCTGGTCGATTTCGCGCTGGGCACCGACACCGGCGGATCGGTGCGCGTGCCAGCGAGCTTTTGCGGGCTGCTCGGCTTCCGACCGACGCACAACGCGATCCCGCTGACGGGCGTTCTCCCGTTCGCACCTTCCTATGACACGGTCGGATGGTTCGCCCGCGACATGGCGACACTGAACGCCGTCGGCGATATGCTGCTGCCGCAAGCGCGACCGGCCCCGATCGGCAAGCTCGTTGCCATCAGTGACGCCTTTGCGCTGGCGGATGCGACGGTGGCAGCCGCGTTGCGCAGGGCTTGTGACGCGCTTGGCGTCCACGACGAGACAACCCTTTACGATGGCCGCGAGAGCGACTGGATCGAATGCTACCGCGTGCTGCAGGGCGCGGAGATATGGCGCGAGCTGGGCGCCTGGATCACAACGACCCATCCGAAATTCGGTGACGCCATCGCGCCGCGCTTTGCGGACACGTCCGCGATCAGTGCCGCCGACGTGGCGCGCTGGGCACCGGTTCGCACCGCGCTATCCGCCCGCGTTCGTGACGCCCTTGCGGACGGCATCGGACTTGTGATCCCGACCGCGCCGAGCATAGCGCTCCGCAAGAATGCCGATGGCGCCGAGATCGGCGCGTTCTATCCGCGCGCGCTGACGCCGACCTCGATCGCCGGTCATGCCGGCCTGCCGCAGCTCTCGCTGCCGGCCGGCCTGGTCGACGGCTGCCCGATCGGCCTGTCGATCATCGCGCCGGAACACCACGACCGGGCACTGCTCGACGGCGAAAGCCCCTGGGCGACATTCTGCGAGACCAGGAAGCCGACATGACCTACCGAGAAGGCGCCATTGCCGCCGCCGAGCCCAAGCCGCAACCCTCGCCGCGCCGGCGGCCGCGCCGCTCCGCCGAGCAGAACCGGCAGCAAATTCTGCGCGCTGCGACGATCGAGTTCGCGACCCATGGCTTTGCCGGCGGTCGCATCACCCGCATCGTCAAGAAGTCGGGCTCCAATCCGCGCATGATCTACGAGCAATTCGGCAGCAAGTCGGAGCTTTATGTCGCGACCCTGGAGAGCGCGCTCGGCGGGCTGCGCACGGAAGAACTCACGCTTGACGTCGAGCACCTCGATCCGCTCGACGGGCTTCTGAAGCTCTTCGAGTTCATGACCGGCCATTTCGAGCGCAACGGCCATCTCGTCAGCCTGCTGCGTTCGGAGAATTTGATGAAGGCGCGCTACATGAAGAAGTCGCCGCGCATTCACGAGATGTCCTCGCCGGTGCTGTCGATGACGACGCGGCTGCTCAAGCGCGGCATTGCCGAAGGCAAGCTCGCCGCCGATATCGATCCGTTGCGGCTTTATGTGATGATCGCCGCGCTGAGCCAGTTCCACCTCGCCAACGCCCACACCCTGTCCGCCGAATTCAACGAGGACCTGAGCGCTCCGGAGTGGCGCGAGAAGCGCCGCGGCGACGCGCGGCGCATGCTGGCAGCCTATCTTGTCCGCCCGCGCAAGGCGCGGCTCACGGGTTGACCGGCATCCTCGTCAGCGCAGATGGCAGGCGACCCAATGGCCGCCGGCGCTCTGCTTGAGCTTCGGTACCTCCCGGCTGCAAAGCGGCTGTGCGATCGGGCATCGCGTGTGGAAGTGGCAGCCTGACGGCGGATGAATCGGGCTCGGCACCTCGCCACCCAGCCGGATACGTTGGCGCTTCACCTTGGGGTCCGGGATCGGGACCGCCGACAGCAGCGCTTCGGTGTAGGGATGTTTGGGCGACGCATAAAGTTCGCGGCTTGCAGCCATCTCGACAATGCGCCCGAGATACATCACGGCCACGCGTCGGCTGATGTGCTCGACGACAGACAAATCATGGGCAATGAAGAGAAAGGCGAGCCCGAACTTCTGCTGCAAATCCTCCAGGAGGTTGATCACCTGGGCCTGGATCGACACATCGAGCGCGGAAACCGGCTCGTCGCAGATGATCAGCTTCGGCTCGACCGCGAGCGCGCGCGCAATCCCGATGCGCTGGCGCTGGCCGCCGGAGAATTCGTGGGGATAGCGGGTGGCGTGATCAGCCTTCAGGCCGACCGTCTCGAGCAGATCGACAACACGCTCCTCGAACTGGCGACGGCCCTTTGCAAGCTGATGGATGATCAGGGCTTCACCGATGATGGCGCCGACGCTCATGCGCGGATTGAGCGAGGCATATGGATCCTGGAAGATGATCTGGATGTCGCGGCGGAGCGCGCGGAGCGCATCGCCGTCGAGCGCGCGCACGTCCTTGCCGTCGAACCGGATTTCACCCGAACTCGGCTCGATCAGGCGGAGCACGCAGCGGCCCGTGGTCGATTTGCCGCAGCCGGATTCACCGACCAGCCCGAGGGTCTCGCCGGCCTCGACGTGAAAATCGACGCCGTCGACCGCATGAACGCTTCCAGTCTGACGCTGCAGCAGCCCGCCGCGGATCGGGAAGGCTTTGGTCAGGTTACGCACGCTGAGAAGCGGCTCGCTCATTGGGCGGCAGTCTCCTCGGCGCGGATACAGGCCACGCGATGCCCGGCCTCGATCTCGCGCAGTTCCGGCTGGGCGCGGCGGCATTCGTCGACGGCAAGGCGGCAGCGCGCGGCAAAGCGGCAGCCGACCGGCGGATCGATCAATTTTGGCACCGTGCCGGCGATGGTCTCGAGCCGCTGCTTGCGCGCGGCGGCGAGATCAATCCGGGGGATCGAGCGGATCAGGCCCTGGGTATAGGGATGGCACGGGCTTGCGAACAGGCGATCGACGCTCGCCTCCTCCACCACCTTGCCCGCATACATGACAGCGACGCGCTGGGCTACTTCGGCGACCACGCCCATGGCGTGGGTGATCAGCATGATCGACATGCCGAAGCGGGATTTCATGTCCTGCAGCAGATCGAGGATCTGCGCCTGGATGGTGACGTCGAGCGCCGTCGTCGGCTCGTCCGCGATCAGGAGCTTTGGATTGCAGGACAGCGCCATCGCGATCATCACCCGTTGCCGCATGCCGCCGGAGAAGTGATGGGGATAATCATGGACGCGGCGGGATGGATTGGGAATCTGGACCAGCGCCAGCATCTCGATCGCCCGCGCCAGCGCCGCGCGGCGGCCGAGCTTCTGATGGAGCTGGATCACCTCGGATATCTGGTCGCCGATGGTATAGACCGGATTGAGCGAGGTCATCGGCTCCTGGAACACGAACGCGATCTCGCTGGCGCGGATGCGGTTGATCTCATCCGCGCCGAGGGGAACGAGGTCTCTGCCCTGCCAGAGAATCTGGCCGCCGGCGATGCGCCCGGGCGGCATCGCGATCAGCTTCAGCACCGAAAGCGCGGTCACCGTCTTGCCGCAGCCGGATTCGCCGACCACGCACACGGTCTCGCCGTGACCGATCGCAAGGTCGACGCCGTCGACCGCCTGCACCATGCCCTCGTCGGTGTCGAAATAGGTTTTGAGGTCCCTGATATGGAGAAGGGAGCCGTTCGACGCGGCGTAGGCCTGACCCATCACATCACCTTCCGCGGATCGAGCGCGTCGCGCAGGCCGTCGCCGATGAAGTTGATGGCGATGACGGTCAGGAAGATGGCGCCGCCGGCGAACAGCGCCCAATGCGGGGCGATGTCGAGATAATCCTTGGCGTCGAACAAGAGGCGGCCCCAGGTCGGGATGTCGGGCGGGAAACCGAGACCGAGGAACGACAGTGTCGATTCCGCGATGATCGCGGCCGCGACATCGATGGTGCCGGCGACGATCACCGGCCCGAGCGCGTTCGGCAGGATATGCCTGACCACGAGCCGCCAATTGGACGCGCCAAGGGCGCGGGCCGCCTCGACGAATTCCTTTTCGCGCAGCGACAGGAATTGCGCCCGCACCAGGCGCGCCACCGGCATCCAGCGAAAGCCGCCGATGACCAGCACGATCAGGATGAACACGCCGCCCTCGGGGCCGACCAGGCCCTTGAGGATATCTCGGAACAGATAGATCACCAAAAGCAGCAACGGCAGTTGCGGCAGAGACAGGAACAGGTCCGTGACCCACATCAGCGCCGCGTCGATGCTGCCACGCGAGATGCCGGCGATGGCGCCGATAATGGTGCCGGCGAACATTGCGACCGCCATCGCGGCAAATCCGACCGCAAGCGAGATGCGCCCGCCATAGAGCATCCGCGCCAGCAGGTCCTGGCCGAGATCGTCGGTGCCGAACGGATGCTCCCAGGACGGTGGGCTGAGGCGGGCGGTGAAGTCGATCTCGTTGATCGCCACGCGCCAGAGCAGCGGTCCCACCAAAATCGACAGCGCCAATAGCGCCAGCACGACCACGCTGATCGCCGCCAGCCGATGGCGCCGGAAACGCCGCCAGGCTTCGCGCCATGGCGAAAAACGCCGCTCGCGGCGCGCGACGGGGCGCGCCGCCTCAACGGTAGGAGATGCGTGGATCAAGCCAACCATAGATGATATCGGCCAACAGGTTGAAGAGGACGACGAGACAGGCGAACACGAACGTCACCGCCATGATGACGGGCGTGTCATTGGCAAGGATGGCGCTGATCAGGAGCGAGCCGATGCCGGGAATGCGGAAAATCTGCTCGGTGATGATGGCACCACCGAACACGCTCGGCATCTGCAGCGCGACCAGCGTCACGACGGGGATCAGCGCGTTGCGCACCACATGCTTGACGATGACCTTGCTCTCGTCGAGGCCCTTGGAGCGGGCGGTCGTGACATAATCGAGCCGAATGACGTCCAGCACCGCGGAGCGGACATATCGCGTATAGGACGCGGCCTGGAACAGGCCGAGCACGGTGATCGGCATGATTGCCTGCTTGATATTCTCCCAATACCAGTGCCAGCCGGTCGCGGCGATATCGACGCGATAGACGAAAGGCAGCCAGCCCAGATTGACGCTGAAGATGAGGATCAGCAGCAAGCCGGTGAAGAAGGTCGGCAGCGAGAAGCCGATGAAGGCAAAGGTGTTGGCGATCTGGTCGAAGATCGAATAGGGCCGCATCGCCGCAAAGGTGCCGACCGGCAGCGCGACCGCGAGCGCCAGAAGCTGGGCGGTGCCGACGACGTAGAGCGTGGTCGGGATGCGCTGCAGGATCAGGCGGTCGACATCGATGCGGCTCGCGAAGGAAAAGCCCCAGTCGCCGTGCAGCATTGCGACCAGCCAGCGCAGATAGCGGACCAGGATCGGATCGTCGATCCCGAATTTTATCCTCAAGGCTTCGCGCACCTCGGGCGGGATGTTGGGATTGGTCGCGAGCTCTCCGAAGGGATCGCCGGGCGCGAGCGCGAGCAGGACGAACAGGATGAGGCTGATGCCGAGCAGGCTGGGAAGAGCGAGGATGAGCCGCCTGAGAAGGTAGTTTCCCATCACTCCCCCCTACGATTGGCGGGTCATCGAGATTAAGTCGCGCAGGCCGTCAGCTCTCCCGGTACCAGTTGGCGATCTGCCAGAGATCGTTGTCCCAGCCGCTCTCGTGCAGAACCAGGCCCTTCTTCAGTGCGGTCACCCGCAGGCGATTGTTCTCGGGCAGGATGTAGTGATCGGCGCAGACGAGATCGTTGAGCTTGATAAACAGCGCGGCGCGCTTCACCGGGTCGAGTTCGCTCTGGGACTGGCGGAACACATCATCATACTCCTTGTTCTGCCAGCGTGTGATGTTGCGGCCCTGCCACTTGTTCTGCTTGGTTGCCACTTCCCATGAGGTGAATTGGTTCATGAAGAACTGCGGGTCGGCTTGCGGCATGGTCGTCTGGTACATCTGGGCATCGCAATAAAAATGCGAGTAGGTGTCGGGATTGGCGGCATCGGACGAGAAGAACACCGACGCCACCACCGACTTCAGCTCGACCTCGATGCCGGCCTTCTGGCAGGCCTGCTTGACGATGGCCTGGTTCTTCTGGCGCGGCGAATTGATCGAGGTCTGGAAGGTTAATTTAAGCTGCTTGCCGTCCTTGGCGCGGATACCGTCGGAGCCCTTCTTCCAGCCGGCCGCTTCCAGGATCTGATTCGCCTTGTCGACGCTGAACTCATAGTGGTTGTTCTTCGAGCGAAAACGCGGGGGATTGTTGAGGAAAAGCGCGGAGGCAACGCCCGTGCGGCCGTAGATGTACTTCTGAACCAACTCACGGTCGATCAGAAGGTTGATCGCTTCGCGCACGGCGGGATCCGAAAACAGCGGGTGCTTGGTCTTGACGCTTGAGCGCTCGCCGTCCACCTCTGTCCAGGGATCGGTGGCGTTAAGCTGGATGTGTTCGATGTTGCCGGTTGAAACCAGCGACACCGTACCCTGGCCGCCGGCCTCGAGCTTCTGCAGAAGCTCGTCCTCGACCTGTATGTTCCAGCCGTAATCATATTCGCCGGTCTGCAGCACCGCGCGCGCGGCCGAGATGGCATCGCCGCCGCCCTTGATTTCGATCGTGTCGAAATAGGGCCTGCCTTCGACATGATAATCGGGATTGCGTTTGCCGAGGACGGTGTCGCCCGGCTTGAAGTCGACAAACTGATAAGGTCCGGTGCCGACCGGCTTGAGATTGTTGGGCGCATCGCGCGACTTGCCGCCGGCATAGTCCGCAAAGAGATGTTTGGGAATAATCTGGCCGTAGGAGGCGACGAAAGCGTCAGCCCAGAAGGGCGTCGGCTGCGAGAAGGTCACACGGACCGTGTGGTCGTCGATCTTCTCGACCAGCTTGATATCCTTGTAGCTGCCGATCGAAACCGCCGCGGTCTCCGGATTTTTGGCATATTCCCAGTTGAACACCATGTCGTCGGCGGTGAAGGGCTTGCCGTCATGCCATTTGACGCCCTTCTTCAGCTTCCAGACCACCGAGAGGCCGTCTTCCGTGAGGCCGTCATTGTCCTTCGAGGGAATCTCGGCGGCGAGGATCGGAACCAGATTGCCGTCCTGGTCCCATCCGGCCAGCGGTTCATAAAAGAGGCGACAGGCCTCCTGGTCCTTGGTCCCAACGGCGAAATGCGGGTTGAGCAGGGTTGGCGCCTGCCAGAGCAACAGTTTGACCGGACCCCCACCGCCGGCCTTCGGCGGCTTGTAGGGGAACGCGGTTGCAGCCTGGGCAACTCCCGCCTGGCTCAGCATCATGCCGGCCATCGGCGCGGTCAGCCCAAGTGCCACCATGCTTTGCACAAAATTCCGCCGCGACAGCCGCCCGGCCTTGACGTCTGCGACCAGGTTTCGAAGTTCCCGCTCGTTCATCGGTTACGCTCCACGGTATTGCCCAATGCCCAACGTCACCTCTCCATGCGCAAGCCTGGAGCCGTCAAGAAATTGGATCAGCTTGGACGCGCCCTGTCAAAGCAGAATCCGGGCCAACCTCCGAAGGTCGCAAGCCCGCCTTGGGAGAGGGGCTCAGCGATCCGCCTTCGCCTGCGCGTCGGGAGGCGCCTGCGTAGGCGCCGGCGGCAGGCCGCAATATTCCTTGAGCGCCGCGGTCACCGCGGCCACGGTCTTGTCCTGGCGTTCGGGTGAAGCCACCTGCAGCTCTTCATCGCGGTTGCTGATCGAGCCGGCCTCAAGAAGGGCGGCCGGCATGTCGGTGTCCTTCAGTACGATCAGGCGATTGTAGCGATAGACCCCGGCCTCCTTGTCGAGCAGCTCATGCCGGTTCTTGCCCATGATCGGCAGCGTATATTGATCGGCAAATTTGAAGCCCTGTGCCCGCATCTGTTTGCCGATCAGCCTGGCGAATCGGAAGCTCGACTCGAAATCCGGATTGGTCTTGGCGACAAACACGCCATAGCCGGAGTAGCGGTCGCTGAAATGGCTCTTCTTGCCCTCGTACTCCCAGCTTTCCATCATCTTGTCGGGCACGGAATCATGATGGATCGACAGGAACAGGTCAGCATGGAGATGTTTGGCGGCCGCGACGCGTCTGAACAAACTTGGTCTCGCCTTGCCTTCCGTCACCAGGAGTTTGGCCTGGGCGAAACCCTCGGCTTTCAGCCTCTCCACGATCCGCTTCGAAAGATTGAGGTTGAAGTTGAATTCGGGAACGTTGCGGGCGCTAAGCGCCCCTTCCGATTCGGCGGTGTGGCCGACATCGACCACGATGCGGAATTTCGTCAGCTCGCATTTCCTCGCCACCAGCTTTGACGGCAGCGGCTCCTCGGCGGCTTCAGGTTTGACCGACTGCAGCTTCGCTACGGCCGCCTGCAACGACGCCGCCGCGCCCTTTGGCGTGAGGTGTTTCGCAGGAGCGGCATGCTTTGCCGGCGCGGCGTGCTTTGATGAACCCGCGGATTTTGGCGCGTCGCCCTTTTTGCCCTTGAGAAAATCGAAAAAGCCGGCATGGCTCGGCTCCATCGGCAGCAACGCCAATGCGATCATCGAAGCAATGATCGTGCAGCCGTGCAGCCGCACGCCAAAACTTGACGCAGCGCGTTTGCGGGAAAGGGACAACGATCGCTACTCCGCCGCCGCGATCCGTGGACGGCCGACAAAGCCCGCGGCATCGCCGAAGCGCTCGACCATCACGGCCGGCAGATCCTTGGCCTTGTTGGTGACGCAGGCGCCCGACCGCACCGCGTATCGATCCTGATGCGCGACATGCGGCGGCGCCGTGCCCTGCTGCAGCGCGCGCGCCGAGTCCATCACCAGCTTGCGGAAATGCAGGATGCCGAGATCGGTGGGCCCAAGATGCTCGCGGGTGCGGTCGGCGACCGGGCCCTGGCTGTCCTGCACCGCGGCGTCCTGCTCGGAGACACCCTTGATGCCGGTATAGCTCGTGGTCTTCTGCAGCTTGCGATCGATCAGATAGTTGTTGCCCTTGTGGCGCAGCGGCACGTAGTTCTCGTCGACGTCCGCGATCACGCCATTGCCCTTGTCGTAGGCGTCGCGCTCGGCTTGCGTCAGCGGCCGCTCGGGATTCCAGGCATAGGTGTAGATCCAGCAATTGGTGTCGGTGACCGGCACGAAGGTCTGGCCGAAGATGTTCTCGCCGGGCATCGCGCTCGGGGCATAGGAGTGGAACGGCATCAGGAACTGTGCGATGCGCCAGTAGATGCTGTCGCTGCCCGCGAGCCGTCCACCCGCAATCGTGAGTCCCGCCTCATGCGGGTTGATCCTGATCACGGGACGCGGGTCCTCCGCGATCCAGCGCATATGATCGACATTCATGCGGGCAATCGGATTCACAAAATGCTTCTTGATGTCGAGAATCTCGTTCTCCTCCTTGTCGAAGGAAAGATGCGCGAAAGTGAAATGCGCGGTGTCGATCGAGCCCTCCACGGCCTGCACCCAGTTGCAGTCCTGCCATTTCTTGGAGACGTAGCGGTGCGAGGCCGGCACCAGCGCCATTTCGAGATCGGGCAGTTCGGGCATCGTGCCGGCCGGGCCCATATAGGCCCAGATCATCTCGCCCCATTCGCGCACCGGATAGGATTTGATCCGGATCAGGTCTTTCGCGTTGAGGTCGGGATAGGAGGTCGGCATGTCGACGCAGCGGCCGTCGGTGTCGAACTTCCAGCCGTGATAGACGCAGCGGATGCCGCATTCCTCGTTGCGGCCGAGCCAGAGATTGGCGCCGCGGTGCGGGCAATATTGATCGATAACGCCGACTACGCCGCGCGTATCGCGGAAGGCAAGCAGCTCTTCGCCCATCACCACGATCTTCTTCGGCTCGCCGTCGGCTTCCGGCAATTCCTCCGACGGCAGCACGGGAATCCAGAACCGGCGCAACAATTCGCCCATCGGAGTCCCTGCGCCGCTTTCGGTCAGGAACTTGTTGTCCTCGGCACGGAGCATGGCGGACCTCCGGGATTCGCTAGGGTTGCGCGAGCTTCGCGCAGGAGATGCAAGGCGTCAACGCAGAAGGTGGCCAATCCGACACCATAAGGACAACCATCCGCATGCCCGCGGCACGAAATGCCCGGGTGATGCGTCAAGCGTGTCGCCCCGAAAAGAGAGGGCGCAGGGAATGCCGGGTGATGGCCTCACCCATGGCCCGCCTGCAACAAAAAACGCAGGCGGCAGTCACCACAGGATCAGCCAGATCAACCGGCATTCCCTGCGCAATGGTTTTAACGGCTTATACGTGATCTCCCCGGTGTCCGGGCTTTTTAGCCACCGTCCCCCCGGGCTCTTGACCCGGGGGTTGATCCCAGCGTCGGGGGATCAGGACCACACGATTTTGCCGTCCGCGCCTGACATCGCTCGCCTAGCGATGCCAACGCGTCCACCGCATCCTGTTCCAACGTCCGCGGCGATTGGCCAAACGCCCCTCTTGGATAGAATCAGGATGCGGGGAGATAAGCATAGTTTTCGGAAAAACGGAAGAGGATTTTTTGGGCAAAGGACTGAAATTTCAAATCGCTTTGAATCCGTTTGCGGAATCGGATTTTTGGCGCGCGCGATTTTGGCGTTAGTTTGGACAAACATGAGGGGTAGCACCCGATCGCGCGAGGCAATCACGACTGGCGTGATCAGCAACGGCGCCCCATGTTTCAGAACAGCGTACAGTACAATGAGTTCAATGATCCCGAAATGATAGCCGGAAGCGCAGGTGGGAGATTGAGATGGATGATCGAACCGTGCAGGCAGCACTGGAGCGGCATTGGGATGCCTCGGACGCGAGCGATTTCGGGGTCGAACATGAAATCTACCACGAGGATGCCGTGCTTGATTATCCGCAATCGGGCGAGCGAATCCGCGGTCGGCGCAACATTCAAGAGAGCCGAACCGTCCAGCCGAACAAGAAGCGTTTCACGGTCCGGCGAATTATCGGCAGCGGCGATCTCTGGGTCACTGAATTCGTACTGACCTATGACGGCATACCATCTTACACTGTGAGCATCATGGAATTCCGCGAAGGACTCGTGGCCCACGAAACGCAATATTTCGCCGATCGATTTGACCCTGCACCCTCGCGTGCGCATCTTGTCGAGCGAGCAGCACCGTGAAGGCGGGTTGGCCAACGGATCGCGCGAACGCGCGTCCGATGATAAACTCCGCGTGCCCCGCCTATCACCATGGAAGCATGGCGGATTGCGCTTTTCGCTGACCTTACTGCGTCACACCCCTCATGGTGAGGAGGCGCGAACGCGCCGTCTCGAACCATGAGGCCCGATATTGGGCCTCATCCTTCGAGACGCCGCTTCGCGGCTCCTCAGGATGAGGGGAGAGAGCCGCTTGTGACGCAGTAGTACTAATCCGCTCTCGCGACTACGCTTGCTAATTTGGGCGCCGCGCCAGGTTCAAGTTCCGGGCCTTGTCCAGATTGCGGGTTTCGGCCAGCGCGGCCGCGCCCGGCAAGAGGGCCGAGGCGAGGTCGGTCCCGGTGAGATCGGCGCCGGCGAGATTGGCGTCGGACAAGTCTGCTCCCGCCAGGTCAGCGTGGTTGAGACTGCAATTCGCCAAATTGGCGTTCTGCAGCTTCGCGAATTGAAGATCGACGCGCGAGAGATTGGCGCCGCTCAAATCCGCATTCCTGAGATCGGCAGATTTGAGTACGCCACGCATCAGGCCCATCGACTGGTTGCGCATGTCAGCGCTCAAATCGGCGCCCGCAAGCCTGGCCCCGATCAGGCTGGCGCCGGAAAGATCGGCGGTTATGCGGGCGCCGCTCAAATCGGCGCCGCCGAGCCTGGCGCGCTGCATCTGCGTGCCGAGCAGCGAAGCCTTTACGAGCGATGCCCCCGTCAAATCCGCGTCGATCAGCCAGGCCTGGTTCAGGATGGCCCGATCGAAGCGCGCGCCTTTCAGGCTGGTCCCGATCAGCTTTACGAGGCGAAGATTGCCGCCGGAGAAGTCGAGGCCCGAGAGATCGAGGTGCGACAGCCGTTTTCCTTGCAAATCCGCAGAGCGTTGGCCCGCGGCGTCTTGAGGCGCCGCCTTGAGAAGCGCCTCGACCTCGGCGCGCGTCATCTCCGACGTCGACATTTCGGGACTGTTGAGGTCGACGCTGCGCAGCATGTCCTGCGAGATGGCGTCAACGGGATCAACCAGCAGCGCCGCCATCGACACAAGAGCAAATACGAGACGAAACAGCATCGCCGTCTCTCCGCTATCCAGCGTTAGCTGTGCCGGTGCCAGTCCGCCCCGGCTCCTGATTCAGACCGGCCGCTCGCCCTTCACCGTGACGCGGGTGCCGGCGCGGGTGTGCGGCCAGTAGTCCCACATCGCGCGGTGCTGGGCGCAGCGGTTGTCCCAGAACGCGATCGCGTTCTGGGTCCAGCGGAAGCGGCACTGGAACAAGGGGTTTTCCGCGTGCTGGTAGAGATAGGCAAGCATGGCGTCGCTCTCGTCGCGCGGGATGCCGATGATGTGGCGGGTGAAGCCGCGGTTGACATAGAGCGCCTTCTTGCCCGTCACGGGATGGGTGCGCACCATGGGATGCGCGGCGCGCGGATAGGCCGGCTTGTCGGCGACACCGTAATTTGCGTAAAGACCGCGATAGGTCGACTCGCCGTCATGCAATGCAGTCAGCCCGTCGAGATAGAGCTTCATGCGGTCCGACAGCGCCTCATAGGCCGCATACATGTTGGCGAACAGCGTGTCGCCGCCGCGCGGCGGGCATTGCTTGATATAGAGGATCGAGCCCATCGGCGGCTCGAGGTCGCAGGACACATCGCTGTGCCAGCCCTCGCCATTGGCGCGCGGGGAATCCTTGTCGGCATAGATCTTCATCAGCGCGGGATCGTCGCCCTCATGGGGGGCGGCGGGATGAATATGCAGCTCGCCGAACTTGCGGCCGAAGGCGAGATGCTGCTGCGGCGTGATGTGCTGGTCGCGGAAGAAGATCACGAGGTTTTCGGCGAGCGCGCGATGGATCTCGTCCATCTGCCGGTTGGAGCGCGTGTCGCCATCGACGAGCTTGCCGATGTCGACGCCGGAAATCTCCGCGCCGATGATCGGGGTGAGCTTCTCGACGCCGATGGTCTCGTAGGGTTCGGACTCATCGGCCATATGCCGATAGCGCGGTCCCTGCTTGCCTGACAGCGAGCTCATGACGTTTCTCCCGGTGAAGTTTAGGCGGTATGGTAGCCCGGACACTGTGAAGCGCAATGCGCTCGATCGAATATTTAATATTAATGCTCCAACTGCGATTTTTGGGCCGAACCAACATGGTCAAGAAAAGTCGAACCGGAAATACGTCAAAGCCGATTGCCACGCGGAAGAGCGGACGTCATCCGATCTTCGGCGCCCTCAAAGGACTGACTTACATTCCAGATGGAGTTGACTTGACGGAGCCGGCAGACCCCGATTGGGGCAAAGTCTACGAAGACGATGCGGCGATCACGTCCAATCAGCGTCCGCGCCGGGAAGAGTAGCAGCGCAGGGTGGGTTAGCAGAGCGCAACCCGCCGCTTCTCACGTACAAAAAACGAAGGCGGATTGCGCTTGCGCCAATCCGCTGCCCTGCGATTCAACGTCGTTCCGGGATGGTCCGAAGGACCAGACCCGGAACCTCGAGATTTCTCAGGTGCGCAATTGCGCACCATAGTTCGCGTCTTCGACGCGCCCCGGAATGACGCTTCGCGTCACTCCGCCGCGGTCACGGCCTCAGGCGCCTTGGCGCCCTTGCCGTAACGCTGGTCGATATAGTCGATCACCAGCGCCTGGAAGTCGGCAGAAATGGTCGGTCCGCGCAAGGTGCGGAACTTCTTGCCGTCGACGAACACGGGCGCGGCCGGCGCTTCGCCGGTGCCGGGCAGCGAAATGCCGATATTGGCGTGCTTGGATTCGCCGGGGCCGTTGACGATGCAGCCCATGACCGCGACGTTGAGCTCCTCGACGCCGGGATATTTGGTCTTCCAGATCGGCATCTCGTCGCGGATGAAGTCCTGGATCGAGCGCGCCAGTTCCTGGAACGTGGTCGAGGTGGTGCGGCCGCAGCCCGGGCACGCTGCAACGAGCGGCACGAAGGTGCGAAAACCCATGGTCTGCAGCAGTTCCTGGCCGACCTGCACTTCACGGGTGCGGTCGCCGCCGGGCTCCGGCGTCAGCGAGATGCGGATGGTGTCGCCGATGCCCTGCTGCAAGAGGATACCGAGCGCGGCCGACGAGGCGACGATGCCCTTCGAACCCATGCCGGCCTCGGTGAGACCGAGATGGATGGCGTAATCGGAACGGCGCGCCAGATCCTGATAGACCGCGATCAGATCCTGCACGGCGGAGACTTTCGCCGACAGGATGATGCGGTTCTTGGGCATGCCCAGCTCTTCCGCGCGCGCGGCCGAGAGCAGCGCCGACTGCACCATGGCTTCGCGCGTCACCGCGCGGGCGTCGCGCGGGTTGGCCGAGGCCGTGTTCTCGTCCATCAATTTGGTCAGCAGTTCCTGGTCGAGCGAGCCCCAGTTCGCGCCGATGCGGACCGGCTTGTCGTTCCTGTTCGCAATCTCGATGATGTCGGCGAATTGCGTGTCGCGCTTGTCCTTGAAGCCGACATTGCCGGGATTGATGCGGTATTTGTCGAGCGCCTCGGCGCAGGCCGGATATTGCGCGAGCAGCTTGTGGCCGATGTAATGGAAGTCGCCGATCAGGGGCGTGTTGATGCCCTTCTTGCGCAGGCCGTCACGGATGTGCGGAACGGCGGCGGCTGCCTCCTCGCGGTCGACGGTGATGCGCACCATTTCGGAGCCGGCGCGGGAGAGCGCGGCCACTTGGGCGATGGTGCCCTCGATATCGGCGGTGTCGGTATTGGTCATCGACTGCACCACGATCGGGGCGCCGCCGCCGACCGCGACGTGGCCGACTTTCACTTGCGTGGTCTGGTGCCGGGCGCTGGGGCCGGCGACGTCGATTTCGGAGATTTTTTCTGGGCTATTCATGGGGCAACCGAATATCAGGTTTTGGTGACATTCACCAAGGGGGCGTGGAAGCTCGTCGCGGATTCGACGGAACTGAATTTTTCCATCGTTAATTCAATGTCTTAGTCCGCAGGCTACAAGCCGCCCCAAGGGCGGCTCGCATGCCCGCTATATTGGACCAGATTCCCCCGATTCAAAGGGCAAATCGCCGCCTTTTCATGTGATCTAGCGCACCCTAGCATTGGCTGCAGGAATAAAGGGAGTCGGCCATGGCGGCGCATAGCGAGCTCATCACAACGGGGGAACTCGCCAAAATCCTCGGCCAGCCGAACCTGCGTGTGTTCGATTGCACCACCACGCTCGATTATCAGCCGCCCGGCAGCGGCGTCCCCTATATCGCCGTACCCGGGTTCAAGACGTTTGAGGAAGGACACATCCCGGGCGCGGATTTCCTCGACTTGCAGGGCGAGTTTTCCGGCCAGAACACGACGCTGCGCTTCATGATGCCTGAGGTGAAGCAGCTGGAGGCCGCGTTCGGACGACATGGCGTCGGTGCCGACAGTTTTGTGGTGCTCTACTCCATCGGCACACTGATGTGGGCGACGCGGTTCTGGTGGATGCTCAAATCGCTCGGCTTCGACAATGTCGCCGTGCTCGATGGTGGGTGGGACAAGTGGAAGGCGGAAGGCCGCCCGCTCGAGAGAGGGCCGGCGAAAGGCTATCCGCCGGCAAAATTCACCGCGATGCCGCGCGCGGGTTATTTCGTCGACAAGCATCAGGTGCTGGCGGCGGGCGTCGAGCGCGGCACCATCGTCGTCAATGCCCTCAACGCGCAGCTGCACAAGGGGCTGGAGCCGAGCCGCTATGGCCGGCCGGGCCACATTCCCGGGAGCTGCAATGTGTCGGCGGCGACGCTGATCGATCCCGACAGCAAGACCTTCGTGCCGCTCGCGGACGCCGAAGCGAAATTCGCGGCGCAGGGTTTCTCCCGCGACAAGCGCGTGGTCGCCTATTGCGGCGGCGGCATTTCGGCAACCATCGACCTCTTCATGCTGCACCGGCTCGGCTACGACAAGCTCACGCTCTATGACGGCTCGATGGGCGAATGGGCGACGGATGAATCGCTGCCGATCGAGACAGGTTAGTTATTTTTTGACGCGTTTTCTTCACGCGAACCGGCACCCACTTCGCTTGAAAACGCTATGCGGGCACATTCGGATCAGGCACGACCTTCGGTCCCGTCACCTCGGGCCGGTTGACGAGGGACAGCCCGGCGATGACCAGCAGCGCAGCGGCGCCGAAGGCGAGCGTCAGCTCGTCATGCATGATGAGATAGCTCGCCACCACGCCAAACAGCGGCGTGATGAAAGTGAAGGCCGACAATTTGCTCGCCGAATATGACTGCACCAGCGCGAACCACAGCGTGAACGTCAGCCCGACGATCCAGATCGCCTGGTAGGTCACGACCGAGATCGCCAGCGGTCCCGGCACATGCGTGAGTTTCTCTCCGAAGAACCAGGACGCCGCACCGAGAATCGGGATCGAGATGGCGACCTGATAGCCCAGCGCCTTTTCCGGCGCGGCGAGACGGAGCTTCGTGCCCTTGGCGATGACAGTGGTGGCGCCCCACAGCGCGCCGCCGCCGACAATCATGAGATCGCCGAGCAGGACTTTCGTGTCGACATTGGCCTGCGGCACGCCGATCGCGAGCGCGACACCGGCGAAGCTCAAGGCAAGCCCCAGCCATTGCGACGCGCGCAGCCGCTCGCCCAGCACGCGGTAGGAGCCGAGCGCGACGAAGAACGGCGCGGTGTAGAGAAACACCACCGCGCGCGACGCGGTCGTGAACCGCAGGCCCTGGTAGATCAGGACGAACTCGATGCCGAACAAGATGCCGGCGAAGAGACCGGGAGGGAGCGAACCATCGCGCTCGAAAAACTTCACCCCGCGTACCCAGCCCACGATCAGGAGCACAGGCAGAGCGCAGATGGACCGGAACGTCGCCTGCATCATCGCGGGAATATCCGGCAGCGCGAGCTTGACCGCGATCTGGTTGAAACCCCAGGACAGGCACAGCACCAGCATCAGCGCGATGGCGCCCGGGCTGAGCGGCCGCCCGGGGTCGGGCTTTACATGATCGGAAGGCATCTTTCCTCGCAGCCGGCTTGTTCGCCGTGTTGCTTCTTCTATGGTTTGTGCATGATCTCCGCGCAAACGCGCTCCGCGTTTGTCGCGAGGGAAAACCGCTTCACACTTTTCCGGATCATGCGCTAGCCGGCTTTCTGGCAGTGCGCGCAGGTGCCGGTGATTTCGACGACGGAGAGTTTTGGCGCAAAGCCGGAGGCGCGCGCCGCAGCCGAAAGGCTTTGCGCCACGGGCGCGGCCGGGATTTCGCCGACCGAGCCGCAGCGCTCGCAGATCAGGAACGCCACCAGCGCCGCCGCGTCATGGTCATGCGCGCAGGCGAGATAGGCGTTGCGGCTCTCGATGCGGTGGACGAGGCCGTTGGCCATCAGAAAATCCAGCGCACGATAGACCGTGATCGGCGCCGGCCGCGGCATCGAGTTGGCGAGCTCGTCGATCACCTCATAGGCCCCGAGCGGCCGGTGGCTGGAGAGGAGTGCCTGCAGCACCTGGCGGCGGATCGGGGTGAATTTCTGCGCCCGCTCGCGGCAGACCCGTTCGGCATGGCTGATCGCTTCCGCAGTGCAGCGGTTGTGGTCGTGGTCTGGCGCCGGAAAAGCCGGTTTTGTCGGGGTCATTGCGCCGGTTTCTAGCATTTCGGCCGGCGATCCCAAAGCCCGGCCGCCAGCCATGCCCGGAAAGCGGGTCTGCCCCCTGTTGAAAAACTCATAAGCAAGCTTATTATGTTGCAAGCTCATTGGAGACCAAGCTTATGTCCCCCGGTTCCGTGGATATGAACTTCCTGTTTACCTTCGGCGAAGTGCAGCGCCTGCTGCGGGCTTATGCCGACAAGCAGGCCGCGCGCTATGGCATCACCCGCGCGCAATGGGCCGTGCTGGCCAAGGTCGAGCGCAACGAGGGCATGAAGCAGACGGAACTCGCCGAGCAGATGGAGATGCAGCCGATCACGCTGACGCGATTGATCGACAAGCTCTGCGACAGCAGCTGGATCGAGCGCCGCGGCGATGAAACCGACCGCCGGGTCAATCGTCTTTATCTGCGCAAGGCCGGGCGCCAGCTGCTCGGCAAGCTCTCGGGTCTCCGCTCGGAACTCACCGCCACTGCGCTCGGCGGCATCAGCCCGGCCGACGCCCAGCGGCTTCTCTCGCAAATGGAAGCCATCAAGGAAAACGTGCGTAACGCCATTCAGAATGCCGAAGCGGACGTGCTCAAGAAGGAGCAGCGCTATGGCTGACCCCGTCCTCAAATTCCCACCCGAGCAGAAGGGCGCCCCCTCCGGCCGCCCGACCAGGAAGCTCGCCGCCGAGCCGCGCCGCCGTCTGATGGCGGGCATACGGCGCTACCGCCGCTTCCTGCTGCTGGTCGTGCTGCCGCTTGTGGCCGCGATCGCAGGACTCGTGCTCTATCTCAATGGCGGCCGCTATGTCGGCACCGACGACGCCTATGTCGGCGCGCAGAAGGTGCTGATCACGCCCGATATCTCCGGCAAGATCATCAAGGTCGTGGTGAAGGAAGGCCAGAACGTCAAGCCGGGCGACGAGCTGTTCGAGATCGATCCCGAGCCGTTCCAGCTCGCGCTGAACCAGGCCAAGGCGCAGCTCGAGCAGGCCAAGACCACCTACGACAACCTGGTCGCCAACGTGAAGATCTACGGCCAGATGCTCGATCTGGCGCAGCAAGGCATGGACCTGAAGCAGCGCGACGTCGAACGCAAGCAGCAGCTGGTCAACCAGAAGGTCGGCTCGCAGCTCGACCTCGACAATTCCGCCACCGGCCTCGTCACCGCCGGTGCGCAGGCGCAATTCGTCAAGCAGCAGCTTTCCAACGCCAAGGCGCAGCTGCTCGGCAACCCTGATCTGCCGATGGCTGAGTTCCCACCCTATGCCCAGGCCAAGGCGCAGCTCGACATGGCGCAGCGCAATCTCGATCACACCGTGCTGCGCGCGCCGATGGCGGGCGTCGCCACGCAGGTCGAGCAGATCCAGCTCGGCCGCTATGTCGCCGCCGGCACGCCAGTGTTTTCGGTCATCGACATCGCCAACCCCTGGGTCGACGCCAACCCGAAGGAATCCGACTTCACCTATGTAGCCGAAGGCCAGCCGGTGACGCTCGAGGTCGACGCGTTCCCGAACCATTTGTTCAAGGGCTATGTCGGCTCGCTCTCGCCCGGCACCGGCGCGCAATTCGCGATCCTGCCGCCGCAGAACGCGACCGGCAATTTCGTCAAGGTGGTGCAGCGCGTCCCCGTCCGCATCTATTTCGACAAGGACGATCCGTATGTGAAGAAGCTGAAGGCCGGCATGAGCGTCTATGCCACCATCGACACCGGACATAAGCGTTCGTTGGCGGGCCTGCTCGGCTTCGCGCCGGCGGTCGCCGGCCACCAGGACTAGGCCACAATGTCGCCGACCACGGTGCCAGCAGCCTCCATGGTTCCGGGCCTCCGCCGGAACATGGTGACGATCTGCGCCATGACGGCGACCATCATGCAGGCGCTCGACACCACGATCGCCAACGTCGCGCTGCCCTATATGCAGGGCACGCTGTCAGCCTCGCAGGACCAGATCAACTGGGTGCTGACGTCCTACATCGTCGCCGCCGCCATCATGACCGCGCCGGTGGGATGGATCGCCAACCGCTTCGGCCGCAAGCGCATCTTCATCATCTGTTCGGCCGGCTTCACCCTCGCCTCGGTGCTGTGCGGGGTCGCGCAGGACATCAACCAGATGGTGCTGTTCCGCCTGCTGCAGGGCGTGTTCGGCGCGGCGCTGGTGCCGCTGTCGCAGGCCGTCATGCTCGACTCCTACACGCTGCAGGAACGCGCCAAGGCGATGTCGATCTGGGGCATGGGCGTGATGATGGGCCCGATCATGGGGCCCTCGCTCGGGGCCTGGCTGACCGAGACCTATTCCTGGCACTGGGTGTTCTTCGTCAACATCCCATTCGGCGCGATCACCGTGCTCGGTCTCATCATCTTCATGGATGAGACCAAAAAAGACCTGAACCTGAAGTTCGACTGGTTCGGCTTCACCGCGCTCGCGGTCGCGATCGGCTCGCTGCAGCTCGCGCTCGACCGCGGCGAGCAGCTCGGCTGGCTGGAATCCAACGAGATCATCGCCGAGTTCATCATCTCTGGCGTCGGCTTCTATTATTTCTTCGCGCATTCGCTGACGACCTCACGGCCGTTCGTCCAGTTCGCGCTTTTCACCGACCGCAACTTCGTCACCGGCTGCGTGTTCATGGGCGTGATGGGGCTGGTGCTCTATTCGACCATGGCACTGGCCTCGCCTTACCTGCAGAACGTCATCGGCTATCCCATCATCACCGCCGGCGTGCTGCTGGCGAGCCGCGGCTGCGGCACCTTCGTCGCCATGATGCTGGTCGGCCGCATGATGCGCTATATCGAGGCGCGCACGCTGATCATCGCCGGTCTTTCCCTGACAGCAGCATCGCTGTTCCAGATGACCGGCTGGACCGACCAGACCCAGGTGGGCGAGATCGTCACCGTCAGCGTGATCCAGGGTTTTGGTTTCGGCCTCGTCTTCGTGCCGCTGTCGACGGTGGCATTCCTGACGCTGCCGGGCCATCTTCGCACCGACGGCACCTCGATGCTGACCCTGGTGCGCAACGTCATGAGCTCGGTCGGCATCTCCATCGTGATCGCGCAACTCACCGAAGGCTCGCGGCGAGTCTACGCGATCCTCAACAACCACGTGAATCCCTTCAATCACGCGATGCAGATGCCTGATGTCACAGGCATGATCAACATGGGCACCGACAAGGGCCGCGCCATGGCCGACGTGATGATCCGCCTGCAGGCGCAGATCATCGCGTTCTCGCAGGACTATCAGCTGGTGATGATCTTCATCCTGTGCTCGATCCCGCTCGCGATCATGATCGGCTCGACCAAGGCGAGCTTGCGCAAGCAGGCGGCGGGGCCGGAGCATGCGGTGATGGAGTAGTTGCAGCCGCAAGTTAATCTCGTCATGCGCGGGCTTGACCCGCGCATCCATCAGTTCTTCAGAAGAAGCGTTCTTGAAAGGATGGATGGCCGGGTCAAGCCCGGCCATGACGAATAAAGCTCGCCGTCGCCCTGTGACCGCAGGTCGAGCTTGCTGGCTGCGCGGCCGAATACCGCGCGCGAAGTGTGGGCCAGTTCACGCTCGTTCGGTTGGCCGGGGTCTAACCTCCAAACGAACATGCCTTGAACGAGGAACCCTGCGATGAAACCGAGCCTTCGTGAGCTTGCTGTTGCGGCGATGCTGATTTTCGCCGCGATCCTCTCGTCGTCGACGTCCGCACCGATGACGATCGATCCGTCGTGATCGAGCCGCTAAAGGCCGGCGTGACGAATCTGGTCTTCGTCGATGCGCACGGCATGGTCACCGCCAATATCAGGGTCTCGGTGGTGCGGGGCGCCGTCATCCGGCCCCTGCGCGCCCCGTCACTCTTCGCTGTAGGTGCGAGGTAGTCTGCGGCGTGCGAGCATGCGGTGACCAAGAGAACCGTCATGCGCGGGCTTGACCCGCGCATCCATCAATCTTCAAGAGAAAGCGCTTTTCTGGAAGATGGATGGCCGGATCAAGCCCGGCCATGACCAGAGGAGAACGCGGACAACGCTTCGCGTCGCTTCACACGTCGAAGAACACTGTCTCGCCGTCGCCCTGCAGCCGCAAATCGAGCTTGTAGGCAGCGGTGCCATTGCCCGGCTCGCGCGTGGCGATCAGGGTGGCGCGGCGATCGGCCGGCACTAGCGCCAGCACCGGATCGATCGAATTGCCGGGCTCGTCGTCAAAATAGAGCCGCGTGTAGAGGTGGCGCAGCATGCCGCGCGCGAATACGGCAAGCAGCAGATGCGGCGCCTGCGGGATGCCGTCGGGATCCGGCACCGGGCCTGGCTTGACCGTATCGAACGCAAAGGCTCCGTTGGCATCGGTGCCGACGCGGCCGAAACCGCGGAATTTGGTGTTCGGCAGCGCGCGCTTGTCCTGCGGGTCGGCGAAGCGGCCCTGGCTGTCGGCCTGCCACACTTCCAGCATGCAATCCGGCACCGGCGCGCCCTCGCCGTCGAACACCCTGCCCTCGATACGGATGCGCTCGCCAGAGGCATCCGGTGTGATCAGATTGCCGGTGAAGGCGTCGTTCCAGTCATACTGTCCGCCTGGCGTCAGACCATATTTGAAGAACGGGCCGACGGTTTGCGACGGCGTGATACCCTTGTCCTGCACCTATTTGTTCTCCATGGGCGTGGCGTTCTTGCCGCGCAGCACGATGTTGAAGCGGTAGCACAGCGCCCATTCCGGCTGCGTGTTTTCGAGATCGAAGGCCGAGATCATTCGCGCGCGCGCCTTCTCGTCCGGCACCGAATTGAAGATCGGGTCGAACGGAAACAGCGGATCGGCCGGGAAATACATCTGCGTCACCAGCCGCGACACGAAGGAGTAGCCGAACACCGAGAAGTGGATGTGCGCGGGCCGCCAGGCATTGTGGTGATTACCCCAGGGGTAGGCGCCGGGCTTGATGGTGACGAATTTGTAGTAGCCGGACCCATCCGACTGCGCGCGGCCGGCACCGGTGAAATTCGGATCGAGCGGCGCCGGATGCTGGTCGCGGACATGGATGTAGCGGCCGCAGGCATTGGCCTGCCAGATCTCGACCAGCGTATTCGGCACGCCGCGGCCGTCCTCGTCGAGCACATGGCCGTGCACGATGATGCGTTCGCCGAGCGGCTCGCCCTTGTGCTGGGTGGTGAGATCGTTGTCGCCGGCGCGCACTGTCTCGTGGCCATAGACCGGACCGGTCAGTTCCGACAGCGTGTGGCGCATCGGGATCAGCGGCTTCTTCGGCGCGCGCAGAATTGAGCTCTTGTAGTCCGGCGACAGCGGCAGAGGGTGCGCGCCGTTGCTTTGGGTCGGATAGACAAAGGTCATAAGGCTTCCTCCGAGGACTTGCGCAGTCCACGTCTCCCCCGATCATTATAGGATATAACTAACCCGGAAAAGGCGCCGGCGGCCTTTCCGGACCGTTATTTAGTTCAGCTTCTCGATCGCGACCGCGACGCCCTGACCTACGCCGACGCACATGGTTGCAAGCGCGCGTTTGCCGCCACGCTTCTCCATGCCGTGCACCGCCGTCATCGCAAGGCGAGCGCCGCTCATCCCGAGGGGATGGCCAAGCGCAATCGCCCCGCCATGCGGGTTGACGAAGTCGGCATCGTCTTTCACGCCGAGCTGCCGGAGACAGGCTATGCCCTGCGACGCGAAGGCTTCATTGAGCTCGATCAAATCGAAGTCGGAGATTTTCAGGCCCAGCCGCTCCATCAGCTTCCGCGTCGCCGGCACCGGGCCGATGCCCATGATGCGCGGCGGCACCGCGGCCGAGGCGAGACCCAGGATTTTCGCCCGCGCCGTCAGGCCATGCCGCTTCACGGCGGCTTCGGAGGCGAGGATCATGGCCGCGGCGCCGTCATTGACGCCGGACGCATTGCCCGCGGTGACCGTGCCGGGATTGCGCACGATCGGCTTCAGCTTGGAAAGACCTTCCATGGTGGTTTCCGGGCGCGGATGCTCGTCCTTGTCGACCACGACCGGGCCGGCCTTGCCGCCGGAAATGGTTACGGCAGTGATCTCTTCGGCGAAGTAGCCTGACGCGATCGCAGCGCCCGCGCGCTGCTGCGAGCGGATCGCGAACGCATCCTGGTCGGCGCGCGACACCTGGAATTCCTCGGCGACGTTCTCGCCGGTCTCCGGCATGGCGTCGACGCCATATTGCGCCTTCATCAGGGGATTGATGAAGCGCCAGCCGATCGTGGTGTCGTAGATGTCGGCCGAGCGCGAGAACGCCTCAGTCGCCTTGCCCATCACGAACGGCGCCCGTGTCATCGACTCGACGCCACCGGCGATGGCGAAATCGATCTCGCCGGCGCGGATCGCGCGGCCCGCCGCGCCGACCGCGTCGAGACCCGACGCACAGAGCCGGTTGAGGGTCTGGCCGGGAACCGTCTCCGGCAGGCCTGCGAGCAAGAGCGCCATGCGTGCGACGTTGCGGTTGTCCTCGCCGGCCTGGTTGGCGCAGCCGAAAAAGACTTCATCGACCGACGACCAGTCGAGCTTGGGGTGCTTTGCCATCAGCGCCTTGATGGGCGCGGCCGCCAGGTCGTCGGCGCGCACCTTGGCGAGCGAGCCGCCAAAACGGCCGATCGGGGTTCGGACGGCATCACATATAAAGACATCACCCATCGGCGTTCTCCCTGACGGCATCGAATTTGATGGCGAGTTGTAGGAGGGGCCTATCGGCCCGTCAATTGACGGTTTCGCCCGGCAGCACCGCCGTGAGGGGGTGGAAAACGCGTGCGAATGCCGCAAAGCAATAGGACCGCGCGGCGAAATTGGCTAGTTTTCCGCCGCCCATGACCATCCAGCAGCCCGTGCCCGTTCCGCCCACTCCGCCTGCCGAAACTGCGCCTTCCGCGGAAGCGAACGCGCGCGTCACTCCGATGATGGAGCAGTACCTTGAAATAAAGGCCGCCCATCCCGGGCTGCTGTTGTTCTACCGCATGGGCGATTTCTACGAGCTGTTCTTCGAGGATGCCGAGATCGCCTCGAAAACGCTCGGTATCGTGCTGACCAAGCGCGGCAAGCACTTGGGGCTGGACATCCCGATGTGCGGCGTGCCGGTCGAGCGGTCCGAGGACTATCTGCATCGCCTGATCGGCGCCGGCCACCGTGTCGCGGTCTGCGAGCAGACCGAGGATCCCGCTGCCGCGCGGGCCCGCGGCGCCAAGAGCGTGGTGAAGCGCGCCGTCATCCGGCTGGTGACGCCGGGCACGCTCACCGAGGATACGCTGCTCGATGCGCGCACCAACAATTATTTGCTCGCGATCGCGCGCGCCCGCGCCTCGGGTGGCGGCGACCGGTTCGGGCTCGCGTGGATCGATATTTCCACCTCCGAGTTCATGGTGACGGAATGCGGCGGCAGCGAATTGCAGGCGACCCTGGCGCGCATCAATCCGAATGAAGCTGTTGTCGCCGACGCGCTCTATAGCGACGGCGAGTTTTCGGCGCTGCTCAATGAATTGCCGGCGGTGACGCCGCTGACCCGCGACGTCTTCGACAGTTCCACCGCCGAACGGCGGCTCTGCGATTATTTCGCGGTCGCGACCATGGATGGACTGGCCGCGATGTCGCGGCTGGAAGCGACCGCCGCGGCCGCCGCCGTCACCTATATCGACCGCACGCAGGTGGGCAAGCGCCCGCCGCTGTCGCCGCCCGCACGCGAAGCCGCCGGCTCGACCATGGCCATCGATCCCGCCACACGCGCCAATCTCGAACTGACCCGCACACTGGCTGGCGAACGGCGCGGCTCGCTTTTGGACGCGATCGATTGCACGGTGACATCAGCGGGCTCACGCCTCCTCGCGCAACGCCTCGCCGCGCCGCTCACCGACAGTGCGCAGATCGCACGCAGGCTGGACGCGGTCAGCGCCTTCGTCGCCGACAGCGCCGCGCGCGAGGACATCCGCTCGATCCTGCGTGGTGCGCCCGACATGTCGCGCGCGCTGGCGCGGCTCTCGGTCGGCCGCGGCGGCCCGCGCGACCTTGCCGGGCTTCGCGACGGCATTTTGGCCGCCGACCAGGCGCTGGCGCGGCTGGAAGAGCTGGAGCAGCCGCCGCAGGAGGTCGCCGCGGTGATTGCGAGCCTGCGCAAGCCGTCGCGGGAGCTGGCGCGCGAATATGAGCGGGCGCTCTCCGAGCAATTGCCGCTGATCAAGCGCGACGGCGGTTTCGTGCGCGAGGGTTATGAGCAGGCGCTGGACGAAGCGCGCAGCCTGCGCGACGCCTCGCGGCTTGTCGTCGCCGCGATGCAGGCGCGCTATGCCGACGCGACCTCCATCAAGGGTCTGAAAATCCGGCACAACAATGTGCTCGGCTATTTCGTCGAGGTCACCGCGCAGCACGGCGACAGACTGATGTCGGCGCCTTTGAACGCGACCTTCATCCATCGCCAGACGCTGGCGGGACAGGTCCGCTTCACGACTGCCGAGCTCGGCGAGATCGAGGCCAAGATTGCGAATGCCGGCGAGCGCGCGCTCAATCTCGAGCTCGAAATCTTCGAGCGGCTCTGTGCCAAGGCCCTTGCAGCGAGCGACGACCTGCGCGCCGCCGCCCATGCCTTTGCCCTGCTCGATGTCGCGACCGCGCTCGCAAAACTCGCGGTCGACGACAATTATGTGCGCCCCGAAGTGGATGGCTCGCTCGGCTTTGCCATCGAGGCGGGCCGGCATCCCGTGGTCGAACAGGCGCTGAAGCGCGAAGGCCAGCCCTTCATCGCCAACACCTGCGATCTTTCGCCCGCGCCGGCGCAAAAATCAGGGCAGCTCTGGCTGATCACCGGCCCTAACATGGCCGGCAAGTCGACCTTCCTGCGCCAGAACGCGCTGATTGCGCTGCTTGCCCAGATCGGCTCGTTCGTGCCGGCGGCCCGCGCGCGCATCGGCATCGTCGACCGGCTGTTCTCGCGCGTCGGCGCGGCGGACGATCTCGCGCGCGGCCGCTCGACCTTCATGGTCGAGATGGTCGAGACCGCCGCA
This sequence comes from uncultured Alphaproteobacteria bacterium, assembly GCA_963847045.1. Taxonomy (GTDB): domain Bacteria; phylum Pseudomonadota; class Alphaproteobacteria; order Rhizobiales; family Xanthobacteraceae; genus Bradyrhizobium. The sequence goes on along the minus strand of CAWJYQ010000005.1, from coordinate 51,445 downwards.
ATCCTCAATCAGGCCAGCGAACGCTCGCTTGTGATCCTCGACGAAATCGGCCGGGGCACTGCGACCTTCGACGGCCTCTCGATCGCCTGGGCCGCGATCGAGCATCTGCATGAGAGCAACCGCTGCCGGACGCTGTTCGCCACGCATTACCACGAGCTGACCGCGCTCTCCGCCAGACTGCCCCGCATGTTCAATGCCACCGTGCGGGTGAAGGAATGGCAGGGCGACGTGGTGTTCCTGCACGAGGTGCTGCCCGGCTCGGCCGACCGCTCCTATGGCATCCAGGTCGCCAAGCTCGCTGGCCTGCCGCCGCCGGTGATCGCGCGGGCGAAAGCGGTGCTCGCCAAGCTCGAAGCGCAGGACCGCGGCCAGACGGCCCGCGCCCTCGCCGACGACCTGCCGCTGTTCGCTGTCCCATCGCGCGCCGCCGCCGAACCCGCGCCGCCGAGCGAGGCGGAGCAGCTGGTCGAGGCGGTGAAGGCGCTGCATCCCGACGAGATGTCGCCGCGCGAGGCGCTGGAGGCGCTGTATGCGCTGAAGGCGAGGTTGCCGAAGCCGTAGCTGTCATTGCGAGCAAAGCGAAGCAATCCAGAATCGTAGGGTGGGCAAAGGCGCTCTTGCGCCGTGCCCACCACCGCGAACGAATTTCCAAATGGTGGGCACGCTTCGCTTTGCCCACCCTACGTTTGTGCCAACCGCGCCCGCCTCCGCCCGATCCGCCACAGCATCAGATTCCAGCTCACGCAGGTCGCGAGCCCAAGGCTCAGGCCCGCCGCCGAGCTCAGATACAGCGCGCCGACATGCAGCACGGCGATAGCCAACCCAAATCCCATCAGCCCCCAGGCGCTGTTGGCGATCACGGCGGCGGTCGCAGGCCCCCCGATGCGCGGATGCAGGATCAGCATCATGCTGGAGAACACCGCCGGAAACAGCGCGAGGATGCCGCTGATACTCGGGCCGACCCTGCCTGACAGGGTCACGACGGCCGCAACGAGGGCCGCAACTAGCGATGCCCGCAGCGGCACGTCGTACCAGCGGCGCGCGACCGGCGGCATTCTGGCGTGGCGATAGCGCTGCATCAGCGGCGTGCAGATGGCGAACGCGACCGCGTTGACGAGAAGCCCGCCCCACAGCGACCAATGCGATGAGCCGATGATCGCGGCGATGCCGATCCACACCGCGGCCGCGGCACCATAGCTGATCAGGAGATTGTGCCGCTGCGCCAGCAGCGTGTAGGTCAGGGCGAGAAAGATCGTCGCGGCGTTGATCGGCAGGCTCGTCAGCGCGCCCTGGGCGACGAAGGCGGAGTCATGGTCGAGCGCGAGGAAGACGTAGGCCGGTCCCGCGGAGATCGGCAGCGTTGCGACCAGCGCGCCGATCGCGGGGCCCGAATGCTCGGCGATGAAGGAGGCCGACACCACGAAGGCAGCCGCCACCGCCATGCGGAAGCCGAGCAAGAGGAAATAAGTGAGGTCGGGGGACATTTCTCATCTGTCGTCCCGGCGAAAGCCGGGACCCATACCCCGCGGCCCCTCGATTTTGGGCGGTGGGGGTTTCGCAACAATTGACGCCGATGGTTGGGTGCCGGCTCGTGCTTCGCTAGGCCGGGACGACGGCGAACTAAATCCGCTTCATGCTCACCGAAACCTTGGGGCCGTTCTTGATGGTCTGGTAGACCACGCAATAGCGCTCGGTGAGTTTCAACAAGAGATCGAGCTTGTCCTGCGGCGCGTCGGTCTCGACCTCGAAGCGGACGCGGATTTCCTCAAAGCCGACGGGGGCTTCCTTGTCGACGCCGAGCGTGCCGCGGAAATCGAGATCGCCTTCGGCATAGACCAGGCCCTTCTTCAGCGGCACATCGACCGCGGTCGCAACCGATTTCAAGGTAACGCCGGCGCAGGCGACCAGCGCTTCCAGCAGCATGTCGCCCGAGCACAGCTCGAGCCCCGATCCGCCGGTTGCGGGATGCAGGCCGGCGATGGAAAGCGCCCGGCCGGTCTCGACCTTGCAGGTCAGCCCTTCGCTGTCGGTCGAGCCTTTGGCTTTCAGGGTGATCACCGCGGCCGCGGGGTCCTGCTTGTAGCGTTCCTTGATCGGGGCCTGCATTGCGCGGAGTTCGATGGCATCCATCTTCTTTTCTCCCGGTATTGTTTGCTGCCGGGTATAGCCGCCTCAAGGGAACGTGTCAGCCCATGACCTTAGCGGCATTCGCCGCAGCAAATTCATGCCAGCCGACCCGGCCGCCAGCCCTTGAAAAATCCCTTGCCAATTCAATAATTTGAGGTCGGCGACGGACCGATTGTCCGGCCGGCCGCTTGAGGCGGCATGAGGCGCACGCCGAGGCGCTTTTCAACAATGTCCCGTGACAGCGCGGACATGGTCCGATATCCGGATAGGTTATGGATAATCTGGTTGCACCACCGCGGCCCAGCGCCGACGCTGGCTTCGACTCCGAGCGGATCGCCGCTGCGGTCGACGCGCTGGCGGAGAAGCATGCCGGCCGCGAGGACGTGTTCCGCTCGTCGGTGGCGCAGCTCCTGAAAGCCGAGGTGATGGCGGCGCGCGAGGCAGCGCAGGCGATCCTGCTGAAGGACCGTCACGGCAGGCGTTGCGCCGAGCGACTCTGCTTCGTGCAGGACGAGATCATCCGCATCCTGTTTGCGGCGGCAACCCAGCATCTCTACCGCTCGCCGATTCCCTCCGGCGCCGAGCGCATGGCGGTGGTGGCGACCGGCGGCTATGGCCGCGGGCTGATGGCGCCGGAGTCCGACATCGATCTGCTCTTCATCCTGCCCTACAAGCAGACCGCCTGGGGCGAGCAGGTCGCCGAAGCCATTCTCTATTGCCTGTGGGACATGGGGCTGAAGGTCGGCCACGCCACGCGCTCGGTCGATGAATCGATCCGGCAGGCGCGCGGCGACATGACCATCCGCACCGCGATCCTGGAGACGCGGTTTTTGACCGGCGACCAGCAGCTCTATGACGAGCTGGTCGAACGCTTCGACAAGGAGGTGGTGCAGGGCACCGCGGCCGAGTTCGTCACCGCCAAACTCGCCGAGCGCGAGGAGCGGCATCGCCGCGCAGGCCAGTCGCGCTATCTGGTCGAGCCCAATGTGAAGGACGGCAAGGGCGGCCTGCGCGACCTGCACACGCTGTTCTGGATCGCCAAATACGTCTACCGCGTGCGCGAGACCGACGAACTGCTCGAGCGCGGCGTGTTCGACGCGCAGGAATACCGCATCTTCCGCCGCTGCGCCGATTTCCTCTGGTCGGTCCGCTGCAACCTGCATTTCTTCGCGGGCCGCGCCGAAGAGCGGCTGTCGTTCGACCTGCAGCGCGAGATCGCGATCCGGCTCGGCTATACGTCGCATCCCGGCATGCAGGACGTCGAACGCTTCATGAAGCATTACTTCCTGGTGGCAAAGGACGTCGGCGATCTCACCGCGATCCTGTGCGCCAAGCTGGAAGACCAGCAGGCCAAGCCCGCGCCGGTGCTGAGCCGGATGATGGCGCGCTTGAGGCCCGGCACGTCGCGGCGGCGCGTGCCCGACAGCGACGATTTCATCGTCGACAACAACCGCATCAATCTCGCCGCGCCCGACGTGCTCAAGCACGATCCGGTCAACCTGATCCGGATCTTCCGGCTGGCGCAGAAGAACAATCTCGCCTTCCATCCCGACGCGATGCGCACGGTGACGCGATCGCTGAAGCTGATCGACACCAGCTTGCGCGAGAATCCCGAGGCCAACCGGCTGTTCATGGAGATCCTGACCTCCAGCGGCGCCGAGACCGTGCTGCGGCGGATGAACGAGACCGGCGTGCTCGGCCATTTCATCCGCGCCTTCGGCAAGATCGTGTCGATGATGCAGTTCAACATGTACCACCACTATACGGTGGACGAGCATCTGATCCGCTGCATCGGTTTCCTGCAGGATATCGAGCGCGGCGGCAACGAGGAGCTGTTGCTCGCCAGCGACCTGATGCGCAAGATCCGCCCCGAGCACCGCCAGGTGATCTATATCGCCGTGCTCTTGCACGACATCGCCAAGGGCCGCCCCGAGGATCACTCGGTCGCCGGCGCCAAGGTGGCGCGGCGGCTCTGCCCGCGGCTCGGCTTCTCCTCGAGCGACACTGAACTCGTGGCGTGGCTGATCGAAGAGCACCTGACCATGTCGACGGTGGCGCAGTCGCGCGACCTTTCCGACCGCCGCACCATCGAGAACTTTGCCGCCGTGGTGCAGTCGGTCGAGCAGATGAAGCTGCTCACGATCCTTACCACCGCCGACATCCGCGGCGTCGGCCCTGGCGTCTGGAACGGCTGGAAGGCGCAGCTGTTGCGCACGCTTTATTACGAGACCGAGCCGGTTTTGACCGGCGGCTTCTCGGAGGTGAACCGCGCCCGCCGCATCGCTGCGGCGCAGGCGGAATTCCGCGCGACCTTCACCGAATGGCCCGAAGCCGAGATCGACGCCTATATCGGCCGGCACTATCCGGCCTACTGGCTCAAGGTCGAGCTGCCGCGCAAGATCCGCCACGCCAGATTCATGCGCGCGAGCGAAGACGCCGGCCACAAGCTGGCCATCAATGTCGGCTTCGACGAGGCGCGCGGCGTCACCGAGCTGACCATCCTGGCGACGGACCATCCCTGGCTGTTGTCGATCATCGCGGGCGCCTGTGCCTCCGCCGGCGCCAACATCGTCGACGCCCAGATCTACACCACGACCGACGGCCGCGCGCTCGACACGATTGCGATCTCGCGGGAATACGACCGCGACGAGGACGAGGGCCGCAGAGCCACCCGGATCGGCGAAATGATCGAGGACGTGCTGGAAGGCAAGCTGCGGCTGCCGGAAGCCGTCGCCCGCCGCGCCGCCGGCCGCGGCAGGCTCCGCCCCTTTGTTGTGGAGCCGGAAGTCATCATCAACAACCAGTGGTCGGAGCTCTACACCGTCATCGAGGTCTCCGGCCTCGACCGGCCCGGCCTGCTCTATCAGCTGACCACCGCGCTCTCGAAGCTGAACCTCAATATCGCGTCCGCCCATGTCGCGACCTTCGGCGAGCGCGCGCGCGACGTGTTCTATGTCACCGACCTCTTGGGCGCACAGATCAACGCGCCGACCCGCCAGGCCGCGATCAAGAGCGCGCTGTTGCACCTGCTCGCCACGGACGAGGCGATCGCCAAGCCCGCGGCTTAGGATCGAAACTCTCCACCCGTCATTCCGGGGCGTGCGCAGCACGAGCCCGGAATCCATACTCACGATGGTGGTTATGGATTCCGGGCTCGACGCTAGCGCGTCGCCCCGGAATGACGGCGAGACTAAAACTTCGTGATCGGCTCAAGCGCCTGGCCGGAACGGAAGGCGCGCAGCGGCGCGGTGTCGCTATAGACCACCTCTTCGGCGATCTTGCCGTCTCGAAGCCTGAACTTGTCGACGCCACGCCATTCGAAGCGGACGCCGCCGACGTTGCGCGTGGTCTGCCATTCGATAACAACGACATTGCCGCGCGAGGTCCAGTCCAGAAGCTGCCAGACGAAATCCGGCGCTGACGCCGTCTGCACTTCCATCAGCCGCGCCAGCTCATTGCCCTTGATCGGCCGGTTCACCAGCGGCGTGGTGAGCGTGCCATCGGCGTGCCACAGCTCGAGAAAGGCGTTGCCGTCGCGCGCCGCCCATGCCGCCGCAAAGCGCGTGACAAAGTCCTGAATTTCTTCGTGGGTCATGTCGTCGTCTCCATCATGAGGTGATGGAGACGCTAGCAGCGTCGCGGAAATCGTCTGGCGGTTTGCGGACCTGACGGTTTCAGGCATCCGCCTTCAGTGGGACACCTTCATGGATCAACAGCCAGCGCTTGCGCGCGAGCCCGCTGCCATATTTCACCAGCGAGCCATTGGCGGCGATCAGGCGGTGACAGGGAATGACCACGCTGATCGGATTGGAGCCATTGGCATGGCCGACGGCCCGCACCGCATTCGGCGAGCCGAGTCTTGCGGCGAGTGCACCATAGGTCATGGTCGTGCCGGCCGGAATCTTCGGCAACGCCATCCAGACCTTGCGCTGGAACGGCGTGCCACTGATGCGCCATTCGATCGACTTCAGCGCATCGAGATCGCCGTTGAAATAGCGCGACAGCGCCGACCTGATCGCGTTGGGCGCGCGCGCCGCCTTCAACTCCACCGGTCCATATTGCAGCCGCAGCAATTCCTTGATGCGCGCGGCGTGATCCTCCCAGTCGAACGCACGCAGCATGCCGCCGGCATCGGTAACGACCAGCGCCAGCCCGATCGGCGTTTCCAGCCGATCGACCGAGAACCTTTCAGGCGGCTTCTCGCGCATCGGCTTTGTCCTGAACCTGCTTGGACGCCGCTGCGCCCGCGGCCCACAGATGCAGCGCTGCGTAGGCGCGCCACGGCCGCCAGGCTTCCGCACGCGTGAGCAGCTCGTCCGGCGAGGGCCGGCGGCCACTGGCATCCGCCATGGCTCGGAGCAACCCGACATCGGCGGCCGGAAACGCATCGGGCTCGCGCAATTCGCGCATGGCGATGTATTGCGCGGTCCATTCGCCGATCCCCGGCAGCGCGCGCAATTTGGCGATCGCAGCATCGAGACTGGCGCCGCGGCTGAAGATCATGGGATCGGCCGAGATCGCATCCGCCAGCGCGATCAGCGCGCTGGCCCGCGCGCCGGGCATGGCAAAGCCGCCGGGATCGGCGGCCGCGATCACCTTCGGCGAGGGAAAGACATGGCTCAATCCCTCGGCATCGCGGATCGAAGCAGCGAGCATCGTACCATGCGCCTGCACCAGTCTGCCGAGCAGCTTCGCCGCCGCCGGCACCGTGATCTGCTGGCCGCAGATCGCGCGCATCGCAAGCTCAAAGCCATCCCAGGCGCCCGGCACGCGCAGGCCCGGCCGCGTGCGAACCAATGGCGCCAGCGCCGGATCCTGCGCGAGATGAGCGCCGATCCGGTCGGGATCGGCGGCGAGATCGAACACCCGCCGCACCCGCGCGATGATCGAGGGCAACGCCGCCATGTCGGGGAAGCGCACGGTGACATCGACGCGATGCTCGCCCGCGGGCGTCACCGTCACCACGCCGCTGTGCTTCCCGAAGGCAATGCTGCGCTTGTAGCCGTCGTCCGAGACGCATTCGACGCCGGGAATGGCGCGCGCCTTCAGGAAGGCCAGCATCGCCTCCCAATCATAGGGCGGCCGATAGGAAAGACGCACCGACAGCGCATCCGCCGCGCGCCGCGGCTTGTCTTTGGTTCGGCGCAGCGTCGCCGGCGGACGGCCGAACAGGTCGCGAAAGGTCTCGTTGAAGCGGCGGACGCTGCCAAAGCCCGAAGCAAGAGCCACTTCCGCCATCGGCAACGAGGTCTCGTGAATGAGTTGTTTGGCCAGCAGCACGCGCCGCGTCTGCGCCACCGCGATCGGAGAGGCGCCGACATGCTGGCGGAACAGCCGCCGCAATTGCCGGGCGCCGACGCCGAGCCGGTCGGCGAGGCCTTCGACGTCGTCGGCATCGAGGCCGCCGGCCTCGATCAGCGCCAGCGCCCGCGACACCGTGTTGGAGGTGCCGCGCCAGAACGCGAGCTCCGGCGAAATTTCGGGGCGGCAGCGCAGACACGGACGAAAGCCGGCCTCCTGCGCCGCCGCCGCGGAAGCAAAGAACACGACGTTCTCGAATTTCGGCGTCCGCGCCGGACAGATCGGCCGGCAGTAGATGCCCGTGGTCTTCACGCCCACGAACAGGCGGCCGTCGAAGCGGGCGTCGCGGGTCGAGATCGCGCGATAGCAGGCGAGGCGGTCCATATCCATCATCGGCCGATCGCCTCCGCAGCCGACGTGCTTGCAGTGCCGAGCGAGGCCATCAATTCTGAAAGATCAGGCATGTGGTGGTTCCATGAGCCAACAGCCGCCCTTCGCTGTCGGTGATCCGGCCCTCGGCGGTGCCGACCCGGCGGCCGCGGGTCAGCACGACACCCTGCGCCCTGATCGTCCCCGTTTCCGGAGTGATCGGCCGCACCAGCGAAATCTTGAACTCGAGGGTGGTCTGGCCGATGCCCTTCTCGAGCGTAGACTGGACCGCCAGTCCCATGCAGCTGTCGAGCAGCGTGGCCGCAAAGCCGCCGTGCACCGTACCCGCCGGATTGAGATGGCGACCGCTCGGCTGTGCGGTGACGACGACGCGCCCGCTCTCCGCCTCGGCTACATCGTAGCCCAAGGTCTGCGCGATGGTGTTGAGCGGCAGTGTTCCATTGGCGAGCCCCTGGACAAATTCCAGGCCGCTCATCTGCTTTTGTCGATCGGCATCGACAGTGCCATAGGTCTTGCTCATGAGCGAACCATCGTCCTTCGCAGCGAAACTGTCTCGCGGTTTCCGGACACGGTCATTGGCCACACCCCGGAGCTACAAGAGACCGTCGTCCATTTTCACCACCCGCATGCTAGCGTCCACCCGAAAGCTGGGGGAAGCCATGAGCCTGATCGCGAACATCCTGGTGGCGCTGGTCGCCGCGCTACACGTCTATTTCCTGGTCCTGGAGATGTTCCTCTGGACCAAGCCGGCCGGCCTGAAGGCCTTTGGGCTATCGCCGGAAAAGGCCGCGGATTCCGCGGTGCTGGCCGCCAACCAGGGCCTTTATAATGGCTTCCTCGCCGCCGGCCTGATCTGGGGGCTGGTGCAAGCCGTCCCCGGCTTTGCCTTCCAGATCAAGGTATTCTTTCTGCTCTGCGTGATCGCGGCCGGTGTCTATGGCGCCATCAGCGTCAGCCGGAAGATCCTGTTCGTACAGGCCGCCCCCGCCGCGATCGCATTGATTTTGCTCTGTTTAGCCTAAGGTTGGTTCACCTTTCCGCGCTGCACCATCTTGCATTGCCACATGGCTTCCTCCAGTATCCGCGCCCAGCGATGGCCAATTCTCGAAAAGGACCATCGGGACAATCCCCACCCATGAGGAACGCATCAATATGAGGAATGGTTTTCTCCGTTTTGCCGGCACCGCCGCCCTGGCGCTGGCGCTGTCGGCGACATCGGCGTTCGCGCAGAAGAAATACGACACCGGCGCGACCGATACCGAGATCAAGATCGGCCAGACCAACCCCTTCAGCGGACCAGCCTCCGCCTATGCCACCATCGGCAAGACCCAGGCCGCCTATATCAAGATGATCAACGATCAGGGCGGCGTGAACGGCCGCAAGATCAACCTGATCCAGTATGACGACGCCTACTCGCCGCCAAAGACGAGGTCCTCTTGACCTTCCAGCTCCTCGGCACGCCGTCGAACGCGGCCGTGCAGAAATATCTCAACGCCAAGAAGGTGCCGCAGCTGTTCGCCGCGACCGGCGCTTCGAGATTCAGCGACCCGAAGAATTTTCCGTGGACGATGGGTTTCAACCCGAACTACTTCGTCGAAGGCCGCATCTACGGCCAATACATCATCAAGAATCATCCCAACGCCAAGGTTGGTATCCTCTATCAGAACGACGACCTCGGCAAAGACTACCTGAACGGCATCAAGGCCGGCCTTGGCGACAAGGCAAAAAGCATGATCGTCGCGGAAGCCTCCTACGAAGTTTCCGATCCCACCATCGACTTGCAGATTCTCAAGATCAAGGACGCGGGCGCGGACCTGTTCTTCTCGGCCTCGACGCCGAAGCAGGCGGCGCAGGCGATCAAGAAGATCGCCGAGCTCAACTGGCATCCGGTGCACATCCTGGACATCAACGCGACCTCGGTCGGCGCGGTCATGAAGCCGGCAGGGTTAGACGCGTCCAAGGGCGTGATCAGTGTCGGCTATACCAAGGATCCGCTCGATCCGACCTGGAAGGACGATGCCGGCATGAAGAAGTATCTCGATTTCATGGCCAAGTATTATCCCGATGGAGACAAGGACTCGAACTTCAATGTCTACGGCTATATCACCACGCAATTGCTGATCCATGTGCTCAAGGAGTGCGGTGACGACCTCACCCGTGAGAACGTGCTGAAGCAGGCCACGCACTTGAAGAAGGTTCAGCTGGACCTGACCCTGCCCGGCATCGTCCACAACACCACGCCGGACGACTATCGAGTTAACAAGCAGCTACAGATGATAAAGTTCAACGGCGAGCGCTGGGAACTGTTCGGCCCGATCCTCGAGGACACCGGCGCTGCGGGTTAAGCGCAACGCAACCTCGCGCGAAAACCATCGGCGGCCTTCGGGCCGCCGATTTGTTTTTTTACTCGTCATTGCCGGGCTTGACCCGGCAATCCATCGTCGAGAAAGCGTCTTTTGGCTCGATGGATGCGCGGGTCAAGCCCGCGCATGACAACCGTAGAGCAGCTACTTCGGAATCTCGCCAAACGTCTTGCCGACCGGCAGTACGGCGTGGCGGATCAGGCGAGAATCCTCGACCGCCGCCTGTCGATGCTTCACGGCTTCCCGGTAGACGGGATCGCGGATCATCTCCACGAAGGCGGCAACGCTCGGATACTCTGCGATGAAGCAGTGGTCCCAGCGCTCCTCCTTTGGGCCGATCAGCATCAATTCGAACCGGCCCTGCCACACGATCCGGCCGCCCAGACGTTCGAACACCGGCCCGCTCTCGCGGCCATAGGCCGCATAAGCCTCCGCGCCGCTCGCCTTGCGGCCGTCGGGATAGGCCGCCTCCGCGCGCAGCCGCACCAGGTTGAGCATGTGGATCGGACCTGGCCGGTCGCTCTCCCGAAATTGCGCGAAAACTTCCTTGGTCGGATCGATATGGCCCATGCGGCGCTCCCCAAAACTCGATTGTCGCCATCCTTAGAGCATGATCCGGAAAAGTGGGAACCGGTTTTCCGATAAGATCATGCTCAATCAAGAAACAAGCTCCTCGCCCTACCCCCTAATCACGAATTAACCTCTCCGTAACCGTCCCTTAAATCCTGCGGCGTAGCGTTCGCGCGAAGTGGTGTGGGCGGCGTATCGCGGATGGCGTGGGGACGGAAAAAAAGCGGCGGACGCAAGGAGCCGCGCTTCGGGCTTGCGGCGGCTCTCGGCGATCTGCGCCTCGATCCCAAGGACCGCATCCCCGCCGCCGGCGAAGACAAGCCGAAGAAGGCTTCCAGGCGCAAAGTCGATCATGACGATGAGGGCGAGGAGCCGCCGGTGGAACGAAAGCCGCGCGCTTCCCGAAGCGCCGGCAACCGCCGCGCCAGATCGCCCTCACGCCTGAGTTTTGGACGCCTGATCTATTGGGGCGCGGTGCTCGGCCTGTGGGCAGGGATTGCGGTTGTCGGCGCCGTGGTCTGGGCCGGCGCGCATCTGCCTCCAATCCAGTCGCTGGAAATCCCCAAGCGTCCGCCGACCATCGAGATTGTCGGCACCGACGGCAGCGTGCTCGCCCAGCGCGGCGAGATGGCCGGCGCCAATGTCGCGCTGAAGGACCTGCCGCCCTACCTGCCCAAGGCCTTCATCGCCATCGAGGACCGCCGCTTCTACAGGCATTACGGCGTCGACCCCTGGGGCATTCTGCGCGCAGCAGTCGCCAACGTACTGCACCGTGGCGTGGCGCAAGGCGGCTCGACGCTGACCCAGCAGCTCGCCAAAAACCTGTTCCTCACCCAGGAACGCACCTTCGCGCGCAAGCTGCAGGAGGTCGAGCTCGCGCTGTGGCTGGAGCGCAAGCACTCCAAGGCCGAAATCCTCGAGCTCTATCTCAACCGCGTCTATTTCGGCTCCGGCGCCTATGGCGTGGAAGCCGCCGCGCAGCGCTATTTCGGCAAGTCGGCAAAGAACGTCACGCTGGCGGAAGCCGCAATGCTGGCGGGCCTCGTCAAATCGCCCTCGCGGCTGGCGCCGAACCGCAACCCCCAAGGCGCCGAGGCGCGCGCGAAAATCGTGCTCGCGGCAATGGCGGAAGCGAAGTTCATCGGCGAAGCGCAGGCGCAGGCTGCAAGCGCGCATCCCGCGAACTCGGTGAAACCCGCCGGCGCCGGCACCGTCAACTATGTCGCCGACTGGATCGGCGAGGTGCTCGACGACCTGATCGGCCAGATCGAAACGAGCATCGTGGTCGAAACCACCATCGATCCCAAGCTGCAGAGCGTGGCGGAGGCCGCCATCATCGATGAGCTGGCCGCGAAAAGCGTGAAGTTCAATGTCAGCCAGGGCGCGCTGGTCGCAATGAGCCCCGATGGCGCGGTGCGCGCCATGGTCGGCGGCCGGAATTATGGCGAGAGCCAGTTCAACCGCGCCGTCACCGCCAAGCGCCAGCCGGGCTCGGCGTTCAAGCCGTTCGTCTATCTCACCGCGATCGAGGCGGGGCTGACGCCGGAAACCATCCGCCAGGACGGCCCGCTCGATGTGAAGGGCTGGAAGCCCGAGAACTACACCCATGAATATTTCGGCCCGGTGACGCTGACCCAGGCGCTCGCGATGTCGCTCAACACGGTGTCAGTGCGGCTTGGGCTGGAAGTGGGGCCGAAGAACGTGGTGCGGACGGCGCACCGGCTCGGCATTTCCTCCAAACTCGAGCCCAACGCTTCGATCGCGCTCGGTACCTCGGAAGTCTCGATGCTCGAGCTCGTCGGCGCCTATGCGCCGTTCGCCAATGGCGGGCTCAGTGTGTCCCCGCATGTGGTGACCCGGATCAAGACGCTCGAGGGCAAGGTGATCTACGCCCGGCAACCCGATGAACCCACCCAGGTGATCGAGCCGCGCAGCGTCGCGATGATGGACGCCATGATGGAGCAGACGCTGATCTCCGGCACCGCGAAGAAGGCGGATATCCCGGGCTGGCCGGCCGCCGGCAAGACCGGCACCAGCCAGGATTTCCGCGACGCCTGGTTCATCGGCTACACCGCCAATCTCGTGACCGGCGTCTGGCTCGGCAATGACGACAATTCACCGACCAGGAAGGCGACCGGCGGCGGACTGCCGGTGGAAGTCTGGACCCGCTTCATGCGCGCGGCGCATCAGGGCGTGCCGGTGGCGGCGCTGCCGAACTCACAAATGACCGGACCGACACTGGCGCAGATCGCTTCGCAGATCACCGCGCCGACACCGCCCGTGCCGGTGCAGGCAGTTGCGGGAGCGCGGTCGCCGCGCGGACCGGTACGGCCCGAGCCCGCGGCGGGGCTGGATGGCTGGCTGATGGACCGGCTGTTCGGCAGGAATAGGTAGCGGCGCCACAACATCACCGTCGTCCTCGCGAAGGCGAGGACCCATACCGCGGAATCTATCCGTATTGCTCGGTGGTCGACGATCTTCGAAACAATGAAGGCCTTTAGTTATGGGTTCCTGCTTACGCAGGGACGACAGCGGAGGAGCTAATCCTCGATCCCGTACCGATGCAAATCGTTGCCGCAGGTATCGAGCCACTTCTTGGCGCGCTCGGCCGAGGGGCAGACCCGCGCCACCACCCGCCAGAACCGCGGCGAGTGGTTCATCTCGACGAGATGGGCGACCTCATGCGCGGCGAGATAGTCGAGCACGAAGGACGGCGCGAGGATCAGCCGCCAGGAGAACGACAGCGAGCCGGCCGAGGTGCAGGAGCCCCAGCGGCTCGACTGGTCGCGGATCGAGAGCCGCTTGACCCGCACGCCAAGCGCCTGCGCATAGTCCTGCGCCGACTTATGCAGTTCGCGGCGCGCTTCGCGCTTGAGGAAATCGTGCACGCGGCGGTCGATGAATTCATAATCGCCGGCGACGCAGATCACCTTGTCACCGGAGTCGCGCGTCTCCGTCCACACCGTGCCGCGCTCGCCCGAGCGGTGCACGATCCGGTGCGGCACGCCGCGCAGCGGCACCACGGTGCCGGGCTGGAACGGCGCCGCCTTCGGCAGACGGCCGAGACGCGCGGCGATCCAGCCGCCGTGGAGCTGCGCGAACTCGCGCGCTTCGGGAATCGTGCCGCGCGGCGGCATGGTGAGGATGGCTTCGCGGTCGGTTGGATGGATTCGCAGCGTGTACCGGCGCGCGCGTCTGTGCCGGCGAAGCCTGATCGCAAAAACTTGCGACCCATGCTTGACCAGAAGAGTCGAGGGTTCGGCAGGGCGCCGATACAGGAGCGCGCGGGTAGCCATGTCTGTCAGTCCGGGGAGGAGTAGTTCGCCCGGATTCTGCCATATCCGCCGCCAGGGAAATCGCTCGGCGCAAAAACAAATCATTTGCCCAATATACAGGGGCTGGCCGCCCGCCAGGCCCTACCGGATGGGCCTCAAGGTGAAATTTTTCGTCCGGAACCGCCCCTCCGGCGCCCTCCAAGCGGTGAGTTAATACTCACTCCTTCGGCAAGCCCAGAATCGAGCTTTCCTAACGAGGATTCAGGGACTTAACCAAGGGGCCAATTCGCTGCCGCGCATGATCATGCGCACTTTAATCGTAGATGAACGCAATGAGCCGCTGCTTATTCAGCAGCGAGCGCGAGCAATGACTTTGGATTCGCCGACGACATCATGAAATCGTTGATGCGCGGCACGATTTCCGACTTGAAACGGGAACCGTTGAACACACCGTAGTGTCCGACACCCTTCTGCACGTAGTGAACACGGCGATGATTGGGGATCGACGTGCAGAGTCCATGCGTCGCTTCGGTCTGGCCGAGACCCGAAATGTCGTCGTTCTCGCCTTCCACCGTCATCAGCGCCACGCGCATGATCCTGGACGGATCAACCGGCCGGCCGCGATGGGTCATCTTGCCCTTTGGCAGCGCGTGCCTGATGAACACGGTTTCAACGGTCTGCAGGTAATACTCGGCCGAGAGATCCATCACCGCCAGATATTCATCGTAGAAATCCCGGTGCTTGTCGACGAGATCGCCGTCGCCCTTCACCAGATTGGCGAACAGCTGCTTGTGCGCGTCCATGTGGCGGTCGAGATTCATCGAAATGAAGCCGTTGAGCTGCAGGAAGCCGGGATAGACGTCGCGCATCACGCCGGGATTCGGGAACGGCACCTTGGTGATGACGTTGTTGCGGAACCATTCGATGCCGCGCTGTTCAGCGAGATTGTTGACCCCGGTCGGGTTGCGGCGGGTATCGATCGGCCCGCCCATCAGGGTCATCGACAGCGGCACGAAGGGGTCGCGGTTGGCTTCCATGATGGAGACAGCGGCCAGCACCGGCACCGAGGGCTGGCACACCGCGATGACATGCATGTTGCCGCCGAGCGCCTGCAGCATCTCGATGACGTAATCGATGTAGTCGTCGAGATCGAAGCGGCCTTCCGCCAGCGGCACCATGCGCGCATCCGACCAGTCGGTGATGTAGACCTCATGGGTCGGCAGGAAGGCTTCGACCGTGCCACGCAGCAGCGTCGCATAATGGCCGGACATCGGCGCCACGATCAGCACGCGCGGCTGCGGGCTGCGCAACGGACGCGTCAGCTTGCGGTCGAAATGCAGGAGGCGGCAGAACGGCTTTTCCCACACGCTCTTGATTTCGACCGGCGCGCGGATGCCGTTGACCTCGGTTTCGTCGAGGCCCCATTCCGGCTTGCCGTAGCGGCGCGTGGTGCGCTCGAACAACTCGCAGGCCGCGGCAACCGATTTGCCGAGCTGGGTGTGCGTCCAGGGATTGAGCGGATTCTGAAACAGGATTTTGGTGGCATCCGACACCGCTCGCACCGGATTGAGCGAGGCATGCGCCATCTCGTACATCCAGTACATCGGCGTTGTCAGCGCCGGACTGCCTTCGCCCGCCAGCGGCGGTGCATTGCCAAACTCACCAATCGCCATTGATCTCAGACCCCTGTTTTGCGCCGCAGCATACTGGACAATGCAAAATAATGCGTCAATGCGTAGATCGGTATATCTACGCCCATACCCAACCGAACAGCCCGTGAATCCACGGGAAAGTGACTTATTCACCGCCCCCGAGCAGCGATCCGTGACGGCGGGCGCTGTTCAAAAGGGCAATGAATGCCGCAAACGACGCCACCAGCAGCAGGGCGTTGATGCCAAGCGCCGCGAGCATCAGGTCGGCGCGGAAGACATGATCGGAGAGCAGCGCCCGCAACCCCTCGAACACGTAAGTCGGCGGCAGGCACCAGGAGACATGCTGCAGCCAGAGCGGCAGCACCTCGACCGGGTAATAGACGCAGGCGAGCGGCATCAGCGCGAACATCAGCGTCCAGACGATGCTCTCGGCGCCGAGACCGTTACGGAGCACGAGGCCCGAGACGAAGATGCCGACCGCCCAGCTCGTGAAGATCAGGTTGCAGAAGAAGGCGATCGCGGGCAGGCCGAGGCCGTAGAAATTGAAGTGAAAGAAATAATAGGCGAGCGCCGTCATCGGAATGACGCCGATCGCAAGGCGAATGACGCTCATCGCCATCAGCGCCAGCAGGAACTCGATCGGCTTCAGCGGGCTCATCATCAGGTTGCCGAGGTTGCGCGCCCACATCTCTTCCAGGAACGAGATGGAGAAGCCGAGCTGGCCGCGGAACAGGATGTCCCACAGGATGACCGCGCCGATCAGCGTGCCGCCGGCGCGCGCGAAGAACCCGGCGTTCTGCGCGATGTACATCTGCAGGAAGCCCCAGGTGATGACCTGCAGGATCGGCCAGTACATCAATTCCATCAGCCGCGGCCAGGACGAGAGCAGGAGATACCAGTAGCGCAGGATCATCGCGTAGATGCGCTGCAACGAGATGCCGCCGACAAGCGCGAGCTCGCTCATGACACCGGCACCTCGACGCGGCCGCGCGCGACGTCGAGGAATACTTGCTCGAGATTGGCGCGGCTGTAGCGGGCCATGATGCGATCGGGGCTGTCGTCCTCCTCGATGCGGCCGCGCTTCAGAATGATCACGCGGTCGCAGAGCCGCTCGACCTCGAACATGTTGTGCGAGGCGAGCAGGATGGTGGCATCGCGGGTCTTGCGATAGGTCTCCAGATGCTCCCGCACCCAGTCAGCCGTATCGGGGTCGAGCGAGGCGGTCGGCTCGTCGAGCAGCAACAGCTCCGGCTGGTTGATCAGCGCCTTTGCGAGCGCAACGCGGGTCTTCTGCCCGGCCGAGAGCTTGCCGTTGGGCCGGTCGAGGAAATCGTGGAGATCGAGGTCGGCGGCGAGCTGCCGGATGCGCTCGCCCAAATTCTCGACCGCATAGAGCCGGCCGAAGATGGTCAGGTTCTGCCGCACCGTGAGCCGCATCGGCATGTCGACATAGGGGCTCTCGAAATTCATGCGCCCGAGCACATAGGCGCTTTCTTGCGGCATCGGATGACCCAGCACCGACACGCGGCCCGAGGTCGGCAGCACCAGCCCCATGATCATCGCAATGGTGGTGGTCTTGCCGGCGCCGTTGCCGCCGAGCAGCCCGGTGATCGTCCCGCGCGCGATCCGGAACGAGATGTCGTCGACCGCGCGGGTCTTCTTGTACTGCTTGACCAGGCGCACGGCCTCGATGGCGGCGGGTCCTGCCGGATCCGCCGCAGATAACGTGCCTCCGCTTGTGTCATTCTGGGCCATGCGGGGCGTTCATTGAGCCATTACATCGGCCAACGCAACCTCCGCAGGTCGCGCCGGCAGCAATTTGTGATCGGCGGGCCACACGGCTAAACTTTGAAATCATGACCGAAATCGCGGCTGCTTCCGACTTCCACCACCCGCGGCGCCATGTCCGGCTGGACACCATCCTGCGGCTGCGCTGGCTTGCGGCGCTGGGCCAGCTTGCGGCCATTTTCGTGGTGGCGCAGGGCCTCGAATTCGACCTTCCGATCATCCCCTGCCTTGTCATCGTCAGCCTGTCGGCGCTGCTCAATCTGGCGCTGCAGATCGCCTTCAACCCGATGCAGCGGCTCGAGCCGCGGCATGCAGCCAGCCTGTTGGCGCTCAACATCATCGAGCTCGCAGCACTCTTGTATCTGACGGGCGGGCTCGAGAACCCGTTCTCGTTCCTGTTCCTGGCGCCGGTTCTGATCTCGGCAACCGCATTGCCGGTGCGGCTGACCGTTACGCTCGGGCTACTCGCGGTCGCCTGCGCTACCGTGCTGGTGTTCTTCCATCAGCCGCTGCCCTGGGACGGCGACGAGCCTCTGATCCTGCCGCCGATCTATCTGATCGGGGTCTGGTTCTCGATCGTGCTCGCGATCGGCGTCACCAGCCTCTATTCATTCCAGGTCACCGAGGAGGCGCGCCAGCTTTCGGACGCCCTTGCCGCCACGGAGCTGGTGCTGGCGCGCGAGCAGCATCTGACCCAGCTCGACGGCCTTGCCGCGGCTGCCGCGCACGAACTCGGCACGCCGCTCTCGACCATCGTGCTGGTTTCGCGCGAGCTGGAGAAGGCGCTGGCCGACAGCCCCCAACTGAACTCCCAGTCCGCCAGCGACATCAAGACCCTGCGCGAGCAGGCACAGCGCTGCCGCGACATCTTGTCCAAGATCACCCAGCTGTCGTCGACCGGCGCACCGTTCGACCGCATGAAGCTCTCGACACTGATCGAGGAGGCGGTGGCGCCGCATCGCGATTTCGGCGTTGCGATCAAGGTCAGGATCGCGGTTGCGGCGAGCCGCGAGCCGGTCGGTACGCGCAATCCCGCGATTCTCTATGGCCTCGGCAACATCCTGGAGAATGCGGTCGATTTCGCGCGGGGCGCGGTCGAGGTGAATGCCTGGTGGAACAACGAAACCGTTGAAATCGAGGTGTCCGACGATGGTCCGGGCTTTGCACCAGACATCTTGAAGCGCATCGGCGAGCCCTATCTGTCGCGCCGCCGCTCGCCCGACGACACGCCGAGCGAACATACCGGGCTTGGGCTCGGCGTGTTCATCGCACGCACGCTGTTGGAACGCACCGGCGCAAAGGTGTCGTTTACCAACCGCGTGTTTCCCGATCACGGTGCGGTGGTACAGATGGCCTGGCCCCGCGCCCGTTTTGAAGGTGAAAGCGACGAAAAGCCAACGTCTTAACCTATTCGACGTTTGGTGGCCTTGGCAGGGTGCCCCCGCGGCGCCATATCTCCGGTTGGATCAACCGAGGCCAAACCCTTGAGCGCAATCGCCGAACTTGCCGAGCAGACCGACCGCTCCCTCCTGATCGTGGAGGATGACAAGCCGTTCCTCGAGCGGCTTGCGCGCGCCATGGAAACGCGCGGCTTCGATGTGACGTCCTGCGACACCGTCTCCGACGGGCTGGCGCAGATCGGCAAGGCCGCGCCGGCCTTCGCCGTCGTCGATCTCAGGCTCGGCGACGGTAACGGCCTCGACGTGGTTTCCGCGCTGAAGCGCAAGCGTCCCGATGCGCGTGCGATCGTGCTGACCGGCTACGGCAATATCGCAACTGCAGTGACCGCGGTGAAGATGGGCGCGGTCGACTATCTCGCCAAACCCGCCGATGCCGATGACGTCGTCGCAGCATTGCTTGCGACCGGCACGGAAAAATCCGAGCCGCCGCAGAATCCGATGTCGGCGGATCGGGTCCGCTGGGAGCACATCCAGCGCATCTATGAAATGTGCAACCGCAACGTCTCGGAGACGGCACGGCGGCTCAACATGCATCGCCGCACCCTGCAGCGGATCCTGGCCAAGCGCGCGCCGCGCTAAAGTCATTCCGTGTGATCTCCCGCGAGACCGGTTGCCTTGCGCAGCCGTTTGATCAAGCCCGGGATATCGCTCGAAGACGACGGCCGTAGAAAGCCGAGACGCCATCGCTAGCCATTGGCCTGCGTGAGCTCGGCAACGTCAGCCTCTCGTGGCCATGTTCGATGCGCATGTCCCTGCCCCCGATGTTCCCCGTTGGTCGCATCGGAGCGACAGTGTGTTCAGGCCCGTGAACCGCAGCCGGCGGAAATGTGCGGCCGTTAGAACTCCGCGTGGCCCTGCGGGTCGATCAACCGGTTGATCCGCAGCGCCGCCGCCATGGCAAAACGCACCGTCATCAATTTGCGCGTCGGCGCCGGCAGGCGATGCTCCGGCGCGTCGCAGAGCAGATGCGCGCCATAGGCGTCGGCGACAATCAGGCCGGTGTCCTTCGGGAAGATATCTGGCGGAAGCTCCTGCGTGAAGGCAAAGAACAGCCGGTCGCAATGGGCGCGGTAATCCTCCCATTTATGATCGGCGCGCAAATCCTCGACCGAGGATTTGATCTCGACGATCCAGATTTCGCCGCGCTCGTTGAGCGCCACCAGATCGGCGCGCCGGCCCGACGGCAGCGGCAATTCGGCGACCGAAGTGAAGCCGAGCGAGCGCAAGAGCCGCGCCGTGCCGCGCGCGACCGCCAGCGCCGTCTCGGACTGGCGGCGGTCCTGCGGGGGAACCAGGTTGATCTGGCGGGCGGGCGATTCCATCCTCCTATCCTAGCCGATTTCGCGAGGGTCCAAGCGCGAATCTTTCGCTTGGCGCGCCCCCAAAAATCGGCATTGTTGTGCCATGAGACAGGAACCAGAGACCCAAACCGAAAGTCAGGCGAAGGCCGGCGCGATGATCGTGCCGGTGACGCTGTTCGAGCAGAACTGCACCATCCTCTGGCACGAGCCGAGCAAGAAGGCGGTGGTGATCGACCCCGGTGGCGACGTGCCGAAGATTCTGGAGGCGATCAAGCAGGCCGGCGTCACCGTGGAGAAGATCTGGCTGACGCATGGCCATATCGACCATGTCGGCGGTGCTGCGGAGCTGCGCGATGAACTGAAGGTGCCGATCGAGGGACCGCACAAGGCGGACGCCTACATGCTGGAGCACGTCGTGGAGAGCGGCGCGCGGTTCGGCATGACCGGCGTGCGCAACTTCAACTCCGACCGCTATCTCGAGGAAGGCGAGCAGGTCGGAATCGGCGATCTCACTTTCGACATCCTGCACTGCCCCGGCCATTCACCGGGCAGCGTCGTGTTCTTCAACAAGGAGCTGCGCTTCGCCCATGTCGGCGACGTCCTGTTCAACGGCTCGGTCGGCCGCACCGACCTGCCCGGCGGCAGCCATGAGACGCTGATCAAGTCGATCACCGAAAAGCTGCTGCCGCTCGGCGACGACGTCGGCTTCATCTGCGGCCACGGCGCGGGCTCGAGCATCGGCCAGGAACGGATGACCAATCCGTTCATCACGGGCGAGCTGTAAGTACTATTCCGCCGCCATCATTGCCTCGGCGTCGGCGACCAGATGCCGATGGCCCCAGTCGCGGATCGCGGCGATGACCGGCACGAAGCTCTTGCCCTTGCGGGTCAGGCGATATTCGACCTTGGGCGGCACCACGCCGTAATCCTTGCGATCGAGCAGGCCGCTTTCGGTCAGCGCCTTCAATTCGCGGCTCAGCACCCGCGGCGCGATCTCGGCGCTGCCGTCTAGCCCGCGCAAGAGCCCGGTCCTGATCTCGCCATAGCGGAGCGGTCCGTCCTTCAAATCCCAGACGATCCGGAGCTTGTATTTACCGCTGATCAGTTTCTGGAACGCGGCCACCGGACAGGCGCCTGCTTCCCGCTTCGCCATGCAAAAGCCCTCCGTGAGCCCATGAAAATGATGGCTCAGCGCAAGAAAGTCCATACTGACATTTTTGTCCATACTTGCGCGCTTGCTTGCAAACGCCAGATCATCGCCGCAACCCGATCAGGGAGGATCTGATGAAATACTCGATGATCAAATACCAGTTCGCCAACGGCACCACGGAGGACTGGCACCGCGAGGTGGCCCGCTTCGTCGCCGCGCTTGACGGCGATCCGGAGCTGAAAGGCCGGATCAGCTACCGCGTCATGAAAAACCGCGATGATGCCAGCTACTTTCATCTTGCCGCTGCCGCCGATGATGCGGCCGTCAAGACGCTGCAGTCGCGCGATTTCTTCAAGGCGTATCAGGCCAAGACCCGCGAGGTCGCCGCCAACGGCAATGTCACGGTCACGCCGATCGAGGTGATCGCAGAGACGACGGCGTAGCGAATGACGCGTGAGACCGGGTTGCGGCAACACCGGAAGTGCGCTCCTCCCCCTGAAAGGGGGAGGTGGGGTGGGGGTCAGCCACGAGTGACGGCGGATGTGGAGAGACCAGATCCCCACCCGCTTTGCTCCTAACGGAGCAAAGCGACCTCCCCTTTTCAAGGGGAGGTTAAGATGAACACGCTGCTTTCAGCTCACTTCCTCAAGCCCGCGGCGGTGAGCGCGCGGGTGATCATGGCGCCGACGTCGATGCCGCGGCGCCGCGGCTTGGGCGTCGGCCGCTCGGGAGGCGGCTGCAGCGTCGCCAGCGGCCACAGTACCTTCGAAATATCCGGCATCGTCCCTGGAGCCGGCTCCTGCAACGGGGATACCATCGGGATCAGTTTGGCGCTCGGCGATTCCGCCGCGGCCACCTTTGGCGCCGGCTTCGGCTGACGAATCCACTCGGTCAGGCCGAAGAATTTCGCGATGTGATAGGAGGAAGAAATCCCCGCCTCGATCATGAACGCGCCCGGCGCGCCGTAGCGCTGCTCGTTGTCGGCGATGCCGAGCGGCGTGCCGTGGGCCATGTTGGTGATGGTGTAGGATTTGACGATTGTCTCGCCGTCCGCATTCCACCAGACCCGGCGCGGATGGCCGTCGATCATGCCTTCCGACATCGGCGCCTGCGGCAGATGATGCACGTCGAGCCACTGCTTGACGATCTCACGGGCGTTGGCGGGCGCGACCATGCCGTCGACGCTGCCGTGCCACACCGAAAGCCTGGGCCAGGGCCCCTTGTGATGCGAGGCCTTGCGCACGAGATCGCCGAGCCTGCGCGGCGTGCGGACCGGCGTAGCGCGCATGATGGTCAGCGCCTCACGCACATCATTGGCCACGCCGTAGGGCAGCCCGGCGATGATGGCGCCGGCCGAAAACACTTCCGGATAGGTCGCGAGCATCACCGACGTCATCGCGCCGCCGGCGGAGAGCCCGGTGACGAAGATGCGGCGCTGATCGATGTGATGATCCCTGACCATGCGCGCAATCATCTGCCGGATCGATGCCGCCTCGCCGTGCTCGCGCGCGGTATCTTCTGGATAGAACCAGTTGAAGCAGCGATTGGCGTTGTTCGAAGCCACCTGCTCCGGCATCAGCAAGGCAAAGCCGTAGTGCTTCGCCAGCGTCGGCCAGCCGGCGCCATGATTGTAGCCAGCAGCGGTCTGGCCGCACCCATGCAGGACGACGACGAGTGCGCGTGAAGACTGCAGCTGCTGCGGCACAAAGGTGAACATGCGCAGATTGCCCGGATTCGATCCGAAGTCTCGGACCTCAACCAGGCGACTTGCGACCTCCGGACGCGAGCCGCGGCCAAGCTCGGGCAAACCGTCGAGCTTCGGCAGGCGTCTTAAGAAATCGACATTGTCAGCAAGCGACACCGGCAACTCCATCACGAGAGGTTCGTGAACCCCAGCATGCCAAGATAGTTGCTGCACCGCGAAATAAAAAGGCCGTGTGCTGTCAATCAACAGGAAACGCGGCGATTGACGCCGATTTGCAACGGTTTTTGCAACGGTTAACGCGCGCGTGATGCACTTAAACTTCAGGCAGTGGCGCGACGCATCCATGACAGCAATACGGCGCAGGTAATAATCGAGAGCATAAACAGCGCAATCGAGACGAATATTGCTTGTTGCGCGGAGTGCCTGGTTTCGATGGCAAAGAATACCGCTCCGATCGCGGCGACTCCGGCCGCATTGGCGATCTGTGCCGTGGTGCCGTACATGCCGGAGCCGGAGCCGGCGCTCGCGGGTTTTACACCCGAGAGCACCACGCCCGACAGCGGCGCCATCACCAACCCCTGGCCGTAGCCGAAGATCATCAATATCAGCGCGAGCATCAAGACCGTCGGCGCCTGCGTGAATTCGATGACCAGCGCGAGCGCCACAAGGCCTGCGATCTGAATCGCGCAGCCTTCGATCAAGACCAGCGTGCCGCGATGTTTGGCGCGCACGCCGCTATGGCGGGACGCGGCGACAAAGGTGAGTGCCAGCGGCACGAAGACGAGGCCGGCCTTGATCGGGGGAATCTGCAGTCCCGTCTGCATGTACATGGTCATGACCAGGTAGAACGACAGGTTGGCGAAGAAGAAGAAGAACGCGGCGACGAGGCCGCGCATGAAAACCTTGTCCGACAGCAGCGTGAGATCGATCAGCGGCATGCCGCCGCTCCGTTCGACGGCGCGTTCGAGCTTTGGGAAAGCCGCGATGATCGCAACGCCGGCCGCGATCGTGAGCCATACCAGGGGCGACCAATGAAAATCGTGGCCGAACAAGAGCGGCCCGATCAGGCACAACAGGCCGAGAAACAGCACGATCGCGCCGGACACGTCGAGCCGCGTGCCAGCGCGGCGCGGCACCGACGGCATGATCCTGATGGCAGCGGCCATGATCAGGAGGCCGAACGGAACGTTGACAAAGAACACCGCACGCCAGCCGACACCGGCGAGATCGAGGGTCACCAGGATGCCGCCGAGCACGAAGCCGGCCGCGCCGGCAAGCCCGAGCACAATGCCGTAAATGGCGAAGGCGCGGCTCCGCGCGGAATCGGAGAACAACAGATGCAGCGTTGCCAGCACCTGCGGCACCATCAGCGCCGCGGTCGCGCCCTGCGCCAGCCGCGCGATGATCAGCTCCGACCCGGATTGCGCCAGGCCGCACCAGAGCGAGGTCAGCGTGAAGCCGAACACCCCGGCCAGAAATATGCCCTTGGTGCCGAAGATGTCGCCGAGCCGCCCTCCGGTCACGATCAGCGTCGCATAGGCGATCAGATAGATCGCGATGACCGATTCGATCTCGGCGCTCGAGGCGTGCAGCTCGGAGGCAATGGTCGGGATCGCGACATTGACCACGAAGGCGTCGACCCCGAACATGAATTGCGCCGCGACCACGATCGCGAGCACCCACCAGCGGCGCGACGTCGCGAGATTGGCTGAAACCATCTGATGCATGGGAGGTCCTGTCCGAAATCTGTTGCATCCATGATTTACAGATTCCGTTCATCCCGGCGATTACCCCGCAGGTAAGCGCTTCGTCCGGATTGGCCCGATTGCTGCATGTATTTCGGGAGTTTGCTGCATATTTTCAGTCGTTTCGCGTTCGGGACTGCCTTCCATGCACGACTATGACATGCTGGTGATCGGGTCCGGCCCCTCCGGGCGCCGGGCCGCCGTGCAATTCGCCAAGCTCGGCAAGTCGGTGCTGGTGGTCGAGAAGGGACGGCGGGTCGGCGGCGTTTCGGTCCATACCGGCACCATCCCCTCCAAGACGCTGCGGGAGACCGTGCTCAACCTTTCCGGCTGGCGCGAGCGCGGCTTCTATGGACGTTCCTATCGGGTCAAGCAGGACATCGCCGCCAACGACCTGATGGTGCGGCTGCAGAAGACGCTCGACCACGAGGTCGAGGTGCTCGAACATCAGTTCAGCCGCAACCTGGTGCGCACCGCCAACGGCGAAGCGCGCTTTGTCGATCCGCACCGGATCGAGGTGACGTCGCCGGCCGGCGAGGCCAGGACAGTCTCCGCCGCGCATATCCTCATTGCCTGCGGCACGCGGCCGTTCCGCCCCGACTATGTCCCGTTCGACGGCAAGTCGGTGTTCGACAGCGACGAGATCATCGAACTGCCGAAACTGCCGCGCAGCCTTGCCGTGATCGGCGCCGGTGTGATCGGCGTCGAATACGCCACCATCTTCTCCGCGCTCGATGTCGTGGTGACGCTCGTTGAACCACGGCCAACGTTTCTCGATTTCATCGACAAGGAGCTGATCGACGAGTTCATGCACGAGCTGCGCGACCGCAACGTGTCGCTGCGGCTCGGCTCCGCCGTCACCGCGATCGAGCGCAGCGCGGGCGGCGCGATCCAGGTCAAGCTGGCCGACGGCCGCTTCGTGACATCGGAGATGCTGCTGTTCGCCGCCGGCCGTGTCGGCGCCACCGATCGGCTCAATCTCGATGCCGCCGGCATCAACGTCGACCATCGCGGGCGCATCGTGGTTGACCCGGTGACGCTGCAGACCTGCGTGCCGCATATCTATGCCGCCGGCGACGTGATCGGTTTCCCGAGCCTGGCTTCGACCTCGATGGAACAGGGCCGCGTCGCCGCCTGCCACGCGCTCGGCATGGAGCCGATGGCGCCGCCGGAATATTTCCCCTTCGGCATCTATTCGGTGCCGGAAATTTCCACCACCGGATTGACCGAGGAGGAAGTGCGCACCCGCGGCATTCCCTACGAAGTCGGCGTCGCGCGCTTCCGCGAAACCTCGCGCGGCCACATCATGGGGCTGAACAGCGGCATGATGAAGATGATCTTCTCGACCAAGACCCGCCGCCTGCTCGGCGTGCATATCCTGGGCGAAGGCGCGACCGAGCTGATCCATATCGGCCAGGCGGTGCTCAATTTGAAGGGCACGATCGATTATTTCATCCAGAACACGTTCAATTATCCGACGCTGGCGGAAGCCTACAAGATCGCCGGGCTCGATGCATGGAACCGGATGACGCGGTAGCCGCGTCGTCATTGCGAGCGAAGCGAAGCAATCCATTGCGCCGCGAGAAGAAAGAATGGATTGCTTCGTCCGCTTCGCTCCTCGCAATGACGGATCAAATCGCCGTCAGTCGCGTAGGGTGGGCAAAGGCGCACCTGCGCTGTGCCCACCATCCAATACTCCGCTCGTCATGGTGGGCACGCTTACGCTTTGCCCACCCTACGAACTCGCAATGACGGATCAGATCGCCTTCAATTTCCGATAGGCGAACCAGACCATCTTCAACAACAGCCAGCCGTCGCGGAAGCGCGAGATCTGGGTCTCGCCAAAGGTGCGCGCCTTGTAGTGGATCGGCGTCTCGATGATCTTGAGGTTCTGCTTTGCAGCGCCAAAGATCAGATCGAAATCGCCGAACGGATCGAAATTGCCGAAATAGCCGCGCTCCCTCGCCAGCACCTCATAGTCCTTGCGCATCAAGACCTTGGTGCCGCACAAGGTGTCGGTCAGGCGGGTGTTGACGAGATAGGAGAACATGTAGGCGAAGAAGCGGTTGGCGATGAAGTTGAGCGGCCGCATCGCCTCGTCTTCCATCGGATAGACCAGCCGCGTGCCGTTGACGAAATCGGCCTTTCCGCTCTCGATCACGGCGTGATATTTCGGCAGCGCTTCCGGCGGCATGGTGAGGTCGGCGTCGAGGATCATCAGCACGTCGTTTTTCGCCGCCGCAAAGCCCTTGCGCACCGCATCGCCCTTGCCCTTGCCGTCCTGCTTCAGGACCGTGATGTCCCACTGGCCCTTGTAGGCGTCGCGGACGCGCTCGCATTCCTCGAAGGTGCCGTCGCTCGAATTGCCCTCGACGAACAGGATCTCCTGCGCGCTGCCGAAGCGCGGCATGCGCAGAATGGCGTTCTCGATATTGCCGCGCTCGTTGCGGCAGGGGATGAGAATGCTGGCGGAGAATTTGCGGTCGGGAAACAGCCGCACCGGGCGGCCGACCAGATAGGTGCGCAGGCACAGTTTGCGGATCCCCGGCAACGGCGCGATGAAGCGGTTGATGAAGGGGCCGAGCCCGAACCAGCGCTGCGGCAACAGCTGGCGCTGCTCGCGGCTGATCACCTCGAAATCGGCGAGGTCCATCAAATTGAGGAAGTCGGTGGTGGCGATGAAGTTGATCTTCGGCTGCTTGCGGCGCAGGCCGACCGCCTCCGCCGTCTTCAGCACCGGCTCCCACAGATGCGAATAATAGGAAATAACGACGCGGGTCGACGGCGCACAGAGCTTGTGGACCAGGTGCAGCGTGCCGTCGATGTCCTGGAACATGCCGATGGTGTCGGCGATCACGATATAATCGAATGGGCCTTCGATTCCCTCCAGCGTCGCCGGTTCCTCGACATCGCCCAATATAAAGGTGAGGCCGGGATGACGTTCGCGCGCCCGCGCCAGCGTCTTTGCGCCGAAATCAATGCCGACGCCGTACGATGGCTGCAGCGCGGCCAAGAGATCGCCGGTGCCGCAGCCGAGTTCCAGCACCCGCTTGCCCGGCGGGATCAGGAAGCGCATGAACTTGAGATCGTCCTCGTGATAGGCGGCGTTGAATTTGCGCCAGCGCTCGGCGTCATCGAGGCTCGCCTCGATCTCCTCCATCAGCTTCTGCTTGCGCGGATTGGCAAGCTTGAGGGAAGCGGCGGATGGCGCCAGGTTCATAAGGGCCTCGAAAACCGACGATTTGTCAGGACAGGAACGCCGGCGGGTCACCCCGTCGGCGACCCGCCTTTTAGACGGAATGAGCGCCCAGACAACAGCGATTTTGGCCCCAACAGGCCTTGCAAAATGGCCCTTATTCCGGCCACGGCGCCCGGGCCGGCCAATGGTAGCGGCGCGCCAGCGCGTCGAGCAGCGCATCGACGATCGGCTCGCCACCGTCGCCATTGGTCATGACCACGGCGCCCTGGCCGGTAAACGGGCACGCGACCAGGCCGCCGCGAAAGCCGAGATTGTTGCCGCGCTTCATCGCGACGCGGTTTCCTCCCGACAGCGCGACGCCGAGGCCGTAACCGAGATCGTCGACATTGGTCAGCAATTCGCCAAGGCCGCGATCGGCGAACATCGTGGACTTGTCGCCCCGCGCGGCCTTCCCCATCGCCATGATCATTTGCGCGAGGTCCGACGGCGTCGACCACAGGCCGGCCGCGGCGAATTCGGGGTAGACATGCCAGTGACCTGCGATCGGGCGGCCATCGCGACCATGCGCGACAGCAAGCTGCGCGGTTTGCGATTGCGGCGGCGGCTGCCAGAACGCGGACTGGTTCATGCCGAGCGGACGGAGCACGAGCTGTTCGACAAGCGCGCCGAAGCTTTGCCCGGTCGCATCTTCCAGCACGACCTGCGCGACCTGGCAGCCGCCGCCCGAATAGGCTCGCACCGTGCCCGGCGGCTTCTCGATGATGACCGGAAGCGAATTCGCCGGCGGCGCGCCCTGCAGAACCAGCACATCGCCGGGCAGTTTCGCGCCGGCGGGATAGCCGAAATAGCCCGGCACATTGCAGCCCGCGGTCATGCCGAACAATCGCCGCAGCGTCACCGGCCTGGTCGAGCCCGACGGCAGCGCGGGCAACCGCCAGCGCTTCAGATAATGCGCGACATCCTCGTCGAGCGAGACGCGCCCCTCGATCGACAGTTTCAGCGCCGTCAGCGCAGCAATGGTCTTCGACATCGATGCCGCCTGGTAGCGCGTCGAGGCCCCGACCACACCGCCGCTCGAGACGCTGCGCACGCCGCGCTGGCAAAGACTGACGCGGCCGTCCTCGACCAGGGCGACACTGACCGAGGGAATGCCGCGATTTTTCCGCTCGCCGTCGAAGGAGGCCACGACATCGCCCAGGGAATCGGCCTCGGCTCCATGCACGGCCGAAACGCCTGCAAGGGCGGCGATTCCGCCCAAAAATGTGCGTCTAGTCGCTACCACACGCGTCTCTTTCCGTGGGCCGGGAAAATGCATTGCCGCTCCGCAGGTGATAACGTTGAAACCTCTCGGCCGGTAGCTTACCAATGACCTAGGTAAAAACAGTAACAACAGCACAGGAAACGCCATGGCGCGCCTCAAATTCGGAGCCTTCCTCGCCCCGCATCACCCGATCGGCGAGCATCCGATGCTGCAATTCCGCCGCGACCTCGATTTCGTGCAGCAGCTCGATGAGCTCGGCTATGACGAGTTCTGGTGCGGCGAGCATCACTCTTCCGGCTGGGAAATGATCGCCTCGCCGGAGATGTTCCTGGCGGCGGCCGGCGAGCGCACCAAGCGCATCAGGCTCGGCACCGGCGTGATCTCGCTGCCCTATCACCATCCCTTCAATGTCGCCCAGCGCATGGTGCAGCTCGACCACATGACCGGCGGCCGCGCCATCTTCGGCTCCGGTCCCGGCGCGCTCGCCTCCGACGCGCATACGCTCGGCATCGACCCGATGACCCAGCGCGACCGCCAGGACGAGGCGATCGCGGTGATCCGCCGCCTGTTCAACGGCGAGCGCGTCACCGCAAAGAGCGACTGGTTCACCATGCAGGACGCGGCGCTGCAGATCCTGCCCCTGCAGGAAGAGCTGCCGTGCGTCGTGGCCTCGATGATCTCGCCGTCCGGCATGACGCTCGCCGGCAAATACGGCATCGGCATCATCTCGCTCGGCTCGATGTCGTCGAAGGGCTTGATGTCGCTGGCGCAGCAATGGGAGTTCGCCGAGGACGCGGCAAAAAAGGCCGGTACCATCGTGAGCCGCGCCAACTGGCGCGTGCTTTTGAGCTGGCACATCGCCGAGACCCGCGAACAGGCGCGGCGCGAAGCCCGTGAAGGGCTGATGCGCTGGCACAATGAATATAATGTCGGCACCTTGATGCGGCCGGGCATCAGTGCGTTCAAATCGCCCGACGAGGCCGTTGACCAGACCGCCTTCGTCGACGGTGCGGCCTCAGCCATCGGAACACCCGACGACCTCGTGAAGCTGATCAAGAACGTGATGAAGCTGTCGGGCGGCGTCGGCGCCGTCATCGGTTTTGCGCACGACTGGGCCAACATCGAAGCGACGCGGCGGAGCTGGGACCTCGTGGCACGCTATGTGGTGCCGGAAATCAACGGCTATGTGGACAGCATGCGCAAGTCGCAGAAGTTCGTGATCGAGAACCGCGCGGTTTTCGAGCGAGCCGGCGAAGCCGTGATGGCCAAGATCATGGGCAACGAGAAGGCGGCCGCCGCGCTCGCGGACACCGGCCCGGGTCGCGTCCCGATGGCGACGGCGAACGCGCCGGACCTGCAGAAGGAAGCTGCGAAGCTGAAAAGCAAGGTTTGATGGACGAGCGGCGCGCGACGGTCATGTGCGCCTTAGTCGACCATCTCGTCGGCACGGGCGGGCAGCGTCGCCTTTCCGTCGGATAGTCGCATTTTTGCCGGACACAACCGGCAGGCTTTGCTATCCGCCCGGAACGGGTTATCTATCGGATATCGAACCATTGCTTCGCGTCCAAACGAGCCAAGGAGCGCCTGCCATGTCGATGCAGAGTGTGGCCTCTCCCGCGTTCAGCTTCACCCCGCCGAAGCGCAATTCGCTGACGCATGTTCCGGGCAATGAGGGCTGGCCGATCATCGGCAAGACGCTGCAGGTGCTGGCCGATCCGAAGGGCTTTATCGAGAAGAACGCCGCAAGATACGGCCTTGTCTATCGCACCCATATGTTCGGCGAGACCAGCATCTCCCTGCTCGGCCCCGAGGCCAACGAGCTCGTGCTGTTCGACCAGGCGAAACTGTTTTCCTCGACCCATGGATGGGGCGCGATCCTCGGGCGGCTGTTTCCGCGCGGACTGATGCTGCTCGATTTCGACGAGCATCGGCTGCACCGGCGCGCACTGTCGGTCGCATTCAAATCCGGGCCGATGAAATCCTATCTCGCCGATCTCGACAAGGGCATCGCCGCGCGGGTCGCGCAATGGAAGGCGAAGCCCGGCGAGATGCTGCTTTATCCCGCCATGAAGCAGCTCACCCTCGACCTCGCCGCCACTTCCTTCCTCGGCGCCGACATCGGGCCCGAAGTCGACGAGATCACGCGCGCCTTTGTCGACATGGTGGCGGCTTCGGTGGCGGTGGTGAGGAAACCCCTGCCCGGCACGCAGATGGCGCGCGGGGTCGCGGGGCGCAAGCGCATCATCGCCTATTTCTCGGAGCAGATTCCGATCCGCCGCGCCAAAGACGATGGCGAAGACCTGTTCTCGCAGCTCTGCCACGCCACCCATGAGGACGGCGCGCTGCTGTCGAATCAGGACATCATCGACCACATGAGCTTCCTGATGATGGCGGCGCATGACACGCTAACCTCGTCGCTCACCTCTTTCATTGGCGCGCTTGCCGCGCACCCGGAGTGGCAGCGCAAGCTGCGCGAGGAGGTGTTCGCGCTCGGCCTTGCGGCGGATGCGCCGACCAGCTTTGACAATCTCGAGGCCATGCCGCTGTCGGAGATGGCTTTCAAGGAAGCGCTGCGGGTCAAGCCGCCGGTGCCCTCGATGCCGCGGCGGGCGGTGCGCGACTTCACCTTCAAGGGCTATGCGCTGCCCGCCGGCATTCTGGTCGGCATCAATCCGCTGTTCACCCACCACATGCCGGAGATCTGGCCCGAGCCCGATACATTCGACCCGATGCGCTTTACCAAGGAGGCGGAGCGCGTCCGTCATCGCTATGCCTGGGTGCCGTTCGGCGGCGGCGCGCATATGTGCCTCGGCCTGCACTTCGCCTATATGCAGGCAAAGACCTTTGCGCGGCACTTCCTGCAGAATCTCGAAGTGTCGCTGCCGCCGGGATATCGGCCGGACTGGCAGATGTGGCCGATCCCGAAGCCGCGCGACGGGTTGCGGGTGGTCGTTAAGGCAGTGTGACGCCTCAGTCGTCATTGCCGGGCTTGACCCGGCAATCCATCTTCTTCGGAAAAGGCTCTTTATCGATGGATGCGCGGGTCAAGCCCGGCAATGACGAATGGAGCCCAATCAATCCAAAAACGTCGTCAGCTGCGCGCCTTCATCGGCGACGAACACGGCGATCAATTCCGCGGGCTCGGTGGCGCTGGCATTGGCCGACACGATATGCGTCGAGCCCGGCGGCTCGAAGAACGACTGCCCGACCTTGAAGGTCTCGGCCGGGCCGCCGCCGAGCTGCGAGCGGATTTCGCCCTTGGTGATGGTGGCGGTGACCGAGCCCGCATGGCGGTGCGGACGGGTGAAGCCACCGGGACCATAGAATACGCGCACGATGGTGACGCGCTTGCCCGGCACATTCGGCAGCGCGTAGGAGCCGATCGGCTCGACGACGTCGAGCTTCGAGCCCGTGGGCTCGGCGGTCGCGCAGAGCGGCTCGACCGCGATCGAGACCGCGCCGATCATCGTCGGCAGCGTCTGGCCGAGCGCGAAGGCGCAGGCAAGGCCGGCGATGGCGGCTATCAGAAGCGGGCGCGTGTCGAGGCGCGGCGGCGATAATGCGAATGTCGAGAACATCGTGATCTCCCTCTACCTATCCCGTCATTGCGAGCGAAGCGAAGCAATCCACTTCCCAGGCAAGAAACTGGATTGCTTCGTCGCTTCGCCCCTCGCAATGACGGGAAAACTAACCCGTATGCTGCTCGAACGCCTTGCGCAGCGCGATATAGCCTTGCTGCTGCTGGCTCCAGTTGCGCCCGCCGGTGATGGCGCCGTCGACCACGAGGTCGTGGCCGTTGATGAAACTGAACTCGTCGCTCGCAAGGAACACCGCAGCATGCGCGATATCGTCGGGCAGGCCCGCGCGCTGGATCGGCTGCGCGGTCTTGTAGACCTCGCGCATCATCGCGTCTGTCTTCTCCGCCGCCTCCGTCGCCAGCCCCAATGCCTTGCCGATGATCCCGGTTGCGATCGCGCCCGGCGAGATCGAGTTGACGCGGATGCCGGATTCGCCGAGCTCCATCGCCGTGCATTTGGTGAGATGGATCACCGCAGCTTTCGCCGCGCCATAGACCATCGAGGAGGAGAAGCCGGCAAGCCGTCCGGCGATGCTGCCATTGTTGATGATGCTGCCGGACCCTTGCTTGCGCATATAGGGCGCGGCGTGCTTCATGCCGAGCATCACGCTGCGCACCAGCGTCGCCATCGCGGCGTCGAAGCGGCCGACCTCGAGGCCCTCGATGCCGCCGGTCTGCGCCGGCCCGCCGGCGTTGTTGAACAGGCAATCGATCCTGCCGAATTTCTCGACCGCGAGCCCAATCAGCGCGCGCATCTGCTCTTCCTCGGTGACGTCGGTCTGGCGGAAAATGCAATTGGCGCCGAGCCTCTTCGCCAGCGCCTCGCCTTCCGGCACGCGGCGGCCGGCGATGACGATCTTCGCGCCCTCGTCGACAAAAATCTCCGCCGTGCGCAGGCCGATACCGCTGGTGGCACCCGTGATGACCGCGACCTTACCGTTGAGCCGTCCCATGTCCTTATTCCTTGTACAATGCGTTTGAAATCTGCCTGGCGGGCGGGAACCGTCATATTGGAACCGATATTTCCGACGAGCTCAAGGCGGGACCCAACACGGGCCCCAATACGGGACCCATGGGACAACTATGCGGGCGTGCGGGAAGCGCGTATTTGTTCCCGTCCATCCGCGGCCTTAATTTGGATCGGCTGGTCGGGCTGATGTGGCGTATGAAGCGATTGATCGACGAATTCCGGCACGGCTGGCAGGGGATCGCCGAGCCGGCGCCGCTGCTCGGCATCGGATTTGGCATCGTTTGCCTCGCCCTTTCGACGCTGGCGCGCTGGGGTCTTTCCCTGATCCGGCCCGACGTGTTCTTCACGCCTTATATTCCGGCCGTGTTTTTCGCGACCGCGGTCGGGGGCTTGCGGATCGGGGTCTTGACGGCGCTGGCCGGCGGCGCGCTCGGCGTCTCCGTCAGTTTCGGCGATGCGTCCGCCGATTCCGCGCGAATTGCGCTGCTCGCCATTTTCTGGATGGCCTGCGGCTTCACCATCTGGGGGATCGAGCACTACCGCTCGATCGCCAGCCAGCAGCGGCAGATTTCCAGGCGCCTGATCCAGGAGGAGGAATACCGCAAGCTGATCGTGGGCGAACTTCAGCACCGGCTGAAGAACCAATTGTCCGTCATCCACGCGGTGATACACCAGGTGCTGGACAAGGAGCCGAAGGCGTGGGCGAGCGTCGACCACCGGTTGCGCGCGCTGTCGGCGACCGATGATCTGATCGGCCGTATCGACGGCGCAGGTTGCGACATCCGCGACTTGCTGCTTTCCGAACTCGGACCCTATGGCCATGTCCGCTTCAGCCTGAACGGCGATCCCCTGTTTCTCCCGGCGAAACTCGCCGTGTCGCTGGCACTGATCTTCCACGAGCTCGCCACCAATGCCGGCAAGTACGGCGCGTTCTCTTCCGCGCGCGGTCTGTTGCAGGTGTCATGGACGTTGTCGGACGGCCGCCTCAACGTGATCTGGGACGAGACCGAGGGGCCGGCGGTGGAGCAGGTCGGCGCGCCCGGCTTCGGCACGAAATTATTGAAATCGGCGCTGACACCGTTCGATGGCAAGACCGAGATCACCTATTTGAAGACCGGCGTTCATTGCACCATGCAATGCCGCATGCCTCAAAATGAGAAATAGCGTCGTGTCGAGCATGCCGTTGATACTCTGTTAATGACGATTGGCGGCGCCGCGTTGCGGCGTCGCAAACCCCTCCAAGCCAACCCGTTTTTATACGAATCGCTTAACCAAAACTAAGCGGGAACCCGTCACACTCGGCGGCCATGCAGCACCGCGCCGCTCACGATCCAGAGACTGTCCTGATGGAGGTCGATGATATCCATTCATCGGAAATCGGACTCTTGAGGGATGTGCTGCGGATGCTGCCAGCCGGCGTCACGGTTCAGGACGCACAAGGCCGCTTCCTGATCGTCAACGATGCGGCCGCGGCACAGCTCGGACTCGCAGAGGGCGCGCGCGCAGAAAACTTGCCGCATCTCGAGCAGCGCCGCGAGGCCGGCCGCGACCTCCTGCGCACCGGCCGGGCCGGCGTCACCGAGGAATGCATCGACGATGGCAAGGCGCGGCAGGTCCTGCTCACCAGCCATCGGCCAGTCCGCATCGGCGGCCGTGACCTCGTGATTTCGAGCTCGGCCGACATCAGCGGACAGAAGGCGTTCGAGGACCAACTGTTCCGCGTCGCCTACTACGACGAATTGACTGACCTGCCGTCGCGGCGCGTGATCGAGCATCGCGCCAACTCGCTCTTGAAGGGTGGCAGTGGCAACGGGAAATTCGCGCTCGCCTTTCTCGACATCGACAATTTCAAGCACATCAACGACTATTACGGCCACGCGATCGGCGATGCACTCCTGATCGAACTCGCCAAGCGGCTCGGCCGGGAGCTGCGCGACTCCGACATGCTGTCGCGGATTTCCGGCGACGAATTCCTGCTCCTGTTGAGCCCGATCCAGGGCCAGCAGGAAGTGGCGGATTTCCTGGAACAGATACGCAAGCGGCTGACCGCGCCGTTCTTCATCGATGGTTCGGAGATATTCGCCTCGACCTCGGTGGGCGTCAGCATCTACCCGGACCATGGCCAGAGCTACGACGTGCTGCGCCAGAACGCCGACCTTGCGATGTACCGCGTCAAGAACGACGGCAAGGGCGGCGCCGCCTTTTTTGACGCCGGCATGGAGCATGAGGCCCTGGCGCGCATGAAGGTCGAGCAGTCGCTGCGGCTCGCGATCCTGGAGAAACGTTTCTGCTGTGCATTCCAGGCCAAGGTCGACATCCGTACCCGGGAGATCAAGGGCATCGAGGCGCTGGTGCGGTTGCGCGACAATGAGGGCGTCATCCAGGCGCCCGGCACCTTCATCAATCTCGCCGTCGAGCTCGGGCTGATCGACGAGTTGACTCATCTCGTGCTGGCGGAGATCGTGAAATCGATCGACCTCATCAACGAGACGTTTGGGTCCACTGCCACCATCAGCATCAACGTCGCGGCCAAGCAGGCCGGCAATCCCGAATTCATGCAGTCCTTCGCGCGGGCGCTGGAGGCGACCGGCTATCCCACGCGTTTCATGATCGAGGTGACGGAGGACGCCTTTGTCACCAAAACGCATTTCCAGGACAAGATCCTGCCGATCTTCCGCAAACTCGGCGTCGGCATTTCCATCGACGATTTCGGCATCGGCTATTCCTCGCTGTCGGCGCTCGCCGACATTACCGCCGACGAGATCAAGATCGACCGCTCCTTCATCACCGACATCCATAATCGCCCGCGCAGCCAGGGCATCCTGCGCGCGATCGAATCCCTGAGCGAAGCGCTCGGCATGACGGTGATCGCGGAAGGAATCGAATCGTTCGAGGAGCTCGCCTATCTGCAGGGTGCGACCCGGATCCGTTATGCGCAGGGCTTTTATTTCTCGCGGCCGATCTTCCTCGAGGAATTGAGGCCGGCAACACCGCGCGCGAGCGAAACACGGGTCAGCCTGTCGAGCCGACCAGTGCAGGAGAATCGCCCGTCCTATCCGCGCCGCGAGCGCTACCGGCGTTAAGGCGCCGTTAACCCAAGCACGCCGCCGCTCGCACGGCATGACGGCAGTGAAGCACATGATGCAGTGCAATCGGGGCGGGCATCCCTGCTGCGATATCGATTAAATCGAAAGTAACCCGATTTCCTAACGGGTTATGCCATCTCGGCGTTGTATGCATGGCCCTCCTGGGAGTGGGGAATGCGTGCGTTGATTTCCAGCATTCGGGGCAGAATGTCTCGCATCACGGCAGCCACGCTGCGGCGCTTTGCCGTCGCGCGCGGCCGCGACCCCATTGTTTGGCTGATCATCTGCGGCTGCCTGCTGGTTGCAGCCATCACGCTCGGCACCATGATGACGGTCGGCGAATTCCGCGAGCGCGCGATCGCCAACAGCGAGCGCGAGCTGCAGAACGCGGTGCTGCTGCTGACCCGCCATTTCGACCAGCAGTTCGAGGACACCGAGATCATCGCATCTGACGTGATGACGCAAATGAGAAGTCTCGGAGATCGCATCGCCCGAGGAATTCGTAAAGAAAATGTCGGGTCCCGAGGCGCACGCGAGGCTGAGTTCGAGGGTCAGCAAGCTGTCCTATATGGGCGAAGTCATGATCTTCGATGCCGACGGGAACCTCATCAACTCGTCCGAAGGCTGGCCGCTACCGTCGGTCACGGTTTCTGACCGCAACTATTTCAAGCGGTTCAAGACGGATCCGGGCTCTCCACAAGTGCTCACCGAGCCCGTACTCAGCATCTTTACCGGCAAATGGACCACCGTCATCGCGCATCGACTGAACGGCTCTAACGGTGCATTCCTCGGCGTGATGGCGCGCCGGATCGATCCGGCCAAGTACGAGAAATTCTTCGCATCAGTGACGTTGGGACCGGCTTCCGCCATTTCGCTGTTTCACAGCGATGGCACGATGCTGGCGCGTTACCCGCATGTCGAGGCGTTGATCGGAAAGAAATTGAGTTCCGCACCGCTGATGCAGCGCGTGCTCGAACAGGGTGGTCTGCAGACGATGCAGGTAACCAGCCCGGTGGATCATGTGGACCGTCTCGGTGCCGCGGCGATGCTGACGCGGTTCCCGATCGTGGTGGTCGCCACCAACAGCGTCGATTCCGCGCTCAGCGACTGGCAGGCGCAGACCCGCTTCCTGGTCGTCGCGGCCGCGCTTTCGGCCTCGGTGATCGCCCTTATCCTGTTCATGATCGTCCGCCAGATCAACCGGCAGAACGCCGATGCCCGCCGGCAGCTCGCGTTGGAAAAACATCGGCTCGACACCGCGCTGAACAACATGACCCAGGGCCTCGTGCTCTACGATTCGTCGGCGCGCATCGTTACCTTCAACCAGCGCTATATCGACATGTACAAGCTGTCGACCGACGTGGTGAAGCCGGGCCTGCACTATTACGACCTGATCCAGCATCGTAAGGACACCGGATCCTTTAACGGCGACGTCCGGGCCTTCTGCGACCCGATCATGCGGGACATCTCGCAAGGCAAGGCCAACAATACCATCATGGAGACGCCGGACGGGCGGTCCTACATCGTCATCAACAAGCCGCTCGCGACGGGCGGCTGGGTTGCGACCATCGAGGACATCACCGACCGGCGCAAGCTGGAGCAGGAGCGCGACCGCAACCATGCCTTCCTGCGCGAGATCATCGATCACATCCCGACCCAGATCACGGTGAAGGACGCGCAGGAGAGTCGCTACGTGCTGGTCAATTCGGTCGCCGAGGAACACTTCGGCCGCTCCAGCGAAGAGATCGTCGGCAAGACGCCGTACGACGTGTTCCCGTCGCATGTCGCCGACAAGGTTATTGCCGATGACGAGTTGTCGCTGCGATCCAGCGGCACGGTTTTCATCGACGATCACCGTGTGGAAAGCCCCACGCGGGGCAGCCTGATTGTCACCTCGAAGCGCCTTGCGATTCGCGACAAGGCGGGCGAGGCTCGATATATCCTCAACGTCGTCGAGGACGTCACAGACCGCCGCGAGGCCGACGAGAAGATCGCGCATCTGGCGCATTACGACGCGCTGACCGACCTGCCGAACCGGGTGCTGTTCCGCGAACGCATTGAGCGCGAGCTGAAGAAGACTGCAGAGGGCCACCAGTTCGCGCTGTTCTACATCGACATCGACGAGTTCAAGGGAATCAACGACTCGCTCGGCCATCATGTCGGCGACGAGCTCTTGAAGACGGTCGCAAGCCGCATCCGCGGCTGCCTCAAGGAGAGCGACCTGATCGCGCGTCTCGGCGGCGACGAATTCGCCGTGGTCCAGACCGACGTCGGCTCGGCCGACGAAGCCGCCGATCTCGTCACGCGGATCCATGCCGCGATCCGGCAGCCCTATCAATGCCTCGGCCACCAGCTGTCGAGCGACGCCTCGATCGGCATTGCGCTGGCGCCGCAGGATGGCATTGATCATGACCAGCTGATCAAGAATGCCGACCTTGCGATGTATGCCGCAAAATCCAGCGGCCGCCGCACCCATCGCTTCTTCGAGCCGGCGATGGATGCGAGCGCCAAGGCGCGCCTGATGATGGAGCAGGACCTGCGGCAGGCGCTGGTCAATGGCGGCTTCGATCTCCACTACCAGCCGCTGGTCCATTTCGGCCGCAACGAAGTGTCCGGCTGTGAGGCGCTGCTGCGCTGGCGCCATCCCGAACGCGGCATGGTCTCGCCCGCCGAGTTCATTCCGGTTGCGGAAGACACCGGCCTGATCAACGAGATCGGCGACTGGGTGCTGCGCACCGCCTGCGCCGAGGCCGCGACCTGGCCCGAGCACATCCGTCTCGCCGTCAACGTCTCGCCGGTGCAGCTGAAGAACCAGACGCTGGCGCTGCGGATCGCAGGCGCGCTTGCCGCGTCCGGGCTAAAACCGTGCCGGCTCGAGATCGAGATCACCGAGGCGGTGCTGATCCGCGACGACGAGGCCGCACTCGCGATCCTGCACCAGCTGCGCGACATCGGCGTGCGCATCGCGCTCGACGATTTCGGCACCGGCTTCTCCTCGCTCAGCTATCTGAAGCGATTCCCCTTCGACAAGATCAAGATCGATCGCTGCTTCGTCAGCGATATTTCCGAGGTCGACGCCTCCTCCTCGATCGTGCAGGCGGTGGTCAACATTGCGACCGCCCTCAACATGACGACGACGGCGGAAGGCGTCGAGACCGAGGCGCAGCGCGAATTGTTGCGCAAGCTCGGCTGCAACGAGATGCAGGGCTATTTGTTCAGCGCCCCGAAGCCGGGCGCGGAGGTGAGGCGATTGTTTGGAGTGGCCGGCGACGCCGTCGCCGTGGCCTGAGCAAAAATACCCTTAGCCAGCGCTGCAAACACCAAACCTTCACTGTCGTTTCCGCCCCGGCGTCCTTATATAGAGGCACGCATCCTCATGCGCTGGAGGCTCCCATGCAGCCTGTCTCAATCTTTCTCAATGTGCTCTGGATTCTCCTCGGCGGCGCCTGGATGGCGTTTGGCTGGCTGGTTGCGGCCATCATCATGGCCATCACCATCATCGGGATCCCCTGGGCCCGCGCGGCCTTCAATATCGCGGTCTACACCCTGCTGCCGTTCGGCTCGAAGGCCGTGAACCGCTACGAAATCACCGGCCAGGAAGACGTCGGCACCGGCCCGCTCGGCGTCATCGGCAACCTGATCTGGCTCATTCTCGCCGGCTGGTGGCTCGCGCTCGGGCATCTCATCACCGCCATCCTGATGGCGCTGACGATCATCGGCATTCCCTTTGCCTGGGCGCATCTGAAACTCGCCGGCATCGCGCTGTGGCCGATCGGCAAGGCCATCGTGCCGGCGTAAAGATCTACGCCGCCAGCCGCCCGCGGTTGTTTTCGGCGAGGATCGGACGCACCAGGCGGCCGAACCGTTCGGCCTCCTCGTCGTGCAGATAGCCGGACAGGCAGAAGGAATGGCAGCCGGCGTCGATGAATTGCTGCAGCTGACCGGCGCATTGGCTGGGATTGCCGACCACGGCGATGCCGGCGCCCGGCCGCACCTTGGTGATGCCGGTCCACAAATGCGGCAGGAGCAAATCGCCGTGCTCGCGCGCGAGCTGCTGGACGCGCTGGTTGGCGACCGAATTGCTGTACAGCGTATTGCGCTCCTGCTTCAGCCGATCGGTGGCGTGCCGCACCAGCTGGTCGGCCGCTTCCCACGCGTCCTCTTCGTCTTCGCGGCAGATGATCTGCAGCCGCATGCCAAAGCCGATCTCGTTCTCCCGGCCGTGCGCGCGCGCCATCTCGCGGATCTCGGTGATGTTCTGCCCGATCTTGTCCGGCAGGTCGCCCCAGAACAGATGCACATCGGAATGCTTCGCCGACATTTCCCAGGCCTGAAGCGAGCCGCCGCCGAGATAGAATTTTGGAAACGGTTTCTGCAGCGGCTTCGGCCGGATGTGCGCGCCCGTGAGCGTGTGGAATTTGCCCTGGAAATGCACCGGCCCCGGCGTGGTCCATAGCGCCTTCAGGATCGAGACTTCCTCCTCCATCAGCGCGTAGCGCTCTTCCTTGGCATAGCGCAGACCCTCGGCCTCGACCTCGCTCTCGTTCTGCCCGGCGATCAGATTGATGCAGATGCGCCCGCCCGACATCT
Organism: uncultured Alphaproteobacteria bacterium; assembly: GCA_963847045.1. Classification (GTDB taxonomy): domain Bacteria; phylum Pseudomonadota; class Alphaproteobacteria; order Rhizobiales; family Xanthobacteraceae; genus Bradyrhizobium. The sequence goes on along the minus strand of CAWJYQ010000005.1, from coordinate 9,935 downwards.
GGTCGAAGGTCGAGATCATCTTGGCCATCAATACCGGGTTGATATAGCCGGGCCTTGCTGCAATCAGCGGCTTGATCGTGGCCAAGCGCGCCGCCATGAAGGCGCCGGAGATCCAGGCTTCCCAGCAGGTCGAGCCGACCGGGATCAGCAGATATTCGAAGCCCGCCTTTTCGGCCGCCGCAACCACGCGTTCGCAGAGTTCCGGCGAGCCGGCGATCTGCGCCTCGGCGAGGCCATAGGCCGTGGTGTCGCCATGGGTCGGCAGATACCAGCCAAATTCGAGCGGACGCATGTCTTTCTCCTGAACGCGGGCCGTGCTTTCCGCCGCAGTTTACAGGCTGCTCGCTGTGGGACAATCCGCCCGCCGCGCGGGGCCGCCCATTGCCGACATCAGGCCAATCGGCTAAATGGTGCCCCTCAAGCGCCCGTAGCTCAGCTAGATAGAGCGTTGCCCTCCGGAAGGCAGGTGTCAAGTCGGCTGGTGCGAAAAGCGAGGAAGAAAGAGTATTGAAGTGCAAAGGCTTGCGAGGGTAGCGCATTGGGGCTAACTCAGTCGCGAAATCCGCGTAAGCACCGCGTAAGCAGTAAGCACCCGTAGCTCAGCTGGATAGAGCGTCGCCCTCCGAAGGCGAAGGCCACACGTTCGAATTGTGTCGGGTGCGCCAACACTGAAAACTATCGCCGATCGCCATCGGAACTATGCCTGAGCGAAGCGCGGAAAATAGCCGGGCGAGAAAGCGTGTGCGGCGGGTTCGTCGATTGCAGGGCTCATCGTGACATCCTAAAGAAGCGCGTCGCCGCGCATTCAACCTGCTCAAGCGCGGCACGAGCCATCATCACTTCATCTCGTAGAATTACCCCCCAGATGCCCGCTGCCGACGGCCCTCTCTATTGGGCCCCGATCCACCGGGCGATCTGCGGCCAATGATCTCTCAGCGTATTCGCCCCCATGAACAGTCCGATATGGCCGCCCGGCACGGTCTCCTGAATGATGCGGTCCTTTGCCGTCCCAACGTATTTTGCAGCGTCGAGGACCTGTTCAGGTGTTGTGATGTCATCGTCCGCACCCGCTAACAGGTAAACCGGGCAGGTGATATCGTGGAGATCGAGCTTGCGGCCGAGGCCCACGAATTCGCCCTTCGCAAGGCGATTCTCCTTGAATATCTTGGTGATCACCTGAAGATACCAGCGTCCCGGCAGGTCAATCGGATTTTCGTACCAGCTCTCGAAGGCTTCCTCCTTCGCGAGGTATGCCGGGTCGTCGATGTGCTCGTAGAGATCGACATGATCCTGAATGTAGTGCTGCTCGGGGTGCATGTTCTTCCAGCCCTGCAGCATAAACCTGCCCTTCATCAAGCCCCCGCCAAGAGCCACCAGTTCCTCGTAGAATGACGCGGGGGATTGGTGGACCATCTTTTTGATCGAGCCACTTCCGGCATCCGTGTCGATGGGCGCGCCCGCCAGCACCAGCGAGTTGACCTTGTCGGGAAAACGCGCGGCGATCATCGCGGACATCCAGCCGCCCTGACAAAGCCCGACAAGATTGACCCGTCCGCCGAGATCATCGATCGCTACAATGATTTCGGCGAGGTAGTTGTCGACCTCCAGATCCTTCATGTCCTCAGTGGCGGACTTCCAATCGGTCAACGCCACATGATTGATGCCGTTGGCAAGAAGAGTCTGCACCAGGCTCTGGCCGTCATAATAGTCGGCGATCATCGCAGTATGGCCGGCATGGGGCGCGTCGATCAGCGTCGGGATCCCACCCGGTTTTCCATAGTCGCGCAACACCATGGTCCGCAGATCGAGGCGCACCTGGTTCGGCGTCGCCAGTTTAGGCCTCAGCTCGCCATGAATTTTGATCTCTTCCTCGACGAATTTGAAATTCTTAGCATAGAGCTCGGTACCCTCCTTGAGCATCGCTGCTGCCATCGCCATCGGCCAGAATGCCGGGACACTCAGGAGCGATGGATTTTCGGGCTTGGTCATTGGCTTTTTCACTTCCGTTGTTTCAATGAGGATCGAGACGCGTAGCCTCTGGGTTCAACAGCGTCCATGTATGACGGGCAATCATCAGATCTTCATCTGTCGGAATCATCCAGGCGGAGGTGCGGCTGCCTGCGCGCGTGATCATTGCCCCACCGGCTAGATTTGCGCTTTGATCCAGGTCCACGCCGAGCCATGCGGCGTCCTCGCAAACCCGGCGCCGAATTTCACCAGCGTGCTCCCCGATTCCCGCGGTGAAGACCAAAGCGTCGATCCCGCCAAGGGCGGCGACCATGGAACCCAATTCGCGGCCGATACGGTACACAAACAGTGCGACGGCTTCCTTCGCCGCCGGATTGTTGCTGGCCAGCAGGGTCCGCATGTCGTCACTGATGCCGGAAACACCAAACAGTCCAAACTCGTTATAGAGCAGATTGCTCACCTCGGTCGCCGTCATGCCCTTCTCTTGCATCAGGTAGAGAACGACACCTGGGTCGAGGTTGCCGCACCGGCGACTCATCATCAGGCCATCGAGAGCTGTAAAGCCCATGGTCGTTGCCACGCTCTTGCGCTGATGGATCGCGCACAGGCTTGCGCCGCTGCCGAGATGGGCCACGACAACGCGGCCGTCGTCGGCTACTGCACCGAGGATGTCGGGCAGAACGCTCGCGATATATTCATAGGAAAGGCCGTGAAACCCGTACCGCTGGATGCCCTCGGCGGTCAGCCGGCGCGGCAGCGCGAACGCGGTGGCGACCTCAGGCTGCGTATGGTGAAAAGCTGTGTCGAAGCACGCGATCTGCGGCAATGAGGGGTGAAGTTTCGAGAGCGCGTCGATGGCGGCAAGGTTGTGGGGTTGATGGAGTGGTGCCAGTGGAATGAGGCGGCGCAGCTCGGCGGTCACCGTGGCATCGATCGGGACTGGCGCAATATAAAGCGACCCGCCATGTACCACCCGATGGCCCGCCGCGACCAGTTGATTGTCAGGATAGCGGACTTCCAGCCAGCGCAGCAACGCGGCCAGCGAGCCTTCATGGTTGGTGCCTTCCGCCAGATACTCATCGACCAGCGACCCTCCGGCAGGGTCTTTCGCCAAGAAATGAACGCGATGGCCTATGCCCTCGCACTCACCTTCGCAAATGATGCCCTCCCGGCTCGGACTTTCGTGTCCCGGGAACACCGAGAACTTGAGGCTCGACGAGCCGGCATTCAGCACAAGGATCGTGTCGCTCACGGTTTTGCTCCCTTGTGACGCGCCAACAATAGCGCGATCGCGCAGGACCCCAATCTTGCCAGCGTCCCGTCGGAGCGGCTGGTGAGAATGATCGGCACGCGCGCGCCGAGCACAATGCCGGCCATCTGTGCCTCCGCGAGGTACTCGAGTTGCTTCGCCAGCATGTTGCCGGCCTCAAGATCCGGCACCACGAAAATATCGGCGCGGCCGGCGACCGGCGAGGTGATGCCTTTGGTCTTGGCCGACTCCGCTGAGACCGCATTGTCGAAGGCGAGCGGGCCATCGAGAATGCCGCCGGTGATCTGGCCTCGATCAGCCATCTTGCAGAGTGCCCCGGCATCGAGGGTGGACTTGATTTTTTCCGTGACGATCTCGATCGCGGACAGGATTGCCACGCGCGGCACCAGTATCCCCAGAGCATGGGCGAGATCGATCGCGTTCTGGATAATGTCCCGCTTGTCCGGCAGCGTGGGGTAGACGTTGATCGCGGCGTCGGTGATGAAGAGCGGCCTCGGATACTCGGGCGCGTCGATCGCAAAGACGTGGCTGATCCGCCGCGCGGTCCGCAGCCCGCGTTCTTCGTCGACGACAGCATGCATAAGTTCATCCGTATGGAGGGCACCTTTCATCAGCGCTTCGACCTTGCCCGCACGGGCCATGGCGACGGCCTGAGCCGCGGCCGCCTCGCTATGCTCCGTCGATACGATTTCGTATGGCGCCAAATCGAGCTGAGCCAGCGCGGCGGCGGCACGAATCCTGGGCTCCGGCCCAACCAGCACCGGCGTGATGAGATTGATGCGGGCGGCTTCCACGGCGCCAAGCAGCGATGGCGTGTCGACCGGGTGGACAACCGCGGTACGGATCGGGTCCAGACCGTGGGTCATCTTGAGCAAGAGTTCATAGCGTCGCCCCTTCCGCCGCAGCTCGACTTCGGGAAGAACCACGCGGGGCCGGGAGATCTTCTCGGTCGGGGCGATGACATCTGCGGTGCCTGTAACGACCTCCTCCGCTTTTTGATTGACGGCCCGGCAATCGAAAATAACCCGGTGCGTTTGTTCGCTCTTGTCCCTCACCTTCACCGTGACGGTGATCGTGTCACCCAGGCCAATGGATCCCTGGAAGTGCAGAGACTGGTCAACATAGACGGTCCCCGGCCCGGGGAGCTGCGTTCCCAGCACCGTAGAGATCAGCGCGCCGCTCCACATGCCATGCGCCACGACCTTGTGGAACATGTCGCTCTTGGCGAACGCGTCGTCCAGATGGGTCGGATTGATGTCCCCCGACATGACCGCGAACAGCTCGATGTCCTTGTGGGTGAGCGTCCGGACAAGACTCGCTGTGTCTCCTGGCTTGATCTCGTCGAACGTCCTGTTTTCGATGCGCTCCATTCCGCCACTCCGTATTCGTTCGCTAACCGACGACGTGTCTGCGGCGACATGCTGAACCGCCAGAAGTTAGAACCTTCGCGCGCAAGACTCTCAACGTCTCACTTCGCCAGCCGCTCGCGGATCACCTGCAATTCCTTTCGGCGCTTTGCGCTCGATTTGGGGTAGCTCATTTCGAGTCCTTCGAACGTATCAAGGACGACTTGAGATACGATCAATCGGGCGTTCTCTTTGTCGTCGGCGGGAACGACATACCAGGGAGCGTCGCTTGTGCTTGTGGCGCCGAGGCATTGCTCATACGCCGTCATGTAGTCATTCCAAAATTTCCTCTCCGCGATATCCGCGGAGCTGAATTTCCAGTTCTTTTCCGGCGCATCGATGCGTTCGAGAAAGCGCCTTCGTTGCTCTTCCTTCGAGAGGTTCAGGAAGAACTTGATGATGCGGGTACCGTTTGCGTGGAGATGTCTCTCCAAGTCCACGATCGAACGATACCGGTTGCGCCAAACCGCCCGCTCGGAGATCGAGCTGTCCGGGAGCCCCTCGCTACGGAGAATCTCCGGATGAACGCGGGCGATCAGCACCTCCTCGTAATAAGATCGATTGAAGATACCGATCCGCCCGCGCTCGGGCAGATCGCGCGTAGTGCGCCACAAAAAATCGTGCTCCAGCTCCTCCGCACTCGGATGTTTGAAGCTAAATACCTGACAACCCTGCGGATTGACGCCGGACATCACGTGCCGGATGGCGCCATCTTTTCCGGCGGCGTCCATCGCCTGAAAGATCAGCAGGACGGCATGGCGGTTGGATGCATAGAGAAGCTGCTGTTGCGAGCTCAATCGCGCGACGTGTTCTGCCAGCAGCTTTTGATACTGCTCCTTCGACTTGTACACGGCTTTCACGGTTGTCGGCCATCTTTTGAGATTAACCTCATTTCCTTCCCGCACGCGAAAATCCTTTGAGTGTATTTTCATCTCTACCCTTTCCGCATCGCTTGCCGAATGAGTTGCGTTCCGTCACCGACCTTGAACTCCAGCCGGCCACGACCTCTCGTACTGCCAATGCGTATCATTTCTGCTCTACGCTCAGCGCTTCGAAGCCGGAGATGACGTCGAACAATTCCTCATCGATCCCGCTCTGGCGCAGACGATGAAATGCCCCATTGAGGTCTTCCAGCAATTCATCGATGTTTTTGTCAGCACGTTGCATCGCCGCCAGTCGACTTGCGTTTTCGCTCGATAGGGATTCGGCGCATGCGCGGAAGAGAGAAATGAAAAGATATTCACGGATGAGCGCCCGCAAGGTGGCGGTGGTTTCCCCCATCACTTCGGGCAAGTTTCCCGTCGGCCAGGGAAGTCCGGCCAGCTTCAGTCGCCAACTTTCGTCCAGCGGCAGCAGGCGCTGACTGACCGGCCCATAGGCCACCCGGGAGGTCGGGCGGTTGTAGAAGAGGTGAAGTTCGGTGACTTCACCCTCGCCATGGCGCGCCTCGCATTCCACAAGGATCTGCCCGACGAGCGGGGTAATACCCTTGACGGAGTTCGGTACACTAAACAGGCCCATTAGCGGCAGGCCCGCGTCCGCCAGACGCGCATGGGTGCGCTCGCCGACGGCCCAGACCCGATGTTTGGCGGGCATAGCGGCGAGGCTCTTCACGGCATAATCGGCCACCACGTCGTTAAACTGGCCCACCAGCCCCTGATCCGAACCGAACACGACCGCGCCGAGGAACCTCGGAACGGGTCGTACTATGCCCTCCACGACCGGCGCGGTCGGCACGCCTTTCCTGAAACAGACGCTCAATCCCAGCTCCACGCTGCGATAGTAATCGCCCAATGCGCGTACGGCCTCCTCGTATTGGCTTATGTTTGAAGCAGCCATGGCCTTCATCGTGCGAACGACGGATTGCAGATCGCCGGCACTCTCGATCTTGCGCCGCAGGCTCGCTGTGGTGTCGCTCAAGACTGCTCCTTGGGTGCTGGCTTGGGTTGCGGTTCGGCCCCCATATGGGCCTCCGGCTTGGATTCACGTTGAGGCACGGTCTCGGTTTTCGCGTGCGCTCCGGCTTCAGACGCGGCCTTGGCCTTGAGGCTGGAATCCGGCCGGGACTGAAAGCGCATGAGCGCATTACGGGCAATCCGGACAATTGTTGCCCGATCCTCGTCGCTCAATGTATCGGGAGTATTGAATCGCGCGGCCAATTCCGCCAGGAAGTTCGCCGCCGCTTCTTGCACGGCGTGCTCGGCATCCTTCATCTGGTCGATCGGCACGGAGTCGAAGAGTTCCGCGGTCAACGCCAGCAGGACGGCGATTTGTCCAGGCACGGATACGGGAGCCAATTCCGACTGTTTCAGGCAGGCGCGGATTCGCTGTCCATGTTCGATGATCTTGCGGGTGTCTTCCTCCAGGCGGGCGCCGAACCTGGCAAAGGTCTCGAGTTCCTCGAACTGCGCATAGGCGAGTTTGAGGTCACCAGCCACCGCGCGATAAGCCGCCCGTTGCGCCTTGCCGCCTACGCGCGAGACGGATCTGCCGACATCCACCGCGGGCAGAACCCCCAATTCGAACAGCGACGGCGATAGGTAGATCTGCCCGTCCGTGATGGAGATGAGGTTGGTTGGAATGTAGGCAGAAATGTTCTGCGCCTCGGTCTCGATGATGGGGAGCGCTGTCAGCGAGCCGCCGCCGAGCTCCGAACGCAGACGGGTAGCGCGTTCGAGCAGGCGCGAGTGGATGTAGAAGATGTCGCCGGGAAAGGCTTCGCGACCGGGCGGCCGGCGAAGCAGCAGGGAAAGCTCGCGATAGGCACGGGCGTGCTGCGTGAGGTCGTCGTAAACAATCAGCACATCGCGACCCGCTTCCATGAAATGCTCCGCGATGCTGGTCGCGGCGTAAGGAGCGATGTAGGCAAGACCGGGCGGGTCGTTACCCTCGGTCACGACAACGATGGTGTAATCCATCGCGCCCTTCTCCCGCAAGACGGCGATGGTCTTTGCCACGGCGGATGCGCGCTGCCCGATGGCACAATAGACGCACACGACATTCTCACCTCGTTGGTTGAGGATCGTGTCGACCGCAATGGCGGTTTTTCCCGTCTGCCGGTCACCGAGAATGAGCTCGCGCTGACCCCGGCCGATAGGAATGAGCGCATCGATAACCGTCAGTCCGGTCTGGAGCGGTACGGTGACCGGCGCGCGGTCCATGATAGCAGCGGCCGGGCGTTCGATCGGCAGGCGCTTGCTCGTAGCCACCGGCCCCTTGCCATCCAGCGGCCGACCGAGCGGGTCAATGACGCGTCCCAGCAACTCGTCGCCGACGAACACATCCATGACCCGGCCCGTGCGCTCGACCTCATCGCCGGCGTGCAGATGCCAGTATTCCCCGAGCAGAACGACGCCGATCTCGTCCTCGTCCACGTTGAAGGCAATGCCGAGCACATCGCCGGGAAACCTGACCAACTCCTCGAAGCCTACGCTGGGAAGGCCGGAGACCTTGGCGGTGCCGGTAGCGACGCTGATAATCGTACCCACCTCCCGGGGCAACAGTCGCGGAGTGAATGCCTCCCGCACCTGGCTTATTCCAGCAAACGCGCGGTCGAAGACACTCTGCAAGCTCTCAGGCGCAGTGGTCATGGGCACTTTGTTCCCGGCTTGGGTTCTTCACGTTTAGGCGCGACTTTGACTTCAGGCTTGGTCTCCGCTTTGGCTGCAGGTTTGGGTTCAGCTTTGGCGTCTGGCTTGGCCTCAGGTTTGTCCTTCTCCTTCAGAAGTTCCTCGACGCCCTTTTCCAGCGACGCGAGGTAATCTGCGATGCTCCAAGCCACTTTTTGCCCATTGGCGGTGAGTTCGATTCCGCTGACCACGTCCGGCGCGGTCTCGAAGCGGACGAGGATGCTGGCCGAGAAGCTTTCGTTGAGCGCATCTTGTATCGCCGTGCGTTGCTCCGCGGGCAGGTCGAACGCGCTGCGCACCACCGCGGGATCCGACGCGGACTTAAGGACCTCGGCGAGGCCGGCCTTCGCCTTGCCGTCCATCTCCCGCAAGCGGCGCGTGAACACTTCGGCAAGGCGTTCCTCCAGACTCGTCGCGGCGAGATCCGTCAGCACCTTGCGCGCGATGGCAAAAACTTCCTGCCGGGTCCGGCGACTGATAGCTTCGCTTAGATTGCGCGCGTCGCTTCTCAGCGTTTCCTGTCGCTTCGCGCTCAGGGCGTCGGCCGCCTGCCGCGCTTCACCAAGGAGCCGCTGGCGTTCTGTTTTCGCCTCCTCCGTAGCCTTGCTCAGGAGCGCGGCGCGCTGCTGGTCGAACTCTTCGTTCTTGTGCTGGAACTCGTCGCGCTCCTTTTCGGCTTCGGCCTTTCTCGCATCGGCATCCGCAAGTTCCGCAGCGACCCGCTTCTCCCGCGCATCGACGGCATCGAGGATCGGCTTATAGAGAAAGCGCTTCAGCAACCACACCAGGACGATGAAGTTGATCGCTTGCGCACCGACGGTGAACCAATCGATGAGCATGGGCTACTTTCCCGCAGCCTGGGCGATGATATGATTCCAGAACGGGTTGGCGAAAATGAGAATCATCGAGACCACGAAGCAGTAGATCGCAATGGACTCGATCATTGCCAGGCCCACGAACAACGTACGTGTGATCGTCGTTGCGGAATCGGGTTGCTGCGCGAGCGAACTCAATGCCGTGGCGACTGCACGCCCTTCGCCGAGTGCAGGTCCGATACTCCCCAGGGCAATCGTCAGGCCGGCGGTGATGATTGAAGCTATCGCGATGAGCGTTATGCTATCCATTAGTATTTCCTCTTGAGCCGGGGTTCTTAGTGTTTCAACGTTTCGCGTCGGGTTCAGACTTAGGCTTGCGGACGCGCGTGGCGGACGCGATGTAAACTGCGGCCAGGATGCTGAAGATGTAAGCCTGCACCATGCCGGTGAGCAGACCGAGCACGCTCATGGCGATCGGGAAGATGAAGGGGGTGATGGTCAGCAAGATCGCGAGAATCATCGTCCCGCTCATCATGTTGCCGAACAAGCGAACCGCCAGGGCCAGCGTGCGTGAAATTTCGCTGATGATGTTGAACGGCAGCATGATAACCGTCGGCTCAACGTAAGACTTGAGGTAGCCGCCAAGCCCCTGCTCCCGGATGCCGAAATACGGGACAGCCACCAAAACGCACAGCGCAAGTGCTGCAGTGGTCGAAAGCGACCCCGTCGGCGGCTCGTAGCCGGGTATGACGGTGCAGAGGCTGGCCAGGGCAACGAATAGGAAAAGAGTGCCGAGAAAGCTGATATACCTATCGGGGTGACGGAGGCCGACGTCTTTAATTTGATT
>CAWJYQ010000004.1:0-23258 GCA_963847045.1 uncultured Alphaproteobacteria bacterium | reverse complement strand
TAGCCCCACTGCGTCAAAACCTCATGGTGAGGAGGCGCGTCAGGGCCGTCTCGAACCATGAGGCCCGACAGTGGCCTCATCCTTCGAGACGCTTGCTCGCGCAAGCTCCTCAGGGTGAGGGGATATAGCCGTTTGTGACGAAGGGCCGCGCGAGCGGCCACTGCCGCACGTCGACAAATCTCCCGGCAATCGCGGCGGCGGCCGCCATGGCCGGCGACACCAGATGGGTGCCGGCCTTGTAGCCCTGGCGGCCCTCGAAATTGCGGCTCGAGGTCAAGGCGCAGCGTTCGCCGGGCATGAGCTTGTCGGAATACATCGCAAGGCACATCGAGCAGCCCGGTTCGCGCCAGTCGAAGCCGGCCTTGCGGAATATCGCATGCAGGCCCTCCGCCTCGGCCTGCTGCTTCACCAGACCGGAACCGGGACGACCATCGCCTGGACGCGCCGGGTTGACCGTCCTGCCATCCGCGATACGCGCAACCTCGCGCAAATCTTCGATCCGCGCAGTTGGCGCAGGAGCCAATGAAAACCCTGTCTAGCGCGATATCGACGATCTTCTCGCCGCCCTGCAGCCCCATATAGGCGAGCGAGCGCTCAGCCGCCGCCCGCCTGCTGTCGTTGGCGATCTCGGCGGGCCTCGGAATACGGCCGGTGATCGAGGTCGCCTGCTCCGGATTGGTGCCCCAGGTGACGAGCGGCGGAAGCGAACTGACGTCCAGCCTGACTTCGCGGTCGAATTCGGCCGCACGCGTCCGAGCACAGCGTTTCCCAGTAGCGCATGGCGTCGTCCCACATCTCGCCCCTGGGAGATTTCGGCCGGTCTTTCAAATATTGGTAGGTCTTTTCGTCCGGAGCCATAATGCCGGTGGGCGCGCGCCTGCCTCCACCGCCATGTTGCAGACCGTCATGCGGCCCTCCATCGACAGGGTGCGGGGATCGCCTCGCCCGTAAATTCGATCGCATGACCGATGCCTCCGGCAGCACCGATCTCGCCGATGACGGAAAGGATGATGTCTTTTGCGCTGATGTGTGGTCGGCAACTTGCCCTCGACGACCACACGCGCATGTTGCTCGACTTGCGCTGGATCAGCGTCTGGGTGGCAAGAACGCGCTCGACATCGGTCGTGCCGATGCCGTAGAGCCAGCGCGCCAAAGGCGCCGTGGGTGGTCGTGTGGCTGTCGCCGCAAACGATCATCGTTCCCGGCAGCGTAAATCCCTGCTCGGGGCCGACGACGTGACAGATGCCCTGTCTCGGACATCGAATTCGTCGTCATGTTCGAGGTCGAACAGCACGGCGTTCTCGGCGAAATAGGCGATCTGCGCCGCGCTTTCAGGATCCGGATTGGGCTTCGCTCGCGGTCGGTGGTCGGCACGTTGTGGTCGACGACCAGAAGCGTCCTTTCCGGAGCTTTGACAGGCAGGCCGGACTGGCGGAGCGCGGCGAAGGCCTGCGGACTGTCGACTTCATCCACGAGGTGGCGGTCGACATAGAGCAGGCAGGTGCCGTCCGCCTCCTCGTGCACGACATGGTCGTTCCAGATCTTGTCATAGAGCGTGAGGGCCAAGACCACCTCTTAAGCCAGCCTCTTGCACACGGTCAGCGGAGCGTCGGGCCGGTTGATATTGCCGCTCCAACTGCCATCGTTGCCGCGGCATCGGCAAGCAAATATAGCTGAGGCAAGCCTCAGCAAAATTGAGCTTCGATGCGTCCGCTTAAGGCTTTGCGCGACCCATCGATGAGGTCAAAGCGTCGCGAACTCGGCGCCAAAAGCGCGGCTCGGACTGAATTTCACGGTTTTCATGGGTCTGGACCGGCGTTTTTTGCGGGGAAATTCGGACTAGTACTTATGAGACATGCCGAGTTCCCATCCGGCGCGGCCTGCCCGCGAGCGATCGTTTCGGGGAGCACGTGCCCGTGACCAAGCTGCAAACTTCACAGCTGTTTTCCGCAAAATTGCCTCGATCTGGGCTCGATCGAGCACCCGCGCTTTTGGCCAAGGTGTCCATCCGGATCAGCAATTTGGGACAGGATTATTTTCCGGTTCCCGGCCGAATTACCCTAAGTTATTCCACAGGCTGTATTTTATAGTGCAATATTTACAGGCTGCTGAAGAACGCGTGAAATCGCTATCGGAGCCGGCTGGCAAAATTATGACCGGCGACTCGCCAGTACCCACGTATATCCTGCAGAGCGACGGTCTCTTCCGCGAAGGCCTGCGGCTGATACTTTCGAAAACGCGTTTCCGTCCGCAGGGTTGCGCCATTGATCTGGAAGATCTCGCGGAAGTCCCCAACGACAGGCCAATTCTGTTCATCGTCGGAGTGGGCGCAGTTCGCGCCGTGATTTGCAGCAAGATCAGGAGCCAATATCCGCTCGCTTTCATCGTAGCCGTTGCCGATGAAAGCAATCCTCGCTCCCTCGCCAGCGCGCTGGACGATGGAGCGAACGCAGCCATCTTCAATTCAGTCAGCCCGGACGATCTCGTCAGCACGCTGCAGGCGGTGGTCAACGGAAAGCTGATCCTGATGACGCCCGGCTCTGGCCCCTCGAAATTCGCCCGAAGGCCGAAGAGCGGCTGGCGCCGCCGCTGGCTCACGAGATTGCCTGGGAAACCGCGGAGGAACCGCAGGAGCCGCTGACAAACAAGTTGTCCACGCGGGGATCGCGATCCTCCAACGCATCGTTCGGGAGAATTCCAACAAGCATGTCGCGCGATTTTTCAACATCGCGGAGCCGACCGTGAAGGCTCATGTGAAGGCCATCTTCAGAAAGATCGGCGCGAACAATCGCACCCAAGCGGCGATCTGGGCGCTGAACAACCACCTGTTCGATCGATCATGTGACCCGGCGGGCGATCTTCCCGTCTTGATTCCCGACGGCACGGGCGGCTAAGGCATGATCCGGAAAAAGCCTGCCCCGCACTTGATGCGGGGTGTGAAGCGGTTTTCCGAAAAGATCATGCCCAAAGAAGAAGGTAAGGCGCGATGACGATTTATCCTCAGGTCATCGCGCGTTAGCCTGCCGGCAGCATCAATGGGATTTTCGGTCGGGCCACCGGGAACGCCGAGCGCCGGTTCCGCGCCGCAGCGTTGCGACCTCGACCACGGATACGGTCGCAAGCACGAGCGAGACGAAGAGCGCGAGTTGGACCGCGTTCGCGAACGGTTCCGGCTGTGGCTCCGACGGTGAAACATTTTCGGGCTCGAGCTCGCGCAGTTCGACCTGAAGCAGCTCCGTATCGTTCCAGCGGTCCATCAGCGCCGGCTCGCGGCGCGGCATGATGGTTTCCGGCACCGAATTGGGCACCTCGGCGCGCGGCGGATGATGGTCATAGGTCCAGCACCCGTCGGCGTCTTTCGCCAGCATGCGCGTCGGCCACGTCCTTGCCGCTTCGGCGTAGTCAAGGCAGTGGCGGGAGGCGTAGGCCGAGGGTATGCCGGCCAGCAACAGGATGGCCAGGGCCGCGGCGAGCGGCGGAAGGCCGTGCCGGAGGCGGACGTAGTTTCCGATGCCCGCGGCCTCCGTGGAGGCGGCCAGATCGTTGTCCGGGTCGCACCATTGCGCGAAGCACTCCCGGCAAATCCGGGCCTCGCCGTGCCAGAACGAACTCCTGACGTAGTCGACATCGCGCCGACAGGACTCACAGATCATCGCTGTGCCTCCCCAACGATGCGCCGCAGCTCTTGGCGCGCCGCGCGCCGATCGAGCTCCCTGATCAGCTCTCTGCCGGTCCCTCTGTTCGGGTCGGAATAGAATTGCGCCCGATCCAAGGGATCATCGGCATTCCTTGTCATCGTGCAGCCGCTAATCAGGACGGAGAGCAGCACGATGACGGGTGGCGCCGCGACCAACAGGTAGGGCACCGCCCGGTACATCGATCACGCCTTCTCGGCGGCTTTGGTTTCGATCTTGTCGCGGAAGGACTCGCACAGCCGGCGGACCTCGTCCGTCGCACTGGAGCAGGATTCGATTTCGTTGAAGACGCGCTTGCCTTCCTTGCGATATTGCGACGCCGTGGCCGCGATTTCCTTCAGCGTGGAGGAGGCGGACGCGGCGAGTTGCTCGCAGCGCTTCACCATGTCTCGCACCATTTCGCCCATCGCTTCGATCTCCTTGGCCGTGACCTCGTATTCCCTGATAATGGCCTCGGCCGAGAGCTTGCCGATCTCGGTCACGTCCTCGCGATGGCTGACATATTCCGGAACCGCCGGCGTCGGCGTCGGAGCCCGCGGCGGCGGCTCGATCGGCTGGATGTGCGGCGGTCTGTACTGAACCGCCTCCCTTATATCACCCTCGATCTGACTGACATCGAAGGGCCTCGCCGCTGCGTTCTGGACTTTCATTGGTACTCACTCCTTTGCTGACTTCACACGCCGTGGGCCGGTGGCCTTGCCACCAGCCCACGGATCGTCGGGCCATACGCAGTGGGGCGAGAGCGTATTCCGACCCGTCAATTCCCGGATGTCTTCAAGATGGTGGATGTACTGCTTGGTTCCCCAACATGCCCGAACTCGTTGAATCCTTCCCCAATTAGCGTTGAGCCATCGTCCCAAGGGCACTGTCCCTCAACATGATCGTGGCGAAGCTGGTGGAATTGCGTCTTTTCACCGGGGCTTGTTGACTAGTCCATCCGGAGTAGCGAGGCTGCGCCCGTCCGCGAGCGGCGGCCGAGATGATTGAATAAGCGCCCCAGGGTCGGCTGATGAATCCCCTTCAACGATCGCCTGCCGCAAGTAGCCTGCGGATCCGCAACATGCGGCCGGACGAAATCGCGATCGCCGTCGACTGGGCGGCGGCTGAGGGCTGGAATCCCGGCCTTGCCGACGCGGCGTGCTTCGGAGCCGTCGATCCGCAAGGTTTTTTCATCGGCGAGTTCGACGGCGAGGCGGCGGCCACCGTCTCCTGCGTGAATTACGGTGAAAACTTCGCCTTCCTCGGCTTCTATATCGTGCGCAAGGATTTGCGCGGCCGAGGGCTTGGCCTGCGCATCTGGCACGCGGCCATCGCGCATGCGAAAGCGCGCGTGATCGGGCTCGATGGCGTGGTGGCGCAGCAGGAGAATTACAAGAAGTCCGGCTTCGAGCTCGCCTACGCCAATGTCCGCTACGGCGGCACAGTCGCGGCAGTGGATGCGCCGCGCTCCGGTGTCATCGCGCTCGGCGAAATTCCGTTGGCGATGGTGGAAGCCAGCGACGCGACCACCTTTCCGGCGCCGCGGCCCGCGTTGCTGCGCGCCTGGATCGGCGCGCCGGGGCATATCGGTCGCGCGCTCCTGCGCGATGGCGAGCTTGCCGCCTGGGGCGTGATCCGTCCATGCCGGCAGGGATTCAAGATCGGCCCGCTGGTCGCCGACGATCGCGCCGCTGCGGAAGCGGTGCTGTCGGCCCTGCTCGCAGCCATCGGCGGCGGCGAGATCTTCCTCGACGTTCCCGCCCCCAACCGCGACGCGATCGCGCTGGCGAAGAGCCTTGGCCTTGCGCCGGTGTTTGAGACCGCGCGCATGTATACCGGCGCGATACCGCCGTTGCGGCTGGAGCGGGTGTTCGGGGTTACGACGTTCGAGCTGGGGTAGTGCGTACGCAACGCGGAGGCCGCGCGTTGATGTTGCATCGACATCCCACGCACATCACATCAAGCGAATTGCGCGAGGCCGTGGCCGACGGACCAATTCTCTTTCGCTGCGTCGAGAACGTTCACGAACACGTCCTCCGGACGGATGCCGGGGCTTTCGCCGAGCAGCTCCGCAATCCGGCGGAACAGCGCCTTCTTTTGCTCCGGGGTGCGCGAGTTGAACACGGTGATCCGGATGTAGACGACATCGGCGCTCCGGGCGATGCCGTAGCCGTCACCGGTGCGGAAGTTCGCAGCCGCATGCTCGCTGATGGTCATGAACTGGTCGTCTTCGGGCACGTTGAGCGTTTCGCGCATCGCGCGGTAGAGCCCGTCGAAAATCGCCTGCCGGTAGGCCTCCGGCTTTCCGGCGCGCAGCGAGATGTGAATCAGAGGCATCGCGAATCCTCTTGCATTCTGTCCTGACCTACTGCGTCAAAACCCTCCTGGTGAGGAGGCGCGAATGCGCCGTCTCCGGACGATGCTTCGCATTGCCGGGAGAACCATGAGGCCCCCAGTGTGGCCCCATCCTTCGAGACGCCGCTACGCGGCTCCTCAGGATGAGGGGGAGAGAGCGCCTACGACGCAGCAAGGAAGGCGGCTCCCGCACGGGCGGTTCACCCCATTGACGAAATGAGCTATCAACCCCTGTTTGGTTTTTGACACGATGTCGAAAATGAAAACCACATTCTTGACGTCGTGTCAAATACCTTTTGGCGCGCGTTGGCACGTGATGGAATTCAGCGTGAGTTGAAGCCGCCGGGCTCGGTCTGCTCCCTCGCCCCGCTGTTCGCGGGGAGAGGGTTGGGGGTGAGGGGCTGTTTCCGCGAAGGTGGTGAGAGATCGATTTGGAGAGGCTCCGCTCACCCGAAATTGGCGCAGAGGAGAGAAACGTGAGGCCGCGAGAGTTTGACCACGACGACGTCCTGCGCATCGCGTTCGATCAATTCTGGCGCAAGGGGGTGCGTGGCACGTCGCTTTCGGACATCGCGCGCGACGCGGGCGTCCAGCGCGGCAGTCTCTACAATGCCTTTGGCAGCAAGGAAGCGCTGTTTCTCTGCGCCTATGAGCGCTATGCGAGCGAATATCTAAGCTCTCTGCAAAAGGTGCTCGGCGCGGGGACCTTGCGAAAGCGCCTCACCGCGTTTTTCGATCTGACCATCAAGAACTTCCGTTCCGGCTCGCCGCCCCGCGGATGTCCCACCACGCGGGGACTGATGGAGCTGGGCTCGGCCGAAGGTGAAGGGCTGGACGAGAACGCGCGCCAGGCCTTCGCGGATCTGATCGCTCGCATCACCGCTCTCGTTCAGGACGCCTTGTCGGAGGGCGCCGAGCGAGGCGAGTTCAACGGAGACCCCGAGATCGCCGCACACCACATCGTCACCGTGACGCGCGGATTGGCCGTGCTCGAACGCGCCTTCGGCGATGAGGTCCAGTTGAGGAAGATTGCCGCACACACGGTTGATCTCGTGCTCGGCTAGGAAGGCGGCTGGGGCACAGCCACGCTCGTCCGTTTCATGCAATAGCGAGCCCGCGAGATCGATCGGCAATTCCATTTCGAAATGTTAATTCCCTGTCCAGCGCAGCGTAAGGTGAGAGCTCCCATCTAGGGCGTCATGATGGCGAGCCTGGCGCGCTGAAATCTCTTGAAGTTCTTCTCATGACGGGTGCCGCCCGCCGCCAAACCTCGTACCGATGACTGAGGCTACTCAATAATGGCTAAGAGCGGCGAGATTGAACAATCAGCCGGTTCACGTTCAGGACCGACGTGGGCTTATGCGTGGCACCTTTGGACTGTCATCGTCCCAAGGCGGTCGATCTCGGGTCGACTCGTTTGGGGAACGGTATGGCGGCGACGCAGTGGACGACGTTGGACCTACAAAAAATTCGTCGAGTATTCCGACAATGGTGATCAACCCAGGTAGTGGTGCCGCCGGCAGCACACCAGGCTTTCACAGGCGCCGTCTCCTAAATCCAGGCGCCCCCGGCCAGCCGTTCAGTCTCTGACAGCCATCGCCGACAGTCGTCGCCCAGTGAAGTGCACGCCGGCCGAGGCAACCGGTATTCACAGTTCCGAATAGAGAAGCTCCGAGGCTCGACCGTGGGCAAGACATCCGACAACCCATTCAGCAAATTGCGAATTACGCGAGCCTACATCAAGCTCCTGTGCATTCCGGAAGACGAAGCGAGAATAGTTTCGCTTGCGCAAATCGGGAATTACGAGATTCGCATGCTTGAGGTTTCGAAAGCCGATATCGCCGATGGTCCGCTATTCTTGATAGAACTCTTCGATCACGACGCACAATCGGCAGTCGACAGCCGCCTCTGCGACGACGTTGACGAGGGGGTGGCCACGTTCGACGATTTCGTTTCGCGATGAAGGGCTGGATGAGAACGCGCGGCAGGCCTTCGCGGATCTGATCGCTCGCATCACCGCTCTCGTTCAGGAAGCCTTGTCGGAGCGTGTCGCGCGAGGCGAGTTCAAGGGAGAGCCCGAGATCGCCGCACACCACATCGTCACCGTGACGCGCGGATTGGCCGTGCTCGAGCGCGCCTTCGGCGATGAGGCCGAGCTGAGGAAGATTGCCGCACACACGGTCGATCTCGTGCTGGGCAAGCAAAGCCGCTAACATTGCCTAGGGCGGACTGAAATTCGCGGCCGAGCGGCGGTGGTCTAGACCCTCCCGGAAATTCACCCCTTGAGGAGACCCACTGCACGGAGCGCATCTACGAAACGGGCGCGCTGATCCGGCAACATGAAAGGATAGGTATCGTCGATGTAGCCGACATTGAAAGTCGGTTGCATTTTGGCGAGTTCTGCCGCGGCGGCACGGGCCCTGTCTTCCAATCCTCTCGCGCTCAGCGCCGCGACCAGCCGCTGCCGGGCCCGTACGTTGCCGACATGGGCACGAACGGCTTTCTCCGCCGTTGCGATCGCCTCGTCGATATCGCCGAGCAGGAAATGACAGAGACTTTGGTCGGCCAGAGCCAGCGAGCGGAAGCGGTAGTGCGGGTCAAGCCGCAGCACCGTTTCGAGATGCGGCAACGCCTCTTTGGGCCGCCCCGAGAATTCCAGCACGCAAGCAAGGAAGTGACGCGCGAGCGGCGCACTTGGATTGAGCGCCACGGCCTGCTCCACGCCCTCCAGCGCCGAAGAAAAATCGCGCTGCGTCCAAAGCCGGCCCATGCCCCAGAGACCATGCGCAAGCCACTCGCGGTCGTCGTGCGCCAGCGCCTGTTCGGCGGCATCGAGCGACAATTGCAGGGCGCGGCCGCGATCTTCGGCCCAGCCAAGGATTCCCTCGTGATAGTGACAGAGCGACAACAGGGACCATGCCCGCGCCGAGGTCGGTTCGAGTTGCAAGGCCTGCGCAAGCTGGCTGCGCGCTTCAGCGTGGCCGGCCGGCGTCATGCGCTCCTGCAGCGCCAGCGCCTTCAGGGCATGATCCCAGGCCTCGAGGTCCGACGGATGCTTTCGCTCGATACGGCGCGCTTCGGCGCGGGCGATTTCCGGCTCGATCGACACGCAGATGCGTTCGGCAATTTCGTCCTGGACCAGAAACACGTCAGTGATGCTGCGGTCGTAGCGTTCGGCGTACAAGTGATGGCCGGTGGCTGCCTCGATCAGCTGGATCGTGATGCGGATCTGGTCGCCGGCGCGGCGGGCACTGCCTTCGACAAGATAGGCCGCGCCCAGTTCCTTGCAGATCGCGGTGACGTTCTTCGGCTTGTTCTTGTAAACGAAGGTCGAGTTGCGCGCGACGACCGGAAACCATCGCCAGTAGGACAGCGCAGTGATGATGTCTTCGGTCAGCCCATCAACGAAGTACTCCTCGCCCGGATCCTTGCTGAGATTATCGAACGGCAACACCGCGACCGCGCGAGTATCTTCGAAGCCGCCGGAGCCGCGGCGCGGGCTCGTTGCCGGTTGCGTCATGGCAACCCGGAATATTTGTACCGGGCGCGCTATGTTCTTTAGCGATCGTTCGCCAAGGTCCACAAAATCTAAGCTGACCTTGTCGCGTACCTGATCATGCGCGGCGCGCGAAAGACAGACGCCGCCGGGATCGGCCAGGCCTTCCAGGCGAGAGGCGACATTGACGCCATCGCCGAAGACGTCGCCATCCTCGATCATGATGTCGCCGACGTTGACGCCGATTCTGAGTTCGAGCGGTCTGGCTCGCTCGCGGTTGATTTCACCGAGCCGGCGCTGAATCTCGACCGCACATTCGATCGCCTGGACGGCACTTGCGAATTCGAACAAGAAGCCATCGCCGATGCTTTTCACGAGACGCCCGCTACGGATGGCGATGGCAGGCAGAATTACGGTCTCGCGCAAGGTGCCGACAGCCGCCAACGTGCCGGGTTCGTCGTCTCCCATCAGACGGCTATAGCCCACGATGTCGGCAGCAACGATTGCGGCGAGCCGGCGCTCCATTTTGTCGCGCTCTCGAAACGGATCTCGGTTCAAATCGACACGTCAGATATGGCTCAAGCTATCTCAGGATCAGGGTGCTGTCGACGCAGGCAAAGCGTCGCGGCGGGTGGCGGGCCGATGCTATTGCGCCCTTTGCTAGGCGCGCATCATTTCGGTCGTATTCAGAAGGCGCCGGAAGCCGGGTGCGAAGCCGCGCCGAATTTTTTTTGCGCGGCCAACACGCGGGATGGGATGCCGGCGCTGAATGCGATCAAGCCACTGATCTGATTGTATTTTCCTTCAACTGATTTGCCCGACCGGGTCGGCTCCGCGAATTCCCGTCAAGCCCCTCCGCGAAAGATATTTCGCTTTTTCAGAAACCAAAATCAGGTGTATGTTCCGCGCCATCCCGCGCCTGATCCAGAGGGGCGCTTCGCGATCGTCACGAACGTTGGGTGCGGGATGCGATGGACGTGTTGGCGCAGTCGACGAACGCGGCCGATGCGGACGGCGAAGGCGTGTGGTCCTGATCTCCCGATGCTGGGATCAAGCCCGTGGACTTTCTTCACGGGCGACGGTGGCTAACAAAGCCCGGACACCGGGAGAGCGCGTTATACGCCGTTAAAACCGTTGCGCGGGGAATGCCGGTTGATACGGCTGAACCTGTGGTGACTGCCGCCTGCTTTTTTGTTGCAGGCGGGCCATGGGTGAGGCCATCACCCGGCATTCCCTGCGCCCTCTCTTCTCGAGAAGGGACACGCGACGATGCACAGCTCGGGCAAATCATGCCGCGGGAACGCGGATGCACGTCTGGTGCGCTGTTTGAAAATTGAATCAGGAAATCCAGCCGCCCGGTTTCGCCGACCGCCGTCGTGCGAAGGCGGACGCCGGCGCACGTTCCAAGCTGACGCTCCGCGCGATTGCCATCAAAGCATCAACCCCTGTATGCTTTCAGCATGAGGACGACGTTGACCCTTGACGCCGACGTAGCGGCGCAACTGAAGCGCCTGCGCCGCGAGCGCGATGCGAAATTCAGGGAACTCGTCAACGAGGCATTGCGGCGGGGCCTGCGAGAAATGAACGGGGCCCCGCAAAGGCGCAAGGTGTTACGCACCCGAACGTTCGATATGGGCGAGCCGCTCGTCAATATCGACAACGTCGCCGAAACGCTTGCGAATCTCGAAAGCGAAGGCTTCAAGTGATCTTCGCCCTTGCGGTCTCCGCGCGGCTGCGCGCCGCAGCCTAGGAAGGAGTCTACATCGCCCACCTTCGCTAGTTGGCTACGATAGACCGAAATGGCTTGCCGAGCCGGAGGAGCCAGAACGGGTGGAAAAACCATCATTTCCACCGGCTTGGACGGGTGGACAGGGCCGCCCGGCCCCACTATAACCCGCCGGCTCGTTGGCCCTTGGGCCGCGCAGCATGCCCAGGTAGCTCAGTTGGTAGAGCATGCGACTGAAAATCGCAGTGTCGGTGGTTCGATTCCGCCCCTGGGCACCAGCGGCCTTTCCGGCCCCGTTCTTTCTCGTCCGCGCCCGTTCGCCGATTAGCAAAAATCCTCGTAAAATTAGGCATTCCCTCATATATTGACGCCCGGTACGGTTCGTGACCGTCCAAGGGCATCCGGCGTCTCCGGGTACACTGTGGGTACACTGGAAGAGCCGGGTACACTAATTGGCCGCCCGATTGCAAGGGGAGCTTTCCCATGGATGAACTGAGCGACACGAAAATCCGTAATGCAACGACGGCGGACAAGGAATACGCGATTGCAGACGGCCAGGGCCTCAGCGTCGTGGTGCGGCCCAATGGGACCAAGCTGTGGCTCTACCGCTACCGTTTCGGCGGTAAGCGCAAAAATATGTCTTTTGGCACCTTTCCCGGCGTCGGACTCAAGGCCGCGCGCGAAAAGCGCCACAACGCAGAAAAACTGCTCGATCAGGGCCAAGATCCAGTCGCAGTGCGCGAGGCCAAGCGACAGGAAGACGAAAAGCTCAAGCACACCTTCCGGGCAGTCGGGGAAGAATGGGCGACCACGAAGCTCGAAAAGGAGAACAAGGCCAAGTCGACGATCAAGCGGGAACGCTGGAATCTCGCTCAGCTCAATCGTGAGATCGGCGACCGACCGCTATGCGAGATCGCTCCGCCGGAATTGCTGACTGCATTCCGGCGTGCGGAGGCCCGTGGACGGTACTACACGGTCGGACGCCTACGCTCGACCGCTTCGCGAGTCTTCCAATTTGCCGTAGGCGCCTCGTATTGTAGCAGCGACCCCACCCGCGACTTGAAGCACGCGCTCACCAAGGCACCCAAGGGTAATCCGCGCCCTGCGCTGACCGATCCCGACGACGTGGGCGACCTGATGCGCCGGATTGAGGTCTATGACGCCAAGAACGGTGGACTGGTGCGCTACGCGCTCAAGCTGATCGCCTTGACTATGGTGCGGCCCGGCGAGTTGCGGCTGGCCGAGTGGACCGAGTTTGACGAGAAGAACCGCATATGGCTGATCCCCGCCGAGAAAATGAAGATGCGTGATGATCACGAAGTGCCGCTCTCCCGCCAAGCGTTCGCTATCCTTGCCGAGCTGCGACCTCTGACTGGCGGCGGCCGCTACTTGTTCTCCCACGACGATGATGTGCCTATGTCCGACAACACGATCAACAAGGCCCTGCGGATCATGGGCTACGACACTGGCCCCGGTGGCGACCACTGCGCGCATGGCTTCCGCTCAAGCGCCTCGACCTTGCTCAACGAAGAAGGCGCATTCGATGGCGATGTGGTGGAAGCTCAGCTCGCCCATGAAACGGAGGAAAAAAAGAGGCGGCGCCGCGACGAGGTGGTGCGGCGCCAGCTTGCCAAGGGCGACAAGAACAAGATTCGCGGCATCTACAACCGGGCAGCCTATTGGAGCGAACGCGTGCGCCTGATGCAGCATTGGGCCAATCGTCTCGACCGCCTGCGCAAGGGAGTTCCCATGCCGCTGCGCAAATCGGCCTAAAGCATAGCCCGTGATTCAACGCGTGGCAGCGAGGCATGATATTCATCGATGCTATCGAGATCGATGAGCGTCTTGCCTCCCATCTTGTAGGCCCTGATCCGCTCCTGCGCGATCAGCTCATAAGCTTTCGTTTTTCCGAATTTTCCATAGCGGCACGCGTCCTTAAACTCGGCGAGCCGGCGCCGCTTATTGTCTTCGTTGTCAGCCATGGTTCATAGAGGTGCTTCGATGATCTCTACCATAATGGGGGGATCAGGATCGGGCCGCGTGAGTTGGCATTTGCACAGGGTGACCTGTGTGGAGTTGCTTTGCGACATGACGCTGCTTCCCTGGTAGCTTGCACCGTCTCAACTCGAGTTGTTTAGGCGTTATCGGCGCGTAGTGCGTCATCCGGGCTGCACCAAGCTTTATTGCACCAAGCTTTATTGCACCAAGCTTTATATTGCCAACGGTATCGATCGAAAGGCTTTTCGATGCAGCCTCCAACTCCTGCGTGCAGGAGAGTAAAAATCGGACGTCGGAAGCGCTGTCCGACCTTACCGAACCGTATCGAACTCGCGTTTCGGACGCCACGAGACAGGATCTGCAATCCAGCGGTTAAGGTCCGATTCATGCCAGCCGGTGCCGTTGGCGCTGATCTTGATCTGCGGCGGGAACGTGCCCTCGGCGATCTTGCGATAGATGGTAGACCGGGACAGCCCGGTCCTGGCGAAAACGGTCTTCAAACGGACGATACGGTCTGGTTCGCGCATGGCCGCGCTGCCTTCTGCTGGCTGTTTCTGACGGCTTCTGAGAGCAGACAGGACAGCAGTTGCAGGCGCGCAAGCGCATTTTACACATCGCCGCACTATGGCGTTCAGACGGCGGAAAATAGGATGAATCAAATTTCGATTCCCCTGCCTCTGCCGAGGTCGATGCCGTGGGTGAAGGCCAATTCGAGGCCGAGCCGGCGGCCTGATTCGAACGCGATGCCAAGCTCCCGCTGGCGATTGGCGAGGATGGATTCAAGTTGCGGATCGCGTTCGAGGCTTTTTGCCATGTCGCCCATCGCCGAGCGCGTCGCCTTGTAGCCGGATATGTCGCCGGCCTGATACTGGCGGTGGCTGGTGTAGTCGAGGTTCTGCCAGCGTTCCACGAAGCGGTCGGCGCGCCGACTCGGATCGATGCGCAGTTCGGTCTCAAGCTGGAGCGCGCGGATGGCACGGTTGACCCGGCCGCCAGCCGCCTCGCGGGCCAGTTCCGGGTTCTTCTTGTAGGCGCCTTCGGCGTCATGCGAGCCATAGGGCCGCACCTCCTCGAAGACCTGGCGGGCCTTTTGTAGTTCTTTCACCTGCTCGGGACTTGCCTCGCCGCACATCTCCTGCGCCTCGAAGATCGCATCCACCGCGCGGGCATGGCGCACGAGCGCTCGGGTACGCACGCGACGCAATTCCTTTTCCGGGTCTTCCGCCACCTTCCTTTCTAGCGCCTCGATTTCGCGCCGCTCGGCTTCCGTACCGCTCCTTTCCCTTTCCGGCGTTTCCCGCTTTGGCCTCCATCCGCCATCCGGGCCGGGCACATCTGCAGGAGAGCGAAGGCCGTCGAACATGTTGCGTACCTTCTCGGGCACGACCTTGCGCACGATCTCGGCGACACGCTCGCGGAAGGTAATCCCACGCCGCTCGGCATAGCTCTGCGCCGGATCGGCGCGTTCGTAGTCCGAGGCCATATCCTTCGCGCGATCGCGCGACAAGGTGCGGACGAGCCGGTCCCGATTGCCAAAATCGTCGCGGCCATAATGCAGCTCCACGCCGTCGCGGTGCCGCGACAAGGCTACATAGCTGCCATGGGCGTCCATGCCGGGCGTCGCCAGCACATGGGTGCGATCTACCGTCATACCCTGAGCCTTGTGGATGGTCGCCGCATAGCCGTGATCGATGCGGTTGTAGTCCTTGAGGTCGAAGCGAACGGAGCGGCCGTCGTCGGTCTGCACGGTCATGGATTGCGCGCTGACCTGTTCGATGGTCCCGAGCGTGCCGTTCTTCACGCCAAGCCCGCGTTCGTTCTGCAGGAACATGACGCGGTCTCCGCTGGCGAAGGTTCTCGCGCCGCGCTCGACCGTCACTCGCACCTCATCGCCCAGATTGCCGGCGGCCCGCATCCGCTCGCGCGCTGCCTCGTTGAGTGCGCGGACTTCGTCGTTGGTGTGGGTGAGGATGATCCGGCTCTTGTCCGGCGACGCCTGCCGGTCACGGTCCCAGCGCTCGATCAGATCGCCGCGCGCCTGCTCGCGTGTTGTCGCCTCGTGCACCATGCCGTGGGAGCGATAGGCTTCCAGCGCATTGCCGGTTCGGCGATTGGCGAGATTACGTGTGGCGTCCCGCTGCCAGTCCTCCCGCTGACGGCGCACCTCGCCGATTTCCGCGCCGCCGTGGCGCCCATGGATCGAGCGGAACGCCGCGCCCGCTTCTATTGCTTGCAACTGCTGGGGATCGCCAACCAGCACCACCTTTGCGCCGACTTCGGCAGCATAGGACAGCACGCGCTCCAACTGGCGAGTGCCCACCATCCCGGCCTCGTCGATCACCAACACATCGCGGGTCGTGAGCAGGTCGCGGCCCTGTTGCCAGCTATGCTCCATGCTGGCGATGGTGCGCGAGGCGATGCCCGATCCGCTTTCCAGGTTTTCCGCCGCGATGCCGGATAGCGCCACACCCCGGACCTCGTAGCCCGTGGCTTCCCATGCCTCCCGCGCTACGCTCAGCATCGCGCTCTTGCCGGTCCCGGCATAGCCGACGACGATGCCCAAATCGCGCCCATCCGTGATGTGCGCAAGCGCATCGGCCTGCTCGCCGGAAAGGACGAGGCCGCGCGCTTCCGCGCGCGCCAGGGCGGCTTCACGGTCCCTGTCATTGACTTCATGGCGTGCCCGTTCTGCCAAGAGTTCGGCGGCGCGGTGCAGGCGCTGTTCCGTCTCGATCATGGCGCGGGTCGTGAAGCGATCTTCGCCGCGAGCGTCCTTGCCAAGTTGGACCAGATCGGGCGCATTGCGCATCGCGCCCATGACTTCGTCGAACTGCTCGATGTCATCGCTGTGCCGATGCGCGAACTTCGCCATGTCGCGCTGCGTGAAGGTCGATTGTTGCTGGGTGATTGCCTCCAGCCCAAGGGAGGGATCGGCGATGATCCGCGCGCCATTGCCACGCGCCATCTCGCGGTGCATCTCGGCGCGGTCAGCCTCGGTCGCTTCGCCCTCGATGCCCCGGACTTCGATACGTTTGGCGGCCGCGCCGATCTGGCTCTGCGGCTCAAGTGAGATGCCCTGTGCTTCCAGGCTGCGATGGTCGATCCGCGCGTCGATGTCGAGTTCCGCCAGCCGCTCATTGGCAAGCTCGGCCCAGCGTTTGCGCCAGCGCTCGACCATCTCCGTGCGGTTCCAGTCCCGCACCTTGGGGCCAAAG
Organism: uncultured Alphaproteobacteria bacterium; assembly: GCA_963847045.1. Lineage (GTDB taxonomy): Bacteria > Pseudomonadota > Alphaproteobacteria > Rhizobiales > Xanthobacteraceae > Bradyrhizobium. The sequence goes on along the minus strand of CAWJYQ010000004.1, from coordinate 6,794 downwards.
CCGTCCTCGTCCACCGCCCGCATCGTCAGCATGACATGGGCATGCGGTTTGGGGCTTCCATCCTCGGCCATATCCCAATGCACATTGAGATCGGCGATCATGCCCCGGTCCACGAATTCGCCCCGAGCGAAGTCGCGGGCCAGTTCGATGCCCTGCGCCTCACTCATCTCGCGCGGAATGGCGAATTCGACCTCGCGGGCAAGCTGGGCATCCTTTCTGACTTCGAACGCCTCGACATCGTTCCACAGCCGTTCGCGGTCCTTCCACACAGCGGGCGCGTTCTCCGGCAGCATCACCTCGGAATGGACGACGCCGCGCTTTGCGGAAAAATCGTGGCTGCGATCAAGCCGCTCGTCGCGCAGCCGCGAGCCCGAGCGGTAGGCGGCTGACGCCACCGCGCTGGAGCCAGACTTGCGGCCAATGACCTTGACGTGAAGATGATAGATCGCCATCGCGATCAGATCAGTGGCACGGTCAAGCGCACGTCGGAACGACGTATAAGCGCGCCCTCCCTCGAAAAATTCTCAGGCGGGACTACACCGTCTCAAACCGTCCCGGCGACCTTACAGCATTATGTCCAGGGCTCAACTATCATCCCCTCATCAACATGGCTGGAGGACGTGATGCGCAAGCCACGGGATTTCGACGGGGAACTGAAGGCACTTCAGGACAAGACGCGCGACCTCAAGAGCCGCAAGGTGCAGCAGCTCGGCGAACTGGTCATCGCCACCGGGGCAGATAAGCCTCAGCGCCGACGAACTGGCAGGCGCGCTGATCATGCTGGCCGAGACGAAGGACACTACAAGAAGGAGGCATGGGCAAAACGTGGGGCCGCGTTCTTTCAGGGCCGGGCGCGGCGAACTGCACCGGCAGCTGAGCGCCACACTGGCGGCGCTCCGGCGAAACTGGGCGGCGCGCTACCGTCGCCAAGCAGCAAGGGCGCGCCATGATATGCGCACTTGGCAGGTCGAGCGCCGCAAGCGCACGCGGCATCTCATCGAATTCGGCGGCCTCGTCGTCAAGGCTCGTGTCGTGGACCTGACCGGCGATGATCGCGCCACCATCCTCGGCGCGCTGCTCTGGATGGCCGACAAGCTCCAAAGCGATCAGGGCGAACGGGCACGCGAGCTGTGGGGCGCAAGGGGGAAGGAGGCATTCGCCGTGGAACGGGCGACAGATGCGCCCACCATCTCGCAGGAAACGCCGCAGGATCGGGCATGACCGATGGCGGGCGGCGCGGAGACTCCAAATATCGCAGCGCTGCTCGCCATCGCGCGGCTAACTGCGCACGGGCAGACGATGCGTGATGTCCGTTATTCCCTGAAAACGACCGACGAATGTTTCAGGGCTACGTGTCGCGATATGCCGTGAAGGGACTCATGCGCTTCAGCAGATAGCAATACTACTCGTCATCCCGTTCCCACGATCATCGCGAATTCGGTCGATGGTCCAAAAGGCACCCACGGAACCTACTACGTAAGCCGGAACCAAGCGCGCTGGCTGCGGCCGATGGATCTTGAGCAGATCGAAGCAACGCATCGATAGCAGCTTGACCGTCACGAACGACAATTGGCCGGCTTCGACGCCAACATTGAACACCAACAACGCGACGGGAACGTCCCCCTCCGGCAAACCAAGGCTGATAAGCCCGCTGGCAAATCCGAGCCCGTGCACGAGCCCAAACGCGGAGGCGAGGAGCCGTGGCTGGCGCAGCGTGAGGCTTGTCTCGCCCCGTCTGGAGCGCAGGACCCTCGACGCCGACGAACATGATCGAAAGCGCGATTCCTGCCTCCAGGGGCGGCGACGGCACATGCACGTAACCCAAGGTCGCCGCCGCCAGCGTGATGCTGTGCGCGAGGGTGAATGCCGTGACCGTCTTCAGCAGCATCCAGACGTCGCGTACCATCAACATCGGTCCGCTGATCGGTTAGATATTCCCGATCGGGAGCAATCAGGCCCATCTGGGCCTGACGCGGTATGGCGAGTTCGACGCTGCGAAGCGGCTCTCGGGCCGGAACACCTGTCAGCCTTCGATCTCCGCGGCAGCCCCCACCAGCGAGTGAGGCCAACCAATCATGTGATGCGGAATTAGTCCGCGGGTGCCGACGGCCCCTTTGACTTGGATCAATGGGAAGTCAAGGAACGTGTGATCGTTTTTTAGTTTGGCGGCCTTTCTGGCTTGCCATAGCCAATGAATGGATCGGCCAAATGGCAAACCAAGATACTGCAGTTCTCTCGCACCGCGTCGAGCGCGATCTGCGGCTCGATCTGTTTCGCGGCATGGGACTGTGGATGATCTTCCTCGATCACATTCCAGATGACTTCGTTGCCTGGTTGACCCTGAAGAATTACGGCTTCAGCGATGCCGCCGAGTTCTTCGTGTTCATTTCCGGCTATCTCGCCGGCTTCATCTACGGTCCGATCATAGCTGGCGGCCAATTCATCGCCGCCCTCAAGCGGCTGTGGACACGCGTCTGGCAGATGTACGTTGCCCACATCATGCTGTTCCTGCTGTTCACGGCGCAGATCGCCCGCACGGTGCGGAAATTCGACAATCCGATGTATACGGATGAATTCAATGTTCACAATTTTCTCGAACACCCCGACATCCTGATCGGACAGGCGCTTACGCTGCGCTACAAGCCGGTCGATCTCGACGTGCTGCCACTCTATATTTCCCTAATCGCCGTTTCACCGCTGGTCCTGTGGTTTATGGTGCGCCGCCCGAACTGGACCCTACTTGGGTCGATCCTCGTGTACATCGGGGCGCGGGTGTTCGACTGGAATCTCGCTTCCTACCCGCCCGGGACACACTGGTACTTCAATCCGTTCGCCTGGCAATTGATGTTCTTTTTCGCGGCATGGTGTGGCGTTGGAGGCGTCGCCAAGCTGCAGGGACTGATCCAATCCCGCGTGGCGCAGGCGGTTGCGGTTGCGTGGATTGCGTTCGCACTGCTGATCGTCATGACCTGGCACATTCCGTCCCTGGAATTGCTGATTCCGAAGTGGATGATCAAAGCGATCTATCCGATCGACAAGACCGACCTCGATATGCTGCGTTTTACGCACTTCCTGGCCCTGGCGTTGTTGGTCGCCCGATATTTCCCGCGCAAATCGGAGATACTTGGCTCCAAATGGCTGCGTCCGATGATCCTGTGCGGTCAGCATTCGCTGCCGCTGTTCTGCTTCGGCGTATTCCTGTCCTTTGCAGCGCATTGGATCCTCGTTCAGCACGCCCAGGGCGGCGCGCGGGCGCTCTGGATGCAGCTGCTCGTCAGCGTCGGCGGCATCCTGATCATGATTGGACTCGCATGGCTTCTGGATCGCGTTCAGAAGGTTCCGAGCCTGTTCGTCGACGTGGCGGAGTTCGATGGAGGCAAGCCGGCGGTTGATCTGGGGAAAGCGTGATTCCGTGCTGATGCGGAGTTGCTGCCCTGGTGCCGCAAGATGATGGATAGCGCAATCGAAACGAAGCTCACCGCAACACGCCCTCTCGACGGCGCAGATGAAGCGTTGCCCTGGAGCAAGGCGACGCGAGGGATCAGGCGTTTCGACGTTTATGACGTCGCCACCACAGCCTTCATCGCCGTACTCGTCGTCATCGCGCTGTGCACCTTCAAGGACTACGCGATCTCCAACGATGAAGCCGTTCAGCATCATTACGGCGAATTGATCATCGCCTATTACACCAGCGGCTTCAGCGACCAGAGCCTCTTCAATTTCAAAAATCTTTACCTCTATGGCGGCCTCTTCGACGCAATTGTCGTCACCCTCAGCCAGCTGATCCCGATCGACCCCTATGATCTGCGTCACATCCTGTGCGCGCTGATCGGCATTGGCGGGATCGGCGCGACTGCGGCCACGGCGCGACTGATCGCCGGTCCGCGCGCTGCCCTGTTCGCCGCAATCGGACTGAGCGTCAGCGGCGCCTGGTACGGCACCATGTTCAACCACACCAAGGACATTCCGTTCGCCGCAGCGATGATCGGGGCCACGCTGTTCCTGGTCCGCATCGCGCGATCGCTGCCATCGCCTCGCAAGCTCGATATAACTGCGTTCGGCCTGCTGGCCGGAGCCGCGCTCGGCATGCGCGTTCTCGGCCTGCTGCTCGTGATCTATGCCGGCCTCGCCATTGCCATTTACCTGCCTCGCTCGCGGCCCGGGCGATGGCAGTTCGTGATCGGCTCATCGTTGCGATTATTGCCCGCGCTGCTGCTTGCCTATGTCATCATGATCCTGGCCTGGCCCTGGGCGGCGCTGGCGCCGCTCAATCCGATCCGCGGTCTCCTCGCGTTCTCTGAATTTCAATACGGCATCCGCACGCTCCTCGCCGGTCAGGTCTACGATATGGCGAATGTCCCGCGGCTATATGTGCCGATCTACATACTGATCCGCATGCCGTTGCTGACGCTGTTCGGCGCCGCACTGGCGATCTTGTTCACGGTCTTGCCGCCCACCGCCGCCGGCGCGAAGCCGCTGCCCCACAGGGATATCGCCCTGCTATCCCTGACGCTGATCTTTCCACTGACCTGCGAGGTTGCCTTTCACGGTCCGGCGTTCACCGGATTGCGTCATTTTCTGTTCGTAATTCCCGCGCTCACGATCCTTGCGGGCATCGGTCTCGACACAGCGCTGACCGCGCTCGGGACGCGCAGTCGCGTGGCCGCCGCCGGCGGGCTGGCGGTCGTGACCGCGTGTTTTGTCTCGAACGCAGTGACCCTGGTCAGGCTGCACCCGTACGAATACCTGTTCTACAACACGGTAGTCGGAGGTCTTGAGGGCGCGTCACGGCGCTATGATCTCGACTATTGGTTCGGCAGCATGCCCGAGGCACTCACTCAGCTCGAGGCTTATCTGCGCCGCACCGCGTCCATCGAGGCAAGCCCGCCGGCCCAGATCTATTCCGTCGCAGTTTGCGGCGAACGCCCCGCGTTCGAGAAGACCGTTACGCTTCCGCAACTGCGCTGGGACTTCAAGGCGGAGTGGGACCAGTCGGAGTTTTTCATCGCGCCAACCCACATGAATTGCGACGTCGATCTCGACGGCAAGGTAATCGGCACCGTCGAACGTCTTGGCGTTACCATCGCATTCATCAAGGACCGTCGGGCGTTGATCCGATCGGTAAAGGCGGCCGCTCGGTGAACATTGTCGCGCAAGAATCCGCGCCAGCAACCGTCTTGAAGCCGACCGCTCCGCTTCCCGCGAGCGGACGGGAATTGCGGCTCGACCTGTTCCGCGGTCTGGCGCTGTGGCTGATCTTCATCGACCATCTATCGCCCGACCTCCTGAGCTGGTTCACGATCCGCACTTACGGATTCAGCGACGCGGCGGAGATTTTCATCTTTATCTCGGGCTACACGGCAGCGATGGTCTACGGTCGCTCGATGTTCGAGTCCGGCTTCCTGGTCGCGACCGCGCGCATCATGCGGAGGGTCTGGCAAATCTACCTCGCACATGTGTTCCTGTTCACGGTCCTGCTGGCGGAAATCTACTTCCTCGCCACCCGGGTCGAGAGCAGCTTTTACCCCGAGGAAATGGGTGTCGTCGAGTTTTTCAAGCAACCCGGAGAGGCTCTCGTTCAAGCCCTGCTGCTGAGATTTCGGCCGCTGAACATGGACGTGCTGCCGCTCTATATCGTGCTGATGTTTTTTCTTCCGTTGATCCTGTTTCTGATGAAGCTGAAGGCAGACGTCGCATTGGGGCTATCGGTCGCGCTGTACGCAATCAGCTGGCAGTACGATCTGCATCTGACGGCCTATCCGAACGGTTTCTGGTCCTTCAATCCTTTTGCCTGGCAATTGCTGTTCGTGACCGGCGCCTGGTGCGCACTGGGCGGCGCCCGGCGCATATCGCGGTTTCTCTCGTCACCAATCACGCTGTGGATATCGATCGCCTATGTGTTCGCGGCGTTCTGCCTCACGCTGACGTGGTATTTTCCGCAACTCGAACATGTGTTGCCACGTCGACTCGAGCAATGGATATATCCCATCAGCAAGCCCGATCTGGACGTGCTCAGGTTCGCACACTTCCTGGCGCTGGCTGCGATCACCGTACACTTCGTCCCGAAAGGCTGGCCTGGATTGAGTTCGCCATGGCTCCAGCCGCTAATCCTGTGCGGGCAGCATTCGCTGGAGATATTCTGTCTCGGCGTATTTCTGGCGTTTGCAGGGTACTTCCTGTTGACCGAGGTCTCCGGCGGCATCGTGCTGCACTTCCTGGTCGCCACGATGGGGATCCTGATCCTCTCCGCCGTAGCCTGGCTGTCGTCATGGCACAAATACTCCAAAGGCCGTCGCGGATGACCGACGGCATGTCTCCAAACTGTCGCGCGACCCGGATTCGCCTTGGAGACGTCAGTGAAACGGCCGTTGCACCTCCTCGGACAGGTGGTGCTGCTGGTCATAGCGACGGTTTTTGCGCCGTGCGCAATTAGCAGCGTTGCTTAATTGAGCGCGAGCACTCGGATGAAGTAGCGAGCGCCAGTCCATTTCGTCGCCGGGTTCTTCAAGGCGATTGCGCTCGAGCTTCAGCGCATGCGGCGAAAGACCGAGCGCTGCGGCATGCTCCGCGTGCCCAAGCGGCCGAAGTTCATCGCTTCGACATGCATGCTCCAGAACGCCCGAAGAGCAATCGGTTTGCTGTCCGCTTATTAGTCTTCGATCGGACCACGAGCCGTTCATGCCTTGCAGAATATCACGCGCGATTACCCCGATTGCGGATCAGCCGTGACCAAAACGTGCAACTGGGTGTCGAGTAGGATTTTTTTGCACCAGGATTATGGTGCTGAGTGGCTT
>CAWJYQ010000003.1:0-50880 GCA_963847045.1 uncultured Alphaproteobacteria bacterium | reverse complement strand
AGAGTTCGGCGGCGCGGTGCAGGCGCTGTTCCGTCTCGATCATGGCGCGGGTCGTGAAGCGATCTTCGCCGCGAGCGTCCTTGCCAAGTTGGACCAGATCGGGCGCATTGCGCATCGCGCCCATGACTTCGTCGAACTGCTCGATGTGATCGCTGTGCCGATGCGCGAACTTCGCCATGTCGCGCTGCGTGAAGGTCGATTGTTGCTCGGTGATTGCCTCCAGCCCAAGGGAGGGATCGGCGATGATCCGCGCGCCATTGCCGCGCCATCTCGCGGTGCATCTCGGCGCGGTCAGCCTCGGTCGCTTCGCCCTCGATGCCCCGGACTTCGATACGTTTGGCGGCCGCGCCGATCTGGCTCTGCGGCTCAAGTCAGATGCCCTGTGCTTCCAGGCTGCGATGGTCGATCCGCGCGTCGATGTCGAGTTCCGCCAGCCGCTCATTGGCAAGCTCGGCCCAGCGTTTGCGCCAGCGCTCGACCATCTCCGTGCGGTTCCAGTCCCGCACCTTGGGGCCAAAGCCGTCCTCGTCTACCGCCCGCATCGTCAGCATGACATGGGCATGCGGTTTGGGGCTTCCATCCTCGGCCATATCCCAATGCACATTGAGATCGGCGATCATGCCCCGGTCCACGAATTCGCCCCGAGCGAAGTCGCGGGCCAGTTCGATGCCCTGCGCCTCACTCATCTCGCGCGGAATGGCGAATTCGACCTCGCGGGCAAGCTGGGCATCCTTTCTGACTTCGAACGCCTCGACATCGTTCCACAGCCGTTCGCGGTCCTTCCACACAGCGGGCGCGTTCTCCGGCAGCATCACCTCGGAATGGACGACGCCGCGCTTTGCGGAAAAATCGTGGCTGCGATCAAGCCGCTCGTCGCGCAGCCGCGAGCCCGAGCGGTAGGCGGCTGACGCCACCGCGCTGGAGCCAGACTTGCGGCCAATGACCTTGACGTGAAGATGATAGATCGCCATCGCGATCAGATCAGTGGCACGGTCAAGCGCACGTCGGAACGACGTATAAGCGCGCCCTCCCTCGAAAAATTCTCGGGCGGGACTACACCGTCTCAAACCGTCCCGGCGACCTTACAGCATTATGTCCAGGGCTCAACTATCATCCCCTCATCAACATGGCTGGAGGACGTGATGCGCAAGCCACGGGATTTCGACGGGGAACTGAAGGCACTTCAGGACAGACGCGCGACCTCAAGAGCCGCAAGGTGCAGCAGCTCGGCGAACTGGTCATCGCCACCGGGGCAGATAAGCCTCAGCGCCGACGAACTGGCAGGCGCGCTGATCATGCTGGCCGAGACGAAGGACACTACAAGAAGGAGGCATGGGCAAAACGTGGGGCCGCGTTCTTTCAGGGCCGGGCGCGGCGAACTGCACCGGCAGCTGAGCGCCACACTGGCGGCGCTCCGGCGAAACTGGGCGGCGCGCTACCGTCGCCAAGCAGCAAGGGCGCGCCATGATATGCGCACTTGGCAGGTCGAGCGCCGCAAGCGCACGCGGCATCTCATCGAATTCGGCGGCCTCGTCGTCAAGGCTCGTGTCGTGGACCTGACCGGCGATGATCGCGCCACCATCCTCGGCGCGCTGCTCTGGATGGCCGACAAGCTCCAAAGCGATCAGGGCGAACGGGCACGCGAGCTATGGGGCGCAAGGGGGAAGGAGGCATTCGCCGTGGAACGGGCGACAGATGCGCCCACCATCTCGCAGGAAACGCCGCAGGATCGGGCATGACCGATGGCGGGCGGCGCGGAAACTCCAAATATCGCAGCGCTGCTCGCCATCGCGCGGCTAACTGCGCACGGGCAGACGATGCGTGATGTCCGTTATTCCCTGAAAACGACCGACGAATGTTTCAGGGCTACGTGTCGCGATATGCCGTGAAGGGACTCATGCGCTTCAGCAGATAGCAATACTACTCGTCATCCCGTTCCCACGATCATCGCGAATTCGGTCGATGGTCCAAAAGGCACCCACGGAACCTACTACGTAAGCCGGAACCAAGCGCGCTGGCTGCGGCCGATGGATCTTGAGCAGATCGAAGCAACGCATCGATAGCAGCTTGACCGTCACGAACGACAATTGGCCGGCTTCGACGCCAACATTGAACACCAACAACGCGACGGGAACGTCCCCCTCCGGCAAACCAAGGCTGATAAGCCCGCTGGCAAATCCGAGCCCGTGCACGAGCCCAAACGCGGAGGCGAGGAGCCGTGGCTGGCGCAGCGTGAGGCTTGTCTCGCCCCGTCTGGAGCGCAGGACCCTCGACGCCGACGAACATGATCGAAAGCGCAATTCCTGCCTCCAGGGGCGGCGACGGCACATGCACGTAACCCAAGGTCGCCGCCGCCAGCGTGATGCTGTGCGCGAGGGTGAATGCCGTGACCGTCTTCAGCAGCATCCAGACTCGCGTACCATCAACATCGGTCCGCTGATCGGTTAGATATTCCCGATCGGGAGCAATCAGGCCCATCTGGGCCTGACGCGGTATGGCGAGTTCGACGCTGCGAAGCGGCTCTCGGGCCGGAACACCTGTCAGCCTTCGATCTCCGCGGCAGCCCCCACCAGCGAGTGAGGCCAACCAATCATGTGATGCGGAATTAGTCCGCGGGTGCCGACGGCCCCTTTGACTTGGATCAATGGGAAGTCAAGGAACGTGTGATCGTTTTTTAGTTTGGCGGCCTTTCTGGCTTGCCATAGCCAATGAATGGATCGGCCAAATGGCAAACCAAGATACTGCAGTTCTCTCGCACCGCGTCGAGCGCGATCTGCGGCTCGATCTGTTTCGCGGCATGGGACTGTGGATGATCTTCCTCGATCACATTCCAGATGACTTCGTTGCCTGGTTGACCCTGAAGAATTACGGCTTCAGCGATGCCGCCGAGTTCTTCGTGTTCATTTCCGGCTATCTCGCCGGCTTCATCTACGGTCCGATCATAGCTGGCGGCCAATTCATCGCCGCCCTCAAGCGGCTGTGGACACGCGTCTGGCAGATGTACGTTGCCCACATCATGCTGTTCCTGCTGTTCACGGCGCAGATCGCCCGCACGGTGCGGAAATTCGACAATCCGATGTATACGGATGAATTCAATGTTCACAATTTTCTCGAACACCCCGACATCCTGATCGGACAGGCGCTTACGCTGCGCTACAAGCCGGTCGATCTCGACGTGCTGCCACTCTATATTTCCCTAATCGCCGTTTCACCGCTGGTCCTGTGGTTTATGGTGCGCCGCCCGAACTGGACCCTACTTGGGTCGATCCTCGTGTACATCGGGGCGCGGGTGTTCGACTGGAATCTCGCTTCCTACCCGCCCGGGACACACTGGTACTTCAATCCGTTCGCCTGGCAATTGATGTTCTTTTTCGCGGCATGGTGTGGCGTTGGAGGCGTCGCCAAGCTGCAGGGACTGATCCAATCCCGCGTGGCGCAGGCGGTTGCGGTTGCGTGGATTGCGTTCGCACTGCTGATCGTCATGACCTGGCACATTCCGTCCCTGGAATCGCTGATTCCGAAGTGGATGATCAAAGCGATCTATCCGATCGACAAGACCGACCTCGATATGCTGCGTTTTACGCACTTCCTGGCCCTGGCGTTGTTGGTCGCCCGATATTTCCCGCGCAAATCGGAGATACTTGGCTCCAAATGGCTGCGTCCGATGATCCTGTGCGGTCAGCATTCGCTGCCGCTGTTCTGCTTCGGCGTATTCCTGTCCTTTGCAGCGCATTGGATCCTCGTTCAGCACGCCCAGGGCGGCGCGCGGGCGCTCTGGATGCAGCTGCTCGTCAGCGTCGGCGGCATCCTGATCATGATTGGACTCGCATGGCTTCTGGATCGCGTTCAGAAGGTTCCGAGCCTGTTCGTCGACGTGGCGGAGTTCGATGGAGGCAAGCCGGCGGTTGATCTGGGGAAAGCGTGATTCCGTGCTGATGCGGAGTTGCTGCCCTGGTGCCGCAAGATGATGGATAGCGCAATCGAAACGAAGCTCACCGCAACACGCCCTCTCGACGGCGCAGATGAAGCGTTGCCCTGGAGCAAGGCGACGCGAGGGATCAGGCGTTTCGACGTTTATGACGTCGCCACCACAGCCTTCATCGCCGTACTCGTCGTCATCGCGCTGTGCACCTTCAAGGACTACGCGATCTCCAACGATGAAGCCGTTCAGCATCATTACGGCGAATTGATCATCGCCTATTACACCAGCGGCTTCAGCGACCAGAGCCTCTTCAATTTCAAAAATCTTTACCTCTATGGCGGCCTCTTCGACGCAATTGTCGTCACCCTCAGCCAGCTGATCCCGATCGACCCCTATGATCTGCGTCACATCCTGTGCGCGCTGATCGGCATTGGCGGGATCGGCGCGACTGCGGCCACGGCGCGACTGATCGCCGGTCCGCGCGCTGCCCTGTTCGCCGCAATCGGACTGAGCGTCAGCGGCGCCTGGTACGGCACCATGTTCAACCACACCAAGGACATTCCGTTCGCCGCAGCGATGATCGGGGCCACGCTGTTCCTGGTCCGCATCGCGCGATCGCTGCCATCGCCTCGCAAGCTCGATATAACTGCGTTCGGCCTGCTGGCCGGAGCCGCGCTCGGCATGCGCGTTCTCGGCCTGCTGCTCGTGATCTATGCCGGCCTCGCCATTGCCATTTACCTGCCTCGCTCGCGGCCCGGGCGATGGCAGTTCGTGATCGGCTCATCGTTGCGATTATTGCCCGCGCTGCTGCTTGCCTATGTCATCATGATCCTGGCCTGGCCCTGGGCGGCGCTGGCGCCGCTCAATCCGATCCGCGGTCTCCTCGCGTTCTCTGAATTTCAATACGGCATCCGCACGCTCCTCGCCGGTCAGGTCTACGATATGGCGAATGTCCCGCGGCTATATGTGCCGATCTACATACTGATCCGCATGCCGTTGCTGACGCTGTTCGGCGCCGCACTGGCGATCTTGTTCACGGTCTTGCCGCCCACCGCCGCCGGCGCGAAGCCGCTGCCCCACAGGGATATCGCCCTGCTATCCCTGACGCTGATCTTTCCACTGACCTGCGAGGTTGCCTTTCACGGTCCGGCGTTCACCGGATTGCGTCATTTTCTGTTCGTAATTCCCGCGCTCACGATCCTTGCGGGCATCGGTCTCGACACAGCGCTGACCGCGCTCGGGACGCGCAGTCGCGTGGCCGCCGCCGGCGGGCTGGCGGTCGTGACCGCGTGTTTTGTCTCGAACGCAGTGACCCTGGTCAGGCTGCACCCGTACGAATACCTGTTCTACAACACGGTAGTCGGAGGTCTTGAGGGCGCGTCACGGCGCTATGATCTCGACTATTGGTTCGGCAGCATGCCCGAGGCACTCACTCAGCTCGAGGCTTATCTGCGCCGCACCGCGTCCATCGAGGCAAGCCCGCCGGCCCAGATCTATTCCGTCGCAGTTTGCGGCGAACGCCCCGCGTTCGAGAAGACCGTTACGCTTCCGCAACTGCGCTGGGACTTCAAGGCGGAGTGGGACCAGTCGGAGTTTTTCATCGCGCCAACCCACATGAATTGCGACGTCGATCTCGACGGCAAGGTAATCGGCACCGTCGAACGTCTTGGCGTTACCATCGCATTCATCAAGGACCGTCGGGCGTTGATCCGATCGGTAAAGGCGGCCGCTCGGTGAACATTGTCGCGCAAGAATCCGCGCCAGCAACCGTCTTGAAGCCGACCGCTCCGCTTCCCGCGAGCGGACGGGAATTGCGGCTCGACCTGTTCCGCGGTCTGGCGCTGTGGCTGATCTTCATCGACCATCTATCGCCCGACCTCCTGAGCTGGTTCACGATCCGCACTTACGGATTCAGCGACGCGGCGGAGATTTTCATCTTTATCTCGGGCTACACGGCAGCGATGGTCTACGGTCGCTCGATGTTCGAGTCCGGCTTCCTGGTCGCGACCGCGCGCATCATGCGGAGGGTCTGGCAAATCTACCTCGCACATGTGTTCCTGTTCACGGTCCTGCTGGCGGAAATCTACTTCCTCGCCACCCGGGTCGAGAGCAGCTTTTACCCCGAGGAAATGGGTGTCGTCGAGTTTTTCAAGCAACCCGGAGAGGCTCTCGTTCAAGCCCTGCTGCTGAGATTTCGGCCGCTGAACATGGACGTGCTGCCGCTCTATATCGTGCTGATGTTTTTTCTTCCGTTGATCCTGTTTCTGATGAAGCTGAAGGCAGACGTCGCATTGGGGCTATCGGTCGCGCTGTACGCAATCAGCTGGCAGTACGATCTGCATCTGACGGCCTATCCGAACGGTTTCTGGTCCTTCAATCCTTTTGCCTGGCAATTGCTGTTCGTGACCGGCGCCTGGTGCGCACTGGGCGGCGCCCGGCGCATATCGCGGTTTCTCTCGTCACCAATCACGCTGTGGATATCGATCGCCTATGTGTTCGCGGCGTTCTGCCTCACGCTGACGTGGTATTTTCCGCAACTCGAACATGTGTTGCCACGTCAACTCGAGCAATGGATATATCCCATCAGCAAGCCCGATCTGGACGTGCTCAGGTTCGCACACTTCCTGGCGCTGGCTGCGATCACCGTACACTTCGTCCCGAAAGGCTGGCCTGGATTGAGTTCGCCATGGCTCCAGCCGCTAATCCTGTGCGGGCAGCATTCGCTGGAGATATTCTGTCTCGGCGTATTTCTGGCGTTTGCAGGGTACTTCCTGTTGACCGAGGTCTCCGGCGGCATCGTGCTGCACTTCCTGGTCGCCACGATGGGGATCCTGATCCTCTCCGCCGTAGCCTGGCTGTCGTCATGGCACAAATACTCGAAAGGCCGTCGCGGATGACCGACGGCATGTCCAAAACTGTCGCGCGACCCGGATTCGCCTTGGAGACGTCAGTGAAACGGCCGTTGCACCTCCTCGGACAGGTGGTGCTGCTGGTCATCGCGTGGTTTTTGCGCCGTGCGCAATTAGCAGCGTTGCTTAATTGAGCGCGAGCACTCGGATGAAGTAGCGAGCGCCAGTCCATTTCGTCGCCGGGTTCTTCAAGGCGATTGCGCTCGAGCTTCAGCGCATGCGGCGAAAGACCGAGCGCTGCGGCATGCTCCGCGTGCCCAAGCGGCCGAAGTTCATCGCTTCGACATGCATGCTCCAGAACGCCCGAAGAGCAATCGGTTTGCTGTCCGCTTATTAGTCTTCGATCGGACCACGAGCCGTTCATGCCTTGCAGAATATCACGCGCGATTACCCCGATTGCGGATCAGCCGTGACCAAAACGTGCAACTGGGTGTCGAGTAGGATTTTTTTGCACCAGGATTATGGTGCTGAGTGGCTTCCAGACGAAGCTATCTGCAATCGGTGACGATTTTTCCACCAAGGTCGCTTACTCACTCGAATACGGCTGAGCTGGAGTTTCAGTTCGGGCGCGCATATCGCGCTGTAAAATAAGTTAGATGGCGCGCCACGGCCGACGAAGATGGGCACTCCCTCGCGATCCCCCTATGATGCTGCAGCCCGCGATGCGCTCCAATTAGCAAGTCTGCGATGCCCTGCCATCTAGCACTACGCATCGTGGATCCCCGATGTTGCGGGGTGGCCTGCTTTACCGCTCAATAGCGGTAGTCTCGATCAGCCTCCTAGATAGACGCGAGGGGCCAACAAGGGACATCATTCGATCACGTCATCGGCGAGAACTAGGAGGGACGCGGAAACAGACAGACCGAGCAAATTGGCGGTCTTTTTATTGATCACGAGTTCGAACGCTTTCGGCTGTTCGACCGGCAATTCGCGAGGCGGCACGCCTTTGAGTATGCGATCAACAAAGTAAGCAACGCGGCGAAACATAACGCCAAGGTTGGGGCCGTACGCTACGAGAGATCCTGCATCGACAAATAGGCGTAACGTCGATATTGTTGGCATGTGATGATTCAATGCCATCTCAGCAATCAGATCGGGTGCAGAGTTTAGCGTTGGGCCATCGACCAGAACGGCGGCTTGACATTGAGCGTCCTTAAATTGAGCGAACGCGGATGCAATTCCGGCCCTCAGCAGGCTGCTGAAAAAGTCGTTTTGCGAGGCGGTTGGAGTGTGATTCTGTGCATGTGCCTGATTCCTTTGATTTGAGGGGCGCGATGCGCGGTGAAGATCAGCGATCCGAAGGCTTTTTCAGTTACGTCCGTTTGGACGCGCGCGTCCCGGCCGACCATCCGTTGCGCGCGATCCGTGCGCTGATCGATGAAGCGCTGAGCGGACTGTCGCGAGATTTCAACAGGCTTTACGCGCGGGACGGACGGCCGTCGATCCCGCCGGAGCGGCTGTTGCGGGCGCTGCTGCTGCAAGCGTTCTACACGGTGCGCTCGGAACGGCAGTTGATGGAGCAACTCGACTACAATCTGTTGTTCCGCTGG
Organism: uncultured Alphaproteobacteria bacterium; assembly: GCA_963847045.1. GTDB lineage: Bacteria > Pseudomonadota > Alphaproteobacteria > Rhizobiales > Xanthobacteraceae > Bradyrhizobium. The sequence continues at coordinate 42,499 of CAWJYQ010000003.1, read as the reverse complement.
TTCGTCGGGCTCTCGGCGGATGATCCGGTGTGGAATGCGACGGTATTCTGCAAGAACCGGGACCGGCTGCTCGACGGCGATATCGCGGCCAAGTTCTTTGCGAGCGTGCTGAACCTGCCTCAAGTCCGCAAGCTGCTCTCCAGCGAGCACTTCTCGGTCGACGGCACTCATGGGATCGAAAAGCGTGCTTCTGCGCACGCTCGTTGCTGCTGAAAGCGCAAAAACGGCAGGTTTTGGCGTGCCCAGTTCTGTACCGAAGTGGCGCGCCCGACACGATTCGAACGTGCGGCCTTCGCCTTCGAGAGGGGATCGGACCTTAATCACAAGACCAATCTGTATTAGCGCACAGCAACTTTTGTATAGCGCGTAACATGCACACGACTTGGGTACGGCGCCACAGAGTCGCACCCTCCCGGCCGCGAAGAAAGCGCCGGGTCCACTGGCAGGTACACTGGAAAGTCGTCATTCAAAAAATGATGTAGTACTTTCAGTTGGATAGGCGAGGGTTCGATTCCGCCCCTGGGCACCAGCCTTCGCTCGCTTCGCGAGCTACGGCTCGGCAAGCCATTTCGATCTCTCGTAGCAAACGAGCGAAGGCTGCCGCGCCGAAGTCCGTCCGTCTGCCGCCCGCCCCCTCAATTTTCCAGCCTGATCTGCGCGTCGCGGATCACCGGGCCCCATTTGTCGGTCTCCGATTGCAGGAAGGCCGCCAGCTCCGCAGGTGTCGAGCCCTTCGGCACCGCGCCGAGGTCCTCGAAACGTGATTTCACGGCCGGGTACACCAGCGCGGCATTGGTGTCCGCGTTGATTTTCGCGATGATTTCGGCGGGCGTCTTGACCGGCACGAAGAAGCCGAACCACGAGAACACGTCGAAGCCGGGCACGGTCTCGGCGATGGCCGGCATGTCAGGCACGACGGCGACGCGCTCCCTGGTCGACACCGCGATCCCGCGCACGCTGCCGCTTCGGACATGCGAGATGATCGAGGGCATGTTGTCGAAGATGACATCGACCCGGCCGGGAATGAGGTCGTTGATGGCGGGCGCGCCGCCGCGATAGGGGATGTGCGTCATCTCCACTTTTGCGAGCCGCTTGAACAGCTCGCCGCTCAGATGCAGCGTGGTGCCGTTGCCGGACGAGGCATAGGTGACCTTGCCCTTGTTGGCGTTGCAGAAGTCGATGAACTCCTTCACTGATTTCGCCGGCGAGGTGTTCGGCACGCACATCATGTTGGGCTGGGTGATCAGCATGGTCACCGGCGCGAAGTCGCCGACCGGATCGTAGGTCAGCGACGCATAAAGGAACTTGTTGGTCGCCATGCCCGGGCCGGAGATGAGGATGGTGTAGCCGTCGGCGTCGGAGTGGGCGACCATGTCGGCGGCGATGTTGCCGCCGGCGCCGCCCTTGTTCTCGATCACTACCGACTGGCCCCAGATCTCCTGCAACCGGTTGCCGACCAGGCGTGCGGTGATGTCGGTCGAGCCGCCCGGCGTGAACGGCACCACGATGCGCACGGGTTTGGCTGGCCAGCTGTCGCCAAGCGCGCGCGACGGCAGAATGGCTGGTGCGGCGATGGCGGCGGCGAGGCCAAGGAAATGGCGGCGACTGGGCATGGGCGAACCTCCCTCAAGATCATCGCCCGATTGCTTCGGGTCGACTGTTTGGCTGCGAGTGTGAAGAGGCAGGCTTGCGAAATCAAGGCGTCGATCGCCGCACCGCCCTCGCCTACTCGACGTCGTCCTCGCCGCTCTCGGCGCCCGGAATGATGTAGGTACCCTTCAGCCAGCGGTTCAGGTCGACGTCGCGGCAGCGCGGGGAGCAGAACGGGCGCGTCTTCTCGGAGGCCGGCTTGCCGCAGATCGGGCAGGTGGCCTGCTTGCGCCCGCCTGCGGGCGGCTCAGGGGACGCCGGCGGCATTGAGCCAGCCGAAGCGGATCGGAAACCCCTCCCCGCCGAGCAAGGTCACGGACTCATAGAGCGGCAGCCCGACCACATTGGAGTAGGAGCCGACCATCTTGACCACGAAGGAGCCGGCGATGCCCTGCACCGCATAGCCGCCCGCCTTGCCGCGCCATTCACCGGAGCCGATATAGGCTTGGATGTCGTCCTCGCTCAATCGCTTGAAGCGCACGCGGGTCTCGACCAGTCGCTGGCGGAACGCCTCGCGCGGCGTCACCAGGCAGATCGCGGTGTAGACGCGGTGATTGCGGCCCGACAGCAGCCGCAGGCACTGCGAGGCCTCGTCCACCAGATTGGCCTTGGGCAGGATGCGGCGGCCGACCGCAACCACGGTGTCGGCGGCAAGGATGAAGGAGCCGCGCAGCTCGTCGTCGAGCTGCACCGATTTCAGCGCGGCGTCGGCCTTGGCCCGCGCCAGGCGGTTGGCGCAGGCGCGCGGCAGCTCGCCCCGCCGCGGCGTCTCGTCGACGTCGGCCGGGCGCAGCGCATCGGGCTCGATGCCGGCCTGGTTGAGCAGCGACAGCCGGCGCGGCGAACCGGAAGCAAGAACGAATTTGGGACGGCCTAGCATTTCGGATGTGGCGGGAGATTCGGGGGCGAATTTGGCGCGGAACCTATCGGATGGAGGGGGCTTCCACAACCCACTGTGGCAGCCTGGTAACACCTGATGCACCTGACCTGACGGCATCATTAAGGCCGCAGGCGATATTTCGATTCGATGACGCCTGCGCAACGGCTTTAGCCGCTCGCCGCGCCGACCCTGGCGAAGCGCTTGCGGATGCGCATCAACAGCGTGTCGCAGACCTCGCGATAGGCGGCGAGCTTCTGCTCGCGGCTGCCATGGGTGGTGGTCGGATCCTGCGTCGGCCAGTATTCGACGTCGGCGGCGAGCGTCCGCGTCAGGTCGAGGGCCTTGTGATGCGCCTCCGGCGACAGCGTGATGATCAGGTCGAAATTGAGCCCCTCCCAGTCTTCTAGTTCTTCAAACGTCGTCGGCTTGTGGCCGGAAATGTCCTGGCCGAGCTCGGCCATCACGGCGACAGCGAAGGGATCGAGCTCGCCCTTCTTGACGCCTGCGGATTTCACGTAGAGCGCGTGCGGGAACATCTGCTGCAGCAGGCTCTCGGCCATCGGCGAGCGCACGCTGTTGAGTCCGCAGGCGAACAGCACCGATTGCGGATTGCGCGCGCGCGGCGCCACCATGAGGGGTTAGCCCTTCCAGTGCAGCACGGTGATCAGCGTGAACAGCCGCCGCGCGGTCTCGAAATCGAGCCGCACCTTGCCCTTCAGCCGCTCCTGCAGCGTGCGCGAGCCCTCGTCATGGATGCCGCGGCGGCCCATGTCGATCGCCTCGATCTTGTCCGGCGTCGCGGTGCGGATCGCCTGGTAATAGCTGTCGCAGATCATGAAATAGTCTTTGACGATGCGGCGAAACGGCGTCAGCGACAACAGATGCGCCACCACGGGCGTGCCGTCTTCTTTCCTTATGTCGAACATCAGCCGGTTGCCGGTGATGCCGATATGCAGCGTGAACGGCCCGCTGCCCTCATGGCCGTCGGGAGCAAAGAGATTCTGCTCGATCAGGTCGTAGATCGCGATCGCGCGCTCATGCTCGATGTCAGGCCCCGAACGCCCGATCAACTCCTCGTCGAGCGTCACCGCGACGATGCGACTGTTGGAGTCTTCATGGGCGGGCGGCTTGGTCATGAGAGGTTGAGGCGCATCCCCACCGATCGCGAATGGGCATCCAGCCCCTCGGCCTTGCCGAACGTCATCGCCGCCGGCCCCAGCGCACGCAATTGGTCGGGCCCACATTTGAGGATCGACGTCCGCTTCATGAAGTCAAGCACGCCGAGGCCCGAGGAGAACCGCGCCGAACGCGCCGTCGGCAGCACGTGGTTGGAACCGCCGACATAGTCGCCGATCGCTTCCGGCGTATGCGCACCCAGGAAGATCGCTCCGGCGTTCCGGATCTGCTTCGAGAAGGCTTCCGCATCCGCGGTCATGATCTCCAGATGCTCGGCCGCGATGGCATCGGCGAGCGGCACGGCCTCGGCGAGGTCCTTCACCAGAATGATCGCACCGAAATCCCGCCAGGAGGCGCCGGCGATTTTGGCCCGCGGCAGCGTCGCAAGCTGCGATTCCACGGCCTGCGCGACCTCGTCGGCGAGGCGCTTGGAGTCCGTGATCAGGATCGACTGCGCACTTTCGTCATGCTCGGCCTGTGCCAGCAGGTCGGCCGCGATCCAGGAGGCATTGCCGGTGCCGTCGGCGATGACGAGCACTTCGGAGGGACCGGCGATCATGTCGATGCCGACCTTGCCGAACACCAGCCGCTTGGCGGCGGCGACATAGGCATTGCCGGGCCCGACGATCTTGGCGACCGGCGCGATCGTCGCGGTGCCATAGGCGAGCGCGGCCACCGCCTGCGCGCCGCCGACGCGATAGATTTCGCTGACGCCGCCAAGCTTGGCAGCGGCGAGCACCAGCGGATTGAGCTGCCCTCCCGGCGACGGCACCACCATCACCAGCCGCGTAACGCCGGCAACTGTCGCTGGCACCGCGTTCATCAGCACCGAGGACGGATAGGCCGCGGTGCCGCCGGGAACATAGAGGCCGACGGCCTCGACCGCGCTCCAGCGCCAGCCGAGCTCGACACCGGCGGCGTCGACAAAACGCTCGTCCTTCGGCAGCTGGCGGCGGTGAAAGGTCTCGATGCGGTCGCGGGCGAATTTCAGCGCGTCCAGCGTTGCGCCCTCGCAGGCCTTCACCGCGGCCTCGATCTCGGCCGGCGTCACGCGCAGGCCGGAGGCCGCGAGCTCGAGCCGGTCGAACTTCTTGGTCGCCTCGATCAGCGCCGCGTCGCCGCGCGCGGCGACATCCTGCACGATGGCGCGCGCGGCCGCCTCGACGTCGGGGGACACCTCGCGCTTGGCGGCGAGGAATTTTCCGAATCGCTCGTCGAAATCGGCGCTGCTGCGGTCCAGGCGAACGGGCATGGGGGCTTTCTTCAAGGGGGATTCGCGAACTATTGCAATGGCGCGGGGGCGTTGCGCCGTCAACCCATTCCGTCATTCCGGGATGGTGCGCAAGCACCAGACCTCAGGGGCGCCCTTGCGCCATGGGGAATCTCGAGATTCCGGGTTCGCGCTTCGCGCGCCCCGGAATGACGCTACGCGTCATCGCCCGCGCCGAGGTCCTCCGGGCCCAAATCCGTCAGTTCGCATTCCAGGCATTCGACGTCGAGCCGCAGAGCCCCGCCATCGGCGAACATCAGAAGTGCGCTGCCGCCGGGCGCTTCGGCATCGTGAAATTCGATCCCGACCAGCTCCATCACGTTATCCGGCTTGGCCAGATCGATGTTGCGCGACTTGCAGGCGAGCACGCGGTCGAAGCGCAGCGCCGCGACCAGGCGGCGCGGTTCGGCCTGGCCCGACAGCGTCTGTTCCCAATCGAGCCGGTTCATGCCGACCACGAGCCGCTTCTCGCTTTGCCGCCAGACGATGTCGGCGGCCTGCACGCGGGCGTCCTGCACATGGGCGGAGATCACCGCGAGCTCGTCGGCGTCAAGCGCGATCAATTTGAGCTGCGGCGCCATTTTGGGGCTCTCTTCTCTGGCGCGTATTCTTGTCGCAAAACCGGTACCCACTTTTGCGGAATACGCGCTAATCGCTGATGCGTTCGATCGAAGCGCCGCAGGCCTTCAGCTTCTCCTCCAGCCGCTCAAAGCCGCGGTCGAGATGATAGACGCGGTTGACCATGGTTTCGCCTTCGGCGGCAAGCCCCGCGATGACCAGCGACACCGAGGCGCGCAAGTCCGTCGCCATGACCGGCGCGCCGCGCAATTTCGAATTGCCCTCGATCCGTGCGGTCTCGCCGTCGAGGCTGATCTTTGCGCCGAGCCGGGCCAGCTCCTGCACATGCATGAAGCGGTTCTCGAAGATCGTCTCGGTGATCGCGGACGCGCCTTGCGCGCGCGCCATCAGCGCCATCAATTGCGCCTGCAGGTCGGTCGGAAAGCCCGGGAATGGCGCGGTCGACACCGTCACCGGCCTGATGCCGGCGCCGTTGCGGGCGACGCGGATGCCCTCGTTGTTGACGGAGATCTCCGCGCCGGCCTGCGCCAGCACGTCGAGCGCGGACTGCAGCAGTTCCGGCCGCGCGCCAGCAAGCTGTACGTCGCCGCCGGTCATGGCCACCGCCATGGCATAGGTGCCGGCCTCGATCCGGTCGGGCAGCACGGTATGCCGCGCGCCATGCAGCTTCTCGACGCCCTCGACCATGATGCGTGGCGTGCCGGCGCCGACGATGCGAGCACCCATCTTGTTGAGGCAATCGGCGACGTCGGCGATTTCGGGCTCGCAGGCGGCGCTGGTGATGACAGTCGTTCCCTTCGCCAGCGTCGCCGCCATCAGCGCGACATGGGTGCCGCTCACCGTCACCTTGGGAAAATCGATCGCCGCGCCGCGCAGGCCGTCCGGCGCTTTCGCGATGACATAGCCGGCGTCGATGGAAATATCCGCGCCGAGCTTTTCCAGCGCCAGCATCAGGAGATCGACGGGCCGCGTGCCGATGGCGCAGCCGCCGGGCAGCGACACCTTCGCCTCCCGCATGCGCGCCACCAAAGGCGCGATCACCCAGAAGCTCGCGCGCATGCGCGACACCAATTCGTAGGGCGCGGTGGTGTCGAAGATATTGGCAGCCGAAATGTGCAGGGTCTGGCCCTGATATTCGCGGTCGCCCGGCCGCTTGCCCGCGGACATGATGTCGACGCCGTGATTGCCGAGGATGCGCTGCAGCTGCGCGACGTCAGCGAGCCGCGGCACATTGTCGAGAATCAGCGTCTCCTCGGTGAGCAGGCCTGCGATCATCAGCGGCAGCGCCGCGTTCTTCGCGCCCGAAATCGGAATGGTGCCGTTGAGCTTGTTGCCGCCGACGATACGAATACGATCCATGCCAATTTCCCGGACTTAGAACGAGCGGACGACTATAGGACGAAAGCCCCGCTCCCCAAAAGCCTTGAAATTTGAGGCAAATTGGTGAGGGCACGCAAAAAATTCGGGACGCGCGAACCGCGCCCCGGATTGCCATCGCTGGCGAGCCGCCCTCAGCCCTTGATGAAGGCGAGCAGGTCGGCGTTGATCGTGGGCGCCTCGGTGGTGGGCATGCCGTGCGGAAAGCCCTTGTAGGTCTTGAGCGTGCCGTTCTTCAGCAGTTTCGCCGACAGCGGCCCGGCGGCGACATAGGGTACGATCTGATCGTCTTCGCTGTGCATCACCAATACGGGCACGTTGATCTTCTTGAGATCCTCGGTGAAGTCGGTCTGCGAGAAGGCAACGATGCCGTCATAATGCGCCTTGGCGCCGCCCATCATGCCCTGGCGCCACCAATTTTCGATAATCGCTTCCGAAGATGTCGCGCCCGGACGGTTATAGCCGTAGAAGGGACCCGCCGCCACGTCGCGATAGAAGCCGGAGCGATTGGCGGCAAGCGCTACCTGGAAATCGTCGAAGACCTTCTTTGGCAGACCGTTCGGATTGGCATCGGTCTTGACCATCAGGGGCGGCACCGCGCTGATGATCGCGGCCTTCGCCACCCGGCTCTCACCGTGGCGCGCGAGATAATGGACCACCTCGCCGCCGCCGGTGGAATGGCCGACATGGATGGCGTTCTTCAGATCGAGATGCGTGACCACCGCCGCAAGGTCGTCGGCATAGTGATCCATGTCATGGCCGTCGGCCACCTGGCTGGAGCGGCCATGGCCGCGGCGGTCGTGAGCGATGACACGATAGCCGTGGTTGAGGAAGAACAGCATCTGCGTGTCCCAGTCGTCGGCCGACAGCGGCCAGCCATGGCTGAACACGATGGGCTGACCGGAACCCCAATCCTTGAAGAAGATCTCGACACCGTCCTTGGTTTTGATGGTGGGCATGGTGCACTCCTTCTTTTGTGAACAGATCACCGCGACGCGGCGAGCCAGCGTCGCGTCGAACCTCAATCCTGGAAAACAGTCGAAATCAGGCCGGCTTGAAGCGGCGCCACACCTGGACGATCATGACGACAAAGAACACCAGCACGATGCCCTGCACCACCGCGAAGGCGGGACCGGCCGGCGGGTTGCCCGGCGCCAGTTCGTGCAGCGGCGGAATCTTCAGGAAGCTCTGGATCACCAGCACGAAGACGTTGAGATAGAGCGAGATCAGCGCGGTCAGCACATAGATCCAGCGCCAGGGGCCGGTGAGCTTCATGCTGTAAAGCGCGAGGCAGGCGATCGCGAGCAGGATGACCGACAGGATTCCGATCAATATCCCCGGCGTGACCCCGTTGAACGGAAACATGAAACCGGTGACGCTGGTCAGGATCGTGAACAAAAGGAAGATCGCGGTCAGACCGCCCGATTTGTAAGGGCCGAGCATGCCGAACATCACGATAAGACCGGCGACGATGGCGATCAGGCTGATGACGACGTGAAGCGTGGTGAACGCGGACAGACTGAGACCCAGCATCATGACTCTATTCCCCCGTTGGAACGGAGGAAACATTACCTCGGCCCCCGCTAAATTACGACATCAACCATACTCTACCTGAGCGCACTGCCTCTTTCAAAAATGCATGATCATCATTGCACCTCTGGCGCACACGCAGCTAGAGCGCCGGCTTGGCGACGTCACCGAGATAGCTGTGCAGCGCGGCCACCACCTGCGCGCCCTCGCCGATCGCGCCTCCGACGCGCTTGACCGAACCCGAGCGCACGTCGCCGACGGCGAACACGCCGGGCACCGAGGTTTCCAGCGCCGAGACCTGTCGTCTCAGATTGAGCTCGGACTGCGCGCCGGTCACGACAAAGCCGCCGCGATCGAGCGTGACACCGCAGCCGTCGAGCCAGCTGGTGGCGGGATCGGCGCCGACGAACAGAAAGAGATTGCGGATGTCGGAGGTGTAGATCTCGGTCGACAGGCGGCTCTTCCAGCGCACACGCCCGAGCGAAGCGTCTTCCCGGCCCTCGAGCGCGACGATCTCGGCATTGAACATCAGCTCGATGTTCGGCGTTGCCTCGATGCGTTCGATCAGATAGCGCGACATGCTGGCCCCCAAGCCGCCGCCGCGGATCACCATGGTGATCTTGCGCGCGTGCCCCGACAGGAACACCGCGGCTTGCCCGGCTGAATTGCCGCCGCCGACCAGCATGACTTCCTGCTCGGCGCAGAGCCGCGCCTCGACCGGCGACGCCCAGTACCAGACGCCGCGTCCCTCGAACTTGTCGAGGTTCTCGATGTCCGGCCGGCGATAGCGCGCGCCGCTTGCGACCACTATTGCCCGTGCGCGCAACTCCTCGCCGCTGTCGAGCGCGAGCGCAAAGGCGCCGTCCCTCCGCTCGCAATTGAGCGATTTGGCGCTGACGGGAATCATGATATCGGCGCCGAATTTTTGTGCCTGGCTGAAAGCACGGCCGGCAAGGGCCTGACCGGAAATGCCGGTGGGGAAACCGAGATAGTTTTCGATGCGCGCGCTGGCGCCGGCCTGCCCGCCATAGGCGCGCGAATCCAGCACCACCACCGACAGACCTTCGGAAGCCGCATAGACCGCGGTCGCAAGTCCCGCCGGTCCGCAACCGACGATGGCGGCGTCATAGACCTTGTCGCCGCGCGGACCGACGATCATGCCGAGCGCGCGCGCCGCCTCGTTTTCAGTTGGGTTGCGCAGCACCGTGCCGTCGATGGTCACCACCAGCGGCCAATCCGATGGCGACGGCGAATAGCGCGCGATGATCTCGGCTGCGTCGTGATCGCGTTCCGGATCGAGCAGATGGTGCGGAAAAGAGTTGCGGGTAAGGAAGTTTTGCAGCCGCGCGACGCTGGGCGAGTTGGACGGGCCGATCAGCACCGGGCCGCCGACGCCGCCCTGGATCAGGCTGACCCGGCGCAGGATCAAGGCGCGCATGATGCGCTCGCCGAGATCGGCTTCGGCAACCAGCAGCGCGCGCAACTTGTCGGGCGGGATCAGAAGGGTCTCGACATCGCCTTCGGCGTGGCCATCGACCAGCGCGACACGGCCCGAGAGCTGGCCCACCTCGGCCAGAAATTGCCCCGGCCCCTGATCGATGATCGGCGTGACATGGCCGAGGCCGTCACGCTGGGTGATCACGACATGGCCGGACAGCACGACGAACATGCCGGGCCCGGGCTTGCCGGTCTCGATCAATTTCTCGCCGTGCTTGTAATGGCGGAGTTCGCCGAAGCGGCGCATGCGCGCGATTTCCGCATCGGTGAGGTTTGGAAAGGTCTGCTCCAGGCGGGGAAATACCCGCCCCGGCCCTATGCCCACATTACTGCCGCTGCCGGATCCGACCGCTGTCGCCATCGACCTGCTCTCAACTCACAAAGACCTCGCGGCGATAGCGCTAGTCGCCGCGCCTGCCAACCTCCCCATGTAGGGAGGTTTCGTCATCGCTCGATGACGCTTCCGGCATTTTGCCGCGCTCACGGGCCTGCGCCTTGCGCCGCTTGAGATTTTCGCGCAGCGCGAGCTTGAGGCGATCCTGTCTTAAATCCTTCGCGCGCGACGGTCTTTGCCGCCCGCTCTCGCTTGTTTCATCCGTCATGGTCGATCCACCTCGCCCGGGAGCATAGCGCGTTTCTGCGCAGAGTGATGGCGTTCGGGGCGCACGCCCGTGCGATCAAGGAATTCGCGCAAAATTTGGAACCGGATCGGACCACAATCCCGGGCCAGAAGCCGCCGGCGAGCGGGCGGCCTTGATTTTCGGCCGATTTTCGCAGCTCATCCGGTCGCTAGCGTGCTTGCGCGCACGGGGGGCTTGTGGCAAGAACCGGCCGCCCGCGGCTGCCGTTTCGGTCAATTCTCTATACTGTCCCGGGCATGCTGCCGTAGCTCAGTGGTAGAGCACTCCCTTGGTAAGGGAGAGGTCGTGAGTTCGATCCTCCCCGGCAGCACCAGGCTCGGCGAACCGCAACGCTTTGGCCGGCCCCGCCTTTAGAATGGCCTACTGGTTCTGTAGACTGTACCGCAGCCACAGCGCGCCGCCGTCCAGCGGCTGAGTGCTCTCCAACGTCATCTTTCGAAGGGGTGCGCGCATCTTATCCGGCCCTTGCGAGTCGAACGCGCTGGGCGCCCCCTTGGTCCCATCGACCGCGGGACACAGGATCAAATGGATCTCGTCGATCAGGCCGGCGCGAAGGAAGCTGCCATTCGTCGTGCCGCCGCCCTCGACCAGCAACCGCTTCACGCCGAGCTCACGGTTCAGGATTTCCAGTGCCAGGCCGAGATCGAGTTCGGTCTCGCCCGCGAAGATATACGACACGCCCTCGCTGCGGAGGCCGGCCAGATGCGCGTCGGAGACCTTCTCTGTGAGCACGGCGACGATCGGATCGCCGCCGATATCCGAACGTCCGAAGGCGACCTTGCCGCGGGCATCGAGCACGACGCCAACCACTTTCGCATCACACTGCGCGAACCAGTGCTCCCGCGGATAGGTCTCGCCGCTCAGAGGAGGATAGGCTTCGCGCTTGGCATATTCGCGGCCAGTGGCACGGCCGATCAGCCATGCATCGCACCCGATCTCGTCATGCACGCGCTCGAACAAGCCCCGCAAGTGGGCCGGATCAGGGCTCCAGCGGCTCAACAGCGTGCGGCCGTCGATGCTGGCGGAGACGATACAGGCGACATGCGGCTTCATTGCAAACTCCAACGCGGTGTTCCGATGCGCGGCTTTCTAACGCGGCTTCGACCGCGGGCGTGTTGCAGGCTTGCCCGACTTCACCCGCAATCCATCCACAAACACATCCAGCATCCGGATCACGCCGGCCTGCCAGCCGGGCTGGTCGTGCAACAGGCACATGCCGACCAGCGTGCGCAGCAGATCCTCCGGGCTGACATCGGTGCGGATTTCGCCAGATGCGGCCGCGCGATCAAGCAACGTGCCGACTGCCTTGGTGAGCCGCTCATAGGAGAAGGCGGTCAGTTCCGACGGAGGGCCACCGGCTGCAAGCGCGAGTGCGGCCGCCATGCCCTTCTTGGTGGCGACGAATTCGACATTGGCGCGCAGCCATTTGCGCAGCGCCTCGACCGGGGCGCCCTCGCTCTTCAGCGCTTCGGCCAATTCACCGAGCTGCTCGACCTCGCGGCGATAGACCGCCTCATAGAGCGCCTCGCGCGTCGGGAAATGGCGATAGAGCGTGCCGATGCCCACCCCGGCTTCGCGCGCCACGGCTTCGAGGCTCGCATCCGAACCGCCCGCGCTGAACACGGTCTTGGCCGCCTCCAGCACGCGCTCGCGGTTTCGCTGCGCGTCCGCGCGCGGCTTGCGGGAGCTTTTTGCGGAACGAATTTCCATCCCAGACGTCTCGTCACCAGCAGTTGATGAGCTGGCTCTTGATAAACGGAGGAACCCTCCGTATAAATAGACCCGTCACGCCCAACTAACCAGCCCCCGTTTTCGGCGGCCGCCACTCCCGGATCGCAGCGATCCACGGGCCGGGCACCTGTGCCCGCTGCGCTTCCGTTTGACCATAGCATCGATCGGAACATCGCATGAATTTCTCTCTTCAACTCACCATCAACGGTGAGCAGCGCGATATCGTGCTGGACGACCCCCGCGTCACCCTGCTCGACCTGCTGCGCGAACGGCTGCAGCTGACCGGCACCAAGAAGGGCTGCGACCGCGGCCAGTGTGGCGCCTGCACGGTGCTGGTCGACGGCAAGCGGGTCAATTCGTGTCTGGCGCTCGCGATCAGCCATGACGGCGCCGACATCCTCACCATCGAGGGCTTGGCGCAGGGCGAGCGCCTGCACCCGGTGCAGGCCGCCTTCATCACCCATGACGGTTTCCAGTGCGGCTTCTGCACGCCGGGCCAGATCATGAGCGCGATCGGCCTGATCACCGAAGGCCAGGCGGGCGATGATCCCGAGCGCATTCGCGAAGGCATGAGCGGCAATCTCTGCCGCTGCGGCGCCTATGCGGGCATCACCGAGGCGGTGCTGGAAGCGCAAAAAATTCTCAGCCAGACCAAGACGGAGCGCGCGGCATGAACCGGTTCGACTATGTACGTCCGGCGACCGTGACCGAGGCCATCGCCGCCGCGAGCGAGCCCGGCGCAGCCTATCTCGCCGCCGGCACCAATTTGCTCGACCTGATGAAGGGCAACATCGTCCGTCCGTCGCGGCTGGTCGATGTGACGCGCCTGCCGGGGCTTGACCGCATCGAGCGGCTTGCCGACGGGTCGTTGCGGATCGGCGCGATGGTGCGCAACGCCGACCTCGCCCATGACGAAAAATTCGCGAAGGACTATCCCGCGATCGCGGAGGCGCTGTTGTCCGGCGCCTCGGCGCAATTGCGCAATGCCGCGACGGTGGGCGGCAATCTGCTGCAGCGGACCCGCTGCGGCTATTTCCATGACACCGCAAGCGCCTGCAACAAACGCGTGCCCGGCTCGGGCTGCGATGCGCACGGCGGCGACAATCGCCTGCACGCGATCCTGGGCTGGAGCGAAGGCTGCATCGCCACGCATCCGTCCGACTTCTGCGTGCCGCTGGTGGCGCTCGATGCGGTCGTGGAGATCGAAGGCAAGAACGGCCGGCGCGAGATTCCGGTCGACGCGCTGCATCGATTGCCCGGCGACATGCCGGAGCGCGACAGCGTGCTCGAGCCCGGCGATCTCATCGTCGCGCTGCGCCTGCCCACCAACGCGCGGAGCTTCGCTTCGCATTCGCGCTATCTGAAAGTGCGCGAGCGCAATTCTTACGCGTTCGCAATGGTGGCGGCCGCGGCCGCGCTGGTCATCGACGGCGGCAGCATCAAGCAGGCGCGGCTGGCGCTGGGCGGCGTGGCCGCAAAACCGTGGCGCACGCAAGCCGCCGAAGTGCAGCTTGTGGGCTCGGCAGCCGGAGCGGCCGCGTTTCGCCGCGCTGCGCAGGCGGCGCTTGCCGACGCCAAACCGTCCGGCGACAACGCCTTCAAGATCGAACTCGCACAGCGCGTCATCGTGCGCGCGCTGACGCTTGCCACACAGGGAACGCCGGCGCGCGTGCCGGCCCTGCCTGCCTCTCCTTTCTCTTCCGCAGCCGGAGAACTTCATGTCTGAGATGACGCTGACCCGAGATCCCGCCCATGTCAGGCACGGCTCGAGCATCGGCCAGCCGCTGACGCGCCGCGACGGCGTGCTGAAGGTGACCGGCGCCGCGCGCTACGCCGCCGACAATCATCCGCCCAAAATGCTGTTCGCGGTGATGGCGGTCAGCAGCATCGCGCGCGGCCGCGTCGCCTCGCTCGATGTCGCCACGGCCAAACGCCACCCCGGCGTGGTCGAAGTGATGACTTCGCAAAACCGCCCCGCACTCGTGGAAGACCCGGACGCCAAGACCAATCCCTTCATGTTCCGCATGGAGCTGTTGCAGAACGACCGCGTGCGCTACGTCAACCAGCCGATTGCGGTCGTGATCGCCGAGACGCTGGAAGCCGCGACCGAGGGCGCGGCGCTGTTGTCGCCGCAATACGAGGCCGAGCCGGCGCGCGCCACGCTCGACGCGACTGACAGTTTCACGCCACCGGCCGTCGGTGTCGGTCATCCCGCCGTGGTCGCGCATGGCGATGTCGAGGGCGCGCTCGCAAGCTCGGCGCGCACGATCGATGCGACCTACGAGACGCCGGCGCAATATCACAATCCGATGGAGCCGCACGCCATCGTCACTTCGTGGAACGGCGACACGCTTTCCATCGACATGCCGAGCCAGGGCATGGCGATGGCGCAGGGCCGCATCGCGGGGCTGTTCGGCATCTCGCCCGACAGGATCCACATCCGCAGCCCATTCCTCGGCGGCGGCTTCGGCTGCAAGGGGCTGGTCAAGGGTCCGCAGGTTCTCGGCATTCTCGCGGCAAAGCTGGTCGGCCGTCCGGTCAAGCTGGTGCTGCGCCGCGAGCAGATGTTCGGCCCCGTCGGCCATCGCTCGCCGAGCCGGCAGCGGCTGCGCATCGGCACGAGTGCGGATGGCAAGCTCACCGCGATCGAGCATCACGCGAGGATCGCGACCTCGAGCTTCGACGAATTCTTCGAGCCGGCGGCCAATGCCTCGCACTCGCTCTATGCGAGCCCGGTGATCGCCACGTCGCACGAGGCGGTGCGGCTTGACACCGGCACGCCGCTGTTCATGCGTGCGCCCGGCGAGGCCACGGGCTCGCTGGCGCTCGAAAGCGCGATCGACGAAATGGCGGCGGCTTGCGGCCTCGATCCGCTCGCCTTTCGTCTCAAGAACTACGCCGATGTCGAGCCGATCACGGGCAGGCCGTTCTCCTCAAAGGGGCTGCGCGAATGCTACGCGAAGGGCGCGGAAAAATTCGGCTGGTCGAAGCGGCCGCTGAAGCCGCGCCGGATGCGCGACCAGAACGGCTTTCTGGTCGGCTGGGGCATGGGCACAGCGACGTTCCCGGCGCTGATGTTCGCGGCCGAAGCCCGCGCGGTGCTCCGCCGCGACGGAAGCGGCGTGATGGAGACCGGCGCGCATGACATGGGCCAGGGCGCCTGGACGGCGTTTGCCCAGATCGCCGCGGACGCGCTCGCGCTCGATCTCGACATGATCGAGTTCAAGGCCGGCACCTCCGACCTGCCGGATGCCGGCATCGCCGGCGGCTCGGCCCATACTGCGACCGCCGGGGTCGCGATCCACAATGCCGGCGCCAACGTAATCGCCAGGCTCGCGGAGATCGCGACCAGCGACCAGCGCTCGCCGCTGTTCGGCGCCGGCAATGCCGGCGTGGTGGCGCGTGACGGCCACCTTCACCGTCGCGACGACGAAAGCCGCGGCGAGAGCTTTGGCGACATCCTCGCCCGTGCCGGCCTGGCCGAAATCGAGGCGCGCGGCAACGGCGCCATGGACCCGGCGGCGCAGACCACCTACGCCATGCGCGCGCATGGCGCTGTGTTCGCCGAGGTGATGGTCGACCCGGATCTCGGCCAGATCCGCGTCAGTCGCATGGTCGGCGCCTTCGCGGCCGGCCGCATCGTCAATCCGCATCTGGTGAAGAGCCAGTATCTCGGCGGCATGATCTGGGGCGTGTCCTTTGCCCTGCACGAGAAGGCGATCGTCGATCCCCGCTCGGGCCGGATCGTGAACGCCAATCTCGGCGAGTACCATATGCCCGTGAATGCCGACGTGCCCTGCATGGAAGCGTTGCTGATCGAGGAACACGATCCGCATGTGAACGCGCTCGGCATCAAGGGCGTCGGGGAGATCGGCATCACCGGCTCCGCCGGCGCGGTCGCCAATGCGGTCTGGCATGCGACCGGTATCCGCGTGCGCCGTTTCCCGATTCCGATCGAAGAGCTGATGATGGCCGGGCTTTAGTCACCATCTGGCCGTCCGAATCGTGAATGAAACCGTCGTTGGGCCCGATGACATTCTTGTTTGCGCATGATCTTTTCGGAAAACCGCTACACACTTTTCCGGATCATGCGCTAACGACGGTTTCAGATGACGGGTTCAGAACTCAAGAAGCTCCGCGCCGACCTCGGCTCGGCCATTGGCCGACAGCTCACCGTGGCCGACATGGCCAAGCTATGCGGCCTGCCCGCCACCGAAGCCGATACGATGCGCCGCTGGGAAGTGACGGGGCCAAGTGGTCCAGCGGCCGAGCTCTTGCGCATTCTTGCAATGGCGAGCGACGAATATCCGATCCTGGAAAATTTCAACGTGTTCGACCGCCACGACGTCCGCAAGCAGGATCGTCCCGCCCGCCGCGCGGAATTTCGCGAGAAGATGCGCGACGAAGTGCGCCGGCGTCTTGCTTGAGGAACCAGCGGGCACAAGATCTCCGCCAGAATATGAACACACAATGGCCACCTCGCCTTTGCGGTGCTGACAAGAACGTCGATAAAACTCCCGACCAGCGAAAAATCAAAGATCGGTGACCGCGCTTCACAATCTGGCGCGGAACATTAGCGCGAATTGGCGAGGGCTCGCGCATGTCTGAGGGAAACCAATTTCACCGAATTCGAACCGACGCGCTCACGTCGAGCGCGCCGAGGAGCGTTTTTGTCCGCACGACCGCGTTTGCGCGCGTTCCGCATCACATCACGCAGCCTGTTCGCGCCCCCGCGTCATACATCGGTCGGCAGGAGGTTAGTGATGAGTTCCCTGGACCAAGACGAAGCGGACAAGCAGCTCCAGCAAGCCGTCCCGTGGGTGAGTGACCCGCACAACCGGGAACAGCGAGACGAACAGACGCGACGTCTTCAAGAGGATGTCATCGAGGCGGCCAGGCGCCTGGAACGCGAGTCCGCCGAGCTCCCCTCGCAACCGCCCGCAGACCTGCGAACCGCGGTCTCCCACCGCTTGCCGGCACCTCGCGTGCGCAAGGACAGGGCGAGCCCCGAGGCAAGCCCCGAGGACAGGGCCAAGAGAATCTGGGCGGAGCTCAAGCCCCAGTTCATAACGCCGCCGCAAGACAGACTGGGCGTGCCTGGCCTTTCGATGGCCGCGGGCCTTCTCGGTGCGATGGCCGTGTCCGCCTGCGTCGCCCTGGCCGTGGTGAATATCGTCCACCTTCCCACGACCAGCGCCGACATTGCCGGCGAAGAGCGCGCCGCAAAGGGCAACTCGCGTGCCGCGGCCAGCCTGGGCGACCTCGCCAGATTTTCCGAGGCCCAGGCGAAGATGACGCGCCCCGAAGAACCAGCCGTGCCGGCCGAAACCTTGCTTGCCTCGGTTCCGCCCAACGACAGTGAGGCACCGAAATATCCCGCCACAGCAAACCCGCAGTCCGCGAAGGTCGAACCGGCTCGGCCTGAAACTGTCGCGCCAGCTCCGAGTCCCGTCCCAACCGTGAATGCAGTACCGGAACCGCGGCCGGCGGCCCCACTGCCACAAGATGAGATCGTGTCCCTGCTCAAACGCGGCCAAGACCTGCTTGCCGCAGGAGATATTGCCAGCGCGCGCCTCCTGCTGACGCTTGTCGCGGAAGCCGGCAATGCGGAAGCAGCCTTCATCCTGGCGGGGACCTTCGAACCCACGATGCTTGCAAGGCTGCGCGCGGTCGGCGTGCAGGGCGATCCGGCGAAAGCTCGCGCCTGGTACGCGCGAGCGGCGGAGCTTGGATCGCTGGAAGCAAGCAAGCGCCTTCAAGCGCTGCGCTGAGGTCGCATCGATCGAAACAACAGGCATAACGAGGGGGACATGATGCGAACCACCACGAACTGGGGCGCGCCCAACCGCATCACGGCAGCGTGCTCTGCCGCGCTCGCAGCCATCGCGCTGCTGTTGAGCCAGGCGACCACGTCGCGTGCCGCCGATGGTGAAATCCGGATCGGCAACACCATGCCCTATAGCGGCCCCGCCTCCGCTTACGGCACGATCGGCAAGACCATTGCCGCAGCCTTCGACAAGGTCAACGCCGAGGGCGGCATCAACGGCCGCAAGATCAATTTCATCTCCTACGATGACGGCTATAATCCGCAGAAAACGCTCGAGCTGACGAAAAAGCTGGTGGAGGAAGACAAGGTTCTGTTCATCTTCGCCGGCCTTGGCACGCCGACCAGCGCCGCGACGCGGCCCTACCTGAACAGCAACAAGATTCCGCAGCTGTTCGTAGCCTCGGGTGCCTCGATGTGGGACCAGCCACAGAACTTCCCCTGGACGTTCGGATTCCAGCCGAGCTATCAGACCGAAGCCCACATCTATGCGCAGTACCTCCTGGAGAAGCATCCAAGCGGCGGCAAGATCGCGATCCTTTATCAGGACGACGATTTCGGCAAAGACTATGTCAAAGGACTGACCGACGGGCTCGGCGGCAAGATCCCGATCGTCGCGCAAGCCAGCTATAAAATTACCGACACCAGTCTCAACCAGCAGATCGCCACGCTCAAAGCCTCCGGCGCCAACATCTTCGTCAATGTGACGACACCGAAATTTGCCGCCATGGCAATCCGGCGCGTCGCCGAGCTCGGCTGGAAGCCCGAGCACTTCATCTCTACGGTGTCGGAATCGGTCACCGCCGTGCTGCAGCCGGCGGGCCTGCAAAATGCCGAAGGCATCTTTTCAGCGGGATATACCTGGGAAGGCGACGACGCAGAGGCGGCCAACGATCCGGCTTTCCGCGAATGGACGGCCTTCATGGATCGCTACCTTCCGGACACGCCCAAGACCAACGTCCTGACGGTGTTCGGCTACACGATCGCCAATCTGATGGTCGATGTGCTCAGGCAATGCGGCGACGATCTGTCCCGCGACAACATCGTCAAGCAGGCGGCCTCGCTGAAGGGCGTGCAGCTTCCGATGCTGATCCCGGGCATTGTGGTCAACACCAGTGCGGGCGACCACGCGCCGCTCGAGCAGATGCAGATGATGCAATTCAACGGCGGGCGGTGGAACAAGTTCGGACCGGTGCGCAGCGGCGTCGATCCTGGCGCCGTCAGCGAGTCCTTCAAGTCGATCTTCCGCTACGGCACCGCCAAGCGCGATCTCGCCAATCAACTCAACGCCAACACAGTGACTCTGATGACGGGCGCATTCGGCTCGACTTACGCCCAGATCGGCGCCGACCTGGCCTCGGTGCTCGACAAGGGTCTCGATCTCCGCGTGCTGCCGGTGATGGGCCGCGGCTCGGTCCAGGCCGTGGCGGACATCCTGCTGCTGCGGGGCGTCGATGGCGGCATCGTGCGCAAGGACACGCTGGCCTATCTCGAACGCAAGGGGTTCGCCGACAACATCCGCAATCAGTTTGTCTATGTCACCAAGATGTTCAACGAGGAAATGCACGTGCTGGCGCCGCGCACGATCCAGACCATGAAGGATCTCGACGGCAAGACGGTCGCGGTCGACCTGCCGGACTCCAGCACCTTCGTGACCTCGATCAACGTGTTCGAGCGGCTCGGGATCAAGCCGCATCTGCTCTACATCGAACCGCGGGTCGCGCTCGAAATGCTGCGCAAGGGCGAGATCGACGCGATCGTCGCCGTGGAGGGCAAGCCGCTGCAGTGGCTCAACCAGGTCAGTGACGCAAACCTGCATCTCGTTGGCGTCGAATACGACAAGGCGCTGCGCGACGAGTACCTGCCGGCGAAGCTCACCTCCGAAGACTATCCCAACCTGATCTCTGCCTCGACGCCGGTCGGCACCATTGCCGCCGAAGCGGTGCTTGCCACCTTCAACTGGCAGGTCGGCAGCGACCGCTATCGCCGGTTGGCGCTGTTGGTCGATTCGCTGTTCGCCAACATGGCGCAGCTGCAGCGGCCGCCGTTTCATCCGAAATGGCAGGAGCTCGCTTTGATGGCGCCGGTTGCCGGCTGGACCCGGTTCCAGGCGGCGCAGGACTGGATCGATCGCAACGCGCCGGTTGCTTCAGCCGCTCCGCCGAGTACGCTTGGCGCGCATGCGAGCTCGCTCAATCCGGACGATCAGGCGCTCTATCGCGAGTTTCTGGAATGGAAGGCCAACCGGGAGAAGCCGCGCCGTTGATCGCGCCACCGCGCGCTCACGGAGCCTTGGCGGCTTCGTCCCAAACGGGGACAGAGGGGGGGCATTCTTAACCCTTCCTTCAGCGTTCCTTAAGGTCTCGTTAGGCACAAGAAAATCTTTAACCTCCAACAAGTTGGATTGGAAATCGCCGTGATCGGCGAGTGACAGCTTTTTATTCAAATGCGGTCTATTTGCTCGATCCACATGGCGCGGTTTCTCGTGTGTTGGAGTAAGACCGATGAAGAAGTTCCTGCTTGTCACCACAGCGATCGCAGCCCTTGGCGTGGCGTCGCCGGCTTCCGCCGCCGATCTTGGCTATCGCGCACCGTATGGTAATGCGCCCGCCTATGCCGCACCGATCTACTGCTGGACCGGCTTCTATATCGGCGCCCATGTCGGCGGCGCGTTCTCGAGCGACAACAATTTCAACGGGCTCGCCACCGGCAACAACGGCAACGGCCGTGCCCTTGGCGGTTTGCAGGTCGGCGGCGACTGGCAGTTCAACCCGAACTGGGTGGTCGGCGTCGAAGGCCAGTACAGCTGGCTGTCGGGCAATGCCGGCGCGATCTTCCCGGGCGGCTTTGCCTACACCAACAACCAGAGTGGACTAGGCTCGATCACCGGCCGCATCGGCTACACCTGGGGTCCGGGCCTTTTGTATGTGAAGGGCGGCTACGCCACTTCCGACAACAACGAGAACGTGACGCTAAACGGCGTGCCGGTCGTGTTCGCCACCTCCAGCGACCATCGCAACGGCTACACCATCGGCGCCGGTGTCGAATACATGTTCGCCCCGAACTGGTCGGCCAAGGCCGAGTACCAGTACTACAATTTCGGCAGCTCCAACTTCACCGCGCCCGCGGCCCTCGTTCCGTTCGGCAGCTTCACCACCGACGATCATGTCGTGAAGGCCGGCGTGAACTACCGCTTCAACTGGGACGGGCCGGTGGTTGCGCGCTACTGATCCTGCACGTCGTAACCAGGCATTAAGGAAAGGCCGGCGAAACGCCGGCCTTTATGCTTTTCTCCCACCAAGATTGCACAATGGCCCCGCAATTTTGCCGATTTTGTTAACCCCATACCGCGATACTGCCGACCGCATTCTCTTCTACAGGTAGCGGCGGGGGCAGGCGCATGGCGTTCCGATTGGGTCTTGGCAAGGTGTTTGGATTCTTGCGGCCGCGATGGGGTGTCAGAGGCAGCCTGTTTGCCGCCTTTGCCGTCGTCGCCGGCATGGCGATCGTGATCTCGGCCGGCGCGGGCTTCGTGCTGCGCCATCTCGGCGCCACCATGGTGGATCTCTCCGGCCGCGACATTCCGCGGCTCTCCGCCAGCCAGCAATTGTCGGCACAGGCCGCAAGCCTTGCCGCCCAGGGGCCGGCGCTGCTCGCAGTCCAATCCGACGATGCGCTCAACGAGCGCTCCAAGAAGATGAAGGAGATCCAGCAGCAGACGCAGCAGAAGCTCGGCGAGATCATCGAGCTCGGCGCCGACAAGACGGTTGTCAGCGCGCTGAACGAGACCATCAAGAACATCAACGAGGCCGCCCAGAGCCTGGCCTCCGCCGCTCGCGAGCGGCTGGACGTCGCCGCGCTCCACGACAAGCAATATGACGCGCTGCGCGCAGCGCAAGCCGCCTTCACCGCCGCCGCGAGCCCGGCGATGCTCGACGCCCAGACCCAGGTCAACGCCATCCTGGGTTCGGCCAATCTCTCCGCCAGCGACGCCAACGACGCCGCTCAGACCCTCGGCCAGCTCGGCAATGTGGTGGCGAGCGGCAATCTCGTCGCCGCCGACATGAGCGCGGCGCTGTCGGCGAATTCGAGCGACAAGCTCGACGACATCGAAAAGGAATTCAAGCAGGCGCAGGGACGCCTGCGTTCCAACCTCGATCTCTTGCCCGAAAACGCGGGCACCAAGGCGCTGCGCGAGGTCGCCGACAAGCTGCTCGCACTCGGCACGGGCAAGACCGGCGTATTCCGGGTGCGCCAGAAGGAGCTTGATGCCGCCGACTACGGCCAGACCGTGCTGGATGAGACCCGCAAGCTCAATATCGGCCTCGACATCAGCGTGCAGCAGCTGGTCGAGGGCGTGCAGAAGGAAACCAACGCCACGACCTTCCAGACGCGCGAAGAGATCTCCTATGCGACCATGGTGATGCTGGCGCTGGGGGTCGGGACCCTGCTCGGCTCGGTGCTGTTCGTCTGGCTCTATGTCGGCGGCAACATCCTGCGGCGCATCAAGGGCCTGCAGCACTCGATGCAGCTGTTGTCCAACGGCGATCTCGAAACCGAGATCTTCCGCTCCAGGCAGAAGGATGAAATCGGCGCGATGTCGGACACCCTTCAGGTGTTCCGCGACAGCATGATCAAGGCGCGCGCGCTCTCCGCCGACCAGGACAAGGACCGCGCCGCGAAAGCCGAACGCACCTCGCGCATGGAGGCCCGGATCACCGAGTTCGAGGCGACGGTGCGCGCAGCCCTCGACAATCTGCAGCAATCGGCCAATTCGATGCAGACGACCGCGCAGAGCATGTCCTCGACCGCGGACCAGTCCAACACGCTGGTGAGCGCGGTGGCCTCCGCCGCCGAAGAGACCTCGGTCAATGTGCAGACGGTCTCGGCCGGCACCGAGCAATTGTCGTCGTCGATCGCCGAGATCGGCCGCCAGGTCGTGACCTCGGCCGAGATCGCCCGCAAGGCGGTCGCCGAAGCCGGCGACACCGACACCACCATGCAGGGGCTGGCCGACAATGCGAGCCGCATCTCCGTCGTGGTCGACCTGATCCAGGTGATCGCGTCGCAGACCAACCTGCTCGCGCTCAACGCCACCATCGAGGCGGCGCGTGCCGGCGAGGCCGGCCGCGGCTTTGCGGTGGTCGCCTCCGAAGTGAAGAGCCTTGCGAGCCAGACCGCGAAGGCGACCGACGAAATTCGCGCCCAGATCGCGAGCATGCAGTCGGTGACGACCTCTGCCGTCAGCGCCATCCGCAACATCGGCCAGACCATCGGCGAGATCAACGATGTGACGACGGCGATTGCGGCTGCGGTCGAGGAACAGGGCGCGGCGACGCGCGAGATCGCCCGCAACATCCAGCACGCCGCCGGCGGTACCACCGAGGTTTCCGGCAACATCGCCGGCGTCTCGGCGGCTTCGGCCGAAGCGGGAGCTGCCGCCGCCGAAGTCCTCAACGCCTCCGCAGCGCTTCGCCGCGAAGCCGAAGGCCTGCGCGCCGAAGTCGACGCGTTCCTGAGCAATATCCGCGCGGCTTAATAGCAGGCGGCACCCAAAAATACGTCGTCATTCCGGGATGGTGCGTTAGCACCAGACCCGGAATCTCGAGATTCCGGGTTCGATGCTACGCATCGCCCCGGAATGACGACCTGACATGAGATTTCGCGCTGGCGCGGCGCCGCTGGTGCGGCTAAGCCGATACCCATGCACACCAGACCAAACTCACTCCAGTCCTCCGCCGACGCCCTGCGCTACCCCTGGGAAAATCACCCGGGAATTGACCAGGTCGTCGAGGTGATGCCGGGCGTGTTGTGGGTGCGGCTGAAACTGCCGTTCCGCCTCAACCATGTGAACATCTATCTGCTCGCCGACGGCAGTGGCTGGACCGTCATCGATTCGGGCTTCGGCAATGAAGAGTCGATTGCGGCCTGGACCGCGCTGCTGGAAGGCCCGCTCAAGGGCGTGAAAATCACCCGCCTGATCGTCACCCATTCGCACCCTGATCATGTCGGGCTGGCGGGCTGGATCACCGAGCGCTTCAACTGCCCGCTCTACATGTCGCAGGTGGAATATCTGCAGTCGGTCTATCACCAGAACCGCGGCACCGAGGAACGGCGCAACGCGCAGCGCCTGTTCTTCCGCCGCCATGGCATGGACGAGGACCTGACCGAAAAGCTGCTCGGCCGCGGCCAGGATTATCTGAAGCGGGTTTCGGTGCTGCCGCCCTCCTACCATCGCCTCACCCATGGCGACGAGGTCGTAATCGGCACGCGGCGCTTCAAGGCGATCACCGGCGGCGGCCATGCGCTCGACCAGGTCATGCTCTATTGCGCCGCCGACAAGCTGTTCCTCTCGGCCGACCAGGTGCTCAGCAAGATTTCACCCAATGTCAGCGTCTGGGCGGTCGAGCCCGACCAGAACTCGCTCGGCGAATATCTGGCCTCGCTCGCGAGCCTCACCACCACCCTGCCCTATGACGTGCTGGTGCTGCCCGGCCACGGCGTGCCGTTTTATGGCCTGAAGACCCGGATCAAGCAGCTCGCCGATCACCATGAGGAACGCTGCCGGCTGATCGCCGATGCCTGCCGGGATGTCCCGCAGACCTCAAAGGAACTGGTACCGGTCGTGTTCCACAAGCATGCGCTGGACCCCCACCAGATGGGCTTTGCCGCGGGCGAGCTGATCGCCCATGTCAATTACATGCTGGTCGAGGGCCGCCTGACCGCTCAGGAGACCGATGGTGTGCTGCGGTTCAGGACTACGTGACTGACCGACACGGTCGGCATAAAAAGTCTTGTATGGGTTTGATCCAAGGCAATTTTTTCAATTTTTAAATTTGCCCGCTGAAATGGCAAAGCGGGCCTTTTCGGCTCGACAGTCAAGCTGGAAACGCTCTAAAAAGGTTTCCAGCATCCTATCCGGTCAGCTTCCCAGGTCTTCTTCCCAGGTCTTTGCAATGGATTACAGCCAATTCTTCAGTGCCGCCCTCGGTCGCCTTCACGACGAGCGGCGGTACCGCGTCTTCGCCGACCTCGAGCGCATCGCCGGCCGGTTCCCGCATGCGGTCTGGCACTCGCCGAAGGGCCCGCGCAATGTCGTAATCTGGTGCTCCAACGACTATCTCGGCATGGGCCAGCATCCGAAGGTGGTCGGCGCCATGGTCGAGACCGCGACCAGAGTCGGCACCGGCGCCGGCGGCACCCGCAGCATCGCCGGCACGAATCATCCGCTGGTGCAGCTCGAAGTGGAACTCGCCGATCTGCATGGCAAGGAAGCCTCACTGCTGTTCACCTCCGGCTACGTCTCGAACCAGACCGGCATTGCGACCATCGCGAAGCTCATTCCGAACTGCCTCATTCTCTCCGACGCACTCAACCACAATTCGATGATCGAGGGCGTGCGCCAGGCCGGCTGCGAGCGGGTGATCTTCCGCCACAGCGATATGGCGCATCTCGAAGAGCTGCTGATCGCGGCGGGTCCCAACCGGCCGAAACTGATCGTCTGCGAGAGCCTCTATTCGATGGATGGCGACGTCGCGCCGCTCGCCAAGATCTGCGATCTCGCCGAGAAATACGGCGCGATGACCTATGTCGACGAGGTGCATGCGGTCGGAATGTATGGTCCGCGCGGCGGCGGCATCGCTGAGCGCGACGGCGTCATGCACCGCATCGACGTGATCGAGGGCACGCTGGCGAAGGCGTTCGGCTGTCTCGGCGGCTATATCGCCGGCAAGGCTGACATTATCGATGCCGTGCGCTCCTATGCGCCGGGCTTCATCTTCACCACCGCACTGCCGCCGCCGATCTGCTCGGCCGTCACCGCCGCGGTCCGGCACCTCAAGACCTCCAACTGGGAGCGCGAGCGCCACCAGGACCGCGCCGCCCGGGTCAAGGCGATCCTTTCCGCCGCCGGTCTGCCCCTGATGTCGAACGAGACCCATATCGTGCCGCTGTTCGTCGGCGACCCCGAACTCTGCAAGCGCGCCTCCGATCTCCTGCTGGAAGAGCACGGCATCTACATCCAGCCGATCAACTACCCGACGGTGGCCAAGGGAACCGAGCGGCTCCGGATCACGCCCTCGCCCTATCACGACGACGGCTTGATCGACGCGCTGGCCGAAGCCCTGCTCCAGGTCTGGCAGCGGCTGGGCCTGCCCCTGCGCAAGCAGTCGCTGGCGGCAGAGTAGGCCGCAAACCGCGGCTTTGCAGCCCGCATGAGCGAAAACGACATGCAGGACCGGGGTTTGTGTAGTCCGGGTATCGCTTCCGCCTTCGCTCTGCGAGCTACGGCGGACAAGTCGCTTACCCGGGCTACGGGACACCGACCTTAACGACGATCGTAAATCCCGGATTTTGCGGGAATTTCGCTGTCGCCTGCCCCGGCGCAAAGCGCTACATTTCTCTCAAGGAATAAAGGGGCGCCGGCACAGGGGAGTTACGCAGCGATGCTCCACGACTGGGGCGTGATCGTAACCGCGTTCAGCTATATCGGCTTGCTGTTCTTCGTCGCATATTATGGCGACCGGCTGTCGCCGAGCCAGCGCGGTCGCGCCGGTGCGTTCATCTATCCGCTGTCGCTCGCAATCTATTGCACCTCCTGGACCTTCTTCGGTTCGGTCGGCTTTGCCACCCGCACCTCGATCGACTTCCTCGCAATCTATGTCGGCCCGGTCCTGATGATCGGGCTCTGCACGCCGCTGCTCCGCCGTGTGATTCACCTCGCCAAGACACAGAACATCACCTCGATCGCCGACTTCATCGGCGCGCGCTACGGCAAGAGCCAGGCGGTCGCGGCCATCGTGGCGCTGATCGCGATCATCGGCTCGGTGCCCTATATCGCGCTGCAGCTGAAAGCGATGGCCTCCTCGCTCGAGACAATTCTGAGCGAGGACCAGGCGTTCTCGAAAATTCCGATCATCGGCGACATCGCGCTGATGGTGACGCTGGCGATGGCGGTGTTCGCCGTGCTGTTCGGCACCCGCCACGCCGACGCCACCGAGCACCAGCACGGCCTGATGTTCGCGATCGCGACCGAGTTGATCGTGAAACTCGTCGCCTTCCTCGCCGCGGGCGCCTTCGTCACCTTCTGGATGTTCGATCCGCAGGAACTGATCCATCGCGCCATGAAGACACCGGAAGCGGTGCGCGCGATCGAGTATTCGCCGACCATCGGCAATTTCCTCTGCATGGTGGTGCTGTCGTTCTGCGCCATCATGCTCCTGCCGCGCCAGTTCCACGTCAGCGTGGTGGAGAACTCTTCCGACGCCGAAGTCACCCGCGCGCGCTGGCTGTTCCCACTCTATCTCGTCGCCATCAACATGTTCGTGATCCCGATCGCGATCGCCGGCCTCGTCACCTTCCCGTTTGGCGCCGTCGACAGCGACATGTTCGTGCTGGCGCTGCCGATCGAGGGCAACGCGCCGATGCTTTCGCTCGGCGTCTTCATTGGCGGGCTGTCGGCGGCGACCGCGATGGTGATCGTGGAATGCGTGGCGCTCTCCGTCATGCTGTCGAACGACATCATCGTGCCGCTGGTGCTGCAGCGCTCGCCGCATTCGCCCGAGGGCCAGAAGGATTTTGGCGACTTCGTGCTGAAGGCCCGCCGCTTCGCCATCTTCGCCATCATGGTGATGGCCTATTTCTACTATCGCGCGCTCGGCAACACCCAGCTCGTGGCGATCGGGCTGTTGTCCTTTGCCGCGATCGCGCAGCTCGCGCCGGCCTTCTTCGGCGGCCTGTTCTGGCGGCGCGCCACCGCACGCGGCGCCATCGGCGGCATGGTGATCGGTTTCGCGATATGGGCTTATACGCTGTTCATCCCCTCCTTCATCGAGGGCAATACCGCCGGCATCCTGCTCTTGCAGCATGGTCCGTTCGGCATCGAGGCCCTGCGTCCTCAGGCCCTGTTCGGCGCGGATTTGCCGCCGCTCCTGCACGGCGTGCTGTGGTCGCTCTCCCTCAATCTCCTGACCTATGTCGCGCTGTCGCTGGCGCGCCAGCCCTCGTCGATCGAG
Organism: uncultured Alphaproteobacteria bacterium; assembly: GCA_963847045.1. Classification (GTDB taxonomy): domain Bacteria; phylum Pseudomonadota; class Alphaproteobacteria; order Rhizobiales; family Xanthobacteraceae; genus Bradyrhizobium. Next base: position 14,331 of record CAWJYQ010000003.1, on the reverse strand, counting down.
CGCGTGCAGTCCGATCTGTTCGCGCCGAACGCGCTTGCGCCGATCGCGCCGACTTTCCGCCGCTGGCGTACAACCGTCACCGTGCAGGACATCCAGAGCACGGTCGCGCAATATATCGGCGCCGAGCGCGCGCAGCTGTCGTTCGACGTCTTCGCAAGGAGCCACCACACACCGCTCGATCCGGCCTCGCCCGCTGATTTCGAACTGCTGCAGCATGCCGAGCACCTGATCGCTTCCTCGATCGGCGCGGCCTCCTCTCGCCTCGTGATGTCGCTCCTGCTGCGCAAGCGTACCGTCTCCGCCAAGGCGGCGCTGAAACTGCTTGACGACTCCCATGCCGCGATGCATTTCAACCGCGAGATCCTGCAGACCGCGCTGAACCATGTGCGGCAGGGCATCGCCGTGTTCGACACCGATCTGCAGCTGATCTGCTCGAACCGGACGTTCAGCGAGTTGCTCGGGTTGCCGCCGCATCTGGTGCAGATCGGGATTCCGCTGCGCGAAATCCTCGAATATGCGGGCGAGATCAGCCCACCCGGCATCACCGACGGCGAAAGCACGATGATGCGGCGGCTCGCCGCCTACACCAGCGAAGGCGAGCCCTATCTGGAGCGGCTGGCCGACCGCCACATGGCGATCGAGGTGCGCTCCAACCGGATGCCGGACGGCGGCCTCGTCATCACCTTCACCGACGTGACCCCGTCGATCGAGGCCGCCGAAGCGCTGGAGCGCGCCAACGCGACGCTGGAAAAGCGCGTGCGCGATCGCACCGAGGAGCTCACGCGTCTCAATTCGGAGCTGGCGCTCGCAAAGAGCACCGCCGAGGATGCCAACATCTCCAAGACGCGCTTTCTCGCGGCCGCCAGCCACGACATCCTGCAGCCGCTGAATGCGGCGCGGCTTTATGTGACAAGCCTGGTCGAGCGCCAGAATGGCGGGGAGGATTCGCGGCTGGTCGAGAACATCGACGACTCGCTCGAGGCGATCGAGGAAATCCTCAGCGCGCTCCTGGATATTTCCCGGCTCGATGCCGGTGCCATGACGCCCTCGATCTCGAACTTCAAGATGGCCGACCTGATGCGCTCGCTCGAGATCGAATTCGCGCCGAGCGCGCGCGCCAAGGGGCTCGACCTCACCTTCGTGCCCTGCTCGCTGCCGGTGCAGTCGGACCGCTTGCTGCTGCGGCGGCTGTTGCAGAACTTCATCTCCAACGCCATCAAATATACCCCGCAGGGGCGCGTGATGGTCGGCTGCCGCCGCCGCGGCGAGTCGCTGCAGATCTGCGTCTACGACACCGGCGTCGGCATTCCCATCGTCAAGCGCGGCGAGATTTTCAAGGAGTTCCACCGCCTCGAACAGGGCGCGCGGATCGCCCGCGGCCTTGGGCTGGGACTCTCCATCGTCGAGCGGCTGGCGCGCGTGCTCGACCACGGCATCGCGATCGATGCCAATGCCGGCGGCGGCTCGGTATTTTCCGTCACCGTGCCGACCGCGAGCGCCGTCAACCACACCGCCGCCGTGACCAGCGCCACGCCGCTGTCGCGCACGCCGATCTCGGGCGCGCAGATCGTCTGCATCGAGAACGATCCGGCGATCCTCGACGGCATGAAGACGCTGTTGAAGGCCTGGGATGCCGAGGTGATCGCGGCGACCGACCCCGATGCCGCGATTGAGGCGATCGAGGCAGCCGGCGGCAACGTGACCGGGCTTCTGGTCGACTACCATCTCGACCGCGGCAACGGCGTCGCCGCGATCCGCGACATCCGCCGCCGCTTCGGCGAGAACATTCCGGCGATCCTGATCACCGCCGACCGCAGCCCGCATGTCCGCGCCGCCGCGCGCGAGGAGAACATCGCGGTGTTGAACAAACCGGTGAAGCCCGCCTCATTGCGAGCCCTGCTCGGCCAGTGGCGAATCCAGCAGATGATCGCGGCGGAATAGTTCCGACTTACTGCTCCGACGGCGTGCCCTGCCGCCATTGCGAGCCCGCGATCTTCGCCGCGGCGATCACGGCTTGGGTGCGGCTTTCGACGCCGAGCTTTTGCAGGATCGCCGACACATGCGCCTTGATGGTGGCCTCGGAGACGCCGAGCTCATAGGCGATCTGCTTGTTGAGCAGTCCCTCCGACAGCATCATCAGGACCCGCACCTGCTGCGGGGTCAGCGTCACCAGGCGGTCGCGCAGCCGCGTCATGTCGGGGTCGGCGACCGATGTAAGGTCCGTGTCCGGCGGCACCCAGACATCGCCGTCCATCACCTTCACGATCGCGTCGCGCAGCGTCTCGACGCCGAACCGCTTGGGGATGAATCCGGAGGCGCCGAAATCGAGCGAGCGGCGGATGGTCGCGCCATCGTCGCTGGCCGACACGATGACCACCGGGATCGCCGGATATTGCGCACGCAGATAGATCAGGCCCGAGAAGCCGGAGATACCGGGCATCGAAAGGTCGAGCAGGATCAGGTCGACATCGGAGTCCCGCTCGAGCAGCGCGGTCAGGTCCTCGAACGATCCCGCTTCGTCGATCTTGGCCGAAGCCACCACGCTGCCCACCGCCTGCCGCAGCGCGTCGCGGAACAACGGGTGGTCATCGGCGATGACAAGATGGGTGTTGGCAGTCATTTATGTCTTGCACATCCCTTAGCGTGAGCCGCCAGTGCTCTTGAAGGCCTGACCGGGGGAAATTACAACTGCGATTCTCGCGCGTTGGTATAACGCATGCAAGCTCCCTATCGAAACTCGCGCGAAAGCAGTTAACGGCTCTTGTGCGCCGCAATAGCGCACCTCCCATAGCATAGCCCACTGATCCAGCTCAAAGGCTTCTCCCACAAGGAGTGGTAAAGGCCGAAAGTCTTATTTGGACCGGTTTCACCGCAATGTTACCGTGAGTTGAGGCCTCAGGATTAACGTCGGCGAAGTCCGGCGGATAGGGGGCATGGCCTTTCATCGACAAGCCGGGGAGCAAACAGCGATGGCAATGACAGCGACTGCGGACGGCGTCCGCACTGGAGGAATGACAGCGGAGGAGCGAAAGGTCATCTTCGCATCTTCGCTGGGTACCGTGTTCGAATGGTACGACTTCTACATCTACGGAACGCTCGGCGCGTTCCTGGCAAAATACTTCTTCTCCAACGTGCCGGCGAATGTCGGCTTCATCTTCGCGCTGCTGGCATTCGCCGCGGGCTTTGCGGTTCGTCCGTTCGGCGCGCTGATCTTCGGTCGCCTCGGCGACATGATCGGACGCAAGTACACCTTCCTGATCACGATGACCCTGATGGGTATCGGGACCTTCTTTATCGGCCTTTTGCCGGGTTATGGCACGTGGGGCATCGCAGCCCCGATCGTGCTGATTGGGCTTCGCCTGGTTCAGGGCCTCGCACTCGGCGGCGAATATGGCGGTGCGGCGACCTATGTCGCCGAGCATGCGCCGCCAGGCAAGCGTGGCTATTACACCTCGTGGATCCAGACCACCGCCACCCTTGGCCTGTTCATGGCGCTGCTCCTGATCCTCGGCATCCGCACCTGGCAGGGCGAGGAAGCGTTCGGCGATTGGGGCTGGCGAATTCCGTTCCTGGCATCGGGCATCCTGCTCATCGTCTCGATCTGGATCCGCCTGAGCCTGAACGAATCGCCGGTGTTCCAGCGGATGAAGGATGAGGGCAAGACCTCGAAGCGGCCGCTGACCGAATCGTTCGGGGAATGGGGCAACGCCAAGATCGCGATCTTTGCGCTGTTGGGCGCGACTGCCGGTGAAGCCGTGGTCTGGTACGGCGGGCAGTTCTACGCCCTGTTCTTCTTGACCCAAACGCTGAAGGTGCCCGGCGTCACCGCGCAGATTCTCATTGTGACCGCGCTGGCATTGGGCACGCCGTTCTTCATCATCTTCGGCATCCTGTCGGACAAGATCGGCCGCAAGCCGATCATCCTCGCCGGCTTCCTGCTCGCGGCGGTGACGTATTTCCCGATCTTCAAGGGAATCACCCACTTCGCCAACCCGAAGCTCGAGCATGCGCTGGCAACCGCGCCGGTGACGGTGATCACCGACCCCGGTGAATGCTCGTTCCAGTTCAAGGCGACCGGCACCGAGAAGTTCACCACCGGCTGCGACATCGCGAAGTCGGCCCTGGTCAACCTGTCGGTGAACTACACCAACCAGGATGCACCGAAGGGAACACCGGCACAGGTCAAGATCGGCGAGCAGACGCTCACCGCCACTTCGCCCGACTTCGCCAAGGCGTTGGCGGCGGCCATCAAGACCCACGGCTATCCTGCTTCGGCCGATCCGAACGATATCAACTATGTCATGACCACGGTACTGCTGTGGATCCTCGTCATCTATGTGACGCTGGTCTACGCGCCGATCGCGGCCTGGCTGGTTGAATTGTTCCCGAGCCGCATCCGCTACAGCAGCATGTCGCTGCCCTACCACATCGGCAACGGCTGGTTCGGCGGCTTCCTGCCGGCGACCGTGTTCGCGATCGTGGCTGCGACCGGAAACATCTATTCCGGCCTGTGGTATCCGGTCGGTGTCGCGGTGATGAGCCTGGTCATCGGCTTCCTGTTCCTGCCGGAGACCAAGGACGTCGACATCACCAAGACCTGACGCCGCCGGGCAGCTCGCCCGGACAGGACCAGACAAGCCGGCCGCGGAGCCATCCGCGGCCGGTTTTTTATTGGGTACTGCCAATGAACTGCACCACGATCTCGCGCCGGTGCGGCCGGGCGCGATGCTCGATCAGATAGATCGCCTGCCAGGTGCCGAGCACCATCGCGCCGTTCACGACCGGGATCTGCAGCGAAGCCGATGTCAGCATGGTCTTGACATGCGCCGGCATGTCATCCGGCCCTTCTGTATCGTGCGTCCAGCCAGCATTCTCGGGCGCGAGCCGCGCCAGCGCGGTCTGCAAATCCGCAAGCACCGAAGGATCGGCATTCTCCTGGATGGTCAGCGACGCCGAGGTGTGGCGGATGAACAGCGTCACCGCGCCCTCCCGCGCTCCTGCCTCGCTGACGAATTTTTCGATCTCGGCGGTGAGATCGACAAAGCCCTTGCCGCGGGTCTGCACGGCGAGTTGCGACGTCACGATGCTGGTGGCGGCGACCGTGGACGATGGCGTGCGGGATATCGTTCTGGAAAGGGTCACGTCGTCTCAAATCTTGCCGCCGGAGACGTCCTTCTGCATCTGGTTCGCCATTTCGACCAGACGCTTCCAGGCGCGCTGCAGGAACGACATCAAGCGGTCCATATCCTGGTCGCTCGGCAACGGAATTTCGATCTTGCGCTGGCTGTCGGCCTGCTTGTCGTCCGGCTTGCCGGATGCCGCGGGATCGCGCGAGGCAAGTTGCGTCTTCAGCTTCTCATTCTCCGCCTGCAGCCGGCCGATCTCTTCATCCAGCGCCCTGCGCTCGTCGGGCACCGCAAAACAGGCCCAGCCGGCGGCGGAACTGCTGCAGTTGGAGACGGTGCCTGTCCTGGTGTCGAGCCGCATCAGGCCGTCGGCCGTCGGCGAAAACGTATAGCGGCCGTTCTCGCTGTCGGGCGTTCCCTCGGCGGCAAGAGCAGCATTCCCGACAAGACACACCGCGCCGAGCGCAATGATCATGGCGAAGCTGGAGGTCGAGGTTGCGGGATTCATGGCGTGGCTCCGCCTGAAAAATTCGAGAGCGCCCCTGTGCTGCAGAGCTATGGGCCTTGCGGCCGAAATTCAATGCAGCGGCGGGCATATTGTGCTTATATTCCTATTACTAATCACCGATGAACAGCTCACCCTGCGGATACAGCACCCATTCGATTTTGTCGCTTGCGATCAAACGCTTTTGCAGTGCGGCGAATGGGTTGCTGCCGCTCTGGAATACCTGCAATAAATCCTGACAAATCAAGGAGCTAAGCGATTAACACGCAATCTTGACTTGGCTAAACGCGGTCAGTATGGTCCGCGCGGCTTTAAAGGGCGACGGGGCGCAATCTCCTTTTCCACGCGCATCGTATCGGGTCTCCACGACATGGCGGAAGGCACGGACGAGAAGGGAAATGGAAGTCGCGATAAATCGCCTGACGAAGCTGCGCTTTCCGCAAGGCTCGGAAGTCTGGATCGGCGGTTGTCCGAAATTCGCGACAGCCGGAAAATCGGGACTGACCAACAAGGAGGTGGAAGCGAAGACGGTGCAGCCAGGGCTTCGGCCATGGCGCGCGGTCTCCGCCTTTCCTCGGAGTTGATCACGGGCGTTGTCGTCGGAGCGGCGATTGGCTGGGGCGTCGACCATGTGTTGCCGACCTCGCCGTTTGGCCTCATCGTGTTCTTTCTGCTCGGCTTCATCGCCGGGCTGGTCAACCTGGTGAGGTCTGCCGGCGTCATGTCCCGCAATCGCTGAACCGGCGGAAGTCACGACATTTGAAATCACGATTGCCGGCTTCCAGCCGGCGGACCAAGAGCCGCGCCGATGACGATCGACCCGATCCATCAGTTCAATATCGAGAACCTCTTCAAGATCGGCCAGATCGGCGGTCACGCCATCTACTTCACCAATTCGTCGCTCTACATGCTGGTCGCGGTGGTGCTGATCTCCGTGCTGATGATCGGCGGTGTCGCGGGCGGGCAGCTGGTGCCGGGCCGATTCCAGTCGATGGCCGAAATCAGCTACGAGTTCGTCGCCTCTACCATTCGAAGCACCGCCGGTGCCGACGGCATGAGGTTCTTTCCGCTGGTGTTCTCGCTGTTCATGCTGATCTGCGTCTCGAACCTCGTCGGCATCATCCCCTACACGTTCACGATCTCGAGCCACATCATCGTCACCGTGGCGCTGGCGCTGTTGGTGTTCTTCATCGTCCTGTTCTACGGCCTCTACAGGAACGGTACGAAATTCTTCAAGATTTTCGTACCGTCGGGCATTCCGGTCTTCGTCCTGCCCCTGGTCGTATTCATCGAAATCTTCTCGTTCTTCCTGCGGCCGGTCTCGCACAGCGTGCGACTGTTCGCCAACATGCTGGCTGGCCACATCGCCCTGAAGGTCTTCGCGGGCTTCGTCGTCATGCTCGGCGTCTCGCTTGGCGCCGTCGGCTGGATCGGCGGCCTGCTGCCGCTCGCGCTCACCGTCGCGCTGACCGCGCTCGAACTGCTGGTCGCGTTCCTGCAGGCCTATGTGTTCGCGATCCTGACCTGCATCTATCTCAACGATACCCTTCATCCGGGACACTGAGCGGTCCCGGGAATTTTCCACCCACACCTGTCTTTCGTCTCAAGGAGCAAAAAATGGAACCGGCAGCAGCTAAACTTATCGGCGCGGGCATCGCGTGCATCGGCATGGGCGGTGCGGGCGTCGGCATCGGCGTGATCTTCGGCAACTATCTTGCCGCCGCGGTGCGCAATCCCTCCGCTGCCCAGGGCCAGTTCGGCAACCTGATCTTCGGCTTCGCCGTGACCGAAGCGCTCGGCATCTTCTCGCTGCTGATCGCGCTGCTCCTGCTGTTCGTTTTCTGAGCGGCCTCGTCTGGCGCCGCCCCCGGGCGGCGCAAATGACAGCAACAGGAGAACTCCATGGCTGAGAGTCATGGCGAAGCAAAAGGCCAGAAGACCGACGCTCACACCGAGGCGGACGGCAGTCATCACGGCACCGTTTTCCCGCCGTTCGATTCGTCGACCTTCGCCTCGCAGCTGGTGTCGCTGGCCATCGTCTTCGTCGCGCTCTACCTCATCGTGTCGCGCATTGCGCTGCCGCGCGTGGGCGCGGTGATCGATGCACGGCAGAACAAGATCGAGGGCGACCTCGCTGAGGCGCAGAAGCTGAAGGACGATTCGGAAGCCGCGCTCAAGGCCTATGAAAGCGATCTCGCCACGGCGCGTTCCAAGGCCCAGGCGATCAGCGCCGAGACCCGCGAGAAGCTGAATGCGGCTTCCGAAGCCGAGCGCAAGACGCTGGAAGACAAACTCACGGCCCGCCTTGCGGAAGCCGAGAAGACCATCGCCGCCACCCGCGCGACCGCGATGAGCAACGTCCGCGGCATCGCTGCGGATGCGGCCAGCGCCATCGTGCAGCGGCTCACCGGCACGGCCCCCGACAGCAAAGCTGTGGCCGGCGCCGTCGATGCCACGTTGAAGGGATAGTTCCATGCTCCTGGAGCCGGAAACCTGGGTCGCGGTCGCGTTCGTCATCCTGATGGGCGCGTTCGCCTGGCTCGGCGTGCATCGCAAGGTGCTCACCGCGCTCGACCATCGGGCCGAACGCATCAAGGGCGAACTCGACGACGCCCGCCGCCTCAAGGACGAGGCGGCCAAGGTGCTCGCCGAGTACAAGGCCAAGCGCGCCACCGCCGAGCGCGAGGCGCAGGACATCATCACCAACGCCAGGGCGGAGGCCGAGCGCATCGCGGCCGAGGCCAAGACCAAGATGGAAGATTTCGTCGCCCGCCGCACCAAGACCGCGGAGAGCAAGATCGCGCTCGCCGAGGCCCAGGCGCTGGCCGACGTTCGCGCCGCTGCTGCCGACGCGGCCGTGCAGGCGGCCTCGACCATCCTGTCGCAATCGGTGAAGGGTCCGCTCGCCGACGATCTGCTCACCAAGGGCATCGCCGAAGTCCGGCAGAAGCTCAACTAGGAAAAATCCTTCGTCATTTCAAAAAGAGCCGCCGCAAGAAATTGCGGCGGCTTTTTTCATCTTCGTAGGGTGGTTAGCCGCAGGCGTAACCCACCATCTTCGTCGCCAAGAGCTTGGTGGGTTACGCTTCGCTAACCCACCTACGTTCGCTTCACATGACAACGGTGTTCGCTGCATTCAAGCCGTCTGGCGGCGTTTTCTTCATTTCTTCTTCTTCGCCGGCTTCTGCTTGTCGGCGGCGGACACCAGCTGCGGATCGAAGCCGACATAGAAGATGTAGCTGTCGGCGGCCCGCCCCGACGGCACGGGATAGACGAGATCCTCGGCGACGAAGGTGAACGGCACGCTTTCGTCTTCGCCCATGTTTACCGTGGTGCGGTAGGCCTTGGTCGCGATCACCTTCTCGCCGACGCCGCCCTGCACGACAGCGACACGGAGCGGCACCTCGATCGAGGGCGGCGCGCCGGCGGGCCCGGCAATGACGCGGCCCTGGATGCCGATCCGCGCGGTGATCTCGCCGCCCGCCTTGGTGCAGTCGCGCGCCATCTTGGTGATCGTCGCCTGGAAGCGCACGTCATTGCCGATGGGCTGCTTGCCGGGAGCTGCCACCGCATAGGTCGACGCGCCGGCGCGGATCGTGACCTGCGGACAGTCCGCGTCCGCCTGAGGCTCCGACGGATCCGCCTGCGGCTGTTGCTGCTCCTCCGGCTTGCTGCTGCCGCCGCCGAACAGGTTTTTCAGCTTGTCGGTGAACGACTGTGCCGATGCGGGCGCGACGCAGGCGCCCGACCCGATCAGGAGCGCCAGCGCGATCACGCGCCCGATATTGCTGACTGATTTCTCACCCATGTGATGACCCTGGACGCTGTGCGGCAGTCTCCCCCGAGCGGCTTTATAACAGCCGGATCGCGGCGAACCCATGGCGCCGATTTTCACCCCAAAGTCGTTTCAACCCCTGAAATCCTCATGCAGCAGGCCGAACAGCAGGTGGTCCTGCCAGACGCCGTTGATGCAGAGATAGCGCCGCGCCAGGCCCTCGCGGGTGAAGCCGCATTTCTCCAGCACCCTGATCGAAGGCGCATTCGAGGGGATGCAGGCGGCTTCGACGCGGTGCAGATTGAGCTCGCCGAACAAGGTCGGCAGCAGCACGCGCAGCGCCGCCGTCATGTAGCCGCGATGCGCAAAGGGCTGGCCGACCCAATAGCCGATGGTGCCCGCCTGCACGATGCCGCGGCGCACATTGGCAAGCGTGATGCCGCCGATCATCGCGCCGTCGAGCTCGCGGAAGATGATGAAGGGATAGGAACGGTCGGCGGCGACGTCCTCGGCGTAGCGGCGCAGGCGGCGGCGAAAGCCGGAGCGGGTCAGGTCGTCCGAGGGCCAGATCGGTTCCCACGGCGTCAGATATTCGCGGCTGTATTCGCGTAAGTGCGCCCATTGCAGGAAGTCCGACATCTGCGGCGCGCGCAGCAGGAGGCCGTTGCCGCGCGGAGCAAGCGCGGGCGTCCCTCCAGTTGGCAAACGAAACAGGGCCATGGTGATGCTCCCCCTGCTACACTAGCAAATTTGTCGCTCTAGAGCGCGATGAGATTAGGATAAATCGTCATCGCGCTCCAGACTCTTTGTTTGCGCATGATCCCCCGGGTCAAGCCCGAGGGCATGCTTTTCGGAAAACCGCTGCACACCCCGCATCAAGTGCGGGGCAGGCTTTTTCCGGATCATGCGCTAGTGGTCCAATTCCAACATTCGCATCCCGTCGCAGCGGTCAGCTTTGCGAATGTTGGAATTAGAGGACCACTAGCAAAATATTGATTCTAGTGGAGCTTTGGATTTGACGTTCGCTTGCGAGTTCGCCGCAAGCGGGGTAGCGAACGTCAAATCCGCTCCACTAGTGCAGCGCCCTCGCCTTCGATCGTGTCAAACCTTCGGCGAACGACACCGCATTGTCCAGACCCCGGCCGCTGCCGAGCGCGACCACCGCTGGGCGGCTCCGCGACAACAGCGCACGCGCCGCATTCCTGGTCGATTTCGACGCTGACGGCGTCGATCCGCGCCACCAGTTCCTCCACCGTCTGCGGCCGGCCATAGGCCAGGATATGGCGCGCGAGCTGCTCGGCGCGCGAGGAGCAGCTTTCCAGCGCCATCAGAAGCCCCGCCTTCATCTGCGCCTTGGCGCGGGCGACCTCGGCCTCGGTCAGCGTCTCGACGGCATCGTTGATGACGTCGACCACCACTTCCATCATCTCCGGCGCATCGGTCGGATCGGTGCCGGTGTAGAGCCCGAAAAAGCCGGTGTCGGTATAGGGCGCGTGGAAGGTGTAGATCGAGTAGCACAGGCCGCGCTTCTCGCGCACTTCCTGGAACAGCCGGGACGACATGCCGCCGCCCAGCGTGTTGGTGAAGACCTGCAGCGAGAACAGCGACAGATCCGTCTGCGGCACGCCTTCCAGCGCCAGCGTCAGATGCGCCTGCTCGAGCTCGCGGTGCACCACGCGCGAGCCGCCTTTGCCGAACATCGCCGTTTGCGGCTTGGGCGCCGGCGCGCCGTTGAAGCTCTTGAAGCGCTCGGCGACTTCCGCGACCACCTGCTTGTGATTGATGGCGCCGGCCGCAGCCACCACCATGTCCGGCCCGCGATAATGCGTGGAGAGATAGCCGCGCAGCATGTCACGATTGAAACCCTTCAGCGTCTTGGCGGTGCCGAGCAGCGAGCGGCCCATCGGCTGGTCGGGATAGCAGAGCTCGTTCAAATGCTCGAACACGACATCGTCGGGCGTATCCTGTGCGGCGCCGATCTCCTGCACGATGACGTTCTTCTCGCGCTCCAGCTCTTCCGGTTCGAAGGACGGATTGGCGAGGATGTCGGAGAGCACGTCGAGCGCCAGCGGCACGTCGGCCTTCATCACCCGCGCATAATAGGCCGTGGTCTCGGTCGAGGTGCCGGCGTTGAGATCGCCGCCGACCGCCTCGATCTCCTCCACGATCTCGCGCGAGGAGCGCCGCGAGGTGCCCTTGAACGCCATGTGTTCGAGGAGATGCGAGATACCGTGCTCGTTCGGCTTCTCGTCGCGGCCGCCGACGCCGGCCCAGACGCCGAGCGCCGCGGTTTCCAGATGCGGCATGGTGTCGGTGACCACGGTGAGGCCGGTATCGAGCCTGGTGACTTCAACGCTCATCCGGCAACTCCTTGCTTTGCTGCGCGGCTCACCAAAGCCACGAACTTCTCGACTTCCGCCTGATCGTTCTTGATGACCTTGAGCTGCTCGGGCCTCGTCATCAGCCCATCGAGCCAGGCCGGCAATTGCGGCCGCACCCCACATGCCGCTTCCACCGCATCGGGGAATTTGGCGGCATGCGCGGTCGACAGCACGATGTTTGGGATCTTCGTATCGGTGTCGTCGCGGTCGGCAACCGCAAGCGCCACGGCGGTGTGAGGATCGACGAGATCGCCGGCCTCGCGCCAGGCGGCGCGGATCGCGGCCGATGTCTCGTCCTCGTCGGCGCGGCCGGCGTCGAACTCCTCGCGGATCGCCGCCAGCATCCCGCCGGGCAGCACAAACCGGCCGGATTGCCTGAGTGAATCCATCAGCCGGCGCACGGCGGCGGCGTCGCGGCCGCCGGCCTCGAACAGCAGCCGCTCGAAATTGGACGACACCTGGATGTCCATCGAGGGCGAGGTGGTCGCGTGCACCTCGCGCACTTCATAGATGCCGTTCTTGAGCGTGCGCGGCAGGATGTCGTTGATGTTCGCCGCGATCCGCAACATGCGGATCGGCAGGCCCATGCGCTTGGCCACATAGCCCGCAAAGATGTCGCCGAAATTGCCGGTCGGTACGGTGAAGTCGACCATGCGCGCCGGCGCGCCGAGCGCGACCGCCGAGGTGAAGTAATAGACCACTTGCGCGACGATACGCGCCCAGTTGATCGAGTTGACGCCGGAGAGTGCTACGGCATCGCGAAAGCTGTGATGGTTGAACAGGCCCTTCACAATCGCCTGGCAATCGTCGAAGGTGCCTTCGACCGCCAGCGCATGGATGTTGGAAGCGCCCGACGTCGTCATCATCCGCCGCTGCACCGGCGAGATGCGGCCATTCGGAAACAGCACGACGAGATCGACATTTTCCAGATTGGCAAAGGCATCGACCGCGGCGCCGCCGGTATCGCCCGAGGTCGCAACCACGATGGTAGTGCGCTGGCCACGCTTGGCCAGCACATGATCCATCAGGCGCGAGATGAGCTGCATCGCCACGTCCTTGAAGGCGAGCGTCGGCCCGTGAAACAGCTCGAGCAGGAATTGATGCGGCCCGATCTGGTCGAGCGGCACCACGGCCGGATGGCGGAAGGTGGCGTAGGCCTCGTTCGCCATGCGGCCGAGATCGGCGTCCGAAATCTCGCCGCCGGCAAAGGGCTTCACCACGTCGACGGCGACCTCCCAATAGGGCCGACCGAAGAAGGAGGCGATGGTTTCGGGCGAAAGGTGCGGCCAGGTTTCGGGCACGTAAAGGCCGCCGTCGCGGGCAAGCCCGGTCAGCATCACGTCGCAGAAGCCCAAAGCGGGGGCCTCGCCCCTGGTCGAAATATACCGCGTCAAACCACCCTCCAAAGGTTTAAGGCTTACTTAGACCGCCTTAAGCCCTTGATTAAAATGAATGATCCGGAACCACGCGGGACCGGATCGATCGGGCACCATAATGGGTTTTGTGACAGGGGGAAACGGGTTCTGCTCTCCGAAAGGCTCACCTTTTCGTCCCGGCACGCCGTCATCGCCCGGCTCCGGGCTGAACACTTGACCCGGCGATCCAGTATTCCAGAGGCGGCTGTGCTCACATGAGACGCCTCTGGAATTGGCATAGGGGCGTGGAGGTTATCTCCACGTCCCCTGCCACACCACCCGGCATGCGGGTCCGCACCGGGCGGTTCGGTGGGTTGAGGTCAGCTGGCAAGTTTTGGGACTCCCAGTCGTTTGAAGAGATCGTTCGGCAACGCCATGTTGAGCGCCATCGCCGAGTTGTGCCACCAGCGTCGGCCGTTGGCGGCAACCCATCTGGCTGCGTCAGGGGACATCCCACGAGCAAGCAGTTCGCGGTAGATGACCCCGCCTCGTTTCCAGTGCTTGAGCTGCACCGCCCGGAGGCGGTGACGGACCCAACCATCGATGTCGGCAAAGACGCCGGGCGTTTCCGCAAGGCGGAAGTAGGCTTTCCACCCCGTCAGATACTTTCCCAGCGGTTTGCACATCTGCGCGAGGCTGCGCCCGGCACTGCGCCGGGTCAGCTCTCGCACACGCTCCTTCATGCGTTTGATGGCCTGTAGTGCTACGCGCCGCCTGATCGTTCGTCCCTTGGCCATCCAGAACGAGAAGCCGAGGAACTTCGATGCCGTGGCACGCCTCACCTTGCTCTTGGTCTCGTTGACGCGGAGCTTCAGCTTTCCGAACAGCTTGCGCAGCGAGGCCATCACCCGCTCGCCCGAACGCTGCGTCCGAACGTAGACGTTCAGGTCATCAGCGTAGCGGACGAAGGCATGCCCCCGCCGTTCCAGTTCCTTGTCGACTTCGTCCAACAACACGTTGGCCAACAGCGGCGAGAGTGGGCCGCCTTGTGGCGTGCCTTCGTCCCGCTCGATCACTACCCCGTTGGCGAGCACGCCCGCTTGGAGGTAGCGGCGGATCAGCCGCAGCACCCGACGATCCGCTATCCGTCTGGCCAGCCTCCCCATCAGGATGTCGTGGTTGACCCGGT
>CAWJYQ010000002.1:0-58018 GCA_963847045.1 uncultured Alphaproteobacteria bacterium | reverse complement strand
GCGGGCGGAGGGACTCGAACCCCCACAACTTTCGTCACTGGAACCTAAATCCAGCGCGTCTACCAGTTCCGCCACGCCCGCTTTGACAGCATCAAGTCCGGCCGCGATGCCGCGGGCGGCGGCTTATAGCATGAGGGCGCTCTTTCGCAGCAAAAAAATGGTCCTTGTTGACACCTGCCCTGCGGCCAGGCGGCGGCTGGACATCCACCTCTAAAAATGGTCCGCATCGGCCCGATGGCAAGCCGGATTTTCCCAATCAATCGACGCGAGCTTCTGGCCGGATTGGGTGCCTCCGCCCTCGGTCAGATCCCGCCGGAAGACACGGCCGTGGCCGGCGCCCAGCCGCTTCCGCTCCAAGCCAAGATCGAAAATCTCGCGCTGCGGCCGGGCCAGGTGGAGACTCCGGTCTGGTCGCTTGAGGGCCCGAGCCCCACCCTGCGCTTCAAGCGCGGCAGCGAACTTGCCGTCGCCCTGCAGAACGATCTGCCGTCGCCGGTCGCACTCAGTTGGTACGGGCTGGACGGGGTGCCTTCGGCCGAACCGCTAACGTTTCAGGCTCCTGCGGCCTCCGGGGCGAAAGCGAGTGTCACGGCTCCTTTGCGCCATGCCGGCACCCTTTTTGCTGACCTCCGGCTATTCACCGATGGCGCGGGGCGACCGTCGCGGGCGCTGCCCCTGATCGTCGAGGAAAACGAGACACAAACGGTTGATCGCGACGAAGTGTTTCTGATCGAGGATTTTCGGCTCCGGGCGGATGGAACCGCCGTCGGTCCGGGTTTGGACGCGAAGGATGCCGCCCCGCTCTATGCCGTCAACGGACGGATTCTGCCCGACATTGCAGCGCATTCAAACCAGCGCCTCAGGCTACGCTTTATCAATGCCTGCCAACGCCATGTGGTCGCAGTGAGACTCGAGGGCTTGGAAGTCCGGGTCATGGCCATGGACAGCCAGCCGGCCGAACCGTTCCTGGCCCGAAACAGCGCACTGGTCTTGGCGCCGGGCGGCCGCGCCGACGCCTTTGTCGACGCGACCTCGCCACCAGGCGCCACCTCGCAAATCCTGCTCCATGACGGCAAGGAAGCTCGCCCGATTGCACGGCTGGTGACGTCCACCGAGCCAGCGGCCCGAGCCACGCCGCTGCCCACCGCCCCTCCGCTACCTCCGAACCGACTACCGGCGCAGCTTGATCTCAAGAGCGCCCAGCGCTTCGAATCCGCGCTGACGGGACCTGAATGGGTCGCGCCGGCGAGCTTCACCGCGACCGCCTCACCCGCGTTCCGCGCAAAGCCGGGCCGCGTCGTCGTGCTCGCTTTGACTAACCGCGCAGCCTTCGCGACCGTCTTCCATCTGCACGGTCATCATTTCCGTCTGCTCGACCGGCTCGATGATGGCTGGAAGCCCTATTGGCTGGATACGCTCGCGCTCGAACCCGGGCAAACCGAGCGCATCGCGTTCCTCGCCGAATATGCGGGGCGCTATCTCCTGGAATCCACCGCGATCGATTGGGCCGCTCCCAAACTCGTGCGATGGTACGCCGTCGAGTAAGGGGAAACGCACATGAACAAAAACACTCCCGCCATCAAGAGCGTCAAAGCGCGCGCAGTGGTCACGCCGATGGCGCGACCATTGAAGAATGCCTTTGGCGTGACCGACGTCGCGCCGCTTCTATTGATCGACGTCGCGACAGATCAGGGCAGCACCGGGCGGTCCTATCTGTTTGCCTACAGCAAGCTGACGCTGAAGCCGTTCGTCCATCTGGTCGAGGAGATCGGCCTCGATCTGATTGGCAAACCTGTCGTCCCCTACGATCTGATGGCCGCAATGGACGCCAAATTCCGGCTGCTCGGCTGGCAAGGCCTCGTCGGCATGGCGGTCGCGGGCCTCGACATGGCGTTCTGGGACATCTTGGGTCAGGCCGCCGGCAAGCCGGTGGTCGAACTCCTCGGCGGATCGCCGCGGCCGATCCGCTGTTATGACAGCTACGGCGCAGTCGAAGCCGATACCGACGAGAAGGCGCTACGCCGCTCGCTCGACCAGGGTTTCAAAGGCATCAAGATCAAGGGCGGCGACGGCGACGCGGCCAATGACGAGCGCAGGGTCAAGGGCCTGCGCAAGCTGCTGGGTGCGGACATCTCGCTGATGCTCGACTTCAACCAGTCGCTCGATCCAACCGAAGCGAGGCGCCGCATCGACCGGCTCGCTCCCTATGACCTCACCTGGATCGAGGAACCCGTCGCCCAGGAAAACCTGTCGGGACACGCCGAGGTGCGCGAGACTTCGGAGATCCCGATCCAGGCCGGCGAGAACTGGTGGTTTCCGCGCGGCTTTGCCGAGGCGATCGCCGCCGGCGCCAGCGACTTCATCATGCCCGACCTGATGAAGGTCGGCGGCATCACCGGCTGGCTCAATGTCGCCGGCTAGGCGGACGCGGCCTCGATCCCGATGTCGAGCCATATCCTGCCCGAGGCCAGCGCGCACGTGCTGGCCGTGACTCCCACCGCGCACTGGCTCGAAGTGCTGGATTTCGCCGGCGCCATCCTCGCCAATCCGATCAAGATTGTCGATGGCACGCTGACCGCGCGCGGACCGGGTCTCGGCATCGAGTGGAACGAGGCCGCGATCGCGAAATATCAGGTGTAGCGCGACTCTTGTTTGCGCATGATCTATCGGAAAACCGGTGCCCACTTTTCCGGATCATGCGTCAGTAGTCGATACCGAACTCGTCGTAGATGTGCCGCGTTACTGCCGGCATCACTTCCGACAGATCTTCCGCGATCAGGCCGGGGCCGGCTTCGCGCGCGGCTTCGCCGTGCATCCACACGCCGATGCTCGCGGCCTCGAAGGCTGGAACGCCCTGCGCCATCAGTCCAGCGATGATGCCGGCGAGCACATCGCCGGAGCCGGCGGTGGCAAGCCAGGGCGGCGCGTTGGCGGCGATGGTGGCGCGGCCGTCGGGCGCAGCCACTGTCGTGTCCGGCCCCTTGAGCAGCACCACCGCACCCGAACGCTCCGCCGCCGCGCGCACGCGATCGAGCTTGGAGCGGCCGGGATTCTTGTTGCTGATGTCGCTGAACAGCCGCGGAAACTCGCCTTCATGCGGCGTGAGCACCACCTGCGGATCGGGTGACGCCTTGATCGCTTCAAACAGCCGCTCGGGAACTTGCGCAAAACTAGTCAGCGCGTCGGCATCCAGCACGAGACGCCGCCTGGCCGAAAGCGCCGTGTGAACGAAATCAATTGTCCGCGCTCCAATGCCGGCGCCGGGCCCAATCACGCAGGCATTGAACCGCTTGTCGTTGAAGAGTTCGGCGAACTGGATTGCGTTGTCGACCGCTCGCACCATCACGGCCGTCAGCGCCGCGGCATTGACGGCGAGCGCATCGCGCGGAGATGCGAGCGTCACCAGCCCCGCGCCGGCCCGCAATGCCGCGCGCGCCGACATGCGCGCAGCACCTGTCGAAGCCATCTCGCCGGAGAGCACCAGCACATGGCCGCGAGCATATTTGTGGCCGTCGATGCGCGGCACCGGAAAGGATCTGCGCCAGAACTGCGGGGTGTTCTCAAACGCCTGCGGGCGGATCTCGTTGAGCACGCGCGCGTCGATGCCGATGTCGGCGACGCGGACGCGGCCGCATTGCATGCGGCCGGGCAGCAGCAAATGCGCAGGCTTCTTGCGGAAGAACGTCACCGTCTCGGTCGCCCGCACCGCCGTACCCATGACGGCAGCCGTGGTCCCGTTGACGCCGCTCGGCAAATCGACCGCCAGCACCGGCGCGCCGTTGGCATTGATCGCCTCGATCATCGCAAAGGGCTCGCCGGTCACCAGCCGGCTCAAGCCGGCACCGAACAACGCATCGATGATCAGCGCGGGTCTGCCGATCGCCTGCGGATTGAATGGTAGCACCGGATATTTCCAGCCCTTGGCCGCGGAAGCCGCATCACCCTGCAAAGCATCGCGCTCGCACATCAGGATCACCGAGACCTCGCGGCCCTGCGCGGCGAGTTCGGCCGCGGCGACAAATCCGTCGCCGCCATTATTGCCGGGCCCGGCAACGACCAGGATCGGTCCATCCTCCACGAGATCGCCTGCCGCCTCCGCCACCGCCTGGCCAGCGCTCAGCATCAGCGCAAAGCCCGGCCTGCCTCCGGCCATGCTGAGCCGGTCGGCACGCTCCATCTCGGCGGTGGTCAACACTTCCATCCTGAAAAGTCCCCTGTTGCCCCTCACGCCCCTAGCATGAAGTTCGGAAACAAAACGGCATCACCAAACCTACAATTTCAGGGCCAGAGGGGATTTCCGGCCGGAAGCTTGCGGAAAACTGTGCAGGAACCGCAATCCTCCGCCTCATCCTGAGGCAATCTCATCGGGATAGGCTGCATACCATTTGATCTATTTGCCTATTTCACAGGCTCAGCTATTCTGCGTTACCAGCAGAAAGCCCCACGAAATGCCCATTAAAGGCCTGATAATACTATAAAATCAGGCCCGTTAACGACTTGGCATAGAGCCTGCTTTTGAGGATGCCACTTCGGTTCGTCGTACCCGCCGGCCGTCCAGGCTACGGCTGGCCCTCGCCGGACAGTCGGGCAAGGTCCGGAAACAGGCGATCGAGGAGCCTTGTTGGGAGCCGTAAGGCGCAGTGCGCCGCCTGACGACGAAGTTGCGATTTTGATTTTGAAATGCCCGGGAGGCCGCTCAGTGAAAAAGATCGAAGCCATTATCAAGCCGTTCAAGCTCGACGAGGTGAAGGAAGCGCTTCAGGAGGTTGGACTGCAGGGCATTACGGTGACCGAAGCCAAGGGCTTCGGACGGCAAAAGGGACATGCCGAACTCTATCGCGGCGCCGAATACATCGTCGACTTCCTGCCCAAGGTGAAGATCGAGATCGTGATCGGCGATGACCTGGTCGATCGCGCCATCGACGCGATCCGCCGCGCGGCCCAGACCGGGCGGATCGGCGACGGCAAGATTTTCGTGTCCAAAATCGAGGAGGCCATTCGCATCCGCACCGGTGAATCCGGGCTCGACGCAATCTAGCCACAACAACATCGGCGGTCAGCCCACCCCGGCTGCGGACCAAGCCGTCGCCTGCTGAAAGAGCGTGCAGCTGCCGGTTTCTCCGGCGCTGGTTATTGTCTTGCGTCCAACCCAACGGTATTGAGCATTACTCCCGCGGCCGGGCCGCGGCCGGATCACATGACCTGTAGCCAAGAGGGGTATCCATGAAGACCGCCAAAGACGTCCTAAAGTCAATCAAGGACAATGACGTCAAATACGTCGATCTGCGTTTCACCGATCCGCGCGGCAAGTGGCAGCACGTTACCTTTGACGTCGGCATGATCGAAGAGGACACCTTCTCCGAAGGCTTGATGTTCGACGGTTCCTCGATCGCCGGCTGGAAGGCGATCAACGAGTTCGACATGTGCCTGATGCCCGATCCGGTTACCGCGACGATCGACCCGTTCTTCGCCGAAACCACCTTGGTCCTGGTCTGCGACGTGCTCGAGCCCACCACCGGCGAGCCCTACAACCGCGACCCCCGCGGCATGGCCAAGAAGGCGGAAGCGATGGTGAAGTCGATGGGCGTCGGCGACAGCGTGTTCTTCGGCCCCGAAGCCGAGTTCTTCGTGTTCGATGACGTGAAGTACGCGGCCGATCCCTACAACACCGGCTTCAAGCTCGACTCCTCGGAGTTGCCGATCAACTCCGACACCGAATATGAAGGCGGCAATCTCGGTCACCGCATCCGGACCAAGGCCGGCTATTTTCCGGTTCCGCCGCAGGATTTGGTGCAGGACATGCGCTCGGAAATGCTCGGCGCCATGGCCAAGATGGGCGTCAAAGTCGAGAAGCATCACCACGAAGTCGCGTCCGCCCAGCATGAGCTCGGCATGAAGTTCGACACGCTGACGCTGATGGCCGACCAGATGCAGATCTACAAGTACTGCATCCACCAGGTCGCCCACATCTACGGCAAGACCGCAACCTTCATGCCGAAGCCGGTCTTTGGCGACAACGGCTCGGGCATGCACTGCCACCAGTCGATCTGGAAGGACGGCAAGCCGGTGTTCGCCGGCAACAAATATGCCGACCTGTCGGAAACCTGCCTGTCCTACATCGCCGGCATCATCAAGCACGCCAAGGCGATCAACGCCTTCACCAACCCTACGACCAACTCCTACAAGCGTCTGGTGCCGGGCTATGAGGCGCCGGTGCTGCTCGCCTATTCCGCGCGCAACCGCTCGGCGTCCTGCCGCATTCCCTATACCTCTAATCCGAAGGCCAAGCGCGTCGAGGTGCGTTTCCCCGATCCGCTCGCCAACCCCTATCTCGGCTTCGCCGCGATGCTGATGGCGGGTCTGGACGGCGTCAAGAACAAGCTCGATCCGGGCCCGGCGATGGACAAAGACCTCTACGACCTGCCGAAGGAAGAGCTGAAGTCGATCCCGACCGTCTGCGGCAGCTTGCGCGAGGCGCTGGAAAATCTCGACAAGGATCGCGCGTTCCTCAAGAACGGCGGCGTGTTCGACGACGACTTCATCGACTCCTATATCGAGCTGAAGATGACCGAGGTCGAGCGCTTCGAGATGACCCCGCACCCGGTCGAGTTCGAGATGTATTATTCGCAGTAACGGTTCGCGGATCGCAGACAAAAAGAAGGCGCCCTCCGGGGCGCCTTTTATTCTTAGACTCTTACGCGCGCTTCTGTGTCACCAGCGCCTCGCCGAACGCCTGGAACAGCGCGCGGTTGATCGGGTTGCGGTGCGGGTCGTATTCGGCGTGCCACTGCACCCCGAGCGCAAAGCCGGGCGCGTCCGCGATGCGGATCGCCTCGATGGTGCCGTCCTCGGCCACGCCCTCGATCACGACGCGCTTGCCCGGTTCAAGAATACCCTGGCCGTGCAGCGAATTGACCTTGATCTTCTCGCGACCCAGGATCGTCGCGAAGGCGCCGCCGGGCACCAGGCTGACCTCATGGCGGTCGGCAAAGATGACCTGCGGATCGGGGTGGATTTCGCCGTTTTCCAGCCGCGGCATGCGATGGTTCATGCGTCCCGGTATTTCCCGGATTTCCGGATGCAGCGAGCCGCCGAAGGCGACGTTCATCTCCTGCAGGCCACGGCAGATGCCGAACAGCGGCACGCCACGGGCGACACAGGCTTCCGACAGCGCCAGCGCCACCTCGTCGCGGAGAATGTCGTAGGGCTCGTGCTTGGCGTGTGGCTCCTTGTTGAAGCGCGTCGGATGCACATTGGCGCGCGCGCCGGTCAGCACGATGCCGTCGACGGTGTCGAGCAACGCGCCGACATCCGTGATCTCCGGGCAGCTCGCGAACATCAGGGGCAGCGCGCCTGCGATCTGGGCCACCGCGCGAAGATTGCGCTCGCCCACCATCTGCACCTGAAATCGATTTTCGACGCGACTGGCGTTTCCAATCACGCCGACGACCGGCTTCCTCCGCATAGTCCTGCTCAAATCTCCTGCCTCACAAGCATTAGATCATGCCTGCGTCGCGTCGCCCGATCAACCTATTGCGACCGCTTCTCACACCTCGCTGCCCTGCAATTATCTCAGGGGACGGATGAGGGTTTATCATCCGGCGGCCCCCGAAAGCCGCGCGTCGAGATGGGCGACAAGGATGGTCTTCAGCTCCTCCAGGAGTTTGCCCCGTTCGCCCGGCTTGCTGCGGTCGAGGCTGGCGATCATGGCCCCCGTGATGTCTGTCCAGGCTGACAGCATTCGGCCGCGGTCGTCCTTGGCGAGTTGCGGAAACGCCTCCGCAAAAATGCGGTCAAGATGTGCGTTCAGCGTCCGGCGCAACTCGCGCGCGAGATCATCGAAGCGCGCCTGCGCCTGGTTGGCGGAAAACACGCAGACAAAGGCCGACGTCTCGGCCTGGATCGCCGCGATCCCGTTGACCAGCCGCGCGATGAAAGCGCGCCGGTCGCGCCGCGCAGTTTCGGCGCTGAGCTCACCAGCGAGGCCCAGAATGCGTTCGCGAAATTGTTCGACCAAGGCCGCGACGATGTCATCCTTGCTTTCGAAGAATTGATAGATCGAGCCGACCGGAATCTTCGCCCTCTCGGCGATCAGGTTGGTGGTGAGATCGGCGTAGCCGACCTCGCCCAACAGCGCGCCGGCCGCCTTCAGGATGCTCGCCACCCGTGCCTGGCTGCGCGCCTGGGTCGGCATCTTGCGGAGGCCGGTTTGTCTGCTCGTTCTTGCCATCGGTCCTCTTTAGCCGCTCCTTGACAACATGAATAGATGCTCATATTGGTTAATATGAATATATGCTCATATTCATATTGGAGGGAGCCGCGATGGGAATCCTCGTCAATCTGGGACTAAAGCGACCCTCCGCCCCACGTGCCGCCATGCACGGGCGGTTTGCGATCGACGGGCTCACCGTGATCAACCCGATGCGTGGCCGGCAAACAGGGCAGACCGTCGCGATCGAGGACGGCGTGATCTCAGCGATATCAGACACGCCACTGCCTTCCCCATCCGAATTCGCGGGCTGCTTCGCCTTGCCCGGCCTGATCGACATGCATGTCCACCTGCCGCCGGACAATGCGCTGAAACTGACGGAAGGAGCGGCGCTCTCCTATCTCCTGCACGGCGTCACCACCTTGCGCGAAGCCGGCGATCTCGACGGCACCGCGGTCGAAGCGGCGCGGCGCCTCGAGCGCGAAGGCATCCGCCCGGTGCCGCGGGTGTTCTGCTGCGGTCCCTTTGTCGGGGCCGGCAAGGCGACATTCAAGAACACGATCCTGCTGGAAGATGCGAGCGAAGCGAGCGCGGACGCGGCCGCATTGCAGGTCAAGGCCGCCGGCGCGAGCTTCATGAAATTCTACGACGGCCTGACCGAGCCGATGATCCGCGCGCTGGAGCGGGCCTGTGCGAAGCACGGCCTGAAGATGATGGGCCATGTCCCGGCCGCGCTCACTTACGAGGAAGCGCGGATCACGGAGGTGCAGCACTTCTTCGGCGTACCAAAGCCGTCGACGCTGGAGCGCAACGCGCTGGTCAATCGCTCCTGCGACTGGCACGCGGTCGACGAGAAGCGGATGGACGAGATCGTCGAAGCCAGCCTGAAGTCTGGCATTGCCAATACGCCGACCATCGTCACCAACCAGAAGATGCTGTACTATCGGAACTATGAGGGTGCGCGGCAGCTGGACGAACTGAAGGGCGTGCCGCCCTTCTATCTCGATGTGATCTGGCATCCCGAACGCGGCCGGCTGAACAACCGGCTCGCACGCGATTATCTGGAACGGCAGGTCGTGCCGGCGATCGCAAAGAAGCAGCGGCTGACCAAGATGCTGTTCGACGCCGGCGCCAAGCTTTATCTCGGCACCGACGTGGCCCAGCCGTTTTTGGTCCCCGGCAAAAGCCTGCAGGAGGAGATGACGCTTTTCGTCGGGGCAGGAATGGGCGTCGAGCAGGTCTGGAAGCTCGCGACGCAAAATGCGGGCGAGCGGCTCGGCGTCGAGGGGCTGGGCCAGCTTCACGCCGGCGCGCCCGCCGACATGCTCCTGTTCCGGCGCGATCCGACCGCGACGCTCGAAAATCTGTCCAGCCTCATGGCCGTGGTGACCGCGGGCCGGCTCTACCGCATCGACGATCTGAAGCGTGCGACACAGGAAAATGCCGCCTACTTTGCCTCGCGGCTGATCGAGCCGCTCGCCCGCCGCGGCGCAGAGCGGGCTCTGGCGCGGGCGATCGGACGCAACTAGCCTATCATTTCCGTGTAAAGACCTCGCGGGCATCAATCGGCTCGCTGCTTTTCAGGTCGGCGGCCTTGAGCGCAGCCGCCGCGGCTTCGTCCGTCCCCTGCAACCAGGGCAATCTTGCTTCGATGCCCCGCGTCACGGGCTCGCCGAGCGCGCCGCCGAAATCGAGCGGCCAAAAGCCGTTCGGCACTACTTCAGCCGTGACCGCGTGAAGGCGGACGCCGCGGCCGAAGGCCGCTTCCAGATCCGCCGCTGGCACCGTGCGCATCGTGCCGGGTTTGTTGGGATCGGCGAAGGTGGCGAGCACCGGGATCAGTTCGCCTGTCACCGGGACTGTGCCCTTCATCCGGCTCATCTCGTTGAACGACACCCGCTGTCCGCCGGCTGCGCCGTAGGCGCGCAGCGCGACGTAATTGATGCCGTCGAGATCGAGCGTCTTGTCGATATGCGCCAGCAGCGCCAGGAGGTTCTTGCCGTCGCCGAGATCGACATACAGCGCATCGCCGGTGGTACGCGTACGCCCGCGGCGGCTGTAGCCGCGGTCCGGCGTCACCGCCATGACACCGCTGGCCGATTTGATCCCCTCCGGCGTCTCCACCTCGACCGTGAGCCGATATTTGTGCCCGGGCCGGTTGATCCTGATCTGGTCGCCGATCACCAGCACGGCCAACAGCGCCAGCGGCCCGAGCCATTTGGAAATCACGCCCAATCCCCCTGTTCTGTTTCCCGGCTTTGCACGACAGTGCGCCCAGCGTCAAACGAGCGCGCGCTACCAGCTTGATCCCGGGCGAGTTTGGCGAAAGAGTGTTGTCGCAAAACCGGAGACGTGGGGACCAACGTGACAGAAGCAAGCGATCAGCGCCTGTCGGCGCGCAACGATCTGGCATGGGCGATAGCGGTCGGCGGCATCGGTGTGGTGCTGTTCTGGGCGCTGTTGTTGTTCGCCTGGCATTTCGCCGCGACGCTGTTCTTGATCTTCGCCGGCATGCTGCTCGGGGTCGGGCTCAACGCCATGACCCAGCTGCTCGGCCGCGTCATCCGGCTGCCACAGCCGCTGCGGCTGGCGATCGTCTGTCTCACGCTGGCGGTTCTGCTCTCGGGCGTGCTCGTGCTCGGCGGCGCCACCATCGCCCAGCAAGCGACGGCGCTGAGCAACACCATCAAATCGCAATTGACCAACGTCAAATCGTTCCTCGAAAAGAACGGCGTCGATACCAGCTATTTCGAGCTCGGCAATACCGGAGACACATCCAAGGATTCCGGCGGCACGGTCACGCCCAGCGGCGCCTCCGCCACGCACAATCTCCCGAGCGCCAGCGCGATCGCTTCCAGCGGCGGGGCGATCGTCAGCCAGGCCCTGAAAGTGCTGCTCGGTACCGTTGGCGCGGTCGGCAACTTCTTTATCGTGCTGTTCCTCGGGCTGGCCTTTGCTGCACAGCCTTCGGTCTACCGCGCCGGGCTGATCTTCATCGCCCCGAGCAAATATCGCGCGCACACCATCGCGGTCGTCGACCGCATCGGCGAAACGCTCCAGCGCTGGCTGCTCGCTCAGTTGCTCACGATGTTTGCGGTCTTTGCCGTGACCTGGATCGGACTGGCGCTGATCGGCATCCAGAGCTCGTTCATCCTGGGGATCCAGGCCGGGCTGCTGGCGTTCATTCCGACGGTGGGCGCGCTGATCGGCGGCCTCATCGTCGTGCTCGCAAGCTTCGCCTCGGGCTGGGTCGCAGCGCTCAGCGCCGCCATTCTGTTCCTCGGCGTGCACGCGCTGGAGAGCTATGTGCTGACCCCGATCATCCAGCGCCAGGCACTCGATATCCCGCCGGCGACGCTGTTTGCGTTCCAGATCCTGCTCGGCGTGGTGTTCGGCATCTGGGGCCTGGCGCTGGCGCTGCCCCTGATGGCCATCGGCAAGGTCGTGATCGACTATTGCAAGGGCGAGCCGGCGCCGGCGGCCTAGCGCATGATCCGGAAAAGTGGACACCGGTTTTTCCTCGCGACAAACGCGAGAGCGTTTGCGCGGAGATCATGCGCAAAACAACAAGCGAAAGCGCGATGATGATTCATCGCGCTTTAGGCCGAAGTCACCACCGTCTCGGTGTGCTCGACCTCGGGGGGAGAGGCAAAATACTGTCCGACCAGTCCGCGCCATTCGGCGAAATTCTCCGAACCGCGGAAGTCGACGGTGTGGTTCTCCAGCGTCTCCCATTTGACCATCAGCCGGTAACGCTGCGGCTTCTCGATCGAGCGGTGCAGTTCAAAGCCGTGAAAGCCTTTTGAACGGCCGAAGGCGGCGCGGGCTTTGGCGACCGCAGCCTCGAAATCCTTCTCGCTGCCGGGCTTGACGTCGATCTGTGCGATTTCGGTGACCATGTTAGCCTCTCTCAGGGAACCTGCGCTTCTACCGTGCCCGGCGCGGTCTTGAAAAGAGCGGCAAACTAATTGCAGCAATTCCCCGCCTGCATCGGCGGGCATTTCACCGAGCCATAGGAGCAGAACACACAGCAGTCGCCCGGCTTCGGCTTGAGCCTTTCGCCGCAGCCCTTGCAGTCATAGAAGAATTGACAGGCATCGGTCGGCATCGTCTCTGTCGCCTGATGGGCGCAATGCGGACAGGTGATGGTCGATTCAAGCTGCATCGCCACGACGATATCGTGACGCGACGGAGAAGAATACCGTCAATCCGGGATTGACAGCCCGATCAGCCGAGCAAAATGGCTATGCCCAGCATCAGCAGCATGCAGCCGCTGAACACCACCAGTGGCCACGGGCTCCTCGGCCGCGCGTAACGGCCCTGGGCGCGGCGCTCGTCGATCAGCGCGCGCTCATATTCATCCGAGGTCGAGAACATGCAGGCAAAGCCGCCGCGGGCGCACGCGGCGTCGGCTTCAAGGGAGAGCAGCGCGGCTCGGGCGCCGCAACTCCGGCGTGTGTCCATGGAACTGATGATGGGACCGAATGGTAAACGAGAGGTTACCTTTCCGGCGATCCCATCATGCGACCGCCGGATTCTCGCGCGCAGCCGACGTCTTCAGCCCTGCGGTCTTCCGCCGCCAATTCTCCAGCGACAGCGGCAGCTCTTCGGCGGCCTCGACACGGTTGCGGCCGCTGCGCTTGGCTTGATAGAGCGCCGTGTCGGCAGCGGCGAGCAGAACCTCGAGCTCGGTGCCGGCGGGTCCGCCTGCAACACCGATGCTGACCGTGGTATCGACTGGCCCCAGCTCAGACACGATTCCCGACGCCTCGAAGGCCTCGCGCACGCGCTCCGCCGCCACCACACCCTCGTCGAGCGGACAGGGCAACAAGGCCGCGAACTCCTCGCCGCCGATCCGGCCCGACAGGTCGGACAGGCGCAAAGTGCTCAGCACGATCGTCGCGAACAGTTTTAACAGCTCATCGCCCGCCGGATGGCCGAAACGGTCGTTGATGCCCTTGAAATGATCGATATCGAAGATCAGCACCGTCGCCGGACGGCCCGCATTGGCCTCGCGCTCGATCAGCCGCGCGCAGGCCTCGGAGAAGCCGCGGCGGTTGAGCATGCCGGTCAGGGGATCCATCGAGGCCGCGGTCTTGTGCGCGGTCACCGTGCGCTCCGACACCAGCATGAAGATCACGAACACGGTGCCGACCGCATAGAGCACGAGTTCGACCGAGAACATCGTAACCCAGATGCTGGAGCCGAACTTCTCGTCCGAGGCGTGCAGGAGGTCGCCGAGCAGGATCGGCAACATCAGCACAAAGCCGTGCAGCACCGGGATTGCGATCGCGGGCCAGCGGCGCTTCAGCGATTTGCGCCGCTCCGTCCACAATTCGGCGGCGGTCAGCGCCGCATAGATCGCGACGATCGCAGCACCAATGGTCAGGCGGAGTGCGATCGACTTCGGATCGAGCGTCATCACCGCCGCGACCCAGGCCACCGCGCCCAGCACGAGCCCCGCGAGATTGGGCTTGCGGCCGTGGAAGACGCGCGCGGCGTTCCAGACCATGCCGCAGGCGACAAAGCCGACGGCGTTGAGCGCGAGCGAAAGCATGGCGCCGAGCGCATGACCGGCGAGCGTCCACAGCGCGACCGACGCCGCACCGAGCAGATAGGCCGTACCCCACCATATGAGCGCAGGATTGTTCTCCTGCCTGCCGAAAAACAGCAGCATGGCGCCGAGTAGCGCCGCGACCATGGTGGCGACCAGATAAAGCGTGATGCTGTCGAGCGACATTTCGCTCACCCCGGTTGATGCAATCTATCCGGTTGATCCGGATTAGCGTTGCGCGCCTTCACCAAGCTTGCACTCTAGGAAGGGGCGCGTTCGAAATCCGTTTGCACCCGCGCCCAAGTTTTCGCCAAAAACCGGATCGACTTGTCCGCAATGAAGCAACAAAAAAGGGCGCAAATCTTGCGCCCTTTTTACCATTCGTAAACGCGGCCTTTGCAGCGATTTGTCGCGAAACGATTAGCGCTTCGAGAACTGGAACGACTTGCGCGCCTTGGCGCGGCCGTACTTCTTGCGCTCCACGGTGCGGGAATCGCGGGTGAGGAAACCACCCTTCTTCAGGACACCGCGCAGTTCCGGCTCGAAGTTGGTCAGCGCCTTAGAGATGCCATGACGCACCGCACCGGCCTGGCCGGACAGGCCGCCGCCGGCGACCGTGCAGATCACGTCATACTGGCCGTTGCGGGCGGCTGCGACCAGCGGCTGCTGGATCATCATGCGCAGCACCGGGCGGGCGAAGTAGACTTCGACGTCGCGGGTGTTGACCGAGATCTTGCCGGAGCCGGGCTTGACCCAGACGCGGGCGACCGCGTCCTTGCGCTTGCCGGTGGCATAGGCGCGGCCCTGCTTGTCGACCTTCTTGACGTATCTCGGCGCTTCGGGAGCGGCCGGCTTGAGCTGGGCGAGCTGATCGAGCGATTGCATGCTTTCGGCCATGTTATGCGGCCCTCATGTTCTTGCGGTTCATCTTGGCGATATCGACCTTCTCCGGCTGCTGCGCCTCGTGCGGATGCTCGGCGCCGGGATAGACGTGGAGGTTGCCCATTTGCATGCGGCCCAGCGGCCCGCGCGGGATCATGCGTTCGATCGCCTTCTCGACCACACGCTCGGGGAAGCGGCCCTCAAGGATCTCGCGCGCGGTGCGCTCCTTGACGTGGCCGACATAGCCGGTGTGCTTGTAATAGACCTTCTGCTCGCGCTTGCGGCCCGTCAGCACCGCATGCG
The DNA here is from genome assembly GCA_963847045.1 of uncultured Alphaproteobacteria bacterium. GTDB lineage: Bacteria > Pseudomonadota > Alphaproteobacteria > Rhizobiales > Xanthobacteraceae > Bradyrhizobium. Next base: position 43,070 of record CAWJYQ010000002.1, on the reverse strand, counting down.
CGGCGTTGACGATGATGACATTGTCGCCGCAATCGACGTGGGGCGTGTAGGTCGGAAGGTGCTTGCCGCGCAGCCGCATGGCGACCAGCGAAGCGAGGCGGCCGACCACCAGACCCTTGGCGTCGATCACGACCCACTTCTTCGTCACCTCGGCAGGCTTTGCCGAAAAAGTTTTCATCTGAGGCATCCGTGGAAATGAAAATCGGCACGCAAGACCGCGCGCCGAACTGGGCGGCTTTCTAGAGAAGAGGCTTTCGCACGTCAATGCCGACTCGCGATAAATAGATAAGCAAAAACAGCGGGTTGAAAATATGGTGTTATATTACCATAGAAAAGTCTATTTAGTTGGAATGGAATAGGTGGCCGTGACATGGGCGATCGGATCGGTTGAATCACCCGACAGCAGCGTCACCTCACCGACGGCAAGCCGCGCGCCGAGCTTCAGGATCTTCGCGGCCGCCAGCACATCGTGCCCGGCCCGGCCCTTGCGCAGGAAATTGATGTTGAGATTGGTGGTGACCGCGAGCCGCACCGGACCGATCGCCGACAACAGCACCACATACATCGCGCAGTCGGCGAGCGCCATCAGCGTCGGCCCCGACACCGTGCCGCCCGGACGCAGCATGTGATCGCCGAAGCGCTGGCGCAGCAGGCAGGTTTCGCCATCCGCACGTTCGATCCTGGTGTCGCCGCTGCCGAAGGACTGGGGAAACTCGGCGCGAAGGAATTCTTCGAGTTCCGCCACGCTCATTTTCGCTGCCGTCATGCCTTCCCTGCTCTCGCTTCCCCAACTCTGTTACATTAGGTCCTGTTACATTAGGTCCTGTTACATTGGGTTCTGTTACATTAGATTATGCGCGTCACCCAAACGGAATCTAACCATGTCCGCACAGCCCGCCCGCGTTGGCATCGAAGACGCCCCGCTCCTGCTCCGCGAGAACGTCGGCCCCATCGCGGTGGTTACGTTCAACCGTCCGGCGACGCGTAACACGCTGTCGGAGGAAGTGATCGCAGCGCTGCACGCGACACTCGACGAGATCGCGGCCGACAAGAGCGTGCGCGCACTTGTCATCGCGTCCCAGGGGCCGGCGTTTTCCTCGGGCCATGATCTGAAGCAGCTGACGTCCCATCGCGGCGATCCCGACGGCGGGCGCGCCTATTTCGCCAGAACAATGAATGCCTGCAGCGCCATGATGCAGGCGATCGTGAATTTGCCTAAGCCGGTTATCGCCGCGGTCCAGGGCATCGCCACCGCCGCCGGCTGCCAGCTGGTCGCGACCTGCGACCTCGCGGTTGCCTCCGATGCCGCGCGCTTCGCCACATCGGGCATCGACAACGGCCTGTTCTGCTCAACGCCAATGGTGGCGCTGTCGCGCAACGTGCCACGCAAGCAGGCCATGGAAATGCTGATGACGGGCGAGATGATCCCAGCCGAACGCGCCCGCGAAATCGGCCTCATCAATCATGTCGTTCCCGCAGGCCATGAGCGCGATGCGGCGATTGCGCTCGCGCAAAAGATCGCACGCAAATCCGCCTATGCGATCAAGCTCGGCAAACAGGCGTTTTACCGCCAGGTCGGGATGGACCTTGCAGATGCCTATCGTCTCACGGCGGAAGTCATGACCGAGAACATGATGGCGTTCGACGCCGTCGAAGGCATCGGCGCCTTCATCGAGAAGCGCGAGCCGAAATGGCAGGATAAGTGACGACGCGCTTTCGCGTCGTCATTCCGGGGCGGCTCCAACGGGTCCGCGCGAAGCGCGGCCCGATGACAGGCTCCGAGCCGAACTATGGTGCGCAATTGCGCACCTGAGAATCTCGAGATTCCCCGATGCGCAATTGCGCATCTGAGGTCTGGTGCTTTCGCACCATCCCGGAATGACAGAAAGAGCACATGAATCACGACGCCTACCCCGACGACTACATCCGCGGCATCCTCACGAGCGTGAAATCGATCGCGATGGTCGGCGCCTCGCCGGTCGACGTGCGGCCGAGTTATTTCGCCTTCAAATATCTGGCGCAGCGCGGCTACGACATGATCCCGGTCAATCCCGGCCATGTCGGCAAGAGCCTACTCGGCCGGCCGTTTGTCGGCTCGCTTGCCGAGATCGGACGCCCCATCGACATGGTCGAGATTTTCCGCAGCTCCGCCCACATCATGCCCGTGGTCGACGAAGCGCTGAAACTCTCGCCGCTACCGAAGGTGATCTGGATGCAGCTCGGCGGACGCGACGACGCGGCGGCGGCCAAGGCCGAGGCTGCAGGGTTGAAGGTCGTGATGAACCGCTGCCCGAAAATCGAATGGGGCCGGCTGTCGTCGGAGATTTCCTGGATGGGTGTCAATTCCCGCACCATTTCTGCCAAGCGCGCGCCGATCCCGACGCAAGGCATGCGGCTTTCGCTAAACCGGACCAGCGTCGGCGGCGGCGTCACGGCCGCCTCGGATCGCGCGGCGAAAAACCGGAACGATCCCACCTGACGCAATTGCGAAACAATTGTTTCGAGACCGTGGCTGCGCCAAGTACGATCGTTGCGAAGATGGGTCGCGCCATCGAGTCTGCTTGACGGCGGTTTTCCCTGACGCAATTGTCCCCCTTCGGGAGGAGGCCTACTCCTGCCGCCTCAAATGCAAGATCGCCGCGCGGCAGCCCCGCCGCGCCACGGCTACATTGCCTCAACGAAGGAAACAGAATGAACGATCGTGTCCCGGGATTTTCGACCCTTGCCGTGCATGCCGGCGCACAGCCCGATCCCACTACCGGCGCACGCGTCACGCCGATCTATCAAACCACGTCGTTCGTGTTCAACGATGCCGACCATGCCGCTTCCCTGTTCGGGCTGCAGGCCTTCGGCAACATCTATACGCGCATCGGCAATCCGACCAACGCCGTGCTGGAAGAGCGCGTTGCGGCGCTTGAGGGCGGCACCGCGGCACTGGCGGTGGGCTCCGGCCACGCCGCGCAGGTGATAGTGCTGCAGCAGCTGCTGATGCCCGGCGACGAGTTCGTCGCCGCGCGAAAGCTTTACGGCGGATCGATCAACCAGTTCACGCATGCGTTCAAGAGCTTTGGCTGGAACGTGGCGTGGGCGGACACCGACGATATCGCCAGCTTCGAGGCCGCGGTCAGCCCGCGCACCAAGGCGATCTTCATCGAGTCGATTGCAAACCCAGGCGGCACCATCACCGATATCGAGGCGGTCGCGGCCGTTGCGCACAAGGCCGGCGTGCCCCTGATCGTCGACAACACGCTGGCGACGCCGTATCTGATCAAGCCGATCGATCACGGCGCCGACATTGTCGTGCACTCGCTCACCAAATTCCTGGGCGGTCACGGCAACTCGCTCGGCGGCATCATCGTCGATGCCGGCACCTTCGACTGGTCGAGGGGCAACAAATATCCGATGCTGAGCGAGCCACGTCCGGAATATCACGGCATCAAGATCCAGGAGACGTTTGGCAATTTCGCCTTTGCTATCGCCTGCCGTGTGCTGGGCCTGCGCGACCTCGGCCCCGCGCTGTCACCGTTCAACGCATTCCTGATCCTCACCGGTATCGAAACGCTGCCGCTTCGCATGCAGAAGCATTGCGAGAACGCCAGGGCGATCGCGGAATTCCTGCAAGCGCATTCGGCGGTGGCGTCCGTGAGCTATGCGGGGCTCGCCGGCGACAAGTACAACAACCTCGCGCGCAAATATTCACCGAAGGGCGCGGGCGCGGTGTTCACCTTCTCGCTGAAGGGCGGCTATCAGGCCGGCGTCAATCTGGTGTCGAACCTGAAGCTGTTCTCTCATCTGGCCAATGTCGGCGACACCCGCTCGCTGGTGATCCACCCGGCCTCCACGACCCACAGCCAGCTCGACGATGCCGCCAAGGTGAAGGCGGGTGCCGGTCCGGACATCGTGCGGCTGTCGATCGGGATCGAGGACAAGGAAGATTTGATCGCGGACCTCGACCAGGCGTTGAACGCGTAGGCCCTGTCCACGACGCGTCCGCGATTATTTCGCCATCCGGACGCGCCTGCAGCCGTCCGTTAACCTTCCGTTCACCACACTCCGCAAGCATGCGCCTTGGCGAGTGAGCTGTGAACGGAAGGGATTCGGAGCCAGGCGATGCTGCGGTGGACGCTACCTCTGTTGCTGACGATCGCGACGACCGGCGCGGTACTCGGCGCTGACCTGTCGGCGCACAAACGGCGCTACGCGCCGCCGCCTCAGGTCTATGGCGGACCTCCACCGCCGCCACCGATCTATGTCGAAGACCCCGCCCTGATCTCGCCGCCGACCACGCCGATCCTGCCGGGTTCGTCCACGCTGCCGGGCTATTACGGGCGTCCGTTCGATTACTACTATCAGGGCGACTATTACGGCGGCGGGCCCTACCCGGGTTATTTCTTCCGCCTGCCCTACGCCTGCGGCGTCTACGGCTACTGCGAATACTAGCCGGCCTGCGCCGCCGGCGCGGCGATCTCTCGCGGCGCGGCTTCCACCTGTCCCGCGGCAAGCCGCTCGGCCTGCATCACCGCCAGCGTCAGCGCCGCGATCGCAACCGCCTGATGCGATAGAGCCAGCCCGATCGGCACCTGGTTTAGCAGCGTGAGGATCCCGAGCGTCGCCTGCAGCGTCACCGCACCAACCAGCCAGAACGCGCCGTTCACCGCCGCGGCACCAGCCCGCGAGCGCACCGCATCCACGGCATGAAAGATCGCGAGTGCAAACAGCGCATATGCGGTCATGCGATGCTCGAACTGCACCGTCAGCGTATTTTCAAACAGATTGCGCCACCAAGGTTCATCAAACCACAGACGTTCGCTCGCGGGAATCAGGGCGCCGTCGATCTCGGGCCAGGTGTTGTAGGCAAGGCCCGCGCGCAAGCCCGCGACCAACCCGCCCAGATAAAGCTGCACGAAGGTCAGCGCGAGCAGCAAGGCGCTCGTGATCTTCAGCCGCGCGGGCGCGCCAAGCGGCGGTCGTTTGCCCAGCCGTCGCAAGGTCCAGACAATCGCCGCGAAGATCAGGAGCGCCAGCACCAGATGCGTGGCAAGCCGATATTGCGAAACCTCGGTGCGCTCGGAAAGGCCAGAGGCCACCATCCACCAGCCGACCGCGCCCTGCAGCGCGCCGAGGCCGAAGATCAGCCACAGCCGCCGCTTCAGTTCGCCGCTCATGCCGCCGCGCCACAGGAAGAACAGGAAGGGCAAGAGATAGACCATCCCGATGACGCGGCCGAGCAGCCGATGGCTCCATTCCCACCAGAAGATGGTCTTGAACTCCGATAATGTCATGCCGGCGTTGAGCTTGTATTGCGGGATCAGCTTGTAGGCCCCGAACGCCCGCTCCCATTCCGCCTGACTGAGCGGCGGCAGCGCGCCGGTGACCGGCTTCCACTCAGTGATCGACAGCCCGGACTCAGTCAGCCGCGTCGCGCCGCCAACCAGCACCATCAGCGCGATCAAGGCCGCGACCGTGAACAGCCAGATGCGGACGGCGTGGTTTGACGAGACCTGTCTTGCCTGTATGGCGGTCATCTCAAGTGAAGCTTGAATGAATTCTCGCGCCCCTTATAGTCCGCCGCGATGTCGGCGCAAGCTGCGCTTTCGAGCGAAATACCGCACATTTCTGTCATGACCATCCGGACCCGCAAATTCTTTGGAGCCATCGCTTTGATCGTCCTGGCGGCGGTATGGGCGCTGGTGGGAATGGCAGTGGCGCAGATGCCGTTTCTGGCGCAATCGGGCCTGCTGCAGGCGATCTTCTACGTGGTCGCCGGAATGGGCTGGGTGCTGCCGGCAATGCCGATCGTGAGCTGGATGTCGCGACCGGACGCCTAGATCTCGGGCTTCGGCGTCGGCCGCACCGGCGCGAAAGTTGCGCCCGACAGCACAACCCGCATCGCGCGCAGCGACGTTATCCGACCATCCCAGGCAATGCGCGGCAACGCGTGCACATTGGTGCGGCCCGCCGTATCCACGATGCCCGCGATGGTCGAGACCGCGCTGAAAAATCCGGAGTCCTTCGCCATCACCACATGGGCGCGGCGGAACGAGTCGCGATCGCCGAACGGAAAGGCGAAATGCCTGACCTCGCGATGGAACGCAGCCTCCGCCACCGCCTTGCCCATGGTCATCTCGCGCAGCGCGTCGGTCTCCTTCAAATTCGACAGCGCGGGATAATTCACCGTGGCGCAACCGATCGTCACCAGTGGATCGGCGGCGATCTTCACAAGGTCGCTCCAGTCCATTATGGCCTCGCGCGTGAGCGCGGCGCGATCGACGGAATACCGCTTGCAGAGATCGCCGATCGCCGCCGCGAGGTCCGGCGGTGGCAACTGGCGCAGCCAGCTTGAGAGGAACTCGTGAGTCTCGTTCTTTTCGCTGAGCGAGCGAAGCGAAAAATGCCGCTCGTTCCGGTCGATCATGAGACTGACACGGTCTTCCTTCGCGATGATCCTCTCCAGCGCCAGCCACCACGCCGCGCCGACGCCATCGGGAAAGGCGGTCGGCACATAGACCGTGAACGGCACGCGGTGATGCACCAGGATCGGATAGGCTGCCCTTGCCACGTCCTTGTAGGCGCCGTCGAAGCTCAGGCAGACGAAGCGCCGCCGCTGCGGCAGGATCACGGCGCGCCGGCAGACTTCGTCCATGGTGATGAACTCGTATTTCCAGCGTTTGAGCGCGCGGACGGTCCGGTCGAGAAATTTCGGCGTGATTTCGTTCGCCTTCAGCGGCTGGAACCGTCCGGTGCGCCGCGGCAACACCCGCTCGAAGCGCAGGATCACGCCGGCCCCGCCGATCTCGCGGCTTTGCCATGCGCGCCCGCTGAAATAGGCGAGTTCCAGCTTCAGGCGGGTCAGAAATGAACTCTCGGACGGCAAGCTCTCGCCCCTCTGCGGCCGGACTGTCATTACCCTTTGTTGACACTTCTTTGCAAAGGTCGGCTGACGTCGAAAAGTGTAAATTTTTCCCTATCCGACAGGTTTCGCGATGACCATCGCTGCGGCGGTCGACAGCCGAAGGGCGGAAGTGCCGGCGCGGTCGTGGACCAGCCGCATCGCGCGCGTCGACATCATCAGCGATCTCGCCGCCGCCGAGACGATCTGGCGTGAGCTCGAGACGCGTCAACTGGCTACGCCCTATCAGCGCTTCGATCTGCTCTCGAACTGGCAGCGTGAAGTCGGCGCCCGCGAAGACGCCCTGCCCTTCATCGTCGTCGCCGCCGATGCCGATGGCCGGCCGCTGATGTTGCTGCCGCTCGCGCTTCGGCACGAGCACGGCGTTCGCGTTGCCTCCTTCATGGGCGGCAAGCATGCGACCTTCAACATGGCACTGTGGGACAGGGATTTCGCCCGCGACGCCACAGCGACCGATCTCGCGGCGGTGCTGTCGGGCCTGCGCGCGAAGAACGCCGCCGATGTCCTGGTGCTGACGCAACAGCCCCGGCACTGGCAGGATTGCCTCAATCCTCTCGCCGTGCTGCCGCAGCAACGCTCGGTCAATGATTGCCCGGTGCTGACCATGGTCCCCGGCGATCCCCCGACCAACCGGATCAGCAATTCGTTCCGCCGCCGGCTGAAGAGCAAGGAACGCAAGCTGCAATCTCCGGGCTATCGCTATCACGTCGCCGACAACGATGCCGATATCGAGCGGCTCTTGAACTGGTTCTTCCACGTCAAGCCGATGCGGATGGCCGAGCAGAAGCTGCCCGACGTGTTCGCCGAACCCGGCGTCGCGGATTTCGTGCGCAAGGCATGCCGCACGCAGGTCGCGGGCGGCGGGCACGTGATCGATATCCATGCACTCGAATGCGACGACGAGGTGATCGCGATCTTCGCGGGCGTCGCCGACGGTCACAGATTCTCGATGATGTTCAACACCTACACCATGTCGGGCCGTTCGCGTTACAGCCCCGGCCTGATCCTGATGAGGAATATCATCGATTACTATGCCGAGCGGCGCTATCGCGCGCTGGATCTGGGGATCGGCTCGGACGAATACAAGCGGCTGTTCTGCAGGGGCGACGAGCCGATCTTCGACAGTTTCATTCCGCTCACCGCGCGCGGCAGGATCGCGGCCGTGGCGATGTCAGCCATCAGCCGTGCCAAGCGCCTGGTGAAGCACAACCAGATGCTGCTTCACATCGCGCAGCGGCTGCGTCGCGCGTTTCACTGACATCAGGCCGCGGCACGCGGGCCCGCCTCGGCCGCGCCTGCGACCGCAGGCCTGTCCAGCATGGTGACATCGGAAAAGCCCACCGACTTCAGCTGCTCGCTCATCAGCGCGCGGGCATCCTGCGGCATCGCGGCATCCGGCACCACCACCGCACGCGCCTGCGCGGTCAACAGCTCCGCCGGCAGATCGGCCGCCGCGCCGGCATCGAGCAGCACGTGATCGTAGACGCGCAGCAGCGCATCGATCGCGAGCGTCATGCGCGGCGACTGCAGTAGCGTACGATCGAAACCGGGGCGACCTGCATTGACCAGATGGACGCGCGACAGGCGGTCCCTGGTGATCACCTGCGAGAACGAGGCCTCGCCCTTCATCAATTCCGCCAGTCCCGGCGCGGAAGGATCGACCGAGATGGCCGAGACCGTCGGCGAGGTTGCCGCGAGATCGATCACCACGACGCGGGCGTCGCGCGCGAGCTGCCGCGCCAGCGTCAGCGCGGTCAAGGTAATGCTGTCGCCGGCCGCCGTGCCGAGGATTGTCACCTTGTGGCCGGCCTCGCCGGCATGGCGGAGTTTTTCCGCGAGCTGATCGATCTCGTTCAGCCGTGCTGAGACTTCCTGCCGCGCCTCGCTGAACGGGGGAACCGCCTCGGCGCCAACCGTGGTGGCAGCCGGCGCGCGAACCACAGCCGCTGCAGACGACGCGATTGCCGCCACCGCCCGCGGCGCCGTCATCGCCAAAAGCTCGCCGGTCACGATCAGGCCGGACGAAAGCAACAGCGTAGCCAAGGTCGCAATCAACACAATCGGCAGCTTCTTCGGATAGGCCAGCGTGTTCGAGACGATGGCACGCGAGATGATCCGGCCCTCGGCCGGCACTGCATCGATATTCTCGCGGGTATTGGCCTCGCGATATTTCGCCAGATAGGATTCAAGCAGGTCGCGCTGTGCCTTGGCCTCGCGTTCCAGCGCACGCAGCTGCACGTCCTGGCCGTTGGTCGAGGTCGCCTGCTTCTTGAGCTGCTCGAGACCCGCTGTCAGTTCGTCGACGCGGCGGCCGGCGATACGCAGGTCGTTATCGAGCGAGCGCGAGATCTTGCTGGCTTCGTCGCGGATCTGATGGTCGAGATCGCCAAGCTGAGCTTTCAATTCCTTGATGCGAGGATGATTGTCGAGCAAGGTCGACGATTGCTCGGCAAGCTGCGCGCGCAGCGTCACCCGCTGCTCGAACAGGCGGCGCATCAATTCGGAATTGAGAATTTCCGCTGCCTCGATCGGTTTGCCGCCCTGGAGCATGTCGTGAATCAGCCGCGCCTTGGCTTCAACATCGGATTTCAGCGCACGCGCATTGTTGAGCTGCGTATTCAGCTCGCCCATCTGCTGGTTGGAGAGCGTGGTGTTGTTGGTGCCGATGAACAGGTTCGATTTCGAGCGGAAATCCTCAACGTGGGCTTCGGCCTCGGCGACCTTTTTGCGCAGATTGTCGATCTCACCCGACAGCCACTGGCTCGCGGCCTTGGCCTGCTGCTGGCGCAAGTTCTGCTGCAGCACGAGATAGCCGTCGGCAATGGAGCTGGCGACCCTTGCGGCAAGATCGGGGTCGTGCGACTGGAATTCGACGACGATGACGCGGGACTTGTCTACGGCATAGGCCGTGAGCCGCTCGTAATACGCATCGAGTACCCGCTCTTCCGGCGTCATCGAGAACGGGTCGCGGCCGATGCCGAACAGCGCCAGCAGCGATCTGATCGGCGACATGCCGCCGAGCACGGGATCGAATTCAGGCCGCTCGGCAAGCTTGTTCTTCTTGATGACCTCGCGCGCCAGGTCGCGCGACAACACCAGCTGGACCTGGCTGGTCACGGCCTCGGCGTCGAGCGCGGCGCGCTCCTCGTTGCGCTCGCCGTTCGGCCGCAGGAACACGTTCTCGCGCCCGTCGATCAGGATGCGCGCTTCCGACTTGTAGCGCGGGGTAATGACGTTGACGATCGCAACCGAAAGGACCAGCGCCAGCACCGTCGGGCCGATGATCCAGCCCCGCTTGCGCGACAGCGCCTCACCGATCGACCGCAAGTCGATATCGCCGGACTGAGATGCAGCAACCGGTTTGGCTGGAGCCGGCGCAGGCTTTGCGACAGGCGTTTCGGCCTGCGCCTTCTCTCCAGCCTTACGCCACCACGCAAAACGCATCGCATACTCCCGCGGACGCCACGACTCCACCTGACCTGTCCCGATTACACTCCATTAAGGTTGCCGCTGGGTTAATCTGGCGGATTTGAGGCCGACAAATGCTACTCGCAAAATAACGACGGTCATGTTTTGTTAACCATGAAAGTCCTTAATCGGAATCAAGATTTTCCCTGAAGGTTGTCCCATGCCCGGCGCGCATGCCGCCGAATCTTGCCTCATTGCTGCGTCCGTTCTGCCGGGCTGCATGCGGACGGCCGCCTTTGTCGGCGAAGGCGCGTGCTGAACATGCCCGCGCCCGACAGACCGCTGCGGATCCTGCACGCCACGCGCGCGCCTGTCGGCGGCATTTTCCGCCACATCCTCGACCTCGCCAACGGCCAGGCGGACCGCGGCCACGAGGTCGGCATCATTGCCGACAGCCTCACCGGCGGCGAACGCGCCGACAAGGCGCTGGCCGAGATCGCCCCTCGTCTCAAGCTCGGCGTACACCGCCTCGCCATTCACCGCGAACCCTGGCCGACGGATTTCCTGGTCTGGCTGCGCTTCCGCAGCCTGATCCGGCAATCGAAGCCGGATGTGATGCACGGCCATGGCGCCAAGGCCGGCGCCTTCGTCCGCCTGCGCTCGCGTACCGGCAACACCATTCGCGTCTACACGCCCCATGGCGGCTCGCTGCATTACCCGCCAGATACGTTCAAGGGGGCGCTCTACAGCCGCCTCGAACATGCGCTGATGAACAGCACCGACCTGTTCCTGTTCGAAAGCGCGTTTGCGCGCGACACCTACCAGCGCATGATCGGCACGCCGAAGGGGCTGGTGCGCTGCGTGTTCAACGGCGTCACGGCGGATGAATTCGATCCCGTGCCGAAGGCCGATGATCCCACCGACATCGTCTATGTCGGCGAGTTCCGCCGCATCAAGGGCGCCGATCTCCTGGTCGATGCGGTGGCGCGGCTGCACGCCGACGGCAAGCCCGTCACCCTGACGCTCGCCGGCGACGGCGAGGAGACGGCGGCGTTGAAAGCGCAGGTCGAACGGCTCGGGCTTTCGCACTCGGTGCGCTTCATCGGCCATGTCAAGGCGCGCTATGGCTTCTCCAAGGGCCGGCTCCTGGTCGTGCCCTCGCGCGGCGACTCCATGCCCTATGTCGTGATCGAGGCCGGCGCGGCCGGGATACCCATGGTCGCGGCCAATGTCGGCGGCATTCCCGAAATCTTCGGAACCCACAACGACGCGCTGTTCGCCCCCGGCATCGTCGGCGCCATCGCCGACGCGATCGAGATCGCGATGGAAGATCCGGAAGCTGCGCTTGCGCGCGCCAAGGCGGTGCGCGAACGCATCTTCCTGCACTTCTCGCAGAAGGCCATGGTCGAAGGCGTGCTGGCGGGCTATCGCGACGCTTTTGCCAATCATTAACCGTTTACCAAGCTAACCGTTTCTTCCGAATTGTCCTCTAAGCCGTGACCGTGAGGGATTCCGCCTCAACACGTGCGCACCTATGTGCACATGCAAGTACGGATTTGGACGACAGTGGAACAGATCAACGCACGTTCGATGCTGGATACCGCGACTTCCGCCGCGGCGGCGATGGCGGAAGTCCAGCCGCCGGTCGAACGGCGGCGGCGGCTGTCGCAGGCGGCGCTTGCCATCACCAATCAGAAGGTGCGCCCGGCCTATTCGCCGATCGTGATCGCGGGCGTGGTGCGCGTGATCGATTTCCTGCTGCTCGGCATCGTCGGCGTTGGGATTTATCTCTACTATGTGATGCCGCTGTCCGGCTTCCACTGGCAATATGTCGCGGCGATCATCGGCATGAATGCCGCCGCGGTGATCTGCTTCCAGGCCGCCGACATCTATCAGGTCCAGGTGTTCCGCGGCCAGCTCCGGCAGATGACCCGGATGATCTCGTCCTGGGCCTTCGTATTCCTGCTGTTCATCGGCGCCTCGTTCTTCGCCAAGCTCGGCGGCGAGATCTCGCGGCTGTGGCTTTCCGCGTTCTTTTTCATCGGCCTTGCGGTGCTGATCACCGAACGGTTGATCCTTCGCTCGCTGGTGCGCCGCTGGGCACGCCAGGGCCGGCTCGACCGCCGCACTGTGATCGTCGGCTCCGACACGAACGGCGAGCAGCTTGTCGAAGCGCTCGCCAAACAGGACGACACCGACATCGACGTGCTCGGCGTGTTCGACGACCGCAACGACAGCCGTGCGCTCGACACCTGCGCCGGCAAGCCGAAGCTCGGCAAGGTCGACGACATCGTCGAATTTGCCCGCCGCACCCGCGTCGACCTCGTGCTGTTCGCACTGCCGATTTCGGCGGAGACGCGCATCCTCGAGATGTTGAAGAAATTGTGGGTGCTGCCGGTCGACATCCGGCTTTCGGCGCACACCAACAAGCTGCGCTTCCGCCCGCGTTCCTATTCCTATCTCGGCAAGGTGGCGACGCTCGACGTGTTCGAGGCGCCGATCACCGACTGGGATCTGGTGATGAAATGGCTGTTCGACCACGTCGTCGGCTCGCTTGTGCTGCTGGCAGCGCTGCCGGCGATGGCGCTGGTCGCGCTCGCGATCAAGCTCGACAGCCCGGGCCCCGTGCTGTTCCGCCAGAAGCGCTTCGGCTTCAACAATGAGCGCATCGACGTCTACAAGTTCCGTTCGCTCTACCACCACCAGGCCGACCCGACCGCGTCCAAGGTCGTGACCAAGGACGATCCGCGCGTCACCCGCGTCGGCCGCTTCATCCGCAAGGCCAGCCTCGACGAGCTGCCGCAGCTTTTCAACGTGGTGTTCAAGAGCAATCTTTCGTTGGTCGGTCCGCGCCCTCATGCGGTGCAGGGCAAGCTGGAGAGCCGGCTGTTCGACGAAGCCGTCGACGGCTATTTCGCCCGCCACCGCGTCAAGCCAGGCATTACCGGCTGGGCCCAGATCAACGGCTGGCGCGGCGAAATCGACAATGAAGAGAAGATCCAGAAGCGCGTCGAGTTCGACCTCTATTACATCGAGAACTGGTCGGCGCTGTTCGATACCTACATCCTGCTGAAGACGCCGATGGCGCTTCTGACCAGGAACGAGAACGCGTACTGAGCGTTCGCTGCCGTTACGAGTTGCGTTGCGTGAGTTGACGAGTAGCCGATGGCCTATGCGGCAACAGCCGAAGGTACCTTTTCGCCGGTAACGGCGCCCGGCGTGCTGGCGCTGCAGCGGGCGCTGGTGTGGCTGGTCGGCGCGTCCGGCGCGGTCGTTTTCATCGAGCCGAGCCCTTACGAGCTGGTCACGCTGCTCGCGGCGGTCTTGTTCTTTGCCACGGGCATGCGGCTGCGGTTGGCGTTCATGCCGCTGCTCCTGCTGCTCGTAGCCCTCAATGTCGGCTACAGCGTCGGCGCCATTTCCTTGCTCGACAAATCCGACGTGTTCAACTGGATCGCCACCTCCTGGTACTTGGCGGTCACTGTAATTTTCTTTGCGATGGTGATCTCGGAAGACACCACCGCGCGGCTCGACATGCTGCGCCGCGGGCTCATGGTCGGCGCGATGATCGCCTCGCTCGCCGGCATCGCCGGCTATTTCAATCTCCTCCCCGGCGGCCACGATCTCCTGACGCTCTATGAGCGCGCCCGCGGCACCTTCAAGGACCCGAACGTGTTCGGCGCCTTCCTGATCCTGCCGGCGCTGTTTGCGCTGCAGGCCGCCGTCACCGCGCGTTTCTTTAAGGCGCTGCGCAACACCATCGCCTTCGGCATCATGTCGCTCGCGATCCTGCTCGCCTTCTCCCGCGCCGCCTGGGGCGGACTGATCCTGACAGCGGCCTTCATGCTGGCGCTGATGGTGTTGACCAGCCGGACGCGCGGCGAACGTTCGCGCATCGTGATCATGACCGTGATCGCCGTGCTCGGCGCGGTGCTGCTGCTCGCCGTGCTGTTGTCCTTCGACTCCGTCGCGGAAATGTTCCGCCAGCGCGCCAGTTTCGACCAGAGCTACGACGAAGGCCGCTTCGGCCGGTTCGGCCGACATATCCTTGGCGCCGACATGGCGCTCGATCTGCCGTTCGGCATCGGGCCGCTGCAGTTCCACCGTTACTTCCCTGAAGATACCCACAACTCCTATCTCAACGCCTTCATGTCCGGCGGCTGGATTTCCGGCGTCTGTTATCCTGCGCTGGTCTTCACGACCGTCATCCTCGGCTTCAAACACGTCTTCGTCCGCGTGCCCTGGCAGCGCGCCTATCTTGCGATCTTCTCCGCCTTCCTTGGCACCGTCGGCGAAAGCTTCATCATCGACACCGACCATTGGCGGCATTTCTGGATGATGCTGGGCGCCATGTGGGGCATGTTCGCTGCCGCCCAGCCCTATAGGGCCGAGGCCGCCGTCGAGCCACCGCTCACGGCGCCCGCGCAGGCTTCCTGACGCCAGCCTTCCTCGGCGCCGCCTCCTTCATCGTCCTTAACTCGTTGGTGGCCCCAAGCATCGACTGATAGGTGTCTGCCGCGTAGCGCAGCAGCAGCTTCAGCTCGGCATCGGTATAGCCTTCGCATTGCTTGTCCATCGCGCGCTTTACGAGCTCGTAGTAGCGGCCGATCTTCATCATCCGCTCCTCGACCGGAACGATGAAGACCTTGCGCCGGTCGCTCTCGTCGCGCTCGCGGCGCACGAAGCCGGCCTTCTCGAGCCGGTCGACCACGCCGGTGATAGCGCCTGTGGTGAGGCCGGTCAGTTCCGCGAGCCTGCCCGCGGTCATGCGGCCCTCGACGTTGACGAAGTCGATGCAGTCCATGTCGGAGGCGGAGATGCTGGCGCGATCGGCCACCGCCTTCGCAAACATCGCCCCCTGCGAGGATGCGATCCGCATCGCGTTCTGAAGTTCCTGCAGCAATGCCGCGCGCGTTTTTGTCCTTGACAAGGGCCCGCCTTATATCTTAGTTCGTATATATCTTAGATGCTAAGATGTTTAGCATCTGTGAAATTTGTACCCCCCTGCGACATCAGGAGCAAGCCATGACGAAGCGATCCCGCAAGGCCCTCATCATCGGCGCCGGCATTGCCGGCCCCGTGACCGCCATCCTGCTCAAGCAGGCCGGTTTCGAGGCCGCGATCTACGAGGCCTTTCCCTATTCCACCGGCATCGGCGGCGGATTGCAGATCGCGCCGAACGGCATGCATGTCCTCGCCGAGATCGGGCTTGCCGCCGAATTGAAGCGCGGCGGCTCGATCTGCGAATCGATCGATTTCTTTTCCCAATCCGGCGCTCCGCTCGGCTCGGTCAACCGCAACATGGAACAACGCTTCGGCCAGCCGTCGGTGAGCATGCGCCGGGCGATGTTGAACGAGGCGATCGTGGACAAGGCCTGGTCTTCCTGCGTCGAGGTGCATTTCGAAAAACGCCTTGCGCGCATTGAGGACCGTCCCGACGAGCCCATCGTCGCGCACTTCACCGACGGTTCCAGCGCCGAAGGCGACTTCCTGATCGGCGCCGACGGCGTGCATTCGGCCGTGCGCAGCCATGTCGTGCCTGACGGCCCGACGCCTTGCGACACCGGCCTGGTCGGCTTCGGCGGCTTCGTACGGCGGTCGCTGCTCGAAGCGGCGGGCAACGGGCCCAGCCTTTCCATGACCTTCGGCCAGAGCGGCTTCTTCGGCTACGGCTATTGCAGCCCCGAGGCCGGCAATGGCGCGATGTGCTGGAGCACGCAGCCGGCCCATGGCATCGACGCCGCGACCTTCCGCGCCATGGATCAGGCCGCACTCCGGCAGCATCTCACGCGCTTTCACGCCGGCTGGCACGATCCGGTCCCGCAACTCATCGACGCGCTGGAGGAGATCCTCGTCACCGCCACGCTTGACGTCGCGACCCTGCCGACCTGGTCGCGCGGCCGGACGCTTCTGATCGGCGATGCCGCGCACGCCACCAGCCCTCATGCCGGCCAGGGCGCCTCGATCGCGCTCGAAGATGCCTACCGGCTGGTGCGCGTGCTCGAGGGCGAAGCCGAGATCGGCACAGCCTTCCAGAATTTTGAGCGCGAGCGCCGGCCGCGCGCGGAGCGGCTGGTGGCGCTCGCCCGGCGCAACGGCAACAACAAGCGCGAATTCAGCCGCGCCGGCGCCTGGATCCGCGATCACATGATCAGGATCATGCTGCCGCTCAGCGCGCGCAGCCAGGACTGGATCTACAGTTACGACGTGCGCGATGTCAGGACTCCACCGCAAATGTCAGGCCGGCGTGATCGACTAGCCGCTTGATCAGTCTGTGCTGCATCGCCGCGCCCGGCGTCCAGAAGCCCGCTGGCACGTCGGGCGTGTCGTGCGCGAGGCAGATCGCGCATTCGGAGATGATCTTCGATGTCGAGCCATAGCCGGGATCGCGGTCGCCCTTTACAGAAATGCGGACCTCGCGGCCATCGGGCGCGACCGCTATATAGAGCAGGTCATAGAGCCCGTTCTCCTGTTCTTCCTTCGAGGGCCCCTCGCCGGGCTTTAGCGCTTTCGGACCTGTCTTCCCGGAATTGGCGGCCATCACCTTCTTGGCGTTGGCCTCGCCCTTTTCGCCAGGGCCGGTCAACACCATCTCGTCGTAGACGAACTCCTTGCCGTAGGGAAAACCCATCAGCATGTTGGAGCGATGGACGTTCCGGGTGTTGATCAGCGCCATCGTGAACGGCGCAGTCCATGACTGCATCTCGTCCTCATAGACCGGTTTGTTGCCCTTCGGCTGCTTCGCACCCTTGAAACCCGGTGTCAGCGCAAAGGCATCGTTCAGGATAGCAACCAGGCTGAGATCCTTGGAGACGGCTTCGAAAGTGGCACGTCCGCTTGCGGCGGTGCCGCCCGAAAACGTGCCGCGCATGTCGCGTACGCGTCCCTTGACGCGCGCGGCCGGCACGCCGAACACGCGTTTGGCTTCTTCCTGAACGTAGAACGTCCCGAGTTCGAACGGCACCGAATCGAAGCCGCAGGAGAAAACGATGCGCGCGCCACTCGCTTTCGCCTCGGCCTCGTGCTTGTCGATCATCTGCCGCATCCAGACCGGCTCGCCGCAGAGATCGAAATAATCTGTACCCGTTGCGGCGCAGGCCGCGATAAGTTCGTTGCCGTACCATTGATACGGACCTACCGTCGTCAGCACCGACTTGGTCTGATCGACCATCGCCTTCAGCGCGCCGGCGTCACTTGAATCGGCAGCAATCAGCGGCGTATCCGCGCTCGCGCCGATCGCATCGCGAACCGATTTGAGCTTGTCGAGGCTGCGTCCCGCCATCGCCCATTTCAGTTCTTTGTCGTTCTTGTACTGCGCGGCGAGGTATTCGGCGACGAGTTGCCCGGTGAATCCGGTCGCGCCATAGACCACGATGTCGAACTTTTTCGCAGACTTCATTTCGATTCCTTCTTACCCGTCACTGCGAGCGAAGCGGACTTCGTAGGGTGGGCAAAGCGAAGCGTGCCCACCATTCGCAAATCACGCTGCCGATAGATGGTGGGCACGGCGCAAGTGCGCCTTTGCCCACCCTACGACTGGATCGTTTCGCTCCGCGCAATGACGATGATCATTTCTTCCCGTAACTCACGCCCATGCCGGCGCGCACATCGGCTTGAATGCCGTAGGGCGCGATCGGATAGCGCAAACCGTTTTTGGCGAGCTGCTTCATCCCCGTGATGGCCTTTGCAAGGTGCTCGGGCTTGAGCGCCATTAGCATCTCTTCATCGGGGACGCCACCATAGCGGCGCTCGGCGAAACAGGGCAGCGAGAGCGACGGCTCGCCGGTCTTCAGCGCCCGCCCCCACGAATCCGCGCAAGCCGTCTCGCCGACCACGCCCCATTCGAACTTCCTGTAGCCGGTGTATTGCAGGCCGTTGATCAGGATGATCATCTGGCCCGGCGTCGCGTAGACGAGACAAATGTCCGGCGGATTGAGCCGGCCCGAGGTGAGCGGGCTCACCGCCATCGCCTGATAGCGGCCGAACGGCACGACATCGAGTGCCTCCTGGCGCTTGCGCGCATCCTCCGCAGTGCCATGCCAGACGCCGACATAGTTCGCGCCTTCGAGCCATTTTTCGTCCTGCGGGCTAAGCCCGATCACGGCGCGACATTGCGCGCCCACGAGATCGTCGGCGGTGATGCCCACGGTCCAGCCGAGGCGCGAGGCCATGCTGACGATCTGGTCGGTGGTATGCACCGCGTTCGGTCGGCGGATTTTCGGGATCGCCTCCATGTCCGCGACACTGGCAAACATCTTGATGCCGATGACCGTGGTCTTGAGGCGCAACAGGCTGTTGAGATCGGCGACCATGCCGGCGAGGTCGAATTGTTCCGGTGTCTGTTGTTGCATGGCGTTATCTCCCGAAGCGGCTTTAGCTGCGATCCTAGTGCCGCCGGGCGCGTCGGGGAAGCCGGCATTGGACGCGGCTTCCCGTTCTCGCGGCGGGATTCGCCCGAGCTTTGGATCGATGAGTCCCTCGGAAGACAGAGGGCGCAGGGAAGACCGGATGCTGGTTGCACCCGCGGCCCCGTGCACAAGGTAGAAAGCACACGGGTTAGGCACCACAGGTTCAACCGGAGCGACCCGGCCTTCCCTGCGCAATGGTGTACGGCTTATACGCGCTCTCCCCGGTGTCCGGGCTTTTTAGCCACCGTCGCCCGTGAAGGAACTCCACGGGCTTGATCCCAGCGTCGGGAGATCAGGACCACACGCCTTCGCCGTCCGCGTCAGCCGCGTTCGTCAACTGCGCCAACACGTCCATCGCATCCCGCACCACGTTTCGTGACGATCTAGAAGCGCCCCTCTGTGGGCGCGGGATACGCCAAGACATTCATAAATTTCCGAAAAACGGAAGTGATATTTTTGTGGCAAGAGGCTGAGGCAGCCTGATCGGTTTGAATCGGCTCACGAAATTAGTTTTTCGGCGCACGCGGTTTTGAGCACTATTGCGCCGTGGGCCGGCAACGAATCCGGCAACATCGATCAAAACTGATTTGCCCGTCAGGCAAAAAACGGTTCAGCTTCAAGAAAGTCTAGTCAGGCGACCTTCGCCTCGATCACGCTGAACCGGCCAGCCGGATATGTCGCGCTGTGGACGAAACCGGACTGCTCCAGCAGCCGGACGTATCCCTTCTCAGTTCGTTCACGTCCACCCGGGCCGCGAACCATGTTGAGGTCGCTCAGCGCCTGCTCCTTGTGGGCATCATTGGCGCCAGGGATTTCTGGCATCAATCGTTCGACCAGCAATAATGTGCCGGCTTTTGGCAGCGCTTTGCGGCAATTCCCGAGGATGGTCAGGCTCAGCTCATCGTTCCAGTCGTGAATGATGCTTTTCATGACAATGGCATCGGCGATCACTGGAACTGATTGGAAGAAATCGCCAGCCAGGAATTTGGCGCGGTCACTGACGCCGATCCGGCTCAAATGGTCGGTTGCGGGCTCTGCGCAGCGCGGAAGATCGAAGATGGTGCCCCGGATGTGCGGATATTGCTTTGCGACAGCGCCCAAAAGTTCGCCGGCGCCACCGCCGACATCCATGAGATGGGCAATCTTGCCGAAATCATACGCTTGAAGGATTTCGGGCGTGACGATGCGCGTGACATCCGCCATCGCCGCGTTGAACATGCGGACGTTTTCCGGATCGCGCGCCATGAGGTCAAAGCTGTTGCCGACCCCGAGGAGCTGCGCGGAGGTCTTGCCGCTCATGATTGTTTCCAGCATGCCGGTCCACGATTTGGCGAGCAACTGCCCCTCGAAGATGGCAAAACCCTTCACAGACCGCTCCGCCGTGCCATCCAGCGCGGCTCCCAAGTCAGTCAACGCGTATCGATCCTCGCCCGCAGGAGAGCAGATGCCCACCGTCGACAACGCAGTAAGCAGACGGGCGAGCGCTTCCTTGTCTGCCGCGGTCCGCTCGGCGAGTTCGCCGACCGATCGCGGTCCTTCGCGCAGGAGTTCCGCAAGTCCGAGCTTTGCCGCGACATAGATGATGGTCGTGACGCGGTGCGATTGAACAAGGTCCCATAGTTTCAAATGGGCGGGGGGCGATGCCATGAAAGACTCCTTTCAATGAAAATAGCGTAGTTCGAAATTGGTTAGTTCAGGTCCCGCGTCTGGCGCGGGTCCTGACGATTATCTGGTGATGCCGGTCGCGGCCACAGGCCAGCGATCGAAATCAGGAGCCAATAACCTCCAGCAAAGCTGGAGGTTTGATTGGGAACCGCCAAAGGCGGTTTTAAGGGATGTTTGGACGATTGATTGGATTTTGGGCTGCTGAAATCTTCAGCTCAAACTGCTCCAATTGCCGATCGGCCAGTTCTTGGTTTCTGATGTAGGCCCGGATCACTTCCTCGTCCCGGCCAACGGTCGTGACAAAGTACCCCCGCGCCCAGAATTTGTGGCCCAGAAAATTCCGCATCTTGCGTTCGACATTCTGCGCGATCCATATCGAACTCTTCCCTTTCATGTATCCGATGATCTGCGCCACCGAATATTTGGGAGGTATCGATATCAACATGTGAACATGATCTGGCATCAAATGTCCTTCCTCGATCCGGCACTCCTTCCGTCGCGCCAGATCATGAAATACTTGGCCCAGATGCCGTTTTATCTTGCCGAATAGCAGCTTCTTGCGATACTTCGGCGTAAACACGACGTGGTACTTGCACTCCCAGGTCGCGTGATTAAGGTGATTGAACTCTGCTTCCATCATGGTCTCCTTGAGGGTTCTTGGCGGTTCCCCAAGGAGACTTCATGACTTCATTCCCGCAGCTGTAAAACTTCCTGTTTTCGCCCCGCCATAGGCGGGGGCTTAGCAGTTTTGGTTAGCCTTGCCGTCCTTCGCATTCACTGCGACGGAGGCCTCGGTCGTCAGCAGCAGGAACGTGAACGTCTCCTGCAGATAGAGTTTCACCTTCTTGTCGTCGTGGCTGAGATAGCCGATCGACACGTCCTCGCCGATATGCAGGGCGAAATCGCCGCCGCGCGTCGTCAGCACGAACGCGCCCGTGATCGCCGGCGCCCAGATGATCTCGCCATCGGCGAGTTCCTTGATGTGCCGCATCACGGGATAACCGTGGTCGCTGCTCTCGCTCAGCCTGGTGTAGGCATCCGCCCCCAGCAACACCGAATAGGGACCGTTGACGCCCTCCATTCGCAGTTGAGCGAGCGCCTGGGCAATGACGTCGGGAAAGGCGCGCACATCGGCCGGCAGCGTCAGGATAGGATTGCTGGTGCCCTCGCGGATGCCCCCGATGCCGGCGGCGGCGTAGCCGTCGAAGATCGCGCGATCCTCGGCAAAAGCCAAAATCTTCGCGGCGTCCTTGGCGGGCTGCCAGTCGGAATCGTCGGCACCGCGTTCGACGTCATCGATCTGTTGGCGATCGAGCTCGAAGGGAACGCGCAGCTCGACCAGCGGCTTGACGTCACGCTGGCGCGCCAGGATGCCGTCTCCCGGCGCCTTGAGATTCTGCAAATGACCGGTGCCGACAGCGGAGAGAGCCACTCCGCCCGGCCCCTGCACATCGACGACGCGCCGCCCGGCCAGATAGCGCCTGATTGTGCGCGAGGTTTCTTCCTCGATCTCTGCCCATGCCTCATCCGATATCGGGGCAAGCTCGCGGTGAAGATTGTTCATGAGGCGGGGTCTCCTTTGAGCGAACCAATGTCGAGCGAGCCTTTTCGTTTGGGCGCCGGCGTTGGCGCGGGCGCTGAAACGGCGGGCTCGTCAGGAACTGCCGCAGCCGGCTCCTCGTCCGCGACATTGTCCAGGAACGTCGCCGACGGCACGAAGAACAGATTGCCGGTCTTGGCGACGCTGAAATCGAGCAGACGATCGTAATTGCCGGGCGGTCGGCCTACGAACATGTTCTCCAGCATCTGCTCGATCGTTCGCGGTGAGCGCGCATAACCGATGAAATAGGTGCCGAACTCATTCTCGGCGACGCGGCCGAACGGCATGTTGTCGCGGACGATCTTGATCTCCTGGCCGCCCTCCTCGATGATGGTGAGCGCGTTGTGCGCGTAAGAGGGTTTTGTGGCGTCGTCGAGCTCGATGTCCGAAAGCTTGCCGCGGCCGATGATGCGCTCCTGGGTTTCCGTGGACAGCGCATTCCAGCCCGCCATGTCGTGCAGATATTTCTGCACGATCACATAACTGCCGCCGGCGAAGGCCATATCCTCATCCCCGATATAGGCAGCATCGATCGCGGCCTGCGCCGTCGGGTTCTCCGTGCCGTCGACAAACCCGAGCAGATCGCGGTCGTCGAAATAACGAAAGCCGTGCACCTCATCGACCGCCGTGACGGCACTACCGAGCTTCGCCATGATCTGGGACGCGAGTTCGAAGCAGAGATCCATCCGTTTGGCGCGAATGTGAAACATCAGATCGCCGGGCGTCGCCACGGCATGGCGCTGGCCGGCCTTGATCTCGCGAAATGGATGCAGCTCCGCCGGACGCGGCTGGCCGAACAGCCGGTCCCACGCCTCCGACCCGATCCCCATCACGCAGGAGAGATTTCCCTCGATGTCGCGGAAGCCGACGGCGCGCAGCAGCCCGGGAAGGTCACCGCAGAACGACCGGACTGCCGAACGGCTCGCGCTGCCGGGATTGACGGTCGCGACCAGGAAGATCGCGGCGCGCGTCAAGGCCCCAACCACCGACTGGGGCTCGGGAGGCTTTCCGGATGGCGGAGGCTGCACGTTCATCGGATCGCCCCTCCCCGTCGCGCATCGATAGAAGCCATTGGTAATACGTCCAATTTCCACCAATTGCGCTAACACTGTAGCGGCGGGCCGTCTTTCGTCTACGCACTAGAGCGCGATGAGATTAGGATAAATCGTCATCGCGCTCTAGATTCTTGTTGGCGCATGATCTTTTCGGAAAACCGCTACACACTTTTCCGGATCATGCGCTAATTCGTGGAGGCAGGCCCCGGAAACAGCTCGTCGGTCCGCCCCGTCAGCCGATAGGCGAGCAGGCCGAGCCATTCGCGCACCGCGAGATTGGTGTGCTGCAGGCCCTCCTCGGATTGGGTCGAAAAATGCGTGAGGTCATTTTTCCCGGCAAGCCGCCAGTCGACGGGACAGGGCTCGACCGCAAAGCCCACTTTACGGAAAATCCCGATCGAGCGCGGCATGTGAAAGGCCGAAGTCACGAGCAGCCAGCGCTCGCCGGGTTTCGGGTCGGCCAGCTTCTTCGAGAATTCCGCGTTCTCGAACGTGTTGCGCGACTCCCGTTCGATGATGAGCCGCGCTTTGGGGATGCCAAGGCCCTCGAACACTTTCACTGCGTAGTCAGCTTCCTTGGCGGAAGTGTCCGAAAGGAAATTGGCGCTGCCGCCGGAATAGAGGATGCGCGCGTTCGGGTAGCGATGCGCCAGCTGGGCTGCCGAGATGATGCGGCCGGCCGAACTGGAGAATGCCGCCTCGCCATGGGCGGCGGCTGGATCGGGGTCGATGCCGCCGCCGAGCACGACAATACCGTCAGGCGCGCCGTGCGAGGCGTCCCAGGGCGGAAAGCGTGACTCCAGCGGATACATCAGGAGACTTCCGAGCGGCGTAAATCCGCAAAGCGCAAGCAGCAGCGCGGAGGCAACCAGCAGGGCGCGGCCGACCTTCGCCCATCTCGTCATGAGCAGGAGCGCGCCGAGCAGGCCGAGCTCGATCAGAAAATTGATCGGCAGCAGCATGACGCCGAGCGTCTTGGAGAATGCGAAAAACAAGGGAAGCCTCTTGGGATATCTGGTAGTGGGTCATACGCTGTCCTACCGCATCGCCCAAGCCTACAGTTCAAGCCCTTCAGCCGGTTGAAAGTCCCTGCCATGGCCCATCACCACCTGCATTCGAGCCCCGAAACCTGCCATTGGGGCTTTTTTGAAGCGAAGCTGAAGCCGGTGCTTGCCATCGACAGCGGCGATGAGGTCACCATCGAGACCATTTCCGGTGGCCCGGATCAGGTGCCCGACAGGAGCAAATTCCACGTCCCGCCCGAGCTCTTCGAAGTCCACGCCAGGAGCGAACGCATGGTGCCCGGCCACATCCTGACCGGACCGGTCGCGGTGAAGGGTGCCGAGCCCGGCGACGTGCTGGAGGTCGATATAATCGATGTGAAGCTCAGGCAGGACTGGGGCTACAATTTGATCCGCCCGCTGGCGGGCACCCTGCCCGACGACTTCCACGAGTCGCGGCTCCTCAACATTCCGCTCGACATCAAGCGCATGGTCGGCCATCTGCCCTGGGGGCTGGAGCTGCCGCTCGCGCCGTTCTTCGGCGTGATGGGAGTTGCACCTCCGCCGGCCTGGGGCCGCATCACCTCGCTGATCCCGCGCGCGATGGGCGGCAATCTCGACAACAAGGAATTGGGCGCTGGCGCAAAGCTCTATCTGCCGGTGTTCGTGCCGGGCGCGCTGTTTTCCTGCGGCGACGGCCACGGCGTGCAGGGCGATGGCGAAGTCTGCGTCACCGCGATCGAGACCGCGCTGCAGGGCCGTTTTCGGCTGACGCTGCGCAAGGACATCAAGCTCGATTATCCCCGCGCGGAGACGCAAACCCATTACATGACCATGGCGATGGACCCCGACCTCGACCAATGCGTGGTCAGGGCGTTGCGCGACATGATCGTGCTCCTGGGCGAGAAGCGGAATCTGTCGCGCGAGGACGCCTATACGCTATGCAGCCTCGCCGCCGATCTGCGGGTCACGCAAACCGTGAACGGCTCCAAGGGCATTCACTGCATGATCGCCAAGAACGTCGTGCACGGATAGCGGCGCGACGGCTCTTGACGCTATGCGGGAGCCCGTTAGGTAGCCATTGGCGGCGCGACAAAATCGATCTCCGGCCTCAACTGCTTCAGGCGCTCGCACATTTTGCGGGAAGCTTCGGGATTGTTGAAGGCCACCACCACAACGCTGTCTTCGGGTATTTCAGCCACGCCCATGATCGGCAATTTGGCGAATGTCGTTCCCTGCTTTGAGGGATCTTCGTCAACATAGAACGACAACTGGCCTTTGAGCATGACTCCAAGCCACATGCCGGCTCCGTTGACGCCGAAGACACCAATTTTCCTTTGGCGGCCGAAGCCGCGAATGAACTCCGGAAGTGACTGAGACCACTCAACGGCTTCAAGGGGGGACGCCGATCTCCCATTTGCACTGCGCTGCGAGACGAACCCTATTTCGATCCGGCCCAATTTACCCTCCAGGCGATTGACGATGCTGAGCCCCGCCAGCGCCGACACGACATTCAGCGAACTTTCCGTGAAGTGAGAGCAGTGTTCCAGGAAAAAGAAATCCGTGTAGACGGACTTGAAGCAGGGAACGATCACGGCCAGGTAGCCGTCGGGCTTGAGCAAGGCCGCCGCCTGTTTCAGGACGGTCACGGGCTCCGGCAGGTGCTCGAGAACATGATTGAGCGTGATCAGGTCGAATTTCTTCGGAATGTCTTCCAGGCTTCCGGAATAAAAATCGGTCGCGCCGTTCGCCCTGATGAATTCTTCCTTTTCGTTGTTCAGGTCATGGCCGACGATATCAAATTGCGGCAGCTCCTCGGAAAACGCAGCGAGCTGGTAACCCATCCCCGTCCCTACATCCAGAACGGCCCCTCCGGCTTTTGTGTCCAGCAGGCTTGCGAGCGTCCTGGCCAGCGACTTTTCCCGGCTAACGACCTTGCCGTCGGAAATGTTGCTTTTCCTGCCACTACCCGGCAGCGTATAGGCAACCCTGTAAACCTCGTCCAAACGCGCTTGATATTCCGGTCCGACGTCCTTCTGGACATGTCCGCAGAGGCTGCATTCAAAAAGCGTGAAGGGATAAAGTGCGTCTGCGCGCGAAGACGCGGCGTACAGGTTCTCGGCAATTGTGCAGAGTCGGCCGCCGCAAATGAGACAAACCTTCGCGATGTCTGGGTGGACGGCCGTCATCATTGCCCTGGGTCCGAATCTCCTGCTTGCAATGCTTGATATCACGTTCCGCGAGCGATTTTGCCAACGTTCATACGTCGAATCCGAATCACTCGCACCGCAAGGGGCGAAACTTCGCGTTGAGCCCAGTGCCGCACCGTGCTATTTCGGCTCATACGACTTCAGGTAGCATCGATCTTCGCCTGCGGGGGGTTTGATGAACCTTGCTCGCCGCCAGTTCCTGCATCTCGCCGCCACGGCGCTCGGCGCGCCCTTTGTCTCACGCGCGGCGAACGCACAGGCCTATCCGTCCCGGCCGGTCCACATCGTCGTCGGCTTCGCCGCCGGCGGCGCACCCGACATCGCCGCGCGCCTGGTGGGGCAATGGCTGTCGGAACGGCTCGGCCAGCAGTTCATCATCGAGAACCGGCCCGGCGCCGGCGGCAATATCGCGACCGAAGCCATGATCGAAGCGCCGGCCGACGGCCATACGCTCTTGATGGCGGGCCTTTGGAACGCGGTCAACGTGACGCTCTACGAAAAGCTCAAATTTGATTCCGCCCGAGACCTGGCGCCGGTTGCGAGCGTGAGCCGCGAGAATTACGGGATGGAGGTTCATCCGTCGTTCCCGGCGAAGACGGTCCCCGACTTCATCGCCTACGCCAAGGCCAACCCCGGCAAGCTCAATATGGCCTCCGCCGGCAATGGCACGGGGCCTCACATGGCCGGCGAGCTGTTCAAGATCATGGCCGGCGTCGACATGGTTCACGTGGCCTATCGCGGCTCGCCGCCCGCCTTGACCGACCTGCTTGCCGGCCAGGTGCAGTTGATGTTCGGGCCGCTGTCCTCCTCGATCGAGTACGTCAGGGCCGGCAAGCTTCGAGGGCTGGCCGTGACCTCGGCGGCACGCTCGGAGGCGCTGCCCGATCTGCCGACGGTGGGAGAATTCGTCCCCGGCTACGACGCGACCGGATGGTTCGGTGTTTGCGCGCCGAAGAAAACGCCCGCCGAGGTCGTAGACCTGCTCAACCAGGAGATCAATGCGGGCCTCATGGATGCGAAAATCAAGGCGCGCTTTGCCGACCTCGGCGCCACGGTGTTTGGCGGCTCACCGTCCGACTTCGCAAAGCATATCGACGCCGAAACCGAGAAGTGGGGCAAGGTGGTGCGAACGGCCAATCTCAGGGCGGATTAGCTTCTTGTTTGCGCATGATCTTTTCGGAAAACCGCTACACACTTTTCCGGATCATGCGTTGCCGCAAATCCGTGATAACATGGCGTCGATCAAGCGGCGCAAAGTCGCAATCGGGAGGCAAGCATGACAACTGCGGCGGAAGGACGGGAGCTTACCCAGGTCGGACCGGGAACGGTGATGGGCGAGCTGATGCGGCAGTACTGGATCCCCGCGGCACAGTCCACCGAGCTCCTGCGCGACGGCGCGCCGATCCGGCTGATGCTGCTCGGGGAAAAGCTGATCGCGTTTCGCGACACAGAGGGCCGGGTCGGCGTGATGGACCATCGCTGCCCGCACCGCTGCGCCTCGCTGTTCCTCGGACGCAACGAGGAAGGCGGCATCCGCTGCATCTATCACGGCTGGAAATACGATGTCGCGGGCAATTGCGTCGACATGGCGAGCGTGCCGCCGCACCAGGACTTCAAGCACAAGGTGAAGGCCAAGGCCTATCCGGCGGTCGAACGCGCCGGCGTGGTCTGGGTCTATATGGGGTCGCGCGCCGAGGTGCCGCCGTTGCCGGCGTTTGAAATCCTCGACGTGCCCGATGACGAAGTCAGCGTCACCTTCATCCAACGCGACTGCAACTATCTGCAGGCGCTCGAGGGCGAGATCGACACCTCGCATTTCGGCTACCTGCACGCCGGCCACGTCGATCCCCACGATGTCGCCGAGGACGAGCCAGTCTACCATACCATCACCAACCGCGCGCCGGAGTACCATATCGCCGATGCGCCCTGGGGCACGCAGTACGCGGCCTACCGCCCCGCCGGTGGCGACAGCATTTACTGGCGCTTCGCCAACTTCCTGTTCCCGTTCTGGGTCCAGGTCCCCGCCGGCGAGTTCGCCAGCCACGTGCATGCGCGCGCCTGGGTGCCGCTCGACGACGGGCATACCATGTTCTGCTTCCTGCGCTGGAAGCGCGGCATCTCGGCCCAGACCCAGCCGCAGCCCGCCTTCAAGGACGGCCGGCCGATCGGCGGCACCGGGCGCAGCAACAAGTACCTCGCGAACACCACGGACTGGCTCGGCCGCTGGCGCCTCGCCGCCAACGAAAGCAACGACTGGGGAATCGACCGCGCGGCCCAGAGTAGCAACGAGATCTACAGCGGGATCGACGGCGTCCACCTGCAGGACCAGGCGATCACCGAGAGCATGGGACCGATCACCGACCACGCCTTCGAGCACCTGGCGCCGTCGGACCAGATGATCACGCGCACCCGCCGCCGCCTGTTGATGGCGGCGCGTGCGCTGCGCGACAACCACGTGCTGCCGCCCGGTGTCGAGGACCCCGAGGTGTATCGCCGAGGCCGCAGCGGCTACTTCGTCAGCGACGACAAGAGCCCGTGGCAGGAGCTCTATGCGAGGCAGCTGTCCGCGGCGGTGCATCCGTCGCCGATGCCGTTGCGGGCGGCCGAGTAGGACGGCGTCCCCACCTCTCCCTTGGGCGAGGTCGGATCGCATCTCAAGGCTGTCACACCACTGTCAAAGGTCGTGGGGAAAGCTTGGGGCGCGCACGATCGCCCCCAGCGGAGAGGAAGGCAGATGGATACGAGCAACGACCAGGCCATACATGAACTCATCGGCGCCGACCTCCGGGACAGTCTTGACGAGGAACTGGAGCTGGAGCTCGACGATCGCGAATTGGCGGAGTTCAGGTCGGTCAAACGCCCCGAGGACTGGCACCCCGCGCTCGACCGCCACATCTATTTCAAGGAGCTGTTCCGCATGCAGGGCGAGCTGGAAAGCTGCAGGACTGGGTCCAGCACAACAAGCTCAAGGTGGTCGTGGTGTTCGAGGGGCGCGACTCCGCCGGCAAGGGCGGCGTGATCAAGCGCATCACCCAGCGCCTCAATCCCCGCATCTGCCGCGTCGCGGCACTGCCCGCGCCGAACGACCGCGAGCGGACGCAATGGTTTTTCCAGCGTTATGTGTCGCATCTGCCGGCCGGCGGCGAGGTCGTGCTGTTCGACCGCTCCTGGTACAACCGCGCCGGCGTCGAGCGCGTGATGGGCTTCGCCACCGAGGAACAGGTCGAGGAGTTCTTCCGCGACGTCCCTGAGTTCGAGCGCATGCTGGTGCGCTCCGGCATCATCCTGGTCAAATACTGGTTCTCGATCACCGACGAGGAGCAGCAATTCCGCTTCCTGATGCGCATCCATGATCCCTTGAAACAGTGGAAGCTGAGCCCGATGGACGTGCTGTCGCGCGCGCGCTGGGAGCAATACACCAAGGCCAAGGAAGAGATGCTGCACCGGACCCATATTCCGGAAGCGCCGTGGTGGGTGGTCGAGGCCGTCGACAAGAAGCGCGCACGGCTCAATTGCATCTCGCATCTGTTGAAGCAGATCCCTTACGGCGAAATCCACCGCGACCCCGTGATCCTGCCGGAGCGCATCCACGATCCCCAGTATCACCGCGAGCAGATTCCACCGGAAATGTACGTGCCGGGGCTGTTCTGAGTGCTGATCGGGGGGCAGGGCGAGATGGCCAGCCCTGACGCTGTCTACCAAGGCCGCCTCAGCCGGCGGCCTTTGCTTTTTTTCAATCGATTCGGATCAGAATAAGAGGCAATCTAGACGAGCACGATTGTCCTGAACTTTCCTCGCCGCGAGAACAGAGCATGGTTGATCAACCCGCTTCGATCACTTGGGGCATCGCGGGAAAAGTCTTCTGGACGATATTCTGGCGCGGCATCGTCATGGGTCTGCTTATTGGGTTATTGCTCGATCTGATACCCTTTTGGCTCCTGGCAACAGGTCGGATGGAGGACACGACCCACTTTGTACTGCGCTGGGTAATACAACTGCTGGCGTACGCTAGCAGTGGGCTGATCGCCGTCAGGATGGCACTTCGGAAGCAATACCGAGGCTTTCGATTTCAGCTCGTTCTCGATCCAAATGATCGACAGGTGTCCTGACTTCAGCCTAGAGCGGGATGGGTTTAGATTGAATTGATTAGGGATTCCCAAATCAGATCGGTTCTGATTCACCATGCTGGCTGGGAAGGAGGCCAGCATGGATGGGACGAGCCTATTCAGTTGATCTACGCGAGCGCGTGGTTGGCGCAGTCTGCACGGGCGGCCTGTCGTGCCATCAGGCGGCGACGCAATTTGACGTGGGCATCAGCACAGCGATTCTGTGGGTGCGGCGCTTCCGCGAGACCGGCAGTGTTGAGCCTGACCAGATCGGCGGCTACAAGCCGAAGAAGATTTCGGGATCTCACCGCGACTGGATGTTGCAGCGTTGCCGAAAGGCGGATTTCACCCTGCGCGGGCTGGTGACGGAACTTGCCGAGCGTGGTCTGCGGGTCGATTACCACACGGTGTGGGACTTCGTGCACACCGAGAAGCTCAGTTACAAAAAAAGACGCTGATTGCCGCCGAGCAGGACCGTCCCGACGTGGCTCGTCGGCGAGCGCAATGGACCAAATATCGCGAGCGGATCGATCCCTCCCGTCTGGTGTTCATCGACGAAACCTGGACCAAAACCAATATGGCACCGCTGCGGGGCTGGGCGCCGCGCGGTCAAAGGTTCAAAGCCAAGGTGCCTCACGGTCATTGGCAGACCATGACCTTTCTGGCCGCTCTGCGCCACGATCGCGTCACCGCTCCCTGGTTCATTGATGGGCCGATCAATGGCGAGACTTTCCAGCTCTACGTCGAGAAGGTCCTGGTTCCCACCTTGCGGCCCGGCGACATCGTGATCATGGACAATCTTGGCTCGCACAAGGGGTGCGACGCGCCATCCGGGCAACTGGTGCCCGGCTCTTCTACCTGCCGAAATATTCACCCGACTTGAACCCGATCGAACAGCTCTTCGCCAAGCTCAAGCATTGGCTGCGAAAGGCCGCGCAACGAACCACCGAGGCCGTCTTCAACGCCATCGGTCCCATCCTCGACACCGTCACATCAGCCGAGTGCGCAAACTACTTCATCAATGCTGAATACGACCAAACCTAATCCCATCCCGCTCTAGCTCTGGCAACCGGCGAAACGGCTAGCCATTCACCTATCGCGCGCCCTGCCGCCAGGCCGATGGCGTCAGCCCCGTCATCTTCTTGAACGCACGGCTGAAGGCGGCCTCGGATTCGTAGCCGATCTCGGCTGCGATCGTCGCCATGTTGGCGTTGCCGCGATTGAGCATCTCGGAAGCCACCTGCATCCGCCACTTGGCCAAATAATGCATGGGCGGCACGCCGACGAGCCGCATGAACCGCTCGGCCATCACGGTGCGCGACGTGCCGCATTGGCGCGCCAGCCCCTCGATGGTCCAGTTGAACGACGGCCGCGCATGGATCAGCGCCAGCGCCCTGCCGACCGCGGGATCGCGTAAGCCCGCAAGCCAGCCGTTATCGTGCGGCGGCAAATTCTCGATGTAACGCCGGATTACGTCGATGAACATCAGCTCGCTCAGCTTGGTCAGAATGCTCTCGCTGCCGGCCCGCTTTTCCGCGACCTCGGCGACGGCGAAATGGATGAATTGCCCGAGCCAGCCGCTGTCGTTGCGGCCGATATCGCCGGCCTTCAGCATCGGCGGCAACGCCTCGAGCAGCGGGTTGAATGGCTTTGCGTCACAGGCCAGATAGCCGCAGATCAGTCTTGCCGAAACGGCGCCGCCGTTCATCAGGTTAAGGTGGAACGGCAGCAGGCCCGCCTCGGCGACGTCGATCATGTCGGCGCTCGGCGGCTCCGCGCGCATCCCCGCACCACTCGACATCACATGCGGGTCGGCGTTGGTGAACATCACGACTTCGCCGGCCTCGAGCGGCACGGCCTCGCCGCCGTCGAGGCTCGCAAAACAGCGGCCCGAGGTCACGACGTGATAGGCGATGAGGTGATCGGCGCCCGGCAGGATTTTCGGCAGGATCAGCTCGCGCGCCGGCGAATGCACCGACCACGGCTCCTGCGCGGCAATCTCGAAATAGGCGGCGCCCGTGAGCCGCACGCTTTTGAGAACATCGGACAGGGTGTCGGTCGCCACTGGTCGGCTCTTCGGGAGACGGATGAATTGGAATTGTCTCGGTGAGTCTCTCGGAAATGGGGTTTTGTTCAACGAGGCGCCATGACCGTCAGCGCCTGCGGACGCGCTGTCAAGCGATCCGGACGCGCGATCAAGTGACAGCCCGCCGCACGGACGCCGCATCAAGCGATGCAGACGCGCGATCATTCAGTTCGCCGGCCGAATGGGCGAGAAGGATGCGGACGACAATCCACTTCCGTCGAACACGATCAAGGATGTTCAGAGATGACTAATCACAAGGGGAAATGCTTTTGCGGCTCGGTTGAAATCGAGGTGCAGGGCGCGCCGGAAGGCATGGGCTATTGCCACTGCTCTTCCTGCCGCTCCTGGTCCGCAGCACCCGTCAATGCCTTCACGCTGTGGAAACCGCAGCATGTGCGCGTGACCAGGGGCGCCGAATTCGTCGGCAAGTTCGCGAAGACCGACGCCAGCCACCGCCAGTACTGCAAGAAGTGCGGCGGTCACCTCATGACCGACCATCCACCGCTCGGCCTGGTCGACGTCTATGCGGCGACGATTCCGACGCTGAAGTTCACGCCCGGCGTGCACGTGAACTATGCCGAGACGGTGTTGCCGATGAAGGATGGCTTGCCGAAGCTGAAGGATTTTCCAGCCGAATTGGGAGGCTCCGGTGTCGCGATGGCTGAATAGTCCGCCGGTCTGGACGCTGATCATCCTGATTGCATCGATCCTCGGGCTGTTGCCTGAGCTGCTCTGAACGAGCGTCCGTCCTCTCGATTTTCAATTGACCAACCAAGGAGAAATGATCCCATGGATCTCGTTACATTCAAGAACACGCAAGGGCCCATCAAGAAACGCTACGCCGGCGATGCGAAAGCAGCCCTTCTTACCCTGCGCGCCAAGGGCACGGCGGATGAGTCCGCCGTCACCTGCAAGGTCGAGACCGGACGCGGACTGGCGCTAGCCGGCATTCACCCCAAATGCGGCGGCTCCGGCCTCGAGCTCTGCTCCGGCGACATGCTGCTGGAGGCGCTGATCGCGTGCGCCGGCGTTTCGATGCGCGCGGCCGCGGCCGTGCTCGGAATCACCGTCAGGTCGGTCGTTGTCGGCGCCGAGGGCGACGTCGACCTTCGCGGGACGCTTGGTGTGAGCACCGACGTTCCCGTGGGCTTCAAGGAGATCCGCTTGTCCTTTGAGATCGACGCCGATGCCGATGCCGCGCAACTCGATCAGCTCGCCGAGCTCACCGACAAATACTGCGTGGTGTTCCAGACCCTGCAGACCAGCCCGAAGACCAGCGTCTCGGTCAAGAGCGCCAGGCACTGAGTAGTCCGCACAACGGCGCGGTCCCCCACATCGCGCCGCCTGAACGCGAATCTCCTTTTTCACGTTTTCACGCCAAATCCGGGCTGGCCGGCCCGTCTGCTCGCGAGGGCGGACGGGCCGGCTTTCGGCGTTTTGGCATTCTCAAGTAAATTCAGATGCTTAGCTGACCCAACTTGACGGCTTACCTGATTTTCTCGTAACCTAATAGAGTCTTAATAGATACTTTTCCGTACACGCGTTCAGGGCTAGCGTTTTTCATGGCCACCGAGAAAGCCGAAACTGACCGCGTTCCCGTCACTTTGGCGCTTTCGACCATTGCCTATCTCGAAAAGCTCGTGAGACAGGGCACCCACGGTACCAGCGTTCCCGGCGTCGCCCGGACGCTGATTGAGGAAGGCATCAGGCTCGCAATCAAGGACGGGCTGCTTTCCATCCGTGACAATGGCAAGGCGTGACGTGAGGTTTTCGGGCGCAGCAGGTTCGGTTGCCACGCGGCCAAGACGATCCGATGAGGATCCAACTTGGAACCGACACCATGCCCTCAATTATTCAGACCTGGACCACCGACCGCATTGAAGCCCTGAAAATCCATTTCGCCGCCGGCCTCTCCTGCCGCGAGATTGCCGCGGAGATCGGCGTCAGCCGCAACGCGGTGATCGGCAAAATCTCCCGCCTCAATCTTTCGCGCGACAAGGGCGTCATGCGCGTCACCAAGAAGGAGACCGCGGGCGTCAAGCGGCCGCGCGGCGCGCAGAGGCTGCGGCAGATCCTGCTGAAGTCATTCCCGTCGGAAGCCGAGCCGGTGATCGAGGATGAGCCGATCCACAACGGCCATACCTGCTCGCTGTTCGAGCTCAGCAAGGAGACCTGCCGCTGGCCGATCTCGACGCCTGGGCAAGCCGACTTCTGCTTCTGCGGCAACACTCCGATCGAAGGCATGCCCTATTGCCCAGGCCACAGCCGGCTCGCCTATCGGATGAGTGCGCGATAAGGCGGCGGGAAGGTCGGTTGAGGGTGCAAGGCTCGCCGTTTGGCGAGCGCTGGAAGGGCAGTCCCTCAGCTTCGTCAGAGTGTCGGTGAGCGTGCGCCCCAATTGCCCAATCGCTTCGTCGGTGAGGATCGATCTCGCGCTTGCCAGCCGGTCGACGCTGACCTTCAGGACCGTCAGTGCCTCCTTGAGTTGCGCCAATTCGCCTTGAAGGGCCGGGTGTTCGCCTGTCTTGATCTCCCGAAGGGTGTTCCCGAGCCTGCTGACTTCCGCCGTCAGGTTTCGGATATTCGCCAGCACGTCTTTCTGCGGCAGATCGACTTTCGACAGCACGGCCCCGGTCATCGTTGCAACGACGTTTTCGGCAAAGCCGTTGATGCGCGCGATCGCGACCAGCGCAACGATCGCGGCGACGATTACCAGGATCGCCGTCGCATTGATCAGCGCCAGCAGCAACTGCCCAGGAAGCCTCCACAACCGCGCGGAAATCCCACCGCCATCGGGCTCGGCCATGGTTGCCTCCTGTCGTCTTGCGCCGGGCTCGTCGTTAATCGCCCGGTCGTGGCCGCGACCAGAACTGAGGTGCCGCTTGCGCGGAAGGTTGCGCCAGTGTCGGTTCCCGCGTGCCCCTTCCGGCATGGACTGGGTATCAATGCCTTTGCTCGTTGATTTAAATCAACACGGCCACTTTGGAACGGCATCCGCATGAAGGTTCACCAGCCTCCGTGGAGTTTTGACCATGAGTGAAATCATCAATTCGGAAGCGATCTCCCGCCGAAGGGCTCTTTCTCTTTTCGGAATGGTTGCTGCCTTTGCCGGCGCAGCATCCACTGCCGCACTGACGGTATCCGATGCCGAGGCGCAGACCTATGGCATGGAGCGGCGTCAGGAGCGGCGCACAGAGCGGCACGAACGACGCGAGGAGCGGCGTGCAGGACGGCACGAGCGACGTGAGGAGCGACGCACCGGTACAACGACCGGCGCAGCTACCACTACCGGCCAAGCCAAGTAATTCTCAAGTAATTCTACTGGCTCGGCGAAGCACTGGTTACCCGATCTTCCAGCCGGCTTCCTCGACCAGGCTCTTGTAAAACTCCGGCGAATACGCCTGCTCCGGCGATTTGCGCACGCGTTCGTCGAGCTTGTGCGCGTCGTCGCCGACCAGGATGCGCCAGCGGTCGGCCTTGACGCCATCGAGGATGATCTTCGCGGCCTGCGCCGCCGTGGTCGGTGCCTCGTCGCGGAAGGTGCGCGCGCGGTCGGACGCCCGCTGCTGGATCTCGTCGTCCGACATCGCGTCGGCGTCGAGACCCATGCCCTTGAAGCGCTGCCGCGCCTGCAGGAGGTCATTGGCGCTGAGACGGTCCGAGCCGTTGACGACCTGTCGCGTGTTCGACACGATCGAGGTGCCGATATGGCCGGGCATCACGACCGAACATCTCACGTGCGGTGCGTTGAGCCGGAGATCGTTGATGAGCGCTTCCGAAAATCCCTTCACCGCGAATTTCGCGGCGCTGTAGGCCGTGTGCGCCACGCCCATGCCGACCGAGGCCCAGAAGCCGTTGACGCTGGAGGTGTTGACGATGTGCGCCTCGTCGGCCTTCACCAGCAGCGGCAGGAATGTGCGCACGCCGAGATAGACCCCGCCCCAGCAGATGTTGAAGGTGCGCTCCCACTGCTCGCGCGTGTTGGTGAACAGGCTGCCGCCCCCGCCGATGCCGGCATTGTTGAACAACAGATGGACATGATCGGTCTTCTGCTGGTCGATCAGCTCGTCGCGAAAGCGCTTGAGCTGGTCCTCGATCGAGACGTCGGCGATGTGCGTGGTGACGCGCAGACCCTGCGGCAGCTTCTCGACCTCGCACAGCCGCTTGGTCTCGGCCATGTTCTCGGCCGAGACGTCGCACATCGCGACGTTGCAGCCCTCGGCGACGAGCTGGCGCGCCAGCTCGCGGCCCATGCCCGTGCCGCCTCCGGTGATCACGGCAATCTTTCCGGCAAAATCCTTCATGGGGTTTCGACCTTTCCTTCCCTGGAATCATCCCTTCGGATGAACCGTTCGCAAAGTCAACGGCAAGGGCGGCGTTGACCCGGTTGTGCCCGTTCGTATCTTCCTGATTTACCCGAGCGTCCAGCTCAGGCTTGATTCAGGTTGGGGGACTTCCGCATGAGGATATTGAAACTGCTGGTGATCTGCGTCGTGTTGCCGAGTGCCGCAATGGCGGCGCTGACCAATGCAGAGCGGAAATCTCAATTCGAGAAGGCCATGGCATCATTGATCGCAGCGTCCACACCGACAGTATATCCCTTGGTCCGGGAAATGTTGATCAAGGACTACATCGCCTGCAAGGCCAACAAGGGACAGGCGGTGGAGCTCGTGAGCGCTTCCTATTTCCGGTCCTGCGAACATGAGGAAGCCTCTTTCGCGGGCGACCGCTCGCTGGAGGCATGTCAACTGCGGTACGGCAAACCGTGCGCGTTGCTGGCGGTCAATGACGAGATCGTCACCGAGGGAGAGCTGATGTCGAAAGACATGCCGCGCCTGCACTACTCGGGCAAATACGACGTTTCACAGATTCCGATCATCCGGCAAATAACCAAGCAGCGAGCAGACGTACAGAATTACGACAAGGCCATGGAGCCGAAGGCAATGGCGATCCATCCATGGGGCAAGCTGTTCATATCGGCCGGAAACCCCAATCCGGGAGATGCGCAAGCGACTGCACTGGGGAAATGCAACGCCGATCCCGCCCGCAACGGGAGGGATGGCGGTTGCTTTGTCTACGCGGTCAACAACGACGTCGTCATCGGCGAACGGCGAATGCTGCCGAAGTGAGCGCTCGAGCGCACGCTATTCCGCGGCCTCGACCCGCTTGCCGGCAAGCGCTCCCAGCCCTTCCAGCGCCTTGGCGATCGCAGCCTGCTGCGCGCTTGAGGCCTCCGGCATCGGCGCGCGCGAAAATGTCTTGGGCAATCCCTGCAGGGTCTGCGCGTAGCGCGTGCAGGCCGGCAGGTTGTCGGAGACGATGGCGTTCCACAGCGTCAGAAGCTTCCGATGCAGGTCGAGCGCCTGCTTGTGGTCGCCCTTCTTCACCGCATCCCACAGCGCCACGGAGGCATGCGGCGCGGCGCTGAGGATCGCGGCGATCGAGCCGTGAGCGCCCAGCGTATAGGACGGATACATCAGCGCATCGACGGCGCTGTAAATGAGTTTGTCCGGGGCCATCATCATGAGATCGGCGAACAGCTTCAGGTCGCCCGCGCTCTGCTTGACGCCGACCACCAGCGGCACCTCGTTCATGATGCGCGTCAGCAGCGCCGGCGAGAGGTACGACCACGGCACGACGTTGTAGATGATGATGGGCATGCCGGTTTCGTCCGCCATCCGGCGGAAATGGCTGACCATCGCCTCCTCGTCCGGCTTGAACAAATAGTGCACCGGCGTCACCTGCAGTGCTGCGACGCCGGCCATGTCGCGCACGAGCTTGCCGCGCCGGATAGCGTCGCGGGTGGAGTTGACGATAATGCCGGCGATCACGGGCACCCGCCCCTTCGCGGCGTCGACGGTCGCCGCCATCAGGTCGCGGTATTCCTCATGGTCGAGCGTATGCCCCTCACCGGTCGAGCCGCCAGCCGCCATGCCATGGCTGCCGGCGCCGATCAGCCAGTCGACCTGCGGCGCAACCTGCGAGAGCTCGATCTCGCCGTCTTTCCGGAACGGCGTGGTCATCGGCGGTATCACGCCGGTCGGACGCATCTTCATGGATTTGCCCTCGTTTTCCTTCCCGCCATGCCGATCCGGCCCGCTTCTCAGGGCGCGGTCCTTGGGATCGGCAGGATCGTCTGTGCGACGAGTCTAGCACGCCTCCCGGGAGTCGCCCGCACTCATGGCGAAAAAATGGCTGAACCTTTTGTCGCGGCTCAGGACTTAACTAACGGGAGGCAGTCCTGCAGGAGGCAAGGATGAACCACCAGTGGCATGACACCATGGTCGAGCGGCCCGAGGACAATGGCCCGGCCTACGTGACCGGATGGACCATCAGCGGCCTGGCCGTGATCGCAACCATTCTCGCGGTCTGGGTGCTCGGGATTTAAGGAAGGATTGGTCGGAGCGCCGGATAACCGGGCAAGAAGCCGTGGCATCGTGTTGCCCGGCGTCCTTACGCCGCCAAGAGAAACCGGCCTCGCCCAGAGCGGGGCTTTTTCTTTGAAGGCGGGCCGTATGCAAGTCGAACCGGGCCGTTATCGACAGGATAGCCCTGCGTCTATTGAACTCCAGAAGCCACAGCGGGGCGGCTCACCGGCATGGGCATGATGGGCCTGATGGAAAACCGCCAAGGCCAGGATGATGAAAAGAGAGGAGAGGAAGAGCGTGCGCATTCCCGGGCGTTCGCCAAACATCATGGTCGAAATTTGGCGACCGAAAACGAAGCCATAGATCTGGCAGGAATTGGATTTGGCAGGAATTGGTCGGAGCGAGAGGATTTGAACCTCCGACCCCTAGTCTCCCAGTCTTGAAACGGTGCTATTTGGTAAGTCTTACGGACACGTTATGAGACGCATTTCCCTTATTTTACAAGGGTTCCAACGTCCCATGTTGTCCACTGTGGATCAGGGTATCTGCCCATTTCCTTCCCCGTCGGGGAAGGAATATAAGGTTTCTGATCCAGCGCCTTCCCCTCGGTGAAGGCGGCCCCCTTGCCTATCAATCGTGCTTGCCATGAAGAAGTTGACCGACGCCGCCATCAAAGCGGCTCGCTGTCCCGAAGGCAAGGACCGCCTCGAGCTGTCCGACGCCTCCTGCCCCGGCCTGATCCTGCGCGCGACAAAGACCGGGTCAAAGACGTTCCTGTTCAAATACTGGTCACCCCTGCTCTCGAAGACAGTCGGGCTTACGCTAGGCGCCTATCCCGATGTCGACCTGGCCGCTGCCCGGGCCAAGGTGGCTGACCATCGCAAGACGATCTCGCTCGACGAGGATCCTAGGCGCATTCAGCGCGCGCAGCGCAGGCAGGCCGCACGCGAGGAGGAACTGTCGTTCGACGACTTCGCGGACCTCTACATCGCCGAGTATGTAAAGGGACCCGGTTTCCCGGAGCGGCCGAACAAAAGATCGTGGCAGAACGACGTTGGTTACCTGAAGCGCCCACGGGCGGAATGGGGCAAGCTTCCGGCGGTAGCGATCACCGACGACGACGTGGCCGAGCTGCTCGATGTGATCTCTGAGACAGCCCCGGTGTCGGCGAACCGAACCCAGAGCGTGCTTCACACGATGTTCAAGTGGGGGAAGCAGCCAGGTCGCAAATACGTGTCATCGAATCCGCTTGCCGAGATGTCGCGCCGCGGCGGTCGTGAGCGCAAGCGTGATCGTGTGCTAAGCGATGAGGAGATCCGGACGCTATGGTGGGGTCTCCACCGAGAGGAAGTGCCGGCCGATCGCCATGTCTGCCTTGCGATCCGGATGATCCTGACGACCATGGTTCGCCCCTATCAAGCCGCCGGCGCCGAGATCAACGAGCTACTCGAGCTGGGTACCGCCAACGCGCTCTACGACATGCCGCCAGGCCGGGTGAAGAAGGACCGCGCCGTCATCGTCCCGCTGTCGGATATGGCCTGCGCTACTATTGACGAGGCGATCGAGGACAAGAAGCAAAAGGTCCTCTTCCCGTCGAAGTTCGACAACACCCTCAGCACCTCGATCGCGCGCGCGAGCATCTCACAAGCGCTCAACGGCAAAAAGAACGGGACGAAGAAGAACGGGAAGACCGAGGACCGGATCGGGATCCGAGAGTTCCTAGGCATGAAGCACTTCACAGCGCACGACCTCCGCCGGACCGCCGCGACGATCGCCCGGCGCGCCGGCGCGCCGAGGCCGGATGTGAAAGCCTTGCTCGATCACGTGAACGGCGACGTCACGGACGTCTACGACAAATACGACATGCTGCCGGAGAAGCGCGCGGTGGTGAACATTCTCGCGGCCGAGCTGCGCCGGATCATCGGGATCAAGCCCGCTACTCCTGAAGCTCCCAGTTGATCTGGAGGAACGAGCATCTCGTCGAGCGCAGCTGGCTTTGGCCGAGGGCGTTTGATGCAGGCAAGTAGCAACGGGCAAAATTCGAAATTTGCCTCCATTTTCTTACAGTTCTCCGTAGAACAGCTCCCCGACCGCGACGATGCGCGCTGCGCCGACAGGCGAAGCTGTCGGATTCTGACAGTTTCTTCTTCGTCACTGAAGCCCGGTGTGCCTGCAGCCATCCACCCAGTTAGGTCCGCGGCTCGATCCAGGGGTGGAGCAGCTGATCGCCGCTCCTGTGGCTTGATAACCAGATTGTGCCTACTATGTAGGCCGGCCTGAGTAGAGGAGAAAAAAATTGGCCAAAGCGAAAAAGAAGAGTCCGACCCGCAAACCATACAATGCTGCTGACATCAAGTTGCCAAGACAGCATTCGAAGGCAAGAACGCCAGTGTCGAAAGATCGCGAAGCTCATGAAAAGGTCGGAAGGGTCGTTGAGGCAAAAGGCCGGGACGCTCGGAATCGGCCTTGGCCATCAGCGATGATCCGCGAGGTTTGCGAGTTGCCTCCTCGCTGACGTAAACAACAAAATAGCCCTGCCGCGCTGAGAACGTGGCATGGCGCATTTGGTTAACTATCGAACAGACATACGCAAACGAGTTGCCCACACTGGGCGCGCCGCACGAAAATCAAACCGATGATCGAAATCATCGCCAGCTGGCCAAACCCGAGCCCCCAGCCAAGGATGAGATTCTTGCCGGCCACGTCGAGCGACAGATCAATTACCGTTCAATGCACCCACCGTCGATTAGTTGGCGGTAATGGTTCTCGTACGCTCGCGCCATCCGGTGCGCTGAGAAGCGCGCTTCGAACCGCTCCCGCACCTTTCTCCTGTCCAACCCCGCGAGTTGGTGCACCGCGTCGACAGCTTCTTGCTCGCTCTCGACGATAAATCCGGTCACGCCGTGATCAATCACCTCCGGCACGGAACCTGAGCGATAGGCGATAACCGGCGTTCCGCACGCCATCGCTTCGATCATGACAAGGCCGAACGGTTCCGGCCAGCCGATTGCAAACAGCAATGCGGCGGCCTCGGCGAGAAACGGCTGCTTGCTCGCATCATTGACCTCGCCGATGAGCCTCACTTCCTCGCCATCGATGTGGGGCTCAAGATGCTTCTTGAAATAGGCAGTTTCAGTGCGCGGTATCTTTGCGGCGATGCGCAGGGGCATTCCGGCGGCGCGCGCGATGCGGATGGCATCTTCGGGCCCCTTCTCGGCCGTTAGGCGACCGAGAAAAGCGAGGTATGATCCTTGGCTGTATGACGGCCGAAACAGGTTGGTGGGCAAACCGTGCTGGATCGTGCCACACCAATTCGCGTCCGGAAGTGGTAGCCGCTGATTGTCCGAGATCGAAACGAAGCTTGCGTCCTGAAATTCCCGGATCAGGTTCGATAGCCCCGGCAAATCAAGCCGACCGTGCATTGTCGTAATAAACGGCACGCCTAGCCGACGCAGCAGCGGGAGATGCAACCAGTCGATGTGGGCGTGTATCAGGTCAAAATCCTTTGCCCGCTTCGAAATCGCTTCAAGCAGGAGAGTGGAGGCAGCATTCGCATCGGTACGCTGCCGCCCGAGGCGCAGCGCATGGGGCCACACCGGGTGGAGCCTGCCGCGCGTCCGCGAATCCCCGCTTGCAAACAGAGTAACCTCGTGACCCAGTTCGACCAGTTCGTCGACAAGCCATGCGATCACCCGCTCCGTGCCGCCGTAGAGCTTTGGGGGTACGCTCTCGGCCAAAGGAGCTATTTGCGCGATACGCATGAAGGGTTATCTAAATGAGCGGAAAGAAAGGGCGAACGGCGAATATTTGTTCCTACTCCGGTGGCGCTCGTCGCTTGAGCGGCCGTCGAATTCGTCCACGAACCAACTTGCGAGCTGAGGCTCACTTGCGCCTAGCCGATAGCCGATTGTACGGCCAGGACCAGCGCTCCGGAAAATAGGCAGGAAAGGGCGAGCAGCGTCCACTCTGGCCTTGCGCTTCCAGCTATTATCGATCCGATCAGCAACTCTATTCGCTTCACCATTCATCCTTGGGAATCCGGTCGAGGTAAGCGAGCCCAGAACAGGTGAGTTCTTCGGCATCGTTTTGGCTGACCTCCCACCTCCCTTGCAGATAGCGCTCCAGAAGACATCGGCGGCCGTCCGCGGCGTCGACGTCGCGGTGGGTCGCCAAGTACACGGTCCAAGTCCTATTAACCGCTTTTCGGACAGGAATTTCATCGACCATCCTCGAGCTCCACAAACAAAGAGCGC
>CAWJYQ010000001.1:0-342328 GCA_963847045.1 uncultured Alphaproteobacteria bacterium | reverse complement strand
TAATGTCACCGCATGATGCAGCTCGGCCGGGATGGTTTGGTGGCTATCCAGTGGCTTATTCGCCCACTGCCAGAAGCGATCAAAGGCGTCCATCAGACCTGATCCCTCATCTGCAGGAACATCTCTTTCACGTCGATCAGCCGCAGCTTGCCGGCGTAGTGCTGCCTCAGTGTGTGCAGCTCGCGCGCGGCAATCCCATCGCGCTTGATTATATTTGTCTCGGCGAAATAGGCCCGCATGTCGTCGACAAAGCGTCGCGCGGTGCCGGGCGGTAGTTCGATAGGCTTTCGGGGCATGGGCCGAAGATAGGCGGTCGATGCGGTTCACAGCTTTAGTAGGCGCGGCGATGCCGCCGATAACCTGTGGGCACTTGCGCGCTCGCAAAATATGGATTGATGTAGCACTCTGCCGTACGGCCCGATGCTGACGCGTTGCACTGAGCCAGCGTCGTGTAGCTGCAATCGTAAGCCTTGTCCCACCGCAGGCAAACCGGATAACCTCCGCCGTAAGTCTGGGCTCGCGCCGATGGCGCTGTTAAAGTCGCCGCGATTGTCAAAATCGCCAAGGCCAGATTGCGCATTAGAACCTCCATGTCATCGGTTGGGTGCCCCAAGTTTCTCTGAACAGGCGAGCATGAGCCGAAGATAGGCACCCGAGCCGCCATTTGCGAATTGTTGGGCTGCGCGCGATCATGCGGCCCAGCCTAGTGGACGCGTCGGTAGCTTCGGCGCGCCGGGTAAGTTTGTGTAAAATATGGGTTGGTCAGGCATTGGGCTGATCGGCCTGACGCTGACGCATTGCATTGCGCCAGTGACGTGTAGTCACATTCGATCTTGCAACCTCCCAATGCGCAGCTCTGTAGGCAAATTGGGAAGCTTCGACCGTACGTTTGAGCGTGTGCTGGCGCCGCCGCAGGGACCGCGCCGGTCAGCAAGATCGCCAGAGCCGATATACGCATCAGAACCCCCTCGCAGTACCAAGCGAACAAATCCGCCCCGGCCTGCC
This sequence comes from uncultured Alphaproteobacteria bacterium, assembly GCA_963847045.1. Classification (GTDB taxonomy): domain Bacteria; phylum Pseudomonadota; class Alphaproteobacteria; order Rhizobiales; family Xanthobacteraceae; genus Bradyrhizobium. The sequence goes on along the minus strand of CAWJYQ010000001.1, from coordinate 341,323 downwards.
ATCCGGGAACCGGACCTCAAAGCTCCCGCATTCCGGCACGGCCTCGTGTTTGATGAGCCTGATCCTCATCCCCCATAATCCTGCCGATCGGCGGCGGCGCGCAAATTATCAATCCCTTGGGGCGCGGAACGGTGACGAGCTACGGCGTATCGTGCATCGTGGTGAGGCACCAACTGAAGCGGCCTCACAACGCGAGCATCATGAATAGGAATCCGCCCAACAGGGCGGTCAGCCAGACCACCGAGATGACAAAAAACAAAGTATCGCGCGTCATGGCGCGAACTTCGGGTGCTGCCGTCGACTACGCTTGATCCAGGTCAAGCGAAATTGGGTTATGCTACTTCTTCACCTTGAGCCCGAGCTCGACCAGCCGGCGAATGGCCTCGGGCCTGGTCGGCACGTCGTCCTGCTTGCGGCGCCATTCATCAATTAGCTTGAGGAAATCCTCATCTACGCGGACGCCAATCTGGGGATATTCAGCCATTGGGATATTGCTACCAATTTGTTATCATGGTAGCAATATAGCAAGCCGGGGCGATGCTTGCAACACCGCGCCCGGCCCTAACCCCAACCATGAGGAAGCCCACATGGCTAGAGCTAAGCGAAAGACTACCATAGCCTTCATCAAAACGGCCGATGAGGCGCTGTTCAAACTGCACGACAAATTCTGTGAGGCCTATTCGCGGTGCTGTCGCTGCAGGCCGGCTCCAGCACGCCTGCGAAGCCCACCAAGGAGGAAAAAGCCCTTGAGCGGAAGTGGGATCGCGCCGTCAACGTGGCCTTTGACAAGGCGCGCGCGGTCGTAGAGGCGCCGGCTTACACCCTCGAGGGGATGCTGATGAAGATTCATATCGCGGGCTTTACGGTCCCCCGCCGCAAGAAGGACAGCTTCAGTGCGCCGTATCACGGGATGATCTGCGGCGACGGCAAACCCCAGCAATGGGAGGCGCCAGAAGATGTCGAACTAGAAGACGAAACTGCCTTGATTCTCTCGCTGAGGGCCGATCTGCAGCGCTTCGCAGGGAGGCGCACATGAGCATCGAACATCCCATGTGCCCGCCATCCTCCCGGCGTGGCTTTCTTGCCATCGCCGCCGCCAGCGCCGTCAGTGCGGGCGCCCTCGCTGCAGCGGCCATGCCGCCTGCTCAGGACGATCGCAAGCTCCTCGAGCTGGAGGAGAAAATATTCCATGAGTGGAGGGAGGCTTGCGCGTTCGATCCCGAGATCATTCGGCTCGGCAACCTTTGGACCGCCGAAAGCGATCGGTTGTACAAGGAAGCACTTTTGAGAGAAGTGCAGACTGGTGTGTATCTGACCCCGCAAGAGCGGTGGGAGATCGTTACCAATCTGCCGGATTGCATAGAGCACAGCCGGCTGTGCGAGCTTCAGGAGCCCTTCATAAGGAGACAGGACGCTCTGATAGAGGAGATGTTCGCGATGCCAGCACACACGCCAGAGGGACGCCGCGCCAAGGTGCAGGTCTTGCTCGTTTGCGTCATGGGCAATGACTGGTCCGGTGTGGATGAAGAGACCGAGTATCCTGAGCGGATGGCCCGCAACCTCCTGATCGAGTTTATCGGCGGCGAGCCCGGCGCGATGCTCCGCGATCAGTTTTCGTGAGGTCTAATTAGTGGCCGCCCTGTGAATAAGCAGGGCGCGGTCTCAATAAAATACGCCGCCGGACTCGAAATATATGTCCCGGCGGCGTTTTATTTCAGCACCTTCCCGAAGCTAGCCTGGATTTCCACGGAACCGAATTCGCCTAACTTCACGCCTGCTCGAGTCCATATTTTGTGGGCCTTCGCGCTATGCAGTGTTATGCGAAATGGTGCGCTGATAGCATTCCTGCGCGACGTTACTTGGCCTTCATGTCTTCATGTTTCGCGGGATTTCCGCGTTCTTCTTAGCGAAGTAGCACTGCGATGAGCCCTTATCAGCGCACCAATTGTCCTAATGGCGTGGCCAGAATTCAGAGTTTGTGAATCCCTTAGCGACGCACATGTTAGGCGATTGTCGCCGTGGAAATCCAGGCTAGGGAGCAATCATCACTCCGGCTCCGATAAACACCATCCCTACGGCGATGATCACCAGGTCGATTGTGAGCCATTCAGGAATACGGGGCATAGCTTGGTCCTCCTGCTACCCACACCCTGTGCCGAAAGACGGCGGCCAAATGTGAACTGGTTCACATCTCGATACAGAAAAGTATCGCGCGCGGCCGTTTTGCAAATCTCTGGTTGCATCAGGGCGCTGGCGGTCACTCTCTCCACGCCTCGGCTTTGCTATCGATCCAGACGCCGACCAACGCGAATGCGCAGACCCCCGCGATGATCAAAATGACGCCAACCCCAATTGCTCCGCAAAATGCAGTCATCGCCCTTCCCTCGCCTGCTACCGGTTTTGCTACCGAACTGGGCGATACGGGCTGGTACGGGCTGTCACCGATCGGGATGTTGATCGGCTTTTGCTGAGACATTTCAAGCTTAGGTGGGAGGGGTCGGCACCCGCAGGCACCGCTATTCCTGATTTTCAAGACCGGTGCCTTAAACCACTCGGCCACCCTTCCGTGTGTGCAGCTTCAATCACTTAGCGTAAGGAATATCAAGAACACCTTAGCGGCGCATTGGCGGATGAAGTGTTGGAAATGAGGTTTTGGGGAATTTTCTGCGTCGTGCTGCTTGCCCTGCCCGCTGGCACCGCCCGTGCCGACACGCGCATTGTCCGGTCGGGAGTGACGACGCCCATCCATACCTATCTCTCCTGGAACAACGATTGCTCGCCGAACTCGGGCGTGGTGAAGGTCGCCACCAGGCCGCAGCATGGCAAGCTCACGCCGCGCAGGGTCACCGCAGTCGCGCGGCAGAACCGGTTTTCCAGCTACGGCACAGTCTGCCTCGGCAAGTCGATGCCGGGCTTCGAGGTCGACTACACGTCAGTGCCCGGCTATCGCGGCACGGACAGTTTTGCGATCGAGGTCATTTACGGCAATCGCAACCCGATCCTGGACACATATACGGTGACCGTGGAGTAGGGCTCGATCGCTGCTGCCATCGCGGCGCGGACGGAGCGCCTTGACCGCGCCATCATGGCCGAACGATACTGCAGGAAAGTGTTGGGGGAGTTCGTCATGAAGTGGGCTACGATTATCGCTTTGGGTCTTTCCGTGTCTCTGGCTGGTTGTGGACGCGATCCTGGTCCCAAGGGCGACACCGGTCCACAAGGTCCGGCAGGCCCTCAGGGCGCGCAAGGGATTCAGGGTATCCCGGGTCCGGCAGGACCGGCGGGTCCCCAAGGCGCGCAAGGCCCCCAAGGTCCGCAGGGACCACAGGGCGAAAAGGGTGCGAAGGGTGAAGCAGCCACTCCCATCCTCCGCGTCGTGCAATCCGATGGTGCCGTGAGTTGCGATTCCGGCGAGACGCTCGTATCCGTCTTCTGCCCGAGTGGCGGAGCGGCCGACGGAGCCAAATGCGGAGCCTCGCCGACTGTCGGGCTGTGCCTGAAAAAGCCTTAAGGGTCGGTGACGGCCCAGCCAGTTTGGCGGCTGCGTTTCGCTCGTCAGCAAGGGACCGCAACGCCACACGGTGGCGCCCTGCGAAACGATATCGCTCACCGCCCCCAGCGCAACACCACCGGATCGAGGCTGCGCGCGATCTCGATCAGGCCGGCGCGGGTGGCCGGATGCAGCGGCTGCAGCGGATGGCGCACGGCGTCGGAGGCGATCACGCCGCCCTCGCGCATCAGGATCTTGCAGGCGGCCAGGCCGCATTGGCGGTTCTCGTAATTGATCAGCGGCAGCCAGCGCGCGTAAGCCGCCATTGCCTCGTCGCGGCGGCCGACGAAGAAGGGGTCCATGATCTCTCGGATGCCGTCGGGATAGCCGCCGCCGGTCATCGCGCCGGTGGCGCCGGCATCGAGATCGGCCATCAGCGTGATCGCCTCCTCGCCGTCCCAGGGACCCTCGATCACGCCGCCGCCGGCCGCGATCAGGCTGCGCAGCTTGTTGGCGGCGCCCGGCACCTCGACCTTGAAATAGCGGATGTTGGAAAGCTCCCTGGCCATGCGCGCCAAGAGATCGACCGAGAGCGGCGTGCCCGCGACCGGCGCATCCTGGATCATGACGGGGATGTTGATCGCGTCCGACACCACGCGGAAGAACTCGAAGATGGCGCCTTCAGCCACGCGGAAGGTCGCGCCGTGATAGGGCGGCATCACCATCACCATCGCCGCCCCCGCCTCCTCCGCCTGGTGGCTGCGCGCGGCGCAGATCGCCGAGGAGAAATGCGTGGTGGTGACGATGATCGGCACCCGGCCGGCGACATGCTCGAGCACCGCGTGCATCACCATCTCGCGCTCGGCATCATCAAGCACAAACTGCTCGGAGAAATTGGCGAGGATGCAGATGCCTTGCGAGCCCGCATCGATCATGAAGTCGATGCAGCGGCGCTGGCCGTCGAGGTCGAGATTGCCGTTGGCATCGAAGATGGTGGGCGCGACGGGAAACACGCCGCGATAGGGCCGCTTGGAGGTCATGATCGAAAATCCCCGGGAGTAGCTTCATGCACGCCCGGCGATGATAACCCGATCCGGCATTCCAATCAGCACCCGCTATCGAGCGCGTAGCGCCTGAACGCAATCGCGAATGCGAGCCCCGGCAAAAAAGCCGCGCCTGCCTGTTCAATTCATGATCGATTTTTCGGCCGCCCGAGGCATAATTCCCTCAAGATAAGGAAACGCGAACGGGAAGAAGCGATGACCACCGAAGCCGGAGGAATGCGCACCGCCGAAAAGGGAACCCTTTTTGACGCCGTCGTGGTCGGCGCCGGATTTGCCGGCATGTACATGCTGCATCGCCTGCGCGGGCTTGGCCTCAAGGCGCGGGTGTTCGAGGCCGGCGGCGGCGTCGGCGGCACCTGGTACTGGAATCGCTATCCCGGAGCCCGCTGCGACGTCGAGAGCATGCAGTATTCCTTCTCCTTCTCGGAGGAGCTGGACCAGGAGTGGAACTGGTCGGAAAAATATTCGCCGCAGCCGGAAATCCTCGCCTACGCCAACCACATCGCCGACCGCTTCGATTTGCGCCGTGACATCGTGTTCGATACGCGCGTGACCAAGGCGACCTTCGATGAGAAGGCCAAGTGCTGGCATATCGAGACCGATCGCGGCGACAAGGTGACGGCGAAATTCTGCATCATGGCGGTCGGCTGCCTGTCGGCGCCGAACCGTCCGCGCTTCGAAGGCATCGACGATTTCAAGGGGCCGATCTACCACACCGGCGAATGGCCGCATGAGGGCGTCGACTTCACCGGCTTGCGCGTTGGCGTGATCGGCACCGGCTCGTCGGCGATCCAGTCGATCCCGGTCATCGCGCAGCAGGCCAAGGAGCTCACGGTATTCCAGCGCACCGCGACCTGGTCGGTGCCGGCCTGGAACGAGCAGCTCACGCCGGAATATCTGAAGACGGTGAAGGCCGACTATCCGGCGCTGCGCGCAAAGGCGCGGGCGCGGCCGACCGGCTTCTACTTCCCCTTCAACATCAAGCCGGCGCTGGAGGCGAGCACGGAGGAACGCGAGAAGCTCTACGAGGAGGCGTGGCAGCGCGGCGGCCTGCCGTTCCTCGGCGCCTTCGGCGATCTCCTGTTCGAGAAGGAAGCCAACGACACCATCGCCGAATTCGCGCGTAGGAAGATCCGCGGCATCGTCAGGGATCAAGCGACCGCCGATCTGCTATGTCCGGAGAACGTGTTCGGCTGCAAGCGGCTCTGTGTCGATACCGGCTATTTCGAGACCTATAATCTGCCGCATGTGAAGCTGGTCGACGTGTCGAAAAAGCCGATCGAGCGTTTCACCGCCGGCGGCATCGTGGTCGACGGCGTCGAATATCCCGTCGACGCCATCGTGTCGGCGACCGGCTTTGCCGCAATGACCGGATCGTTCGACAAGATCGCGATCACCGGACGCAACGGTCTGACGCTGGCCGAGAAATGGCGCGCGGGTCCCCGCACCTATCTCGGGCTCGCGTCCGCCGGCTTCCCGAACTTCTTCATGATCACCGGCCCCGGCAGTCCTTCGGTGCTCGCAAGCATGATCCAGGCGATCGAGCAGCATGTCGACTGGCTCATCGACTGCATCGGCCATATGCGCGACGTGGGTGCTGCGACCATCGAGGCGCGGCTCGAGGACGAGGACGCCTGGGTCGAGCACGTCAACGAGGTTTCAAAAGTCTCGCTGCGCTCGACCTGCAGCTCCTGGTATGTCGGCACCAACATCCCCGGTCGGCCGCGCGTGTTCATGCCCTATATCGGCGGCTTCCCGATCTATGTGCAGAAATGCAACGAGGTCATGAGCAGCGGCTTTGACGGCTTTGTGCTGGAGGGCGCTGCCGCCAGCAACAAGCCGCCAGCGGTGCGCTTGACCGAACGCTGGCGCGTGCCGCTCGACATCGAGGTGATCTCGCCGGCCGCGGTCGCGGCCCGGCGCGTGCCGGTGGTGTAAGCGGCCTGGCGCGGCACAAATTGGCTCTATCCCCTCATCCTGAGGAGCTTGCGTTAGCAAGCGTCTCGAAGGATGAGGCCACTATGGGGCCTCATGGTTCGAGACGGCGCTAACGCGCCTCCTCACCATGAGGGTTTGGACGCAGCAACACTAGTGGCCGGCGGCGGCGCAATAGTCGCGCCAGAACTTTCGATAGCCCTCTTCGACGTGCTTGGTGTAGGTCGCGCAGTTGCCGGCCGCGGAATTTGCGACCTGCGCCGGCAGGCGCGCCCGCAACGCCGCGAGCTCGTCGGGGTGCGAGGCCCAGTGCTGCGCGATCGCGATATAGCCCTCCTCGTCCTCCGCGACCCAGTCGGCAAGGCCGGCGGCCGTCACGATCGCGCCGCCGCAGCGCGACGCATGGCCGTTGCCGAGCTTGGTGACGACGGGCACGCCCATCTGCAGCGGCTCCCAGGTCGAGATGCCGCCATTTTGCGGAAATGGATCGAGCATGATGTCGATGGTGGAGAACAGCGCGAGATGCTCGGGCCTCGGGCTCGATCCGAGGCAGCGAAGCCGGTCTTCGGCAATGCCGCTCGCGACGAAGCGCGCGATCAGGGTGTCGCGCACCTGCGCATCATTCAGCGCGCCGTGCTTCACGACGATGATGGAGCCGGGCACCGCCTGCATAAGCCGCGACCATACCGCCAGCGCCGCGTCCGAAATCTTGTCGGCCCGGTTGAACACGCCGAAGGTGACGTGGCCGTTGCCGAGCATGGGCAGCGGCGTCGGCGGAACATCCGGCGACGGCTCGATCGTGATCAGCGCCGGCAGGTCATAAACCGTTTCCGCGAACAGGGGCCGCACCTCCTGCGGAATGATGATGGGGTCGGCAAGCAGATAGTCCATCGTCTGCAAGCCCGTGCCGCTGACATGTCCGAACGCGGTGACCTGAATCGGCGCCGGTTTCAGCGCAAACGTCGGAAGCCGGTTGCCGGACGAATGGCCGGAGAGATCGACCAGGATGTCCACCTGGTCGGCCTCGATCCGGTCGGCGAGCTTCTCGTCGGTCAGCTGCCAGGCGTCGACCCAGCGGTCCGCGAGCGAGCGGCACAGTGCGGTCGTGGCGTCCTGCTTGGGCGAGCAGGAATAGCAGATGAGCTCGAACCGCTCGCGGTCGCGGTGACGCAGCACCGGCAGGAAGGCGAGCGCCGCGGAATGCTCGCGGAAATCGGCGGAGACATAGCCGACCACGATCCGCCTTTCCGGATCGAGCGAGCGCGCCTGCAATTGCCGCTGCGGCAATTTGGCGCCGATCTGGTCCCACCAGTATTTTCGAGCGACCTGCAGAGTAGCGAAATCCATGTCCGGCACGAAATCCAGCGCGAAGATCTTTCGCATGATCGCATCTTCATAATCCGGCTTGATCGCCAGCGCCCGATCGAAATGCGCGATCGCCGTCACGGGGTCACCAAGCGTGCCAAAGCAGCCACCGAGCAGGGTCAGTGCCAGTTCCGAATGGGGATTGATCTCGAGGACCCTGTGACAGAGCGTCGAGCCCTGGGCGACGTCGCCGCGGAGCAGGAGGATATTGGCTTTCCCGCACAGGGCGGGCTCCTGTCGCGGATCGTTCCTGATCGCGGCATCGAAGTCTGCTTCCGCCTTGTCGAGCTCGGCCATCTGCATGAACACCCGGCCGCGCTGCGCCAGCACGGCCGCCGCATTCGGGTTCGCCGTCAACGCCGCGTTCATGCAGGTCAGCGCGAGATCGAAATTGCGCAGGTTCACATTGACGAGGCCCTTGCCCAGCAGGGCTGGCAGGTGCCGCGGATTGAGCGACAGCGCGCGGTCGAAAGTTTGATCGGCCTCCTCGTGGCGCTTCTGCAGCAACAGCACCATGCCGCGATTGCAATAGGCGTCGGCATAGTCGGGCTTGAGCGCGATGGCGCGGTCATGGGCGGCGACCGCCGGCTCGAACTGCCGCAGATGCATCAGCGTGTTGCCGAGATTGGTGAGCGCGGTCGGAAAGTTCGGTTTCAGCGCGACCGCCTTCTCCTGGCAGGCGCGGGCCTCCTCGTAACGGCCGAGCTTGAACAGCGCCATCCCGAGATTGGACTGCGCCTCTGCCGAACGCGGCTCGATGCCATTCGCGCGTGTCAGCGCCGCTACCGCCTCCTCGAATCGGCCACAGTCGATCTCCGAGACGCCGAGCAGATGCAGGGCATCAAAATGATTGGGCAGATCCTTCACGACCTGCCGGCACAATGCCTGGGCTTCACCATGTCGGCCCTCCTGGTAGGCTTTGACCGCGGCCGGCAGCAGCACTTCCGCCTGCTTCCTGGCCTGTTTTTGCAGTCTTGCGTTCTGAAAGGCACGCGAGCCAACACTGCTTTGCAATTGCAATTCCCCACAGAAACTCCATCCTCGCGATGGCTGCCAGGATTATCGGTGATTCGCGACCCGTTGGCGAATGCGTTCTCGGCAATTTGGCACGCAGTTACGTGTTGTTAAGTATCTGCGTATCTCCTTAGCTTCGATTCTCACCGAGGGCCTTCAGGTCAACCCGTGGCGCACACTGCCCGTTCGCAAGCAAAGAAATTGGACAACCGGACCAAGCTCGGTTCCGCGGACAGCCATGCGCTGCGCCTTGCCTGCGGCACGGCCAACAGCATCGCCTTCGTCTCCGGCAACTTCAACATCGTCCATCCCGGCCACCTCCGGCTCCTCAAATTCGCGGCCGAGCAGGCCGATCTCCTCGTCGTCGGCGTCAATGCCGATGATGCCGCCGGCGTCACGGTGCCGCAGCAGGTGCGGCTGGAGAATGTGTGCTCGATCAGCATGGTCGACTATGCGGTTGCCCTGAACGTTCCCGCCGACGCCTTCATCGCCTCGCTGAAGCCGAACGTGGTGGTCAAGGGCAAGGAGTTCGAGGACCGCCACAACCCCGAGCAGGCCGTCGTCGACGACTATGGCGGCCGTCTGGTGTTCAGTTCGGGCGAGTTGCGCTTTGCCTCGCTGTCGCTGGTGGAGCGGGATTATACCGATGCGGATATTGCCGCGGTCATCAAGCCGCTCGATTTTCCGGCCCGCCACGGCTTCCAGATCGCGCAGCTCAAATCGACGCTCGCCAGGATGGCGGGCATGCGGGTGCTCGTTATCGGCGATCTCATCATCGATGAATACGTCACCTGCGACGCCGTCGGGATGTCGCAGGAGGACCCGACCATTGTCGTGACCCCGATCGTGACCAAGACCTTTGTCGGCGGCGCCGGCGGCGTTGCGGCGCATGCGCGCGGGCTCGGCGCCGAGGTCCGTTATTGTGCGGTTGTCGGCGAAGACGAATTTGCGAGCTTCGCGCTGGAGACGCTCGAGGAACAGGGCGTGCGCTGCGATTACTTCGCCGACTCCACCCGGCCCACCACGCGAAAGCAGCGCTACCGGGCCCTGAACAAGACGCTGCTGCGCGTCAACCATTTGCGCCACCACCCGCCGAGCCCGGATATCCAGGGCAGGATGCTGGGCGCGGTCGAGCGTGCGCTGCCGGATTGCGATCTGCTGCTGTTCTCCTGCTTCAATTACGGCTGCCTGCCGCAGGACCTCGTCGATGCCATCGCGGAGAAGGCGCGCGCCTGCGACGTGATGCTGGCCGCCGACAGCCAGGCCTCCTCCCAGCTCGGCGACATCTCGCGCTTCAACGGCATGTCGTTGATTACGCCTACCGAGCGTGAAGCGCGTCTTGCGCTGAACGATTTCGAGACGGGTTTGGACGCGATCGGCGAGCGGCTGATCCGCAAGGCGCGCGCGGAAAACCTGGTGATCACGCTCGGCGCCGAGGGAATCCTGATCAAGACCGTCGATGGCGGTACCTTCCTCACCGACCGCCTGCCCGCGTTCAATCCCTCGCCCAAGGACGTGGCCGGCGCCGGCGACAGCTTCTTCATGAGCTCGGCGATGGCGCTCCGCGTCGGCGCCGATGTCTGGCAGGGCGCCTATCTGGGATCGCTGGCCGCCGCGCTGCAGGTTTCCCGCGTCGGCAATAGTCCGATGACCGTCGCCGAACTCGTCTCCGAGATCGACGGCTCGGCCTACGACCACGACTAAGGGAGAAGCAATAGATGCGCGCGCTTCTTCTCGCGGGCGGGTTCGGAATGCGGCTGTTGCCGATCACGGCGACCACGGCGAAATGCATGGTCGAGATCAACGGCCGGCCGTTGCTCGACTACTGGCTGGAGCTCTTGTTCGACGCCGGGATCGAGCGGGTGCTGGTCAATACCCACTGGCTTGCGGAGCAGGTGGAAGCCTTTGTGAAAGCCTCGCGCTGGGCGCAGCAGATCGATCTCGTGCACGAGGGGGAGTTGCTGGGCACCGGCGGCACCGTGCTGGCCAACCGCGAATGGTTTGCCGGCCAGCCGTTCATGGTGGCGCATGCCGACAATCTCACCGATTTCGACGTGCGCGGATTGATCGAAGCGCACCGGACGCGCCCCGGCGGCCATGCCATCACCATGCTCGGCTTCCGCACCGACACGCCGCGGTCCTGTGGCATTCTGGAACTCAACAAGCGCGGCACGGTGGTCGCCTTTCACGAGAAGGTCGACGATCCCCCGGGCAATCTCGCCAATGGCGCGGTCTATATTTTCGAGCCCGAAGTCATGGAATCGATCGCCGCGATCGGGCGGCCGCAGGTCGATCTGTCAACCGAGATCATTCCGGATTTTGTCGGCCGCATCCTCTGTGTAGAGACGAGCGGCTACCACCGCGACATCGGCACGCACGAGAGCCTGCGGCGCGCCATCGCCGAGACGGCTTCCCGGCACTCCGTTCGCGCCAGCAAAATTCTGGGCCAAGCATGAAGATATTTCTGACCGGTGCCTGCGGCTACAAGGGCAGCGTCCTCGTCCCGAAGCTGTTGAAGGCGGGACATGAGGTCGTGGCGTTCGACATCATGTGGTTCGGCAATTTCCTCGAGCCGCATCCGGATCTCACCGTGGTCCGCGGCGACATCCGCGATCCCAACGCCTACGACCTCGCCGGCATCGATGCCATCATTCACCTTTCCAGCGTGGCGAACGATCCCTGCGGCGATCTCGATCCCAAACTGACCTGGGAAGTTTCCTGCCTTGCGACCATGCAGCTCGCCGACCGCGCCAGGCGCCAGGGCGTCAAGCGCTTCATCTATGCGTCCTCGGGCAGCGTCTACGGCATCAAGGACGAGGAGCAGGTCACCGAGGACCTCGAGCTGTTGCCGATCTCCGAATACAACAAGACCAAGATGTGCGGCGAGCGCATCGTGCTGTCCTACAAGGACGACATGGTGGTGCAGATCGTGCGCCCCGCGACCGTCTGCGGGTTCTCGCCGCGGCAGCGCCTCGACGTCTCCGTCAACATGCTGACCATGCAGGCGCTGACCGACGGCCGCATCACGGTGTTCGGCGGCAACCAGACCCGCCCCAACATCCATATCGACGATATCACCGACCTCTATCTGTTCCTGCTCGATCACCCCGAGCATGACGGCATCTACAATGCCGGTTTCGAGAACATCTCGATCCTCGATATCGCCAACATGGTCGCAAAGCACGTCAACGCGGACATCGTGGTCACGCCCTCGAACGATCCGCGCAGCTACCGCGTCAATTCGGATCGCCTGCTTGCCACCGGCTTCCGGCCGAAGAAGACGGTCGAGGACGCCATCACCGAGATGATCGGCATGTATTCGCAGGGGCGCCTGAAGAACGAGGACCGCTGGTACAATCTGAAATGGATGGAACGCGAGGTGCTGAAGTGACCGCCCAACCCCTCCCCTCGCCGGTCTCGCTGTTCAGCGACTATTCCGAGCGTCTCACCACCGCGCTCCGTGATTTCGACTGGGCGCCGGTCGAGCAACTCGCCCATGATCTGCTGGATTGCTGGCGCACCGGGCGGCAGGTGTTCCTCGCCGGTAACGGCGGCAGTGGCGGCAACGCCAATCACCTCGCCAACGACTTCCTCTATCCGCTGTCGAAGACGCCGGGCTCGGGCTTGCGGGTGCAGTCGCTCTCCGCCAATCCGGCCGTCCTCACCTGCCTCGCCAATGACGAAGGCTACGACCGCGTCTTCTCGATGCAGCTCGCGGTGCTGGCGCGCGAGGGTGACGTGCTGATCGTGCTGTCCGGTTCGGGCAACTCACCGAACATCATCAAGGCGCTGGAAGAGGCCAAGACCATCGGCATGACCAGCTATGCCCTGCTCGGCTATTCCGGCGGCAAGGCCAGGTCGCTCGCCGACGTGCCCATCCATTTCCGCGTCGACGACATGCAGATCGCCGAAGACGCGCAGATGATCGTCGGCCATATGCTGCTGCAGTGGCTCCATGGCCAGCGCGACGAGGTCAATGCGCTGAAGAACTGTGCGGCGGACTTGCGACAGACATGGCGACGCATGAAAAATATCTGATCCTCGGATCGAACTCGTTTTCGGGCGCGACCATGGCCGATCATCTCGCGGCCGAGGGCCATGACGTGTTGGCGACGAGCCGCTCCGAGGAAGCACATCCGGCGTTCCTGCCCTACAAATGGCAGGCCCGGCCCGGAAAGGTGCGTTTCAAACGGATCGATCTCAATCATGATCTGGCCGAGCTCAAGATGTTGCTCGAACATGAGCGGCCGACGCATGTCGCAAATTTTGCCGCGCAAAGCATGGTCGGCGAGAGCTGGCATCACCCGGATCACTGGATGATGACCAATGTGGTCTCGACCGTGCGGCTGCATGAACTGTTGCGGCACTACGACGGACTGCAACGCTACATCCATGTCACGACGCCGGAGGTCTATGGCTCGACCGACGGCTGGGTAACGGAAACGGCCGCCTTCAATCCATCGACGCCCTACGCGGTATCGCGCGCGGCGGCGGACATGAGCCTGCGGACGTATTTTGCGCACTACAAGTTCCCGGTCGTCTTCACCCGCGCGGCCAATGTCTATGGCCCGGGCCAGCAGCTTTACCGGATCGTGCCGCGGACCATCGTAGCGGCCATGGGCGGCGAGAAGCTGCGGCTCGATGGCGGCGGCAAGTCCGAGCGCGTCTTCATCCACATGAACGATGTGGCGGACGCGACCCTGAGGATCGCGCGGGACGGCAAACTGGGCGAGGCCTATCACATCTCCAGCTATGAGCTGGTCTCGATCCGCACGCTGGTGGAAACGATCCTGCAGCAGCTCGGCAAAGCCTTCGACGACTGCGTCGAGATCGCCCCGGAGCGGCCGGGCAAGGACACCGCCTACATGCTCGACACGTCAAAGCTGCGCAACGAGCTCGGCTGGCGTGACAGCATCTCGCTGGAACGCGGCATCGACGACGTCATCCGCTGGGCCGAGCGTTTCAAGAATGAGCTGGCGAAATTGCCGGCGAAATACGTCCACAAGCCCTGAGGAGAGCCGCGATGGGGAGAGGACGATGAATGTTGTGATCCGCACCAACCGGCTCGACGCCGGCGCCTTGAGGCGGCAGGCCGCCGAGTTGCGCGGCAGGATCATCGAGATGTCGCACGCGGCGCAGGCGGCGCACCTCGCCTCCTCGCTGTCCTGCGCCGATATCGTGACGGCAGCCTATTGGCATGTGCTCAATGTCGATCCCAGGGAGCCGAAGCATCAGCTGCGCGACCGCTTCATCCTCTCCAAAGGACACGCCGCAGCGGCGCTCTATGCGGTGCTGGCGATGAAAGGCTTTTTTCCGATCGAAGAGCTCGACACCTATTGCAAGGATGGCGGGCGGCTCGCCGAGCATCCGCCGGCCAATCTCCTGCCGGGAGTCGAAGCCGCGACCGGTTCGCTCGGTCACGGCCTGCCGCTCGGCTGCGGCATGGCGCTGTCGGGACGCATCAAGGGCGAAAGCTTTCGCGTGTTCGCGCTGCTCTCCGACGGCGAGAACAACGAGGGCTCTGTCTGGGAAGCCGCGATGTTCGCCGCTGCGCAGAAGCTCGACAACGTCTGCGTCATCATCGACTACAACAAATGGCAGGCAACCGCCCGCTCCAACGAAACGCTGATGCTGGCGCCGCTCGCCGACAAATGGAAGGCGTTCGGCTGGGACGCGCGTGAGATCGACGGCCACGATGTCGGCGCGCTGGCAGACGCCATGCAGCGCGTGCCCAACGGGTCCGGCAAGCCGGTGGCGCTGATTGCGCACACCGTCAAGGGCAAGGGCGTGTCGTTCATGGAGGACGACAACAACTGGCATTACCGCGCGCCGACCGCGGAAGAAGTCGTCAAGGCGCGGAAGGAACTGGGGCTCGCATGAGAAACGCCTTTGCGGACGAATTGACCAGGCTCGGCGACGAGGACCCGCGCGTTGTGATGCTGTCCGGCGATATCGGCAACCGCCTGTTCGACAAGTTCAAGGCGAAACACACCTCGCGGTTTTTCAATTGCGGCGTGGCGGAAGCCAACATGATGGGCGTGGCCGCCGGGATGGCGATGAACGGCCTGCGCCCGGTCGCCTACACCATCACGCCCTTCATCACGACGCGCTGCCTCGAGCAGATCCGCACCGATGTCTGCTATCATGAGGCGCCCGTGACCATCGTCGCTGTCGGCGCCGGCCTTGCCTATGCCGGCCTTGGGCCGACACATCACGCCTGCGAGGATATCGCCTTGCTGCGCGCGCTGCCGAACATGGTGGTGATCTGCCCGGGCGACGCCTTCGAGGTGCGCGCGGCGCTGCGGGCGTCGCTGAAGCAGGATCGGCCGGTCTACATCCGCATCGGCAAGAAGGGCGAGCCGGTGGTGCATTCGGGCCCGCCTGCGGATTTCGCAATCGGCAAGGCCATCATCATGGCGCGCGGCAGCGACGTCTGCCTGCTCTCGACCGGCAACATGTTGCCGGAGACGGTTGAAGCGGCACATGAACTGGAGAAGCGGGGAATTTCGGCAGAGGTCGTCAGCTTCCATACCGTGAAGCCGCTGGATGAGGCCTGCCTCGCCGATGTCTTTGCGCGCTTTCCGATGGTTGCGACCATCGAGGAGCATTCGCGGATCGGCGGCTTTGGCGCAGCGGTGGCGGAATGGCTGATCGACACCAGAACTGCGCCGCGGCGGTTCATCCGGTTCGGCACGCCGGACGCCTTCTTCAAGCAATCCGGCGAGCAGGAATACGCGCGAGAGGTGCTGGGGCTGAGCGCGCATCGGATCGCGGCTGATATCATGGAAGCGTTGCGTCAGGGCTAGAAAATGAAAACCACCGCCGCCCTCCTGGTCCAGACCGGCGCGCCGCTTGTGCTGGCGGAGATCGAGATCCCCGCGCTGAAGGGCGGCCAGGTGCTGGTCGAGATCGCCTATTCCGGCGCCTGCGGCACGCAGGTGATGGAATGGCGCGGTGACAAGGGCGAGGACAAGTGGCTGCCGCACTGCCTCGGCCATGAAGGCACCGGCACGGTGCTGGAGACAGGCCACGCCGTCAGCAAAGTAAAGCAAGGCGACAAGGTCGTGCTGTCCTGGATCAAGGGCAGCGGCATCGAGGCCGGCGGCGCCGTCTATGCCTGGGGCGAAAAGAAGGTCAATGCCGGCGGCGTCACCACGTTTCAGCGCCATGCGCTCGTCAGCGAAAACCGGCTGACCCTGTTGCCGGCGGGATTGCCGATGGATGTCGCCGTGCTGCTCGGCTGCGCGGCGCCGACCGGCATGGGCGCGGTCTATAATGTGTTGAAGGCGCAGCCCGGCGATAGCGTCGCGGTGTTCGGCACCGGCGGCGTCGGCCTCCACGCCTTGATGGCGGCCGCGCTCGTTGGGGCGATGCCGGTCATCGCGATCGATCCGAATCCGACCCGGCGCGGGCTGGCGCCGCACTATGGCGCGACACATGTGATTGATCCCACCGGCATCGACGTGCTCGCCGAAATCCGGAAGATCGTGCCGCAAGGCGTCGATATCGCGGTGGAATCCTCCGGCGTGCCGGCGGCCATGGAACAGGCCGTCAACGCTACCCTGCAGCAGGGCGGCCGCGCGGTCGTGATCGGCAATGCGCGCCATGGAGCTTTGCTCTCGCTCAACCCGGCCGTCTTCAACCAGGGCAAGAGCCTGATGGGTACCTGGGGCGGCGACAGCGTCCCCGATCGCGACTATGGCCGCTTCGCGCGTCTGCTCGGCGCGGGCCGGTTTCCCGTTCGCGATCTCCTGTCAAAACCCTACGCGCTCGAACAGGCCGATCAGGCGCTATCGGATCTGGCGTCCGGCAAGATCGGCCGCCCGCTGATCGACATGTCGCTTCGGGGTTAGCGCATGCGCATCGGCATCGACTTCGACAACACGATTGCCTGCTACGACGGCGTCTTTCACGCGGCAGCGCTCGAGCGCGGGCTCATTCCGGCAAGTCTCGGGCGCGACAAGAATAGCGTCCGCGACTACCTCAACGGCACCGGCAAAGCCTCCGATTTCACGGAACTGCAGGGCCATGTCTATGGCGCGCGCATGGATCTCGCCGCGCCCTTCCCCGGCTTCGCCGATTTTGTCGCGGCGGCGCGCAAGGCCGGCCACGATCTCTTCATCGTCAGCCACAAGACGCGGGTGCCGATCCTTGGGGCAAAACATGATCTGCACGCGGCGGCGCGGGGCTTTCTGGTGGCGCGCGGTTTGTTTGGCGAAGAGCGTATCGATCCCGCGAACGTCTTCTTCGAATTGACCAAGGAGGCCAAGGCCGAGCGCGTCGCCGCGTTGCGCTGCGACGCCTTCATCGACGATCTTCCCGACATTTTTCAGCTCGCGGGGTTTCCGAAGGCGACGCGCCCCGTCTTGTTCGATCCGGCCGATCAATTCGGCGATATCAAGTTCGATCGTTGTCAGTCGTGGGCCGAGATATCCGCGGAGTTTTGCCGTGAGCATGTCTGAGGCGCTGGCCGACGACACGATGAGGCTGGCGAACCGTCTTTCCGAGCGCGCGAGCCGGGGCCGCGTGCGTTCGCTGTCGCGGCTCGCCGGCGGCAGGAACAATCAGGTCTACCGCATCGAACCCGACGCCGGCCCGCCGCTGGTCCTGAAGCGCTATTTCAGCGATCCGCGCGACGGCCGCGATCGGCTGTCGGCCGAATGGAATTTCCTCGATCACGCCTGGCAGGATGGCGTCCGCGCCATCCCGCAGCCGTTGGCAAAGGACGCGGGCGAGGATGCGGCGCTCTACAGTTTTGTTCCCGGCCGGAAACTTCTCGCGGGCGAGCTTGAGGCGCGACATGTCGATGCCGCCGCCGATTTCATCCTCGCCGTCAATACAAGGCGGCGCGGCGGTCTCGATCCAGCATCGGACGCCTGTTTCTCCATTTCCGACCATCTGCAATTGGTCGAGCGCCGGTTATTGCGCCTCGCGACGCTCGATCCGCAGGCGCCGCACGCGGCCGACGCCCGGCGCTTCGTTTTCATGGATTTGCGCCCTGCCTGGGATACCGTGCGCGACCGCACGCTGCGCGAAGCGCTTTCGCTCGGCCTCGACCTGCATCGCGGCCTGACCGAGACCGAATGTTGCCTGTCGCCGTCCGACTTCGGCTTTCACAATGCGCTGGCGGCGGAGGACGGTCTGGTCTTCCTCGATTTCGAGTATGCCGGGCGTGACGATCCGGCGAAGCTGGTCGTGGATTTCTTCTGCCAGCCGGAAGTGCCTGTCCCGCTGGAGCATCTCGATCGCTTCATCGGAATGCTCGCAGGCGGACTATCGCTGGACCAGGCCGCGCTCGCGCGCTGCAACTTCCTTCTCGACGCAGCCCGCGTCAAATGGGCCTGCATCCTGCTCAACGACTTCCTGGGCGATGGCGCCGCGCGCCGCGCCTTTGCCGATGCGGGCGAACGGGATGTTCGTTGCGCGGCGCAACTCGAAAAGGCAAAAGCGAAGCTTGCCGAGATTCGGATCTAGAAAGCAGTCAATGGCCTATCGCGAGTTCGTCAACCTCCTCCACACCTCGACCAAGCGCGACTACCTCGCGCGCGTCACCCAGCGCGACAAGGCCGAGGTGGCGGAGGTCGCGCTGAAATTCGACCGCGACTATTGGGACGGCAGCCGCGAGACCGGCTATGGCGGCTACCGATATGACGGCCGCTGGCGCAAGGTGGCGGACGCGATGGTTTCGGCTTACGGCCTCAAGTCCGGCATGCGCGTGCTCGACGTCGGCTCCGGCAAGGGATTTCTGCTGCACGACTTCACCGAGAGCGTGCCAGGGATCGAGGTCGCCGGCATCGACATCTCGGCCTATGGCGTGGCCAATACGGTGGAGAGCGTCAGGCCGTTCTGCCAGGTCGGATCGGCAACGAGACTGCCCTACCCCGACAAGCATTTCGATCTCGTGATCTCCATCAACACGTTGCACAATCTTTATAACTACGAGCTCTACGCGGCGTTGACGGAGATCGAGCGCGTCGGCCGCGGCGCGAAATACATCTGCGTCGAGGCCTATCGCAACGAACGCGAGAAGATGAACCTGATGTACTGGCAGCTCACCTGCCGCATCTTCCACACGCCCGAGGAATGGGATTTCGACTTCAGGCAGGCCGGCTACACCGGCGATTACGAATTCATCTTTTTCGAATAGGCGCAGGAGATCACCCCACATGCGTTGCCTGATCATCGGAGCGGATGGATCTATCGGCAGCGCACTGGCGCTTGAGCTTGGCCGCCGGGGCCACGACGTGGTCACGACCACGCGGCGCGCGCGAGCTACGGCGCATGGCTCGGTCTTCCTGGACCTCGCGGGCACCTTGCCTGATTTGCCGCAAGTGGATGTCGCGGTTATCTGTGCGGCGATGGCGCGTCTGGAGGAATGCCGGCGCGAACCCGAGCTCGCGCGGCAGGTCAATGTCGCCGCGCCGCTGGAGCTCGGTCGATCGCTGACCCGCGCCGGCGCGCGCGTGATCCTGCTGTCGACCGCGGCGGTGTTCGATGGCAACCAGGCGCATATCGAGGAGAGTGCAACGCCACTGCCGCGAAGCGCCTACGGGCTGCTCAAGGCCGAGGCCGAAGCCCGCCTGCTCGATCTCGGTCCGCTTGCCTCGGCGCTTCGCCTGACCAAGGTCTTAAAGCCCAATGCGGGCCTCCTTTCGCAATGGATCGCGCAGCTTGGTGACGGCAAGACCGTGCGCGCCTTGAGCGATCGTCGTCTCTGTCCGCTGACCGTCGCGCACGCGGTTCATGCCATCGCGGCCGTGATCGAGAACGGCGAAGGCGGCATCTACCACGCCTCCGGTGCTGCGGACTTAAGCTATGCGGATGCGGCGCGCTTCCTCGCGCGGCGCGTCGGCGTGACTGGTGACTGCGTCGAGGCGGTCCGTGCCGTCGACGAGAACGAAGCCGAACTGATGCCGTTCACGTCGCTGGCGACCGGCCGGCTGTCACGGCTCAGCGGCTTTGTTCCTCCCAAATCGCTCGATGTTCTTCAGGACGTATACGAACATGAAATGGATGCAGCGCGGCAGGCTCGAAAGAGCCGCGCAGGCGCGGTGTGAACGACTTCATAACTCGCTGCTGTTGTGCGGGCATAATATTTGCTTATGATATTTGGCAATGAATTGCTTTGGAGCGGCTGTCAGCCACCGCTGTTGCTAGCTGGAAGTCGTTGGAAGGAGGATTAAATCGCTGCCCCGTTTTATTCAAGGAGGCTATTTTGAAACCCTTTATCCGCGTAACGCTTTTCTCATTGATTTTGACCGTACCGGCCTTAGCCGAGAAGCTCGTCGACCCCACCAGCGTCGCTCCCGAATATCGCGAAGCCGCGGAGAAGCGGCGGGCCGAACAGGTCAGGCAGCACGACTGTGCGAAAAAGGCTGACACCGCGAAGGTCATGCCGCGCGAGCGCACGGCCTTCCTGCTGCAATGCCTGGATGCCGACAGCTCGACCAAGTAACCGCCCGGCCCTACCGACCTCGCGGTCAGCGCATCCCGTTAACCGCGTCGCGCGAAACAGTTGATAACCATTAACCGTCCCTTGCCGAGACCTCCGAGGTGCGGAAGAGTTTGCGTTGTGACGTATGGGCGTGGGGGCGTGGCATGCGTAAGCAGGAAATGGGATTCGATTATCATCGCTATCGGCAATTGCTGGCCGATGCGATCGACGAAGACAAGCGGCTGGAACTGATCAATATCCTGATCGAGGAGCGGGCCAGGGAGCGTCTGGCGGCGCAGAACGCCTCCGACCGCGCGGCCATGACGGTGACCACCATCGCCAAGGTGCTGGGTTCCTCGCGGGGCTGATGGGCCTTCTTTGGGGGATGACGGGGCGGCGGCCGCAAACGGCTGTCTGCGGTCGTGTTGCGATTCGATTAACAATGCCTGGCAATTGGGCATAAAGTTTTTTGTTCTATGAGCTGTCCCCATAAGGCCCGTTTGGGCCAAACAAAGGGGCGTATCATGAAAACGATTTCTTCGATCGCGGCGGACCACACGTTCAAGGCGATGACAATGGTTTCCTGCTTCGGTCTTGTTGTGACGTTCTGCCTGATGGCGTTCGGCATAGACCTGAACTCGGTCTGGCTTTAATCTCTTCGGCTCACGACGATCGCACGCGCCGAACGCGTGTGCGATCGGGCCGAAGCCGAAGGAATGTTCCATTGTTGATTTTGCGTCGCGCGGCATTGGCCGCGCTTGTCTTGACGGCGCTTGGTGTGTCCGCTGTCTCGCCGGTTCTGGCCGCCGAAAACGACACAGCCGCGCTGGTGGCAAAGCCCGTCTCCTTTCCCGACATGGTCCTGGGCTCGGCCACGGCGCCGGTCACCATCGTCGAATACTCCTCCCTCACCTGCCCGCATTGCGCGGCGTTTGCGGAAAACGTGTTCCCGATGCTGCAGTCGAAATATATCGACAGCGGCAAGGTGCGCTTCGTCTCGCGCGAGTTTCCGCTCGACATCAAGGCGGCGGCCGCCTCGATGCTGGCGCGCTGCGCCGCCAACGGCGATGCGCCGAAATTCTTCGAGGCCACCATGATGCTGTTCAAGCAGCAGCAGGCGCTGGTCGAGCACACCACCGAAACCCTGACCGCGATCGGCGCCAACTTCGGCATGGACCAGGGCGCGATCGAGAGCTGCGTGAAGAGCGATGCGTCGCTCGACAAGCTGCAGGCCGACCAGAACTTCGCCTACAACCAGCTCAAGGTCGAGGCCACGCCGACCTTCTTCATCAACGGCGAGATGCTCAAAGGCGCGATGTCGTTCGAGGAGCTGGAAGCGAAGCTCGCGCCGTTGTTGAAGCAGTGAGCTTCATCGCACGCCAACGCGATGAAAAATTCACACCGTAATCCTACGGTATAGGCCAGCTCTCCGATTTTGATTATGAGCCAGCCTTGCGTTTGGCCCTTTGGGGGAGGGGCTAAGTCACGAGGCCCGGGCTCCTAGGCACTCCGGGCCTCGTGCACCTTCGATCTCAAACGCAAGCATCCGACAACTCGATCCGCTCGCCTTCACCGTCGCCTGCGTGTCGGCGATTGTGGCGCTTTCGTGCAGCAAACTCATCTTCAAAAAAGTTCCTGTCCTGCACGGCCTCGAGCGGCGAAAAAATTTCGGAACCTGTCCGGTTCCCGGAACTTGTTGGTGCGGCGGCAGGGCACCACGGGGCCCTCTCTTGTATCGTATTCCTCTCACCTTTCTGGCTGTGATCTCAGCCGTCTCATACGCACACGCTGAAAGCGGACTGGCCTCCTATTACGGCGGCCGCGGACATTCCGGCGAAATGACCTGCGCACACAGAACCCGACCAATGGGAAGCATGGTGACGGTCTCCTATCGCGGCCGCTCCATCCGTTGCCGCGTCAACGATCGCGGCCCCTTCATCAAGGGCCGCGTGATCGACGTGTCGGTCGCGGCGGCAAGAGCGCTGGGCATGATGGAGGCCGGTGTCGTGAAGGTCTTGCTCGAGGCCGATTGATCGGCGCGGCTATTCCCGCATTTGTGGCGCTGCAACGAAGATCAGACCCATCCGGTTGTTCTGGATCCAGGCGACGCTGCATTCATGCACCAACGCGCCGCTGTGCCGGACCAGGCGAAAGCGCGCCGGCACGAAGGCCGGATTCTCCACGTCGATCGCGGCACCATCAGGCGAAATGTTGCGCACCACGCAGCTCATGACCGAGCCGCCGGCCGAAACCAATGCCGGCTCCTCGATCTCGGTGCGGGGATGCTTGCGTCTTTCTTCCATGGCCTTCTGCCCGAAAACTCTCGCGTGGCGAGAATAACGGCAAACCCTAAACAAATAGGATGCCTGCCGTGCAAGTGCGTACGGGCGGGCCGGGATGACGGCCCTTGCTGTTCGCCGCGATGACAGGTTAGCCTGTTGGCAGGCGGTGCGCAGGCGCGACGCCCGCTCGAATAAAAAAGAACAGGCGCCAACGGGGAGAACGCCATGTTCAATGAACTCGACCGACGCACAGAGTCTGACCGGCAATCAGATCAAGATCCTGACTGCCGCGATCATCGGCGACGCGTTGGAATTTTTCGACTATTTCCTGATCGGCTTCGTGCTCGCCTTCCTGATCGGACCGTGGAAATTAACCTTTGGTCAATCCGCAACCGTGCTGATGAGCTCCGGCATCGGCGCCATCCTCGGCGCCTACGCCTGGGGCTGGCTCGCCGACCGCATCGGCCGCCGCATCGTCTTCATCGGCACCGTCCTGAATTTCTCGATCGCAACCGGCCTGCTCTACTTCACGCCGGACAATGGCTGGATTTATCTGACGGTGCTGCGCTTCTTCGTCGGCACCGGCGTCGGCGGGCTCTATTGCGTCGACCTGCCACTGGTGCAGGAGTTCATGCCCTCCTCCAAGCGCGGCTGGGTCGGCGGTCTCGTGACCTGCGTCATCCCGCTCGGTGTCGGCATCGGCGCGGTGCTTGGCGCGTTCATGGGCTCCGACCAGTGGCGCCTGTTGTTTGCCATCGGCGTGCTGCCGGCGCTTCTCGTACTGCTCGTACGTCTCTGGGTGCCGGAGAGCCCGCGCTGGCTCTGCCGCCAGGGCCGCTATGAGGAAGCGCGCAAGTCGCTCGCCTGGGCGCTGCAGGTCGACCCCTCATCGCTGCCGATGCCGACCGCCGCCGATGCCGGCCCGATCGTCAAAAGCAATTGGCTCGACCTGTTCAAATATCCGCGCAGCCTGCTCGTCTCCTGGCTCGGCAACGCCGGCGCGCAGACCGGGGTCTACGGCGTCACGCTGTGGGCGCCGTCGCTGTTCGTGCTGCTGTTGAAGGTGAGCCCGCAACAGGCCGCCAAGATGATGATCCTGCTCACCGTGTGCGGCTTCATCGGGCGGCTGTCCTTTTCCTACTTCTCGGAGTTGATGGGACGGCGCAAGGCCGGCGGCCTGCTCGGCTTCGGCGCCGGCGTCCTGGTGATCGTGGCGGGTTACAACTATAATGTGATGTGGGGGGACTATTCGGCCTTCTGGCTGATCCTTGCGGCCGCCTTCTTCTTTGCCGACGGCGGCTTCGCCATCGTCGGTCCTTACGCCGCCGAGGTCTGGCCGTCGCATCTGCGCACCTCGGGCATGGGTTCGGCCTACGGCTTTGGCGGCATCGGCAAGATCATCGGCCCGGTCGGGCTCGCGCTGATCGTCGGCTCCAACAACTACCTCAAGCCCGACGTGCCGATGACGGAAATCCCGCTGGCCTTTGTCTATCTCGGCTGCTGGTTCCTGATGGCCGGGATCGTCTATTATTTCTTCGGCATCGAGACCCGGGGTAAATCGATCGAGGAGATCGACCGCGAGCTGAACGCCGGCGCCGTGCCGGTGGCGGCCACGGCTCAGGTTCGTCAGGCATAGAACTAAAACATGTTGGTTGCGACTTCTGCTGAACTGGTCGGCGATCGAAGCGTGATCGCGCGTGCCGAAGCCGTCCGCTCAGCGGTCGCGGCCGCCTCAGACGAGATCGAGGAGGGCCGGCGGCTGCCGCCTGCCCTGCTCGAGAAGCTGCATGCGGCGGAGCTGTTCCGCCTCTTGCTGCCACGCTCATCCAATGGGATCGAAACCGATCCCGTCACCTTCTTCCATGTGATCGAGACCATTGCCCAGGCCGATGCGTCGACCGCCTGGTGCCTGAGCCAGGCCGGCGGCTGCGCGATGTCGGCGGCCTATCTCGACCTGCCGGTGGCGCAGTCGATCTTCGGCAAGGACCCGCGCGCGGTGCTGGCCTGGGGGCCCGGACCGCGGGTCAAGGCGGTGGAATGCGAGGGCGGCTACAAGGTCACGGGTGTCTGGGCCTTTGCGTCAGGCGGCCGCCACGCCACCTGGCTCGGCGCGCACTGCCCGATCTTCAAGGCCGATGGCTCGCCGCGGCTCGAGGATAACGGGGCGCAGGCCGAGCGCACCATGCTGGTGCGCAGCGACGACGTGCAATGGACCGACATCTGGAACACGGTGGGCCTGCGCGGCACCGCCAGCGATCAGTTCGCGCTCAACGACTTCTTCGTGCGATCGGATCACTCGATCACGCGCGAGTTCGAGCGCGAATGCCGCGAACAGGGCCCGCTCTATCGCATGGGCAATGGCACCTGCTACCAGGTCGGCTTCGCCGGTGTCGCCTGCGGCATCGCCCGCGGCGCGCTGGATTGCTTCCTTGATCTCGCCAGGAACAAGATTCCCCGCGGCAACAAGAGCCCGATCAGGGACAATGCCGTGGTGCAGTCGGGCCTGGCGCAAGCCGAAGTCAATTTGCGCGCCGCCCGCGCCTATCTCCTGCAAACCATGGCGGAGATCTGGAAGCATCTCTGCGCCGGCTCCATCATCACGGTGGAGCAACGCCTGACCGTTCGCATGGCCTCGACCCACGCCATCCACAAAGGCCGCGAAGCCGTCGACTTCGCCTATAACGCCGCCGGCGCCACCGCGATCTTCGACAATCATCCGCTAGAGCGCCGCTTCCGCGATATCCACACCGTGACCCAGCAATTGCAGGGTCGCATCAGTCATTTCGAAACCGTCGGCGCCTGGATGCTGGGCGCCGATGCCGACTTAACATGGGTCTAGGAAGCTTTGGGTATAACAAGGAGAAGAACCATGCCGCTTGGCGGATTGCAGCATTTCACCATCGAACCGCAGGACCTGGAGAAGACCAAGGACTTCTATGTCGACGTGCTCGGACTTGAGATCGGCGACCGGCCGCCGCTCGACTTCCCTGGCTACTGGCTCTATTCGGGCGGCACCGCGACCGTGCACCTGATGGGCACGCGCAAGCCGCGCGAGGGCATCGTCGTGCGCGGCACCGAGAAGAAATACGAAGATACCGGACGCTTCGATCACATTGCTTTCGCCGCCACCGATGCTGAAGGCGTGCGCAAGCGCCTGCATTCGAAGAACGTCAAATTCCGCGAGAGCATCGTGCCGCGCACCGGCGACACCCAGATCTTCCTCTATGATCCCGACGGCGTCGGCGTCGAACTGAATTTTCCGAGGGCATAAACCTTAGGCATAAGGACTACTAATCGGCGGACTCAACGTCGGCCGGTCCGGGGCGCGCCCTTCGGGGACGCCCTGGGCCGGCCGAAGGCGTTTGTGAGACGACAAATGCCGACCGCTTGCGCTATCCCGACAAGGTCACCGGCGAGCCATCTCTGTGGCGCGATTAGGTCTGCTTTTCTTCAACATTGGATGGCGACCTGAAAGCGCCGCGCCGCTGCGGCAGGATAGCCGGGTGCCGGGCCTTTAACCTACCCCAGGGCACGCGTGCCCGGCTATTCGCGAGCAACTGCTGCGTTGAATGGCAGGCTTAATCGAGCCCGCGTTCGTGGCTGAGCCGCACCATTTCATCAATGAAAATCTGCTTCTGCTTGTCGTCGAGGCTCGCATAAAGCGGCTCGGCCGCGTCGGCGACGCTGCGCTGGTCCTGCGCGCGATCGACCAGGAACTGCGCCTCGTTGCGCATCTGTTCGATGATGTCGTCCGGCGGATCGCGCTTGGCGCGCGCTACGCGCAAATTGAGACGGTCGGCGCCGTTATGCCCGAGATAGTGCATGGCGCTGGAGAAGCCCGACCAGTTCTTCTCCTGCTCGGGCGTGAGATTGAGCTCGTTCTTGATCCGCTCGATATTGGCGTCGCTGCTGGCGACGATCTGATCGGCCGTGAGTTGCGGGGCGCCGGTCTGGGTCAGCACCTGGACGGCTTTCGCTTCCTTGGTCTCCTTCACGCTCTTCGCCGACTTGGCGTTCTTCGCGCCTTGCTTGTCGTTGGCTGTTGCGGGCCCGGCCTTGTCGTTGGCCGGCGCCTGGCCAGCCTTGTCGTTCGCCGGCTTGCCGTTGTTGCCACCGGTGACCGCCCCGACGACGCCGCCGACGACGCCGACCACGCCGCCGATCGCGCCGCCCAGCACCCCGCCGACGGGGCCCGCGGCCTTGTTGCCTTCGCGCGCGCCCTGCTCCACGCCTTTCACCAAGCCTTGCGCGTCCACGATCCGCGGCGCGTTGACGACAAGAATTGCGGCCACCCCAAGCGCGACACACAGTCTCAACCGTGTGCGCATGCCGGATGTCGGGCTGGTCATTGTTCGGTCTCCATGATCGATCGGGATTTCAACTCGGCTAATGAGGGGGGACGGCAGGCGCGCTGCGCGGACGCGATTGTACCGTTTCCCCGGCAAACTCGTCTACCGCGGCACGCTTTCCCTGCAACCAAGAAAAGCTTGCCACGCGAAGCTGTTACGCTTGACTGCGGCAGATTTGCGCCAGCGCGACAATGAGTCCTTTCGTCGCATCATGTGCGATGCAATATCGGCGCGCGCGCAGGTGTACTGCCCGCACGGAAGAGCGGCCGCTCAGTTCCGGCGCACAACATTAGTACTATAAGCATGCCTTACCTGATTTCTCGACAGACGCCATCAATTCTGCTCTGATCGCAATCGACGAAATCTACGCGCCGCCTTGAAGGCCTACGCAGAAGAAGAAGAACGAGAAAAAGAACAAGAGCGAGATTTCCGGACATATCCGATTTGGCTCACCAGGGAGGAATGCCAATGTCACGGAGAAAGCTCACCCGTCGTCAATTCGTAGCAGCAACAGCCTTGTCTTCCGCGGCACTGGTCGCCGCGCCCTATGTCCGGACCGCCCGCGCGGCCGGGAGCCTTTCGATCGGCTTCTGGGACCACTGGGTTCCCGGCGCCAACAAGACCTCCACCGACCTCGTCCATGAATGGGCGGCAAAGGAAAAGGTCGAGGTTTCGATCGACTACATCACCAGCAACGGCAACAAGAACCTGGTCACGATCGCCTCGGAAGCGCAGGCCAAATCGGGCCACGACATCCTGGCGATGCCGCACTGGTGGCCGCACGCCGAGACCGAACTGCTCGAGCCGATGAACGACGTCATGACGCAGTTGATCGCGGTGAACGGCAAGGTCAACAGTGCCGCGGAATATCTAGGCCAGCTTAACGGCAAGTGGCATGCGGTTCCCTTCTGCATCGGCAGCCAGATCAAGGGGCCCTGCTCCCGCATCGACCTGATGAAGAAGTACGCGGGTATCGACGTGCAGGAAATGTATCCCGCGGGCGCGCCACCCAAGGCGGATAACTGGACCCTGGATACTTTCCTCAAGGCCGCCGAAGGCTGCTTCAAGGGCGGCTATCCCTTCGGCATTGGCCTCGGCGAGACTTCCGATAACGTCGACACGGCGGGCGTCATCTTCCAGGCCTTCGGCGCCCATCTCGTCAACGCCAAGGGCGATCTGACCGTCAAGACCGACGAGGTGCGCCAGGCGCTCGAGTTCTACAAGAAGCTCATCGCTTTCCTGCCGCCCGAGGTCGCTTCCTGGGACGACGCCAGCAACAATAGATGGCTGGTGTCCGGCAAGGGTGCGATGATCATGAACCCGCCGAGTGCCTGGGCCGTCGCCGTGCGCGACGCGCCGCAGGTCGCCGAACAGTGCTGGACCCACGGCTTCCCGGCGGGACCGAAGGGCCGCTTCGCGCCGTACGTGCCCTACTTCCTTGCGACGTGGAATTTCTCCAAGAACAAGGAGGCGGCGAAGAGCCTGATCCTGCATCTGTCGCAGCCTGGCGCGGTGGAGAAACTCGTCGCGGCCAGCCATGGCTACGACCTGCCGGCCTTTGAGAAGCTGACGACATTCAAGACCTGGGCCGAGGAAGGGCCGCCGAAGGGCACGCTCTTCCACTATCCCGACCCCTACAAGCACCAGACCCTGTCGATCGCGGCCTCGCCTGCCCCACCGAAGGTGGCGCAGCAGATCTATGTGCAGGCAACCCTGACCAAGATGTGCCTGCGCTATTTCAGGGGCGACAAGATGGAGGACACGCTCGCCTGGGCCGAGGGCGAGTGCGAAGGCTTCATGCGGAGCTGAGACAAAACGTTTGCGGCTCGCGGTCCGCCGTGGGGTGGACCCGCGGGCCGCAGCCGTTCTCACGTTCATCCGATCAGTGTGCCGATCATGTTCGAAGGCGCACGCGATCCTGCAGGGAAGAAGCACCATGGTTGACGTCACATTTCAACCGGCCGGCGTACCGCAAATCAGAGCGAAGCGCGGGCCTTCCAGCCTCCGCGTCGCGCTGAAGCGGAAATCGTCGATGGCGTTTCTGATGACGCTGCCGCTGATCCTGCTGATCACGATCATGGTGATCTATCCAGCCTTCTATTCCATTCATCTGGCCACGCTGAACAAGGCGATGACCAAGTTCGTCGGCCTCGGCAACTTCCAGTTCCTGTTCAAGCGCCAGACCTTCTGGATGGTGGTGGAGCAGTCCTGCATCTTCGCCATCACCGCCGTGATCTTCAAGGCGATGATTGGATTCATTGTAGCGCATTTCGCGCACAACATTCCCTCCAGGAAGCAGCGCAAGTGGCGCGGCATGCTGCTGGTGCCCTGGGTGATCCCGCCCGCCATGAGCACGCTGGCCTGGCTATGGCTGTTCGATCCCTCCTACAGCGCCTTCAACTACACGCTCGGCCTGTTCGGAGCCGGACCGATCCCCTGGCTCGGTCAGACCGGCTGGGCGCGCTTCTCGGTCATCCTGGTCAATGTCTGGTTCGGCGCCCCGTTCTTCATGATCATGTACCTGGCGGCGTTGAAGTCGGTGCCCGAGCAGCTCTATGAGGCCGCGGCCATCGACGGCGCCAACTGGTGGCAGCGCATCTGGTATGTCACGCTGCCGATGATGCGCAACATCATCGCAATCACGACGCTGTTCTCGCTGATCGTCACCTTCGCGAACTTCGACATCACGCGCATCCTCACTGCCGGCGGACCGCTGGACAGCACCCACCTCTTCGCCACATGGTCGTTCCGGCTCGGCATCGAAGGCGGCGACATTCCGCTGGGCGCCAGTGTCTCGCTGTTCATGGCGCCGATCCTGGCGATTGCCGCGGTGTTCATCCTGCGCGATATCTCCAAACGCGGGAATGAAGCATGAGCACGCTCGCAATCGACAAGGCCGGCCCCACCCGCAAGGTCAGATATGGCAGCATGAGCCGCGACCGCGCCTGGGCAATGCGCTGGTCCTACTTCTTCCTGACCCTGTTTGCGATCTTCGCGCTGGTACCGCCGATCTACATGCTCCTCACCTCGCTGAAGAGCAGTGCCGAGATTTCGGCGGCGACCAACCCCTGGTGGGTCTACCACCCGACGCTGTCGAACTACGTCGAGCTGCTCACCTCCAACCAGTTCCTGCGGTTCTTCTGGAACTCCGCCCTGGTGTCGATCATCGTGGTGACCATCACCATGCTGATCAGCGTGCCGGCGGCGTTCGCGCTGTCACGAATGAAATTCTGGGGCTCGGCCACGCTCGCGACCGGCGTGTTCCTGACCTATTTGGTTCCGGACACGCTGCTGTTCCTGCCCCTGTTCAAAATGTTCGCGGTGTTTGGCGACTGGACGGGAATCCAGCTGATCAACAAATGGTACGTGCTGCTGCTCCTCTATCCCACGCTGACGGTGCCGTTCTGCACCTGGATCATGATCGGCTATTTCGCCTCGATCCCGAAGGAGCTGGATGAAGCCGCCATCATCGATGGCGCATCCTGGTTCCAGACACTTACCCGGATATTCATACCCGTCGCTTTGCCTGGATTAATCGCCGCGACCATCTTCGCCTTCACCGTCTCCTGGGCGCAGTTCCTCTATCCGCTGGTCTTCACGACCTCGACCGACCAGCTGGTGATGCCGGTCGGCATCATCACCACCCTGATCAAGGGCGACGTCTTCAACTGGGGCCAGATCATGACCGGCGCGCTGCTCGGCGCAGCACCCCCGCTCCTGATCTACGCCTTCCTGATGGATTACTACATTGCCGGCCTGACCGCCGGCGCGACAAAGGGTTGACATTCATGGCTGAGGTAAGTCTGCGTAAGGTGGTGAAGCGCTATGACGAGGTCGAAGCGGTGCGCGGCATCGATCTCGACATAGCCGACCATGAGTTCGTCGTGCTGGTGGGACCGTCCGGCTGCGGCAAGTCGACCACGCTCAGGATGATCGCAGGGCTCGAGGACATTACCGACGGCGACATCACGATCGGTGGCGATGTCGTCAACGACGTGCCGCCGAAGGACCGCGACATCGCGATGGTGTTCCAGAACTACGCGCTCTATCCGCACATGACGGTGGCGGAGAACATGTCGTTCGGGCTGCGCCTGAAGCACTATCCCAAGGCCGAGATCAAGAGCCGGGTCACGGAAGCGGCGCGCATGCTCGATATCACCGATCTGATCGACCGCAAGCCGAAGCAGCTGTCCGGCGGCCAGCGCCAGCGCGTGGCGATGGGCCGCGCCATCGTGCGCAACCCGAAGGTATTTTTGTTCGACGAGCCGCTCTCCAACCTCGACGCCAAGCTTCGTGTGCAAATGCGGATCGAGATCAAGAAGGTGCACCAGAAGGTCCGCACCACCACGGTCTATGTCACCCACGACCAGGTCGAGGCGATGACGTTGGCCGACCGCGTAGTGGTCATGAACAAGGGCAAGATCGAGCAGATCGGCACGCCAAACGAACTCTACCACAATCCGGCGACCCGTTTTGTCGCGGGCTTCATCGGCTCGCCTGCGATGAATTTCCTGCCCTGCCGGCTCGAAGAGGCCGCGGGCAAATTGAATCTCCGCCTGACCGACCGTCTCGCCTTCCCGATGCCGCCGGCAAAGGCCGCGCGGTACCAGAACGTGCCGCGCAACGAGAAACTGCTTCTTGGCCTTCGGCCCGAGCATCTCACCGAGGCCGACGGACATGCCGTGCCCGGCATCGAGACCTTCGATACCGTGCTCGACGTCACCGAGCCGATGGGGATGGAGACGCTGGTCTATTTCACGCTCGAGGGCACGTATGTCTGCGGCCGTGTCAACCCGAGCGCCGGCGCGCGCGATGGTGCCCCGCTCCGATTGGCGGTGGACCTCAATAATATGCACCTGCTAAACGAGGGGACCGGCGCCGTCCTTTGACGGCGAACAAGAAACCCCAAGGGCAGGAAATGGCTACCAACAAGAAGAAGATTTTTGTCACGCAAACGATGTCGCCCAATGCGCGGGCTCTGCTGACCGAACGGGACGACATCGAACTCGTCGAGTTTCCCAACCTGATCTCGGCTCCCGACTTCGAGGCGATGCTGAAGCAGCATGCGCCCGTGCATGGCGTGGCGCTTGGCGCCACGCGCTTCGGCGAGCCCGAGCTTGCGGCGTCCGGGGACATGCAGGTGGTGACGCGGATCGGCGTCGGCTACGACGCGGTCGATGTGCCGGCGCTCAGCAAGCGCAAGGTGCCGCTGATGGTGGCGGGCACCGCCAACTCGCCGTCGGTCGCCGAACAGGCGATCTTCATGATGCTGACGCTCGCCAAGCGCGCACAGGAAATGCATTCCATGGTCAGGGAAGGGTCCTGGGCGAGCCGGCTGGGCCAGTTGCCGTTCGATCTCTATGGCAAGACGCTGCTGGTCGTCGGCTTCGGCCGTATCGGCACGCGCACGGCCAAGCGCTGCCTCGCGATGGAAATGAAGGTGCTGGTCTATGATCCCTACAAGCCGGCGTCCGAAATCACCGCGGCCGGCTGCGAGGCGGTGGGCGATCTCGACGCCGCGCTGCCGCGCGCCGACTTCGTCAGCATCCACTGTCCGAAGACGCCGGAGACGGTCGGCCTGTTCAACGCGGCGCGCTTGAAGCTGATGAAGCCGACGGCCTATCTCATCAACACCGCGCGCGGCGGCATTGTCGACGAGAAGGCGCTGCATGAGGCGCTGGCGTCGCGCAAGCTCGCGGGCGCCGGCCTCGACGTGTTCGAGCAGGAGCCGCCGCCGGTAGGCCAGCCGCTGCACAGCCTGCCGAATGTGATCATGGCGCCGCATGTCGCGGGCGTCACGGTCGAAGCCGTCGACCGCATGAGCGAGCAGACCGCGCGCAACATCCTGAGCGCGCTCGATGGCGAGCCGATCCGGCAGAACGTCATCAATCAGGACGTGCTCTGAACTTTTCGCGCGGCTTCCTTCGGGCGGCCGCGCGTCATTTCGCCAAACAACATCAGCAGGTTAGGCCATGGCTTTCAAGGAATATGGCAACTACGATGCCGTCGGCCTGGCCGAACTCGTCCGCAAGAAACAGGTCACGCCAAAGGAGCTGCTGGACGAGGCGATCACCCGCACCGCCAGGATCGATCCCGAAATCAATGCGGTCGTGGTCAGGCATTACGACTACGCCGCGCAACAGATCGAAGAAGGACTTCCCGACGGCCCCTTCACCGGCGTGCCGTTTCTCATGAAGGATCTCGATCTCCTGAAGGGTACGCGCACGACGTTTGGCGCGAGCGTCCTCAGCAATGACGTCGCCGATCACAACAGCACGCTTGCGCAGCGTTTCCTCGATGCCGGCGTGACCATCTTCGGCAAGAGCGCGAGCCCCGAATTCGGCTTGATGCCGACCACCGAGCCGCGCCTGCACGGGCCGACCAGGAATCCCTGGAATCTTTCGCACTCCTCCGGCGGCTCGTCCGGTGGCGCGGGCGCGGCGGTCGCCGCGCGCATCCTTCCCGTCGCGCATGCGAGCGACGGCGGCGGCTCCATCCGCATTCCGGCGTCCGCCTGCGGTGTGTTCGGGCTGAAGCCGACCCGCGCGCGCAATCCGTTCGGTCCCGATCGCGGCGAAGGCTGGGGCGGCTTTTCCTGCGGACATGTCGTCAGCATCAGCGTGCGCGACAGTGCCGCGATGCTGGATGCGACTGCGGGTCCGGAGCTCACCAGCATCTATTATGCGCCGACACCGGAGCGGCCGTTCGCCGAAGAGGTCCGCCGCGAGCCCGGGCGCCTGCGCATCGCCTTCACCGACAAATCGACCTATGGCGAGGCCATTGATGGCGAGGTCGCTGCCGCTGTGCGCGATGTCGCTGGCCTGCTGGAAAAGCTCGGTCATCACGTCGAGGAACGCGCGCCCAAGCTGCCGGCCGATCCGGCCGTGGTGATGCAGGGCATCGTCGGTGCCAACACCGCGCTCACGGTGCGGCAGGTCGAACAGCGTTTCGGCCGCACCATGACGGAAAGGGATTTTGAAATCCTGACGCTGGCGATGGCGCACAACGCACAAACCACCACGGCGACGGACTATGTCGCGGCACAGTTCGCGGCCTACCAGATTTCGCGCACGCTTAACCAGTTCATGGCGAGCTGCGACGTGTTGCTGTCGCCAACTCTCTGCACGCCGCCGCTGCGGCTTGGCGAGCTCAACGCGATGTCGGAGGATCTCTCGCATATCGGGCCGACGCTGCGGCGCTATATGCCGGGAACCTCGATGTTCAACATGTCCGGGCAGCCGGCGATGTCGGTGCCGCTCGCCTGGAGCAAGGCCGGATTGCCGCTCGGCATGATGTTCGCGGCGCGCTTCGGCGATGAGGGAACGTTGTTTCGCCTGGCGGCACAGCTCGAGCAGGAGCGCCCGTGGCGGACCAAATTACCGCCGGTCTGCGGCTAAATCATTGCTATCATGTCCCTTTCGGGACACGGGCTTGACAAAACTCGGCCTCAATCGCGATCAACGTTTGCAGATGGCACGCGGATGGATCAGGCTGCGCCTCATCTTTCGAATGCGGAGACTGGGACCTTGAGTCAAAGCGACCCGACGGATCACGCGCTTGCGGCGATCGCAAGCATCCTCGATCAACCCGCGGAAGTTCCTCGCGAGGTCGAAAAGCCGGCGGCCGAGGCGAAGCCACCTGTGCCGCCGCCGCTACCAGCCGCTCCGCCTCCGCTTGCCCCGGCGATGGCAACTACCGACGGCGACGACTATTCCAAGCTCGGTCCCGGTCCGATCGCCGCAATCCGTTTCAAATGGACCGCGCGGCGCGCCGACAATGGCGAGTATTTTGTCGATGAGACCATCGGCGAGAGCTCGGCCCCGATCACATCGGGACCGATGACCAGGGACGCCGCCATCAAGATGGTCGACGAGCGCGAGGCCGACGTGCGGCACCGCTTCGAACAATTGCGCCACGAGATGACCGGACGCTCGGCGGCCGCCGATCTCGTCCGCAAAGGCGCCGGCGAAGCCTGAGGTCACCCTCGGGGTGGGCCAAGAAAGTCCTTCTTCGCAAGATCGATGCCGGCATGCCGCAGGATGTCGTAGGCCGTCGTCAGGTGAAAGAAGAACTGCGGCATGCTGAACGTGAGCAGCAGCGACCGTCCCGTGAATTTCCGCGTATTGCCGTTCTTGTAAAGACGACTTCCCGATCGGCCGCACCATCGATTTCGGCGCGAGGCAGGCTCTCCACGAAATCGATCACTTTCCTGATGCGCGATTGCAACCCGGCGATGTCGGTCTCGCCGTCCGGAAGAGCCAGCGGATCGCGGCGCGCCAACAGGGCGCCAGCCAGGATGGCGTGGCGATTGGCCTCGCCGACCTGTTGCCTGAGACTGTACATATTCGGGTAGAGCCGCATGTTCAGCAGGACTGAAGGATCCATCTTGCGCGCCTCGGCATAAGTCGATCCACGGTCCAGCAGGCCGGACAAATTCCTGAGAAACGGCACGAAGACGCCGATGGAAGCCTCGTACATCGAAATGGTCACGGTTGCGATTTCCCCGGCTCGAGATCGCCGAGGGCGACGCCGACCTGATGATGGCGGACGCCTCGGAGACGCGCTACCAGCAAGTGATTCGAGTGAGTTCCGCGCCCCGCGTTGATTTGACCCCGGCCACCGCCACAAACTCGGCTAAGGTTTGAACCAAAGCGGCTAGCCTACGACTTACGTCATGAACGTGATCTAGATCACGTTATCAGGAATGACCGCAGCGTAAGGATCGTTTCCTTTGGGGATCCGCTGCTCAGGAGGTCACAATGAAAAGGCTGTTGGCGATGGCCATCGTCCTGCTGGCGAGCAGTGCCGCGCAGGCGCAACAATACCAGTTCGAATATGGCGGCCGCACCATTCGCATCGATCCGGACCGCGGTACCGTTTCGATACCCGGCGTCTACGACAATACCGGCAAGAAATCGAAGCGCGCCAAGACTGATGCCAAGAGCGACACCAAGACCGATCAGGACTCCTCACGCAGCAAGCCGGCCTCGCAGGACGCCAAGGCCGATACGCAGGCTGCCCCAGTTCCCGGGCCGGCACCGGCTGATACAGCTGCAGCGCCTCTGCCGTCGCCTGCCTCGCCGGCTCCTCCTGCGCCAGCCACGGCCGCGACCGCGCCGGACGCCCCGACCACCACGGCCAACAATGCACCCGCGGATGCCGCAGCCGTGCCTCCGGCTCCTCCGGCCCCGGCGCCATTACCGCCGATCCAGGACGCCACGCCGCAGCGGACGCCCGCACCGCCCGCTCCTGCGGTGGCCGCCGTTCCTCCTCAGCCAGCCCCGGCTCCGGCGCAGCGTCCGCGCGACCCCAACTCGCCGGTGGGCGTCTGGCTGACGGAAGAGAAGGAAGGCAAGGTCCGCATCGAGCAGTGCGGCGCCAATCTCTGCGGCTATTCGGTCGATGCCAAGTCGAATGCCAATGGCGAGCAGGTGCTGATGAGCATGAAGCCCGGCCAGGGCAAATGGAGCGGCAGGATCCTCGATCCCAACACGGGCAGCACCTATGATTCGACGATTGCGTTGAAAGGCCCGGATACGCTGCGTGTGCAGGGCTGCGCCTTCGGCGGCATGTTCTGCGGCGGCCAGACCTGGACCCGCGTGAACTGACGCACGCCACGAACCCCGACGGCAGAAGGCCCCGCTCACGCGCGGGGCCTTTCCATTTGCGCGCCGATTAGTGCCCCAAGTCACGCCCAAAAGGGCGACGTGACAGCCATCACATCTTTGGAACCCGCGAGCAGCGACTATCCCTGCATGCAATCACCGAAAGGGGCTTCGCCATGGGATACATTCGCAAAACCTTTATCGCCACCAGTGTTGCGTTGCTTGTGGCCGCCTCGTTCGCTACCGCGGCGTCGGCCACGACGTTCGACGGCGAATGGAGCGTCCATATCGCCTCCGGCAGTTCCGAATGCGGGAACGGCCAGACCGTTTCGATCGGCATCAATAACGGTAACGTCTCCAGCTCGATGGTGAAGGCTTCCGGCCATGTCGCCGATGCCGGCAACATCAGCGTCACGCTGGTGAACGGCATCAAGCGGGCGACCGGCTTTGGTCACCTCTCGGGCACATCGGGCTCAGGCACCTGGCGCGGCATCATGTGCTCGGGCACATGGACCGCGTCGCGGATCTGATCGCCTGGAGCTAGCCGACCGCTGCGCCATATTCGGCGTCGGTGACGTGCTCCATCCAGGTCGCCGTTTTCCCGTCGAGGGCTTCCTGCGTTGCGATGTGGACCATGCCTGTGGTGGGCGCGCCGCCATGCCAGTGCTTCTCGTCCGGCGGAATCCAGATCACGTCGCCGGGCTTGATCTCGCGGATCGGCTGGCCCTTGGTCTGGAAGCGGCCGACGCCCGAAATCACATAGAGCGTCTGTCCAAACGGATGCGTGTGCCACGCGGTCCGCGCGCCGGGCTCGAAGGCGACGCGATTGATGACGACCCGCGCCGGCGCGGGTGCAGTGATGATCGGGTCCTGCCAGACCGTGCCTGTGAAGTTTTCGGCAGGAGCGCGGCGTGTCGGACGCGAGCCGGCGGGATAGATTTGCATGGGGTTACCTCCTCTATTTCCCCTCATGGTGAGGAGCGCGAAGCGCGTCTCGAACCATGAGGCTACCATTCGGGCCTCATCCTTCGAGACGCCGCTTGCGCGGCTCCTCAGGATGAGGATCATTTCTTCGACGCCGCGTAGCGCGCCTTGGTGTCGGCGTTCATGGGATAGAGGCCGGGCAGATGCGCGCCATTGTTTACCTCATTGACGATCCAGGCTTCCATCCGCTCCTGCTCGGGCCCTTCGGCGAGTACGTGCTCGAGCAGGGCTTGCGGGATCAAAACTGCGCCGTCCTGGTCGGCGACGACCACGTCGTTCGGAAACACCGCAACGCCGCCGCAGCCGATCGGCTCGCCCCAGCCGACAAAGGTGAGGCCCGCCACGGAGGGCGGCGCGGCAAATCCGTCGCACCACACCGGCAGGCCGGTGCCGAGCACGCCCTCGACATCGCGCACGACGCCGTCGGTGATCAGCGCGGTCACGCCGCGCTTGACCATGCGGGCGCACAGGATGTCGCCGAAGATGCCGGCAT
Source organism: uncultured Alphaproteobacteria bacterium (assembly GCA_963847045.1). GTDB lineage: Bacteria > Pseudomonadota > Alphaproteobacteria > Rhizobiales > Xanthobacteraceae > Bradyrhizobium. The sequence goes on along the minus strand of CAWJYQ010000001.1, from coordinate 303,308 downwards.
CCGTGATCCCCATGGCGTCGACCACGGTGATGCAGCCGGCGGGCATGGCCTCGATCGCGGTGCGCGTCGAGATAGGCGAGGACCAGGATTCCGGCGTCGCCAGATCTTCCCGGGCCGGCACGAAGCGCAGCGTGAAGGCCGGCCCGACCAGCCGCGGCATCCCCGGTTTCAGCGGGCGCGCGCCCCGCATCCAGACGTTCCGCAAGCCCTTCTTGAGCAGGACCGTGGTGATGGTGGCGGTGGTGACGTGCGACAGGGTTTTGATCGCGTCGGGGGTCAGGGACATCGAGAAAACAGGCTCCGAGGGGTGGATTTGACGGGCGGCATCTTGCGGGGCGCGGGCATCCCGTCAAGGGCGTGACAAGCACGAGAGTTTGAGCGAAAACGCATGCCATGGCCGCGCAGCTTTCCCCGCCCCGCCTTTTGCCGAGTGGCGACAGTGCCATCGTGGTGGAATTTGCCCGCGCGATCGACGACACCGCCAACCAGCGTGTGCTGGCGCTGGACAAGGCAATGGCGGCGGCCGCCGTCGAGGGCGTGACGGAGACCGTGCCGACCTATCGCTCGCTGCTGGTGCATTACGATCCCGTCCGGGTCGATTTCGAGATGCTGGGCGCGAAGCTGCTGGCGCTCGCCGAGATGCCGGTGCCGCCCACCGGCAAGGCACGCCGCTGGCGCGTTCCGGTCGCCTATGGCGGCGAAAACGGCATCGATCTGGAGGATGTCGCCAAGAGCCTGAACCTGACACCCGATCAGGTCGTGGCGCGGCATGCCGGCGGCGACTACCGCGTCGCCATGATCGGCTTCACGCCGGGCTGGTCCTATCTCTCGGGGCTCGACAAATCGCTGCACATGCCGCGGCGGCCAAATCCGCGGGTGTTCACGCCGGCGGGCACGATCTCGATCGGCGGCGTGCAAGCCGGCATCCAGTGCCTGGCGGCTCCCAGCGGCTGGCATCTGCTCGGCCGCACGGCGGTCAGGACCTTTCAGCTGCACCGCGATCCCGTGTTCCTGACCGAACCGGGCGATCGCGTCACTTTCTATCAAGTCGACGAGAGAACATTCGCCGAGCAGAGCCGCGCCGCGGAAGCCGGCGAGATCGTCGCGGAACTTGTCGCCGCATGAGCAAGCTCGTCGTCTCATCGATTGGCCCGGCCAGCTCCGTCCAGGATGGTGGCCGGGTCGGCACGCAGCGCTATGGGCTGGCGCCGAGCGGTGCGATGGATCGCCTCGCGCTGGCGGCCGCCAACACGCTGCTTGGCAATGAACCTTTCGAAGCCTGTGTTGAAATCGGCCCGTTCACCGCCTCGTTCATGGCCCGCGACGGCGCGGTCCGCGTTGCGCTTGCCGGCGCCGCGCGCGGTGCCGATATCGCGGGCCGGCCGGTCGCGATGGATACCTCCATGACCATCGCCGACGGCGAGACGCTGACGGTCGGTTTCGCCAGGGGCGGCGCCTTCAGCTATCTCGCCATCGAAGGCGGCATCGATGGCGAGAAGACCTTTGGCAGCGTCGCGGTCAACCAGCGTGCAGGGCTGGGCAGTCCCTATCCCCGGCCGTTGCAGGCGGGCGATGAGTTGCCGGCGAAGACGGCGAGCGGCGGCACCGAGCGCCGGATCGAGCTTCCGGTCGTGTCCGGGCCGATCCGCGTCGTGCTCGGTCCGCAGGATGACGAGTTCGCCGATGAGGCCAAGGCGCTGTTCCTCGACAGCGAGTGGAAGATCTCGGCGACCAGCGACCGCATGGGCTATCGCCTCGAAGGCCCGGTCATCAGGCATCTCGCAGGCCACAACATCGTCTCCGACGGCACGGTCAATGGCAGCATCCAGGTGCCCGGCAATGGCGCCCCGATCGTGCTGATGGCTGACCGCAACACCACCGGCGGCTATCCCAAGATCGCGACCGTGATTTCGGCCGACTTCGGCCGCTTCGCGCAGACGCCGGCCGGAACGCCTTTCCGCTTCAAGGCGGTGAGTGTGAAGGAAGCCCAGGCGGAGGCCCGTAAATTTGCAGAGCTGCTCCGCAGCCTGCCCGACCTCCTCCGCAATTTGGAGGGCTTTGAGCTCAACCTCGAAGCGTTGCAGGATGCCAATGTCGCAGGCAGCGCCATCAGCGCGGTCGACGCCGGCACCTGGCATGCAGGCACTGGGCATGCAGAGCTGCCGAACCCCTGAACGAGAGGCCGGGAAGGACATGAAGACCATCGATCTCAACTGCGATCTCGGCGAGAGCTTTGGGCCGTGGGAAATGGGCCATGATTCCGAGATGATCGAGCTCGCCACCAGCGTCAACATCGCCTGTGGCTATCACGCCGGCGATGCCGACATCATGCGCAAAACCGTCGAGCTCGCCAAGGCGCGCGGCGTTTCCATCGGCGCCCATCCCGGCTATCGCGATCTGCACGGCTTCGGCCGGCGGCCTGTGCCCGGATTGACATCATCGGAGATCGAGAACCTCGTCGCCTATCAGATCGGCGCGCTGCAGGCGATTGCGACCGCGGCCGGCCACAAGGTCACCCATGTGAAGGCGCATGGCGCGCTCTCCAATGTCGCCTGCGAGGACGACATGACCGCGCAGGCGATCGCCAACGCGATCAAGGCCGTCGATCCCAATCTTGTGTTTGTGGTGCTGGCCAATTCCAAGCTTGTGAAGGCCGGCGAGCGCGCCAATCTGCCGATGGCGCATGAGGTCTTCGCCGACCGCGCCTATGAGGACAACGGCAACCTTGTCGCGCGCAAGAAGCCCGGCGCGGTGTTGCATGATCCAAAGGAAATCACCGAGCGCGTTATCCGCATGGTGCAGGACGGCGCGGTGGTCTCGGTGACCGGCAAGGCCATCAAGATGCAGATCGACACCGTCTGCATTCACGGCGACAATCCGACCGCGGTCGAGATCGCGCGCGGCGTGCGAAAAGCGCTGAAGGACAATGGCATCGACGTCGCGCCGTTCAAGCACGCGGCCGCCTAGCTGCGCAACGAGCTTTATCCCCTCATCCTGAGGAGCTTGGCGCAAGCCAAGCGTCTCGAAGGATGTGGCCGGGAGAGCGCCGGGGCCTCATGGTTCGAGACGGCGCTTACGCGCCTCCTCACCATGAGGGTTTGGTGATGTGCATTACATTAAAAGGCATGCACGGAGAGCGTGCCGAACACCACGGCCGCGATCAACGCAAAAGCGCCGTAGAGCGCCGCGAGATGAATGCCGTTGCCGGCCCGCTTGAGAGAGCGCGCGTAAAAATGCAGGCGGGCTTCCGCCGATATCTCGCGCATGGCTAGTGCCGCCGATTTGAAGTCCCTGCAGCGCAAGCGGCGAAATGGACCCAGGGACTTCAAATCGAGAAGCGGCACTAGAATCATTGCTAGTGCCCATAGCTTTCCGAAGTTCGTAAAGGTGGTTGCTGCAATGGTGTACGAACTTCGGAAAGTGGGCACTAGTCTCCATCGCCCCATGCGCGCAGATGAAATACCGGCTGTGCTGTGCCGTAAGAGGCAGCCACAAATAGCAACATGAATGCTTTGACAAACTCCCGTCGCAGAGAAAGTTTCTCTGCGACGTGCGGCAGCGAGAATTTTATTCGGCCGCTTTTGAGGCGCTTTGCCTGGTTCCGAAACCCTCTAAGGCGCGAAGAGATTAGGTCGAATCGTCATCGCGCTTTAGCTTTCTTGATTGAGCATGATCTTTTCGGAAAACCGCTACACACTTTTCCGGATCATGCTCTAATACACGTCCTGCTGGAATTGGCCCTTCTTCTTGAGCTCTCCGACAAAGGCGATCGCCTCGTCGGTGGAGCGCGCGCCGAATTGCGCGATGATGTCGACCAGCGCGCGCTCGACGTCCTTGGCCATGCGCTTGGCATCGCCGCAGATATAGACATGCGCGCCCTCGGCGAGCCACGTCCACAATTCGCGGCCGACTTCGCGCATGCGGTCCTGCACATAGAATTTCTTCGCACCATCCCGCGACCAGGCGAGCGACAGCCGTGTCAGCAGGCCCGAGGTCTTCAACGAGTTGAGCTCGTCCTGGTAGAAGAAGTCGCAATCGCTGCGCTGGTGGCCGAAGAACAGCCAGTTCTTGCCAGGCGCTCCGGTCGCCCTGCGGTCGAGCAGGAAGGCGCGGAAGGGAGCGACACCGGTGCCCGGCCCGATCATGATGATCGGCGTCTTCGAGTTGGCCGGCAGCGCAAAGCCATGCGCCTTCTGCACATAGACCTTCAGCTCATCGCCGGGGTTGATGCGTTCGGCAAGGAAGGTCGAGGCAAGTCCGAGCCGCCTGCGCTTGCCGATGACATAGCGCACGCAATCGACGGTCAATGACAATTTTCCCGGCGTCGCGTTATGCGACGACGAGATCGAATAAAGCCGCGGCTGCAGCGGCTCCAGCGCCTCGACAAAGGACTCCGGATGCGGACGGACGTTGGAGAATTTCTGCAGCACCGCCATGACGTCGAGCGTGGCGGCATCGCCATCGGGATCCTCGCCCTGTGCTAGCGCCCGTGCCTTCTCGCGCTGCGCGCCGCCGGTGAGATAGGAGTAGAGCTCGAACAGGCTGTCCGGCGCCGGCGAAAGCGACACGTCCGAGATCAGCACCTCCCGCAAGGTTTTGCCACGCACTTCGATCGTGTGTGAGGCGCCGAGCAGCGCGATGATCTGGTCGACGAGGCCGAGATCGTTCCTGGCAAAGATGCCGAAGGAGTCGCCGACGACATAGTCGAGGCCGGCGCCGGAAAGATCGAAATCGATGTGCCAGGTCTCTTTCTCGGAACCCTTCTTGTTGAGCAGCCGGCGCGAGACGAAGGTCGCCGCGACCGGATTGTCGCGGGAGCGGCCGGGCTCGCTGATGACAGCGGTGACCGCAACCGCCGGCGTGAGGGCCGAAGACGGCGCGGCGGCCGGCGCCTTGTCCAGCTCTTCGTAGAGCGATTTGAGCATCCGCGCGGTTTCCTTGCCGCCGGGGACGCAGAGATTGAGCCGTGCCTCGCTCTTGCTCGCAATCGCATCCGAATAGTCGTTGCAATTGTAGCCGCACTGGCCGCAATCCTGCTGCGCCATCGCCGCCATCATGCGGCGCCGGAGCGGGCGGCCTTGGGCAAGCTTCATGCGATCGGCGATCGGCATGGTCTGGTCGTGCCAGGGCGCTTCGCCGTCATCGCCGTCGCCGGCCGGGCCCTGCAGCATGGCGGGGCCCTGCGACAGCGCAGTCGTGCCGCTATCGGTGAGCAGCCCCGCAAAGAAGCCGTTGAGCCATGAACGCTGCGCCTCGGAAAACGGCGCGGTCGGAGGAATGATCTCGATCCTCGGGAGCGGCGTGATCTGGTTCATGAGGACACCTTGGTGTCGGAGAGCTGGGCGTCCGCGAGCTTGCGGAGCGTTTCGCCATCGTGGCGGCGGGCGAATGTGAGGAAAGCTTCGTCGGGCGAAGCACGATGGGCGAGATAGGCTTTCAGCAGCCGCTCGACGGTCTGCGGCGCGTCCTCGGCCCTGAGGTCATGATAGACCTCCTGCCCGATGTCGGCCTGCGGCCCGAAGCCGCCGCCCGCGAACAGATGATAGCCCTCCACGGTCTCGTCGCTGTCGCCGACCGCTACCTTGGCGGCGATCAGGCCGATGTCGCTGATATAGTGCTGGGCGCAGGAATGGTGGCAGCCGGTCAGATGAATGTTGAGCGGCGTGTCGATGTTGACGCGCGGCTCGCACCAGTCGGCGATATCCGCGGCATGCAGCTTGGTGTTGGAGGCCGCAAACTTGCAGCCCGCATTGCCGGTGCAGGCGACGAGGCCGGCGCGGATTTCCGAGGCCTTGGTTGCCAGGCCCAGCTTCTCGATCGCCGCACTTGCGGGCGCGACAGCGTCGTCGCGCACGCCGGAAATCAGAAGATTCTGCCAGACCGTCAGCCTGATGTCGCCGTCGCCAAAGTCCCGCGCGATTTTTGCGAGACCGCGCATCTGGTCGCAGGTGATCTTGCCGACCGGCAGACAGACGCCGATCCAGTTCAATCCATCCTGCTTCTGCTTGTGTACGCCAATATGGGCCATGCGGTCGAAGGCCGGCCGGGCTGCGATCGCCTCCACCGGCGCGCGGGTGAGCTTGCGGCCGAGCCGCTCCTCGACGGTCTCCATGAATTTGTCGACGCCCATGCTGTCGAGCACATATTTCAGCCGTGCCTTGAGGCGGTTGGTGCGGTCGCCGGTGTCGATGAACACGCGCACGATCGCGTCCGCGACTTTGGTCGCATCCTCCGGCTTGACGATGATGCCGGTCGCCTTGGCGAAATCCCGGTGCCCGGTGATGCCGCCGACGCCGAGGGCGAACCACACGCCCGGCTCGATGCCAAAGCCGTCGCTCACCTCGACCGCGGAGAACGCGATGTCGTTGGTGTCTTCCAGCACCGCGATCTTTCCAGCGCCGTCGAAGGCGACGTTGAACTTGCGCGGCAGGCCATAGAGCGAGCGGTCGTTGAGGATGTGATAGTGCCATTCGCGCGCGAAGGGGCGCGTGTCGATCAGTTCCTGCGGATCGATGCCGGCGGTCGGCGTGCCCGTGACGTTGCGGATGTTGTCGGCACCCGAGCCGCGCGAGCACAGGCCAAGCTCCTGGATGCCTTCGATCAATTCGACCGTGTGCTTGGGCGGGATTTCGCGGAGCTGCAGATTGGCGCGTGTCGTGACGTGGCTGTACGGACCGCACAGCCGCTCGGCGAGATCAGCGAGGCCTGCGAATTGCCAGTGTTTCAAAATGCCGTTCGGGATGCGCAGCCGGCACATGTAGGAGTCCTGCGCCGGCGCGACATAGAACAGCCCGTGATAGCGCCAGCGGAAATTATCCGCCGGCGGCGGCGGCGCATTGTCGAGCGCCTGCTGCTTCAGGCGCGGATAGGCATCGAAGGGATGCTCCTCGCGCTTGAATTTCTCCTGGTCCGCGAGCTTCTTGCCCGCGGCGGTGACCCTGTCCTGCGCCTTGATGTGCGCGGCATCGGGTCCGGTCGGCTCGGCATGCGCATTACCGGCATTGGCACCGCCGCCAAGGCCCCGCACATTCCGGCTGATCTGCACGCCGGCGGCCAAGCCCTCGAAGTACCGCTTCTGTTCGTCGGTGAAGTCGACGGAGAGATTTTCGATTTTCATGATTGCACGGCGCCCCTTATTCCGCAGCCGCCGGGATGGCGACGGGCGCGGCCGCAACGGGCGACCGTGCCGGCTTGTAGGTGGCGTAGAGCGCGAGCCCCGTGAACACGAAGCCGCCGACGAGGTTGCCGAGCGTGACCGGTATCTGGTTCCAGAGCCACCAGTCGCTGACGGAGACTCTTGCGCCGAGCAGCATGCCGGTCGGGATCACGAACATGTTGACCACGGCATGCTCGAAGCCGAGCGCGAAGAACAGGAAGATCGGCAACCAGGTCGCGGCGATCTTGCCGACCGTCGAAGTCGAGGTCATCGCCATCACGACGCCGAGGCAGACCAGCCAGTTGCAGAGCATGCCCTTGACGAAGACGCTGACCATGCCGGCGACGCCAAGCGCTTCATTGCCGATGGTCTTGGCTTCGGCGACAGAGACGATGCGCGCTGCGACGCCGGCGACTTCCACCTTGCCCATATTGGTGAGCGAGATCGCGATCAGGATGCCGAAAGCGACGCTGCCGAGCAGGTTCGCCACAAACACCCAGGACCAGCTGGCGATCACGGCGCTCCAGCTCGCCTTGCCCTCGAGCCGCGCCAGCGGCACGATGGCAAAGCTGCCGGTCACGAGTTCGAGCCCGAGCAGCACGATCATCACGAGGCTGACGGGGAAGATCAGCGCGCCGACCAGCGGCTGGCCGGTCGTGACCGCGCCGGTAAAGGCAAGCGCTGTGGCCGCGCCCAGAAGCGCGCCCGACAGCGCGCCGCGGATGAGGATGTCGCGCGGCGCGAGCGCCACCTTCTTGACGCCGGCATCAATCATCGCGGCAACGACGTCGGTGGGTTTGATGTAATCCATGTCGAAGCTCCAGCTGCCACGCCCTGGCGTGGTCACAACGAGGGAACGGAGTCGTGCGGTCGCCCGCTTCTGTGCGAGCGATCCGATCAGCCTCGTTGCTGCGGAAATCCATCGTGGATGTGGGCCAGCGGGCATCACCGGCGGCAGGCCCGAAAACGACTATTCAAAACATGTGCCAATGCAGCAGCAGCCGGAAAGCCAAGCATATTCAGTTCATTAGAAATTTTGCGATGCATCAAGTGGATTGATGTTCATGCCTTTTCCGAAGGCATGAGCACAAATAATAAGCTTCGAATCATCGTGCTTAATCTTTGATCAGGGGCTTCCAGCGCCCCCTATCGCGTCCGGCGAGCGACCGCAAAGGAGTCCAGATACCCGCTGATATCGGCGGGATCGAAGGCCGGCCCGGCGAAGGCGCGGAATGGCGCGGACGGCTGGTCTTTGCTCACGCCTTCCCCGAGCGCCGCGTCGTAAAGGTCGGGCCGGAACACGGCCATCGCGGTCTTGAGCGCTTCCGCGCTCAGCGAGGTCTGTCCCCAGCGTGCCATCTGCGCATAGAGCCAGGCGGCCTGCACCGGATCGGGCCGCCCCGCCCCTTCGCGTCCGACTAGGAGATAGCGGCTGCTTTCGCGCATGGTCCCGTCGGGCGAAATTTTCAGGCGGCCTTCCAGCGTGCGCTGGATGACTTCGGCGTCGACGCCGACCCGTTCCGGCTGCGCCAGGATGCGCGCGGTCTCGCCGCGGTTCTGCTCGACAAAATCGGCACCGCGCGAAGCGGCCCGCATCAGCGCCGCGACGGTTTCCGGGTTGCGGTCCGCCCAGCTCTGCCGCAGCGCCAGCACCTTCTCCGCCGCGCGCACCAGGATATCGGAGACGAAATGCAGGATGTGGCCGTCGCCGTGGTCCACCGCGATGGAATTCCAGGGCGCGCCGACGCAGAAGCCGTCGATCTGGCCACCAGCGATCGTCTCCGCCATGAAAGGCGGCGGCAGCACGACAAGGCGCACATCCTCATCGGGATCGACGCCGCCGGCCGCCATCCAGAAGCGGAGCTGGTAGTTGTGGGTCGAGAACGGGAAGGTCATGGCGAACGTCAGCGGCTCGGTGCCGCTCTTGCGTCGTGCCGCCACCACGCGCGCCAGCGCTTTTGCGGTCGCCATCGGATCGAAGCGGTCGCCGTCGAGTTCGGCCATGATCGCGGCATGCAGCGCCGGCGACACCGTGATCGCATTGCCGTTGATGCCGAGATTGAAGGGCGCCGTGATCGGCACCTTGACATGGCCGATGCCCAGACTCGAGGCGATGGCGACCGGCGCGAGCAGATGGGCGGCATCGAACATCCCGATATTGAGCTTGTCGCGGATATTCGACCATGACACTTCCCGCACCAGGGTAACGTCGAGCCCCTCCTCGGCGGCAAATCCCTTGTCGACGGCGACGATCAGCGCCGCGGCATCGACGAGAGGGATAAAGCCGATATGAAGGGGTGTGCTCATTTCAACAGCTCCGACGCGGTCAGGATCGACTGCGCGATTTCGCCGATCTTCTTCTTTTCACGCATCGCGGTGGAGCGCATCAGCACATAGGCCTCCTCCTCGGTCAGGCCCTTGAGCTTCATCAGGATGCCCTTGGCGCGGTCGATCACCTTGCGCTCTTCCAGCGCGTTCTTGGTGCGGTCGAGCTCGTCCTGCAGCTTGGCAAAGGCATTGAAGCGCGACACGCAGAGATCGAGGATCGGCTTCATGCGTTCCTTCTTCAGGCCGTCGACGATATAGGCGGAGACGCCGGCGTCGACGGAAGCCTGAATCGAGGCCGCATCGCTCTGGTCGACGAACATCGCGACCGGCCGGCGCACGGCGCGGCTGACCTGGAACATCTGCTCGAGGCTGTCGCGGCTCGGGTTTTCCAGGTCGATCACGATGATGTCGGGATCGAGCGCGTAGATGCGGGCGAGCAGGCTCTGCATCTCGCTGATATGGACGACCTCGGTATAGCCGGCCTCCCGCAATCCCTCCTCGAGGATCGCGGCGCGGATCGGGCTTTCGTCGACAATGACGATCTTGGGAGAGGACTCGGCGCCCATCGCTTACTCGGTGTCCGGCACGCATATCCATAGCACGCGAGCGGCCAGCTCAAAGTCTTGTATTTCTGGGCAATTAGGACTAGCTCACGGGCCATCAATCACACAGTTTGGAACATGTCAGAGGCTGCCGCGCCAAAAATCAGCTTTGTTTCGCTTGGATGCCCCAAGGCTTTGGTGGACTCCGAGCGGATCATCACGCGCCTGCGCGCGGAAGGCTATGAGCTCGCGCGCAAGCATGACGGCGCCGACATCGTCATCGTCAACACCTGCGGGTTCCTCGACAGCGCCAAGCAGGAATTGCTCTCCGCCATCGGCGAAGCGATGGCGGAGAACGGCAAGGTCATCGTCACCGGCTGCATGGGCGCCGAACCCGAGCAGATTTCGTCCGCCTATCCCGCCGTGCTCTCGATCACGGGCCCGCAGCAATATGAGAGCGTGCTCGACGCCGTGCACCGCGCGCTGCCGCCGGCGCACAATCCGCATCTCGACCTGGTGCCGCCGCAGGGCATCAAGCTGACGCCGCGGCACTACGCGTATTTAAAGATTTCGGAGGGCTGCAACAACCGCTGCAGCTTCTGCATCATCCCGAAACTGCGCGGCGATCTGGTGTCGCGTCCCGCGGGCGACGTGCTCCGCGAGGCGGAGCGGCTGGTCAAGGCCGGTGTCAAGGAGCTCTTGGTCATCTCGCAGGATACATCGGCGTATGGCGTCGACCTGAAATATGCCGAGAGCCCCTGGCAGGACCGCGCGGTGCGCGCGAAGTTCTTCGATCTCACCAAAGAGCTCGGTGAGCTTGGCGCCTGGGTCCGGCTGCAGTACGTCTACCCCTACCCGCATGTCGATGAGGTCATCGGCCTGATGACCGAGGGCAAGATCCTGCCCTACCTCGACATCCCCTTTCAGCACGCGAGCCCCGAAGTCCTGAAGGCAATGAAGCGGCCGGCGGCGCAGGACAAGACGCTGGCGCGGATTTCGAAGTGGCGAGAAGCCTGTCCTGACCTCGCCATCCGCTCGACCTTCATCGTCGGCTTCCCCGGCGAGACCGATGCCGATTTCGCCTATCTGCTCGACTGGCTGGACGAAGCCGAGATCGACCGGGTCGGCTGCTTCAAATATGAGCCGGTCGCAGGCGCCGCCTCCAATGCGCATCATGGCGCCGTGTCCGATGAGGTCAAGCAGCAGCGCTACAACGCATTGATGGCGCGCCAGCAGAAGATTTCGGCGCGACGCTTGAAGCGCAAAGTCGGCAGCAGGCAGCAGGTGATCATCGATGAAGTTGGGCCGACGGTTGCCCGAGGTCGGTCAAAGGCCGATGCGCCCGAGATCGACGGCTCGGTCTATCTCACAAGCCGCCGTCCGCTGAAGGTCGGCGAGATCGTCACCGCGAAAATCGAGCGCGCCGACGAATACGATCTGCACGGCAGCGTGGCGGGGTTTTGAGTGGCCTCAGTGTGCCTTTGACGACGGCGAAACCGAGCGGACGTTCCACAACTTGAGGAGGCGGGCGGCCTCTTCAGTCGTCAGCTCGGCAAATTGCCGTTCAAGTTTCGACAATTCATCCTCGGCGGTGACGCCCCTGGAAAACCGGCAATCGAGCACCGCTTTCACGGTTTCCCAGCCGAGGCCTGCGACCCTGCAGGGGACCAGGATGCCGTCGCTGCGCAGGCTCTGCATCAGCGGACGGACAATGTCGACGCTGGTGCGCGCCAGCTCTGCGAGCGCAACGAGCGTCTCTTCGTAGCGCCGCTGCGACGCCAGCTCGCGCAAGGCCGCTTCATTGAGCCCGCCCTCTTTCCTGAGCTTCGCGATCAGAGCTGCGGCGGCAGTAAAATCGTGGTCCCGCGACAGCTCGCGGTCGACGTCGGCTGATGCCGCCGAAATCGCCGCCCGTATTTCCTCGAAGAGATAGGACGGAGCGCGGGACAGCATCCTTGTCTTCACGGCGTCGGTGGCGTGGCGCAGAAGACGAGCCCGGAGTTCGCTCGGCAAATCGGCCCGGATTCCGGTCACGACGGCAAGTTCGGGGTCGCCTGCCGCCTGGGCGACGATCATCGCAAATCCCGCCGCGGAAACCCGAGCGCCCGGGTTGGTGACGAGCTTGCGGCTGACGCTCGGGAAACGGCGGATCAACAGGCTGTCGGTCACGACTTCCTGCAGCCACCAGCGACCGGCGATCGCGATCAGGTGCTTCTCGCCCTTTGTCTTGGCGATCTCGATCAGGTCGTCGCTCTTCAGGATCGGCGATTCCATCAGGACCGGTCCGGCGACAGAAATATCCTCATGCCGGGCGAAATGCCTGATGACGGAAGCCGGCGCCTGGGAAATCGGCGCCAACTGGCTGCTCAATTCGGCCAGAGCGATCCGGGCGCTGACATCAGCAATGGCGCGAAGCTCGATCGTATTGACCAGGCGCTCGAAGACGTTGCCGAACAGCTCGATCTGCTCGCTGCTGTAGCTGCCGGCGGACGCCAGAAACAGCGCCGTCACCCGATGGGCGGTCTCGGCGCATTTTTCCGTGGAGCCTGCGGCAATCGCCGTTTCGATTTCGTCGGCGATCGATAGATTTTGCTGTGACATCGCTCGTCCTGAGCGCTCGAACGGCTGTTCTAAGCCAGTTGGACGAAGCTACGCATCATGCCTAAAATTTTCGTAAAATCGTCGCCGCTTGACATCCCCTGCCTTTCGGCTGTATCAGCGCACCCCATGATTTCGAACCGGACCAACCGCCGCGCAGCTTTCCGTCGTCGCACCAGCGACGATGATGGGCTACGCCATGTCCGACGACCACGCTGAATAGCTAGATCAGCTTAGTTTTCGAGAAGGCCGCGCCCGACAAAGCGCGGCCTTCTTGCGTTTCGGCCCCCTCCATCCAACCCACAAGGAGTTTTCCATGCTCAAGGTCATCCATCCCTATGACGCGCTGATGGACATCACCGCGCGCCCGCCAACCGTGTTCGTCCGGGGTGAAGGTGCGTGGCTCTGGGACGATACGGGAAAGCGCTATCTCGATTTCATCCAGGGCTGGGCGGTCAACTGCCTCGGCCACGCGCCGGCGTGCGTGGCGGAAGCCATTGCGGCGCAGGCCAAGCTTCTGATCACGCCGAGCCCGGCCTATTACAACGCGGCCAGCCTCAAGCTGGCGAAGGCGCTGGTCGACGTGAGCTGCTTCGACCAGGTGTTCTTTGCCAATTCCGGCGCCGAGGCCAATGAAGGCGCGATCAAGCTCGCGCGCAAATATGGCGCCAAGCATAAGGGTGGCGCATTCGAGATCATCACTTTCGAGGGCGGCTTTCATGGCCGCACGCTGGCGACCATGTCGGCCTCCGGCAAGAAGGCGTTCGAGCCGCTGTTCGAGCCGAAGGTTAAGGGCTTTCGCAAGGCGCGACTGAACGACCTCGATTTGGTGAAAGCGCTGATCAACGACAACACCGTGGCCGTCATGCTGGAGCCGATCCAGGGCGAGGCCGGCGTCTGGCCCGCGACGGATCAATTCCTGCAGGCGTTGCGGGCATTGACGGACGAGCACGGCCTGTTGTTGATTTTCGACGAGATCCAGACCGGCATGGGACGCACCGGAAAGCTCTTCCACTATGAGCACGCGGAAATCGCGCCCGACATCATGACGCTCGGCAAAGGCATCGGCGGCGGCGTGCCGCTGGCGGCGCTGCTTGCGACCGAAAAGGCCTCATGCTTCGAGCACGGCGATCAGGGCGGCACCTTCAACGGCAATCCGTTGATGTGCGCGGCCGGCCTTGCCGTGCTTGAGGAAGTCAGCGCGCCGTCGTTCCTGAAGGCGGCGTCTGAGGCCGGCCTCTATCTCGAGCGCGAGTTGCAAAAGCTTTCGGCCCGGCACGGCCTTGGCGAGGTGCGCGGCCGAGGCCTGCTGCTCGCGCTTGAGCTGAAGCTGCCGATCGGCGCCTCGATCGTGGCGCAGGCCTTTGAGGCAGGCTTGCTCCTCAATTCACCGCAGCCGGACGCGCTCCGCTTCATGCCGGCGCTCAATGTGACGCGGGAGGAGATCGGCGCCATGATCGATGGCCTGGACGCGATCCTGATCAAGACTGGTGCCGCGCGACGCGTCGCTTAGAAGTCCGTCATTGCGAGGAGCAAAGCGACGAAGCAATCCAGATTGTTCTCGCGGAGAAACGCTGGATTGCTTCGCTTCGCTCGCAATGACGATTACCCTCACGGCTTCAAAATCGACGCGCCTGTCGTACTGCGGCTCTCCAGATCGATATGCGCCTTGCCGGCGTCCTTCAGCGCATAGGCATGGTTGATCGGCACATGCAGCTTGCCGGAGATGACGGCGGCAAACAGCGTGTCGGCGCCTTCCAGCAATTCCTTGCGGGTGCCGATATAGTCGTTGAGCTTGGGCCGGGTCGCAAACAGCGAGCCGTGATTGTTGAGTTCGGAAATCGCAAAGGGCGGCACCGGACCTGAGGCGTTGCCGAAACTCACGAACAGGCCGCGCGGCTTCAGGCAGGACAGCGAGCCCGGAAAGGTCGACTTGCCGACGCCGTCATAGACGACATCGCAGAGTTCGTTGCGGCTGATCTGCTTCACACGTGCGACGAAGTCTTCCTCGCTGTAGTTGATGACATGATCGCAGCCATTGGCGAGCGCGAGATCGGTCTTCGCCTTCGAGCCGACCGTGCCGATCACATGCGCGCCGAGCGCGGCCGCCCACTGGCAGGCCAGCAACCCGATGCCGCCGGCCGCGGCATGGATCAGCACGCGGTGATGCGGCTCGATCTTGAAGGTCTTGTGCAGGAGATACCAGACCGTCAGCCCCTTCAGCATCAGGACTGCGCCCTGCTCATAGGTAATGTGGTCGGGCAGCTTGACGAGCTTCTCCCAGGGTATGTTGCGCTCGGTCGCATAGGCGCCGAGGTTGTGGTAGTAGGCGACGCGGTCGCCGGGATGGAAGTTGGTCACACCGGGCCCCACAGCGACGACCTCCCCGGCCGCCTCATTGCCGGCGATGAAGGGCAGGCCCGGCGCCTTGTAGAGGCCGGTGCGGTAGTAGACGTCGATGAAGTTCAGGCCGACGGCATGCTGGCGGATGCGCACCTCGCCCGCGGCCGGCGCAGGCAGGTCGACGGGCTCGTACACCAGCGCTTCCGGTCCGCCCACCTTGTGCACACGCACGGCCTTGGTCATCGGCTCATCTCCCTCAGCCAAATCGGCAAGCGAAACCAAGGCCATTGAGGCCGCCTTGTCAACTCGACGGCCTCCGGCCGCCTAACTGGAGGCCTTTTTGCGGTTGCGCTTCGCCAGCACGTTGAAGAACTCGACCGCCGCCGAGAACACGATGGCGAAGTAGATGTAGCCGCGCGGGATGTGGAACTTGAATCCGTCGGCGACCAGCGCCACTCCGATCAGAACCAGGAACGCCAGCGCCAGCATCTTGGTGGTCGGATGCTCCGCGACAAACCGCGCCACCGGCCCCGACGACACGTACATGATGACGCAGGCGATCACGACGGCCGCGACCATGATGACGAGATCCTGCGCCATGCCGATCGCAGTGATGATGGAGTTGAGCGAGAACACCATGTCGATCACGATGATCTGCAGGATCACCCAGAGGAACGCGCTGGCGCCGCCCGATCGTTCGCCGGTTTCGTCCCCCTCCACCTCGGCATGAATTTCGTGGGTCGCCTTCGCGATCAGGAACAGCCCGCCGCCGATCAGGATGATGTCACGCCACGAGATCGAGATGTCGCGCACGGCGAAGACGGGCTCGGTCAGGCCGATCAGCCAGACCAGAAGACTTAGCAGCAGGATGCGGAACGCCAGTGCGAGCGCGAGACCGATCTGCCGGGCGCGCGTCGCCTGCGGCTCCGGGATCCGCGACACGATGACCGACAGGAAGATGACGTTGTCGATGCCGAGCACAATTTCGAGCGCCGTCAGCGTCAAGAGCGCCGCCCAGGCTTCTGCGCTGGTCAGGAGTTCGATCATGATTTGAACGACCTCACGAGGCGGAACGCCGCATCGCTTGCCACGACATAGGCAGCGATCAGGCACAGCGCTGTGGTGACGGGCCATTCGACATCGAAGTCGCGGATCAGCACATAAAGCCCGAGCACGGCCCACACCGCCATCAGCGTCAGCGTGAGCCAGCGCAGCCGCACGACACGCAGGGGATGCAGGACATGGAACGGAAGAAACGTCGCCACGATCAGGAGCGCAATCGCGAGGCTCGACAGCGCCGGCGGCCAATGCAGCAGAAAGAGATAAAAGGCCGCGATGTTCCACAGCCCCGGAAAGCCGCGGAAATGATTGTCGTCGCTCTTCATCCGCCGGTCCGCGAAATAGAGCGCGCCGGAGACCGCGATCCCGATACCGAGGATCGGCGCGGCTACCGGCATCAGCAGCCGGCTTGCGGTGACCGCATAGGCCGGCACGAACACGTAGGTGACGAAATCTACCACGAGGTCGAGGATGTCGCCGGACCAGTTCGGCTGCAGCCGCATCACATCGAGCCGCCGCGCTATCGGGCCGTCGGCGGCGTCGATGACAAGCGCCACCCCAAGCCAGGCGAACATCGCGGCCCAATGCTCGCGCACGGCCTCCAGCAGCGCCAGCAGGGCGACGCCGGCGCCGAGCGCGGTAAAAATATGCACGCCGAAGGCGGCGGCGCGCCGTGACGGCGGGGCAAGCGAAGCTGCTGATGGGTCGGCCTGTTCCATTTGTGGCGCAGTGCTATCAGGAATCGGCTCGATTTGTACATGCACGGTTGCGGCCTCCTGCCGCGCTGGACAATGGTCGCAGGCTTGAAAATGCCGCAGGGAAACGTCAATTGTCCTGATATGAGCGATGCACCGATCTTTTATGACGTAGCTGTTGTCGGCGGCGGTCCTGCCGGACTGTCGGCCGCGATCGCGCTGGCGCAAGGGGGCGCCAACACCGCGCTGATCGCGCGCCGCGCGCCCTATGCCGATAACCGCACCACGGCGCTGCTCGGCGGTTCCGTCGATTTCCTGGAGAGACTCGAGGTCTGGCCGCATTGCCGGGACCAGGCGGCAGTGCTGAAGACCATGCGACTGGTCGACGACACCGGCCGGCTGATCCGCGCTCCGGAAGTCAAATTCTCCTGCGAGGAAATCGGGCTCGAGGCGTTCGGCTACAACATCGAAAACCGGACGCTGGTAGCTGCGCTGGAACAGTGCGCCGCCGGGCTATCCAACCTGACGCGGTTCGATGACGAGGCCGAGACAGTCACCCCGGAAGAGGCGGCGGTCGCCGTGCGGACCGGCGGCGGGCAATCGCTTTCCGCGCGGCTCATCGTCGGCGCGGATGGCCGGCATTCCCTGTGCCGCGAAGCTGCCGGCATCGAGGTGGTCAGCCGTGAACTGAAGCAATCGGCGCTGACCTTCAACATCAGCCATTCCCGTCCGCACCGGAACGTCTCGACCGAGTTTCACACGCCGGAGGGCCCTTGCGTGTTCGTGCCGCTGCCGGGCGATCGCTGCAGCGTGGTCTGGGTCGCTTCGCCGAAGGAAGCCGAACGGCTGAAGGCGCTCGGCGATGAGGAATTATCTGAAGCGGCCGAGAGACAATCGCATTCGATCCTCGGCCGCGTGAAAGTCGAGGCCGGCCGCAACCTGTTCCCACTGGCGATCGAGCGGCCCAAGCAATTCGCCAGGCGCCGCGTGGTGCTGGTCGGCGAAGCCGCCCACGTCATTCCCCCGATTGGCGCGCAGGGGCTCAATCTCGGACTGCGCGATGGTGCCGATATCGCCGACATCGTGCGCGAGGCGATCGCAGCGAGCGAAGATCCCGGCGCACCGCAAGCCCTGCGGCGCTACGACTTCAAGCGCCGCGCCGATGTGCTGAGCCGCACCTTTGCCATCGACATTGCCAACCGCTCGCTGCTGAGCGACCTGCTGCCGATGCAATCGCTGCGCGCCGCTGGAATGCATCTGCTCGGTTCGATCGGTCCGTTGCGGCGGTTCGCCATGCGCGAGGGGCTGGCGCCGTCCTGGCGTTCATCTCGCGGGCCGACGCAGGCCGCTACGGAAACGCCAGGCGGCCCGTCTGCAGAAGCCACATCGCGCTCGTCAACGTGACCACGGACGCGAACGTTCCGATCAGGACCGCTACCGAAGCAGGCTCGATCCAGCTGTCGTTCTGACGCGCGATCACGAACACGTTCAATGCCGGCGGCAGTGACGCCATCAGCACCGCGGTTGCGGCCCAGGGCTGCGCGAACGGTCCGAACAGCAGCATCAAGCCGAGCGCGGCCAGAGGATGGACCAGAAGCTTGATCGCGATGACGCCGGGAACTTCCCAGGGCACGCGCTCGAACGGTCGCAGCGCCACAGTGACGCCGAGCACGAACAGCGCCGTCGGCGCCGCCGCGTTCTGCAGGAACAAGAGCGTGTTGTCGATCGAGACCGGCAGGTGAATATGCAGTGCCGCCGCCAGCGCACCGGCGCAGGCCGACATGATCAGCGGATTCAGCACGATCTGCCGCAGCACGACGCCAATCGCGTGCAGTAGCGAGGGGTGGTCGCGATCGCTGAGTTCGATCAGGAGCGGCACCGCCGTGAACAGGAAGATGCTGTCGCAGCAGAAGATCAGCGCGGTCGGCGCGGCCGCTTTCGTACCCAGCACGGCGAGCGCAAGTCCCGGTCCCATGTAGCCGATATTGCCGTAAGCGCCGGAAAGGCCGGCCAGCGTCGCCTCGCGGAGCGTCAGTCCCGCAAATTTGCCGACCAGCATGGCCGCCACAAAAGCGGTCATCGTGCCCAAGGTAGTGGCGATCAGAAACGGCGGGTTGTTCAGCTCCGTGAACGGCGTTTTCGACATGATGACGAACAACAGCGCCGGTAACGACACGTAGAGCAGGAAGAAATTCATCCAGGCGAGGCCGGCTTCCGGCAGGCCCTTGGCTTTGCCGCAGGCGAAGCCGATGAAGATCAAGCCGAAATAGGGCACGGCAAGATTGAGAATGTCGATCATTTTTGGGGATGATTTCCGGCGTTGCCCGCCGTTCAGGCTGAAGGAAAGGTTAATTGATCAGCCCGGGCACTAGCATCGACGGCCTCAATGGTCTATCGACAAGAGATGATCAAAGCGCGAACCGCCAAGTTCCAGATCGGCCAGATCGTGCGCCACCGGGTGTTCTCTTTCCGGGGGGTGATCTTTGACATCGATCCCGAGTTCAACAACACCGAGGAGTGGTGGTTGTCGATCCCCGAGGAGATGCGTCCGCACAAGGATCAGCCGTTCTACCATCTGCTCGCGGAGAACTCTGACTCCGAATACGTCGCCTATGTTTCGGAGCAGAACCTGTTGCCCGACGACTCCGGCGAGCCGATCCGTCATTCCCAGGTCGCCGAGATCTTCGTGAAGGACAAGTCGGGCGGCTATCGCCCGCGCAATCCGTCGCTGAACTAATGAAGCTCTCCGTGTCCCGGCTGCATCGCAGCACGGAGTGGTGCGATGCAGAGCCGGGACCCATGCCTCCGTAAGACTTGCTGGACCCCCGATCAGCGCACACCGCCAACGCGCTGCGCAGCATCCGGGAACGCGGGCCACCAAATCAGCCAACAAAAAAGGCGCTCTCGCGAGCGCCTTTTTGCTGTTCTTCATCGAACTTACTTCGAAGCCGGGTTCGCTGCCGGCGCACCGCCCGGATTGGCCTGCTCCAGCTTCTTGCGCTGCTCTTCGGCGCGCTTCTGCAATTCTTCCTGCAGCTTCTGCTGGGTCTTTTCGAATTCCTTGGGGTCAGTCGGCGGACCGTCATAGGCCTTGGCAAACTCGGCCAGCGGCAGCGGCAAGGTCAGCGGCGCACCATTGGCGTTGATGGCCTGCACCACCAGGTTCTGACCCTTCTTCATGTTGGCCAGCAGTTCCGGCGTCGCCTCGTAGTCGGACATGCAGCCATTGGCAAAGCAGATCACATAGGGCGACTGCTGCGGCTGGTTGTTGTCGACGATGATGCGGGTGCCATGAACGAGCTGCATGCCGAGCGGTAGCGTCACGCGCAGGATCTTCTTGGGCTCGCCCTCGGGCTCGATGATGACAGCGGCAATCACGGGCTGGCCGGACTCGATGCGGCCATCCTTGCCGGTGAAGCAGACCTGCTTGGCGTTGGCGTCTTGGCCCTTCAGGCAGAATTTGGTCCACGGCGCGTAAATCAGCTGAATCTGCTGATCCTGGGGCTGCGCGGGAGCGCCTGGCTGGGCCGGGGCCTGCGCCTGGGCGGCGGGCGGCTGCTGGGCAGGCGCCTGAGCGGCGGGCGCGCCCGGGGGAGCCTTCGGCGCAGCCTTGGGAGCGGCCTTCTTGGGCGCGGCTGGCGCAGGTGCCGGCGCCTGGGCCTGCGCCTCGAAGGCGAAAGGCACGGCCAGCACGGTTGCCGCCAACAAGGCGAGAAGTCGCCCACGCGGCCCGACCGACGTGGCCAAGATACGGAAATTCATTGCGGAAAACCCTTTCTGAACGGGAACGCCCGAACCGCCGGTGACGCCCACCACCAAGCCGGTTCGCGCGGCTGTCTCCTAGTCAATTGAGGCGGATACGTGACAGTTGCGGCCCCCTTCCTCAATCGCCCGCTTTCATACAGGGGCGGACGGAAAGATCAATGCCGGCCGGCATCTTTGGTCCAAGGAATAAGCCAAGGAATAGGCCATGTAATCTGCTGGATGCCGGCCCGTATGCTAAAATCCACAAGTGGTCCGTTCCGAATCAAATCCGCGCATTTCCATGTTGGCTTTTGGGTGCATAAGCGCGTCCGGCATCCTCCGCTTGGCGCTTGCGCTCTGCGTTGCAGCGATGGCGGGTAGCCGCCCTGCTCTGGCTGGCGAGAGCCATGCCATCGCCATGCACGGGGAGCCCGCAATACCTGCCGGTTTCACCCATCTGCCCTACTTCAACCCCGCCGCCCCCAAAGGCGGACGGCTGACCTGGGGCGTACTCGGTACCTTCGACAGCCTCAATCCGATGATCGTCAAGGGCATTCCGCTGCAGCAGATCAGGCCCTACGGCGCCGAGCGCGGCTATGTGATCGAAAGCCTGATGGCGCGGGGCGAGGACGAGCCGTTCACGCTCTATGGCCTGCTTGCCAAATCCATCGAGACCGATGACGAACGCAGCTTCGTCACCTTCCATCTCGATCCCAAAGCCCGTTTTTCGGACGGCAGGCCGGTGCTCGCGGAGGATGTACTGTTTTCCTGGGAGCTGCTCCGCGACCACGGCCGGCCGAACCACCGCCAGTATTACTCCAAGGTCGCCAAGGCCGAGGCGCTCGATCCCCTGACCGTGCGCTTCGATCTCGCGGGCGCTAACGACCGCGAGCTGCCGCTGATCCTTGGCTTGATGCCGGTCCTGCCCAAACACGCGATCGATGTCGCGACCTTCGAGGAGACCTCGCTCACGCCGATGATCGGCTCCGGTCCCTATCGCGTCACGGCGGTCAAGCCCGGCGCAAGCGTCACCTTCACGCACAATCCCGATTATTGGGGCCGGGATCTGCCGATCAACAAGGGCCTGTTCAATTTCGACGAGATCAGGTTCGACTATTTTCGTGAAGCCAACGGCTATTTCGAAGCCTTCAAGCGCGGCCTCTACGACTTTCGCGTCGAGACCGAGCCGCTACGCTGGCACGACGGATATGACTTTGCCGCCGCCAAGGACGGCGGGGTGATCCGCGAGACGCTCAACACCGGATTGCCGCAGCCGACCGAATATCTTGTGTTCAACACCCGCCGCGAGGTGTTTTCCGACCTCCGCGTGCGCCGTGCGCTGACGCTGTTGTTCGATTTCGAGTGGATCAACCGCAATTACTTTTTCGGTCTCTACACCAGGAACGGCGGCTACTTCCCCGGCTCTGAACTCTCCGCCTATGGTCGTCCCGCCGACGCAACTGAACAGGCGCTGCTGAAGCCTTTCACTTCCAGCGTCGCGCCGGACATTCTGGACGGCAGCTACCGGCTTCCGGTCACCGACGGCTCGGGCCGCGACCGCAACACGCTGCGCGCCGCGCTGTCGCTGCTCAAGGAGGCCGGCTATGAGCTTGAGGGCACCATGTTGCGGCAGCGCTCGACCCACGCACCGCTGGCATTCGAGATCATGGTGGTCACGAACGATCAGGAGCGGATCGCGCTCAACTTTGCCGACAACCTCAAGCGCGCCGGCATTCAGGTAACGGTGCGATCCGTCGATGCCGTCCAATTCGACCAGCGACGGCTCGCTTACGAGTTCGACCTGATCCAGAATCGCTGGGATCAGTCGCTGTCGCCCGGTAATGAACAATCGTTCTACTGGGGCAGCCAGGCCGCCGATACCCAGGGCACGCGCAATTATATGGGGGCCAGGGACGGAGCCATCGACGCTATGATCGCCGAGCTCTTGCGCGCCCGCGACCATGCGCCCTTTGTCTCGGCGGTGCGGGCGCTTGACCGCGTCCTGATGTCCGGTTTCTACGCTATTCCGGTGTTTAACCTCGGCGACCAATGGATTGCCCGGTGGAATTGGATAGAACGACCGAAGGACACTCCTCTGGTCGGCTACCTGCCGGAGAGCTGGTGGCAGCGGCCGGATGCGCCGGCGAAGTGAACGGGGTGGACTTCGGAACGGGGCACGCGGTGAATCAACCCACTACATCGCCGACGCTTGATGCGCTGTTCCAGCGCATCCTCGCGCGCAAGCCGGAAGCCTTGGCGCTGGTCGATCCCCAGAACAAGCTGCGGATCATCGGCCAGCCGCCGAAACGGCTGACCTATGCGCAGGCCGACCGCGCGATCTCGGCGCTCGCGGCGCATTTCATCGACTCCGGGCTGCCCGCGCATTCCGTGATCGCCGTGCAATTGCCGAACACGGTGGAGTTCGCGCTGACCGTGCTGGCCGCGCACCGCGCCGGCCTCGTGGTCGCGCTGTTCCCGCTGCTGTGGCGTCAGGCGGAGCTCGTCGCCGCCCTCAACCGCACCAGCGCGCGGGCGATCGTGACGACCGCCAGGATCGACGGCGTGGTTCACGCCGATCTTGCCATGAATGCCGCGGCCGAAGCGTTTTCGATCCGCCATGTCTGCGGCTTTGGCTCTGATCTGCCCGAAGGCATGGCTTCGCTGGACGAGGCGCTGGTGCGGCCCTCCGCGAGCCACCGCGCGATCATCCAGGACGGCCGCAAGGCCGCGATCATCTCCTTCGACGTGACCGGCGACGGTTTTCGTGCGGTGCCGCGCACACATCTGAGCGTCATTGCCGGCGCCTTGGCGCTATCGCTGGAAAGCGACGTCGAACAGGGCGCAACGGTCATGTCGGCGTTCGCGCCCTCCTCGTTCGCAGGGCTTGCCTCCTCGATCGTAGTCTGGCTGCTGTCGGGCGGGACACTGGTTTTGCACCATCCGTTCGACGGCGACGTGCTGGAGGAACAGATCGGCGAACTCGGCTGCGACACGCTGATCGCGCCCGCGCCGCTCGCACTGCGGCTTGACGAGCTCGATCTCTCGGCGCGGATGCCGAGCCTGCGCAATGTGATCGGGATGTGGCGTGCGCCGGAACAGGTCGCTTCCAGTCCCTACTGGACGGCGACACGCGCTTTGATGACCGACGCCTATCTGTTCGGCGAGGCCGGCCTGTTTGGCGCGCGGCGGACCGCAGAAAATGGCGCGCCCGCGCTGGTCAAGCCTGGTTTGCATGGCGCGCGGCGCGAGCTGCCGGGCTCCTCGATTGCCGGCGAAATCCTGCTGACGCCAAAGGGCACGCTCGGCCTGCGCGGCCCGATGGTGGCGGTCGCGGCCTACGCGCCGCCTCCGCCGTCTGCGGACTCGCTGATCGCGCAAGCCCCGCGCGACTATGTCGATACCGAATTTGCCGCACGGCTCGACCGTTCGACCGGCGCGATCTCGATTACTGCGCCGCCATCGGGCGTCATGGCGGTCGGCGGCTACCGCTTCCTCGCCTCCGATCTGCAGGAATGGGGCCGGCGCCTCGGCCAGGGCGCGCTGCTCACCGCGTTGCCTGATCGCCTCAGCGGCCACCGGCTCGCGGGCCGTGCCCAGGATAATGCCCGGGCCCGCGAAGCGCTGTTAGAACTCGGCCTCAACCCCTTGATGGTGGAGGCATTTCGGGACCGCACCGGCGCTTGACGGCTCGTCGGCAACCCTGTTGACCGCGCATTAAGCAAGCCACCTTAGGCTTTCAGCTCCAGCGCCTCTGTCGATCCGAGTCAAAGCATGTCCCAAGGCCCGCTCCTTGTTGTCTCCAGTGCCGGGCGGCCGGCCTTTGCCTCTGTGCTGGATGAAGCGCAGATGTTCCCCCTGATCGAGGCAAGCTTCGCCGATGCGGCGAAGGCGGTGGCGCAAGTGCAGCCATCGGCGGTCCTTGCCGATATGGCCAGTGCCGATCCCGCGCAGTTTGCGGCATTGGCGACGCAGATCGCCGCGCGAAAGCCTTATCTTCCGCTGATCGCGGTCGGGCCCGAACGCGCCCTTCCGGAAAACGCCATTCCGTTTTCGCCTCCAGGCAGCAAGTTCGATCGGCTGCTGCCGCGCCTGCGCGCCGCGCTCCGTATCCGCGCCACGCACATCACCGTGCTGCGCCGGCTGAGCGCAGAACCGACGACACGGCTGCCCGATGCCGATCCGGCGCGGGAAGCGACCGTGCTGCTGATCGGCCGCGGCGGCGCCTTCCCCGCGCTGTCGGTCGCGCTTGGCGAGCGGCTCGGCGTGGTCGGCGCCTTCTCGATCGAAGCCGCCGCCAATCATCTCAACACCCGCGACATCAACGGCGTCGTGCTCGGCGAAGGCTTTTCCCTGCGCGTGGTCGATGCGTTCCTGACCGTGTTGTCGGAAGACGCGCGTTTCCGCAATCTGCCTGTGGTGCTGACCTCAGGCGAGCTGGCGCCGGCCTACGAGTTGCCCAATCTCGAGATCATCCAGGGCGAGCCGGCCGATATCGCCGCCAATGCGCTGCCGCTGATCCGCCAGCATGCCTTCGAGGCCCGGCTCGGCCGCACGCTGCGCGCGATCGATGCCGAGGGACTGCTTGATCCGCAGACCGGCCTGCTCGCGAAGGCTGCCTTCCATCGCGACTTTGCCAATGCGGTCGCGCAGACGCTGGCCGACGGCGGCGGCCTCTCGGTGGCGCGCTTTGCCTTCGATGCCGCAGATCCCCGCGCCCAGCTCGATGGCGCGCGTATCATCAGCCGGCTGATGCGCCAGGTGGATTTCGGCGCCGCCCAGGGCGATGGCTCCGTCATCGTGGTGTTCGCCGCCACCGACTTGCGCAATGCCCACGGCATCGCGCGCCGGCTCTCCGCTGTGATGCGCCATACCTCGACCGGCAAGCGCGGCCGCTCGGATCCCGCGGTGACGGTTGCCTCCCTGCAGCCGCAGGACTCGCCGAAATCGCTGCTGGCGCGGCTCTACCAGCCCGCGCAACTCGCGGCCTCCTGAACAGCCCCTACGCCGCCTTCTTGTTCTCCGCGAGATTGGCGAGCTGGCGCAAAATCTCCGTCGTGCCGGCAAGACGCTCCTCCGGCGTCTCCCAGTCCTGGAAGAACACGACCTTCATGTCGGGGCGCACTTTTGCGGCCTGGCCGTGCTGCCTGATGAAGAACACCAGACGGTCGGGATGCGCAAAGCTGTTGTCGCGGAAGGTGATGACGGCGCCCTTTGGCCCGGCATCGACCTTCTCGACATTGGCGCGGCGGCAATAGGCCTTGATCGCCGCCACCTTGAACAGATAGCGCACCTCGTCCGGCAGCACGCCAAAACGGTCGCGCAGCTCAGCCGCGAAATTGTCGATCGCCTCGTCGGTCTCGAGGTCGGCGAGGCGCCGGTACAGCGATAGCCGCACCGGCAGGTCGGCGACGTAATCCTCGGGGATCAGCACGGGCATGCCGATGGTGATCTGCGGCGACCAGCGGTCGGCCGCGGGCTCTGCGACGCCGGCCTTGAGATTGACGATCGCCTCTTCCAGCATCGATTGGTAGAGCTCGAAGCCGACCTCCTTGATGTGGCCGGATTGCTCCTCGCCGAGCAGATTGCCGGCGCCGCGGATGTCGAGGTCGTGGGAGGCAAGCTGGAAGCCGGCGCCCAGCGTCTCCAGCGACTGCAGCACGGTCAGCCGCTTCTCGGCCTGCGCCGTGATCTTCTGCTGCGCCGGCAGCGTGAACAGCGCATAGGCGCGCAGTTTCGCGCGCCCCACCCGGCCGCGCAGCTGATAGAGCTGTGCCAGACCGAACATGTCGGCGCGGTGCACGATCAGCGTGTTGGCATTGGGAATATCGAGCCCGGACTCGACAATCGTGGTCGAGAGCAGGATGTCGTATTTGCCGTCATAGAAGGCCGAAATGATGTCCTCGATCACGGTCGGCGGCATCTGGCCGTGCGCGACCGCGACCTTCATCTCCGGCACGTTCTTGTCGAGGAAATCCTTGACCCCTGCGAGATCCTCGATCCGCGGCACGACGTAAAACGCCTGGCCGCCGCGGTAGCGTTCGCGCAGCAGCGCCTCGCGGATCATCAGCGGGTCATGCGGCGCGACGAAGGTGCGGACCGCAAGGCGATCGACCGGCGGCGAGGCAATGATCGAGAGTTCGCGCACGCCGGTCAAAGCAAGCTGAAGGGTACGCGGGATCGGCGTGGCGCTGAGCGTCAGCACATGCACTTCGGCGCGAAGCTGCTTCAGCCGCTCCTTGTGGCTGACGCCAAAGTGCTGCTCCTCGTCGACGATGAGGAGACCGAGATCACGGAACTTGATGGCCTTGCCGAGCAGGGCATGGGTGCCGACGACGATGTCGATCGAACCGTCGGTAAGCCCCTTTTTCACCTGGGTCAGCTCCTTGCTCGCGATCAGCCGCGAAGCCTGCGCCACCTTCACCGGAAAACCCTTGAAGCGGTCGGTGAAGGTCTTGGTATGCTGGCGCGCCAGAAGCGTGGTCGGCACCACAACCGCGACCTGCTTGCCGTCGAGCGCGACCGCAAACGCCGCGCGCAGCGCGACTTCCGTCTTGCCGAAGCCGACGTCGCCGCAGATCAGCCGGTCCATGGGACGGCCAAGCTCGAGGTCCTTCATGGTCGACTGGATCGCGGTCAGCTGGTCCTCGGTTTCCTCGTAGGGGAAGCGTGCACAGAACTCGTCATAGATGCCGGCCTGCACCGGCAATTTCGGCGCTTCATGCAGCATCCGCTCCGCGGCGATCTTGATCAGCTCGCCCGCGATCTCGCGGATGCGGTTCTTCAGTTTCGCCTTGCGCGTCTGCCAGCCGGTGCCGCCGAGCCGATCGAGCTCGACATTGGCACTGTCGGAACCGTAGCGCGACAGCAGCTCGATATTCTCGACCGGCAGGAACAGCTTGGTGTCGCCGGCATAATGCAGTTCGAGGCAATCATGCGGCGCGCCTGAGACCTCCAGCGTCTGCAGGCCGATGAAGCGGCCGATACCGTGCTCGACATGGACGACGAGGTCGCCGGAGGCGAGGCTCGTGACCTCCGAGATGAAGTTTTCCAGCTTGCGGCTCGCCTTGCGCGGCCGCACCAGGCGGTCGCCCAGAATGTCCTGCTCGCTGATGATGGCGACGTGGTCGGTCTCGAAGCCCGAACTCCATGCCGAGCACGGCAAGCATCGCCTCGTTGCGCGGCGTCGCCTGCACGGTGCGCCACGTGTTGACGCTGGTCAGGTTCACCAGCTTGTGGTCGCTCAGCATGCTGCGCATGCGGTCGCGCGAACCTTCGCTCCAGAGCGCGACGACGACTTTCTTGCGTTGGGCTTGAAGCGCATGGATGTGCGCGACGACGGCCTCGAACACGTTGACATTGCTGTCGTTGCGTTCAGGCGCAAAATTGCGGCCCTGCCGCGCTCCGGCGTCGAAGACGTTGGTGCCATCAGGCACGGCAAACGGGGTGAACCGCGCCAAGGCGCCCTCGCCCAGTCGCTGCTTCCACTCGTCTTCGGTCAGATAGAGCCGGTCCGGCGGCAGCGGCTTGTAGATCGCGCCGCCGCCCGGATGCTCCATCGCCTCGCGACGCGCTTCGTAGTAATCGGCGATCTGCTTGAAGCGCTCGCGTGCGGCGTCCTCGCCCTGCGGCTCGATGGCGACCGGCGCGTCGCCGAGATAATCGAACAGCGTGTCCATCCGCTCCTGGAACAGCGGCAGCCAATGCTCCATGCCGGGATGGCGGCGGCCTTCGGTGACGGCTTCATAGAGCTGGTCGTCGGGGCTGGGCGCGCCGAACTCGGCGACATAGCCCATGCGGAAGCGACGGATGGTCTCGGTGACGAGTTGAAACTCCGAGATCGGCACCAGGTCGAGCGAGCGCATGTCGAGCAGCGTGCGCTGGGTCTCGGCGTCGAAGGAGCGGATCGACTCCAGCGAGTCGCCAAAGAAGTCGAAGCGGACCGGCTGGTCGAGACCGGCCGGGAAGAGATCGAGGATGCCGCCGCGCACGGCATATTCGCCGGGCTCGCGCACGGTCGAGGAGCGGGTGTAGCCGTTATGCTCCAGCCAGGCGACGATCGAGTCCATTGGCACGACATGGCCGGGCGCAACCGACAGCGCCTGCGCGGCAACCGCATCGCGCGCGGGCACGCGCTGCACGATGGCATTGACCGTGGTCAGCACGATCAGCGGCTTGTCGCTGCCGGTAAGCCGCGCGAGCCGCGCCAGCGTGGTCAGGCGCTGCGCCAGAATGCCGCCATGCGGCGAGACGCGGTCATAGGGCTGGCAGTCCCAGGCCGGAAACTGCAGCACCGGCAGGTCGGGCGCGAAAAATTCCAGCGCGCGCGCCAGCTGCTGCATCCGCGGCCCGTCACGGCAGACCACGGCAAGGCTGATTGCGGGCTTCTTCGGCCGCGCCGCGACCGCGCGCGCGAGATCGGAGATGACGAGGCCCTCGGCACCTTCGGCGACATTGGCGAGCGTCAGCGCGCGGCCGGGCGCGAGCAGCGCTGCGGGAGATTTGACTTGCGGTTTCATGCGCCGTGATCCACGGCGCGGAACGCCTTGATGCGCTCGAACAGCGCACCGGCATATTCGGGCGCGAGCTCCTTGTCGCCGGTCAGCGCGGCATAGAGGTCGGGATCGGGAGCCTCGATCAAACGCTCGAGCTGACTGAGCTCGTCGTCGGCGAGCGTTCCGATCTCGACATCCGCGAAGCGGCCAAGGATCAGATCCATCTCGCGCGTGCCGCGATGCCAGCAGCGAAACAATAGCCGCTTGCGGCGGTCATCGAGCCCGTGGCTCGATCGTGTCGATCCCGTCATTTTCAACAATCCAGTCCAACGCCAAAAGCCCGGACGTGCCGGGCGCGGTGGATATAGCGATAGTTCGCACCGATGTCAGCCCTCTTAGGTCCGTAAGTTATCAACTGTGTCGTCATTGCCGGGCTTGACCCGGCAATCCATCCTCTTTTGAAAGGATGGATGCGCGGATCAAGTCCGCGCATGACGGATTGTATGCGTTGAGACATTTCATGCGCCCTCTCCTCCTCAATCCGCTGTTTGCGCCGGTCACGAGCCTTCCGGGCGTCGGCCCCAAGCAGGACAAGCTGCTCCGCTATCTGCTTGGCCGCGATGAGACGCCGCGGCTGGTCGACCTGCTGTTGCATCTGCCGAGCCAGGTGATCGACCGCCGCGCGCGGCCGAAAATCCGCGATGCCGCGCAGGGCGCCGTCGTGACGCTGGAGGTAACGGTCGACCGGCACCGCCCGCCGCCGCCCCGCAACCGCCGCGCGCCGTATCTGGTCTACGCCAGCGACGACACTGGCGACGTGGTGCTGACCTATTTTCGCGCCCAGCCCGGCTATGTCGAAAAGCTGCTGCCGGTTGGCGCCAAGCGCTTCGTGTCTGGCACCCTGCAGATGTACGACGGCATCCCACAGATCGTGCACCCCGATCGCGTGGTGGACGAGGCGGCGTTCTCGAAACTCTCCGGCATCGATCCGGTCTATCCCCTGACCGAAGGCCTCGCGCTCGGCTCGCTCAAGCGCGCGATCGTACAAGCGCTGGCGAAATTGCCTGATCTGCCCGAATGGATCAGGCCTGAGGTGATCCGCCGCTGCCATTTCTCGCCAATTCGCGAGGCGCTGAGCCGGGTGCATCAGCCGGTTGAACTCACCGACATCCTGCCCGACCATCCCTTCTGGTCGCGACTCGCCTTTGACGAACTGTTGGCCGGCCAATTGGCGCTGGCGCTGATCCGCGTGCAGTTGCGCCGTCCTGCGGGCAACCGCCATGCCGGCGACGGTGGTCTCCGCAAGAAGATCATCGACGCGTTGCCCTATGCGCTCACAGCGTCGCAGCGACAGGCGGCGGCGGCGATCGCCGACGATCTGAAACAGCCGGTGCGGATGCTGCGGCTGCTGCAGGGCGACGTCGGCTCCGGCAAGACCGTGGTGGCGCTGCTGGCGGCCGCCGCCGTCGCTGAAGCGGGAAAACAGGCGGCGCTGATGGCGCCGACCGAAATCCTGGCGCGCCAGCACATCAAGACCATCGCACCATTGGCCGAGCGCGCCGGCATGAAGGTCGCGATCCTCACCGGCCGCGAGAAAGGCAAGGAGCGGCGCGGGCTGCTGGCGCAGCTCGAAGCCGGCGAGATCGACCTCCTGGTCGGCACCCATGCGCTGATCCAGGACGACGTTGTCTTCAAGGCTCTCGCACTTGCCGTGGTCGACGAGCAGCATCGTTTCGGCGTCCGCGAGCGCCTGGCGCTGACCTCGAAGGGCGAAGCCGTCGACGTGCTGGTCTTGAGTGCCACGCCGATCCCGCGCACGCTGGTGCTGACCTATTTCGGCGACATGGACATTTCGGAACTGCGGGAAAAGCCGGCCGGCCGCCAGCCGATCGACACCCGCGCGGTGCCCGACAGCCGGCTCGAAGATGTCATGGAAGCGGTGGGCCGCGCGCTGTCGTCCGGCAAGCTGGTCTACTGGATCTGTCCGCTGGTGGAAGAAAGCGAGGCCGAGGGCACTGACCACCTCACCAACGCGACCAAGCGTTTCGAGAGCCTGCAAAAGCGCTTTGGCGACAAGGTTGGCCTCGTCCACGGCCAGATGAAGGGCGCGGAGAAGGACCGCGTCATGGCAGAGTTCGCCGCGCATGACATCCAGCTTCTGGTCGCGACCACCGTGGTCGAGGTCGGCGTCGATGTGCCGGCCGCGACCATCATGGTGATCGAGAATGCCGAGCGTTTTGGCCTCGCCCAACTGCATCAGTTGCGCGGGCGGATCGGCCGCGGCGCGGAGGCCTCCACCTGTCTCCTGCTCTACCACGAGCCGCTCGGCGAAATGTCCAAGGCGCGGCTCAAGGTGATCCGCGAAACCACCGACGGCTTCCGGATCGCGGAAGAGGATCTGAAACTGCGCGGCGAAGGCGACGTGCTCGGCATCCGCCAAAGCGGCCTGCCCGGCTATCGCATCGCGCGCTCCGACGTGCACGCTCAATTGATTACCCAGGCGCGCGACGAGGCGCTGCGTATCATGAAAGACAATCCAAAACTTTCGGGCGACCGTGGCGAGGCGCTACGCTGCCTGCTCTATTTGTTCGAGCGCGACGAGGCCATTCCGCTGATCGGCGCGGGATAATTCCCACGCCGTCATTCCGGGATGGTGCGCTAGCACCAGACCCGGAATCTCGAGATTCTCAGGTGCGCAACTGCGCACCATAGTTCGCGTCTT
This sequence comes from uncultured Alphaproteobacteria bacterium, assembly GCA_963847045.1. Lineage (GTDB taxonomy): Bacteria > Pseudomonadota > Alphaproteobacteria > Rhizobiales > Xanthobacteraceae > Bradyrhizobium. The sequence continues at coordinate 271,629 of CAWJYQ010000001.1, read as the reverse complement.
TTACGCGCCCCGGAATGACATTGCCCATTCATTCCACCTTCGCGGTCTCGGGCTGCAGCGATGCATTAGCGATGCGCGCGGCGTTCGCCATGCCGGCGAGCGCGGCGGCCTTCTTCTGCGGATCGTTGCCCGAGCCGGGCTGCACCACGCCGCAGGACATGATCAGCGTCGCGGCGTCCTCGGTGCTCATGTCGACTTCGATGATCCTGCTCTTGGGTACGTAGAAGAAGAACCCGGTGGTCGGGTTCGGCGCGCAGGGCAGGAACACCGAGATATGGTCCTCCTGCCCCGGCAGGCTGCGCGCGACACCGGCGCTCGGCGCCTGCGAGATCAGCACGATCGACCACATGCCGGGCGAGGGAAACTCGACCAGGCCAACGCGGCGGAAGCTCGAGCCCTGGCCCGAAAACAGCGTCTCGAACACCTGCTTCAGGCCGCGATAGATCGCGCGCACGGCCGGAATGCGCCCGAGCAGGCGATCGCCGAGATCGACCAGGGTGCGGCCGATCAGGTTGGCCGCAAGGAAGCCGAGCAGCGTCAGCGCAAACACGGCGACGATCAACCCGGAGCCGGGCAGGCCGAACGGCAGGTAGGTTTCGGGCCGATAGGCGATCGGGACAAAGGGCCGCACCAAGCCATCGACCCAGGTCACGAACCACCAGGTCAGATACAGGGTGATCGCGACGGGTCCGGCGACGACCAGGCCGGTCAAAAAATAGTTCCGGAACCGCGCCATGATCCCGTGATGGGTTTCCGGCGGATTTTCGGCCGGGGGCACCTCGGGCGGAGAGATATTGTCGCGGGAGTCCATACTGGTTCCAGACGGGTTCAAAACATCAGCTAGGTCTTCTAGCAGATTTTTGAAGGGTGCGGGGCGCCGCGCAAGCCCCCACCCTGCCTATTCGGCCGTCACCCTTATTCAACCGTCACCGATTTCGCGAGATTGCGCGGCTGGTCGACGTCGGTGCCCATCACCACGGCGGTGTGATACGCCAAAAGTTGCACGGGGATGGCATAGACCATGGGCGCAAACGTCGCCGCCATGTCCGGCAGCACGATCGTCACCACCAATTCCATGGTCGCCTCGGTCGCGCCCTTGGCATCGGTCATCAGGATGATGTTGCCGCCGCGGGCGGCCACTTCCTGCATGTTGGAGACGGTTTTTTCGAAAACCCGGTCATGCGGCGCGATCACAACGACCGGCGTATTCTCATCGATCAAGGCGATCGGCCCGTGCTTCAGCTCGCCGGCGGCATAGCCCTCGGCATGGATGTAGGAGATTTCCTTCAGCTTCAGCGCGCCCTCGAGCGCGAGCGGAAACGAGGTGCCACGGCCGAGATAGAGCACGTCGCGGCATTTGGCGATGTCGCGCGCGAGCTTCTCGATCTGCGGTTCGGTCGCCAGCGCCGCTGCGATCAGCCGCGGAATCTCGATCAGGTCATGCACCAACCTGGCTTCGTCGGCGTCGGAGAGTTCGCCGCGCGCCTTGCCGGCCGCGATTGCCAGCGTCGCCAGCACCATCAACTGGCAGGTGAAGGCCTTGGTCGAGGCGACGCCGATTTCGGGACCCGCCAGCGTCGGCACCACGGTTTCGCTTTCGCGCGCGATCGTCGAGGTCGGCACGTTGACGACCGAGAGCGTGTGGGTGCCCTGCGACTTGGCATAGCGCAGCGCGGCCAGCGTGTCGGCGGTCTCGCCGGACTGCGAAATGAAGATGGCGAGGTCGCCCTTGCGCAACGGCGCCTCGCGATAACGGAATTCGGAGGCGACATCGATCTCGACCGGCACGCGGGCGAGCCGCTCGAACCAGTATCTGGCGATATAGCCGGCGTAGCTCGCGGTGCCGCAGGCCGTGATCGAGATGCGCTGGATGTCCTTGAACTCGAACGGCAGCTTGATCGGCAGCGCCACGCGCTCGGCCGCCATGTCGACATAGCGCGCCAGCGTATGGCCGACCACTTCCGGCTGCTCGTGGATTTCCTTGGCCATGAAGTGGCGATAGTTCGCCTTGTCGACCAGGAACGACGACGCGCCCGATTTCAGCACCTCGCGGTTCACGACAGCGCCGCTCATGTCGTAGATCACGCCGACTTCGCGGGTCAGCACCACCCAGTCGCCATCGTCGAGATAGCTGATGGTGTCGGTGAACGGCGCGAGCGCAATCGCGTCCGAGCCCAGATACATTTCGCCGTCGCCATGGCCGATCGCGAGCGGCGAGCCCTTGCGCGCGCCGATCAGGAGGTCTTCGTGGCCCTTGAACAGGAAGGCCAGCGCAAACGCGCCGCGGAGCTGCGGCAGCGAGGCCTTCACCGCCTCCTGCGGCGAGAGGCCCTTCAGCAGGTAGGAATTGACGAGATGCGCCACCACTTCGGTGTCGGTCTCGGACGCGAATTTGGCGCCCTGCTTTTCCAGTTGCGCGCGCAGCTCGCGGAAATTCTCGATGATGCCGTTGTGGACGACGGCGACGTTCTCGGTCGCATGCGGATGGGCGTTGCTCTCGTTGGGCTTGCCGTGGGTGGCCCAGCGGGTGTGGCCGATGCCGGTGAAGCCGGTGAGCGGATCTTCGCGCAGCCGGTTTTCCAGGTTCTTCAGCTTGCCTTCGGCGCGGCGGCGCTCGAGCGTGTCGCCTTCCAGCGTTGCGACGCCCGCGGAGTCATAGCCGCGATATTCGAGCCGCTTGAGTGAATCGACGAGCTGCTCCGCGACCGGGCCGCGCCCCAAAATGCCGATGATCCCGCACATGCGGATGGGTCCCCCGATCGAAGATAGAATCCCGAACGCCGACGACTTCCTTAACGAAAATCGAAGGTGGCCTGATACTCAATAATTATTGCCGATTGCGACAGGGTTAGGCGCGACGCTTAACAATTTCGACGATCCTTAAGCCTACGGCGCAGCCGTGCGCGTTTTTGCGATGCGGTTAGCACCCGAGGCTTGCATGGACAACCCTCGGAAAACAGAGGCTGCAGGGAGTACCATACCGCGCTCCGGTAAACCACTTAAGGAATTGTCCGGAGGCGCCCCTTAACGCGTGGTCAACCCTTTTGGCGAAGGCTTGGTGTCACAGGAGACCAGCCATGAGCGGCAAGAAGAACCAATCCCCGGACAAGAAAGGCATCGCCTTCATGTACGTGCCGCCGGGCGAGACCAGGGGCACACATCTCGCCCACTGGCCGCCGCCGCGTTTCGAGCGCGAGACGACGCCGATCGTGATGAAGCACGCTCGCGGCGAACCGGCCAACCGGGCCAAGCCCCGTGGCTGGAAGCTGACCCGCGCCATCTTCTCGGAATTTGCCGACGACGAGGAATAGCGGCAGTCGCGCTTTGGGGTCGCAGCTTGCCGCGCGTCCGCCTGCGTGCGCCACAGCACTGTCGATTGCGTTTGAACGCGCTTTGATCGACCCGGCCGCTCCGCCGCGCGGCCGGCAGTCGAGCGCCGTGCCTTTCACCCCCGAAGGCGCGAACGCTCGGCTGCCCCCGGATGCCGCCGCGCCGTCACGCGAAATCGGTCACACCTTCGGCTTCTTCCCGCGCGTCTTGATCTCCCGGTAGCGCGTGGCGCCGCCTTCGCGGATGCTCTGCGGGCTGCGCTCGATCGCCATCGCGTCGTCAGGCACATCGCGCGTGATCACCGAGCCGGAGCCGATATAGGCGCCGGCGCCGATCTTGACGGGTGCCACCAGCGAGGAATTGGTGCCGACGAAGGCGCCCTCGCCGATCAGGGTCTTGTGCTTGGCGAAGCCGTCGTAATTGCAGGTGATGGTGCCGGCGCCGATGTTAGCATTGGCGCCGACTTCGGCGTCACCGATATAGGAGAGATGGTTGACCTTGACGCCGGCCTCCAGCCTGGCGGCCTTGGTCTCCACGAAATTACCGATCCGCGTACCATCGCCGAGCGAGGTGCCCGGCCGCAGCCGCGCATAGGGGCCGACGGAGGCCTTCTTGCCGATCGAGGCTTCCACGATGTGCGAGAAGGAATGGATCACCGCGCCGTCGGCGATGGTGACGCCTGGACCGATCACCACGAAGGGCTCGATGGTGACGTCCTTGCCGAATTGGGTGTCGGCGGCGAGAAAGACCGTCTCCGGCGCGATCAGGGTCACGCCGGCGTCCATCGCCTGCTTGCGCAATCGCGCCTGCATGACGCTCTCGGCTTCCGCCAGTTGCGCCTTGGTGTTGATGCCGCGCACTTCGTCTTCCTTGGTTTCGATCACGACGGCCTCCAAGCCCAAATCTCTCGCAATGGTCACGGCATCGACCAGATAATATTCGCCCTTAGAATTGGCGTTACCGATCTTGTCGAGAATCTTCAGCGCATTCTTGCCGTCGAACGCCATCACGCCGGCATTGCACAGCGTGACCTTGCGCTCGTCTTCGCTGGCGTCGGCCTGCTCGCGGATCGCGACCAGCTTCTCGCCCTGCATCAGCAGCCGGCCGTAGCCGGTCGGGTCGGCGGCGCGGAAGCCGAGCACGGTGAGCGCGGCGCCGTTCTTCAACGGCGCGCGCATGCGTTCGAAGGTCTCGGCCGAGATCAGCGGCGTATCGCCAAAGGCAATCAGGAGATCGTCGGCGCCGCGCGCGATCGCCTCGCGCGCCGCCAGCACCGCATGCGCGGTGCCGAGCCGTTCGCGCTGGACGAAGGTCAGGGCATCGGGGCGGATGCGCCGCGCCTCGTCGGCCACGGCCGCGTGGTCCGGCCCGATCACGACGGCAAGGCGGGCAAGGGGCCCATCAGGCGCCGCATGCAGCACATGGGCGAGCAGCGACTGACCGGCCACGGGATGCAGCACCTTCGGCAGCGATGAGCGCATGCGCGTGCCCTCGCCGGCCGCAAGCACCACAGTCAGGCTGGATCGAGCCGTCATTCGATTCCTTAAAGCGCCACCCCGAGTTCCGCGCCGCTGTCATAAAGCGTTTTCTGTTCACCGCAAACGCCCGGGATTCAAGTTGAGCTGCCGAATCCTGATAATGTTCCTCTGTGATTCGTTAATGATTCAGGGACTCTAGGCAGCCGTGGCACAGAAATCGGACCAAAAGGCCGGCGCGCTCGACGCTGACAAAGCCGGCCTGCTGTCCAATCTGCTGGCTGAAGAGAACGAGTTCGACCGCCGTGCGCTGTTGCGGATCGGCACCTGGGGCACGACCGCGGTCGCCGCCGTCGTGCTCGCGGTCACCGCCAACCAGTGGTCGCTGGGAATGCGGCGCGACCAGTTCGCGGCCGTGGATCTTGCGCGCCAGGCCCAGCAAGTCCAATCGCTGGCCAAGGAAAGCCAGAACGAGACGCGCAGGCTCGCTTCCGCCATCGATACGCTGAACGGCGACCGTGACCGGCTGTTCTCCCGTGTCACCGTGCTCGAACAGGGACTGGATTCCGTGACCGGCGCGATCGCCCGGCAGAATGCGGCAGCCGCTCCGCAGAAACCGTCGCCGGCCGCTTCCGCGATGCCGGCGATGATGACGCCGCCGCAGACCGTTGCCGCCGACCCGCCGCCGGCTGCACCGCCCCCGCTGAGCCAGGCCGCCGCGCCTGCGGCTGAGAAGCCGAAGGCCGAGACGGCCAAGCCCGATCCGGCTCCTGCTGTGGCCGCGTCGCTGCCGCAGATTGCTGCCAACAAGCCGGCCGTGCCGCTGCCTCCGACGCAGGCGTCACCGCCTTCGACGCCGCCGGCGCAGGCTCCGGCGCTGGGATCGAAGTCGATGATGGGTCCGCCCGACCCTGCCGCGCCGAAGCTGGTCGAGCCCGCGAAGAACGCCAATGCCAATCCCGCGCCGTCACCTGTCCCCGCCGCCGCGCCCGCGCCGGAGGCCACTGTCTCGGCCGCGCTGGACGCGAAAGACAAGCCCAAAGAAAACTTCAAGGAAAACTTCAAGGAAAACGATAAGCAAAAGGATCAGGAAAAACCCGTGATGGCTGCCGATGCGGCGGCGACCATCCAGCGCACCGAATTCGCGGTCGAGCTTGGCGGCGCCAACTCGATCGGCGGCTTGCGCGCGCTGTGGCGCGGGCTGTTGAAATCGAACAATGCGGAGCTCGCGGAGCTGCGCCCGATCATGGTGCTGCGCGAAGGCAATACCGGGCTCGGCATGCAGCTTCGCCTCGCCGCCGGCCCGCTGCATGACGCCGCCGAAGCCGCCAGGATCTGCGCCGCGCTGGTCGAAAGCCAGAGGACCTGCGAGACCACCGTATTCGACGGCCAGCGGCTCGCTATCAGCGCCGACGACCAGCAGATAGCTCCAACCACCAGGCCGCAACCGGCGGCCAAGTCGCAGGGCTACCGGCGCTATGCGCCCAAACATTCCAGGAAGGACGATCCGCCCGTGCCGCCAAAGCAGGAAAGTTCGACCTTCTCGTCGCTTTTTAGCGGCAGCAAGCGCTGATAAACGCAATCAAAACAGCGGCTTGAGCGCCTGTTTTCGAGTCGTTTGGTAGTACCTCTGACGCCTTGTCCGTAAACTCATTCGCAGGGCATATTGCGCCCATGAAGAAGAAACCGTTCCGGCTTACCCCCTACCAGGTGCAGTGGCTGATGGTCGTGGGTTTCATCACCCTCGGCTATGCGCTCTACCTGCGTTATCTCGTGGTCGAATATTCGACCGTGGCGCTCGCCTGCGACGCCGGCCTGCAGACCCTGCCCTGCAAGGCGCGCGCGCTTGCGACCGTGCTGTTCAAGAACTCGGTGTTCGGCAGCGTGGCGATCGCGATCGCGGCGCTGAATTTCATCCGCCCGTCGATCGTGCTCCTGACCGGCGGCCTGATCGCCGCCTGCCTCGGCATCGTGCTCTACAACATCGTGCTGTCGGGACTGGCGATCGGACTGTTTATTTTGGGCTTTGCACGCCCCGCGCCCGCCACAGCGTGAACGCGAGCAGGAGATAACCGGCGCAGGTCCAGAGGGACTGCCAATTGTCACGGCCCTCATTGATGCCGACATAGACCGCCGATCCCGCGAGCAATCCGGCAAATACCGCCTCCGCGACCGGCCGGCGGCCCTCCTGCGGGCGGTTCAGCAGCATCAGGCAGGCGAACGGCACGACCGCCATGGTCAGGCTTGCAAAGGGAAAATCGCGGTAGCGCGGATCGAACACGAAGCCCAGCGCGGTCTCGGACGCGATCACCGTCGTCACCATGAGGCTCGCGCCCAGGCACCACATCGAGAGCGCGAGCCCGCCCCCCTCCTCGCCGCGCGGCCCGAACATGTCGAGAAAGGTCGGCAGCGACCGCCCCGACACGACGGCGTTGGCGCCCAGCACCGATGCGACGAGGGCGGCCAGCAACAGCGCGCCCCATTGCAGCCAGCCGCCGACGCCGTAGCTCTCGTAAAACATCTTGTCGGCGGCCACCCCGAGCAGGATGCCGGCCGATGTTGCGATCAGGCCGACCGCGACCCAGGACGAGAACAGCGGCGTCCACGGCCGCCGCCGCGTGGTCGTCCAGGCGGAGACGAACACGAGGACACTGAAGGCCAGCCCCGCGCCCATCTGCCATCTCCAGAAGGGAAAATTGCTGATCGGCACGCCCGGCGGATATTTCAATGCCCGCTGTACCGAATTGTACAGGCCCCAGTAGCCGCCGACGGTGCCTTCGAGCTGACGCTTCCAGGGCTGGTCATAGGCCTCGATCAGATTGACGCGGAAATTCTGCTGCTTGGCCATCAGGAGGATTTCCGAGACCACGCGGGCCTGGTTGGTCCGGGACGGCAATGCGGCCTCGCGCATCCGCCCCTCGCTCGGCCAGCCGGTCTCGCCGATCAGGATTTCCTTGCCCGGAAACGCTACCGCCATGCGCTGGCGGATCGAATTGACATGGGTGGCGGCGAATTTGGCGCGGACGGGCAGGTCTTCCCAATAGGGCAGGATGTGGATGGTGATGAAATCGACCACGTCATAGATTTCGCGGTAACGCAGCCAGAATTCCCAGACGTCCGCATAGGTGACGGGGACGGTGACCTGCGCCTTCACCGAGCGGATGATGGCGGCGAGGTCATTGGTCGTCATCTCCCCGCGCAGCAGCACCTCGTTGCCGACCACCAGCGACGTAATGACGCTGGGATTTTCCTTGGTGAGCCGGATCGCGGTCGAGATCTGCGCAAAGTTCTTGGCGCTGTTGGAGCCGAGCCAGATGCCCTGCATGACCTTCAGGCCGACCTTGCCGGCGATCGCCGGCACCTGGTCGAGGCCGTTCTCGATCGAATAGGTGCGCACGCAATCGGAGATTTTCGCAAGCTGCGTCAGGTCCTGCTCGATCTGCTCGGCGGGGACAAAGGTCGACGGATCAAGCGGCGTCTGCGCGCCCCGAAAGGGGGCGTAGGACACGCAAAGCAGCTTGGCTGCGGGATCGATCGGCGCGCGCGCAAGCGTGATCGGCGTGGCCAACCACCACCACACGCCAGCTATGGCGAAAAGGGAAATGGAAAGAAGCGCCAGTGGCGTGCGAAAAGAAATCGGTTCCATCCTTCGACTTGCGGGACCGTCGATTAGCGCCTGGACCGTTCTATGCCAAGAGGCCCGCCGAAGGCAGAGGTCGCGCATGTCGGCGCGCAGCTTGACATGGTTGGCGTGCTGCAGGGCGATAAAGTTGTGACTTTGCTGGACAAAATCCTAAATTCCAGTCATGGGATTCCGGAGAGGAGTTCGCCGCATTGGGGACCCATTTGCTCGGCATCACCGAGGCGGCAGACTGTCTTGGGTAACAAAATCGGGGAATTTATGCGTCGATCGGTGCTTCCAATAAAGACTACCCTGCTGCGCCATCTCGCGGTCCCCGCGCTCGTTCTTGTTCTGGGATGTGGAAGTGCGCTTGCCCAAAGCGGCGACAACCATGCCCAGGACCAGCAGAAGGGCAATGCCGCCGCCCCCGACGCCACCAAGGATAACGAGCGCAAGACCGCCGAGTTTTCGGAAGCCGCCCAGGTGCTCAACGGCCCGGCCGGCAACCCTGAATGCGTCTGGCTCGGCCGCCGCGTGGTCCGCCTGATGTGGGTGGACGACCTCGATACCGCCTTCCGCCACCTCGACCTCTACGACCGCTTCGGCTGCCCCGGCGGCCATATCCAGGCGGCGTTCCGCTGCCTGACCCGGTTCGGTTCGCAGATCGACGACAAGGTACCGCGCAGTTTGGACGTGAGGGTCCATGCCTGCTGGATCAATCCTGCTGCCCAGCCGCAGACGGCCGCGGCTGCGGCCCCTGCGCCGGCAACGTCGGGATCCGCCGCGCCGGCCGCCGCCGCCGCCGCGCCTGCGCCCGCTGCCTCGCCGGCGCCAGCGGCCTCGCCGTCACCTGCGGCAAAATAGCTGGCCTCGAGCGCCGGAACCGCCGGCTTCGTTCATGTGCCAGCAAGGTAGGCGCCCTTAAAACGCCATGGCGTCATTCCAGTTGTGAAATGGCGTGGCAGGACTATCCTTTAGCTGCCGCCGTGTCGGTCGAACCTAGGGGACAGGTTCGCTTTCGCCAATCACGCCCCGTCAGGTCTTCGCGATGCGCGCCATCGTCGCCGTTCTGTTGTTTGTCACCGCCGCCCATGCCGCACTTTGGGGCGCCCTCCAGGAGAAGCAGCAGGCCCCCGATTTCCGCGGCATTTTGCCCAGCGCTTCCTACGCGCCGTTCGAGCCGGGCCACACGGTCGCCGACCCCGCCGCCGACTCCGAGAAGATTCGCGCCGACTTGAGGAAGCTCTCCACGCTCACGCGGGCGGTCCGCCTCTACTCCTCGACGGAAGGCGCCGAGCTGGTGCCGCCGGTCGCAGCCGAGTTCGGCATGAAGGTCACGGTCGGCGCCTGGCTAGACAAGGACGGCAATCGCAACAACCGCGAGATCGAAGCCGCCATTGGCCTGGCGCGGCGCTACAGCAACGTCATCGGCATCGTGGTCGGCAACGAAACCATCTTCCGCGGCGAGCAGGTCCCGTTCGAGAACCTCGGGCTCGACCCGGACGAGGTATTGCGAATAACGCGCGAGGAAGCCGAGCGGATTCAGCAGGCACAAGCGCAACCCGACGACAAACGGGCCGAAGCGACAAAATGGGCGGTTGCCGAAAATAACGTCCAGCGGCTCGTTAGGCTTGTCCAGCGGGTCAAAAAGTCGGTCAACGTTCCCGTGACAACAGGCGAAATCTGGAACATCTGGCGCGATCATCCGGCGCTCGCCTCGAACGTCGACTTCATCGCGGCCCACGTCCTTCCCTACTGGGAGAACTTCGCCTCGAACCAGGCCGTGGACCAGGCCGTCGACCGCTACCAGCTGCTGCGGGATCGGTTTCCCGGCAAGCGCATCATGATCGCCGAATTCGGCTGGCCGAGTGCGGGCTACAATCTGGCTAACGCCGACCCAGGTCCGTTCCAGCAGGCCAGTGTGCTGCGCAACTTCGTCGTCCGCGCCGAAGCCATCGGCATGGACTACAACATCGTCGAAGCCATCGACCAGCCCTGGAAATTCTTTGAAGGCGGCGTCGGCCCCTATTGGGGCATGCTGAATGCCGCGCGCGAGCCGAAATTCTCCTGGGTCGGCCCGATCATGAACCCCGATTACTGGAAACTCGCCACCATCGCGCTGCTGGTCGGCATCCTGCTGTCGCTGCCGATCCTGCGGCTCGCCGAGCCGACCGTGCTGCAGGCGCTGATGCTGTCGGCGGCCGCCAACGGCGTCGGCGCCTGGGCCGCGACCGTGTTCGCTTTCTGGGACGGCCATTATTTCGTGTTCGGCTCGGCCTTCGCCCTCACCCTCGGCATGATCCTTCTTGTTCCCCTTGTCCTGATCGCGATAGCTCGGATCGAGGAGATCGCAGCCGTCGCCTTCGGCCGCCCGCCGCGGCGGCTGATCACGAAGGGCGCTGCGCTGGCGCCCGCCAGCATCGGCGAGGACCTGTCCTTCCCGAAGGTCTCGATCCATATCCCGGCCTATTTCGAGCCGGTCGACATGCTGAAGCAGACGCTCGATGCGGTGTCGCGGCTCGACTATCCGAACTTCGAATGCGTGGTCATCATCAACAACACGCCGGACCCGGCGTTCTGGCAGCCGATCCAGGATCACTGCCGCGCGCTGGGCGAACGCTTCGTCTTCATCAATGCCGAGAAGGTGAAGGGGTTCAAGGCCGGCGCGCTGCGCATCGCCATGGACCGCACCGCGGCGGACGCCGAGATCATCGGCATCCTCGATGCCGACTATGTCGTCGATCCCGACTGGTTGAAGGACCTGGTTCCCGTCTTTGCCGATCCCAGGGTCGGTATCGTGCAGGCCCCGCAGGAACATCGCGACCAGAACCGTTCGCCGATGCACTACATGATGAACGGCGAATATGCCGGCTTCTTCGACATCGGCATGGTCCAGCGCAACGAGGAGAACGCCATCATCGTGCATGGCACGATGTGCCTGATGCGACGCGCCGCGATGGACATGGCGGGCGGCTGGTCCAGCGATACCATCTGCGAGGACACCGATCTCGGGCTGGCCATTATGGAGCACGGCTGGCTCACGCATTACACCAACCACCGCTACGGCCGAGGCCTGTTGCCGGACACCTATGAGGCCTTCAAGAAGCAGCGCCACCGCTGGGCCTATGGCGGCTTCCAGATCGTGAAGAAGCACTGGCGGCGTTTCCTGCCCGGCGCAAGCCGGCTCACGCGCGACCAGAAGCGCGAATTCACGCTGGGCTGGTTGAACTGGCTCGGGGCCGAGAGTCTCGGCGTGCTGGTGGCCATCCTCAATCTGATCTGGGTGCCGATCGTCGCCTTTGCGGATATCGCGATCCCCGACAAGATTCTGACGTTGCCGATCATCGCCGCGTTCCTGGTCTCGCTCGGGCACTTCGTGATGATGTACCGCCTGCGCGTGCCGGTGAAATGGGGCCAGATGCTGAGCGCCATGGTTGCCGCGATGAGCGTGCAATGGACGGTGTCGCGCGCGGTCGCCCAGGGCCTGATCACCGAGCACCTGCCGTTTGCCCGCACCTCGAAGGGCGGGCTGTCGCGGATGTCGATCGAGTTCCAGGCGTTCTGGGAGGCCGTGATCGGCGTGCTGCTGCTCGCCGGCGCCGCCGTGCTGCTCGTGACCAACAACGTCAAGCAGATCCGCGAGATCTACATCTTCGCCTTCGTGCTGGTGCTGGAGAGCCTGCCGTTCCTCTCCGCGGTCGCGATCGCGATCCTCGAGAGCTCGCGGATCAATTCGTTCGAATTCTGGCGCAGCACCAGCGTCCGCACCGCCGAGCTGATCGGACTTCGCCCCGTCGTGCTGCCGAGCGTCGGCAGCTCGTCGCAGCCGGTGGCCTCCGAGGTTCATCGCGAGGCTGGCTAGGCTGCTGAGCGCTGAATTTGCAGCGTGTGTGAACTACACCACAATTGCACCGCACGAATCGCCTTAGCCTAGCGATGGCCGTGTTTTGCACGGCGTTTCCTCCCTAGACTGGCCCGTCGACAATGGCGGGCCTTTTTCAGCTGCACCGCTGACGGCACCAAAGGAAAGAGCCGCTGAGATCATCAGCGGCCCCCCAGTCCCCTAATTTTTTCGGCATGAAAAAGCCCGCGCCAGGCAAAGCAAAATTATCGCAATCCACAGCTTTGTGGATTCCGTAGAACCACGGTGCTCAGCAGAGGCAGCGTTCCCGACAGGGAACTCGGGGCCGATGGCAGGAATATCTCGCGCAAACAGATCGCGCCTGCCCGGCGAGCAGCGGACAGAGAACGAAGGGCGGCCGCCATCTTACCAGCGAGAATCTGGCTTTGAGACGTAGTGGAGCACGTCGCGCCGGCGCTCGATCAGCCGCGAAAGCAAGTTGACGCACTGAATCAGAAGCAGACAGGTGATGATCTCGATGATCATTGCAAAAAGCCTCCGCAAAAACCGCAGGCATTATTGAGCTCTGCCGGGTTCGAAAATCTGCTGTTTTTAAAAGGTGACTTAGCCCGGTGATGTGAAATTTACGGCCAGCCCGGAATGGGCGCAAATGGAAATGTGCAGTTCCGACGCGGGAACTAGAATTGAGTTGCAAGGTGGCAACAGTTGTCAAACGCGACGCCGCGCACACAACGCATCATCGAACTCGGTAGCCCTGTCCCGATGTTCCGCCGGCGTGCGCTCGCGCAGCAACGGCCGCCCGTGAGGGCTTGGCCTGCGGACACCCCGAACTGTGAATAGCGATTTCTCAGCCAGACAAAAGGCTGGCGGAGAGTACTAGCCCCAGCACAAGACCTACTGCGATAGCAAGCGCGGTGGGGATGACGAACTCTACGGCAATCTCTTTTCGGGTCATAGCGGAAGCTCGCTTTGACCTACCCTGGCGCCAGAAAAACATCTTCAGATGAGTTGCGCAAACCAGGAGAGCCTGATCAGGACGATACCCCATCATCGCGATCGGCTTTTCCTTCCAGTTGAAATCCGGCCGCACGTCGGCGCCGCGCTTGCCGCATGCTGGCATCTGCAGGGTGGCGCGCTACGAGGCGTCCGCGCCGCCGGGCAGCTACCTGATCTTGGCCACGCACTCCTTCAGGCGTTCAAGCTCCGAACGTACCTGCGTTTCCATGGCGTCTTGTAGCGCGAGCGCGCCCCTGCTGGACAATTCTGCGGAGGCCTTTCTGTCCAGATTCTGCTTCCAATCCCGGATCGCCTGCTTGGTGGCCAATTGGGCCTCCGACGTAGCCTTGGCGTACGCCTTGATGCAGGCGTCGGCCATTGCGCAAGTCTTGCACTCTTGAGCGGCGGCGGCATTCGAGACAAGCAAGGCAAGTGTCGCGGCAAGGACCCTCATTGCTTTTCCCCCGGTATAGGCGGCCCGGACGTCGTCAGGTGGTCAAGCATGGCCTCGCAGGCTTCTGCGGCCTCGGCGAGCGTTTTGAAGGGCGAGCCGCCAATCCTGATTGCGGACCTGTTCCGATCGATCGGACGCCACGACGCCACGAAGCCGGGTCGTCCCTGAAGGCCGGCACCGCTGTGGCTCTCATAACTGATCACGAACGAGAAGCCGTTTCTGTTCGCGTTCCATATTTCCATCTGCTCGACGCGACTGACGACGCGGGCGAACTGCATGGCCATTCCACTCATGGGCCGTCTCCACTCGACAAGCCCCCAGGCCCGAGCGAAAGCCAAATCCAGAGTCGCGGCGCAGATATGGCGCCCCCTCCCAAAAGGGTCCCAAAAGGGGATGGATTTTTTAGCGCAAATCCCCGCCGGAAGGCCGCTTAGCCTCTGGCAGTCGCATGTAACCGGCAGCGGCTGGCGAGCCCTCGCAGGCGGCTTGCGCGAAGAAATCTGGCGCGGGGTTTCGGCCCCGCGCCACTTCATTTGATGATGTGATAGATCCCGTTCAGTCCAAACATTCCTACGGCAATCAGATAGACCGCGACGGCGAAACTCACGGCGCGAGGCGCGATCATGAGAAATACCCCCGCCGCGATCGTGGCGATCGGCAAAATAGGGTTTGCAGCATCGAGATGCATCCGGAATTTATACCAGATTCGGATGCTTCGCCGGCGGCTCGCGCGGTAACCGAGCGTCAACGCCCCAGCGCTATCGTCGCGGGGATGTATCGCGTGCCGCGACACCGGGACACCCGCCGGCTCTCTCAACCGGCCGGTTTTTCATTGGCAGCGTTCACCAGCGCAGTGCACCGCTATGAAAAGCAAGCGATGGCGGCGAGAACGAGATCGGGTCCAAAATCCGCTGAAAACAGTTCGAAGAGTATGCCGGCGCCGAGAACAAGGGCAGCAATCTTGAGCGCAATCATGCTCGAAATCCCCTCTAGTAGCGGTGAAAGGCTATTCACGGTGAAAGGCTATGCCCGGCTCGCTGGGCTACACATCGCCGCCGATTGGTCCGGCCGGGGAAGGCAAGCTAGGCCTCAAAAAAACTACGCCGTCGGGCTCGAAATGTTGTGTCCCGGCGGCGCCTATGCCTGGGCCCCTGAAATCCCCAGTGGAGAGAGGTTAGCAGACCCCATGCCGAGCAAATGTGAACTGGTTCACAATCGTCCGAAGCGCCGGTGGATTTTTATCCTGCCTGATAAGCGTCGTAGGCGTGGGCCAGAAAAACTGCTGCGCTACAGCAAACCAGGAACGCAACGACCAACGTCATGGATGCGTCTCCCGCGGCAGGGCGGCCAAGCATTTGCTGCGCGAATGATCCCAAATCAGATCTAGAATGAATTGCATGATGCGGTCCCCCGTTCTGGGTAAAGCAGGTTAGGCACCGCTTTGTTTCAGGACCGCTTCGTGGAACTAACGAAATGGCTTCGTTCCGTGTCGCTTGATAGACCCCGGTCGCACCGCGGGGCAGCGTTCTGTGGTTTTCATTGCCGCTCGGAATCGTGTTCACGCTCGATCCCGATCACGCGATCGCCGTCAAGGATCAAGCCGACATGCTGGTCGTGCGGAGTCGCCCGCGCCTTCAACACGCCGCGAACTCGCCCGAATCAGAAACGCATCTTGCGTTCGTCGACGAGCGGCCGTCGACAATCTTAAGACCCACACTTCGCCTCATTCCGTTGCCCCCATGCTTCGGGATGGGGCGATTTTGCGCGGTCATGTCGCAGGATTGACTGAGGCGAAGATCGCCGAAGGTGAAGAACCGGAAACATCCCGCTATGGATTTGGCTACTGCGATCCATTCCGAAGTTCGGTCAAGAAACTGATCAACCCGACAGCAATCGTGAGGATTCCGATAGTGATCCAAATTATCGATGTGGCCGAATTCGCACCGGCGAGAATCCAGACGACACCAATGCCGACTATTCCGAGAGAAATTAGATAGGCTTGTGCCGTGTCGATCATGCCGTCAGTCCTTCCGCACGGACATTGATGGGCTTCGTTCGTGGCTAAGGTGGGCCAACGCAGAAAAACGAGGCCCGGTGTGTCTAGGAGTTCGGGCCTCGGAACGGGAACAACCCGATCGGCGGGCCGCTCCGTACGATCAAGCTTGTTGCGAAGATTGAATGCGGCAGCATTGATGCAGCGCAAGATTTTGATAAAGGTCAACGCGGCCAGCGGAGAACGGCCTGATCATACCGCACCGTTTGAGCGTGATCTGGAATTGGCGGTGATCGACGCCAAGGGCCAGCATGCGCTTGTCTTTCCTTGCCGCCGCGTGCTTCGCGGGTGGATGAATTCAAAAACACATTCGCCTGTGCACGTGCACCCAACGCACTGGCGCGAGTGGGATGACTCCGTCAGTCCCTTTTTCTCTCGGTTCGCTTCTTCTTGAGCGCAGCAAGCTTTAGCTCTTCCTCGGCCAACAGACGCTCAAGGACGGCGCGCTTCTTTGCGTCCGACTTCGTCTCTAGCAGCTTCTCGAAGTGCTCGACGTTCGCCTTCGCGATTTCTTCCGGCATTGCAAAATACCCAATCCACCCATTCTGGTGGATATTACGCCGAGCGTACGCGTGACAAGATCATCTTGATGTGACGAAAGTCGGGAGAAGGATGTTACCGAACCGGAAGCATCTCGCGAACGGCGCGGGCGACGGAGTCATTCCGATGACCGATGACACAGACAAGCACTGCTCGGCCGTACAAGAGCGCAACGAGACCGCGCCCGAGCGCATCGAGCGGCTGCTGCGTGAGCGCGGCTTCAAGCGGCGCACAGGCGACGGCCGGGGCGTGGTGATCGTCGGATACCCGAGGCCGCAACGGAAGCCGGATGACGACGGCGAGCCGGGCCGATGATGCCAAACCCGGTCGGGGGCATGACGCTCGATCTGCCCCTATGCTGCCCCTACAGCCGTTTTGCGAGGACCGAGACCGGTGAAGGATCGGCGTTAAGTTCTTGATATTATTGGTGAGCGCGGAGGGACTCGAACCCTCGACCCCATGATTAAAAGTCACGTGCTCTACCGCCTGAGCTACGCGCTCACTTTTCGCCTGCGCATGGCTTCACCGGAAATAGGCATCGCTCCCGCCATTCAGGAGGCGGGATCGCCGGTTTCCGAGGGGCATGCTCCAGACGGCGCTGTGTAGGGGGTGGGCGAGAGGCGGTCAATAGCGCGGGCAGGCTTATCAACGCGGCGTCACGCTACCGAATCCGCTTTTCACACAGGCCGTTAGGCCGCTTTCTTCACGCCTGGGGTGCCGAATTGCGCTCTCCCCGGGGCGCTACGACGCGGCGAAACCCATCAGACTGCGCGTCGCCGCCGTCCGCTCGACCGGGTCCAGCTTCTGTAGCGCCGCCTCGATGATGGCGATCTCGCCGTCGACCTCGGCGATCGGCCGGCTGAAATCATAGCCGGTCCGCGCCTTGAGATCGGCGGCCAGCCGCCGGCGATGGATCAGGAGATCCTCGATCGCCCGGCGATTGCCGAGCCTCAAATAGGTGTCGATGATGCCCTTGATCGCGGGTTCCATGGCCTTGCCTCCCGGTACAAGCCCGCCAAACGCAGAGGCGCCGACGGGACTGCCTTGGCTAACACCGACAAGTTAGCGAAATCTTGGCGCTTACGCTCGGTTCGAACCGTGCGAATCCACAAACGTTCGCTCGCTTCCGGTTGGCGAAATCGGACAAGACGGTTCTATAGTCGCGGAACTCATTCGCCGATCTAGATCATCGCCGTTTCATCGTCGCGTGGGATCAATGCTCATGCTGTCCGTGTCACCAGCTTTCGCAGGCATCCGATGATTGCCCAACTCACCCGCCACGAGCGCCAGCTCGCCATCCTCATCAGCCTTGTGGTTGCCATCTGCGGATTGCTGCTGTGCCTCGCCGGCCGCAACGATCCGATCGGGCTTCACGGCGCGCTGATCTCTGTCACCGGTCTGCTCGTCATCGCGCTGATCGGCCGGGATTATCTGGCGCCGGAGCCGTACGATGAGCGCCTTTCGCACTACTACGACGATCCGACCAAAGCCGGCATCGTGCTGGCGATGATCTGGGCCGTGTTCGGACTTGCGGTCGGCGACTGGGTGGCGTGGCAGCTCGCCTATCCCGACTTCACCTTCGGAGAGGCCTGGTCGAGCTTCGGCCGGCTGCGGCCGGTGCACACCACCGGGGTCATCTTCGGCTTCGGCGGCAACGGGCTGATCGCGACCTCGTTCTACGTGCTGCAGCGGACCTCGCGCGCCCGGCTGCCGGACCAGGTCAGCCCGTGGTTCGTGCTGATCGGCTACAATCTGTTCTGCGTCATCGCTGTCACCGGCTACCTGATGGGCATTACGCAGTCGAAGGAATATGCCGAGCCGGAATGGTACGCCGACATCTGGCTCGTGGTGGTCTGGGTCACCTATTTCCTGATTTATCTGCGCACGCTGGCGCGGCGCAAGGAGCCGCACATCTACGTCTCCAACTGGTACTACATGGCCTTCATCCTGGTCGTGGCGATGCTGCACATCGTCAACAATCTCGCCGTTCCCGTCTCGATCGGAAGCTACAAGAGCTATTCGCTGTTTTCCGGGGTGCAGGACGCGATGACGCAATGGTGGTACGGCCACAACGCCGTGGCGTTCCTCCTGACCTCCGGCTTCCTCGGCATGATGTATTACTTCCTGCCGGTGCGGGCGGGCCGGCCGATCTTCTCTTACCGGCTGTCGATCATCTCGTTCTGGGGCATCACCTTCTTCTACATGTGGGCCGGCTCGCACCACCTGCATTACACTGCACTGCCGCAATGGGTGCAGACGCTCGGCATGACCTTCTCGCTGATGCTGCTGATCCCGTCCTGGGCTTCCGCCGGCAATGCGCTGCTGACGCTCAACGGCGCCTGGCACAAGGTGCGCGACGATGCCACCCTGCGCTTCATGATGGTGGCGGCCGTGTTCTACGGCCTGACCACCTTCGAGGGATCGTTCATGGCGATCCGCTCGGTGAATTCTCTTTCTCACTATACGGACTGGACCATCGGCCACGTCCATGCCGGTGCGCTCGGCTGGGTCGCGATGATCACCTTCGGCTCGATCTATGCGCTGGTGCCTTGGCTGTGGAAGCGCGAGGCGATGTACTCGGCAAGGCTCGTGGAGGCTCATTTCTGGTTCGCGCTCGCCGGCACCGTCGTCTACGTCTTCGCGATGTGGAATTCCGGCATCGTCCAGGGGCTGATGTGGCGGACCTATAACGATGCCGGCACGCTCGCCTATTCCTTCCTCGACACGCTGATCGCGATGCATCCCTATTACATCGCCCGCGCTTTCGGCGGGCTGTTGTTCCTGATCGGCGGCTGCATCGGCGCCTGGAATATCTGGATGACCATCCGCGCGCCGCTTCCGGCGGTGGAGAAGACCGGCGATCTGCCCGAGCCCCGGCTCGCGGCGTGGCCGGCGGAGTGAGGCGCCATGTCCATCTTCGGATTTCACTACAACCTCGAGCGCAAGGCGATCGGCCTCGTGCTCGGCATCGTCATCGTTGCCAGCATCGGCGGCCTGGTCGAGATCGCCCCGCTCTTCACCATCCACCAGACGGTCGAGGATGCGCCCGACATGCGCCTGTACACGCCGCTGGAGCTGGCCGGGCGTAACATCTACATCCGCGAGGGTTGCTACGCCTGCCATTCGCAGATGATCCGCACGCTGCGCGACGAGGTCGACCGCTACGGCCCCTACTCGCTCGCGGTCGAATCCAAATATGACCATCCGATGCTGTGGGGCTCCAAGCGCACCGGTCCCGACCTCGCCCGCATCGGCGACAAATATTCCGATTCCTGGCAGGTCGCGCACCTCAACAACCCCCGCGACGTCGTGCCGGTGTCGGTCATGCCCGCCTATGGCTGGCTCTTGACCACGGAGCTGCGCACCGACGACTTGCCGCTGCATCTGAAGGCGCAGCGCCGGGTCGGCGTGCCCTATACCGACGACATGATCGAGAACGCCACGCTCGATGCCTACGGCCAGTCCAATCCGGATTCGCAGCAGGCTGACGGGGTGACCAAGCGCTACGGCAAGGCCACCAATATGCGCGCCTTCGACGGGATCCCCAGCCAGCTGACCGAAATGGATGCGCTGGTCGCCTATCTGCAGATTCTCGGTCACCTCACGGATGCGGCCAACAAGCCGATGGCGCAGGCGGGAGCGGGCAAATGAGTTCTCGATCACGACTTCCTGGTCGGCTTCTCAAAATCCTTCGGGCTGTTCTACCTGCTCGCGTTGTCGGCTGCGGTGCTGATCTACGCCTTCTGGCCGTCGAACAAGAAGCGCTTCGATCAGGCGGCGCAGTCGATCCTTCGCGATGAGGACAAGCCATATGAGGGCAAGAGATGGCGGTAGATCACGAACTGAAACGCGATGACGTTTCCGGCTATCTCACCACCGGCCATGAGTGGAACGGCATCACCGAACTGAACACGCCGGTGCCGCGCGCGGTATATTTCTTCCTCACCGCGGCCTTCCTGTTCTCGTTCGGTTACTGGGTGCTGATGCCGGCCTGGCCGCTGGGCGTCACCTACACCAAGGGCCTGCTTGGCATTGACCAGCGCAACATCGTCGCCGCCTCGCTGAAGGAAGCGGCCGTGGATCGCGACGTCTGGAGCAGGAAGATCGCAAGCGAAGACTACGCCGCCATCCAGGCCGATCCCGCGCTGATGGCGATCGTGCGCGAGACCGGCCACACGCTGTTCGGCAATAATTGCGCGGCTTGCCATGGCATCGACGCCAAGGGCGGGCCCGGCTTCCCGAATTTGACGACGTCGTCATGGCTGTGGGGCGGCAAGCCCGAGGACATCTTCACCACCATCCGGGTCGGCATCAACTCGGCGCACAAGGACAGCCGTACCTCGCAGATGCCGGCGTTCGGGCGCGACCAGATGCTGCCGCGCGGCGACGTGCTGAAAGTGGCGAGCTACGTCTATTCGCTCTCCAACCCCGGCTCGAAGGACGTCGATCCCAGGAACGTGGAAGCCGGCCAAAACCTTTTCGCCGCCAATTGCGTCTCCTGCCACGGCGAGAATGCGAAAGGCAATCCCGAGCTCGGCGCGCCCAATCTGACCGACAAGGTCTGGATCTACGGCGGCAGCTTCGAGACCATCGACACCACGATCTGGGGCGGCCGGCAGGGCCATATGCCGACCTGGGAAGGCCGCCTCTCCGACCTCGATCGCAAGATCCTGACGCTTTATCTCCTCGACAAGCGGATGGCGAACCAGTGAGCGCAGCGGCCATGACCGAACAGGAGCGGAAAGGCCGGTCGATCCGGCTCTGGCTTTTGATCGCTGCCGCGCTTGCCCTGGTGCTCGCCGCCAACGCGCATCTCGTCTATGTCGCGACCACGTCGCAGCCGGCCTGCGTCACCCATATCAGGCAGGGCGAAGGCGCCGCCGGGCGCGGCCAGTTCAGCGCGGCCCAGTCGTCCTGTTCACCTGTCAAACAGGGAGCCCAATCATGACGATTTTCCCGTCGGTATCACCGCCGCTTCCAACCAGGAACCCCTGGGCGCGATCGCTCTCGACCAGTGATCCCTTCAAATGGCTTGCGCAGGGCTGGCGCGATTTCACGACAGAACCCGCGATGAGTATCGTCTACGGGCTGCTCATCTTCCTGATCTCGGCCGCCTTTGTCGCTGTGCTGGTCAGGTCGGGCCGCGACTACATCCTGTTTCCGGCCTTCGCCGGCTTCATGGTGGTGGGACCAATCCTTGCCGTGGGACTGTACGAGAAAAGCCGCCGCATCGAGGAAGGCCTGCCGCTGCGCTGGGCCAACATTTTCTTCGTCAAGCCGCGCTCAGGCGGCCAGATCCTGTTCACCGGCGTGCTGCTCTGCCTGTTGATGATGGTGTGGATGCGCGCCGCCGTCCTCATCTATGCGCTGTTCTTCGGCCTGGTGCCGTTCCCGGGTCTCGATCACATCGCCAGGATGCTGTTCACCACCGACGTCGGCTGGGCCATGCTCGTGGTCGGCACCGCCGTCGGCGGCCTGTTCGCGGCATTCTCGTTTGCGATCTCTGCCTTCTCGATTCCGATGCTGGTCAACGAGCCCCTGGACGCCCTGACCGCGATGGCAAGCAGCATGGCGCTGGTCTGGAACAATCTCCGCGTTTTATTGATCTGGGCCATCATCGTGCTCGCGCTGTTCCTGCTAAGTTTGGCGACCGGCATGCTCGGATTGATCGTGATCTACCCGCTGCTCGGACATGCCACCTGGCACGCCTATCTCGCGGTGCGGCCGGAAGCGGGATAGAAGCGAGTCGGAGACCATCATGAGTTGCTGCGCGCCCGGCGCTGAACTCAATCTCGGGGAGAGCGGCCCCTCGGCCGAGGAAATTTGGCTGGCGAGCCAGACGGTGCGCGACGGCTTGCGGCGCACCGATCTTTCGGTTCCCGACATGCATTGCGGCGCCTGCCTGCAGAAGGTCGAGAAAGCGCTGGGCCGGCTCGACGGAGTTGCGGAGGCGCGCGTCAACCTTTCGGCCCGGCGTGTCGCCGTGCTCTGGCGCGGCGACGCGCCGCCGCCGATGATTTCCGCCCTGAGCGCGATCGGCTATGCCGGCCATCTCTACGACATGGGCGCGGAGCGCCAGGACCCCGTGCTGTCGGAATTGTTGCGCGCGCTGGCTGTGGCCGGCTTTGCCGCCAGCAACATCATGCTGCTTTCGGTCTCGATCTGGGCGGGCGCGGAAGGGCCGACCCGCGACCTCTTCCACTGGATCTCCGCTCTGATCGCGCTGCCGGCGCTCGCCTATTCGGGGCAGGTGTTCTTCCGCTCGGCCTGGCGCGCGGTGCGCCACGGCCAGACCAACATGGACGTGCCGATCTCGATCGGCGTGGGGCTTGCCTTCGGCATGAGCCTGTACGAGACCATCCAGCACGGCCCCCACGCCTATTTCGATGCGGCGGTCTCGCTGCTGTTCTTCCTCCTGATCGGACGCACCCTCGACCACCTCATGCGCGAGCGCGCGCGGCAGGCGGTGAGCGGGCTCGCCCGGCTCGCCGCGCGCGGCGCCCAGGTGCTCGGGGCCGACGGCACGACCATCTATCTCCCCGTCGACGAGATCGAGCCGGGCATGACCCTGCTGCTCGCAGCGGGCGAGCGCGTGCCGGTCGACAGCCGCGTCGTCAAGGGCCGCTCCGAGCTCGACCGCTCGCTGGTGTCGGGCGAGAGCGCGCCGCAGGAGGCAACCGAAGGCACGGAGTTGCAGGCGGGCATCCTCAATCTGACCGGGCCGCTGACCATCGTCGCGACCGCAGCGGCGAAGGAATCATTCCTCGCCGAGATGATCGCCATGATGGAAGCCGCCGAAAGCGGCCGCTCCGCCTATCGCCGCATCGCCGACCGCGCGGCGCGGCTGTATGCGCCGGTCGTCCACGTCACGGCCTTTTTGACCTTCCTCGGCTGGATAATCGCCACTGGCGACGCACACCGCGCCATCACCATTGCCATCGCCGTTCTCATCATCACCTGCCCCTGCGCGCTTGGATTAGCGGTGCCGATGGTTCATGTGGTGGCGGCGCGGCGGCTGTTTGAGCTTGGCATCATGGTCCGGGATGGCGGCGCGCTCGAGCGCCTCGCCACCATCGATACCGTCGTCTTCGACAAGACCGGCACGCTCACCGCAAGCCGGGCGCAGCTTGAGACCAAAGCCGATGTCGACAGCACCAAGCTGGCGCTTGCAGCCGATCTCGCGGCCCATTCGCGTCATCCCTATTCATTGGCCTTGTCATCAGGCTTGGCCGCGCTTGGCGATGGCCGAGTGCCGGTCGTCTTTGATGAGATCACGGAACATCCCGGCGCGGGCCTTGAGGCGCGCCTTGGGCCGTCCGTGTATCGGTTGGGCCGGCCGGACTGGGCTTGCGCCGGCAATGGCGTGCCGGAAAACGCGACCGTCGCGCTGTCGGAAGACGGCGCCTGCGTTGCCGCCTTCCATCTGACGGACCGGCTTCGCGCCGGCGCGCGGGAAGCCGTCACTGAGCTGGAACACTCCGGCCTTCGTCTTGAAATCCTCTCCGGCGACAGTGCGGCGCGGACAGGCGAGGTCGCGGGCCGGCTTGGCCTGCCCTGCACCGCGCCCGCGCGGCCGGCCGACAAGGTTTTGCACATCGCGCAGCTCAAGGGCGCCGGCCACAACGTCCTGATGGTCGGCGACGGGATCAACGATGCGCCGGCGCTCCGCGCCGCCGATGTTTCGATCGCCCCAAGCTCGGCCGCCGACATCGGCCGCAACGCCGCCGATCTGGTTTTCCTGCGCGAAAGCCTCGAGGCCGTGCCGCAGGCCGCCGCCATTGCACGGGAAGCCGCCCGCCTGGTCCGCCAGAATTTTGCGCTGGCGATCGCCTACAATGTCGTCGCGATCCCGGTCGCCGTGCTGGGCCAGGTCACGCCGCTGCTGGCGGCCATTGCCATGTCGGCTTCCTCGGTCGTCGTGGTCGCCAACGCGCTGCGGCTTGGCCTCGGCCCGCGAGCAAGACGCTGGCGCGAAGAGCCCGGACCAGGCGGCGTCGCCGCCGCACCGCTGGCGGGAGCGGCCGAATGATCGACTTCTTCTTCCTTGTCCCGATCGCGATCGGACTCGGCCTGGTCGGGCTCGCCTCCTTCATGTGGACCCTGAAAAACGGCCAATATGACGATCTGGAGGGCGCGGCCGCGCGGATCCTGTTCGAGGGCGAGGCAGGGCCACTGCTGGAAAAACGGCATTCCGGGGCTGCCCGAACGGCGCGCGACGACGGGCCGGCCGACAAGCGCGAGGCGGCTCCGCAGACACAGGGCTAAAATAGTTCGCTGCATTCCTGTTTTGAGCGAACTGTTGCCACGATTCTTGGCCCATTGTTTCAGAACGCTTAAATTCTGGCTGTCAGATTTGAGTGAGGAGGAATCGGCGCGGCGGCAGCCCGAGACCTTCGATGCGGCTTCAGGGGACCGCATCTGGAAGTGCTGTTGCGCAAGCAGCAGTGTTTGGGGCGCATAGCCAAGGTGGTGCCGAACGGCGCCGCCCCTTGCGTTCTATTTTAAAACCAGCGCGACTACCTGAGCCCGCCAGGGCTCGCAAATGGGGCGCGTAACATGAAGCAAAAGGAAGCGAAAATTCTGATCGTCCAGGAGTGGGAGCGATGGCTGCAGACGCAGTCCGTCGACCCCGGCAGCGCCACTGGACGTGACACGCTGAAATTCTATTTTGAACTTCAGGACAACAACTCCGATCTCCTGGATTTCCAGTCCAGGGGACGCGACAAGTGGCACATCATCAATAGCTGGCTGCTGCGCGAGCAGCACTGTTTGACGGATTAGCGGAAATATTGCCTTTCGGCGCCGCACCAGTGACCGTCGTATTACTCGATCAGCTGGTCGCGCGCGTCTGAAAGCTTTGCGCGACGTCGAGGCCCAATAGCTTCGCGGTCTTGAGATTCAGCACCAGCCAGAATTTGGCGGGCAGCTCGACCGGCAAATCCGCCGGCTTGTTGCCCTTCAATATCTCCACGACCATGGTAGCGCAGCGGCGCGGAACTTCGCCGAAATCCGCGGAATAGGACGCAAGCCCGCCCGCATTGACGAAGCGTGGATTGGGCGAGACCGAGGGAAGTTTCAGTTTCAGCGCAAGTTCCGCAAACGGCTGCCTGGCGATGCCGGGCTGGACCAGCATGGCTTCTGCTTTTTGCACCATCCTCTCGACGCCTGCGTCAGGTTCGGCCGGCGGAGAGCATGATTGCATCGAGCTCGGCCGCCAGCGCCAGCAGCTCCGTCGCGTTTTCCGCCGACCGCACCTCGAAATGCAGCGCGCTTTCGCCATAGCCGAGATCGCGCAGCGCCGCCGTGAGCCCGCTCAGGAAGAACTGGGTGTCGGCACTGTCGAGGGTGAGAAAACCGATCTTCTGCTTCCGCGCGAGTGGCTTCCGCCGCGCACTCGCACCGAGCGGCCAGGCCGCGAAGCCGGCGCCCAACAGGCCGAGAAATTGCCGCCGTCTGAAATGCCCCAACCCATGACCTCCAGCCAGAAATCATAGCAGTTTTGGGCGCGGTACAAGGCTTTGACGCGTCTGTGCTGGCATGCCAAGGCAAGTCTGCGGCCTGCCTTGTTGATAACCTTCCCGCTTTTGCACCATAGGGGTCAGAGAGGTGGGCTTCGTGTTATCGACGCGCCATCCGGACACCCCGCGAAGGAAACAAGACCCATGCGGATCACCCTTGTCGGCTCCCGTCATTTCGGCGTGACGACGTTGAACATGCTGAAGGCGCATGGCGTCGAGATCGCCCGGGTGGTGGTGCACGACGCCGAGGACCGGCTGGCGGCGGCGGCCAAGGCCGCCGGCATCGAAGTCGCGGTCCAGAAAGATCCAAAGCTGGTCGTGGCCTCCGAGATCGCGCCCCGCACCGACCTGATCGTTACTGCCCATAGCCATGCCCGGGTCGGCAAGGATGCCCTCGCCGCGGCCAAGCTCGGCGGGATTGGCTATCACCCCTCGCTCCTGCCACGGCATCGCGGCTTGGCGGCGGTGGAATGGACCATCAAGGAAGGCGATCCGATTGCCGGCGGCACCGTCTATCACCTCGCCGAGCGCATGGATGCCGGCGCCATCGCCGCCCAGGAATGGTGCTTTGTGAAGAAGGGCGAGACTGCGCGCGAGCTGTGGGAAAGGGCGCTGGCGCCACTCGGGCAAAAGCTGCTCGGCGAGGTCATCGACTACGCCAAGACCCACCATTCGCTACCGGCAAAACCCCAGGACGAGCAGTTCGCGACCAGGGCCCCGGCGCTGGCCCCGCATTAATCCTTAATCGCATCCCCGCTTGCCCCGCCGGTGCCGAAAGTTACCCCGCGGGAACAAAATGACGTTCCAGGCAGGGAACCGAACTCACCTCTAAGTGTTTGGAACTTCAGGAACAAACTGTGATGCTGCGGCGCGGCAAACTTTGGACACAATTGGTGCATTTAAGCCGTTCCCATCTCACACACAAATCGGGATATGATTCATGCGCCTTAATCGCATTGGTAAGTTTTTTGTTGTTTGTGCCCTCGCCGGCTCCGCCGTCACTCCGGCTCTCGCCCAGCAGCCGTTCGACGGTACCTGGAGTGTCACCATTGTGACAAACAGCGGCAGTTGTGAACACAGCGCTAACTCGACGCTGACGGTGAGCGAAGGTAAGATTTCTGCCGCAGGAGCCAACGTCTCCGGCAGCATCGGACGTGAGGGCGTTGTTCGGGTCTCGATCAACGGTGCTTTTGCAAACGGACAACTCAGCGGCAACGCCGGA
Organism: uncultured Alphaproteobacteria bacterium; assembly: GCA_963847045.1. Lineage (GTDB taxonomy): Bacteria > Pseudomonadota > Alphaproteobacteria > Rhizobiales > Xanthobacteraceae > Bradyrhizobium. The sequence goes on along the minus strand of CAWJYQ010000001.1, from coordinate 244,557 downwards.
TCGGGAAAGTGGAATGGGGCTTCAGGTGGCATACCTTGCAGCGGCAGGTGGCAGGCATCGCGCCTATAAATCCAACACAATAGACGACGCACTGGTCGTGATCCGGCGGCTGCTGATGGCAGCCGCCGTTTTATTTGCGGGATCCCTGTTCGGCGCGACCGCACAGGCGCAGTCGGGGCCGTTCGCGGGCATGGCCGGCAATTGGGCCGGCGGCGGCATCGTCACCCTCGATGACGGCTCGAAGGAGCGCATCCGCTGCCGCGCCTCCTATCACGTCGGCGGCCCTAACATGACCATGACGCTGACCTGCGCCAGCGATTCCTACAAGTTCCAGCTCTCGGCCAATGTCGTCGACGAACACGGCGTGGTGTCGGGAACCTGGAGCGAGGCCAGCCGCGCCGTCAGCGGCACGCTGCAGGGCCGTGGTGGCGGCGGCAATTTCCAGGTCGTCGCCTCTGCAGCCGGCTTCAATGCCAACATCTCGCTGCGCACCGCCGGCAACAAGCAGTCGATCAGCATGGCGGCCGATAACCAGTTCCGGGGCGCCGCGATCTCGCTGTCGAAATAGCTCCCGAACAGTTCCGGAAAGCGAAGCAATCCGAGCAACCAGATTGCTTCTTGTATTTTTGGGTCTAGCTCGTCTTCGGCTTGGCAAGGCGCTTGGCGGTTTCCGTCATGGTCTTTGCCACCAGCAGCGCCTGCTCCTTGGTGAAGGCAAAATCCTGCACGCCCTTGTGCGTGGTCAGTGACAGCACCAGGATGCTTGGCTCGTGCTCGGGCCATCCAGTGGCAAAGCCGGTGACGAAATCGGCGGTTGTCGCGCGGTCAGTCATGTTTTCCAAACTCACTCAGCTTGCGGGAACGAAGGCGGTGACTTCGATTTCGACCTTGGCCCTGACATCGACGAGGCCATCAATATAAAGCAGCGTCGAGGGCGGGAAGTTGCGCCCGAGCGTCTCCTTCCAGGCGGCGCCGATGCCGGGACCTGCGGCCTCATATTCGCTGCGACTGGTGAGATACCAGGTCAGCCGCACGATGTGCTCAGGCGCAGCGCCGGCCTCACCCAAAAGCTTGATGATCCGCTTCAGCGCGGAACCGACCTGGGCGGCCATCTCGCTCGGGTATTCGCCCTTCTCGTCGCCGCCGGTCTGGCCCGCCAGCACGATCCAGCGGCCGGGGCTGCTGAACTCGACGCCATGTGAGAAGCCGCGCGGCTTCGACCATTCGGCCGGTTGCAGGATGCGCATCTTGGTCTCCTCCCTCTATTGTCATTCCGGGATGCTCCGAAGGAGCAGACCCGGAATCTCGAGATTTCGACGCTGACGCGTCGCCCCGGGATGACAAGAAATTACGTAGCACCGAAAGCGTGGCCGCTCTCACCTCGATTTTCGGCGTTGCGCATCGCTGCCCCCTTGCAATTGCGCATTGCAACTTGCCCCGGGGGAAGCGATATCGCAGCCCTCGCCCACCCCGAATCCCCTTCCAGGCAAACCGATGCAACCCACCCCCTCCAAACCGATGGCCGCGCTGTGGATGGCCGGATGGCTGGCGCTGATGCTGGTGATGGTGGTCGCAGGCCGCGAGAGCATGCGCGAGATGAATGTCTTCGAGCTGATGGAAATCCGCTCGGTCATCGGTTTCTGCCTGCTGTTGCCGTTCGTCTACCGCAATGGCGGCTTCGCGAGCATGACGACCAGGCGGCTGCCCCAGCATATCGGGCGCAATCTCGTGCACTACGCCGCGCAGCTCGGCTGGTTCTTCGCACTGACGCTGATCCCGATCGGCCAGGTGGTGGCGATCGAGTTCACCATGCCGATCTGGACTGCGATCCTCGCCGCCAGCTTCCTTGGCGAGCGCATCACGGCCTGGAAGGCGGCCGCGATCGTGCTCGGCATTGTCGGCGTCGTTATCATCGTCCGGCCCGCGACGGGCGAGGTCAATCCGGGCCAGCTGATTGCGCTTGCCGCCGCCGTCGGCTTCGGCGTCTCGATGGCGCTCGTGAAATCTCTGACCCGCACCGAAAGTGCGCTCGCGATCATCTTCTGGATGATCGTGGTGCAGGGCGTCGCCGGACTTATTCCGACCCTCTACGTCTGGGCCTGGCCGTCGGCCTATGTCTGGTTCTGGGTCGTCGTGATCGCAATCTGCGGCACCTTCTCGCACTACTGTCTTGCCAGCGCGATGCGGTATGCGGATGCGACCGTGGTCGTGCCGATGGATTTCCTGCGGGTTCCCCTGACAGCGACCGCCGGCTGGCTGCTTTATTCGGAGCAACTCGACCTCTTCACCGTGCTTGGCGCGGTGCTGATCCTGACCGGCAATCTGTTGAACCTGAAGCCAAATACGCCGGTCCCCGCCGGCGCGGAGACCTGAGTTTGGCCGCGGCAAGACGCACCATCCCCTGTGGCTTCAAGAGTTGGGCACCGGCTCATTTTTTTGTGGCGCGGCGAAGGGTTTTTTCGTGTAAACTGACAGCTTGAGGCGGTTGCTGCTTTACCTTTTCGATTCTGCCCAGGGGATTTCAGATGCGCTACCTGACCCTCCTTGTTTCCCTCTTCTGCATGCTGTTCGGCGCGGAGTCGGCTCTCGCCGACAAGCGCGTCGCCTTTGTCGTCGGCAATGGCGCCTACAAGAATGTCGCGCAGCTCCCGAACCCGCCGCTCGACGCCAAGGCGATGGCGGGCGCGCTGCGCAATGTCGGCTTCGAGGTGGTCGAAGGCACCAACCTCACCCGCGACAAGATGACGGAAAAGCTGCTCGACTTCGGCAAGCGCGCGCAAGGCGCCGACGTGGCCGTGTTCTATTATGCCGGCCACGGCATCGCGATCTCCGGCTCCAATTACCTGCTGCCGGTCGATGCCGACATCAAGTCGGAGATGGACGTCAAGCTCGGCGCGGCCATCAACATCGACCTGACGCTCGACCAGACCATGGGCGACGCCAAGGTCAAGCTGGTGTTCCTCGATGCCTGCCGCGACAACCCGTTCGCCGCCAAGATCAAGGCAACCGCGACCCGTAGCGTCTCCGTCGGCCAGGGTCTCGCCGAAATGAAATCCGGCGAAGGCACGCTGATCGCGTTCGCGACCGGCCCCGGCCAGACCGCACTCGACGGCACCGACGGCCAGAACTCGCCGTTCACCCGCGCGCTGATCGCCCACATCACCCAGCCGGGCATCGAGATCCAGCAGGCCATGACCGAGGTCCGCGCCCAGGTCAACGACGAGACCAGCAAGGGTCAGTTGCCCTGGGGCCACACCAACCTGACCGGCGCGGTGTATCTCAACCCGGCACCAGTGCAGACCGCGGCAGTAGCACCAGCGAATGCGACGGCTGCTCCTGCAGCCGCGCCGAGCGCCGGCACCGACGTCGAGCTCGAGTTCTGGCGTTCGGTCAAGGACTCCAACAAGCCCGAAGAGCTCAACGCTTACGTCACCAACTATCCGAACGGCCAGTTCAAGTCGCTGGCGCTGGCCCGCATCGCCTCGCTCCAGAGCGGCGGACCGAAGGACACCGCCAAGGACACCAACGGTAAGGACATGACCCGCAATCTGGCCGCCGTCGATCCCGCGACCTTCACCGAAGACGCCACCCAGCTCACCGAGGACCAGATCGGGCTGGACAAGGGCCAGCGCCGCGACGTGCAGCGCCGGCTCACCGGCATCGGCTTCGATACCAAGGTCACCGGCAAGTTCGATGACGACACCCGCACGGTGATCAAGCGCTGGCAGGCCGCGCGCGGCTATCCCTCGAGCGGCTATCTCAACAAGCTCCAGCACAAGGCGCTGCTCAGTGAAATCGTTGCGACCACGCAGACCACCTCCGATGATTCCGACCGCCCCTCTCGTCGTCCCAGCGGCGGCGGGGGTGGCGGTGGCAACCGTCAATATCACGGTGGCGGCGGTGGAGGCGGCGGCGGTGGTGCCAACCCCGGGGCCTTCATGGGCGGCATGGTCGGCGGCATGTTGGGCGGCATGATGCGCCGCTGATCGAGCGGACCACGAATACGAAAAGCCCGGCTCGCGCCGGGCTTTTTGTTTGTCGATCCGCCTTCAGCCTATTTCCCCGCCGCCTTGCGCAGCGCGTCGTTGATGCGGTCCTGCCAGCCCGGGCCGCCGCCCTGAAAATATTCCAGCACGTCCTGGTCGAGGCGCAGCGTCACCTGCTCCTTGGCACCCGGCACCGTATTCTTCTTCGGCGGCGCCTCGGCGACCTTGGCGGTGACCTTCTTGAACGCGGCCTCCGCTTCGGTACGGGCGTCGTTCAGTGTCCTCGGGCGTCGCGGTTGGTCGGCCATTTCAAATTCCTTCAAACAGCACCGTGGAGATGTAGCGCTCCGCAAATGACGGCACGATGGCGAGAATGGTCTTGCCGGCGTTTTCCGGCCGCTTGCCGAGCTCGATCGCCGCGGCGATCGCGGCGCCCGAGGAAATGCCGCCGGGAATCCCTTCCGTGCGCGCCAGCGCGCGCGACATCTCAATGGCAGTGGCGCTGTTGACCTTGACGATCTCGTCGATCACGGAGCGGTCGAGAATGTCAGGGATGATGCCGGCGCCGATGCCCTGGATCTTGTGCGGCGAGTGCTGTCCCGCCCGACAGCACCGGGCTTTCCTCCGGCTCGACCGCGACCACCTTGAGCGACGGCAGGCGCGGTTTCAGCACCTGGCCGACGCCGGTGATGGTGCCGCCGGTACCGACGCCGGCGACAAAGACGTCGAGCTTGCCGCCGGTGTCGTTCCAGATCTCCTCTGCGGTGGTGCGGCGATGCACTTCCGGATTGGCGAGGTTCTTGAACTGCTGCGGGATCACCGAATTGGGCGTGGTCCGCTGCAATTCCTCGGCCTTCGCGATCGCGCCGTTCATGCCTTCGGCGGCCGGCGTCAGCACCAGCTCGGCGCCGAGAATACGACCAGCATCTTGCGCCGCTCGATCGACATCGAGTCCGGCATCACCAGCTTCAGCTTGTAGCCGCGCGAGGCCGCTACATAGGCCAGCGCAATGCCGGTATTGCCCGAGGTCGGCTCGATCAGGGTGGTGTCGGCATTGATCAGCCCGGCCTTCTCCATGGCGATGACCATGGAGGCGCCGATGCGGTCCTTCACGCTCGCCGCCGGATTGAAATATTCGAGCTTGGCGAGGATGGTCGCGTTGGCGCCGCGCGCTTTCGGCAATTTCAGCAGGCGCACGATCGGCGTGTCGCCGATGGCGTCGACAATGGAGTCGAACACCCGGCCACGGCCGGGACGGTGCGCGACAGGCGTAACGGACGGCGCATTCATGGCGATCTCCCTCTTGGCAATGTACGTGGAGTTGGTTGATCCGTGGACTTAGGGGCAGCCCGTGCCGACGCGCAAGTGGCAATTGCGTGTTTCATTCTTTCGGATCGGTGCTTGGACGAAATCAAGCAGGCGCCTTCGGTTGCACTGCACGCGTGACGACAAGCGCGCCATGCTTAAGTCAAATGTAACGAAAATCGCTGGCAATGCGCGACAACTTGTCACTCGTCGGCAAGCCATGCGCAGCTCGCGCGAAATCACAACTCGCTGCATCGCAAAATTTATTTGATCCAGTTACGCAAAACGAACGCATTTATGTTGCGGCATCGTCAAACATTTCAGTGTAGTGTGTGGTAGAGCTCAAGCTTGGCACGCAAGGAGGGTCAACGATGTCAGCAGTTGCTGAAGTCCTGTCGACCGTCACACACACCGCCGATCCGCGCGGAAGCGCTCTGCCGACCTGTCCGGTCTGCGCAGATTCGATGGTGGCTGCCGAAGCGTCCGCCTACCTCACGGACAACATCATCAGCTATCTCTGGACCTGTGACACCTGCGGTTACGGCTTCGTGACCAAGCATGCGCTGAAGCGTTTTGCTTGCAACTAGCCTGGTGGCTTAACGCGGCGGAATGTCGCCGCGCTCCCAGTTGGCCCTCGTCGTTTCGCAAAAATTCTCGAAAGTCCCCTGCGAGATCGCGTCCCTGATGTCAGCCATCAGGCGCTGGTAATAGGCGACGTTGATCTCCGACAGCAGCATCGCGCCCAGCGTCTCGCCTGATTTGACGAGGTGGTGCAGATAGGCGCGCGAGGTCTCGCGGGTTGCCGGCCAGTCGCTGCTCTCGTCCAATGGCCTGGGATCGTCGGCGTGGCGCGCATTGCGCAGGTTGACCTGGCCGTGGCGGGTGAAGGCGACGCCGTGGCGGCCATTGCGCGTCGGCATCACGCAATCGAACATGTCGATGCCGCGCCGCACACTTTCCAGCAGATCGTCCGGTGTGCCCACGCCCATCAGATAGCGCGGCCGGTCGGCCGGCAGAATGCGGCGCGACCTCCTCGATCATCGCAAGCATCACGGCCTGCGGCTCGCCGACCGCGAGCCCGCCGATGGCGTAGCCGTGAAAACCGGTGGCGACAGTGCCGCGTGCGCTGGCGTGCCGCAGCTCCGGCACGTCGCCGCCCTGCACGATGCCGAACAGCATGGTGCCGGGCGGCGCGGTCTCGAACGCGCGCTTGCTTCGCTCGCCCCAGCGCAGCGACAGCTGCATCGCCCGCTCGATGTCGGCCTGCTCCGCCGGCAGCCGCACGCATTCGTCCATCTGCATGGCGATGTCGCTTCCGAGCAGACGCTGCACCTCGATCGAGCGCTCCGGCGACAGCTCGACCCTGGTGCCGTCGATATGGGAGCGGAAGGTCACCGCGTGCTCGCCGACCTTGCGCAGATCGGCCAGCGACATCACCTGGAAGCCGCCGGAATCCGTCAGCATCGGGCCGTTCCAGCCGGTGAATTTCTGCAGGCCGCCGAGGGCGGCGATGCGCTCCGCCGTCGGCCGCAGCATCAGGTGATAGGTATTGCCGAGCGCGATATCGGTGCCGGCGGCGCGCAGGTCGCGCCAGTGCATGCCTTTCATGGCGCCGGCCGTGCCGACCGGCATGAAGGCGGGCGTGCGCACCACGCCATGCGGCGTGGCCAGGCGGCCGGTGCGGGCGCCCCCGTCGGTCGCAAGCAATTCAAAGTGATTGGCAAGGCTCATATTGGCAAGGTTCATGGGGCGGCTTATCGCGTAAGGAATGCGTTCATTGCAACCTCGATCCGCGCTGACGCCGGCCCAAAAGCCGTTGACGGCGCGTTTGCGCTGCCCATATGGTCCCGCGCCATGATGACCGTGAAAACCGCCACGAAAACCGGCAAGCCTTTTGGGGCTTCGGGAGTCGTGCGCGAATAGGTTAACGGCCGCATATCATCCGAACCGAAGCCCCGCCTGATGCAGGTCCGGGGCTTTTTTATTGCCTGAAGCATCACCCGAAGGAGAGCAAAGTGAGCGACGATCCCGTAGTTGCCATTGCCGGCGTGACCGGCGCTGTCGGTCGCGAGTTCATCGCCACCATGGACAAGCGCGGCTTTCGCGTGGGCAAGCTGAAAGCGCTGGCGAGCGCGCGCTCGGCGGGCAAGACGCTCAACTTCCGCGGCCAGGAGATCGTCATCGAGGAGCTCACGGCCGACTCCTTTGCCGGCGTCGACATCGCGCTGTTCTCAGCCGGCGGCGGCATTGCCAAGACCTACGCGCCGATCGCGGTGAAGGCGGGCGCGGTCGTGGTCGACAACTCCTCGGCGTTCCGGATGCAGCCGAACGTGCCGCTGGTGATCCCCGAGGTCAACGGCAACCGCATCCGCGATCACAAGGGCATCATCGCCGTTCCGAACTGCGCGGCGATCACCGCACTGGTGCCGCTGTGGCCGATCCACCGGCAGAACCGCATCAAGCGTGTCATCATCGCGACCTATCAGGCCGCGAGCGGCGCCGGCGCAGCCGCGATGGAAGAGCTGGTGGAATCGACCCGCGCGAACCTGCGCGGCGAGGTCTATCCGCCCAAGGTGATGCCGCACGCCTACGCGTTCAACCTGTTCAGCCACGACACGGCGATCGATCCGGAGACCGGCTACAATGGCGAGGAGACCAAGGTCATCCGCGAGACCCGGAAAATCTTCGAGGACGAGAACATCGCGGTCGGCGTCACCTGCGTGCGCGTGCCGGTGCTGCGCGCGCATTGCGAGGCCATCACCTTCGAATGCGAGAAGCCGATCTCGGAGACGCGGGTCCGCAACATCCTCGCCGGCGCCCCGGGCGTGCGGCTGGTCGACGATCGCGCGGGCAATTACTTCCCGATGCCGATCGACGCCTCGGGCCAGGACGACGTCCTGGTCGGCCGCATCCGCCAGGATCTCTGCTGATCCCACCGGCCATTCGATCTCGATTTTCGCAGCGGCGGATCAGCTCTTGAAGGGCGCGGCGCTCAACGCCGTGCAGATCGCGGAGATGCTGCCGCAGCGCGCGATGGCGTGACGCAAATCGTAGGGTGGGCAAAGGCGCGCAAGCACCGTGCCCACCATCTCTCCCGCGGCACCATGGTGGGCACGCGGAGCCTGTCATCGGGCGGCGCTTCGCGCCGACCCGTTGGCTTTGCCACCCTACGGCTCCCGCGATCGAAACAACAGACACGCATCGCCGTAGGAATAGAACCGATAGCCGGCTGCGATCGCGTGCGCATAGGCTTGCTTCATCGTGTCCAGGCCGGAGAAGGCCGAGACCAGCATGAACAGCGTCGAGCGCGGCAAATGGAAGTTGGTCAGGAGCACGTCGACCGCGCGGAAGCGATAGCCGGGCGTGATGAAGATCGCGGTCTCGCCCTCGAACGGCGCGATCGCGCCGTCATCGCGTGCGGCGCTCTCGAGCAGCCGGAGCGACGTGGTGCCGACGGCGACGATGCGGCCCCCCTTGGCGCGCGCCTCGTTCAACGCGGCGGCGGTTGATGCGGAGAGGCTGCCCCATTCCGAATGCATCTTGTGGCCTGCGGTGTCGTCGGCTTTCACCGGCAGGAACGTCCCTGCCCCGACATGCAGCGTCAGGCGCTGCAGGCCGACGCCATGCGCATGCAGCGCCGCTTCCAGCGCCGGCGTGAAATGCAGCCCCGCGGTCGGCGCAGCCACCGCGCCCTCCTGTGCCGCGAACATGGTCTGGTAGTCGCTCAAGTCGCGCTCGTCGGGCGGGCGTTTTCCGGCGATATAGGGCGGCAGCGGCGGGCTGCCGAGATCGGCGATGGCCTGGTCCAGCGCGGGTCCGTGGAAGGTGAACGACAACGTCACCTCGCCGTCGGCGCCCTTGCGCTCGACCTCGGCATCGAGATGGCCGAGCAGGCAGACCTTGCCCTCATTGCCGAAGCGGATGCGATCGCCCTCCACTAGCTTCTTCGCCGGCTTGACCAGCGCCTGCCAGCGCGAGCCGTCAAGCCGCTTGATCAGGGTCGCCTCGATCTTCGGCTCGGTCGCGCGACCGATGCGGCGGCCGCGAAGCTGCGCCGAGATCACCCTGGTGTCGTTGACGACAATGATATCGCCTGCCTCGAGCCATTTCGGCAGGTCGGCGATGGCGGCATCCCGCAGCACGCCGTCGCCCTGCACAACCAGCATGCGTGCGGCATCGCGCGGGCTCGTGGGCCGCAGCGCGATGTTTTCTGCCGGCAGATCGAAGTCGAAGAGGTCAGTGCGCATGCCGCCTTCTAGCGCATGATCCGGAAAAGTGTGCAGCGGTTTTCCGAAAAGATCATGCGCAAAACGAAAAGCTGAAATTGCGTTTGACGATTGGTCGCAGCCGATCGCGCAGCCAGCTCAGGCCGGGATCCCTGCTTCTGCCGCTGCACCAGACCATCGCATGCGGCAGCGGAGGAAGCGGAAACGGAACCTCCATGCTTTCCAGCCGGTAGGCGCGCAGCGCCTCCTTCATGGCGAGCGCCGGCAAGGTTGACAGCAGGTCGGAACTGGCCAGGACCGGCGCCACCGCGCCAAAATTCGGAACCCACCCGGCGACGGTCCGTGACAGGCCGGCAGCCGATGCCGCAACATCGACCGGGCTTGTCACGGCATCTCCAACCCGCACCATCAGATGCGGGGTGCGTGCCCAGCTTTGCGCATTCCAGTCGGCAAATGCCGGATGCCTGGCGCGCGCGAAGCAGCGCCAGCCGAGCGCTCCGGCGGCTTCACCGGTCACGCCCTGGGGCAAGCGCAATTCCGACGGCACGATGGCGATGTCGATCAGGCCTTCGGCGATATCGAGCAGGGTCGGCTCGCGCGGCGCGGTCCATTCGACGGCAACGCCGGCCGCCTCGCGGGAAAGCCGCGTCATCAGCTCGGTGAACAGCGCCAGCATGAAATCGGGCGCCGCCAGGCGGAACACGCGGCGCGAGGATCCGGGATCGAACACATGTTGCGGCGACAGCACGCGCTGGATGCCGGAGAGCATGGGACGGGCCTGCTCGATCAGATCGAGCGCCAGCACGGTCGGCTGCATCCGCGCCCCGCCTTTGATGAGCAAGGGATCGCCGAACTGCTCGCGCAGCCGCGACAGCGAGTGGCTGACGGCCGACTGGGTGCGCCCGAGCCGGTCGGCGGCGCGGGTGACGCTCCGCTCCGTCATCAAAACATCGAACACGACCAAGAGGTTGAGGTCGAAATGGCGTAAATCGATTTCATTCATGATGAGCTATAATTACTCATTAGCAGGCTGCTGAAAAAGTCGTTTTGCGATCCGGTTCGAGTGTGATTCTGTGCATAGGCTTGATTCCTTTGATTTGAGGAACGCGATGCGCGGTGAAGATCAGCGATCGGAAGGCTTTTTCAGCTACGTCCGTTTGGACACACGCATCCCGGCCGATCATCCGCTGCGCGCAATCCGGGCGCTGGCCGACGAGGCGCTGAGCGGACTGTCGCGCAAGTTCGACAGGCTCTACTCGCGCGACGGCCGACCGTCGATCCCGCCGGAGCGGCTGTTGCGGGCGCTGCTGCTGCAGGCGTTCTACACGGTGCGCTCGGAGCGGCAGTTGATGGAGCAACTCGACTACAATCTGTTGTTCCGCTGGTTCGTCGGGCTCTCGGCGGATGATCAGGTGTGGGATGCGACGGTATTCTGCAAGAACCGGGATCGGCTGCTCGGCGGCGACATCGCGGCCAAGTTCTTTGACAGCGTGCTGAACCTGCCTCAGGTCCACACACTGCTCTCCAGTGAGCACTTCTCGGTCGACGGCACCCTGATCGAGGCCTGGGCCAGCATGAAGAGCTTCGTGCCGAAGGACGATCCGCCGTCGGGGAAAGATCAGGGCGGCGGCGGACGCAACGCAGAGCGCGACTTCCATGGCGAGAAGCGCAAGAATGACACGCATTCTTCGACCACCGACCCTGACGCCCGCTTGTTCCGCAAAGGCGCCGGCAAGGAGGCCAGGCTCTGCCACATGGGGCATCTGATGACCGAGAACCGCAACGGTCTCATCGTCGATGCACGGTTGACCGAGGCCAACGGCACGGCGGAGCGCGCAACCGCGCTCGCCATGATCAAGGACAATGCCAAACCCGGCAGCACCGTGGGCGGCGACAAGAACTACGATACCGCCGACTTTGTCGCCGGCTGCCGCAAACGCGGCTGCACGCCGCACGTCTCGCAGAACAATGCCAACCGCCGCTCCGCGATCGACGCGCGCACGACCCGCCATCCCGGCTATCGCATCAGCACCATCAAGCGTAAGCGGATCGAAGAACCCTTCGGCTGGATGAAGACCGTCGGCGGTCTGCGCAAGACCCGGCATCGTCGCCGCGGCCTGGTGGAGTGGTTCTTCGTCCTGACTGCTGCCGCCTACAATCTCGTTCGCATCCCCAAGCTCCTGGCAGCAACGGGATGAGTCTGCCTGGAGTGTCGCAAATGCGACAAAACCGCAACCAATGCCGCCCCTGCAGCGCGCATCGCACCCATCACTCCGCCCGTTCGCCGCGCAAACATCAAAAAATCGCTCTCAGAACCCGGTTTTTCCGCAGCCTGTTAGATCGATTACCGATTTCCGTCCATATCGGCAGGCCTCACAACCGGATGATCCGAGGCCGAGATGAAACGAATTGCCGCCGCCCTTCTTGCCACCATCCTCGCCGCACCGGCCGCCCGCGGCGAAATGAGCGCGGACGCCGCCCGCGCGGCCGTGGCACCGTTCTACCAGGCGCTGAACGCCGAGTTCGCCAAAGACAGCGCCGATCTGATCCGGCAGGCCACCGCGCCGGAATGGGTATCGTGCCGCACCAACGAAATCTGCAACACCCGCGACGAAGTCATCGCCGGCGTTGGCGCGCGGCTGAAATCCGTCCCCGACCTCAAATGGCAGATCAAGGATGTGCTGGTATCCGGCAATCAGGTCACCGTGCGCGGCGAAGCCACCGGCACGCCTGCGGGCGAATTCTTCGGCGCGCCGCACACCGGCAAGTCGTTCAAAGTGATGTCGATCGACGTACACACGCTTCAGGACGGCAGGATGATCCGCTCCTATCACATCGAGGACTGGATGGGCGTGGTGCGGCAGCTGAGCGCGAACTAGGGCGTGGACGCAATATATCCGGGACGCTCATGGACTTGGCAATGTGCGCACTACGGTCGGAAGCGGACATCCGGGCAGGGCCTTCAGACGTCTGCTTGGTGCCAAACGGAAGTGGTCGGTTGATCGGTTGATTTAGGTCAAGACATCACAAGGAATTCGATTGATAGATTGATACATCAATTTTCTAATCAGAAAGCGGGCCTGAAATGACTAGATTGGATTATTTCAAGGCGAGGCTTGATGCCACTATATCGCCAGTTGATGTTTTAAGAAGGATCAGGGCTACTCCTTCGAGCGTCTGCGTTGTGGATGTCCGAAATGGACCTGCGCAACTCTTGGCTGACCGCATACCGGGCGCACTTCAGATTCCTCAAAGCGCGCTTCTCGCCCGGATTGATCGGCTACCAAAAGATCGGACGCTGATTCTTTACTGCTGGGACACGTGGTGCAGCTTGGCTGCTGAGGCCGCGGTGCCATTGATTGAAAGAGGTTTCGACGTCAAAGAAATGTATGGCGGCATGAATGCCTGGAAAACCCTGAAGTTTGCCACTGAACCTGTTGCCGCCAGCGATCTTATTGGTCAGGCTGAACCACTACCAAGCTAATGGCAGCGATGAGCGCTCCATCCGGTCACGCATCCTTAAATGTTAGGAGGTATGAGTTCACTTGATATGCCGCTCCACGGGCTGCCAACCCTCCTGAGCTACGGCCGGCGGAAGAATGACGAGCACAAGCGCCGACGTTTCGCCCGACCTTGCAGTCAAAGTCAGGACATCCATCGCTCGGTTTCATCCGCTGCTTGCGTTGGTGTTGTTGGCTGTTGCAGTCCGACTGCCGATCGCCTTCTGGCCAAATGTCAATCATCCCGACGAGATATTTCAGTACCTGGAGCCGGCTTGGCGCATGCTCGGCCATGATGGGATCGTCACCTGGGAATGGCGCGACGGCATTCGCGGCTGGTTCTTGCCCACCTTGTTCGTGGGGCCGGTCGTCCTGGGAGACTGGCTCACGCCGGGAGGTGCAGGCGCCTTCATCGTGTCCCGTTTGGTCGTCGCGCTGGCGTCCCTGTCGATCGTCATCAGTGCCTGGTTTTTCGGCGCGCGGGTCTCGCGAACGCATGCGATCGTTGCGGCCTTGGTCGCCGCGATCTGGTTTGAGCTCGTCTACTTCGCGCCGCACACGTTAAGCGAACCCTTGGCGACAGCACTCATCGTGCCAGCCGCCTTGCTGTTGACGGGCGGCCCCTCGCAGAAGCGCCTTGTTATCGGCGGCGGGCTGCTCGCTCTCGCTTTCGTTTGGCGATTTCAGTATGCGCCGGCCATGGCCGTATTCGCGCTTGGGGCGTGCTGGAGGCAGTGGCGAAACGCGATCCCGTTGGTCGTCGGAGGGCTTGCTGTTCTGCTGCTGGCCGCCATGGTCGATATCGCACACGGTGTTGTGCCTTTTGCATGGCTGATTCTGAATATCAAAGAGAACCTGGTGCATGACCGGGCATCCGAATTCGGAGTGGCGCCGGCGATCGCCTACGTCCACTTGCTCTGGATTATCTGGTCGGGAGCGACGCTGCTGCTGCTATGCGCGCTCTGGCGTGGCTGGCGACATGCCCCGCAGCTGATCGTCGCGGCGGTCGCGAACATCGCCTTTCACAGCGCGATCGAACACAAGGAATACCGCTTCATATTCTTGTCGGTTGCCTTGCTCATCATCGCAGCGGCGCTTGGCTCAGCCGATTGGGCCCAGATGATGCGCGAGAAGCCGGCGTGGCGTCCCTGGGCACTGCCTGTGGTCGCCGGAGGCTGGGTGCTGATCTCCCTGGGACTGGCGGAAGCGACGAAACCGATGCAAGACAATTGGATGCGCGGCACCGGCATGGCCCGACTGGCAGCGGAATTGCGGGCTGATCCCGAACTCTGCGGTGTGGCGCTCTACATCACGTCCTACCACCTGCTGCCCGGGCGCGAACGATTGGTCGGCAGCGCGCCTTGGCGGATTTTTCACGCCGCAGTTGCGCGAGCATGGGCGACGACGGCGTTGCCTGCATCTTTACGCGAAGCGGCGGCTGCGATGCCGCGGCCGCGGGACCCTTTGCGATCAATGACGTGCTTGTGCGCCTCAACTACTAACCGGCACAGATTTCGAGGTTGTGCAGCGGACTTCGTCTATCAGTCGCGCGTCGAGCCCGCGCAGCCTGATTAGGTCGTGGAATACGCAGGCTTCAACGTTGTCTAACTGTTCGAACGTCGCCACGTGGCCGGCGCAGTCCCGAATGCCTTCTTGAACGCGCGCGAAAAAGCGGCCTCGGAGCTGTAGCCGACCTTATCGGCGACTTGCGCAAGCGACGCGCTGGTATTGCGGAGATTTTGGGTAGCAACCTGCATGCGCCAACTGGCGAGATAGCTCATCGGCGGCACGCCAATCAGCCGAGTGAAGTGATCGGCCAGCGCCGAGCGCGACAGGCCGACCTCACGGCTCAGATCCTCCACGTTCCAGGCTCGGGTGATGTCGCGATGGAGCAGCGCCAGTGCCCGCGCAACATGAGGATCGCGCAAGCCCGCGAGCCAGCCGGTCTGTCCCTCCGGCAAGGCTTCCACGTAGCGTCGCACGGCTTCAACGAACAGCAGCTCGGACAACTTGGCCAGCACGGTCTCCGATCCCGGGCGGCCGGCGGCAACCTCCTGGGCGGCATATTGAAAGGTCGAGCGGATCCATTCCGCGGCTCCGCCCTGCTCGGCGTCGAGCTTGAGCAGCGGCGGCAAGGTCGAGATAACCGGATTGCCTTCAGCGCTGTCGCAACCGAGGAACCCGCAGATGATTCGGGTGCCCGCGCCGCCACCGCCATGACGGATGGAGAACAACCCGCGTTCGGTGGGCGGTTGGATGACCTCGCTGCCCGCGACAGGCGGCAGGGTGAGGTCGCTGCCAACGAGGTGCAGGTCATTGCGCGGCAACAGCACGACGTCGCCAGCGCCAAGCATGATGCCCTCGCCATCCTCACCGTCGAGGCGGATATGAAGCTCACCTTCAACAACGTAGTGATAGAGTATCAGATGCGAAACCGCCCCGAGAGCGGGCATGCAATGTTCGGGTGCGACGCGTGCAGCCATGCACCATGGCGCCGAGAATTTCAGCGTGCATGAACACGCCGCCCCTCAACTGCGCCACCCTCAAAACATCCGACAATGCGTCCATGCCTGTCTTCCTATCAGAAGCCGGTGTTTCGGTCATGTCTCCCGGCGGAGCGGTCATAGACCCCTGCCCGCCCGGCGACTTACAAATCGCTGCACTAGCCGATCGGTACGTCCATGTTCGTCGGCGCACTATTCCGGAGAGGCACAAGATGAACGCAATTGATAGGATTTGCGACAGCAACGAACGCTATGCGCGCTGCATTCAAACGTCCAAGCGGGTTCGTTGGGACATCGACAGGGATGTGATCCGGGGGCGCAATTTCGACACCGCCCACAAATTTCTTCCAGACGGGCTCTCTCTGGCGGATGCGTTCACGACCCTGTCGGCCGATGAAAAGCGCTTCGTCAGTCAGATACAGGGGCGTACCTACGCCAATATTTTTGGTCTGGTCGAGCGCTTCATCAACGCCAAGGTCCTGGAACTGAGCGAGGATCATTGGTTCGGCGACCAGGTTGCGCTCGAGGCGCTGGTGCGGTTCAGCGACGAGGAATTAAAACACCAGGCGCTGTTCCGTCTTGTCGACGCGATGGCCGGTGATGTTCTACCTGCCGGCTACCGTTTCGACGTCGACCACAACGCCGTCGCGCGCGCTGTTCTTGGCAAGAGTACCTGGGCGGTGTTGGCACTGACGCTGGATATCGAGCTGTTCACTCAGCTCCACTATCGTCAGAGCATCGAAGCCGATCCCCAGCTCTCCGAGCTGTTCAAGGACGTGTTCCTTTTTCACTGGAAAGAGGAAAGCCAGCACGCGATCCTCGACGAACTCGAGTGGGTGCGCCACGACGCCGGGCTAACGGCGGAGCAGCGCGATTTCGCGGTCGACGAATTCATCGAGTTGGTCGCCGCGGTGGACGGCATCCTTCGGGCCCAGTCCCACGCCGACGCGGGCTACTTCACGACAACGTGCGGCCGCACGGTCCACGAGGCGGAGGCGCGCACAATCGAGGCCGCATTTCTCAAGGCCTACCGCTGGCAATACATCCATTCAGGCGCCCAGCACCCGCACTTCGGCAAAGTGCTCTCCGGCCTGATCACTGAGAAGCAGGGCCAGCGCATCCAGTCGGCGCTCGCTACGCTCCAATAGTCCTAACGTAACTCGTACCATCACCAATCAAAGGAGACTTACTGTGTCTGCACAAACGAAAACTGCCGAACCCACCGTCGTCAACGGCATCAATGTCGACGACCTGTTTGCGCTGATCGACGACGTCAGGCGCGACCCCGCAAAAGGCAAGACGAACTGGCACGTCACCACGACATGGCAGGGCCAGGCGCGGAGCCGCGCAGAAATCGAGAGTTATGACATCGGCGGAACACAGGTGCCTCGCCAGTTCTCGATCGACATCGACGAGCCCCGCGAGCTCGGCGGATCGAACAGCTTCGCCAATCCGCAGGAGCACCTGATCGCGGCGCTCAACGCCTGCATGACGGTCGGATACGTGGCGCAGTGCGCGGTGCGCGGAATCACGCTCGAAAGCCTGGCGATCGAAACCGACGGGGAGATCGATCTCCGCGGTTTCCTCGGGATCGATCCTGCCGCGCCGCAGGGCTACGAGAACCTCAGCTACACCGTCCGTATCAAGGGTAACGGCACAAAAGAGCAGTTCGCCGAGGTCCACAAGGCGGTAATGGCGACCTCGCCCAATTTCTACAATTTGTCGCGGCCCGTGGCCCTCAAGCCGGCCCTGGTCGTCGAGTGATCGCCAGATTGGAGGGGAGAGGCGGGCTGCCACCCGGACAAGCAGCTGCCTCGCTCCTCCGATAGCGGGCACCTGAATGAGGGAAAAATCCCATGAGGCGGTTCATTGTCGCCTACAAAGGAGCATCATCATGAAATGCCTTATCGACACTTACGACGAAAACGAAGGCAGTTCCCCACAACAGGAGCTCACTGAGGAACAGTTCCTCGAGCAATTCGCCGCGCTCGAGGACGGTCTTGCCCTCCTTCAAATTCACATGCGCAGCATGTCCGAAAACGCCAAACTGTTCGGCAGGCTCGCAAGGCAAATGCGGCGATCAATTCGCCCTACGACGCCATCATCGAGACAAGGCGCATGACCGGTGCCGAGATGCGTACCCCATGCGGGAAACGTGTGTCCGGAGCCCTCTACTCAGTAGGGCATTGGCGCCTCGTCCGGAGGGCTGATCAGGCTGCATCCGCAGCCATATGCGCCTTCACGATCTTGTCGGGATCCTTCACCGGCTCGCCGCGCTTGATCTTGTCGACGTTCTCCATGCCGTCAGTCACCTTGCCCCAGACGGTGTACTGGCCGTTGAGGAAGGACGCATCGTCGAAGCAGATGAAGAACTGGCTGTCGCCGGAATCGGGGCTAGCGGCGCGCGCCATCGACGCGGTGCCCCGTACATGCGGCTCCTTGTTGAACTCGGCCTTCAGCTTCTTGCCGGAACCGCCGGTGCCGGTGCCGTGCGGGCAGCCGGTTTGCGCCATGAAGCCGTCGATCACGCGATGGAACACGATGCCGTCGTAGAAGCCGTCGCGCACCAGTTCCTTGATCCGCGCGACATGGTTGGGCGCAAGGTCCGGGCGCATCTCGATGGTGACGGGGCCCTGGGTGGTTTCAAGGATCAAAGTATTGTCGGTGGCAGCCATGCTCTCTTCTCTTGGGATTCAAGGTGGTTGCGGAACTGGACCGCAAAGGGGTGACCGGCTATCGCACCGGCCATCGTCTCTGTAAATGGCATCGGCGTGCAGCGTTGCAATGCCTCCATTACCGCAATGCGGTAGACCAGCCGGTCATTGTCGGTGGCGGTGGTGGATTCATAGGTGATCCGGGGCTTGCCCAGGATCTCGCCATTGCGGTTAAAGCTGAAGCGGACCGTGATGTCCATCGGGGTCGCGGCGGAAACCGGCGGCGGCTTCCAGCAGTGGAACAGCTTGTCGAACACATCCTTGATCGAGTTGACGGGAGACCCGCCAGGACCGTGATGGGGCTGGCCTTGCGGCTGAGGCTGGCCTTGCCCCTGCGCGGACGCGAGAGCGATCAGGAGGAATGCGGCGGACAGTTGAATCAATCGCCTGTAAGCAATCATCGCCGCATCCCTCTTCGCCTTACTTCATGTCGGAAGCGACCTGGACCTTGATCATCTTGTCGGGGTCGGTGACGGTGCCGCTGGACGATCCGGCCGGCGCCTTCTTCAGCTTGTCGACAACGTCCATGCCCTGCACGACGGAGCCGATCACGGTGTACTGGCTGTTCAGGGACGACGCGTCGTCAAAGCAGATGAAGAACTGCGAATTGGCGGAATCGACGCTGTCGCCCCGGCGCGCCATGCCGACGGTGCCGCGCTTGAACGGCACGTTGGAAAACTCCTGCTTCAGGTTCGGATATTTCGAGCCGCCGGTGCCGTTGAAATTCTGCCCGTCGCCGGTCTGCGCCATGAAGCCGTCCATCACGCGATGGAACGGCACGTTGTTGTAGAAGCCGTCGCGCGCGAGCTGCTCGAGGCGCTCGGCATGCTTCGGCGCGATATCGGTGCGCAACTGGATGACAATGCGGCCCTTGGTGGTGTCGATCACCAGCGCATTCTTCTTGTCGAGATTGGCGGGCAGCGATTGGGCAAAGACGGGGACGGCAAACAGCAGCGCTGCGAGGAAAGCGAGAAGACGGGTCATGTAAACTCCGGATCGGGTCGATGGAATCTTTGGGGGTAGGCGCATTCCGGGCAGCGACAGGTTTATCGCAAATCCCGTTACAACTCTTACGAAGGTTAGCT
The DNA here is from genome assembly GCA_963847045.1 of uncultured Alphaproteobacteria bacterium. Lineage (GTDB taxonomy): Bacteria > Pseudomonadota > Alphaproteobacteria > Rhizobiales > Xanthobacteraceae > Bradyrhizobium. Next base: position 225,237 of record CAWJYQ010000001.1, on the reverse strand, counting down.
AATGTTTGCGCATGATCTGGTCGGAAAACCGGTTCCCACTTTTCCGGATCATGCGTTAGCCCTTGAATTTCGCCTTAAGGCTCGCGGCGACCGAAGCCGGCACAAAGGCCGAGACGTTGCCGCCCATGCTGGCGATTTGGCGCACCAGTGTGGCGGTGATCGGGCGGACAGCGACCGAGGCCGGCACGAACACCGTATGGACCTCGGGCGCCATGGCCTCGTTCATGCCGGCGATCTGCATCTCGTAGTCGAGGTCGGTGCCGTCGCGCAGGCCCCGGATCATGATCGTCGCCCCGCGCTTTTGCGCCTCCGCAACCGTCAGATTGTCGTAGGTGACGGCCTCCAGCTTGCAGCCGGCCTTGGCGGCGAGCGGGCCGAACACGTCCCGGATCATGGTCAGGCGCTCTTCGACCGAGAACAGCGGCTTTTTGCCGGGATTGACGCCGATCGCGACGATCAGCGTGTCGCACAGGAAAACGGCCTGCCGGACCACGTCCAGATGGCCATTGGTGACGGGATCGAACGAGCCGGCATAGAAGGCGATACGGGGCATGGAATGGTCCTACCCCGCCCCGCCAGCCCCGGCAAGCGGCGCCGGTTCCCCCTCACGGGGGTTTTAATTTTCGCTTTCGCTTTGAACCCTTGCCGGATTTCCGCGTCTTTACCCCTGAGCCGGCCGGCTTTGTTTCGTCCGGATCGCCGCGACGAAACAAACTGGCCGCGCCACGAAACCATTTTTCGCTTCGCGCGAAGGCAACGCGAAACCGCTCTTGGTTACTAAGGCATTAACCAAACGACAGGCCAAAAGGCCACTGACAGGGGACCGTCATGATCAAAGCTCTTTCAGCTGTGGCTGTTGCCGCGTTCATCGCCGCAGCCCTCACCGTTCTTCCCGGCTTCGCTCCCCAGGTCGAAGCCTCGACCCCGCATGTGCTCGCCAAGGGCAACCGGCTTGATGTGCACCCGGTCGGCCGTGACTGCTCGGAGCGCGCCTGGCCGAATTTCGAGGCTTCCTGCCTGCGCACCGTCGGGACCAAGACCGAGGTCCGCCAGGCCCGTCTGGTCACCGCTGACCGCACGCCATAGGGCGAAAGGGTTTTTGTAGCTCCAAGTTGACTTGATCGGAGGTCAGGCGGGCGCCCTGGCCTCCGCTTTTATTTGGGCCGGTCCCCTTATAAGCAGATCAAACTTTGCCCGGTCGCGAGCCCAACTCAGCGGCCATGCTCCCAGAAGGGCTCCGGAGACCCAGGTTCTTCTCCCCAAACCTTTCTCACGAGCGTTTGCATTATCAGGGGATAGGGCACGGCGGGCGGCTCGGCGGTTTCACTGCCCATTCTCTCTTCGGGACCATCGCGGCGACGGTCGCGACGCCTGCTTTCCACCTCGTCGAGCACCTCCCGATCGATCACGCTGACGTCGTCGGCTGGCTCGTCCGCCAGAAGACTGGCGGCCCCACCGGTGTTCGCTAGCACGAATATCTTTCGTCCTGGGTACAGATGGCGGAACAGTTCAACTTCCTTTTGCGCGCCCTCCATGCCCCCAATACAAACCATAGCATCAGGCCCTGAGTTGGTGAGCATCTCCTGACGCATCGCGTCAACGCTCCTTGGGCAAGGCGGACCGTCGCGCGACGTAGTCGGATCGAAGCGCTCGCCATCGACCGCCTCGGTCCAATGCACCTCGGCCAGGCCGAGCTTGAACAGCAGGAGCTTGTCCTCTTGAGCATGCCCTCTGAAGGCCTCGGACTGATAGATCACCACGGAAGCCCGCGGAGCCTCTTCGCGGCTTTCCGCTCGCATCGGCGCCCGGTACTCGCCTGCGACGATGCTCACAAGCGGCGAAATTGTAGGATGGCCGCCGAACACTAGCCGGCCACGGCGGGTGAAGACGGCACGTGCCAGGCTAGTCACCGCCTGCTCAATCTCGAAGGCAGAGTACTTCTCGCGACGGAATCGCTCCGCCCGTGCAAGCGAGGGCACGCTGGCAGACAGGAAGATAGTACGCATCAGAGTGCCCCTGTGACCAACAGCCGTGCGAGGTCCAGCATCTCGCCTTCATCCTTGAGCGTCAAATTGCTCACACCCGAAAGCCATGCCAGTCGCTGGACACGTGTCGGCTCCATCAGACGGGACAGCCCCACGACAATGCCTTTGGCCGGCTGAACGACCTGTTCGTGAACTCGATGGAAGTCCGGCAGGTCGGGGGGGCGCGGGGTCAGCGCCACAATGTAGCGCGTGCCCGGGGCTCGGACGGAGTCAACCTGCAGACAGCCATTGCCACAACGAACGGGCAGGTTGCCGCCTTCACACAGAAGTGCCCCCTCGAGCGCTTGCTCAAGGATCTGTCGGCGGCGCACGATGGCGCGATCATGCTCGGTGCGTACCGTTGCGAGCACCGCCTGCGTCGTCGTCAAGTCCAGTTCTGCTCCGGCATAGAATTTGCCGCCGACGAAGTTGGCGTCCGTGAGCCACATTCGCAAGCCGTCATCGACACCGGGCGCCTCGGGCGCATTGCAGAGATTCAAGGCGTACACGCCAAGACCGCACGCCTTCGCCACATTGACCTCGTATGTCACCCACTCCGAGTCATTGAAGGTAGCCGAACTCCAAGAACAGAACCATCGACTTGTCGCCGAGTTCCTGCGTCAGGCGCGACTGGAAATTGACGCCTGGCGGGATCCGGAAGTGATCGAGAAAAACGTCAAAGCCAGCGTGGCTCAATGCATCAAACAATTGGATCGCCAACGCCGCGCTCTCAGTCTGGCGATAGCTGACGAAGATCTTCGGGACTACGGCCGTCATGTTCGACAGGGCCAGCATTGCCGGTACTGCCTCGCGCGGGCTCGCCTTCCAGAAGACGACGTTCAGCGCCGTGACCCACGCTGGCAGCAAACGGCCTACCGACCGACGCATGGCCTGTTGCTGGCTCGTTTTCCGGAAAATTAGGTTCGACAATCGGACCAATGCCGACCGCAAGCGACCTACCGGCAGAAGTGCAACCTCCGGCAACACGGGGAGGGCGAAAAAGGTTGCATCCCCGGAGTGCCATCGCTGGAGATCAGGCGAATCCTTAAACCGGGTATCGCCGTCGCCCACCATTACCAATAATTTCTGGCACTGCGGCTCGTTAAGGGCATGGCATTTCGTGAGGTCGCCCCAGCCGCCAGACCCGCAGGCCGGTGTTATGGCGGTCGCACCCAGCGCCACTAATTCGCCGACAAGAGCGTCACGTATTGTCCGAGCCGAGCCCTGCGCTGCAGGCGATCCGCAATGGGCGATGATTACCAGCGCCGGATTCATAAGCGCGAGACCGTTAAAGGCCTCGCACCTGAAATTTTCAGCCTGATCCTCCCACCGGCAAATGACCTGTGCGCCTGCTCGGAGCATCGCGATTCCCCCTTAGCTTCATCGTGGCAAAGGCAGGATAACACAACCGGAAGATGAATGCTATTTCGCGTTGCCTTGCGGCCAACCCCAGGCGCGCTGCAGCGCGATCCACCAGGCTTGTTGCAGCTTGATGGTTGCTTCCAGGATTTGAGTCTGCCACTGCAGCGCGAGCTGCGGATGCTGCAGCACCTGGGGACCCAACTCGACAATTTGGCGCGCCTGTTCGTTGGTGACCTGCATCTCCCCCTGGCGATGCACGACGTTTCGCAGACGCTCCGATTCCGACTTGAGTGTCTTGGCGGCTGCCGCGGGCTCGAGCCAGGTGTAGAGATTGAGAAACTCGATCCCCGATCCCGCATTCCGAACGTCGTCCGAGAGCGGCAGGACGAAGATTTCGCCTGCGGCACCGTCGAAGAAGCCGAGCTCCCACGGGATCCAGCGCGAGTTTGCGGAATGCCGGGTGACGGCCAGCATCAGCATGGGCAGGCGCGCATGCGCTCGCGTAGTCTGTCGGCGGTCTCGCGATTGACTGCACTGCGATCCGGCAAGGTGTCGTCAAGGCGATCGACATAGACCTTGAGACCGAGCGCCCTCATCTCCGCGGCCAGCGCGTCCACCTCTGTCGCATCGGCCGCCGCATGAGAGAGGAAGACATCGTAGCGGCCAAGCGCCAGCTCGGCGACGAACGCCTTATAGGCTTGCGCCGCATCCGCCATGAACGGTTCTAGACCCTTCAGGGCGATTACCTTGGCCTGGCCTTCCGGCTCGGTGTCCTGACCTCGCGCCATCGCCGTTCTCCCGAAAGCATTGGGTAGACCATCATACGCCAAGGCTGCGGCCGCGTCTCGGTTCAACTTGCGCGCGGCGGTTAAGCGCTTCTGGATTTGGTGGAGACAGCGGTCAATGGCCGCCGTGCCGTTCTCGCCGTTTTCGGCGTCCTCGCCGATATGCTCGACGGACACCACGTGCTCGTCCTCCGGGTGTCGAACGAGATCATCAACTTAAGATTGCCCTAAGGGTGAAAGCTGTTATTTTTCGTGAAGTCCTGAAATGTAACCGGCCAAGCAAGGGACCGAAGGTCGCTTTGCTCGCCTATCGGCCAGATTTAAAGCGTAGCGCAAATGCGATCCATCGATTTCGCAATCATCACGGGACTTCTCGAGGAGTTTGAACTCCTCAAAGCCGCAATCCCGGCTCTCAAAGAAGAACCCGACGAGAGGCAAACCGACGTTTGGTACCGCGGTCGGATCGATTCGAGCCGAGGTTTTGGTTACACCGTGGTGGCAACGTTCCAGAAAGACATGGGCCCGTTGTCTGCAAACCTATTGACCCAAAACCTTATAGATCGCTGGGACCCCGCCTACATCATCTTGCTAGGTATCGCCGGGTCGTTCAGCAAGGATGTGCGTCTTGGTGATGTCATCGTGAGCCAACAAATCTTCTACTACGGGCCCGGCAAAGCCGTGCCAGGGGGCATTCAATACCGGCCTGAAGGCTATCCCTGCAGCATGATTCTTATCCGCCAGACCCAAGCCCTCACAATCGATGGCACGACGATGGCAAAGCTCCGAAACGAAGCGCGGGCGAGCGCCCTGCGGAAAGCTGAAGCCGCGTCAGGCGATCCAAACGCGGCCCACCTTAGCGCGCTTCGCGCCCATGAGCCGAGCGTACACTTCGGCACCGTAGCGTCAGGAGAGCTCGTCATTGCATCGGAAGCAAAACAGCGAGAACTCCTGGCGCTGCATGGAAAGATCCTCGGCACCGAGATGGAGTCCGCGGGGGTCCTCCACGCCGCCTTCTTTAGCGGGGAAATTCCGACGCCCGCGATTATGATCAAAGGTATTTCCGATCACGCTGATCATTTGAAGAGCCAAGAAGACGAAAAGAAATACTGGCGTCAGCTCGCGGCCGAAAATTCCATCCGCACGGTCTTAGCTCTGATCCGAAGCGGACGAATAAGGCCCCTGAGAACCGACGAATTTACCATCGACGTAACGCGCAGTACAGCGGCGGAAGCTCGCAACAGAATTTCCAGACCAGCTAGCCCCGGCGTTTCTCTCCTAGGATTTCCGCAGCTGATATTGCCAAAAGGACCTCTCACCCAGCTTACGATTGAAATTGCGGCGATTGCCGACAATGATCAATACCTGAGGATCATCGACGGCATCGCCGAATATCGCGACGCGCGCGGTGAACTGGTCAGCGTCCCTTTTCTCACGACCGTTCAACGCATCACGTTGAAGGGAATTGGTTTGGCTCCCGTTGGACTTTACCTCATGCTCGCAGGCACCGCCGCGCGTATCCAATTCCGGATCGAAGGCCCCGCGGGAGAACAAGAGATTGTGTTGAAGGTTAGCGCCAAAGGGGATTAGCCGATGGAAAAGGAAATTCGAATTTTCGACACGACCAACACAGTCCTAAAGGTGAGCGGAATCATATTCGAATTGTTCGATGTGGCGACAGGAACGCTCATTACCAATGATACATCCAAGGACCTCAATCCGCCTCATGAGGAATGGGGTGTTAAGCTGAAGTTTTCGACGTCCTCTTCGGGTCCATTTGAGGTCTATACAAATGATCCAACCTACAAGTATCCTGGCAATGTTATCGAGAGTTTGGAAGGCGCAAACACCAACCGAATTGATATTGATCTCTCGCCGGTCCCAACCCATCCAGCCGGACAAGGCGCGCTTTCTGGCGGACCCTCTGTGATGGAAGTCCTGAACTGGATCGACGCTGCTCCAGAATGGAAGCCAGGCGAGAAACGCGCCGTTCGAAATCTCTTCTTGAACTACGTCAAACTAGTCGCGAACTCGAACGGCACGCCGGAAAAAACTTCGCTCGCAAGGGTCGCGAAGAATTGGCAAACCGCTCTCGCGAAGTTGCATATTCCTTTTGACCATTTGCGCTGATGTTTAACACACTTTAGGGACGGCGGCCTCAATGGCCGCCGTTGCCGTTCTCGCCGTTGTCCGTGTCCTCGCCGATATGCTCGACGGAGACCACATGCTCGTCCTCGGCGGTATCGAACACGATCACCCCTTGGGTCGAGCGGCCGGCGATGCGGATGTCCTCGACCGGGCAGCGGATCAATTGGCCCTTGTCGGTCACCAGCATGATCTGATCGGAATCCTCCACCGGGAAGGAGGCGACGAGCTTGCCGTTACGGTCGTTCACGCTCATCGCGACAATGCCTTTGCCGCCGCGGCCGGTGGTGCGGTACTCGAACGACGAGGTGCGCTTGCCATAGCCGTTCTCGCTGATGGTGAGCACGAACTGCTCGGCCGCCGACATCTCGACATAGCGCTGCTCGCCGAGCTCCATGGTGCCGGAGGCCTCCTCGGTGTCGGTGCCGGCCTCCTCCTCGGCGCCGCCGCGGCGCACCGCATTGGCGCGGCGCAGGTAAGCCGCGCGCTCCTCGGCGTCGACCTCCATGTGGCGCAGGATGGTCAGCGAGATCAGCTTGTCGCCCTTGGGCAGCGCGATGCCGCGCACGCCCATCGAGGTGCGGCCGGTGAAGACGCGCACGTCGTTGACGGGGAAGCGGATGCACTGGCCGCCGGCGGCGGTCAGCAGCACGTCGTCGCGCTCGGTGCAGATCTGCACGTCGACGATGGCCTCGTCCTCGTCGAGCTTCATGGCGATGATGCCGGAGCGGCGGACATCGACGAAGTCGGACAGCTTGTTGCGGCGGACATTGCCGCCGGTGGTGGCGAACATCACGTCGAGCTGCGCCCACGAGGATTCATCCTCCGGCAACGGCATGATGGTGGTAATACGCTCGCCCTGCTCCAGCGGCAGGATGTTGATCAGCGCCTTGCCGCGCCCGTTGACAGCGGCGACCGGCAGCCGCCAGACCTTCTCCTTGTAGACCTGGCCGCGCGAGGAGAAGAACAGCACCGGCGTATGGGTGGACGCCACGAACAGCCGGCTGACAAAGTCCTCTTCGCGCGTCTGCATGCCGGCGCGGCCCTTGCCGCCGCGGCGCTGGGCGCGATAGGCCGACAGCGGCACGCGCTTGGCGTAGCCGGCGTGCGACACGGTGACCACCATGTCTTCGCGCTGGATCAGGTCTTCGTCCTCGACCTCGCCTTCCTGCTCGATGATCACGGTCTTGCGCGGCGCGCCGAATTCTTCCTTCACCTCGGCCAATTCGGTCTTGATGATGCTCTGGATGCGGGCGCGCGAGCGCAGGATGTCGAGATAGTCGGCGATCTCGATCGCGAGCTTGTCGAGCTCTTCGGAGATTTCCTCCCGTCCCAGCGCAGTCAGACGCTGCAGCCGCAAATCGAGGATGGCTTTCGCCTGCTCCATCGACAGCCGCGCGGTGCCATCGGGCGCGAGACGATGGCGGGGATCGTCGATCAGCGTGATCATGGCGGCGACGTCCTGTGCCGGCCAGTCGCGCGACATCAACGTGTCGCGCGCGGTGGTCGGATCGGGCGAGGTGCGGATCACGCGGATCATCTCGTCGATATTGGCAACGGCGATCGCAAGGCCGACCAGGATGTGGGCGCGGTCGCGCGCCTTGTTGAGCAGGAATTTCGTACGACGCGTCACCACCTGTTCGCGGAAGGCGATGAACAGCGTCAGAAAGTCCTTCAGGTTCATCGTCTGCGGACGACCGTTGTCGAGCGCCAGCATGTTGGCCGGGAAACTCGACTGCAGCGGCGTGAACTTGTAGAGCTGGTTCAGGACGACATCGGGCATGGCGTCGCGTTTCAGCTCGACCACCACCCGATAGCCGTCGCGGTCGGATTCATCGCGCAGGTCGGCGATGCCGTCGATCTTCTTCTCCTTGTGGAGGTCGGCGATGCGTTCGACCAGCGAGGCCTTGTTGAGCTGGTACGGGATCTCGGTGATGACAATCGCCTCGCGTTCCTTGCGGATGGTCTCGAACTCGACCTTGCCACGCATCACGATCGAGCCGCGGCCGAGATGATAGGCCGAGCGGATGCCCTGACGGCCCAGAATGATGCCGCCGGTCGGGAAATCCGGGCCGGGAACGATGTTGATGAGTTCGTCGATCGTAAGCGCAGGATTGTCGATCAACGCCACGCAGGCATCAATGACTTCGCCCAGATTATGCGGCGGAATGTTCGTCGCCATGCCGACGGCGATGCCGCCGGCGCCGTTGACCAGAAGGTTCGGAAATTTCGCCGGCAGAACCGACGGCTCTTTCTCGGAGTTGTCATAGTTGGGCTGGAAATCGACGGTATCCTTGTCGATATCGGCGAGGATCGCGAGTGCGGATCGAGTGAGGCGCGCTTCCGTGTATCGGTAGGCGGCCGGCGGGTCGCCGTCGACCGAACCGAAATTGCCCTGACCGTCGATCAGAGGCACGCGCATGGAAAAATCCTGCGCCATGCGCACCATCGCATCGTAGATCGATTGATCGCCGTGCGGGTGATATTTACCGATGACGTCGCCGACCACGCGCGCCGATTTGACGTATTTCTTGTCCGGCGTATGCCCCTGCTCGTACATCGAATACAGGATGCGCCGGTGCACCGGCTTCAGGCCGTCGCGCGCATCGGGCAACGCGCGCGCCACGATCACGCTCATGGCGTAATCGAGATAGGAGCGTTTCATCTCGTCGAGGATGGAAACGGGGCGAATATCTGAGGGCACCGGCGGCTCGCCGGGCGTCTCGTCGTCATTATCGGCCAAGTGGGAAATCCAGGTGGTTTTTCTTGGGAATCATATAGCTCATCGGGGGCTCCAAAACCACCCTTTGGCGCTTAAAAGCGGCGCTTTTTCCCTTCGTTTTTCCAGAGACTTACGCCCTGTGCGGCGAATCCGGGAAAGGCGCGTTTTGCAGGCCTGAAAAGCGCCCGCTTCAGCTGCCGAAAATGACCTGGTGCATGATCCTCCCGGGCAGCAGCGTGAACAGGCCGGCGATCAGGAGCGCGCCGAGGAACAGAGAGATCATGATGCGGCGGTGAGCGCCCACCTGATGGCTGTGCGCCTTCCAGACCGCCAGCGGCAGCATCACAAGCGTGAAGACCGAGAGCAGATGGATCGGGCTCCATGGGCCGAGCAACCGGATCTGATGGATCCAGAGCGAAGAGCCCGCGACAAGGACCATTAACGAAGCCCAGATCCAGCCGACGGTTCTGTGCGGCAGCGTGCCCTTCGGCGCTGCAAATTGCACCAGCCCGAGCGCGAAGGCCGCCATCGCGGCGAAGGCGTGCACGTGCAAGGGAATTGCAGGCGCAGCGTCAAGCAGCGGCGCAAGACTCATGTTGGGAGCCTCATCGGAGCTTTCCCCTCGCGCGGTCGCGGTTTCGCTTACGAAACCGGATGAGCCGATCGCTCCCGCATCAGAACGGGATGTCGTCGTCCATGTCGCTGTTGCGCGCGCCGGCTGCGGCCACGCGACGTGGCGGCGTGCTCGCCGGCCCGCTGACACCGAAATCGCCGCCACTCTCGTCGGCAAAGCCGCCGCCGCCCCCCCCGCTGCGGCCATCGAGCATGGTGAGATTCGAGTTGAAGCCCTGCAGCACCACTTCGGTCGAGTACTTCTCGACGCCGCTCTGATCGGTCCATTTGCGCGTCTGCAGCTGGCCCTCGATGTACACCTTGGCGCCCTTCTTCAGGTACTGCTCGGCGACCTTGCAGAGCCCTTCATTGAAGATCACCACGCGGTGCCACTCGGTCTTTTCCTTGCGCTCGCCGGTCGCCTTGTCGCGCCAGCTCTCCGAGGTCGCGACACTCAGATTGGCGATCGGCCGGCCGTCCTGGGTTCGCCGGATCTCCGGGTCCTTGCCGAGATTTCCGACCAGAATCACCTTGTTCACACTTCCCGCCATCGCCACTCTCCACGCTGAAAACGCCGCCGCTCAAACTCCCCGCTTAAGCTCGGACCAATAAATCTTTCGGCGCGACCCTATACGCTTGCCATGGGCTTGCCGCCTGTGCGGCCGCACAGCTCGTGCCGTTATCCACATATAGCACCGAAATCCCCAATGTTCCAGTTTTGTTCCAGTTGAAATTGAGGCGTTTCCCGCCGCGACGGTAGCTGGTGACCTGCAGGCGTGCCCGAGGCGGTTTGGGAGCCTGGATCGACCCGCTGGCGACCGGGAAAATCCCAGCAAATCATTCACTTCCGCTGCGCACTTCCCGCCAGAGTGTTGCATTTGGGCGACGGCTTTGACTTTTGAATCGGGCTATATCTGCTCTGGATTTGGCGATCGCTTGGGGCGGTTTGCAGCTTGAGGTCAAGGCGCTTCTGGGGACCAACGGAAGCGCTGAGAAAGTGGGAAGCCGGAGAGAGAAATGAAAAAGATCTTGCTGGGTGCGGCCGGCCTGTTTGCTGCGCTGAGCCTGTCCGCGCCTGCAAGCGCCGCTGATCTGCCCGCAGCGCCTTACACCAAGGCGCCGGCAATGATCCCAGCGATCTACGACTGGAGCGGCTTCTACATCGGTCTCAACGGCGGCGGCGGCTCGGCCCGCAAGTGCTGGGACATCAACAACAACCTCGCCGTCCCCGTCGCGCCCGTGTTCCGCGAAGGCTGTCATGACGCGACCGGCGGCTTGGCCGGTGGCCAGATTGGCTACCGCTGGCAATCGGCCGCCTGGGTGTTCGGCGTGGAAGCCCAGGGTGACTGGGCGAACTTGAAGGGATCCAACGCCAGCGCGTTCTTCGGCGTACCCACCACCAACCAGACCAAGGTGGACGCGTTTGGCCTCTTCACCGGTCAGGTCGGCTACGCCTGGAACAACGTGCTTTGGTACGTCAAGGGCGGCGCGGCCGTCACCGACGACCGGTACAAGGGCTTCACCGCGGCCGGCATCGCGTTCGACACCGCCAACGACACCCGTTGGGGCGGCACGGTCGGCACCGGCATCGAATTCAGCTTCGCGCCGAGCTGGTCGGTGGCGTTCGAATACGACCATCTGTTCATGGGTAGCCACAACGTCAACCTCACCTTGGTCGGAACCAGCATCCTGTCCCGCACCGACAACATCAAGCAGGACGTGGACATCGGCAGCGTCCGCGTGAACTACCGCTGGGGTGGCCCGGTCATCGCGAAGTACTGATAGTTGCAGCAGGATTTTCGAAAAGGGCCGGCCTCGGGCCGGCCTTTTTGTTTGCCGCTGCGATGACACCTGAATGACACTCTGCGGTTGAGTTCCCTGCCTTTTTGCTCGCGATTGTGGCTTTCAGGTTACGCCTTTTCAGCAGAGATTCGGCTAAAAAGCGTGTGCCTGAGTTTGGTTTGGCGGGGCGACGCGGAGGGCAATTTCAATCCTTCGCTCCGCGGTAAAGTGGGGAAATAAGGAAATGAAAAAACTAGTGTTGACTGCGGTTGGTCTGGTCGCCCTCAGCGCGGCTCCCGCGCTCGCCGCCGATCTTCCTGCCAGGGTTTACAAGGCGCCGCCCCCGGTGGTCGCGCCGATCTACAACTGGAGCGGCTTCTACATCGGTCTGAACGGCGGCGGCGGCTCGGCCCGCAAGTGCTGGGACATCAACAACGCGCTTGGCATCGTGGTCCCGGCCTTCAGCGAAGGCTGCCATGACGCGACCGGCGGTATTGTCGGTGGCCAGATCGGCTATCGCTGGCAGTCCGCCAACTGGGTGTTCGGCCTCGAAGCCCAGGGCGATTGGGCGGACCTGAAGGGTTCGAACGTCAGCCAGCTCACCGCTCCGTTCACGATCTTCACCAATAACAGCAAGATCGATGCGATCGGCCTGTTCACCGGCCAGGTCGGCTATGCCTGGAACAACGTGCTCTGGTACGTGAAGGGCGGCGCGGCGGTCACCCGCGACAAGTACTACGGCCAGATCCTCGGCGTCACCTTCGACAACGCCAGCGAAACCCGCTGGGGCGGCACCGTCGGCACCGGCATCGAAATCGGCTTCGCGCCGGGCTGGTCGGTGGCGTTCGAATACGACCACCTCTTCATGGGCCACCACAACAACACGTTCAACTGGGCTCCGGCGGCTGCTCCCTTCGTCGGCATCAGCCGTGGCGAGAACATCCGTCAGGACGTCGACATGGGCACCGTTCGCGTGAACTACACCTTCGGTGGCCCGGTGGTCGCGAAGTACTGATCGCGACTGCCAGCAGACATCTCCCTCTGGACCTCAAGGGCCGGCCTCGTGCCGGCCTTTTTGTTTGTGCGGGAACTGCTGCCCGCTGCTGCCAAGAAGTCTACGAAAGCGTTGATGATTCGCACACGAGACTGGAATTCTCCGCCCGTTCTTCCTACGTTCTGAGCTTCACAGCAGCGGCGTTCCCGGCTTTCCCGGCGAGGCGCGCCCAATTGCGCGGCTCACGCGCTGGAAATGTCCATGGACGAGATTCTGAAAGCGCGACGCCAACAATCCGCGAGCAGCCTGCGCGCGATCACCATTCGCGGCGCGCGCGAGCACAATCTGAAGAACATCGACGTCGAGATTCCCCGCGACAAGCTCGTGGTGTTCACGGGGTTGTCCGGCTCCGGCAAATCCTCGCTCGCCTTCGACACCATCTATGCCGAAGGCCAGCGCCGCTACGTCGAGTCGCTGTCGGCCTATGCGCGCCAGTTCCTGGAGATGATGCAGAAGCCCGACGTCGACCAGATCGACGGGCTGTCGCCGGCGATCTCGATCGAGCAGAAGACGACGTCGAAGAATCCGCGCTCGACCGTCGGCACCGTCACCGAGATCTACGACTATATGCGCCTGCTCTGGGCCCGCGTCGGCGTGCCCTATTCGCCCGCCACCGGCCTGCCGATCGAGAGCCAGACCGTCTCGCAGATGGTGGACCGTGTGCTGGCGCTGCCCGAGGGCACGCGCCTTTATCTGCTCGCGCCGGTCGTGCGCGGCCGCAAGGGCGAATACAGGAAGGAGCTTGCCGAATACCTCAAGAAGGGATTCCAGCGCGTCAAGATCGACGGCACCTTCCATGAGCTCGCCGAGGCGCCCGCGCTCGACAAGAAATTCCCGCATGACATCGATGTCGTGGTCGACCGCATCGTGGTGCGGCCGGATATCGGCCAGCGGCTAGCGGAAAGCTTTGAGACCGCGCTGAAGCTCGCCGAGGGGCTCGCGGTGATCGAATATGCGGACGCACCGGCGGCCGCGCCCGCGCCGGAGGAAAAGAAAAAGACCGCAAAAATCCACGACAAGAGCGGGCCCGAGCGCATCCTGTTCTCGGAAAAGTTCGCGTGCCCGGTTTCCGGCTTCACCATTCCCGAGATCGAGCCGCGGCTGTTCTCGTTCAACAACCCCTATGGCGCCTGCCCGGCCTGCGGCGGGCTCGGCGTCGAGCAGCATGTCGACGAGGACCTCGTCATTCCCGACAAGGAGACGACCCTGCGCAAGGGCGCGATCGCGCCCTGGGCGAAGTCGTCCTCGCCCTACTACGTGCAGACGCTGAATGCGCTCGGCAAGTTCTACAAGTTCACCCTCGACACCAAATGGAAGGACCTGCCGAAGAAGACGCAGGCCGCGATCCTCCACGGCTCCGGCGAGGACGAGATCAAGTTCTCCTATGAGGACGGTGTGCGCGCCTACGACACCAAGAAGCCGTTCGAGGGCGTCATCACCAACATCGAGCGCCGCTATCGCGAGACCGAAAGCGAATGGGCGCGGGAAGAGCTCGCCAAATATTTCTCCGACGTGCCCTGCGCCGCCTGCAACGGCTTTCGCCTCAAGCCCGAGGCGCTGTGCGTCAAGATCGACGGCAAGCATATCGGCGAGATCTCGGAGCTGTCGGTGAAGCGCGCCGGCGAATGGTTCGAGAGCGTGCCGGCCGCGTTGAACACGCAGCAAAACGAGATCGCCACGCGTGTGCTGAAGGAAATCCGCGAGCGGCTCTCCTTCCTGATCGATGTCGGGCTCAATTACCTGACGCTGTCGCGTTCGTCCGGCACGCTGTCGGGCGGCGAAAGCCAGCGCATCCGCCTCGCCTCGCAGATCGGCTCGGGCCTCACCGGCGTGCTCTATGTGCTGGACGAGCCCTCGATCGGCCTGCACCAGCGCGACAATGCGCGCCTGCTCGATACGCTGAAGCGGCTACGCGACCTCGGCAATACCGTAATCGTGGTCGAGCATGACGAGGACGCGATCCGGCTCGCCGATTACGTGCTCGACATCGGCCCCGGCGCCGGCATGCATGGCGGCCATATCGTGGCCGAGGGCACGCCATCCGACATCATGCGCAACCCCAATTCGCTCACCGGCAAATACCTGACCGGCGAACTGGCGGTCGAGGTGCCGGAGCGGCGGCCGCCGAACCATCGGCGCACCATCAAGGTGGTGAACGCGCGCGGCAATAATCTGAAAAACATCTCCGCGGAAATTCCGCTGGGCCTGTTCACCTGCGTCACGGGAGTCTCCGGCGGCGGCAAGTCGACGCTGCTGATCGACACGCTCTACAAGGCCATCGCCCGCAAGCTCAATGGCGCCAGCGAGGGCGCGGCGCCGCACGACCGCATCGAGGGGCTCGAGCATATCGACAAGATCATCGACATCGACCAGTCGCCGATCGGCCGCACGCCGCGTTCCAACCCCGCGACCTATACCGGCGCCTTCACGCCGATCCGCGAATGGTTCGCCGGCCTCCCCGAGGCGAAGGCGCGCGGCTACGAGCCCGGGCGCTTCTCCTTCAACGTCAAGGGCGGCCGCTGCGAGGCCTGCCAGGGCGACGGCGTCATCAAGATCGAGATGCACTTTCTGCCCGACGTCTACGTCACCTGCGACGTCTGCAAGGGCAAGCGCTACAACCGCGAGACGCTGGAGGTCCTGTTCAAGGGCAAGTCGATCGCCGACGTGCTCGACATGACCGTCGAGGAAGCCGCCGAGTTCTTCAAGGCGGTGCCGCGCGTGCGCGAGACCTTTGTGACGCTGCATCGCGTCGGCCTCGACTACATCCATGTCGGCCAGCAGGCGACCACGCTCTCCGGCGGCGAGGCCCAGCGCGTCAAGCTTGCGAAGGAGCTGTCCAAGCGCGCCACCGGCCGCACGCTCTATATCCTGGACGAGCCGACCACGGGGCTGCACTTCCACGACGTGAAGAAGCTCCTGGAAGTGCTGCACGAGCTGGTCGCACAGGGCAACACGGTCGTCGTGATCGAGCACAATCTCGAGGTGATCAAGACCGCCGACTGGGTCATCGACCTCGGCCCCGAAGGCGGCGACGGCGGCGGCGAGATCGTCGCCTGGGGCCCGCCCGAGGACATCGTCAAGGCGCCGCGGAGCTACACGGGCAAATTCCTGGCGCCGGTGCTGAAGAAGGCGGGCGCGCCGCGGAAGAAGAGCGGCGGCGGGGCGAGCGAGGCGGCGGAGTAAAAACGCCGTGAGGCGGATTAGCGAAGCTTAATCCGCCGCTCATCGCGACGTTTACGAGCTACCCCGCCATACCCTTTTTCTGGCCTACAGGTGCTGGCGCTTTTCCATGGACGCCGAGATCCGCTCCAGCGTTGCATTCATCCGCCGCGTCTCCTCGACCTGTTGCTCATAGAGCTCAATCATGGTAGCTCCGGAACGGCTGCGCATGCACATACCACTTCTGGAGAGCCACAGCCAAACGCCGACCAGACACAGGAACGGTAACCACGCGATGAACAGCGACACCATTTTTTCTTCATTCATTAGAAAACCTCCTCCAGCGACGCTAAGGCCACGTGAAGCCGTCGCCGGGCACGCATCGCCGGGCAGCATACCTAGCACTACAGTTGGTGCGCCGGGAGACCGGCAAGGAGTAGGTGGTGGAAGTCCACTACGATAAAGGAGTAGCGATCCACATCGGCCCCGAGCCGTGCGTAGGCACCCGTGAGGGTGTCGGCGAAGCGTCGGCAGGGGAGTGCATAGGCCAGCCATTGAGCCGCGAAAGAGTGTTTTCCCGAGAGCCGACGCTGTCAACTGAGCGGAAGGCAACACGAAGGGGTGCGATATCGCGAGCGCCCAGTCGTTTCGGCGTGGTCGTAGACCCTGGCATGTGCAGAAGCTTCTTGTTTGGGAACCGGGAGCTCTCTCGGTCGGCCAGATGCTTACTTAGCACCCTGGTCCGCGGCGGGAAGGCGAGGAGCCGGAGCCGCTGATGCACGATCCAGAGAAGTCTGACTCCGGCATAGTAGCTGCGAAGCTGGCGAACAAAGCCGGGCGACCGGTGACGGAGCCGGCGGAGCCAAGGCCGGGGACCAAGGGGAACGAGGGCCAGCAAAGCACGCACCGGGCACAGTACCGGGCTCGCGTGACCCAAGCGCTGGACCGCGTACGGAAAGCCGCAAGACTGAAGAAGAAGGAACGGTTCACCGCACTTCTCCACCATATCACTGTCGATACACTCCAGACGGCGTTCTACGCGCTTCGGCGCAAAGCCGCCCCCGGCGTAGATGGCATGACGTGGCAGGACTACGAGGCCGACCTTGAGCCGCGGCTCAGGGAACTGCACAAACGGGTCCACCGGGGAGCGTACCGACCGCAACCGTCACGCCGGACGTACATACCGAAGGCGGATGGGAAGCAGCGGCCGTTGGCGATAGCGGCTTTGGAAGACAAAATCGTCCAGGGCGCGACCGTCATGCTGCTGAACACCATCTACGAAGGCGACTTCGTTGGCTTCTCCTATGGGTTTCGACCCGGCCGGGGGCCACACGATGCGTTGGACGCACTGACGGTAGCGATCACCACGCGGAAGGTGAACTGGATACTTGACGCCGACGTGCAAAACTTTTTCGGAAGTGTGAGCCAAGACTGGCTAATCCAGTTTTTGGAGCACCGCATCGGTGACAAGCGCATCATCCGCCTGATCCGTAAATGGCTGAGGGCGGGCATCCTCGAAGACGGGGTCGTAACCGTGGACGACAGGGGAACGGGGCAAGGATCGGTGATTTCGCCGCTGCTAGCCAACGTTTACCTGCACTACTGTTTCGATCTTTGGGCCGAGCGCTGGCGACGGCAGGAGGCCCACGGCGATATGATCATCGTGCGCTATGCGGATGATCTGGTTGCCGGTTTCGAGCATGAGGACGACGCTCGTCGTTTTCTGGATGCGATGCGTGAACGGGTTGAGGCATTCGCGCTAACGCTCCATTCGGACAAGACCCGTCTGATTGAGTTCGGTCGCCATGCGGCGACCAATCGCAAGTCACGCGGGCTCGGTAAACCGGAGACCTTCATGTTTCTGGGCTTCATCCACATTTGCGGTAAGTCACGCCGGGGCAACTTCCTGCTCGAAAGGAAGACCCGTCGCGACCGTCTGCGGACGAAGCTTCAGGACATCAAGGCGGAGCTGCGGCGTCGAATGCACCAACCGATCCCCGTCCAGGGTAAATGGCTGAGACAGGTCATCACCGGCCACTTCGCCTACTATGCGGTTCCTGCAAACGGGCGGGCGCTCTCAGCGTTCCGCTATTATGTGACCGACCTCTGGCGGCGAACGCTTCGGCGTCGTAGCCAACGGGACGCCCTCACTTGGGATCGTATGACGAAGTTGGCGGATGACTGGCTCCCCCAACCCCGTATCCTCCATCCCTGGCCGCAGCAGCGCTTCGCCGTCACACACCCAAGGTAGGAGCCGGATGCCTTAATTGGGCCCGTCCGGATCTGTGCGGGGGGCGCTCAGCAATGAGCGTCCCTACCGCGAACCGTTTCGATTTGAAGTGAGCGCGCTGAGCGGCGGCTTGGTGAGCTCGGCGCCAGAGTGACCATGCGATGATGTGTGCGGGTTGGATGCGCTTTCGCGCGAGCCGGATAGCGATACGGCGCACTTCCTGGATTGACCAACGGATCAACGGCGGGATAGCGATGCTTTTGTTTTTGCCGTAGTTCGGCGTTGCGTTTTTTTTGGCGGCGGTGGATTGGCGCGATGGCGGATCACCGCCATCATGGCGAAGGCGAGCATGACCAGGGAAACGTGGCGGTGCCAGCCATGCCAGGATCTGCTCTCGTTGTGATCGAGACCAAACTCGTTCTTCGCAGTCTCAAAGCTGTCCTCGATCGCCCACCGATGGCCTTCGACCGTCACCAGCGTTTCGATGGATGTTCCCGCTGGACACCAGGTGCTGAAGAAGGCGAGATCGCCATCGGCGATACGACGACGGATCAGCAGACCGCGTGTCCAAACACCCGGATTTGCGTCGTTTGATTGTTCGACTTCCAGATCAGCCAATTCGAGATAGCACCAATCATACAGCCGCGGTCCTTTGGTACCGGCCCCTGCCGAGAGGCGTTTCCAGTCAGACGCGCGCTGCGTCTGGGCGATCTCGGCGGCCGTGCCGGCGACGGATCGACGCTTGCCCCAGGAATGAAATACGTGAGCGCTGCTGACCCCGAGCACATAGCCTTTGCCTGCGCGACGCAGCTGCTGCTCAATATCGCCAACACCGTAGACAGTATCGCCAGTAACCCACTTGAACGGAACAGACGCGGCTATGGCGCGTGCAATCATTCGCGTCGCAAGCTTTGGTTTGGTCGCAAAGCCAGCATCGAGGGGCACGTATGCGGCTTCGAGGCGACCCGGATCGTCGGTCCATTCCTTCGGAAGATACAGCGCGCGATCGATGAAGGCATGACCGTGGCGCGAAACGTAGGCGGCGAAGACGCCGATCTGGCAGTTCGTGATCTTGCCTGCGGAACCAGTATATTGCCGCGCCGCTCCGCACGACGCCTTGCCCTGCTTGAGAAAGCCGGTCTCGTCGATCACGAGGACCGCGTCGTCATCTGCCAAATGTTCGATGACATAATCGCGGACGATATCGCGCAGGCCGTCAGCATCCCAATCCCTGCGACCCAGGATCGCCTGTTGCCGCCAAGGGCCGGGATCGCCAGCCGCCTCCGCTCGCATCCAACCGGTCTTGCGTTGCTCATCTCCGAGCAGACTCTCAAGAAACAAGCCTGCGTTCCTCGCAACACGATCTTGATTGAATAACGGACGTATCCGCTGCTTGATCTCGCGAAGCGACGCCGCCCACAGCGCAAGCGTCTCTTCAATTGACGCTGCCCGCGTCCACGATCTTCGAATCATGGTTGCCCATGGATTCAGAAACCGAGCGAGAAGGTTCGCGGTAGGGACGCTCATTGCTGAGCGCCCCCCGCACAGATCCGGACGGGCCCAATTAAGGCATCCGGCTCCTACCTTGGGTGTGTGACGGCGAAGCGCTGCTGCGGCCAGGGATGGAGGATACGGGGTTGGGGGAGCCAGTCATCCGCCAACTTCGTCATACGATCCCAAGTGAGGGCGTCCCGTTGGCTACGACGCCGAAGCGTTCGCCGCCAGAGGTCGGTCACATAATAGCGGAACGCTGAGAGCGCCCGCCCGTTTGCAGGAACCGCATAGTAGGCGAAGTGGCCGGTGATGACCTGTCTCAGCCATTTACCCTGGACGGGGATCGGTTGGTGCATTCGACGCCGCAGCTCCGCCTTGATGTCCTGAAGCTTCGTCCGCAGACGGTCGCGACGGGTCTTCCTTTCGAGCAGGAAGTTGCCCCGGCGTGACTTACCGCAAATGTGGATGAAGCCCAGAAACATGAAGGTCTCCGGTTTACCGAGCCCGCGTGACTTGCGATTGGTCGCCGCATGGCGACCGAACTCAATCAGACGGGTCTTGTCCGAATGGAGCGTTAGCGCGAATGCCTCAACCCGTTCACGCATCGCATCCAGAAAACGACGAGCGTCGTCCTCATGCTCGAAACCGGCAACCAGATCATCCGCATAGCGCACGATGATCATATCGCCGTGGGCCTCCTGCCGTCGCCAGCGCTCGGCCCAAAGATCGAAACAGTAGTGCAGGTAAACGTTGGCTAGCAGCGGCGAAATCACCGATCCTTGCCCCGTTCCCCTGTCGTCCACGGTTACGACCCCGTCTTCGAGGATGCCCGCCCTCAGCCATTTACGGATCAGGCGGATGATGCGCTTGTCACCGATGCGGTGCTCCAAAAACTGGATTAGCCAGTCTTGGCTCACACTTCCGAAAAAGTTTTGCACGTCGGCGTCAAGTATCCAGTTCACCTTCCGCGTGGTGATCGCTACCGTCAGTGCGTCCAACGCATCGTGTGGCCCCCGGCCGGGTCGAAACCCATAGGAGAAGCCAACGAAGTCGCCTTCGTAGATGGTGTTCAGCAGCATGACGGTCGCGCCCTGGACGATTTTGTCTTCCAAAGCCGCTATCGCCAACGGCCGCTGCTTCCCATCCGCCTTCGGTATGTACGTCCGGCGTGACGGTTGCGGTCGGTACGCTCCCCGGTGGACCCGTTTGTGCAGTTCCCTGAGCCGCGGCTCAAGGTCGGCCTCGTAGTCCTGCCACGTCATGCCATCTACGCCGGGGGCGGCTTTGCGCCGAAGCGCGTAGAACGCCGTCTGGAGTGTATCGACAGTGATATGGTGGAGAAGTGCGGTGAACCGTTCCTTCTTCTTCAGTCTTGCGGCTTTCCGTACGCGGTCCAGCGCTTGGGTCACGCGAGCCCGGTACTGTGCCCGGTGCGTGCTTTGCTGGCCCTCGTTCCCCTTGGTCCCCGGCCTTGGCTCCGCCGGCTCCGTCACCGGTCGCCCGGCTTTGTTCGCCAGCTTCGCAGCTACTATGCCGGAGTCAGACTTCTCTGGATCGTGCATCAGCGGCTCCGGCTCCTCGCCTTCCCGCCGCGGACCAGGGTGCTAAGTAAGCATCTGGCCGACCGAGAGAGCTCCCGGTTCCCAAACAAGAAGCTTCTGCACATGCCAGGGTCTACGACCACGCCGAAACGACTGGGCGCTCGCGATATCGCACCCCTTCGTGTTGCCTTCCGCTCAGTTGACAGCGTCGGCTCTCGGGAAAACACTCTTTCGCGGCTCAATGGCTGGCCTATGCACTCCCCTGCCGACGCTTCGCCGACACCCTCACGGGTGCCTACGCACGGCTCGGGGCCGATGTGGATCGCTACTCCTTTATCGTAGTGGACTTCCACCACCTACTCCTTGCCGGTCTCCCGGCGCACCAACTGTAGTACTAGGGCGGATTAGCGAAACGTAATCGGCCGATCTCGCAATTTAGGCGTGTTGAACCGGAGCGTGTTATTGGGCCGCACATTGCGCATGTCCCTTGGGTAAAGCCCTTCTGCATTATCCTCTCGCCATGGCCGGGCTTGTCCCGGCCATCTACGTCTTTTGTGGCCAAGACGTGGATGCCCGGCACGAGGCCGGGCATGACGAGCGTGGTGACGGCTTAGCGCGTAGGATGGGTGGAGCCAACGGGTCGCGCGAAATGCGCGCCCGATGACAGGCTCCGCGAAACCCATCGCCTTCACGAGAATGGCGCGTTTTGCTTCGCTCAGCCGACCCTACACTCCACTCTGAGGTCAATTGAGACCGCAGCACTTCTTGTACTTCTTTCCCGAGCCGCACGGACATGGCTCGTTGCGCCCCACTTTGCGTCCTGAAGCGACGCCCGATGACGTCTGCTCGCTGGTGGACGCGGGCGGGGTGTTTGCAAGCCGCCAGTTGTTCAGGGTGACGACCCAGCCGGGAATCAAATCCTGGGCACATTGGGTCAACTTGTCGGCAAGTTCCTGCGGAAGGTCCTCGTTGCCGGCGACAATTTCGGCGAGCGCCAACATTCCCAGCATGGCCTCGGACGTGTCGGAATCGGCATCCAGAAGCCTGTGCCACGCCTCCGGCCGCAGCTTGATCGCCTCCACAAACCCCTCGATCCAAACCTCCCAGAGGATTTCATCTCTGTCGACGGGTATGAGAGGACGATAACGTTCGGGCTGGTTCATCAGTGTGAGCACAACATCGTTGTAGTGGTCCATGATCAGGCCGAAAACGAAGTTGGCGTGGTCGACGTCGTCAAACGGCGCCTCATGATCGGTGTTCCAGATGACCGGAAGCCATTCGTTGGGCGAAATCAGATCCGGACACACCAGCAGGCCGGCGATGAAACCATCGAGCTCCTCAAGGAGCATGGTGTCGTCGCCGAGCAGCCGCAGTTGCTCTTGGAGCTGCTTTCGCCGACGCGACGGAGCGGGCATTGGTCCCTCCCTCATATCCATTTTGCAAATGCGGCGCGCAGGATGGGTGGAGCGTAGCGAAACCCATCGCCCTTGCAAGAACGGCGGGTTGCCCGGCTGGCCTCCCCCCCGCGCAAGCATGGCGCCGGCCTCGGAGGGGATCAGCGCGGGAGGAAGCCTTGGCCGCCGGCACGGTGGCCGTTAAGGCTGCTGGCGCTTCTCAATGGCCGCCGCGATCCGTTCGAGCGTAGCGTTCATGCGCCGCGTCTCCGCGACCTGCTGCTCGTAGAACTCGATCATGGCGACACCGGAACGGCCGCGCGCCTGCATGCCGCTGGTACGCGAGAACCAGAACCACAGGCCGATCAGCACCAGAAACGGCAGCCACGAGACCAGCAACTCCACCCATTTATCCATCAGAAACGTCTCCGCTCTCCTCGCGCATGCGCACGGCAATCCTGGATAGCTTTGTCGGCGCGGCGCAACATTCGGTTCGATGCAAAGTTGGGGATGGCGGAGCGAAACCCATCACCGTTAACAGAAGGGTGGGTTTCGTTTCGCTCAACCCACCAAGCTTCTTCCAAGCGGATCAAGTCGGCCGGCTCAGGCGGCATCGGCGGGTCTCACACGGCGGGTGATTTCGGCGCCCTTCTCCCGTTTGACCACGCCGATGTCGTATCGGCTCTGCAAGTCCAGCCAGAACTGTGCACGGTTGCCGAAATAGCGGCCGAGCCGAACCGCGGTGTCTGCCGTGATCGCGCGGCGGCCATTGAGGATGTCGGTGATCCGGCCGGAGGGAACGCCGATATCCAGGGCCAGACGATTGGCACTGAGCTTGCGAGCCGCCAATTCGCGCTTCAGCAAGCGGCCAGGATGGGTGATGGGAGCCATTGTGTTCAGCCTTTGGAATCCCGCTTGTAGGGCGGAATAGCGAAGCGTATTCCGCCTCTCCTCTCCGGCGCAATACGCTTCGCTATTGCGCCCTACGCTCCCGGCTCATCGGCGATCGCCGCCTCCACAAACCCCCGGGGATCCTCAAAGAACTCCCGCAGCGTCTTGTAGTGATCGGTCTGCTCTACCGTCGTCGGCTCCAGCCCACCCTTGGTCAGCCGCAGCAGCGTCGCGTCGGGATAGGCCATCAGGACAGGCGAATGCGTGGCCATGATGACCTGGCAAATCCTCAAATCCTCCATCTGCCGCAGCAGCTTCAAGAATTCGATCTGGCGCGAGGGCGATAGCGCGGATTCCGGCTCGTCGAAGATGAAGATGCCCTGGCGCTGACAGCGCTCCTCGAAGAAGCGCAGGAAGCCCTCGCCGTGCGAGTGCGAGAGGAAGTCGGCAGAGGGACTGCCGACGGAGTCGAGATATCGCGCGACCGAGAAGAAGCTCTCGGCCCGGAAGAACCAGCCGCGGGTGATCTTCGGCAGCCAGCTTGCCCGCAGCGCGCCCGATAGCTCCCCGCCCATCTTCTCCAGAGCCCGGGAATGATCGACCGGCATATAGCCCTTGCCGCCGCCGGCCCCGTCATAGCCGGCGAGCGCGGCGATCCCCTCCAGCAGCGTCGATTTGCCGGTGCCGTTCTCGCCGACGATGATGGTGATCGCGCGGTCGAAGCGAAACTCGAAATCGTCGCGCAGGAACGGCAGGCAGAACGGATAGGCGTCGCGGTCGCTCACGCGCGCCGGATCGAGCCAGAGCCGCTTCAGATACGGCGCCGGCAGATTGATGTCGCGCTGTCGTTTCGCCATGTGATCCGCCCCCCAAACCGCCGTTTCACTCAGTCGTCCCGCACCTTGACGCCACAATGCCTGCAATAGCCGCGTTTGCCGGGCGAATGCCTCCGGAACAGGAAACAGAGAAGAAAACTCACCAGCTTCACGGCACACCCCAAGCTAGGCCTATCCTTCATTGCACAACCGAAGGAACATAACAAGAACATTTCCCCCAAGAAGAAACCCCGCTATCACAACAACTTACACGTGGTGATTTGCCCGACGAGGCTGGGCAAGAACTTGCGTTCGAGCCACCAAGATCGGTCAAATTTGGCAAACGGTAAATCGAGGCACGACGGACCTCCAAACCGCGCTGAGAGCTACCGGAATGCGGTTCAAGATGGCCATGAGAGCGCGTTGTAGCCAAGCCAGCGCCTTTGCGATGCTGGCCCTGAAGCCGTCGAGGCCCAGGATATTGAGGACGCGGGTGAAGTTGTAGCAGAGCGCCATCAGGCTCCACTCGCCGCGAACCTTGTCGAAACCGCGGACGAGGAAGTGGCGATACCCGGCGCGGCATTTGATGGTGCCGAAGGGGTGCTCGACAATCGCGGAACGCTGGCGCATCAGCTGGTCTGCGCCCTGCATCCTCGCACGATGACGTTCGAGGACATCTTCGTGCTCCCAGCGAGCGATGGTGCGGGAAGCTGTCTTGGAGCCGAGACAACGTGTCCTCAACTGGCATCGCGCACAGATCGCCTTGCGGATTGCGTAACGCATCTCCAGACGGCCGCTTTGGGTCTTCAAACGTCCCTTCTTCCGTCCCTTCATCGGACGCAGCAGTTCGCCAGCTGGACAGCGATAGGCATCGGCTGTGCCGTCATAGCTGAAGGCATTGAGGCTGAAGCGGCCTTCCTTCTCAAGCCGGCCGTTCCCTTCCGGCACCGGCACATAGGCGGTGATGCCGTCATCCTCGCAGGCCTTCAGTTCGAGACTGCTGTAATAGCCTTCATCGGCCAGCGCCTGCAGAGCCTTGGCGTCAAGGGCCTCCTTGGCCGCCTTCGCCATCGCATGGAGCTGGCCGACATCGCTGCTGTCGTTCACCACCTCGCTTGCGACAATCAGCTTGTGCTTCTCGTCGACAACGGACTGCACATTGTAGCCTGCAATCCCCTGGCCGTTCTTGACCAGAAGCCGGGCGTCAGAATCGGTTTTGGATAGTTGCGTCTCGCCACTCTCCTCCAACCGGTCAAGGTCCGACTTTGCGCGAGAGCGCCTGGCCAGCAGTTCGGCCATCCTCGCACCAACATCACCGCCATCGCCGCTGCCGTCGCTCCGATCCTTGCTTTTGTCCTTGGCTTCCGCTGCGTCATTGTCCGCAAGGGATTTGCCGTAAGCCTCGATCTCCTTGTCCAGCTTCGCGAGCTGTTCGGTGAGCCTCTTGCGCGTGAAGAGGCTCGCCTTGCTGGCGTTGCCATGGAAGAACGAGCCGTCGATCGCAACAATGGCTCCGCCGACAAGACCGAGCTCCCGGGCCAGCAGCACGAACTCGCGGTTCGCTGCCTTGAGAGCCTTCCAGTTCTCCTTGCGGAAGTTCGCGATCGTTCGATAACCCGGCCTCAAGTTCTTGAGCAGCCAGATCAGATCCAGATTGCGGCTGGCTTCCCGCTCCAGCCGGCGCGACGACCTGATCTGATTGATGTAGCCATAGAGGTAAAGCTTCAGCAGATCGGCCGGGTCGTAGGGCGGCTGCCCCTCTTCCTCTGCGCCGCGGTCTGCATGGCGAAACTTCAGCTTGGCCATGTCTAGCGCGCAAACGAAGCTCTCGATCGCCCGGACCGGATTGTCCGGTCGGACATAGTCCTCAATCCGCGGAGGAAGCAGGCTCGCTTGCTCCCGGCTCTCGCCGGTCTTGAATGTGCAATTCGTCATAACGCAAATCGTACATCAACTCCTGAAAATGCCGAGTTCTTGCCCAGCCTCGTCGGCCGGCTTTCGGAATTTCCGTCAAGCCCTTCCGCAAAAAATATTTCGCTTTATCCGAAACTAAAATCGTGCTTATGGTTGCGCCGTCCCGCTCCGTCAGAGGGGCGTATCGCGATCGTCACGAAGCGTGGTGCGGGATGCGATGGACGTGTTGGCGCCGCGCGACGAGCGGCGCCAGTGCGGACGGCAAAGCCGTGTGGTCCTGATCCCCCGACGCTGGGGTCAAGTCTGCGGGATGGCGATGTCGGCCCTTTGGGCCCGACACGCCGTGATCCCGCGGGCGATGGTGGCTAAAAAGCCCGGTACACCAGGGAGAGCGCGGAATAAGCCGAAAACCATTGCGCAGGGAATGCCGGTTGTCCTGGCTGAACCTGTGGTGACTGCCGCCTGCTTTTTTTGTTGCAGGCGGGCCATGGGTGCGGCCTGCATCCGGCATTCCCTGCGCCCTCTGATTTTCGAGGGACACGACCAGGCATCACTCGGGCGCGATCGCGCCGCGGGAATGATTAGTTGTGGCTCCGATCCTGTCTCGGCCGATCCTTCGAGACGCGGCCTACGGCCGCTCCTCAGGATGAGGAGAAACAAGCGGCGCGAATTAGACCCTCATGGTGAGGAGGCGCGAAGCGCCGTCTCGAACCATGAGGCCCCGACGCCAGCATTTGCTGTTTGACATTTGAATATACACGAACGCTTTCGCCCAACGCGTCGGCAGCTACAGCGCCTCGACCACCAGCTCCATGGTCATCAGCACGGGATTGTCGCCGCGGATCAGGCGGCCCTCGCCGATGCCGCCGGTGTAATCGATCAGCGCAACGTCAAGGGTTGCTTCCAGTGCGCCGCCGGCGCCGGGCGCGATGCTGCCGGACGTGATCGCAAGCTCGGTGGCAAAGGGTTCGATCACGCTGCCATCGGTGAAACGCGCCCCGATGGTCGAGCCGACGCCGCCGCGAATTTTTGCACGGGCGATGCCCTGCTCGCGGCAGAAGGCCTGGAGGCTGCCGGCAAAATCCTGGTTCGGTCTGAGCCGCAGCGCGAAGGCGCGGCTCGTCGTGTTCGCACCTGTGGCAGCGCCCGGCACGGGGCCAAACAGCTTGAAGTTGGTCTCGGAATCAGGCTCCGCGGCAAACACGGCGCCGTCGATGCCGAAGGCTTCGACCTCAAACGGCTCGGCAACGAAGGTCTCCTCGGGGAGCATGTGGCCGCCGCTCATTTTGCCATCGGCCTCACGCCACAGCCCGTGACAATGGAAGAACGGCGCGCCGTCGCGAACGCCCAGCGTCAGGGTCGCAAGCTTGAGCTGTGTGAGGCCGGACGGACGAAACGTCTCGCTGTAGAACGCTGCGTTTTCACCGGTCTTCGACAGCGCCGGCATCACGTAGCCGAACGGGCCGAGCGCCCCGCCGCGCATGTTCAGCGTGCCGCCGGTAAATCCCTCCGCCGCAAAGCCGCGGCGTGCGGCTTCCAGCAGCGTCAGCCCCGCTTCCAGCGTGAAGGAGAAGGCCCTTCCGCGAACTTCCACCCACTGGATGCGTTCGGCGACGGGCGGCCCCGGCTGCGTGATGCTTCGCATCAGCCGGTTTGCTTGGTGTTGAGATCAAGCAGCCCGCGCGCTTCCAGCTCGTCGCGCACCAGCCGCTTCGGAATCTTGCCATAGCCCGACTTCGGCAACGCCTCCCAGAAGAAGAACCGCTTCGGCATCTTGTAGCGCGGCACCTTTGGCGCGAGGAACGCGGCCATCTCGGCCTCGCTCACAGCGCTCGCGCCTTCGCGCGCGACGCAGACGGCTACTCCAACCTCGCCCCAGACCGGATCGGGCACGCCCAGCACCGCAACCTCGCCGATCCCGGGATGCGTCAGGATCTTCTCCTCGACCTCGCGCGGATAGATGTTGGAGCCGCCGGAGATGTACATGTCCGAGGCGCGGCCGGTGATGTAGACGAAACCTTCCTCGTCCACGTGGCCGAGATCGCCGGTGCGGAACCAGCCGTCGCGGAACGCCTTCGCATTGGCATCTACGTTGTCGTAATAGCCGGCGAACACCGCAGGCCCGATCACGCAGATCTCGCCGGTCTCGAACGGCTTCAGCTCGCGGCCGCTGTCGTCCTGGATCGAGACCTGCATGCCCGTTCGCTCGAAACCGCAGGTGCCGATCCGCGCCGAGGGGCCGTCTTCCTCCTCGTGCAGCGAGGCCGGAAACACCGTGATGTTGCCGGTGACTTCGCCGAGGCCAAAATATTGCACGATCACCTTGCCGAGCTTCTTCAGCGCAAACTTCTGGTCCTCGCGATACATCGGCGCGCCGGCATAGATGACGTAGCGGAGCGAGGAATGATCGAACTGGTCGACTGCGGGATGTTCGACCATCATCTTCAAAATGGTCGGCACGGTGAAGAGGTTGCTGACGCGGTGTTTCTGGATCAGCCGGAACGCCTCGGCGATGTCGAAGCGTTCGGTCGGCAGCAGGATGGTCGCCACCCCCCGCGCGGTCTGCATCAGCTGGTGCACGCCGGCGCCATGCGACAGCGGCGCGACGACGAGCGAGGTGTCCTGTTCCGTGGTGCCGGGCGTGAGATCGGCGAGATGGTTGGTGACGACAAAGGCCATCTGGCCATGGGTCAGCACCGCCGCTTTCGATCGGCCGGTGGTGCCCGACGTGAAGAAGAACCAGCAGGGATCGTCATGCTCGACCGCGACATTTGCCACGACTGCACCGGCATGTTTCGCCACCGCCTCGCGCAAACAGCTCTCGCCGAAGGCACCTTCCTCGCCGATCCGCCAGGTAAACGCCGCGCTGGTGACCGCCTTCGCATGGTCAGGGAAATCGCCATGGCACAGAAACCCCTTCGCACCGGAAGCGGTCGCCAGATACGCCACCTCGTCCGGCATCAGGCGGAAATTGGTGGGCACCCAGACCGCGCCCAAGCGGAAGGCCGCGAACATCGAGAAGAACATCTCCTCGCCATTCTTGGAATGCACGAGGATGCGGTCGCCCTTTCCGATGCCGCGCGCGGCGAGCGCGGCCGCGAGCGACGAGACCTGCGCGTCGATCTCGCGCCAGGTGAAACTCTTCTCCGCCCAGATGAAGCCGGCGCGGTCGCGATGCCGCCGCGCATTCTGGGTCAGCATATGCGCGAGGTTCATCACCCGGCGCGACATGCGCGGCTGGCTGCCCAGCGGCTTCTCCGCGTTGACGGGAGCGCCGCTCATGTCAGCGGCGTCCCAGGAAAGTGCCGGCGCCGATCAGCACCAGGCCGACCACGCCGGAGGCGATGCCATGCTTCATGTGCACCTTGGACACGCCGGCCTCATAGCCCGGGAAGAAACCCGGCAACTGGTCGGCAGGAACCAGGAAATAGACGGCGGCAATGACGAGCAGGACGACGCCGAGCAGGGTCAGCACGAGCTTCATGGGGCTTCCTCTTCGGGTGGGGCGTTTCGGAGACGCCCGCGTGGATTTGGTGCCCTGTTTATCGCCTTCGGCCAAGGCCCCGCAAGGGCGGCGCAAGTCGAAAGCCATCGCCGTTGGTGCGCGTCATTTGGCATCGGGTTCGCTGCATTCAGAAAAATATCGCTGCGGCGCGCGCGGATATTCCGGTCTATAACGGGCACAACATTGATTTGAGGAGCCGCATGATCACACGCCGCAGCCTGGTTCTGACAAGCCTGCTTGTTGCCACCGAAGCGCCGCTCGCCCGCGGCGAGCCAGCCTCGCCCGATGATCCCGTCGCGATCATCAACGCGATCTATAGCCGCGCGGCCAAGGGCAAGGGCGATGGCGGCGCCGCCTTCGTCATCGAGAACAAGCAGGCCAAGGCGAAATACCTCTCGAAGTCGCTGATCGCGCTGTGGGCAAAGGCGGACGCGCATACCCCGAAGGGCGATGTAGGTCCAATCGATTTTGATCCCGTCACCAATTCGCAGGAGCCGGACGTCAAATCGTTCAAGGTCGATGCCGAGAAGCTCGAGGCCGACAAGGCGCTGATCGCGGTCACCATCACCGGCCGCAGCACGCCGCCGCGCAAGCCTTCCGATCAGGTGGTTCGTTATGATTTCGTGCGCGAGGCGAGCGGCTGGAAGATCGACGACATCAAGAGTGCGAGCGACGGTGAGGCGTGGTCGATCCGTGCCATGCTCACGGACTCGCTGAAGCATTGAGGACAGCGATGAACGACGTCGTCAACAACCCGGCCCAGCACCGTTATGAGCTCGTGGTCGATGGCCATCTCGCCGCGGCCTATTACGCGCTCGACGGCAAGGTCATCACGTTCGAGCATACCGAAGTGCCGCCGGAGCTCGGCGGCCGCGGCGTCGGCTCAAAGCTGGTTCAGGGTGCGCTGAACCAGGCGCGCGAGAGCGGGCTGAAGGTGATCGCGGAATGCCCGTTCGTGAAGGCCTGGATCGGCAAACATGCGGAATACAAGGATCTGCTGAAGAGCTGAGGCTTACATCGGCGCAGTCATTGACCTACATGAAGGCGGCAAACCCGTTTCAGGAAATGAGGCCATGGCTGCCGTCCGCGACAACAAGACAAGACAGCGTTTCGAGCTCGACGTCGAAGGCCAGACCGCCTTTGCCAATTACCGGCAGACGCCGCAGGCGCTCGTCATCACCCACACCGAAACACCGCGGAGCTTGCGCGGGCGCGGCATCGCCTCGGAGCTGGTGAAGGGCGCGCTGGAGATGATCCGCGCCGACGGTCACAAGGTGATCGCCGGCTGCGGCTTCGTGGTGGACTACCTGGGCAAGCACCCGGAATACCGGGACCTGGTGGCGTAAGGCGTCAATGACACGAAAAGGCCCGTGTCGACCGACACGGGCCCGCAATGGTCAAATCCGAAAGATCGGCTAATGCTTGATTTCCGGCGGCAGCTTGCCGCCGTTGGCGGCGAGCTTGGCCATCACCTGCTTGTGCAGCCAGACATTCATGCTGGCAGAATCGTTGGTGTCGCCGGTGTAGCCCAATTCCTTGGCGAGTTCCTTGCGCGCGGCGAGGCTGGAGTCGATGTCGAGCGCCTTCATCAGGTCGACGATGGAGGTGCGCCATTCCAGCTTCTCGTGCTTGGCGGCGACCGCCTTGTCGAGGATCGGCGCGACATCGACGCTCTGGGCCGGCGCCGCAGGTGCAGCCGACGCGCTGGACCCGCCACCACCGGCAGGAGCGGCGGCACCGCCGCCGGTCGGCGCGGCTGTGGCCGAATTGCCGAAGATCGCGCTCATGATTTTTCCGAAAATGCTCATGGATTGCTCCCCAATGAATTGAGACGGTGGTACGGCCTTCAACAGCCTTCGTTGCCCGGCGGCACCGGTTTGGATCGCGCCATTAACCTTAGACCTCGCGATCAGGCTTGCCAATGCGACCCTGGGGCAACGTGTGCAGCTTAGCCGAGGCGAAATGACGGCGGAATGACGTGAAATGCGTTTGCGCTGCGGCATTTATTTTCACCCAGGCGTGAGCGACGGCGGAACGATTCAGGAGTATGCTGATCGTTCAGCTCGCGACATGGCCAAAAAAGGGGTTCTCGCGTCTGGCCAAGATCGTGATCGTTCCATCGGCGGCCGCTCGCGCCCCGACCAAGCGCGAACTCCGGCCGCCTGAGGCAAGGGAGTTCGCGACCATGGCCACAACCTACCACGACAATGTTTCCCCCCAGGTGCAGCCCGCAGACGCCGCACCTGAAATCCGCACCATCGGCCTCTCCGACCTGCACCGCGCGCTCAAGCTCGGCTGGGAGGATTTCAAGGCGGTGCCGAGCCACGCCATCATCCTTTGCGTGATCTATCCGGTGCTTGGCCTGCTGCTTGCGCGCGCCGCCTTTGGCTATGCGGTAATCCCGCTGCTGTTTCCGCTCGCCGCCGGTTTTGCCTTGCTCGGTCCGTTCGCCGCCCTTGGCCTCTATGAGCTGAGCAGTCACCGCGAGCGCGGCGAAGAAGCTTCCGCCTGGGATGCCCTCGACGTGCTGCGTTCACCCTCCTTCGGTGCGATGCTCGGGCTCGGCGCACTGCTGCTCGCGCTGTTCGTGACCTGGGTCGCAACCGCACAGGCGATCTATATCGCCGTGTTCGGCTATGGCGGCGCGACCAGCTTGTCCGATTTCGTCACGCGCGTGCTGACGACGTCGCAAGGCTGGTGGCTGATCATTGTCGGCTGCGGCGTCGGCTTCCTGTTCGCGCTGGTCGCGCTCTGCATCAGCGTCGTCTCGTTCCCGATCATGCTCGACCGTCACGCCAGCGCAGGTGAGGCCATGGTCACCTCGCTGCGCGTCGTGGCAAAGAACCCGGTAACAATCGCGGTCTGGGGCCTGATCGTTGCCGCGCTGCTGGTCGTGGGATCGTTGCCGCTGTTCCTGGGGCTTGCCGTGGTCATTCCCCTGCTCGGCCACGCCACCTGGCACCTTTATCGCCAAGCCGTGGCAATCGACCCGAATGCGCGGCCGATCCCGCCGCGCCCACCCCACCAGCGCAAACCCGCGGCCGACTTCCCAGCCAATCTGTTTCCATGGCGCCGTCGGGATGACAGCTGATTGACAGGAGCAGCGTTAGATTGAGACCAAGCCGCCGGTTTTCCCGGCGGTTTGGCGTTCAGAATGAAGCCTTGTTTTGGCCGCGGTTGACGTCGACATTTTGCACTGCAGGATCACATATTTCGAGTCGGAACCGGCATTCGTGGCACCCACAAGTCCCCGTTTTCTCGCCAGCCTGGCGTTTGGCGCCGCGCTTTCCGTCGTCGCGCCCGCGTTGGCAGCGGCTCCCTGCGGGACCGGCAATTTCGATTCCTGGCTGACGGCCCTCAAGACCGAAGCGGCTTCCAAGGGTATCTCGCAGCAGGCCATCAATGCTGGCCTCTCCGGCGTCACGCTCGACCAGTCCGTGCTCAACCGCGACCATTCGCAGAAGGTGTTCGACCAGACCTTTGAGCAGTTTTCGGGCCGCATGGTGCCGCCGCGCATGACCCGCGGCTCCAACATGCTCAAGCAATATGGCTCGGTGCTGTCCCGGATCGAGCAGGCCTATGGCGTGCCCGCCGAGGTGCTGGTCGCGATCTGGGGCCTGGAGACGGATTTCGGCGTCAACACCGGAAAGTTCCAGACGCTGCGCTCACTGGCGACGCTCGCCTACGACTGCCGGCGCGCCGACGAATTCCGCGGCGAACTCATGGACGCCCTGCGGATCATCGAGCGCGGCGATCTTGCGCCGCAGGAGATGCGCGGGGCCTGGGCCGGCGAACTCGGCCAGACCCAGTTCATGCCGTCGTCCTGGATCAAATACGCCGTCGATTTCGACGGCAATGGCCGCCGCGACCTCTTGCACAACGTGCCTGACGTACTCGCCTCGACCGCCAATTACCTTGCCAATTACGGCTGGCAGAAGGGCAAGGATTTTCAGCCCGGCGCGCCCAATTTCGCGGTGCTGCAGCAGTGGAACAAGAGTGAGGTCTACGCCAAGACCGTCGCTTATTTTGCCAGCCAGCTCGCCCGCGCGCCGTAGCCAAACATGAGAAGGCCGATCGCGGTCGCGACCGGCCCCCTGCCCCTGAAGCTTGACTGCTGATTACTTCGCGGCAGTTTCGTGCATTGCCTTGCTGAGGTGCGCAGCGCAGCCGCCCTTGCCGTTGAGCATGGCATCCTGAGCCGCCGCGATCTCCTTCTGAGCCGCCATCTTGTGTTCACCGTCGGCCATGGTCTCGATCGCAGATTCAGTCTTGGCGAAGCTGGCGTCGCGTTTCGATTACAGCGCAGTAATGATTGCGATGTCGCTCGCATGTGCGAATGCATCGTCGCGAGGGTCATCGCTGGTTCGGATTCTCTTCGCTCTTGCCGCGTGATCGAAGGCGTGGCGGTGGATGTCGCAAGGCGATGTTCGTCGCGAGCCGAGCACGTCACAGCGACCGATCCTTGCGTTGAGGGCGCGTCGCGCCGATCAGGCGAGGCTCCTCTCGAGACCGGCACCCTCGGCCCCCCTCCTCGCTCGGAAGTCAGGCATCGAACTGAAACGGCCAACGCGTGCACCGCAAAATAGAAGTGATTATTTGTTCATTTTCGTGGCACCGGTGCATGCGAATCACGCATGAGAAACTGGTGACAAGAGCCACCGTATACACTTTACAGGTCATTGAAACCGCACGGATTTGCCCCATTTATACCCACAGGCGAGTCGTTCGAAACTGCGACAAATCTGTGATTTCACGGGATTTTTATCGCTGCGTGGAGATCGGCGACGAGGTTTGCGGCAGCTATGCCAAAAGGTTAATCGGTTATTGCTTGAGCCATGCGTTGATCACTTAGCTGCACCGCAACATCGGAACTACCGATCAAACGAATCCGATCTATATTCACTCCAACGATGAGGCCTCCCTCCAAGGGCTGAATCGCGCATACTAAGGAGACTACCATGTTGCTCTCGCTCATCCGCATGATCCAGGCGTTCCGCGATTATCAGCGCAACGTCAACGAGCTGTCCCAGCTCAGCGATCGCGAATTGGCCGATATTGGCCTCGATCGCTCGGATATCCCGCGCGTCGCAGCCGGCACCTATAACGGCTGATCGTTCAGCCAACTGAACGGACGGACAACGCCCGCCTCGCGCGGGCGTTGTCGTTTCTCGACGCATCGTCCCGCTTCCGCTGATGCAGAGGCCGCGAAAACGCGCTAACCCTGCGCCCCATGACCGGGACCTCTTCTCTTGACATCGTGCATGTGATCGGCGCGGGCCTGGCCGGCTCCGAGGCCGCCTGGCAGGTCGCGCAGGCAGGCCAGCGCGTCGTACTGCATGAGATGCGGCCGGTGCGGATGACCGAAGCGCACCGCACCGACTCCTTTGCCGAGCTCGTCTGCTCCAATTCCTTCCGCTCGGATGATGCCGCCAACAACGCGGTGGGCCTGCTCCATGCCGAGATGCGCAGGCTCGGCTCGCTGATCATGCGCGCAGCCGACGCCAACCAGGTCCCCGCCGGCGGCGCGCTCGCGGTCGATCGCGAGGGCTTTTCGGCCGCTGTCACGGCGGCGCTGAACGCAAACCCGAATATCGAAATCCGCCGCGGCGAGATCGCGGGCCTGCCGCCCGCCGACTGGGGCAACGTCATCGTCGCAACCGGCCCCCTCACCTCGGCGCCGCTGGCCGATGCCATCCGCGCGCTCACGGACGAGAACGCGCTCGCTTTCTTCGATGCGATCGCGCCTATTGTGCACAGGGACTCGATCGACATGTCGGTAGCGTGGTTTCAGTCGCGCTACGACAAAATGGGTCCGGGCGGCACCGGCGCCGACTACATCAACTGCCCCATGACGAAAGAGCAGTACGACGCCTTCGTCGCTGCGCTGCTGGCCGGCGAGAAGACCGACTTCAAGGAGTGGGAGACCAACACGCCCTATTTCGACGGCTGCCTGCCAATCGAGGTGATGGCCGAGCGCGGCCATGAGACGCTGCGGCATGGGCCGATGAAGCCGGTCGGGCTGACCAATCCGCACGATCCGACGGTGAAGCCTTACGCGATCGTGCAGCTGCGCCAGGACAACAAGCTCGGCACGCTCTACAACATCGTCGGCTTCCAGACCAAGCTGAAATACGGCCCGCAGCAGCAGATCTTCCGCACCATCCCGGGGCTCGAGAAAGCGGAGTTCGCAGAGACTCGGCGGGCTGCATCGCAACACCTTCCTCAACTCGCCAAAACTGCTCGATGCGCAACTGCGCCTGCGCGCCGAACCGCGGCTGCGCTTTGCCGGGCAGATGACGGGCTGCGAGGGCTATGTGGAATCCGCCAGCATCGGGCTCATTGCCGGGCTCTACGCGGCCGCCGACGCGCGCGGCGCGCGGCTTACCCCGCCACCCGCGACGACGGCGCTGGGCGCGCTGCTCGGCCACATCACCGGCGGCCATTTCGAGACCATCGAGCCCGGCAGCCGCTCCTTCCAGCCCATGAACATCAATTTCGGCCTCTTTCCGCCGCTCACTTCGCCGCCGACCAAAAAGCCCGACGGCGGCCGGCTGCGCGGCAACGAGAAGACGGTGGCAAAGAAGCAGGCGATCAGCGCGCGGGCGCTGTTCGATCTCGACCGCTGGATCGCCGACAACCTGCGCGCCCCTGTGGCGGCGTGAGCATCCCATGAGGTTGCCCAAAGACGATGCCGCAGCCCTGTCGGCGCGCTGGAGCGAAGGTGTGCTGCTCAAGCGCGACGTGTTTTCCACCGTCGAGCGCGGGCGCTTTCGCACGGCAACCGGCGAGGTCGACGCGGTATTGCGCCGACTTGACGAGGTGCCCTGGTGGTCTTTCGGACTGGCGCAGCATTTATTTGCACGCGAACGCCGCGCGCTAACGCTGGCCAAAGGACTGAACGTCGGTCCCGAACTGCTGTGGGCCGGGCGGCGCGCGCTGGTGCGCGGCTTCATCGACGGCGTGGCGCTGCATCTGGCCAAGCCGAATGGCGACGTCGCCTATTTCCGCTCGGCCAAGCAGGCGCTGCGCCGGCTGCATCGTGCCAGCATCTGCCACAACGACCTCGCCAAGGAGCAGAACTGGCTGCGCGGCGCCGACGGCCGCTGCTACCTCACCGACTTCCAGCTCGCCGCCTGTTTCAGGAGCCGCAGCCGGCTGTTCCGGATCGCGGCCTATGAGGACCTCCGTCATCTCCTCAAGCACAAGCGCAGCTATGCGCCGGAAGCGCTGACGCCGAAGGAGCGGAAAATCCTGGCGCGCAAATCGCTGGTCGCGCGCATCTGGCTGATGACCGGCAAGAAGGTTTACCGCGCCATCACCCGCGGCCTCTTCAATTTCACCGACCGCGAGGGCGGCGGCCGCAGGCTGGTCAACGACGCGCCAGTGCTGGTCGATCTCATCCGCAAGAACCCTGATGTGCGCGACACCGCCATTGTCGCCTTTGCCGACCGCCGCGCCGGCGTCGGGCTCTATGCCTTTGTCGAGGCCGACCAGACCGCGCTGGAGAGCCGGCTGCGCAGCGAGCTCGCCGCCGCCAAAGGCCCAAAGCCGCCGGAGCATATCCAGGTGGTGCACGCGCTGCCGCGCGACGCCAGCGGCAAGCCTCGCACCGAGATCCTGCAGCTCGTCGCCATGAACCAGCTCGACCTGATCGAGCCGATGATGAAGAACGACACCGACCGTGCGTTCCTGAAGGACATCCTGGAGCAGCGCAAGAATTTGCGCGACCGCTTCAATTTCGAGGCGGGTGATCTGCAGTTGCCGTCAAGCTAAGCGGCTCGCTTCAAGCCACCCCGCCCAGATACAGCCGCTTGACGATGTCGTTGGCCTTCAGCTCATCGACGGAGGCAGCAGACACCGCGATCTCGCCATGGACGATGATGTAGCCGCGATCGGCGATGCGGATCGCCTGATTGAAGTTCTGCTCGGCCATCAGGACCGTCAGGCCAAAGCTCTGCTTGAGCTCGCTGATCTTGGTGATCACCTGCGACACCAGAAGCGGCGATAGTCCAACCGAGGGCTCATCGACCAGAAGCAGGCGCGGCGACGACATCAGCGCGCGCGCAATCGCCAGCATCTGCTGCTGGCCGCCGGACATGGTGCCGGCGAGCTGGCTCCTGCGCTCCTTCAGCACCGGAAACGTATCGAAGGCCGTCGCCAGATTGTGCTGGATGGCGCTGCGGGCGGCCTTGCGGAATGCGCCCAGCATCAGGTTTTCAACGACCGTCAGCTTGGGAAACAGCCGCCGTCCTTCCGGCACCAGCGCCACGCCGAGATCGACGATCTCTTCCGGCGATAGTCTTGTCAGATCGTGCGACCTGCCGTCGATCGAGAGCGCGACGCTGCCGCGTGTGGGACGCACCATGCCCATGACGCATTTGATCAGCGTGCTCTTGCCGTTGCCGTTGGTGCCGAGCAGCGCGACGGTTTCGCCGGTCTCGACGCGCATCGAGACGCCGCGCAGCGCCTTCACCGCGCCGTAGCCCGCGTCCAGCCCCTCGATCGACAGGCTAAGTGCCAAGATAGGCCTCCTGCACACGCGGGTTGGCCATGACTTCACTCGGCGCGCCGATCGCAATGATCTTGCCGGCATCGAGGCACATCACGCGCTCGGAGAAGCGCATCACCGCCTGCATGATGTGCTCGATCATGATGATGGCGATGTCCCCGCCGCCGAGGCTCATCAGAAGGTCCAGCACCTCGTCGACCTCCGAGGTCGACAGGCCCGCCATCGCTTCATCGGAGATCAGCAGTTTCGGGCCGGTCACCATGGCGCGCGCCAACTCCATCTTGCGCAGCTCGACCTGGGTCAGCGTCGTCGTCGAGACCAGGGCCTTGGGTGCCAACCCGATCTGCGTCAGGATCGACATCGCCGCATCGCGTCGATGCGCTTCGGTCTCCAGCAGGTTCCGGTTCGCGGCGAAGTCGAGCGCCACCATCAGATTTTCGAGCACCGTCATGCTGCGGAACGGGCGTGGAATCTGAAAGCTTCGGGCGATGCCGCGATGCGACCGCCGGTTCGGCGGCAAGGGCGTGATGTCCTCGCCGGCAAACAGCACGGTGCCCTTGTTCGGACGCAGCGCGCCGGAAATGCAGTTGACAAGCGTGGTCTTTCCCGAGCCGTTGGGGCCGATCAGGCCAAAGCGCTCGCCCTTGCGAATCTCGACATTGATATTGTCGAGCGCGACGAAGCCGCCGAAGGTTTTGGTCAGGGTTTCGATCCGCAGCAGCGGTGCTTCGGGAGCGGACGCGGTCATGCGCGATCTCCCTTGCCCGCCAAACGGCTGACGAGGCCGATAATGCCCTTTGGCGCGGCGACCACGAACAGCACCAGCATGACGCCAAGCACGAGCACGTTGACCTCGGAAGAGATCGTCACCGCCAAAAGCTGCTGCGTGCTGCCGAGCAGGATCGCGCCCAACACGGGGCCGATCCAGTGCGCGGTCCCGCCGATCAGCGACATCGCCAGCACCGAGACGGAGTAGTTCAGGTTGAACGCCGAGTTCGGGATTGGCGAATTGCAGATACATGGCGGCCGGCGCGCCCCCGGCGGAAATCAGCCCGCCCGAGATCACGCAGGCGAGCAGTTTCAGCCGCAAGGTCGGGACACCCGTGCATTCGGCGGCAAGCTCGTCGTCGCGCAGCGCATGCAGGCCGCGCCCGATCCTCGAGTTCTGGATGAAGCGCGTGATCGCCACTGCAATCACCACCAGCAGCGCCTGCACGAAGAACAGCATCTTCACGTAGCTGTCGAAGGGCGCCATCACCGGCGGCCGTTGCAGCTGGATCCCTGCCGCACCGCCGACAAAGCGCCAATTGGTGATCGTCGTCTCGATGATGATCGCCAGCGCAATGGTCGCGATCGAGAAGAAGATGCCGCGCATTCGTAAGGTAAGCAGGCCGACGCCGAAGCCGAGCAGGCCGCCGACCACGGCCGCCACCAGGATCTGCACGCCAAGCGGCGCCTCGAAGGCCTTGATCAGCAGCACCGCAGAATAGACGCCGACACCGAAGAAGGCGTTGGTGCCGAAATTGACGTAGCCGGCATAGCCGCCAAGGATGGTCCAGGCCACCGACAGCACCACGAATTGCAGTATCACATAGCCGGCAAAGAATGGATATTCGTTCTGCAGGAGTTGCGTCATGACGAGGACCGCGGCCAGGAAAACCGCCGCACCAAGCCAGAACGCTATCGAGCCGCGCTGCATGGTCACCTGCCGAGCAAGCCCTGCGGCCGCACGGCAAGGACGCCGAGCAGTAGCGCAAACGAGATCGCCGGCGCCCAGGAGGCGCCGAACATGGTGAGCACGATCGTCTCGGAAACGCCGAGGATGATCGCGGCGATCAGCGTCCCCGACATGCTGCCGAGCCCGGCCATGACGACGACGCA
This sequence comes from uncultured Alphaproteobacteria bacterium, assembly GCA_963847045.1. Taxonomy (GTDB): domain Bacteria; phylum Pseudomonadota; class Alphaproteobacteria; order Rhizobiales; family Xanthobacteraceae; genus Bradyrhizobium. The sequence goes on along the minus strand of CAWJYQ010000001.1, from coordinate 185,421 downwards.
GAAGGTCCGACCGATATAGACGCGGTCGAGCGTCGGCTCGACCGGCGCGATGATGATCAGGAGCGCGCCGGCTATCCCCAGCACCGCGGTTGCGATCCCGAACGCGAACTGCTTGATCCGGACAGGATTGGCGCCCATCAGCCGCAGCCCTTCCTCGTCCTGCGCCACGGCGCGGATCGCACGCCCCATAAAGGTCTTGGACAGATAAGTGGCGAGCGACACCGTGAGGGCGAGCGCGACGCCAAAGGCCACGAGCTGTCGGATCGGGATGCGCATATCGCCAATCCGCCAGGCCTTGCCGATATAGGAGGCCGTGACCGAACGCTGGTCGACGCCAAATTGCAGGATGATTAGCACTTCGATGATGAAGGCGACCCCGAAGAAGAAGGCGATGCCGCGCACGCCGGCGTCACTGCCTCGCTTCTCGAAGGTCTCGTGGTAGATGCGGTAGGTGATGATACCGAGCACGAAGAACAGCGGCGCGATCATCAACCCGGCGAGCAGCGGATCGATCTCATAGGTATCGTTGAGGAAATAGACGCCGTAGGAGGCCAGCACCAGAAAGGCGGGGTGCGCCACCTGCGGCACGTCGAGCAGCCCGAAGGAGATCGACAGCCCGACGCTGACGGCAGCGTAAAAGCAGCCGAGCAGCACGCCGAGCACCACTGCGTCGCGCAGCAGGTCCATCGAGAACACTTGAAGTCGCCCTCCTCGTCCCCTGCGGGCCTGCCGCCGCGTCGCGGCCTATTTGCGCGCAGCCTCGAAGGGAGCGACCAACTCGCCCGTTTTCAGATTCTCGGGGAACAGGATTACCTGCTTGCCCGGCTGGCGGAACTGGTCGATGTCCTTGTCCTTGACGCCGCGGAATTGCGCCTCGAGCGTCGCGCTCTGCTTCCATTCGCCGTCGTCCGCATAGGAGATCGATCCGACGATGGTCTTGTGGGTGTTCTCGCGAATGTATTTCGCGAGGCCCTTCTGGTCGAGCGATTTGGTCGCATTCACCGCCTGCTCGATCATCTGGCCCATGGCATAGCCGTAAGGAGCGAGGTAGTAGCCGAGCGGATCGACTTTCGCCTCGACGGCGCGCTTGGTGTATTTCTCGAAGAAGTCCTTGGTGCCGTCGAAATTCATGCTGGGTTCGGGCAGCCAGGTGTTGTAATTCACAACGCCGTTGAGCATTGATCCCATGTTCGCCATGACCGCTGCGAATTGCAGACCGACCATGGCGCCGCCGAAGATCTTGACGTTGTCGCCCACGCCGATCTCGTTGACGGCCCGCAGGATCGCAGCCGAGTCCGGCGGATAGGACGCCACAAAGACGATGTCGGGCTTGGCGGCGTTGAGTGCGCGAATGATGCTGGAGAATTCAGCCGTGCTCGGCGGATAGGCCTGATCGTACACGATCGGGATATTCAGCTTCTTGGCGACCTCGCGCGCGGTGGTCGCGAGATTCTGGGCGAACTCCTGGTCGGCGGAGAGCAGCGCCATGGTCTTGCCGCCGGCCTTCTGGCCAAGCGTCAGGAAGCCGGTCGCCCAGCTGTCGGCCGGTCCCCAGGGCGCATTGTTGAACCACATGTCGTGGTGGATCTTGCTGTTCACCTGGAAGGAGAAATTGCCCATCAGCAGCAGGCCGCGCTGCTTCACCAGCGGCATGATCGGGGCCGTCGGCACGGTCGCATAGGGCGCAAACAACAGGTCGACCTTGTCGACGTCGAGCAGCTTGGCGTAGAGCGCGGGCGTCTCGGAGGCGCTGGACTTGTCGTCATAGACAACCAGTTCGACCTTGCGGCCGAGCAGGCCGCCCTTGGCGTTGACGTCGTCGCGCCAGATTTCGATGCCGAGCAGCGAGGCCTTGCCGCCGCCGGCGAGACCGCCGGTTTGCGGCATCGACATGCCGATCCTGATCGGCGGCTCCTCCGCGCTCGCGACTGATGTCAGTCCAAGCACAATCACGGCCGTTGCCCAGCCGAACAGCACTCTACGATTCATATTTCCCCCTCTACACAGTGTTCTTTGTATCTGGCGGCACCCTGTTGATCAGCCTTTAGCTTGCCGCGGGCGCCAGTGCAGCAACTTTTGCTTCCTTCAGGATCGCCGACGGATCGGAGCCGACGCGCCCGCTGGTCTTGTCGGCCTCGCCCTCGCGCGACAGTTTCAGGTCGAAGCGGATGCTTGGCACGCCCGGAATCGGACACTCCGGATCGTTTGGCGCGATATCGACGGCAAGATCATCGGACGAGCCGAACACGACGTCGTCGGAAAGATGCGGGTCGTCGCGCAAATAGAGCGCCGTGACGAGTTCGCGATAGCCGGGCGAGCCGACCAGGAAATGGATATGGGCCGGCCGCATGCCATGCCGCCCCTGTGCCTTCACCATGCCGCCGACCGGACCATCCATCGGGATCGAATAGCCACGCGGCCTGACCGTGCGCACGACATAGAGCCCGTCCTTGTCGGTCGAAAAGACGCCGCGATAATCCACGGAGGAGGCGTTCTCCTGGATGTCGTAGAGCCCGTCGGCGCCGGTCTGCCAGACCGAGACCGTCGCATCCGCAAGTGCCCTGCCGTTGATGTCGGAGACGCGCCCGTAGAGCACGCATTCGGTGCCGGGCTTCACATGCTTGGCGATCTGGCTGCCGGCGGCGAGCGTCGGCGACGCTTCGCGGTAGAACGGGCCGAGCAGGCTGGTATGGGTACCCTCTTCCAGCGCCGTCTTGTCATGCAGGCCGTTGACCAGGGCGGAGAGGCCCAGCGTATCCGAAAGCAGGATGAACTCCTGGCGGGCCGGCGTGCACATCTTGCCGACCAGGGTCATGAATTCGATGCCCTTGATCCATTCCCCGGGGGTCAGGTTCACTTCGCGGGCAAAGGCGTGCAGATGCCTGACCGCCGCCGCCATGACCTCCCTCATCCGCGGGTCGGCCGTGGTCGCCATCTGGTCCAAGACCGCGTCCGTGATGGTTTCCGGCGTCAACTCGCGCATGGTTAGACCCTCCCTTCACCCGCCGGCTTGTCGCGGCAGTGGCGGCAGCCTACCGCCCCGGGCCTTGCAACGTCCAGAGCGCAGAAAGGTTTAGGGGACGAAGGGATTAGGGGCTCTTGCGACGCCTTGTCGCCCCAAGCCAAGGGATTCTGCCCACGCGGCGGGTCAATCGCAGCGTGCGTCCAATCCGGCTGCACTCAATTTGGTCAGGACATCGTCGAGATGGGCGCGATCGCGGGTCTCGATGACCAGCTGGAGCAGGGTCGCCTTGGCCGGCAAGTCGGAAAAGGTCCGCTGGTGCGATACTTCGATGATGTTGGCCCCGGCCTCTGCCAGCAACGCGGCGACCACGGCCAATTGACCCGGCCGGTCGACAATATCGAGCGACAGTTGCGTCAGCCGTCCCTCGCGCGCGAGCTCGCGGGTCAGGACGGAGGCGATCAGCCTTGTATCGATATTGCCGCCGGTCAGCACGAGGCCGACGTTGCGGCCGGCAAAGAGCCGTCGATTGGCGTGCACGGCGGCGAGGCCAACGGCCCCCGCCCCTTCGACCACGGTCTTTTCGATATTGATGAAGGCTGCAACCGCGGACTCGATCTCGGCTTCGGTGACAAGGAGGATGTCGTCCACGAGACGGCGGACAATCTCCGTGGTGATCTTCCCGGGTGACTTGACCGCAATGCCTTCGGCCAGGGTGTCGCCGCGCATCGGCAGGCGCTCACCCTTGATCGCGTTGTACATCGACGGGTAGAGCCCGGCCTCCACGCCGACGACGCGGATATCCGGCTTCAACGATTTGGCGGCGATCGCTATCCCCGAGATCAGCCCGCCACCCCCGATGGGAACGACCAGCGTATCCAGCGCCGGCACGGCGTTGAGCATTTCCAGCCCGATCGTACCCTGCCCCGCAATGATCAGCGGGTCGTCATAGGGATGGATCAGGGTCATGCCATGGGCTTCGCCGTGATCGAGCGCAACGGGCCCCGCCTCCTCCACCGTGTGGCCGGCGAGGATGATGTTGGCGCCGTGCCGCCTGGTGTTCTCGACCTTAACCATCGGCGTGCCGATCGGCATGACGATGGTGGCGGGGATGCCGAGGCATCTCGCGTGGTAGGCGACGCCCTGCGCGTGATTGCCCGCCGACATCGCGATGACGCCACGTTTTCGTTCCTCGGCGGACAGCGCGCTGAGGCGGTTGAGCGCGCCGCGCTCCTTGAAGCTCGCCGTGAACTGCAGGTTCTCGAATTTCAGCCAGATGCGGCAGCCGCAGATCTCGCCCAGCGTACGGCTCTCATTGCAGGCGGTCTCGATGACCGCGCCGCCGATGGTCTTCGCCGCGCTTGTAATGTCGGAGAGCTTGACCGGAAGTTTGTTCATGTTGGGAGTGTCCGGCATCTCCCGCCTGGTATCAAGCGACGCGCGCGGCTCGATTGAACCCTTCGATGATACGAAACACGTCTGACGCCGCGCAGGGACGGCTGAAATGGAACCCTTGGGCCTCCGTGCAGCCGGCCTACCGCACCAGTTCGAGCTGTTCGGGGGTCTCGATGCCTTCGGCCGTGGTTTCCATGCCGAGATTGGCGCCAAGGCTCGCGATGGTGCGCACGATCGCCTCGCTGCCGGCGGATTCGCCGAGCGTGCCGACGAAGGAGCGATCGATCTTGATCTTGTCGAACGGGAATTTGCGCAAATAGCTCAGCGACGAATAGCCGATACCGAAATCATCCATGCTGACGCGGATGCCGAGCGCGCGAAGCTGATGCAGGATCGCAATCGTCGCAGCGTCATCCTGCAGCAGCGCGCTCTCGGTGATCTCGAGCTCGAGGCGGTCCGGCGCGAGCCCGGTCGCGGCCAGCGCGCTGGTCACCATGGATGCGAGCCCGCGGGCGCGGAACTGCACCGGCGACAGATTGATCGCGATCCTGACGAAGCTCGGCCATTGCGCGGCGGTCGCGCAGGCCGTCCGCAACACCCATTCCCCGATCGGCACGATCAGGCCGGTTTCTTCGGCGATCGGGATGAACTCCGCGGGACCGATCAGGCCGCGCTCGGCGCTATTCCAGCGCAGCAGCGCCTCGAAGCCGGTGAGCTCGCCGGTGCCGAGCCGGATCTGGGGCTGATAGACCAGATAAAATTCGCCGGCCTCCAGCGCGCCCCGCAAATCCGTCTCCAGCAAATGCCGGGTCCGTGCCTGTTGCTCCATCTCGGAACGGAAGAACTCATAGGTGCCGCGTCCCCTGGCTTTGGCCCGATAGAGCGCGAGGTCGGCGCACTTCATGAGCTGCTCGGCCTCCACCCCATCCCTGGGCGCGATGGCGATGCCGACGCTGACCCCTGAATGCACCAGCTGATCGTCGAACGGCGGCGGGCGGCCGATGATCTCCACCAGGCGGCGCGCCAGCCGCTCGGCTGATTCCGGCTGCGGGCCGGATTGCAGCACCGCAAATTCGTCGCCGCCGAGCCGGGCCACCGTGTCATGCTCGCCGACGCATTCACGCAGCCGGTCGGCGACCCAGCACAGCAGGCGGTCGCCGATCGCATGGCCCAGCCGATCGTTGACCGTCTTGAAATTGTCGAGGTCGAGGCACAGCACCGCCATCGACATGCCCTGTGCGCCAACCCGCGCAAGCCCTGCGTCCATCTTTTCCCGGAACAGCACGCGGTTGGACAAATCCGTCAGCGCGTCATGCTGCGCCATATGGGCCACGCGCGCTTCCGCCTTGCGGCGCTCCGTCACGTCCTCATAGGTGATGACCCAGCCGCCATGCTCCATCGGGCTGTGATGGAGCTTGATGATGCGGCCGTCGGTGAGCTGGCGGTGGATGGTGCGCGCGCCGGCCCTCAGCTTCGCTATATAATCGTCATGCAGCTCCTGCGCCGTCGTTCCCGGATGATTGCCGATGGCGCAACTATGCTCCATGATCTCGCGCATGCTGACGCCTGGCCGCACGATGTCGGGCGGCAGGCGATAGATGTCGATGTAGCGCTTGTTGCAGACGATGACGCGCAGGTTGCTGTCGAGCATGCACAGCCCCTGCGACATATTGTCGAGCGCCGCGTCGAAGCGGCGATGCTGCTCGCTGAGTTCCTCGTGCGAGTGCTCGCGTTCGGTGATGTCCTCGTAGGTGCCGACAAATCCACCGTCGGGAAGCGGACGGTAGCGAACCGCGATCAGCCGGCCGTCCGACAGGCGCCGCTGCAGCACCGCATTATCCTGGTTGACGATGCGCTCACGGGCCACCGCCATGATCTGTTCGGCGCTGTATTCGCTCGACATGGCGCCGTGCTTCATCGTACGGGCGATCAGCTCGGAGAGATGCGTGCCGGGTTTCGCCTCCTCCGGCGACAGCTTGTAGAAGTCGAGATAACTGCTGTTGCAGCAAACCAGCCTCATGTCCTTGTCGTAGACGCAGAGGCCATGCGCCATGTTCTCCAGCGCAGCGTCGAGCAGCAGGTTCTGCTGCTTGAGCGCGTCTTCCTGGCGCAGCCGGTCGGTGACGTCGTAGCAGGCGCTGACCCAGCCGCCATCGGGCATCGGGCTCGAGATCGACTGGATGGTATGGCCGTCGCTGCGGATCAGATGCCCGACGGTGGACTCGCCCTGGCGAATTTCACTCATGCGGCGGGCATAGACGTCTTCCGCGGACCGCCCGGGCGCGTTGCCCTGCGATACGAAATGCTCGATCACCTCGCGATGGGTGATGCCGGGCTTGACGATATCGGGATCGAGCCCATAGACGCGCAGATACTGTTCATTACAGACGACCAGGCGCTCGTCGGCGCCGAACATGGTCAGGCCATGCGACATGTGGGCGACGGCGCGCTCGATCCGTTCGGTTTGAAGCTGCAGCGCGCTTTCGAGCTTGGCCCGCCGCGTGATGTCGTCGCAGATGGTGATCCATCCCCCATCCGGAAGCGGCCTGATGTCGATCGTCATGATGGTGCCGCTCGGCATCTCCTGGCGCACGCTGAACGGCTTGCCGGCCGCCACCAGGGCCAGGCGCTCACGGCAGATCGGCTCGACGCGTTCTGCGGAGAAATTCCCGCGCGCGGCACTGTGCTCAATCACCTCACGATAGGTCAGGCCGGGGCGGATCACGTCCGCCGACAAATCGAACAATTGGAGATAGGAAGGATTGAACAGCACCACCCGGGTGTCGGCGTCGTAAACGCAAATGCCTTGCGCGGCGCTGTCGAGCGCGATGCGGCTCAGCGCCAGCAATGCCTCCGTCGCCATGGGCTCAGGGGCGTGGGCACTCCTGCGGTGGCGCTGGGTCATCTGGGCCAATGATTCCGGGGTTAAAGGATTTGGCAAGCATGCGAATTGGCCCCACAGGCTAGCGGCCGTGCCGGAAAATTCCCTTAAGGATGGTAGTTTACGGAGCGTGACCGCCACTACCCAATTTTGAACTGCTTCGACCGCGACGCCCGCCACAGCGTCCACAGGATCGAAAACCGCGATCGTACGCACGGCACGAACGGATCATTGTCCGCCCGCGACATCCGCATCAGATCGCGGCGCACCAGCGCCAGCGGCAGGAAGACCGGCCGTACCGCTGGCGGCACCTCGGGCAGGAGTTCAAAGGCCGTCTGCAGATGCCGCCGCGCCTCGCCGATCAACTGATCGATCGCGGCACGCAGCTTCGGCGTCTGCTTGCCGGAAAACACTTCCTCGATGTTGCAGCCCTGGCTCTGCAGGAATTGCAACGGCAGGAAGAGTTGGCGGCGCGCCGCATCGCGCGGCAGCGACGCGATCACCTGCAAAAAACCCAGCGCGAATCCGGCGTGGCCCGCCAGATGCTCGATCTCGGCGGATGGCGGCGCCACGATCCGCGCGGCAAGCGCAAACAGCGCCGACGAAGTTTCGTGCGCATAGCCTTCAAGCGCCGCCAGCGTCGGCATCGGATCGTTGTAGAGATCGAACTGATGCTCATCGATCAGCCGCGAAAGCGGCTCGGCCGGCAGGTTGAAGCTGCGGATCGCAAGCATGAGCTCGGAGGCGACCGGATTGCCCTCCACGCCGCCCTGGCCAGCACCCACGAGCAGATCGCTCCACCATTGCATGCGGACTTCGCCCGGCAGGGGCTGGCTGACCTGGTCGCGGATGCGAAAGATCTCGACATTGAAGGCATAGAGCGCGAGCAGCGCACGCCGCTCCGCCGCCGGCACGAACAGCGCCGAGGCGTAGCGCGTAAAATCGTGGCTGCGCACGAGATCGGCGCAGAAGGCAGCCGCCTCCTTGCCGCCGGCGCTCATGGCACCGCGATCAGCGCGGCCGCGACGCGCCGCCGCTCGCCCAGCATGATGTTGTAGGTGCGGATTGCGGGCCCGGTCTGCATCGCATCCAGCACGACATGCACGGCCCGCAGCGCCGCGCGCAGATCCTGAGGCGGCACCCAGACGCTCGTGCCGGTACCGACGATCAGCGTGTCGATGCCGTTAGCCGCGGCAAAAACCCGCTCAAGCGAATATTTGTCGATCTGCTCCGGCCGGGTGACGTCCCAGGCCCAGATCGCATCGGGCAGGCACAACAGCGAGCCCCGATGCGACATGTCGGCAAACGCAAAACCGCCCTTGCGGTAGGCCTCGATGGGCGCCGACCTCGGAAGATGCAGTCCGTCCGAGGAATTTGCCATGCTTACTTCTTCGGCGGTTTATCGGGAGCGTCGGCCCGCGTAGTCCCGACGCCGAGATAGATCAAAATCGGCGCGGCGATGAAGATCGAGGTGTAAGTGCCGACCAGCACCACGCCGAACATCATCACCGCGGTGAAGCTGTGGATCGCCTGGCCGCCGAACAAGAGCAGCGCGAGCAAGGCCAGCGTCACGGTGACGTGGGTGATGATCGAGCGCGACAATGTCGAATTGATGGACTCGTTCAACAGCTGCGGCATCGGCATTTTCTTGTAACGCCGCAGCATTTCGCGGATGCGGTCGTAGATGACGACCGTGTCGTTCAGGGAGTAGCCGAGAATCGTGAGCAGCGCCGCGATGCTGGTGAGGTCGAAATCGACCTGGCTGATCGACATGAAGCCGATGGTCAGCACGATGTCGTGCACGTTGGCGATCATGGCGCCGAGCGCGAACTGCCATTCGAAGCGGAACCAGAGATAGATCAGGATCGCGACGATCGCGAGCATCAGGCCCAGCATGCCGTAGGCAAGAAGCTCGCCGGACACGCGCGGCCCGACGACCTCGACACGCCGGTAATCGACGCTGTCGCCGAGCGCGCCGCGTACCTTGCCGACCGCCGCCTGCTGCGCGGCATCGCCGCCGGGCTGCTCGGCCACGCGGATCAGAACCTCTTGCGGCCCACCGAATTGCTGCAACTGCACGTCGCCGAGCCCGAGCGTGCTCAGGCTTGCGCGCATCGCGGCGATGTCCGCCGTCCCGGACTTGGCGCGCACTTCGAGCAGCGTGCCGCCCTTGAAGTCGATGCCGAAGTTCAGGCCGTGGGTGAAGAACAGCGTGATCGCCACGATCGACAGCGTCGCCGAGATCGGGAAGCTGATACGCCGGAATTGCGTGAAGTCGAAATGCGTATCGTCGGGCACGATGCGCAGCGACGGGAAGATGCCGAGCGCGCTGACCACTGTCAGAATGACAATGAAAACGCCGAGGCCAATGAGTACGTAGTGAGTCACTTTTGGCCCCGCATTAGATCGGCACGCTTTGCGGCCGCTTCCACCGCACCCATGCCGCCACGATCAGGCGGGTCAGGGTGAAGGCGGTGAAGACCGTGGTGAGAATGCCGATGCCGAGCGTCACGGCAAACCCGCGTACCGGCCCGGTGCCGATGTAGAACAGCACGGCAGCGGCGATGAAGGTCGTGATGTTGGAGTTGAGGATGGTCGCGAGCGCCCGCTTGAACCCGGCATCGATCGCCGAAATCGCGTTGCGGCCGCCGCGCAGCTCCTCGCGGATGCGCTCGTAGATCAGCACGTTGGAGTTGACCGCGATGCCGACGGTGAGCACGACGCCGGCGATGCCGGGCAGCGTCAGCGTGGCGTTGAGCAGCGACAATACGCCGAAAATCATGGCGACGTTGATCGTCACGGCGATGTTGGCGAACACGCCGAACAGGCGATAGGTCACCAGCATGAACACGATGACCATGATCGCGCCGACGTAGGCCGCCAGTTCGCCCTTCTCGATCGAGTCCTGGCCGAGGCCCGGACCGACGGTGCGCTCCTCGACCACGGTGAGCGGCGCCGGCAGCGCGCCGGCGCGCAAAAGCACGGCCAGGTCGTTGGCGGATTGCACGGTGAAATTGCCTGAGATCTGGCCCTGGCCGCCGGTGATCGGCTCGCGGATCACGGGCGCGGAGATGACCTTGTTGTCGAGCACGATGGCAAAGGGCTGGCCGACATTTTCAGTGGTAGCCTGCGCGAACTTGCGCGAGCCCGCGGTATTGAACTTGAAATTCACCACCGGTTCGCCGGAGCGCTGGTCGAAGCCGGTCTGTGCGTCGGTCAGGTCGCCACCGGTGACCAGCACCTGCTTCTTGATGACATAGGGAATCGGCGGACTGGACGTGCTCATCAGCACTTCGGAGTCAGGCGGCACCCTGCCCGCCTGCGCCTGATCCGGCGGCACGGTCGTATCGACCATGCGGAATTCCATCTTGGCGGTCTTGCCCAGGATTTCCTTCAGATGGGTCGGGTCCTGCAAGCCCGGCACCTGCACCAGGATGCGATCATTGCCCTGGCGCTGGATCAGCGGTTCGACGGTGCCGAGTTCGTTGACGCGGCGCTCGACGATCTGGATCGACTGCTCGATGGTCTTGCGCAGGCGATCGTTCATCGCCGCCTCCGGGATGGTAAGCCGGATCAGACTGCCGCCGCCGTCCGCCACATCGAGATCACGCTGAGCTCCGGCGCCGAGCAGACCACCAAGCGGCTGCGACAGCTCGCGCAGTTTCGAAAGCGCATTGGCCTGATCGGTGTCCTTGGTGATGCGGACCTCGACGGTGTCGCCCTTCACCGCAAGCCCGGTATACTGGATCCTGGCGGTTCGCAGCGTGCGCTGCACGTCTTCACGGATCTGATTGAGCCTGGTCTTCTTCACATCATTGGCATCGACCTCGAGCAGCAGATAGGAGCCGCCCTGCAGGTCGAGGCCGAGCACCAGCCGGCGCTGCGCCCAGGCGGGCCACGTCTTGACTTGCGCTTCGGGGAAGAAGTTCGGCACCGCGCACAGGCACACCACCAGCGCCGTCAGGATAATGCCGAGCGCCTTCCAGCGGGTGAAATACAACATCGAGTTGAACTCGTCAGCGTGAGAAAGCGCGGCTCGCCCCAAGCCGCGCAAAAGGGATCAGCTCGCGGACGTCTCGTCCTTGGTGATTTCCTTGGCCGGCTCGCCCTTGGCGCGCACGCCGGAAATCATCTGGCGCATCTGCCGGACGCGGACGCCGTCGGAGATCTCGAATTCGATCTGGTCGTCGTCGACCACCTTGGTGACCTTGCCGACCAGGCCGCCCGAGGTCACGACCGTGTCACCGCGGCGGATGTTCTTCACGAGCTCGGAGTGGTCCTTCACCTTCTTCTGCTGCGGCCGCAGAATCAGGAAGTACATGATCACGAAGATCAGGGCGAACGGCAGAAGCGACATCAACATGCTGTTGGTATCGCCGCCGGCCGCAGCCTGGGCATAGGCGGGAGTGATGAACATCAGGAAATCCTCGTGAGACGGGAGTGAACCGGTTGCGCCTGAAAGGGCCGGTTCGGCCAAATTCGCGCGGAATATAGCGGTCGCGGTCCCAATTGCAACGCTGGCGGGCCCCTTCATTGGCCCGGCTTGTAAGACCCCGCGAGGCCCGATAAGGCTGCGCCGTCAGGAACTTGAGACATGTCGAGAAAACCCCGTAAAACCGCCTCCCGCCCCGCTTCCACGGCAATTGCACGGAAGGCCCAGAAAGTCGCGGCAAAACGCCCCACAGCATTGCCGGCAGATGACGCGCCCGTGAGAATCGCGCGTGCGCTCGAGGCCATTGCGGCGCACCTTTCCGCCAGCACGACCGCGTCGCTGGCCGCCCACTTCGACAAGTCGGACGCCTTTGTCTGGCATCCGAACGGACGGCTGACGGAGGTCAAGCGGGTCAGCCGGGTCGATCTCTTCCTCCTCAAGGGCATCGACCGGATGCGCGACATCCTGATCGAGAACACTGAGCGCTTCGCCAACGGGCTGCCGGCCAATAATGCGCTGCTCTGGGGCGCGCGTGGCATGGGCAAGTCATCATTGGTGAAGGCGGCGCATGCCAGCATCAACCGCGACCGCAAGGAGGCCGATCGCCTGAAACTGATCGAAATCCATCGCGAGGATATCGAGAGCCTGCCGGCGCTGATGGAGTTGCTGCGAACCTCAAGCTTCCGCTTCATCGTGTTCTGCGACGACCTCTCCTTCGACGGCAACGACGCCTCCTACAAGTCGCTGAAGGCGGTGCTGGAAGGCGGCATCGAGGGCCGGCCCGACAACGTCATCCTCTATGCCACCTCCAACCGCCGGCATCTGCTCGCGCGCGAGATGATCGAGAACGAGCGCTCGACCGCGATCAATCCCGGCGAAGCGGTCGAGGAGAAAGTGTCGCTGTCGGACCGCTTCGGACTCTGGCTCGGCTTCCACCGCTGCAGCCAGGACGAATATCTCGCCATGGTGAGGGGCTATTGCAGCCATTTCGGCATCAAACTCGCGGATGAAGAGCTGGAGCGCGAGGCGCTGGAATGGTCGACCACCCGCGGCTCACGGTCCGGGCGCGTCGCCTGGCAGTTCGTGCAGGAATTGGCGGGACGGCTCGGTGTGAAGCTGAGCGGGAAGTAGTCGCGCTGTCGCCAAGTTATAACTTTCATACCCCGCGCATGCGGGGAATCCAGTACGCCGGGGCCTATCGGCTCTAGCGCTCACGTCTCTGGAATACTGGGTCGCCCGGTAGCTTTGTTGAAGACGCGCTTCGCGCTCTTGCCGGGCGATGACAGCGAATTTGGGATCACGCCCCGCTCAGGAATTGAAGCGGGTCGACGGGCTGAGAGCCCTTGCGGATTTCGAAGTGGAGCTGCGGCGACCCCACCTCGCCCGACTGCCCCGATTTGGCAATCACCTGGCCACGCTTGATGGTATCCCCGCGCTTCACCAGCAGCTCACTCGCATGGGCATATGCGGTGACATAGCCGTTGGAATGCCGAACCAGGATGAGATTGCCGTACCCCTTCAGCTCGTTGCCGGAATAGGCGACGACGCCGTCCTCGGCGGCCTTGACCGGTGTGCCCTCGGGCACCGCGAGGTTGATGCCGTCATTGGACTTGCCGTTGGTCTTGGCGCCATAGCCCGTGATCACCTTGCCGCGCACCGGCCAGCGGAAGGTCGGCAGCGCGCCGGTGGCTTCGCTCGCCTTGATCGGCGCCTCAGTGGCCGGCTCCTCCGGCGGCGGATTGGCTTGCGCCAGCCGCGCGCTCTGCTGCGGCGTGGCGGCGGCAATCTTGGTGTTGGCCGCCGGAATGGTCGTGACGGCCGGTGCGGTCGCAATGGCGCCGAGCGGCGCTGCCGGAGCGGCAGCTGCAGCCTTTGACGGCACGTTCAGCCTGGCGCCGAGCTTGAGCTTCGCGGCCCGGTCGAGGTTGTTCGCCCTGGCGAGTTCGGCAACCGTGATGTGGTTGTGGCGGGCGATGCTGGCGAGCGTCTCGCCGGGATTGACGACGTGGACGCTGGGCGGCGCTGCGACGGCGGCGACCGGCTTGCTTGCCGGCGCGCCAGTTGCGGGCACGGTCGCGACCGGTTGCGCGGCGGCGACAGCGGCCGGATGCGGAATGATCAGGGACTGGCCGGGCGACAGCGTGCGCGGCCCCTTGTAGCCGTTGGCGGCGAGGATCGCGGCAGGCGTGACGTGATAGCGCTGTGCCAGCACTTCCAGCGTGTCGCTGGTGCCGACGATGATCGTGGTGCCGCCGGCCGGGCGGCTGGCTGCGACCGAGCGCGGCGGCACGCTCGCGGTGGTCTCGAGCTTGGGCTTCGCCGGCGGGGCGTAGGAAGCCATCCCGCGCCCGCCGCCGGACACGCCGGGGTTAGCTACCGGATAGGACTGCGGCACGGAGACCGCGGGCGGTGCCAGCGAGGAAGCCGGACGCGAATATTGCGGCAGCTCGCGGCGCTCGACCTGCGCCGGCGGCGTGGGCGGCTGCTGCACGGTGCCGGTCGATTCGCCCTGGTAATTGAAGGGATTGGAGAGCCGCGACGACATGTCGGCACTGCAGCCCGCGACCCCAAAGGAGATCAGCGCCAGCGCCGCCAGATGCGGAACGCGGCGCGAGCCAAAATAGGCGTCTGCACGGGACATGGTTACTTACTCGTACGCAACAAACGACGTCTTTGAGTAAACACGTCCCCAGTAAACAACCGCTTAAACGCCGAATAAGATGTTGGCGGGAAAGCCAATCTGGAGGTTCACGGGCTTTCTCAAAGCTCGCGTGCAATCCCCGGAAGCGCCGGCACAAAACGCACGTCGACGAGCGCTTTTCGCTCGATCCCGGTTGCGGTCTTGACGATGCGAACCAGCGTCTGGACGCCGTGATGCGGCCCAACCGGCGCGATCAGGATACCGTCGGTCTCCAGCCGTTCGATCAGGCTGTCCGGGATTTGCACCATCGCCGCGGTCACAATGATCCGGTCGAAACTACCGATATTGGCCGGCAGGTCGTAACCGTCGGCGAGCATGACCTCGACGTTGTTGTAGCCCATCTTCTCCAGCCGCCGGCGCGCCGCATCGACGAGAGTCCGGAAGCGCTCGACCGTCAGCACCTGCTTGGCGAGCTTGGAGAGGATCGCGGCCTGGTATCCGGAGCCGGTGCCGATCTCGAGCACGCGATGGTGCTTCTGCAACTGCAGCTGCTCGGTCATGTAGGCCACCACGAAGGGCTGGCTGATGGTCTGCCCGCAGGCAATCCCGAGTGCGCTGTCGCGATAGGCGTCGGCGCGGTCGCCCTCCGCGACAAAGGCCTCGCGCGGCACCTCTTCAAGCGCCCGCAGCACCGCCTGATCGCTGATCCCGCGCCGCCGCAGGGTCAGCTGAAACATCATCTTCTCGGGCGGGCCTTGCTTTGCGGGCATCTCAGTCTCGGCTGGCTAGCGCATGATCCGGAAAAGTGGGCACCGGTTTTCCGAAAAGATCATGCGCAAACAAGAATCTAGAGCGCGATGGCGAGTCATCCTAATCCCATCGCGCTCTGGGCGAGGGAATCACCCGGCTGCTGCATTTGATGCAATATCTAGCGGTGGCCTAAGGAACAATTTCGTCTCATCCCCTGTTCCTGCGCTGGAACCCCCCGCAGGATCCGGCGTTTAGGCGCTGGCCTTTCGATCTGCCCCCAGGGCCGCGCGATGAGCAATGGCGCTAGGATCATGTCCCGGTTATGAAATCGTTGCACCCACCGGCGATATTTGCGAACCTCACGGTCCTGATGGGCAAGGACTGACCTCATGACTGCGACGCGGCCGCCGCGCGGCTCGGTGTTCCTCGTTGAAGACGAGGTCATGATCAGGATGATGGTTTCCGACATGCTGGAGGAGCTCGGCTACACCGTCGCTGCCGAGGCCGGTGAGATCAACGAAGCGCTGCGGCTTGCGGAAACGACGTTCTTCGATCTGGCGATCCTCGACGTCAACGTCAACGGCAAAGTGATTTCCCCGGTCGCCGACCTGATCAAGGCGCGCAACCGCCCGTTTATCTTTGCGACCGGCTATGGCTCTTCCGGGCTGCCGGAAGAATACCGCGATCGCCCGGCGCTGCAGAAGCCCTTCCAGCTGGAAACACTGGGCAAGATGATCGAAACGACGCTGCGCGGCGCGAGGGTGTAACGCAATTCCACTGTCATGATCCGCGAAAGCGGGTGATCGAGTATTCCAGAGAGCTTGTCATGGAGCCCAGAGGCTGCGGCGCACTGGATCCGCCGCTTTCGCGGGGGATGACCCTTCGGGTCACTTCAACAGCTCCGTCAGCTCTTCGGAAAACGCCTCGTCGGTGCGGTCGAGCCTCAGCGGCGTGACCGAGACATAGCGCGCTGCGAGAGCGGCGAGATCCGTGCCCTCCGCCGGCGTGTCCATCATCGCCGCGCGTTCGAAGCCGATCCAGAAATAGGGATTGCCGCGGCCGTCGCGGCGCTGGTCCACTCTGAGGAATCCGAGATTGCGCTTGCCCTGCCGCGTGACGCGGATGCCGGCCACCTGTTCCGGTGCGCAGGCCGGAAAGTTGACGTTGATCACGGTGTTCTTCGGGATGCCCGCTTCAATCACCTTGCGGATGATGGCGGGTCCGAATTTCAGCGCGGTGTCCCAGAGCGGCTTCTCGCGCGTCTCCATCGAAAACTCCTGCGACAGCGCAAATGACGGCAGGCCGAGAATGGTGCCTTCGAGCGCGCCCGCAATGGTGCCGGAATAGACGACGTCCTCGGCGACGTTGCGGCCCTTGTTGACGCCGGAGAGCACGACATCCGGCATGGTGTCCCCGAGGATATGGCGCGCGCCCATGATGACGCAGTCGGTCGGCGTGCCGCGCACGGCAAAATGGCGCGGTCCGACTTCGCGCAGCCGCAAGGGATCGTTCAGCGACAGCGAATGCGACACACCGGACTGGTCGAGTTCGGGCGCCACGATCCAGACGTCGTCAGAGAGCGCACCCGCGATCTCCTCGACAACCTTCAGGCCCGGCGCATGGATGCCGTCGTCATTGGTGCAGAGAATCCGCATCCCGCCAAACCCTTTTGACCGATTCTTTCAAGCTTTTAGGGCGCCGTCTTAACCGGTGAAGGCGGAGGAGGCAAACCGCCCCGGAGGGGTCAAAAACGCCGTTTTGACCTACGAAATGTGAAGCCAGCACTTGCTTTTACCGCGCTTGCGGAGCCAGTAACATGGAGATCAGCTTTGCGCCCCATTTTAGGATGGCGACGGGGTTTCTGCATGACCCGCATTTCAACCATTGCCGCGGTTCTGATTTGCCTGGCTTTTTCCCATTGGTCTCCGCTGCATGCGCAGTCGAACCGGACCCTGGCCACCGATCATGGCTGTTTTCCCTGGCAGGATTTCAAGAACGGCCAATGCGTCGCCAAGCCTGCGCAGACGCCGCCGCCCGATTTGCCGGCGCCGGCGCCCGAGCCGGCCGTGGCACCGCCCCCGCCGCCCCCTCCTCCGCCAGTCGTTGCTGCGCCGCAGCCACCTGCGCCGCCGCCAGCCCCACCCGCCGCGGACAGCTTCACGCGCGCCCCTCAGGTCGCGATCGTCTGCGACGGCGGCACCGTAACCAACGGTACCTGCGCCTGCCCTGCCGGTTTCAACCTGATGCCGTCGGCCGGCAATGCCGGCGGCACCTGCGTGCGCACCAATGCGGAAAACTGCCTCGGCGGCGAACTGACCGTGAGCGGCAAATGCATGTGCTCCGGACAGGTCACGTTGGATGGCGAGACCTATCTGCTCGAATATGCCAACGGCAAGTGCCTGCCGATGCGCTGCCCGGTCACGGCGTTGTCGCGGGATGGCCGTTGCGTCGCCAGCGCATCGCCGCAGCTGAGCTCCCAGCCTGACGCGAAGCCTGTGAAGGAAACCAAGGATACGGCTGATGATTCCAAGCCGCGCCACCGTTGCGAACGCGGCATGGTCTACACCCGCTCCGGCTGCGTGCCGGCGCGCCGGCGCGCGCAAGACAACTACGAGTTACGGTTGCGCCAATACTACCGGAATTATCAATTCCGGGGTATGATGGAGCCCAACTGACAAAAAACTCCCGTCAGCGCTTGACCCGCCACTGCGGCAGGAACTTTGCCGAGGCGCGTTCCATCCGCAGCGCAAGCCGTGGAATGTTCGGCTTCGACAGCTCGACCGGCGCGGTATCGTTCGCCCGCAGGCTGATCTCTGTCGGCGACGGTGCGACCGTCTTCGCTGGCTCCGCCGGTGCCGGCTGAATCAATTCCAGCACGCTTTCAACCAGTGGCAGGCTCTTGCGTGGCGGCGCCGGAAAGCGCGCACGCGCCACTTCGAGCGCCTTGTTGAAGTCATCGATATTGATCCAGGCGAGGGCGCGCATGCGTTGCGGCAGGTCATCTTCCCACAATCGCGCCGACTTCGACATCGAACGCGCCCTTGAGGCGCTGATCGACCGCCTGCACGCCAAAGCCGGTGACAGCCCACTGTCTGCCCACCCAGTAGATGTCGCGATGCAGGGCCATCGGTACTCATTCTCATCACGCTCTAGCCGCGCGCGACGCGAAGATACCGGGCTGCCCGGCGTTCGCAACACCGAACGGTCCCGCGCCTAAAAAATCCGCAAACTATCTTTCGGGTTCGATGGTCTTGAGCCCGCTCATATAGGGCTGCAGCACGTCGGGCACCGCGATCGAGCCGTCCTGCTGCTGATAGGTTTCCATGATCGCGATCAGCGCACGCCCCACCGCGGTACCGGAGCCGTTCAGCGTGTGCACGAAGCGCGGCTTGCCGTCGGGCCCGCGGGAGCGCGCATCCATGCGACGTGCCTGGAAATCGCCACAAACCGAGCAGCTGGAAATTTCCCGGAACGCGCCGCCCTCGCCCTGGCCCGGCATCCACACCTCTATGTCGTAGGTCTTCTGCGACGAGAAACCCATGTCACCGGCACACAATGTCATCACGCGGTAATGCAGGTCGAGCTGCCTCAACACTTCTTCGGCGCAGGCGAGCATGCGCTCATGCTCGTCCTTGCTGGTCTCGGGCGTGGTGATCGACACCAGCTCGACCTTGATGAACTGGTGCTGCCGGATCATGCCGCGGGTGTCGCGGCCGGCCGCACCGGCTTCGGCACGGAAGCACGGCGTCAGCGCCGTGAGCCGCATCGGCAATTCCTTCTCGTCGACGATGGATTCGCGGACGAGGTTGGTAAGCGAGACTTCGGCAGTCGGGATCAAGCCAAGGCGCTCGCTCTTCAGCCGCTCGTCCGGCGTCACCAGCAATTCGCCCTTGACGGCCCAGAACTGATCGTCCTCGAACTTCGGCAACTGGCCCGTGCCGAACATGACGTCGTTGCGCACCAATAGCGGCGGATTGATCTCGGTATAGCCGTGCTCACTGGTGTGGAGGTCGAGCATGAATTGCCCGATCGCGCGTTCCAGCCGCGCGAGCTGCTTCTTCAGCACGACAAAGCGCGCGCCCGACAGCTTTGCCGCCGTCTCAAAGTCCATGTAACCGAGCGCGATGCCAAGATCATCGTGCGGCTTCGGCGCAAAACCATATTCGCGCGCCTTGCCGAACACGTGGCGCTGCACGTTACCGTGCTCGTCAGCGCCGTCAGGTACTTCCGGCGCGGGCAGCGGCAGGTTCGGGATTGCGGCGAGTTCTTTCGCGAGCTCTTCATCGGCTGCCTTCGCAGCCTGTTCCAGCTCGGGCATGCGCGTTTTCAGTTCGCCGACTTCGGCCATCAGCTTCGCCGCACGCGTTTCATCCTTGGCCTTCTTGGCGTCGCCGATCTCTTTTGAAGCGGCGTTGCGCCTTGCCTGCGCCTGTTCCGAAGCCAGGATCGCGGCGCGGCGTCTTTCGTCGATCGCCAGCAGCGACGCTGACACCGGCGCCAGCCCGCGCCGTTTCAGGGCCGCATCAAAAGCTTGCGGGTTGTCGCGGATCGATTTGATGTCGTGCATGGGGCTGTTGTCCTGAATTGTGCCGGCTTGCGGCGGGCATCCACTAACACACCCGTCATTGCCCGCGAAGGCGGGCAATCCAGTATTCCAGAGAGCACGATGGAATCGAGGGGTTGCGGCGTACTGGATACGCCGCTTTCGCGGGGTATGACGACGGAAAAAGGGCGCCCTACTCGGCGGGATTGGCCGCCGGCGGAGCGCCGGTGGTAGAGCTTTGCGCGGTCGCCTTTTTCTCGACGATGCTGACCGCGATGATCGAACCCTCATAGAGCAACAGCAGCGGCACCGCGAGCGAGGCCTGGCTCAGGACGTCCGGCGGGGTCAGGACGGCCGCGATGATGAAGGCGACCACGATGAAATAGCGGCGCTTCTCGCGCAGCATTTTCGCGGTGACGATCCCAATCCGCCCCAAGAGCGTCAGGATCACCGGAAGCTGGAAGGCGATGCCGAAGGCAAAGATCAGCGACATCATCAGCGAGAGGTATTCGCCGACCTTGGGCAGCAGCTGGATCTGCGCGGTCTCCGCACCGCCCGTCTGCTGCATGCCGAGCGAGAAACGGATCAGCATCGGCAGCACCACGAAATAGACCAGCATCGCGCCCATCACGAAGAATACGGGCGTCGCGATCAGGTAGGGCAGGAAGGCATTGCGCTCGTGCTTGTAGAGCCCTGGTGCGACGAACTTGTAGATCTGGGTCGCGACGATCGGAAACGAGATGAAGCCGGCGCCGAACAACGCGAGCTTCAACTGGGTGATGAAATACTCCAACAGCGCCGTGTAGATGAATTTCGAATTCTCTGCGCCCGCGACCCAGACGAACGGCCAGACCAGGATGTTGTAGATTGGTTTGGCGAAGAAAAAGCAGAAGATGAAGGCGACGCCGAAGCCTAGCAGTGCCTTGATCAGCCGCGAACGCAGCTCGATCAAATGATCCATCAACGGCGCCTTGCTGGCCTCGATGTCAGCATCGGTCATGACGCTTTGGCGTCCTTGAGGGCGTCAGTCGCGGCCAGCGCGTTGTCCTGCGGTGCAGCCTCTGCCTGAACCTCACGCGTGATCGCGAGCGGCTCGGTGCTTTCGTGGGCGGTCGCTTCGACAAAGGTCTCGGGCGTCGGCACCTCCGGCGTGGTCGGAGCGGCCGGCGGCTCGATTGCGGGCGTCGCCGGCGTCTCGGCGGGCTTATCGATGTCGTCGACGCGAAGCGCCTCTGAAACATCCTTCTGCAACGACGTCATAAGGCCGCCGCCGGTGAAGCCGGAGGCCGCCTCCTTTACCTCGTCAAAACTCTTCTTGAGGTCGGCCATTTCGGCCTCGCGCATCGCTTCCTGGAACTGGCCCTGGAATTCGGCGGCCATCTTGCGGGCCTTGCCCATCCATTGCCCGATCATGCGCAGCACGCCCGGCAGTTCTTTCGGGCCGATGGCGATCAGCGCGACAACCGCGATGACGAGAAATTCACTCCACCCGATGTCGAACATGAAAAATTCCGCTCACGCGTGCCCCAGCCCCAAACCGTTGGGGCCGCCCGCGTCTTGAAAAAACCGTCGGGTTTCAGACGGCCTTGCTGCCGACGTCCGACCGCGCAGGCGTGGTTGACGCGCTGTTGTGGTCGATGGACTTGACCGGATCGAGCGGCGGCTTGTCGACTGCGGTGTCGTCGTCCTTCATGCCCTTCTTGAAGGCCTTGATGCCCTGCGCGACATCACCCATCAGATCGGAAATCTTGCCGCGGCCGAACAGCAGCAGGACGACTGCGATCACCACGATCCAGTGCCAAATGCTAAGCGAACCCATCCTGCAACCCTCCAACACGAATGGCCGGTCACCCAGCCTGATCTTGTCGGAAAGTAGGCTTGGGAGCTGTCAAAAACAAGGACTTAAGCTACGTCAAATCGCCGTTGACGTAACCGTAATATTGCTACCGTTAATCGGCTTGGGGTGCCGCGCACGGCCCACAAAAGGCTTAGCTTTCGCCTTCGTTACCGCCGCCCTCGGGCTCCACGCGCGGCGCCAGCGTTAGTTCCAGATCGCCGGGCTCGAGCGGATCCTCGTCCTCGCGCAGCGCCGGATCATCCGATGGCGTCGGAACACTGAAACCGGTCGGCAGGCGCGAATCCAGCAGGCCCGTCCCCTTCAACTCGTCCAGGCCCGGCAAGTCGCCGAGCGCCTCCAGGCTGAACTGCGACAAAAAGGTCTCGGTGGTTCCGAAGGTCAGCGGCCGGCCCGGCGTCTTGCGGCGGCCGCGCGGCCTGATCCAGCCGGTCTCCAGCAACACGTCGAGCGTGCCCTTGGAGGTCACGACGCCGCGGATTTCCTCGATCTCGGCGCGCGTCACCGGCTGGTGATAGGCGATGATCGCGAGCACCTCGATCGCGGCGCGCGACAGCCGCCGCGTCTCGGTGCTTTCGCGCGTCATCAGCCAGGCTAGATCGCCCGCCGTACGAAAAGTCCACTTGTTGGCGATACGGACCAGATTGACGCCGCGCGGGGCATATTCCGCCTGCAACTGAGCGAGCGCGGCCTTGATATCGACGCCATCGGGCATGCGTTTGGCAAGCGTCGCCAAGTCGAGCGGTTCGGTAGAGGCGAACAGCAGCGCTTCGAGCAGCCGCAGTTCTTCGGGCCGCGCTTCGGGACCAGCGGGAGCGTCCTCGGCTTCATCCATGCGTTTTTCCGCCAGGCTTGCCATGGCACGGTCTCCTTCTTGCACTTACAAATCCGGCGCCGGCGCCGTGCCAGGGGCTTGCGGCGGTCGCTTCCTGAAATAGAGCGGCGCGAACGCCTCTTTCTGGTTCAATTCCATCTCGCCTTCGCGCACCAGTTCCAGCGCCGCGGCAAAGCTGGAGGCAAACACGGTCGCGCGCTGCGAGGGATCGACCACGTAAGTCAGCAGAAATTCGTCGAGGCAGCCCCAATCATCCGACTCGGTCATGCCGATGAGGCGCTCCAGCGACGCGCGTGCCTCGGCCAGCGACCACACGGTGCGCTTGGTGAGATGGACGTTGGCGAGCACGCGCTGCTGACGTTGCACGGCGTAAGCGGTGAGCAGGTCGAACAGGGTGGCGGTGTATTTCGGGTGGCGGATCTCGGCGATCTGTTCGGGATTGCCGCGCGGAAACACCTCGCGCTGCAACTGTGGGCGGTTCATCAGGCGGTTGGCGGCCTCGCGGATCGCTTCGAGCCGGCGCAAGCGGTTGGCGAGTGCGGTCGCCATTTCTTCAGCGCTGGGACCGTCGGCCACCGCCGGCTCCGGCAACAGCAGGCGCGACTTCAGGAAGGCGAGCCATGCCGCCATGACCAGATAATCAGCGGCGAGTTCGAGCCGGATTTTTCGCGCGGCTTCGATGAACTGCAGATATTGGTCGGCGAGCGCCAGGATCGAGATTTTGGAAAGGTCGACCTTCTGCTGCCGCGCCAGCGCCAGCAACAGATCGAGCGGGCCCTCATAGCCCTCGACATCGACGACCAGCGATGGCTCGCCTTCGGCCAGCTCCGC
This sequence comes from uncultured Alphaproteobacteria bacterium, assembly GCA_963847045.1. Lineage (GTDB taxonomy): Bacteria > Pseudomonadota > Alphaproteobacteria > Rhizobiales > Xanthobacteraceae > Bradyrhizobium. The sequence goes on along the minus strand of CAWJYQ010000001.1, from coordinate 162,296 downwards.
CGGCCGACCGGTTTCAAACGACAAAATCTCTGCGGTCATGCGCTCGCCGCTCCCAGACGACCGATCAACCCATCCAACTCCGCCCGCGCCGCCGCCCGATCGAAGGGTTTCGGAGCCTTGCGCGACGCCAGCGCCGCCTTGGCGCGCTGCAACGCCTTGCCAGACAATTCGGGCGTCTCACGGGCGACTTGGCGCATTTCTTCAGCTTCGCCGCTGCAAGCGAGCACCATGTCGCACCCGGCGGCCAACAGGGCCCTGGTCCGCTCGGCGATCGATCCCGCCAGGGCGTGCATGCCGACATCATCACTCATCAACAGACCCTGGAACCCGATCAAGCCGCGAATCACCCGTTCGATCATTGTCGCAGATGTCGTCGCCGGTTGGGCAGGGTCATATGCGGTAAACACAACATGTGCGGTCATGGCCATCGGCAGGTCGGCCAGGGGCTTGAAGGCGGCAAAATCGGTGCTTTCCAGCTCGGTCTTGGACGTATCCACTACCGGAAGGCTCAAATGACTGTCCGCCATAGCCCGCCCGTGGCCGGGGATGTGTTTCAGGATCGGTAAAATACCACCCTCCTCCAGCCCTTCCGTGACCGCTCTGGCAATCGCGGCAACGGTCTTGGGGTCGTGGCCATAGGCGCGGTCCCCGATGACGTCGTTGGCGCCGGGGATCGGCACGTCCGCCAGCGGCAGGCAATCCACGGTGACGCCGACTTTGGCGAGGTCATCGGCGATCAGCCGAGCACTCAGCCGCGCCGCCCTCAGCCCGAGGGCCGGGTCGATAGCATAGAGCTGCCGGAACGCGGCGCCAGGCGGATAAGGCGGCCAGTTTGGCGGCCCGAACCGCTGCACCCGCCCGCCCTCCTGGTCAACCAGGATCGGGGCATCGGCCTCGCCCAGGACACTCCGGAGTTCGGCCGTCAGGGCGACAACTTGCTCGGGCGTCTCGATGTTCCGCCGAAACAGGATGAAACCCCACGGCCGTTCAGCGCGGATGAAATCGCGTTCGGTGGTGCTGAGCACGGTTCCGGACAGGCCGGTGATGAATGCCTTGGTCATGCCGCCGAATAGCCCGCGGCGCGCAAAAGGGTCAAGGAAACCGCGATTCTTTCCTCTGGACGGCGTTTACGGGACGAAGCACTGGCCGCCGGCAGACTTGTAGCTCATGCAGAACCGCGCGGCTTCGTCGTGGGAAGCGAAGGGACCGACCAGGGCGCGGTAGCGGATGCCCTTATCGCCGAGATCGGCGCGCTTGATGATTGGCGATTGCGAGGCGAGTTGATCGGGGAACTTCTTCTGCAGCGAGCGGAAGGAAGCCTGCGCCTCGGCTTCGCTGGGCTGCGATGACAGTTGCACCAGGAAGCGCCCTTCGGCCGCGGGCGCAGCGTCGCTGGCTGGCGCGGTCGCCGTTGGCGTGGTCGCGGCCATCCGCGTCCGCGGTTCGGCCGCCGCCGGCGGCAACGAGGCCTGGGCGGAATCCGGCGAGAGCGACAGCGGTCCATTGGCGGCTGGCGCCGGCGCTGAATTGCGCGGGGCAGCCGCGGCGGGCGGCACCTGCCGTGTCGCGGCGGTGGGCTTGGCGCCAAGCTGAGGCGGCGCGGGAGCCGCCGTCACTGGGGCAGCGGCCGTATCAGGCTGGTCGCCACGGACCGAGAAAGTCCTGATCTTGCGCGGCTCGCCGTTTGGCATCGTGCCGTTTGAGGGCAGCGCGGCAGCCGGGTTCGCCGGCGGCGGCATCGTGTTCGTCGCTACGCTCGAAGGCGACGGCGGACTGGCGTTCTGGTTCAGCGGCGGAAACACCACGCGCGGACCGGCAGCGCGGGTGTTGACGTCAACGGGGGCTTCCTCGCGCGGCACGATCTTCTCTGTGCCATCGCCGGTCGGCATCCGATCCGGGGTCTTGCCCGAACTGTCCGATGGCGCGGGCACGATTTTGGTCGGGCTATTGTCGGCTTTGATGATCGGCGGCTCGCCAGTGCGCGCCGAGCCGACATAGGTGCGATAGGCGAACGCGGCGCCGGTACCGACAACGGCCAGTGCCAGCACAGCGGCAACGGTGAGCAGGCCGCCGCGGCGCTTCGGCCTCTCCTCCGGCTCTTCTTCATAGCCGTCCTGATAGGCGTAGGGATCGTCGGGATAGGCGGGATCGCGCTGGAAATCCTGCGCGCCGGATTCGAGCTGCCCATAGAGCGCCTCGTCATAGCGCGACGGATCGGGCCGCTCTTCCGCCTCGTCGTAGGACGGCTCGCGATATTCGTGCTGATGGGCAGGCGCTTGCTGATGGGCAGGCGCTTGCGGCGGATAAGCGGGCGGTTGCTGGTAGGCTGGTGGTTGCTGGTAAGCAGGCTGCGGCGCGGCATAGCGATGCAGCGGATGCACCGCGCTCGGATATTCCTCCGCCGGCTCGTCGTAGGGGATTTCGTCCTGAGCCTCGCGCGGCAACTCCGGCGGAACTTCGCGCCGGGTCTCGCGCGGTGCCACTTGCCCGGCCTGCCGCTGAATGTTGGCGCGCTGAATCCACTGCGGCGGGCCTGACGACGCGGACGGCTCGTCCTCTTCGACCGGCGCCTGATATTGCGGCTGATACGGCGCGCGTGGCGCGGCCGCGCGCGGAGGCGGCGCGGGATTGGCACGGCCCGTGCTGCCAAACGGGTCGGTCTGGCCGATCAGGCGGGCGAGTTCGGCGAGCGGGTCGCTTTCGCCCCCTCCAGACCCGTGCTGATCGCCGCGACCATAGTCGTCGGCAGGGAAAGGTCTGTTCGGATATCGATCAGCCATTGTGATGATGCGTCCCCTTCGGGAAATGCTGCCCCCACCAAACTCAAGAACGATCCGGCCCCCACCGGACAGCCCCTACAGGTCCCAAATAGCGGCGCTGCTCGTCCCCGGCAGGGGTCAGACTACCGCATTTCGTTCGGAGCGTGGACGCCCAAAATGCCTAGCCCCGATGCCAAAACCAAAACGACGCCCTGAACCATTGCCAGACGCGCCTTGGTAATCTCTGCATCATTATTGATAATGAAGCGTAAATAGGGCAAATCGCGCCCCCTGGTCCAAAGCGCGTGGAATTCGCTGGCGAGATCATACAGATAAAAGGCGATTCGGTGCGGCTCATGTGCACCCGCCGCGCCCTCGATGATCCGGGGGTAGAGCGCCAGCCGCCTCAGGAGGTCCAGTTCCGCGGGGTCGGTCAGCCGCTCGACCGGGGCGGTTGAGAGGTAAGCCACCCTCGCGCCCGCCTGCTCCGGCAGATCATGCAGCACCTCCTCCCGCGCGTTGCGGAAGATCGAATGTCCCCTCGCGTGGCCGTACTGGACGTAGAAGACGGGATTGTCGCGCGATTGCTCGATCACCTTGGCGAGGTCGAAATCCAGCACCGCGTCGTTCTTGCGATAGAGCATCATGAAGCGGACGGCGTCCTTGCCGACCTCATCGACGACTTCACGCAGCGTCACGAAATCGCCTGAGCGCTTCGACATCTTCACCGGCTCGCCATTGCGCAGCAGTTTGACGAGCTGCACGATCTTCACGTCGAGCACAGCCTTCTCCGCGGTAACCGCCTTCACCGCCGCCTGCATCCGCTTGATATAGCCGCCATGGTCGGCGCCCCAGACATCGACGAGATCGCGAAAGCCGCGGTCGAACTTGTTCTTGTGATAGGCGATGTCGGACGCGAAATAGGTATAGCTGCCGTCGGATTTCAGCAGCGGACGGTCGACATCGTCGCCATACGCCGTGGCGCGGAACAGCGTCTGCTCGCGATCTTCCCAATCCTCGACCGGCGCGCCCTTGGGCGGCGGCAGCCGGCCTTCATAGATGTCGCCCTTGCCGCGCAGGAAATCGATGGTTTCGGCAACCCGGTTGTTGCCGCCCTCGATCAGCGAGCGTTCCGAGAAGAACACATCCTGCTTGATGTTGAGCGCGGCGAGATCGCCCTTGATCTCGTCCATCATCATGGCGATGGCCTTGAGGCGCACGATCGGCAGCCATTCGGTCTCACTCATGGTGCGGAGCTTGTCGCCATGTTCGGTCGCGAGCGCCTGCCCCACCGGCTTCAGATAGTCGCCGGGATAAAGCCCGTCCGGGATCGCGCCGATGTCCTCGCCGAGCGCTTCGCGGTAGCGCAAATAGGCCGAGCGTGCGAGCACGTCGACCTGGGCGCCGGCGTCGTTGATGTAGTATTCGCGCGTGACGTCATGGCCGGCGAAATCCAAAAGGCTCGCCAGCGCGTCGCCAAACACGGCGCCACGGCAATGGCCGACATGCATCGGCCCGGTCGGATTGGCCGAGACATATTCGACATTGACCTTCGGAGTCGAAGCCGGCGCGGCACGTCCGAACGCTTCGCCTTCGCGCAGCACGGTGCGCAGCGCCTCGGTCCAGGCCGAAATCTTCAGCGTGAGATTGATGAAGCCGGGCCCGGCGATATCGACCTTCTCGATCAGCGGATCGGCGCGCAGGCGCGCAGCGATCGCTTCCGCGAGATCGCGCGGCTTGGCCTTGGCTTCCCTGGCCAGCACCATCGCCGCATTGGTCGCCATGTCGCCATGGCTGGCATCGCGCGGCGGCTCGACCACGACGCGCGCAAAATCGATGCTGGCGGGCCAATTGCCTTCGGCCGCGAGCGCAGCGCAGATCGCATGCACGCGCGCGAGCACGTCGGCGAAAAGATGGACAGATCTGGAGTTGTCGGCCATGGGCGCCGCCTAACGCAATTCCGGGGTCGAGTCAAAAAGCCTTTGGTGCTCGGTCAGCGCGAAACGATCGGTCATCCCGGCGATGAAATTGCCGATCCGCCGCGCGCGGTCGGTTTCGCTCTCGTGCTCGGCGCCCTCGAGCCATTCGGCCGGCAAATCGGACGGGCTTTGCTGGTAGCGCGCGAACAGGTCGAACACGATCTGCTCGGCCTCGCCCATCACGCGCATCACCCAGCGGTGCCGGTACATGTGCTGCTTCAGGAACGCCTTGATGGCGGCTTCGGCGTCCGCGGCAGCGGGCGAAAACACGATCATCTGCTCGCCATGGTCGCGGACATCCTCCACAGATTGCGGCTGTGCGGCATCGAGCCGCCTCCGCGCCTCCGAGAAGACCGATCCGATCAGATAGGAAATCAGCTCGCGCACGAGTTCGGCGCCGCGGCGGTTCTCATCGAGGCCCGGATAGTGACGGTCGATGGCGGCGATCATCTCCGCCGTAAGCGGCATCACCTTGAGATCGTCGACGCTGAAGAGACCGGCGCGCAGGCCATCGTCGATGTCGTGGGCATCGTAGGCGATGTCGTCGGCGACGGCTGCGACCTGCGCCTCCAGCGAGGCGCAGCTCCACAGCTCGAGATCACAGGTCTTGACGAAGTCTGCCACGACGAAGGGAATGCCGCCGCTGTCGTGATACTTGCCGAGCGGCGCGCCCGCGCGATCGGTCAGCGGGCCGTTGTGCTTGACGATGCCTTCCAGCGATTCCCAGGTCAGGTTCAGCCCGTCGAATTCGGGATAGCGATGTTCCAGCGAGGTGACGACGCGCAGCGACTGGGCGTTGTGGTCGAAGCCGCCATGCGCCTTGAGGCATGCATCGAGCGCACGCTCGCCGGCGTGGCCAAACGGGGGGTGGCCGAGGTCATGCGCCAGCGCCAAGGTCTCGGTGAGGTCCTCGTCCAGCCCGAACTGCCGCGCCAGCGCACGGGCGATCTGCGCGACTTCCAGCGAGTGCGTCAGCCGGGTGCGGTAATGGTCGCCCTCGTGGAACACGAAAACCTGGGTCTTGTGCTTCAGGCGGCGGAAGGCGGTGGAATGGATCACGCGGTCGCAATCCCTTCGAAACGGGCTGCGGGTCTTGCTCGGCGGCTCCTGGAAGAGCCGGCCCCGGCTGCGGTCGGGGTCACAGGCATAAGGCGCGCGCGGGGCTGCCATTCCGACCGACACGGTGGTTTGATCCCTTCAAGTTGATTCCGGTGCCGGGGGCACTTAACTATGGGGCAGGCCGCATACCAAATGAAATGGGTATGACGGCGAACGGAGAGACCAGCGCAATGACCACAGCCGTCACCATCAGCGAGCGGGCCGCCCGCCGCATCGGCGAAATCCTCAAGGGTGAAGGCAATGGCGCCATGCTGCGCATCTCGGTGGAGGGCGGCGGCTGCTCCGGCTTCCAGTACAAATTCGACGTCGACCATGCCAGGACCGAGGACGACCTGGTGATCGAGCGCGATTCGGCGGTTGTGCTGGTGGATCCGGCCTCCGTGCCGTTCCTGGCGGGGTCGGAGGTCGATTTCGTCGACGACCTGATCGGCGCCTCTTTCCGTGTGCACAATCCGAACGCCACGGCGTCCTGCGGTTGCGGCACCAGCTTTTCGATCTAGACTTCGGCGATGCGCATCGCGACCTGGAACGTCAACTCGATCCGGCAGCGGCTCGAGCTGTTGCTCGCCTGGCTGAAGGAAACTTCGCCTGACGTCGTCTGCCTGCAGGAAATCAAATGCACGGACGATGCGTTTCCGCGGCTGGAGATCGAGGAGCTTGGCTACAACGTCGTCACCCACGGCCAGAAGACCTTTAACGGGGTGGCGCTGCTGTCGAAGCTGCCGTTCGACGAGACCAAGTCGGGGTTGGCCGGCGACGACGAGGATGCGCATGCCCGCTTCCTCGAAGGCGTGGTGCCGTTGAAGCACGGCGTGCTCCGCATTGCCTGCCTTTACCTGCCCAACGGCAATCCTGCGGACAGCGAGAAGTATCCCTACAAGCTCAACTGGATGTCGCGGCTTCTTGAGTATTCGAAGGCGCGGCTTAAAGCGGAAGAGCCGCTGATCCTCGCAGGTGACTTCAACGTCATTCCGGCGGCCGAGGACGTCTATAACCCGCCGGCCTGGGTCAATGACGCCCTGTTCCGCCCCGCCACCCGCGAAAGCTTCCAGGCGCTGCTCGGACTTGGGCTCACGGACGCGCTGCGCGCGGTGACCGATGCGCCGGGGCAATACACGTTCTGGGACTACCAGGCCGGCGCCTGGCAGAAGAACTGGGGCCTGCGCATCGACCATCTCCTGATGTCGCCGCAGGCAAGCGACCGGCTGATCGACGTTGGCGTCGATTCCTATGTGCGCGCCTGGGAGAAGCCGTCGGACCACGTCCCGGTGTGGGCGGACCTCGACCTGGAAGCCGCTTGAAGATCCGCGACGCGAGGCCGGCGGATGCGGCCGCTGCGTGTGAAGTGTTGCGGGCGTCAATTTCCGAACTCTGTGTGGCCGATCATCAAAATGATCCCGAAATCCTCGGGCGATGGCTTGCCAACAAGACGCCGGAAAACCTGGTGGCGTGGGCAGCCGATGCCGGCGCGTCGCTTTTGCTCGCGGTGGAAGGCGAAGCAATTCTGGCGGTGGGATCGGTGGGGAATGACGGCGAGATCACGATGAATTACGTTGCTCCGGCGGCGCGATTTCGCGGCGCCAGCTCCGCGCTACTTGGGGCGCTGGAAGCGAGGGCTAAAGAACGCGGCAATACCACTTGCAACTTGTTCTCGACCGAAACCGCGCATCGCTTTTATCTCGACCGCGGTTATGTGGGTGCCGGCGTGCCGCAAGGCAAGTTCGGCACCACTTCGTCCTATCCGATGTGGAAAAAAATCTGACGGAGCCGCAATTACCGCGTTACTCGCGGCGGCCGCCCTGCAGCCAGTATTTCAGCATCTGCGCCGCCATCGCGCGGTCGTCCTCGGTGGCACGGGTGAGCGCCTGGTTGTAGCTCTCCCTGATCCAGGCCTCATCAGGCGTGGCGCCGTCGCTCGCAAGCGCCATCCACATCAGCCCGCGCGCCTTCTGCGGCGGCAGGCGATCGCCGTTGAACAGCATCTGGCCGAGCATGGCCTGCGCCTGATGCTGCCCCTTCTGCGCGGCAAGCCCAAGCCAGCGCGCGCCATAGGTGAAGTCGTTCGGCGATGCGTTGGCGGCCTTCAGATAGAGCCGGGCCAGATCGTATTGCGCGTCCGCACTGCCGAAATAGGACGCGGCGTAGTACAGCATCTCGCGCGCGCGATCCGGATCGGACTTCACATCGGTATTCGGGATGCCGCTGAGGTAATAGCGTGCCAGCGCCACAAAGGCGTTGGCCACGATCGCCGACTGCGGCGACGACGGGCTGTCCTGTGCATGGTCCTTGGCGATCCGGCTGAAATAGTCGAAAGCGCGCAGATCGTCGCGTGCAAGTCCGCCATCGCCGGCGGCGTACATACGGCCAAGCTTCCACTGCGCGACGGCATAGCCGTTGATATCGGCGGCGTATTGCAGCGCCTTCACCGACTCCGGGGTCGGCGCCGGGACGACCGATGGCTTGCTGACCGTGGCAGGCGGTCCTGATAGCACCGGGATTGCGGTATCCCGCTGATTGACCGGTGCACCGTCGAACGCAAACGCAGGCGCGGCGACCAGCGCTGTCCCCAACATCAACGCAACAATGGTACGGTCAAATGTCCGCATAGCACTGCTTCTCGTGCGCGCCGCCCGGGTGCGTTACGGCCCCACCCACTGCCGGCCCAACCTGTTGGGCATATTTCCACAGAGCCCCCGACGTGTGATTTGTCTCGCGCGGACGCCACTTGGTTTTGCGTTCCGCAAGCTCTTTTTCAGTCAATTTTACGTTAAGTGAGCCCGCGACCGCGTCGATCTCGATGATGTCGCCGTCCTGCAGCAGCCCGATCGGCCCGCCAATGGCCGCCTCCGGCCCGACATGGCCAATGCAGAAGCCGCGGGTGGCGCCCGAAAACCGGCCGTCCGTGATCAGTGCGATCTTGCCCGAGGTGCCCTGCCCGGTCAGCGCCGCCGTGGTGGAAAGCATCTCCCGCATGCCCGGGCCGCCGCGCGGCCCCTCATAGCGGATCACGATGACCTCGCCTTCCCCGTAGGTGCGCTTCTGGACCGCCTCGAAGGCGTCCTCCTCGCAGTCGAAGCAGCGGGCCGGCCCGGTAAACCTCAGATTGGACATGCCCGCGACTTTCACGATCGCCCCTTCTGGTGCGAGGTTACCCTTCAACCCGACCACACCGCCGGTGACGGTGATCGGTTTGTCGGCCGGCCGCACCACATCCTGGTGCGCGTTCCATTTCACGCTTTTGAGATTTTCTGCGATCGTGCGTCCGGTGACTGTCAGGCAGTCCCCATGTAAATGGCCGTGATCGAGTAAAGTTTTCATCAGAAGCGGTATGCCGCCAGCTTCAAACATGTCTTTGGCGACATAGCGGCCACCCGGCTTCAAATCCGCGATATACGGTGTCTTTTTGAAGATTTCCGCCACGTCAAATAAGTCAAATTTGATTCCAACTTCATTCGCAATCGCGGGAAGATGCAGGCCGGCATTGGTCGATCCGCCAGAGGCGGCGACGACGGCGGCGGCGTTCTCCAGCGACTTGCGGGTGACGATGTCGCGGGGCCGGATGTTGGCGCGGACGAGGTCCATCACCCGCTCGCCCGCGGTCGTGCAGAAGGCGTCGCGGATCTCGTAAGGCGCCGGCGCGCCGGCCGAGTAAGGCAGCGCGAGCCCGATCGCTTCCGAGACGGTCGCCATGGTGTTGGCGGTGAATTGTGCGCCGCACGCGCCCGCCGAGGGGCACGCTACCCGCTCGATCTCGTCGAGGTCTTCGTCCGACATCGCGCCGACCGAGTGCTGGCCGACGGCCTCGAACATGTCCTGCACCGTGACCTGCTGGCCGCGGAAATTGCCGGGCAGGATCGAGCCGCCATAGATGAAGATCGAAGGCACGTTGAGGCGGACCATCGCCATCATCATGCCCGGCAGCGACTTGTCGCAGCCGGCGAGCCCAACGAGTGCGTCATAGGCGTGGCCGCGAACGGTGAGCTCGACCGAATCGGCGATGCATTCCCGCGACGGCAGCGACGAGCGCATGCCGTCATGGCCCATGGCCATGCCGTCGGTGACGGTGATGGTGCAGAACTCGCGCGGCGTGCCGCCATTGGCCGCCACGCCCTTCTTGACCGCCTGGGCCTGGCGCATCAGCGCGATGTTGCAGGGCGCGGCTTCGTTCCAGCAGGAGGCAACCCCAACCAGCGGCTGGTGAATCTGCTGCGTGGTCAGCCCCATGGCATAGAGGTAGGAGCGATGCGGCGCGCGAGCGGGACCTTCCGTCACGTGACGGCTGGGAAGCCTGCTCTTGATGTTGGTCTTGGCGTCCATCGCTACCCTGTTTCCCCGGCCATCGCGCTGTCGTTGGAATTCCCGCGAGTGCCAAGGCTGAAAACTTCCGTGAAACATCATTTCATGGAGGGGTGTGGCTAAAAAGCGGCGCGAGCAAGAGCCGGGCGGGGCGGGCGCCAAATGTTCCCAGGCTGTTGCGGTCGCGCAACAATCGTTGCGCTGGGGCAACCATTTTGACTGAGGCATTCCGTAAATGCTCAACCTCTCGTCGAGCCGAACGCGCCATGCCCGTTCTTGCGGACACACGGCATCGGCTCCCGCGACGGATCGCGCCCGGGTTGAACCAGAGGCTTCTCCCTCCTGAAAACGGAGGGCGCAGGGAAGACCGGGTGCCGGCTGCACCCGCGGCCTCGTGTGCAAGGTAGAAAGCACACGAGTTAGAAACCACAGGTTCAACCGGAGCGACCCGGCCTTCCCTGCACAATGGTGGTACGGCTTATACGTGATCTCCCCGGTGTCCGGGCTTGATAGCCACCGTCGCTTCGCGCGGCGTGTCGGGCCCGCTAGGGCCGACATCGCCATCCCGCGAAACTTGATCCCAGCGTCGGGGGATCAGGACCACACGACTTTGCCGTCCGCCCGCGACATCACTCGTCGCGTGATGCCATGGCGTCCATCGCATCCCGCGCCAACGTTCGTGACGACGCGTACGCCCCTCCAGAGGCACGGGATGCGTGAACAATACACCCGATTTTCATTTCGGAAAAAGAGAAATATTTTCGCGTCCCATCTTGACGGGCGCGATCAAATTGAAAGGGCTTACGAAATTAGTTTTTTGGCGCGCGCGATTTCGAGGCCGAAAAATGCAGGTAGACGGTATCCTCGCTGGAAATTCGCGCACTGATTTGCCCGTCGAGATATGCGGACGGGCGGGATTTTAGATAACTTCTTTAGACAACTCGAGCGTGCGGCCCGCTAAAGAAGGGCGGCTAACAGCAAGAGTGGAAGTGTGGGCAGCGGCATCCCAACGGGAAAAACTTACCTTGGCTTCGCCTTATTATGGAGCGCAGTGATCTTTGTCGCGTGGATGCTTTGCATTGTGCTGTTCGGAGCCGGTTACGTGGTCACAGGCGTCCTTACCATTCTGCTCACCGGCTACGGCTTTTGTCGACACAGCGGCTCAATAGGCCGGCGCGCAAAGCAGATCATCCGACGCCCCAAAACCTGAACAGGGAAATTGAATGGCCCCTCATGCGCGCGGTAGCGCATACGGATTGTCAAAGATGCTCCGTCGCCAGCCGGCGGTTCGTGGATCACTTCATCCCGCGGTCTCCGGAAAACTTCGCGCATCGCACTACATGCCATTGGGTGCCGATTCTCATTGGGGCTAACAACACGGTGCAGCTCACCTGCATTGATCTCCACATGCGGCCGGCCCTGCTTCTCAGCTCGTGAGATTTGCGCCTGCAGCTCTTTCCGGAAAGCTTCCATGGTCGCCATCGCAATGTCTCCCTTGCCGATCCCACTACGAGCGAATTGTGTTTGATCTACAAATTCGCCGACGCGACGCCGATCAAATCGGCACGGTCAGCGCATCGTAAGTGAACAACCAATCGTAGCGCTCGCGGACGCGGTCGGGCTGCCACTCGCGCGAGACATATTCGTCGGCGCCTTCGGCGTGAGCAAGCGCGGGGTTGTGGAAGCGCTTGGCGTTTTCGGCCGACTTGACGACGATGGATGTCGTTCGCTCCAACCGCGCCTCCTGGTAGCGCTGCAGCGCCTCCTCAGGCGGAAACTGCTCGAGGCATCGCGCCAGCACCATGCCGTCCTCGATCGCCATGTTCGCGCCCTGCGCCAGGAAAGGCAGCGTCGGATGGGCGGCATCACCGATCACGCAGGCGCGGCCTGCGACAAAGCGATCGAGCGGCTCGCGGCCGAGCAACGCCCATTTGTAGGGCACATCGAGGTTGTCGATGATCGCGTGGATCTCCTCGTTCCACCCCGCAAAGGAGCCGCTGCAGGCCTCGCGCGTCCCCTGCTCGGTCCAGGACTCCACCGACCAGTTCTCGCCTTCGAAAATGCCGACGAAGTTCAACAGCTCGCCGCGGCGGACCGGATAGGTGATGACATGACCACCGGGCCCCACCCAGTTGGTGCCGACGTCGCGCTGCATCGCCGACGGCAGCCGCTCCATCGGCACGAGGCCTCGCCAGGCCGCCACGCCCGCGAAGAACGGCTTTGTGTCGCCGCCGATCTGCCGTCGGATTTCGGAGTGCACGCCATCGGCTCCGACCACCACATCGCCGCGATGCCGTTCGCCGGTCGCGAGCTTCAGCCAGATGCCGTCGCCGTCTTCCTCAAAGCCGACGCAGCGGCTGTTCAGATGCAGGCGTCCCGGCGCGCGCGCATTGAATGCATCGACCAATACCCGGTGAAGATCGCCGCGATGCACCATCCAGTAGGGCGCGCCATAGATCGCACGCGAGGAGGTGCCGAGGTCGAACAGCTTCCAGCTCCGCCCCGTGCTGAAGAGCCTGATCTGCTTGCCCGAGGGTTCAGAGGCGATGGCCTGCATCTCCTGCTCGAGGCCGAGCGCGATGAGGACGCGCGTGCCGTTGGCGCTGAGCTGGACGCCGGCGCCGAGCTCGCGAAGCTCGCCGGCCTGCTCGAAAATCTCGACGTCGATCCCTCTTTGAAGCATCGACAGTCCCGCGACCAAGCCGCCGATGCCGGCGCCCGCGATCAAAACCTTCGGTCGTTTGGCATGCACGTTCACTGAACTGTCCTGCCCCAATTAGTCCTTCATCCCCGTGATGGAGGCACTGACCGCACGGGGATCGCGCCGCGGCCAGCGGCCGCTTTCGACCTGGGACAGGAAATCGCCGACGATCCGGTTGTACGCCTCCGGCTCTTCGAGGTTGATGGCATGGCCGCAATTCGGCATCACCGCAAGCGCCGCCGATGGAATGGTTTGCTTCAGGAGGATGCCCGGCGCGAGGCACGGCCAATCCTCGTCGCCATGGATGACCAGCGTCGGCACACTGATGCGCTTCATCTCCTCGATGAGCGTGTAGAGCGACGGCCTTTCCTTCTGCACGCCTTCCTGCGTGTTGGCCGAGCCGGCCGCGGAATGCTCCGCCAGCATCGCCTTGAACTCGGCGTGGCCGCGCGGATCCTTGTTCTGGTATTGCACGCGGGTCGGCCCAAAGGCGTAGCGTTCGGCAAAAGCCGCCATGCCCGCGGTGCGCAGCGATTTGGCGATGACATCGGCCTCGGCCCGAAACGTCGCGCGTTTGTCGGGTTCGGCGCCGTAGCCGCAGCCGCCGATGCAAAGCGACAGCGCGCGGCTCTGATGACGCAGGCCAAAATGCAGCGTGGCGAAGCCGCCCATCGAGAGCCCCACGATATGCGCCTGCGTTTCGCCGAAGTGGTCGAGCACCGCGAGGATATCGTCAGCGGCGCGCGCCTGCGAGTAGGAGGAGACGTGCTCGGGCACATCTGACGGCGGGAAGCCGCGCGCGTTGAAGGCAATGGCGCGATAGCGTTTGCCGAAGTGCCGCAGCTGCGGCTCGAAGCTGCGCAGATCACCGGCGAACTCGTGAACGAAGATCACGGGGCGGCCCGCGCCCGTCTCCTCGAAATAGAGGCGTATCCCGTCATCCGTCCTTGCGTGAGGCATCAGCCCTGCCCTCCGCTCTTGCCCTGGAAATTGTTGGCGCGTGGCAGGACGATGATGAATTCGGTGAAATGCCCGGGTTCCGTCTCGACGTCGATCCTACCGCCATGCTGCTTCACGACGATGTCGTGGCTCATGGAGAGGCCAAGGCCGGTGCCTTCGCCGGCGGGCTTGGTCGTGAAGAACGGATTGAACATCTTGTCCTTCACCTCGGGTGGGATACCGGTACCATTGTCGCGGATGCGGATTTCCACGCGGTCGGAAAGCCCCCTTGTTGCGGCCTGAAGCGTCGGTTCAAAGCCGTTGCCGACTTCGCCCGCACGCTTGGTCACCGCATAAAATCCGTTGGAGATCATGTTGAGCAGCACGCGGGTGATCTCCTGCGGATACAGTTCGATCGTGCCGGCATCGGGGTCGAGATCGTGCTTGAGTGTGACCTGGAAGCCGGGGCGTTCGGCGCGCGCGCCATGATAGGCGAGATTGAGGCTTTCCTCGACAAGCGCATTGACGTTGACGCTGCGGCGCTCGCCCGATCCCTCGCGCGAATGCAGCAGCATGTTCTTGACGATGGAGTTGGCACGCTTGCCGTGCTGCACGACCTTTTCGAGGTTGGATTTCAGCATCTGCGTCAATTCGCCGACGTCGCTTTTCGTCTTCTGATCGAGCGTGAGAGGCGCCAGCGTCGTGTCCAGTTCGTCAATCAGCTCGGCGGAAAGCGCCGAGAAATTATTCACGAAATTGAGCGGGTTCTTGATCTCGTGCGCGATCCCTGCAGTGAGCTGACCGAGCGAGGCAAGCTTTTCCGTCTGCACCAGGCGGTCCTGTGCGGCCCGGAGATCGTCGAGCGAGGCCGACAGCTCGCGGGTGCGCGCCTCCACTTCCCGGAACAGCTCGACGTTCGAAATCGCGATCACCGCTTGGTCGGCGAAGGTCTGCAACAGCTGGATGTGGTGATCGGCAAAAGCGCCCGGCTGCACGCGTGTCACGCCGATTGTCCCGATCGCCTTTCCGTCGCGCATCAAGGGGACAATCACCACGCTGCGATAGCCGCGCAACCGCGCCATCTCTCGTACGGCGAGGGGCGGCAGTGGATTTTCGTTTTCCATGTCGGTAATCCGGAACGTTTCCCCCCTGAGGATCGCGTCGCGCCAGGGGATCGCCGGAAGTGGCATGGGAAATAGGGATTTGAGCGCGGCATCGGCCTGGGGACTGCCCGGCGTGAATGCCCGCAGATGCATGGCATCGTCGGAAATCGTCAACACCGTCGCCGACAGACCGCCGACCAGCTGGTTCGAACGCGCGGCAATCGCCTCGAACACCGGCTGCACGTCGTCGGGTGAACTGGCGATGACCTTGAGGATGTCGGCCGTCGCCGTCTGCTGCTCCAGCGCCTCCCTGGTTTCGTTGAACAGCCGCGCGTTCTGGATCGCGATCACGGCCTGATCCGCGAAGGTGCGCAGCAATTGAACATGATGGTCGGCAAACGAGCCGGGCTCGATGCGCGTGACGCTGATCGCGCCAATGGGCTTTCCGTCGCTCAGAAGCGGCAGAAAAAGCACGCTGCGCCAGCCACGGGTCCGGGCCATGTCCCGCATCCTCCGCGGTGTCCACTCGTCTTCAGTATCGAGGACCCGAAAAAACTCTCCCCTGCGGATCGCCTCGCCCCACACGACCTCTGCCAATGGGACCGGAAAGCTGGCCTTGAGATGCGCATCGGCGGCCGGGCTGATCGGCGTAAACGACATCAAATGAGCCACGTCGTCGGCTAGGCTGTACACCGCCGTCGCCAGGCCGCCGAGCAGACGGTTTGATTGATCCGCAATGGCCTGAAACACCGGCTGGACGTCATCCGGTGAACTGGCGATGACCTTGAGGATGTCGGCCGTCGCCGTCTGGCGCTCCAGCGCTTCCCTGGTCTCATTGAACAGCCGCGCGTTCTCGATCGCGATCACCGCCTGGTCGGCGAAGGTCTTCAGCAGGCCAATGGTGTTTTCGTCGAATCCACCGGGCTCGGCGCGGGTCACGTTGATCGTGCCGATGACGGCGCCGTCACGTAGCATGGGGACACCCAGCACGCTGCGATAGCCGCGGACGCGGCCAAGTTTCCTGGTTGTGTCGTCGGCGTCCCTCTCGGTATCGGCGTACATGACGACCTTGCCGGTACACACGACCTGAGCATACAAGATCTGAGACGAAATCGGCTGGGGGTAGATGCGCATGAGCCCTTCTCGTCCAGCCTCGCTTCCGGTCGTGAAGGCTGCGAGGTGAATTCTGGTCGCCGACAACGCGGGTGACGATAGCGGAATGAGCGCCGATCACGCGGCGGGCGCTCTTGGCAATCGCGTCGAACACCGGTTGTACGTCAGAGGGCGAGCTGGCAATCACTTTCAGGATGTCAGAAGTGGCCGTCTGTCGCGCCAGCGTTTCCCTGGTCTCGTTGAACAGCCGCGTGTTCCGGATCGCGATCACGGCCTGGTCGGCGAAAGTCTTGAGAAGGGCGAGCTCCTTTTCGGAAAACGGGTTGGGCGGCTGCCGCATCACGGATATCGAACCGATGCCGCCCTCTTCGCCGAGCATCGGCGCCCACGCCATCGAAACGTCGCCGATCCGATCTATCAATTCCCGAACCGTCGCCGGCATCTCCGGCGCCGCTGCGGTATTGGGGATATGGAGGACGGATCGACTCCGGATGACAAGCCCCGTGGCGGTGTGTTCAAGCGGCCTCGGGAGGGTATGGACCACGGATTCGAAGGCGGCGCCGCGCCAGGCTCCGACCTGCGTCTGGCCGTCGGGCTGCACCAGAAAGATGCCCAATTGCTCCGTGGCAAAAAGCCTTTCGCAGCTATCGAGAATTTTTTCGAAGACAGGCGCCGTGTCGGCGACCGAGCTGCTGATGACGCTCAGTATCTCGGCGGAAGCCTTCTGCTGCTCCAGCGCCTCCCTGGTCTCGTTGAACAGCCGGGTATTCTCGATGGCGATCACGGCCTGGTTTGCGAAGTTCTTCAGAAGGTCGATCTGCTGTTCGCTGAACGGGCGGACCTCCTTGCGATAGATTGATATTGCTCCGATCGGCCTGCCGTCCCTCAGCATCGGCACAATCACCAGCGTGCGCGCTCCTGCGACTTCAACCATTGCAATTACTGCGGGGTGGCCAGCAAAATAGAGCGGGTTCTGGCTGAGATCGTCGATCTTGCCAACCTGTCCCGTCCGCAAGAGTTTGCCAATCGGTCCTTTTGGTTCCGGGCGATATTCCTTCGGCGCGGTGGCGTCAAAGGCCGGCGGCGCGTTGTACAGCGCCACTCGCCGATAGGTCTCCCCCTCAAAAAGCCCCATGATTCCAAATTCCGCGCCACAAACACGCGTGGCGTTCTCCAGCATTTTCTCGAAGACCGGTTCCAGATCGCCCGTCGACGACGAGATGACTTGAAGCACTTCGGAGGTCGCAGTCTGCTGCGCCAGCGCCTCGCTGAGTTCGCGGGAGAGCCTTGCTATTTCCGCCTTGGCAGAGGCGCGACGGGGCACGGCACTGGCGTGCTTGGCAGCAGTCCTCTTTGCGCTCTTCGTTGCGACCTTCTGTGCACTCTTGGGTGCGCCGCGGCGCTTGGGAGCGCTGTTCTTGCCGCGCCGCCTTTTGCTCGCTGGGCCCCCTTTTCGAGGATCGCGCGCCATGTCCGCTCCCTGGGCTGGCGGCAGTGTATCGGCCCGCTCCGGGAAGCAAAAGGGGTGGAACCGGGTCGCGGGCGGCGTCTGAAATGCTTTCGCCATTATTCGTTAGGCGTTGGGCCGGAAGCGGCGTAGCTTGCCACTGTGTTGTCCGAGCGCAGCCCAAGAACGGCGCCGCACCAACCTCTCCGAATCAATCGAAAGGGCAGGCTCGGTGGAGCCCCACATGATCGCATTTCCAAATCAAAGCCGCTCCTATGACCCAGCGCGCCGTGCCGTACGATTTTGGGGACATGACAGTGTCATCGAGGCCGCATTCTTCGTCAATGAAGATGCGTTGAGGCGGATTGATCCGGATGTCCGCGCCGACGAGTTGGGTTTCCTCAAAGCGTTCGATTCCAACCGTGATTTGATCTGTGCCGCGGCAGCCAGGGTCTATGTTCGCGGCGGCAAGAATTCCTACGATCTGAACGCTTCCAATTTTTGAAACGACTGCAGGCCGCCGGCAAAAGGTTGGATCGGCAGGTGCTCAATCGACCTTCACGTTGGCGGCCTTGATCATAGGCCACCATTTCGCGATCTCCGCCTTCTGCCAGGCGCCCAGCGCCTCCGGGGCCGACTTGTCGGCGGGCGGCATCTGCAGTCCCAGATTTTCAAGCTGCTTCTTCACCTGCGGGTCGGCCAGCGCCTCGAGGGCGGCCTTGTTGAGCTTTTCGATGATTTCCCTCGGCGTGCCCTTCGGCACCCACAGGCCCGACCACAGCGTCATGTGAAAATTCGGCAGGCCCGCCTCGTCGACGGTCGGAATATCCGGCGCCTGCTCGACGCGCTTGGAATCGGTCACCGCGTAGGCGCGGATGGTCCCTGCCCTGATCTGGTTGATGGAGTTCGAGGTCTGGTCGACGATGATGTCGATCTGGCCGGCGACGAGATCGTTCAGCGCCGGCGCCGTGCCGCGGTATGGCACATATTGCAGCTTGATGCCGGTGGCGCTCTCCAAACCGAGGCCCGCGATATGGCTGCCGGAGCCAGCGCCCGCGGTGCCCGATGTCGCCGGTTGCGGCCGCGACTTCAGCCACTCGATCAGCTCCGGCAATGTCTTGGCCGGCACGGCGTTCTTGCTGACGATCACCATCGGATTGCTCGGCAACAGCGCGACAGGCTCGAGATCGGCGACGAGATCATAGTCCAGCTTGTAGACGGCGCCGTTGCAGACATGCGTGCCGAGATGGCCGAAGCTGATGGTGTAGCCGTCGGGCGGCGAATGCACGGCGCGGCCCACCCCGATCGAGCCGCCGGCGCCGGTGACATTCTCGACCAGCACGGCCTGGCCCAGCGTCACCTTCATGCGCTCGGCAAGAATGCGCGCCATCGCATCCGACGGCCCTCCCGCGGCGAACGGCACGATGATCGTGACAGGTCGGGAAGGATAGTTTTCCGCAAACGCGTTCGCTGTCAGTGCGACTGTTGCGATCAGCGCGGCCAGAAGATTTTTTTGCATCATCATCCTCTCTCGCCGCGCGGTAAGCTCAGAGTTTGGCGTAGTCGATCGGCTTGAAGCGGTCGAGCGTGCGCGTGACCGGCGGCAGCGGGTATTTAAGGCCCGTGGCGCAATTGAAAAGCATCACGCGGTCGGTTTTCGCAACACGACCTTCGGCGAGGCTCTGCTGATAGGCGGCGTAGGTCGCTGCCCCTTCGGGACACAGCAGGAGGCCCTCCTCGCGCGCGACTTCGTTCAGCGCGGAGGAAATTTTCTCGTCGGTCACCGCGATGGCAAATCCTTTGCTCTCGCGCACCGCGCGCAGGATAAGAAAATCGCCGACCGCCTGCGGTACGCGAATGCCGGAGGCGATGGTGTGCGCGTCCTCCCAGCGCGGCGCGTGCTCGGTGCCTGCTTCAAAAGCGCGCACCATCGGCGCGCAGCCGGCCGCCTGCACCGCGACCATCCGCGGGCGCTTGCTGCCGATGAAGCCGATGGCTTCGAGCTCGGCGAACGCCTTCCACATCCCGATCAGACCGGTGCCGCCGCCGGTCGGATAGAAGATCACGTCGGGCACGTCCCAGCCGAGCTGCTCGGCCAATTCCAGCCCCATCGTCTTCTTGCCCTCGATGCGATACGGCTCCTTCAGCGTCGAGGTGTCGAACCAACCGGCCTTGGCCTTGCCCTCGCCGACAATTTTTCCGCAATCATCGATGAGCCCGTTGACGCGATAGACGGTCGCGCCTTGCAGCTCGATCTCGCTGACATTCACTTCCGGCGTGTCGGCGGGGCAGAAGATCGTGGTCCGGATGCCGCAGCTCGTGGCATAGGCGGCCAGCGCAGCACCCGCGTTGCCGTTGGTCGGCATCGCCATGTGCGTGATGCCGAGCGCCTTGCCCATCGACACCGCCATCACAAGCCCGCGCGCCTTGAAAGAGCCGGTCGGCAGGCGGCCTTCGTCCTTCACGATGATCTCGCCGCCGCCGAGCTTCTTCGCAAGCTTCGGCAGGCGGATCAGCGGTGTCATGACTTCGCCGAGGCTGACGATGTCCTTGCATTGGCGCACCGGCAGCATCTCGCGATAGCGCCACATGTCGGCGGGGCGCTGCGCCAGCGCGTCTTTGGTGAGTGCCTTTTTCACGCCGGCGAGGTCATAGCGCACCAGCAGCGGCTTGCCGGCCCTGGAGAGATTGTGGATCTGGTCGGCGGGATAGTGATCGCCTGCAAGCGAACATTCGAGATGGGTCACGAACGTCGGACGTTCGATGGTGAGGTTGTCGTTGTCTTTCACTGCTCGCTTCTTCCTGTGCTGTCATTCCCGGGCTTGACCCGGCAATCCATCATCTGAAGAGAATGTTTTCTTCGATGGATGCGCGGGTCAAGCCCGCGCATGACGAGATGAGGTTGTGGCAATCGGCATCAAATATTCAGCACACGCCCGTAGGCGTCGAGCACGGCTTCCTTCATCATTTCCGACAGGGTCGGATGCGGGAACACCGTGTGCATCAGCTCTTCTTCGGTGGTCTCGAGATTCATCGCGACCACATAGCCCTGGATCAGCTCGGTCACCTCGGCGCCGATCATGTGCGCGCCCAGGAGCTGGCCGGTCTTCTTGTCGAAGACGACCTTGACCAGGCCCTGGTCCTCGCCGAGCGCGATCGCCTTGCCGTTGCCGACAAAGGGGAAGCGGCCGACGCGGATTTCGCGGCCGCCCTCTTTCGCCCTGGCTTCGGTGAGGCCAACGGAGGCGACCTGCGGGTTGCAATAGGTGCAGCCGGGGATGAGGTTCTTGTCCATGGCGTGCGGATGCAGACCCTTGATCGCCTCGACGCAGATCACGCCCTCGTGCTCGGCCTTGTGCGCCAGCATCGGGGGACCTGCGACATCGCCGATCGCGTAGATGCCGGGGACATTGGTCTTGCACATGCCGTCGATCACGATGCAGCCGCGATCGGTTTTGACGCCGAGCTTCTCCAGCCCGAGATTCTCGATATTGCCGACCACGCCGACGGCGGAAATCACCCGCTCGAACTCGGTGGTCTGCTGCCTCTTGCCGTCATCGATGGTCGCGACCACGCTGTCGGCCTTCTTCTCCAGCTTCGTCACCTTGGTCGAGGTCAGAATCTTGATGCCCTGCTTTTCGAAGCGTTTGCGCGCCAGCCCCGCGATCTCCGCGTCCTCGACCGGGAGGATCTGCGGCAGCACCTCGACGACGGTCACCTCCGAGCCCATGGTGTGGAAGAACGACGCGAACTCGATGCCGATCGCCCCTGAGCCTACGACCAGCAGCGATTTCGGCATCCGCTCCGGCACCATCGCTTCGAAATAGGTCCAGACCAGTTTCTTGTCGGGCTCAAGCCCCGGCAGCACGCGCGGCCGCGCGCCGGTCGCGATGATGATGTGCTTGGCCTGATAGGCGCCCTCGCCCAGCGCGCCCTTCGGTCCCTCGACCGGCGACTTCTTCACGGTGACCTTGCCGGGCGCGTCGATGACAGCTTCGCCCCAGATGACGGAAACCTTGTTCTTCTTCATCAGGAAGCCGACGCCGTCGTTGAGGCGTTTTGAGACGCCGCGCGAGCGCTGCACCACGGCCTTGGCGTCGTAGCCGACTTTCTCGGCGGACAGTCCGTAATCCTTGGCGTGCTGCATGTAGTGGTAGATTTCGGCCGAGCGTAAGAGCGCCTTGGTCGGGATGCAGCCCCAGTTCAGGCAGATGCCGCCGATATAGGCCTTTTCGACAATCGCGGTCTTGAAGCCGAGCTGGGCCGCGCGGATCGCGGTGACATAGCCGCCGGGCCCGGAGCCGATGATGATGATGTCGAAGGATGTGTCGGCCATGGCTACTCGCTGTTCGTTTCCGTCCCTTCACCCCCGCAGGTGTTTGGGATTGATGACATGCCGATTTGTCTATCACAAATCAGCCTGAAAACACCCGGCTGGAGGACGAGCCGGCCATTTTATGTCTCGCGGTCAGGATTGAGATTTCCCGCGGTCCCGAGCGCGACCGAGCGGCAGCAAAAGACACGAAGCCGGAAGGATCCATCGATACTGTTTTGACCGTTCGCGCGTTTGCGACCCGCAGCCCCCGCGCTGCATTTGCCCTTTCAGCGGTTCCGAGCAATCTATCGCACTCGCGAAAGCGTGTCCGACGGCAGCTCGCCAAACGATCTCCTGTAGTTGCTGGCGAAGTGGCCAAGATTCGCGAAGCCGCACTGGAAGGCAACGCCGGTCACGGATACATCGGGGTTTCCTCCGCTGAGCAACTCCCTCGCGTGATTCAATCGAACGAGTTTGGCGAAAGCCATCGGTGTATATCCGCGCGCCTTCATGAAGGATCTGAACAGGCCGCGCGCGCCTACGCCGGTCACCGCCACCAGGTCTTCGATGCTGATTGGCGTATTCCAGTTGGCCTCAATATATTCCTCGGCACGACGGACGTGGCGAGGCGCGATATCGCCGACCTCCGGCTCCAACAGTTGGCTGAACGTATGCCGGCCCGCGCACAGAAAGCCCACCGTGAGCGCCTGCTCCAGTTCGCGAACCAATAGCGGCGGCAGTTCCACCGACGTCGAATCCAACTGCTCGGCAAAATACAGAATAAGCCGAACAAGACCCTGGACGCGCGGGTTGCTCCGGCTGCTTGCAGGGTCGAACTCAAGTTTACCCTTCGGTTTCCGCCCCAGCAGCGAAATCAGCTTTCGCTCGACCGCGCCCGAATTGATGCGAAGGGTAAGCCAAGAGTGGCGGCCCGTCACGCGGCAGTATTCGGTGTCATCGCGTGAGACGATGCAGGATTGGTGCTCGTCGAGCTCTATTGCTCTGCCGCCGGCGATTACTGTGCCGCCACCGGTCCGGGCAACCATGAATTGGTAATGGTCGCTCCCGGGAAAATCGATCGATACACCGGTGTTGGACGCCCCAACGACAAGTGCGGCTTCCTGAAACTGAATCGAGCTTGCCCGCGATCCAAAGCCGGCTGCCGTTTCCACCGAAGCTCGTATAGCTCCAAATTTGCTGCGCAGAGCGTGCTCGAACTCTTCGGCATCAGCCGTCTCAAATGCCTGAAATCTCCTGAGAAGGTCCGGCAATGGCCCCTCCAAAATGCCGTTTCGCAGCTTTTAAAAGTCTCAACAAATTCCGATTCGAAAAAAAGGATAGCATGAAGGACGAGAGGCGCCGGCCGATGAGAGATCGATCCGAACAACCATCGATAGGTTGCAAAGTTTTTCTCGCGCCCCGTGGTTGCAATTCTTTTCCGGTACGAGGGTAGCGCTGGTGAAAAGATGGCGGGAAAGCATCGCAAAATGCCGTCTCGTGCACACCGGCAGTGCCGCTTCCGGAAAACGACGCCGCGGTTCTTGAGCTACGTGTCGCTCACGGGACAAAACTCGTCTTAACCTTGATCGCGAACACTAGATGAGACTCGTTCGCGACCATGGGGTGTGGAGATCGCGGCGGTCTGTCGTGTCGGGTGTTTGGCTCCCCCGAACAACAAATTCCAACATTGATCTTCAGATAGATGACGAGGCATGAACGCAATGGCGCATTCTTCCTTGACCACAGCTGCCACAGGTGCCGCCGATGCAGCGCAAGAGCGGGAAATCAGGATGCGTTTCATGCGCATCGATGCCAGGACCGGCGAACTGCTCCGCGAATTCTGGAACGTCGTCGAGCCGGCACTACCGAAGCTGCTCGAAGGCTTTTACCAGCACGTTACCAGGGAGCCCCAGCTCGCGCGTTTGATCGGTAACGATATTCCGCGGCTCAAGACAGCGCAGGGAACGCACTGGGCCCGCCTGTTCAACGGCCGGTTCGATCAAGAGTACATGCATGGCGTACGGACGATAGGTCATATCCATAACAAGATCGGCCTTGAGCCACGCTGGTATATCGGCGGCTATAATTTCGTACTCAGTCAGCTCGTAGCTCTCGCGGTCGGCAAGTACCGCTGGAAATCCGAGCATCTCTCGGCGGTCTTGACTGCGGTCAATTGCGCCGTGATGCTGGACATGGATATCGCGATTTCGGTTTATCAGGAGGCGATGCTCGCCGATCGTCAGAAGCAGCAGGACAAGCTGACCGCCGCTATCCAACAGTTCGACGCTCAGATGAAGGTCGCGCTTCAGACGGTTGCGGGCTCGGCTACCGGTCTGCAAAAATCGGCCAATGTTCTCGCCTCCAACGCGGAACAATCCAGCCGCCAATCGACTGCCGTCGCCGCCGCCTCGGAGCAGGCCTCCGCCAACGTACAGACCGTTGCGTCCGCAACCGAGGAATTGTCGTCCTCAGTAGCGGAAATCGGTCGTCAGGTCGCCGAGTTCCACCAGGATCGCAGGCAAGGCAGTGGATCAAGCCAACCAGTCCAGCGCGACGATGCAAGGCCTCGCCAAGGCGGCGCAGACGATCGGCGACGTGGTCGAACTCATCAACACGATTGCAGGACAGACCAATCTTCTGGCGCTGAACGCCACCATCGAAGCGGCGCGCGCAGGCGAGGCCGGCAGGGGCTTTGCGGTTGTCGCCTCGGAATTGAAGGCGCTCGCGGAGCAGACCGCAAAAGCGACCGGGGAAATCGGCCAGCAGATTCTCGCCATTCAGGAGGCGACCAGGAAATCAGTCGGGGCGATCCAGGAAATCGGCGCGACGATCGGCTCGGTCAATGAGATCGCGACCGCCATTGCCGCAGCAGTCGAGGAGCAAGGCACGGCGACGGCCGACATCGCGCGCAACATCCAGGAGGCCGCGCGCGGCACCCAGGATGTTTCCAGCAACATCGGCGGTGTCAGCAAGGCCGCGAGCGATACCGGTCAAACCGCAGCCCAGCTCCTGGAGGCTGCCAACGAGCTGTCGCAGCAGTCGGATACGCTACGCTCCCAGGTGGAAGGGTTCTTCGCCACCATTCGAGCGGCCTGACGCGCGATAGCTCCCGATCGAATCACGATCGCGCTTTCGGTTTGAGCCATATCTCCGCGCAAACCCCTCGCGTTCGTCGTGAGGGAAACCGTTATCCATTTTGCACCAGGCGGCGCTTCGCCTCCGGTTCATGCCCCGAACCGAGGCAGATCACACCATCATCACTGGGTTTTCGATCAGCTGCCTGAATGCGCCGATCAGCTCGGCGCCGAGCGCGCCGTCGATGTTGCGTCGCGGGCGCGGCGCCTGGAGATAAGCATCCTGATCAACCATTCAATCACGCTGATCACGACCAGGATGCCGAGGCCGGCGAAGACCAAAAACTGGGCGATATTGCGCGAGAGCGCCTCGCTGGAGAAGAAGGCATCATGAATGATTTCGCGACCAAGCGGGCTGATGACGACGATTATCGCGAGAAACATCGATATCCAGGGCCAACGCATCATTCAACGTGGTCCCCTCTCGCGTAGCGCCTCACACCATCATCATCACGGGGTTCTCGATCAGCTGCTTGAATGCGCCGATCAGCTCGGCGCCGAGCGCGCCGTCGATGGCGCGGTGATCGCAGGACAGGGTCACGCTCATGATGTGCGCGATCTCGATCTTGCCGACGCGGACCACCGGGCGCTCCTCGCTGGTGCCGACCGCGAGGATCGTCGCATGCGGCGGATTGATCACGGCGGTGAAGTGATTGATGCCGTACATGCCGAGGTTGGAGACCGCGGTGGTGCCACCCAGGTATTCCTCGGGCTTCAGTTTCCGCGCTCGCGCGCGCGCGGCAAAATCCTTCATCTCGTTCGAGATCGTCGAGAGCGTCTTGGTCTCCGCCTTGCGGATGATCGGCGTGATCAGGCCGCCCGGCATGGCGACCGCAACGCCGACGTCGGAATGGTGGTGCTTGACCATGCCGCCCTCGGTCCAGCTCACATTGCAGTTCGGAATCTTCTGCAGCGCGACCGCCATTGCCTTGATGACGAAGTCGTTGACCGAGATCTTGTAGAGTGGCTTCTTCTCCTTGTCCTTTGGCGCGGCCGCGTTGATTTCCTCGCGCGCAACGAGCAGCTTGCCGATGTCGCAGTCGATGGTGAGATAGAAATGCGGGACGTTCTGGATCGACGCGGTCAGGCGCTGCGCGATGGTCCGACGCATGCCGTCATGTGGCACGATCTCGTAGGAACCCGGCTCGAACAGCGCGAGAATTTGCTTGTCCGACATCGACGGCGCCAGCGCAGGCCCCGCGGCGGGCGCCGCGGCCGGAGCTTTGAGGCCCTTGCCGGACTTCGCCTCCTCGACGTCGCGGGCGATGACGCGGCCATGCGGGCCGGTGCCGGCGATGCGGCCGAGCTCGATGCCGGCCTCTTTCGCAAGACGGCGCGCCAGCGGCGACGAGAAGATACGGCCGTGGCCATTGGCCTGCGGCGCGGGTGAAGCCGCCTGGGGCGCGGGCGCCGCGGCCGGCTTTGGCGCCGCGGCCGCGGCGGGAGCGGCGGCAGCCGGAGCCGCGGCCGGCTTGGGTGCGGGCGCTGGCGCGGCAGCGGGTTTCGCCGCGCCGGCCGAAGAGCCGGCGGCCTTCACGTCCTCACCGTCGCCGGCGAGCACCGCGATCACGTCGTTGACCGCTACATCCTGTGTGCCTTCAGGCACCAAAATTTTGGCAATCGTGCCCTCGTCGACCGCCTCGACCTCCATGGTCGCCTTGTCGGTCTCGATCTCCGCGATCACGTCGCCGGACTTGACCTTGTCGCCTTCCTTCTTGAGCCACTTGGCGAGGTTGCCCTTTTCCATCGTGGGCGACAGCGCGGGCATCAGGATGTTGATCGGCATTGTCAGTGACCTTGTTGCGAGCGCGGCGTGGTGTTGCCCATGTCGGTCGGCCGCTCGATCTCGGCTTCGAACATGTCGACGATGCTCGCCAGCGCATCTTCCTCGGTGATGTCGCTCTCGCGGGCGTAGGCGCGCGCGGCGTGGCGGGCGATGTCGACAAGCAGGAGACCCCACATCTCCGGCTCCTCGAAGGCGCGCTGGAACGCTATCGACAAGCCGCCATCGACGACGAACGCGCGCAACACCTCGACGGCGTCCTCGCGGCCCATCACGTCAGGCGGCAGCGGCTGCTCTTTGGGACCGGGCATATTGGACCTGCTTTGGCTCACCGATAGGAAACGGCCTTGGCGGCTTCCACCACCTCGGCCACGGAGGGCAATGCGAGCTTTTCGAGGTTCGCGGCGTACGGCATCGGCACGTCCTTGCCGGAGACGCGCGCGACCGGCGCGTCGAGATAGTCGAAGGCGTGTTCCATGATGCGCGCGGCGACCTCCGCGCCGACGCCGGATTGCTGCCAGCCCTCCTCCACGCAGACCGCGCGGCCGGTCTTCTTCACCGATGCGACGATGGTGTCGGTGTCCATCGGACGCAGCGTACGCAGGTCGATCACCTCGGCCTCGATGCCTTCATTGGCGAGCTCATCGGCCGCCTTCAGCGCATAGGTCATGCCGTGCGACCAGGAGATGATGGTGACGTGCTTGCCGCTTCTCACCACGCGCGCCTTGCCGATCGGGATCACGTAATCGTCGAGCTTCGGCACCTCGCCGGAGTGACCGTACAAGACTTCGTTTTCGAGGAAGATCACCGGATTGGGATCGCGGATCGCGGCCTTCAGCAGCCCCTTGTAATCGGCGGCCGAGAACGGCGCGATCACCTTCAGGCCAGGGATTTGCGAGTACCAGGCCGAATAATCCTGGCTGTGCTGGGCGGCGACGCGGGCGGCCGCGCCATTCGGCCCGCGGAACACGATCGAGCAGCCCATCTGGCCGCCGGACATGTAGAGCGTCTTGGCCGCGGAGTTGATGATCTGGTCGATCGCCTGCATGGCGAAGTTGAAGGTCATGAACTCGACAATCGGCTTCAGCCCCGACATCGCAGCTCCAACGCCGACGCCGGCAAAGCCGTGCTCGGTGATCGGAGTGTCGATCACGCGCCTGGCGCCGAACTCCTGCAGCAGGCCCTGGGAGACCTTGTAGGCGCCCTGATATTCCGCGACCTCCTCGCCCATGAGGAAAACGTCGGGATCGCGCCGCATCTCCTCGGCCATGGCATCGCGCAACGCATCTCGAATGGTCTGGGTGATCATCTCCGTGCCGGCGGGCACTTCCGGATCCGGCTCGGCGACGGTCTGCGGAGCGGCTGGCGCTTTCTTCTCGCCGCCTTCCAGAACCGGCGCCTCGGCCTTGGCCTGTGCCGGTGGCGCGGCCTCGGCGGGCTTCTCCTGCCTGGCCGGCGCTGGTGCCGACGCCTTCGCCAAATCGGCGGCAGTTTCGCCATCGGACAGAATGGTCGCGATCGGCGTGTTGACGGCGACGTCGGCGGTGCCCTCCGGGATCAGGATCTTGCCGAGCTTGCCCTCATCGGTCGCCTCGACTTCCATCGTGGCCTTGTCGGTCTCGATCTCGGCGATGACGTCACCGGACTTGATGGTGTCGCCTTCCTTCTTCAGCCACTTGGCAAGGTTGCCCTTTTCCATCGTGGGCGACAGCGCAGGCATCAGCACTTGAATGGGCATGGTCACTCCGGATGTAGCTTGCGCCTGCTTTAGCGGTAGATGTCGGTGTAAAGTTCGGACAATTCGGGCTCGGGATCGTGCTGGGCGAAATCCGCCGCCGCATTGACGATCTCGCGCACCTCGGCGTCGATGTCCTTCAATTCCTGCTCGCTGACCTTGGCCGCGAGCAGCCGGTTGCGGACCTGCTCGATCGGGTCCTGGTCGTGGCGGACCTTTTCGACCTCTTCGCGCGTTCGATACTTCGCCGGGTCCGACATCGAGTGGCCGCGATAGCGGTAGGTCTGCATCTCCATGATGTAAGGCCCCTTGCCGGCGCGGCACCAGGCGATCGCCCTGTCGCCAGCCGCCTTGACCGCGCGCACATCCATGCCGTCGACCTGTTCGCCCGGAATGTTGAAGGAGGCGCCGCGCTTGGAGAAATCGGTCTGCGCGGAGGAACGCGTCACCGAGGTGCCCATGGCATAGCGGTTGTTCTCGATGACATAGACCACCGGCAGCTTCCACAGCTCGGCCATGTTGAAGCTTTCATAGACCTGGCCCTGGTTCGACGCGCCATCGCCGAAATAGGCGACGCTCACGGAATCGTTGCCGCGATAGTGATTGGCAAAGGCAAGACCGGTGCCGAGCGACACCTGCGCGCCGACGATGCCATGGCCGCCATAGAAGTGCTCGGCCTTGCTAAACATGTGCATCGAGCCGCCCTTGCCCTTGGAATAGCCACCGCGGCGGCCGGTCAGCTCGGCCATCACGCCCTTGGCCTCCATCCCGGTCGCCAGCATATGCCCGTGGTCCCGGTATCCGGTTATGACCTGGTCGCCCTTCTTCAGGGCCATCTGCATGCCGACCACGACGGCTTCCTGGCCGATATAAAGGTGGCAGAAACCGCCGATTGCGCCCATGCCATAGAGCTGGCCGGCCTTCTCCTCGAACCGCCGGATCAGGAGCATGTCGCGCAGCGCCTTGAGTTCCTGCGCTTTCGTGAATTCCGGCGACGAGCCGCTTTCCTTCTCCTGCCCCTTTTCCCTGGCCTCGGTTTTGCTGTCAGTTTTTTTGGGTGCGGTGGCCATGGCAAATCCGGCTGAGTGAGAGAGGCGGAAGCGCCCTCTCTAGCCCAACTCAATGGCGCGTCAAAGGATTGCGTGGTGCGCCGAAAGTTTTGCTATGCCGCAGTGCAACGCGACATGAAACTTTCGAAATCGATTCCCCTAGTTTTTGGAATCGGACTGCGCAGTCGGCGGGATCATCCGCACCAGATCGTGTGGATTGGCATAGTCGAGCTGGAAGCGTGCACGCTCATCGAGCATGTCGGGGTCGACCCGGTCGGAGCGGAGCAGCGAGACGCGCTGCTCGCCCTCGGCGCGCTCGCGCTTCAGCCGCGCAAGCTCCGAAGTCAGCGCGATGATCTCCTGATCCAATTCCAGCCGTGCGTTCAGGCCATATTTGCCGGTGTAGGCGTTGACGCCGAAATAGCCGATCATCGCTGCCGCCATCGTGTAGAGGGCGAGCCCGGTCAGGAAGGATCGAAGGCGCTGGCGGGAGACCATGACCGAGCATGCGACGGCTCGGTTAATGGAGTGCTAATGCCAATTCCTCAGCCAGCTCCTCATGGTGAGGAGGCGCAACAGCGCCGTCTCGAACCATGAGGCCCCGACCGTGGCCTCATCCTTCGAGACGCTTCGCGCTCCTCAGGATGAGGGTCTAGCACTGCCTTCGCCTCTTCAACGCTACCGGTTCTGCTTCTCGACAAAGGCCGCGAACGCAGCGAGGAATTGCTCCAGCACCTTCTGCAGTGACTCCTTGATCAGCTCGCCCTTCTCGTTGAAGGCATCGCCGACCATGGTGAGATAGGTTTCCGGCTGGCCCATGATCGGGCCGGTAATGCCGGGCAGGATGTTCTGCAAACTTTTGGCCGCATTGACGCCGCCGAGCGGCCCCGGCGAATTCGAGATGATGCCGGTCGGCTTGCCCAGGAACGAACTCTTGCCATAGGGCCGCGAGCCGACATCGATGGCATTCTTCAAGACGCCCGGGATCGCGCGGTTGTATTCGGGCGTCACGAACAGCACGCCGTGCGACGCCTGCAGCTTTTCGCGGAAGGCGACCCAGTCGGCCGGAGGCGCGCCTTCGAGGTCCTGGTTGAAGAAGGAAATGCCGTGCGGCGTCATCACCTCGAGCTTCAGCGAAGCCGGCGCGAGCTTGGCCAATGCGTTGGCGATCTTCAGCGAAAAGCTTTCCTTGCGCAGGCTGCCGGCGATAGTGACGATGTGATGCGTGGCCATGGGATGTCCTTAAGGAGGAAAAGCGGAAACGAAAGCGGCAGAAGTCTCTTAGGCCAGATTGCAAAGAGCATGCAAGTGCATGCATCGTGCGATTTTGGAAACGCAGCGTTTGCGGAAATTGGCCCAGGAAACAGAACGGGCCGCCCTTCCCGGCGGCCCGACCAGATCGCCGCGCTTCATCCACCCTTGTTCGGGTTGATCAAGAATTTCTCGCCGGTCGCGCGCTTGGCGTAGATGGCGAGATTGGATGGGTCCAGGGCCTCCTGTAGCGACACCACCCTGGTGTAGTGGCTGGCAAAGGTGGTCTTGAGCTCGGAGACGACGCGCTCCCGGAGCTTCTGGCCCTCGACCGGCCCGACCTTCATCAGGAACGGGAACAGCAGCCAGCCGCCGACGCCCCAGGCCATGCCGAAGGCTCGGTTGATCTCGACCGGGCGCGTATCCAGGCTGCCATAGATGTAGACCTGCTTGTGCACGCTGGAGCCGTAGCGGCTATAGGCCTTGGCGGTCCGATTGATCGCGACTTCCATGGCGGTGAGGATCTGGCCGGCGAGCTTGCCGCCGCCGATGGCATCGAAGGCGATGGTCGCGCCGGTCTCGACGAGCGCGTTGGTCAGGTCGTCCATGAAACCAGGCGCGGAGGAGTCCACGATATGCTTCGCGCCGATCTTGTGCAGGAGGTCGGCCTGCTCCTTGCTGCGCACGATGTTGACGAGGCCGATGCCGTCCTTGAGGCAGATCTTGTTCAGCATCTGCCCGAGATTGGAGGCGGCCGCGGTATGCACCAGCGCCTTGTGGCCTTCGCGCCGCATGGTTTCGGTCATGCCGAGCGCGGTCAGCGGATTGACGAACCAGGACGCGCCGTCGGCGGCCGTGGTGCCCGCCGGCAGCGGCATGCACTCGTTCACTCGCAGGGTGCGGTACTGTGCATACATCGCGCCGCCGATCATCGAGACGGTCTTTCCCATCAGCGCCTTCGCCGCATCCGATGAGCCGGTCTTGATCACGACGCCGGCGCCTTCATTGCCGACCGGCATGGACTCGTCGAGCCGGCCCGCCATCGCCTTCATGCCGGCTTCCGGGACTTTTGCGGTGATAACGGGAGACTCTTTCGAGCCCGACGCTTTCGCGGTCGATAGATCAGCCGCTCCGGTCAGAAGTCCGAGATCGCTAGGGTTGATCGGCGTCGCCTCAACCTGCACCACCACTTCGTCGGCACCCGGCTCGGGCGTCGGCACATTCAACAGCGAAATCTCGAGTTCGCCGCTCTTCTTGATCAGCGAACGCAGCTGCAGGCCCGTTTTGCCGTCACTCATCAAATCCTCCCACTCGTGCTTGTTGTTTGGGCATCACTCTTTTCGGCAAGCCGCTGTCCACCGATCCGGATTATGCCTTAGGTCACCGCAACTTATTCGCACAGGCACCTCGCGTCACCATGACACACCGGCGCCCGGAAAATCTCTGCATGCATGGCATACGGATTGCTTATGATTTTGGCAAATCAAGGTATGAGATCGTGGACGCCCAGCCTATCCGTTCGACAAGTATATCCAGCGTAGCCAGGCACACCGGATACCCCACAAAGCCTCCCCTTCAGCGTTTCCTTACCGGTTGCTACGAGGAGTTCAGATCGGACAATTCCGGCGCTGTGGCCGATTATATTCCGGAATTGAAGCGCGCAAACCCTGCGCATTTCGGTATCGGCCTCGTCACCATCGACGGTCACATTTACGAGATCGGCGACAGCGCCGTGCCTTTCACCATCCAGTCGGTCTCGAAAGCTTTCGTATTTGCACTGGCACTCGAAATGGTCGGCGAAAAGCGCGTTTCTGCCACCATCGGGGTCGAGCCGAGCGGTGAAGCCTTCAATTCGATCCGGCTGACCAATGACAACCGGCCGTTCAATCCGATGGTCAATGCCGGCGCCATCGCCTGTTCGGGGTTGATCTGCGAGGTCGACGGGAAGGACGCTTTCGAGCGCATCCGCGCCAAACTGAGCCAGTTTGCCGGCCGCGAGCTCGGCGTCGATGACGCGGTCCACGCCTCCGAAACGGTGACGGGTAACCGCAATCGCGCGATCGCCTGGCTGCTGCGGAATTATTCGGTGTTGCCGGATGACGTGGATGCGGTGCTGGACGTCTATTTCCGGCAATGCGCCATTCTGGTGACGGCGCGCGACCTTGCGGTGATGGCCGCAACGCTTGCCAACCGCGGCATCAATCCGGTGACGGGCGAACTGGTGATCACGCCGAACATCGTTGCCCGCACGCTCTCGGTGATGACGAGCTCGGGCATGTACGACTATGCCGGCGAATGGACCTATCGCGTCGGCATCCCCGCGAAAAGCGGGGTGGGCGGCGGCATCGTCGCGGCACTTCCCTCGCAGCTCGGGCTCGGCACTTTCTCGCCGCTGCTCGACAGCCATTTCAACAGCGTTCGCGGTCTCAAGGTGTGCGAGGCGCTGTCCGCACGGTTCGATCTGCACATGCTCAACCGCAATGCCGACGTCCGCACCAGCATCATGGCCGATTACGACATCTACGGCATCTCGTCGCGCCGCAGCCGTCAGCCGCACGAGCAGCAAATCCTGGACGAGCGGCACAGCGACATCAGGGTCATCGAGCTCGTCGGCGCACTGAATTTCGGCACGATCGACTATGTCACGCGCCGTCTGTCCAGCGAGCCGCCGAACGCGCAGCTTCTGATCATCGATTTCCGCCGCGTCCCCGACATCACGTCTGCCGGCGCGACGTTGCTGGGTGAGACGCTCACGGCGCTAGGCAATGCCGGCGTCACCACGATCCTTTCCGGCTTCGAGGACCGTTCCGCCGTGTGGTCGGCGATTTCCGCACAAGCCGGCGATCCCCGCGGGCTGCGGCGGTTCACGCTGCTCGACGACGCCATCGAGTGGGCCGAGGACCAGGTGATCTATCGCTATGGCGGCTTTACCGACGTGAAGGAGACCTCGCATCTGCGCGAGCAGGCCCTGCTCGCGGAGCTCGGCGAAGACGAAATCGCCGCCATCATGAAACTGTCGACCACGCGCCGCTACGAGGCCGGGCAACGCATCATCAGCGCCGGCGAGCCGGCCAATTCGCTGTTTTTCCTGCAGAGGGGCATGGTCAGCGTGAAGCTGCCGAGCGGCGTGCGCCTCGCCTCGCTCGGTCCCGGGATGGAGTTTGGGGAGATGGCGATCCTGGAGCAGCAACGCAGCGCCGACGTTTTCGCCGACACGCCGGTAACTTGCCTGGAGCTGCCGCTCCAGAGTTTCGCAGACTATCGCCGCCTGCATCCGGAGACGTCGCTGAAGATCATGCGCAACCTGGCCGCCATCCTGGCGCGGCGCCTCGTGCTTGCCAACGCCAAGGTCGATCTGCTCAGCGCCTACTGACGGTCGCTGATGCCGTTTCTCAGGCCAGCGCCTTCAGCGCGCCCCTGCCTGCATATTTCGCCTGCTTGCCCAGTTGCTGCTCGATGCGCAGCAACTGATTGTACTTGGCGGTGCGGTCGGAGCGCGCCAGCGAGCCGGTTTTGATCTGGCCGCAATTGGTGGCAACCGCAAGGTCGGAGATGGTGGAATCCTCGGTCTCGCCGGAGCGGTGCGACATCACGGCGGTGTAGCCGGCCTTGTAGGCCATCTCGACCGCGGCGAGCGTCTCGGTCAGCGTGCCGATCTGGTTGACCTTGATCAGGATCGAATTGGCGCGGCCGTTCTTGATACCGTCGGCAAGCCGCTTCACATTGGTGACGAAGAGATCGTCGCCGACCAGCTGGCACTTGCCACCGACCAGGTCGGTCAATTCCTTCCAGCCCTCCATGTCGTCTTCAGACATGCCGTCCTCGATGGAGACGATGGGATAACGGGAGGCGAGATCGGCGAGGTATTTCGCCTGTTCGGAGCGCGAGCGCGTCTTGTTCTCGCCGCCATAGACGTAACTGCCGTCCTTGAAGAATTCGGTCGCGGCGCAATCGAGGCCGAGCATGACGTCGCCGCCCGCCTTGTAGCCGGCCTTGCCGATCGCGGCCATGACGAAGTCGAGCGCGGCATCCGCCGACGGCAGGTTCGGCGCAAAGCCGCCCTCGTCGCCGACATTGGTGTTGTGGCCGGCCTTCTTCAACTCGCCACGCAGCGTATGGAAGATTTCCGAACCGCAGCGCAACGCCTCGGCGAAGGTCGCAGCCCCCACCGGCAGGATCATGAACTCCTGGAAGTCGATGGGGTTGTCGGCATGCACGCCGCCATTGACGATGTTCATCATCGGCACCGGCAGCGTCCTGGCCGAGGTGCCGCCGACATAGCGGTAGAGCGGCATGTCGAAGGAGTTGGCCGCAGCTTTCGCGCACGCCAGCGAGACGCCGAGAATGGCGTTGGCGCCGAGCCGGCCCTTGTTCGCGGTGCCGTCGAGATCGATCATGGTCTGGTCGATCTGGACCTGGTCCTCGACCGGCCGGTCGGCCAGCGCCTCGAAGATTTCGCCGTTCACGGCCTCGACCGCCTTGCGCACGCCCTTGCCGAGATAGCGCCCCTTGTCCCCGTCCCGGAGCTCAACGGCCTCATGGGCGCCGGTGGAGGCGCCTGACGGCACCGCGGCGCGGCCGAGCGAACCGTCCTCCAGCACCACGTCGACTTCCACGGTGGGGTTGCCGCGGCTGTCCAGGATTTCGCGGCCGATGATGTCGACAATGGCGGTCATGTGTTGCGCTTCCGTTCGTTGATCCATTCGGTTCGGGGCGTCTTACACGCCGCGCAAGGAAATGTGAACGGCTACCCTTCAGCCCTCGCCTGACGGGCGCGGACGATCGGAATAAGCTCGATGGGGGCTGATCCTGCGCGTTCGCTTCAATCCCTCAAGAGCCGGGGTAACGCAATGAACCGCCGCCAGTTTCTCACCTCGACCACCGCAATCCTGGCCTCGCCCAGTTGGTCCCGCACGGCTCTCGCGCAGGAAGGTTCATTCCGCACAAAATATTATCCCATTACGCCCGGCATCGGCTTGCATGACGTCGCGCCCGCCGCCGATGGCATAATCTGGTTCACCTGCCAGGGCCGCGGGCTCCTGGGGAGACTGGATCCCCGCGACGGCTCGTTCAAAACCATCAACCTCGGCAAGGGGGCCGCGCCCCACGGCGTCACAATCGGACCGGATGGCGCGCCCTGGATCACAGAAGGCGGACAGAACGCGATTGCGCGCGTCGATCCCGCCGATCACAAAGTCGCGTTGATCCCGCTGCCGAAGCAGTATGCCTACGCCAATTTGAATACCGGCGTCTTCGACAAGGCGGGCACCTATTGGTTCACCGGCCAGTCCGGCGTCTATGGCCGGGTCGAACCGAAGTCCGGCGCGATCACGGTGTTCAAGGCTCCGAGAGGCGTCGGACCGTATGGCATCACGGCGACGCCTGAAGGCCAGGTCTGGTACGCTTCGCTCGCCGGCAGCTACATCGCCAGGATCGATCCCGCGACGGGAAATGCCACGATCGTAGAGCCGCCCACGCCGGATCAAGGCGCGCGGCGGGTGTGGTCGGACTCCAAAGGCCGGATCTGGGTCAGCGAGTGGAACAGCGGCAACGTCTCGGTGCACAATCCCGCCGACGGCTCCTGGAAAACCTGGAAGCTGCCCGGCAATGGTCCCACCACCTACGCGGTCTATGTCGACGACAAGGATAAGGTCTGGCTGACCGACTTCTCGGCGAATGCGATTGTCCGCTTCGATCCGCTGAGCGAGAAATTCATGGCATTCGCAAGCGACAAGCCCCACGCCCATGTCAGGCAGCTGAACGGCAGGCCTGGTGAGGTCTGGGGCTGCGAATCCGGCAACGACCGGCTGGTCGTGATCCAGAGCGCCGCGCCGGCCTAAGATCCTGACTGTTGACGACGACACCCGCTTGCGTCCATGTCACGGTGGAACTGGATCAAACGATGGCTCGAAAACCCATACAGCTCGGCCGCGCGGTGGAATGGCCGGCGACGCCGGACGAAGCGCAAATCGACCGCGTTCCCAACCCGCAAGCGGATACGGACTATCTGGTGCGCTTTGCCGTGCCGGAGTTCACCTCGATCTGCCCGGTCACGGGACAGCCGGACTTTGCGCATCTCGTGATCGACTATGCGCCCGGCCAGTGGCTGCTGGAGTTGAAATCGCTGAAGCTTTATGTCGCGAGCTTCCGCAATCACGGCGCGTTCCACGAGGACGCCACCGTCATGATCGGCAAGCGGATTTCGAGCGAGATCAAGCCGAAATGGCTCCGCATCGGCGGCTACTGGTATCCGCGCGGCGGCATTCCGATCGACGTGT
Organism: uncultured Alphaproteobacteria bacterium; assembly: GCA_963847045.1. Lineage (GTDB taxonomy): Bacteria > Pseudomonadota > Alphaproteobacteria > Rhizobiales > Xanthobacteraceae > Bradyrhizobium. The sequence continues at coordinate 125,295 of CAWJYQ010000001.1, read as the reverse complement.
TCTGGCAGACCGGCCGTTTGCCGAAAGGGCTCTGGGTTCCGGACCAGGGTGTGGCGCCCTATCGCGGCCGGGGTTAGGCGCGCCTCGCAGAATCACCTAAACGTCGGGGTTCAAATCACGTTGAAACGCGGTGATGAACCCTCGCGAAGGCGACGCGGCCGCCCAAAGCACCGGCATTGATCCCCATTCGAGGGCGCAATCCACGCCCGGCGAGCTTGTTGCGATCGGCCTGAGACAGTTGCAGGCCGGTCAACTGCTGGAGGCGCAACTCAGCTGCCGGCAGGCGCTCGAGATCGACGCCTCTCATGCCGACAGCTTGCATCTGATGGGGCTGGTATCGTTGCACGCCCGGCAATTCGACCACGCGGTGGAGTGGCTCACGCGCGCGATCCGGCAAGATGGCAGGGCGGAATACCTGGCGACCCTTGGGCTGACGCTGAAGCAGGCCGGTCGGCTCGAAGAGGCGTTCGCCGCGTTCGACAAAGCGGTTCAGCTCCAACCCGACGATGCCGAACGATGGAAGGCGCTTGGCAGCGTGCTGGCGGCGCTCAACCGGCCCAACGATGCGCTGCTGGCCTATCAGCACGTGATGAAGCTCAACCCCCAGCATTGGGAAGGCGCCAATCTCGTCGGAAACCTGCTGTATCAGATGCAGCGGTTCGAGCAGGCGCTGGCTCACTTCAACCTGGCCAACTGGCTAAAGCCGGATCACGTCGCGACGCTGTTTGCGCGTGCGCGCACGCAGCGGGCGCTGAAGCGATATCCACAATGCCTCGCCGATTACCGCCGCGCGCATGCGCTTGCGCCTTCCGACCCCGTTATCTGCAACAATATCGGCGACGCGCTGGTCGGGCTCGACCGGTACGAGGAAGGGCTCGACTGGTTCGACAAGGCGCTGCAGCTGCGGCCCGACTTTGTCGAGGTGCTCGTCAACAGGGCCTTTGCGCTGTTCCAGCTGCATCGCTTCGAGGAGGCGATGGCGGCCTATGCGCGGGTCGTGGCGCTCGATCCCAATGACGCCAGGAGCGCCTGGCAGCTTGCGCATCTGCAGCTGCAGACCGGAGATTTTACGGCAGGCTGGGCCGGGCGCGAGGCGCGCTGGAACGTGCCGGAGTTTGCGCCGGACTATCCGAAATTCCAGCAACCCAAATGGCTGGGCGAACAGGACATCGCCGGCAAGACCGTCCTGATCTGCGCCGATGAAGGGCTTGGCGATACGCTTCAGTTTGCGCGCTATTTGCCTGACGTGGCGGCCCGCGGCGCGCGGGTGATTCTGGTCGTGGAGAATGGGCTGCGCCGGCTACTGACGGGAATACCGAGTGTATCCCAATGTCTGCCGTTCGAGACGCGCGAACTCCCACCCTTCGATCTGCACTGCCCGATCATGAGCCTGCCGCTCGCCTTTCGCACCACGCTCGAGACGATCCCGCAGGCGAACTATCTGCCGCCGCTTCCCACTGAGCGCGTCGAGGCGTGGCGCGATCGCCTCGGCCCGCATGACCGCCTGCGCGTCGGCCTCGTCTGGTCCGGCAATCCCCACCAGGGCAACGACCGCAACCGCTCAATGCCGTTCAAGGCGTTGACGCCCCTGCTCGACCTCGATGCGACCTTCGTCAGCCTGCAGAAGGATGCCAGACCCGACGACAAGAAGCTGCTCGCGGCGCGCACGGATATCATCGACTTCACCGCCGAGCTGACCGACTTCGCCGAAACGGCGGCGCTGATCGCAAACCTCGATCTCGTGATCACCGTGTGCACCAGCGTCGCGCATCTCGCGGCCACGCTGGGCCGCCCGACCTGGATCATGCTGCCCTATGTCGGCGATTGGCGCTGGCTCGACGGTCGCGACGACAGCCCCTGGTACGCCAGCGTGCGCCTGTTCCGGCAGAACGAGACGCGGGACTATGGCGGTGTCGTCGCGCGGGTGCGGAGTGACCTGACGGCGCTGATCTTCAAACCCTGAGGCGCAGGGCACCCCATTGACATCACCTATCTTTAGGACTTAAAAAGACTGATCAGTCAGTTTTGTATTATGCCAAAGATCAGCCAAGCCAAACGTGACGCCCGCCAGCAGCAGATTTTGGACGCTGCGCTGGCCTGCTTTTCCGAGAACGGTTTTCACCAGACCGGAATGGCCGACGTTGTCCGGCGTTCGGGGCTGAGCCACGGCGCGGTGTATCTCTACTTCCATTCCAAGGACGATCTGATCGAGGCACTGGCCGTCGACCGCCACCGTCAGGAAGCGCTGCTGAATGCGGCAGCCGGCCACGCCCAAAATCCAGTGGAAGCGCTGCACGTATTGGTGCGCGGCTATGCGCAAGCGCTGACCGATTCCGATGGCGAGCCGATGCGCCGTGTCGGCGTCAACGGCTGGGCCGAGGCACTTCGAAACGAGCGCGTGCGAGCCAGCGTGATCGAAGGCATCGATGTCCCCCGCTCCGTCATCGTCGCGCTTATCGAGCGCGCGCAGTTGGAAGGCCTGTTGTCACGTGATCTCAGCGCGGACGCGATCGCACGCACGCTCATCGCGGTGTTCCAGGGCTTTCTGCTGCAGGCCGTCTGGAAGCAGGCCGTCGATGTCGAGGCTTGCATCAAGGTGATCGATCGGATGATGGCAGGACTTGCTCCGGCCACCACAAGCACAAAGCCACGCAAGAAGCGAGAAAGCTGAACATGCTCGGTCTTCTCGCCGGCATCGGTACAGGGCTTGCGGGCGGGTTCGCCTCGGGCTTGCTCGGCGTCAGCCCGGGAGGCGGACTGGTCGTGTTCTCCGTGCTCCTGCTCGGCGCCGAGCAGCATGTCGCGCAAGGCATTTCGCTGGTGGCGCAGATCCCGCCGACCAGCCTCGCGGCGATCAAGCGATATTGGGAAAAGGGCAGCCGCAGCCCGTTGCGCTGGCTGGTCATGCTCACGATCGGCTTCCTTGCCGGTGGCGTCGTGGGCGCCTATGCCGCAAGCTTCGCATCAAGCAAGGTCCTGCAATGGACCTATGTGGCCTACCTCGTCATCCTCGACGTGATGCTGATCCTGCGCCGCGAGCGCAAAGAGACGGATGAGTTGCAGGCTCCAGCCTCCCCCGACCTGCATTGGCCCGCGCTTCTCATTGTTGGACTTCTCGCCGGCCTCTCATCGGGTTTCCTTGGCATTGGCGGCGGCCTCGCAACCGTGGTCGGCCTCAGCGCCGTGCTGCGCGTGCCGCAGCATCAAGCCCAGATGGTCAGCCTGGTGCTCTCGCTCATTCCGACCACGATCCCGTCCGCCTGGGTCTATTGGCAGCAGGGATGGTCGTCGCCATGGACGGTGCTCGCCGGTGTGATCGTCGGGCTGATCGTGGGAAACGACATTGGCGCCCGCCTCGCCAACCGGGTCGACCGTTCGGCGCTGCGTGTCCTGATGGTGCTCTTCGTTTCGGCGATGGCGATCTACATGGCCTACAAGGCGCTGTCTTGACCGCTCGACTTTGTCGGTCATGTGCATTCACGGGGCGCGCCTGGGGCTTTAGTCGATCCCGTTCGCCTGTGCTAGAATCCTCCGAGAGAATCGCCCAGAGAAAAGTCCTTGCAAAGCACCGCCGGCTCCGGCGCCGTCCAGAACACGAAGCAGCAAAAGAAACTCAGGAAGCAGGCGGAGGCGCTGCTGGCTGCGTTCGCGGCCTATCGCGAGGGCAGGCATGCGGATGTTCAGTCGCTTTGCAGGCGTATGCTTCGGGACCTGCCCAATTCCTTTGACGCCATGCATCTCTTGGGCGTGTCCATCCTCGACTGTGGGAGGTTCGAGGACGCGAAGCGTATCCTCGAGCGCGCGGTTGCCCTCGACCAGGGCTCGGCGGATGCTCATTCCAATCTCGGTTTTGCGCTGTTCAACCTCAAACTCTATGACGAAGCCCGTGCCTGCTATGAAAAGGCACTAGCTCTGAAGCCGAATTTTCCGCTCGCCTTGAGGAATCTGGGCAATGCCTTGTTTCGTCTGGAACTGGCCGAACAGGCGATCGCAGCCTTCACGCGGGCCATCGAGCTTAGGCCCGATGACGCCGACGCCTATTGCAATCGCGGCGTGGCGGAAATGATGCTCAGGCGATACGAAGCCGCCGCCATCAGCGCAGAGAAGGCGCTTGCGCTGCAGCCGCGACACTTCGAAGCCCTGGTTGGCAAAGGGCTGGCTCACCTCGAGCTCCGGCACCTCGAGGTGGCGGAAACGGCGTTCAATGCTGCGCTCGCGATCAAGCCGGACGTGGCGGAACTCCTGGCCCACCGCGGACGGCTCCATTTGCAATTGGGACGGAAGCCTCAGGCGGAAGCCGATTTTGATGCCGCGGTCGCGCTTGAGCCCTCGCTCGAAGTGGCATGGCGGGGGAAAGCGCAGGTAAGCATGCTGACGGGCAGCGTGGCACAGGCAATGGTCGCCTGCAAAAAGATACTCGAGCAAAATCCGACTTCCGAAATCGGCCTCACTCTGCTGGGCGGTTGTCTCGCAAAGCTGGGAGAAACTGCCGCCGCAATCCAGCATTTCGATCGGGCGCTGGTGATCAAGCCGGATTGCGAAGACGCGATTACAAAGAAGATTTTCTGTCTGGATTTTCTTCCTGATGCGGATATAGCGGCGCAACAGGCGGCGCGAAGATACTGGTGGGATGCGATCGGCTCCAAATTCGGCAGGCGCAAGCTTGCGGCTCGGCCGCTCGACCCGCAAAAACGCATCGTCGTTGGATATGTTTCTTCCGACTTCAGGGCTCATTCGGCGGCATTTGCGTTCTTGCCGGTGCTGCGTTCCCACGACAAGGCGAACTTCCAAATCAACTGCTACTCTTGTTCGCCGTTGCGCGATTTGGTTACCGCCGTCTTCCAGTCGCTGGCCGACGTCTGGGTCGACGCCGTGAGTCTTTCCGATGACGAACTGGCAGACCGCATTCAGGCCGATGGCGTTGATGTTCTTGTCGACCTTTCAGGCCATACGGCGGGCAATCGTCTGTGCGTGTTCGCGCGCAAACCAGCGCCGGTCCAGGTCACGGCCTGGGGTCACGGCACGGGGACAGGCCTTCAGACCATGGATTACTTTTTCGCGGACCCGGTGATTATTCCCGAAAACGTCCGGCATTTGTTTGCGGAGCGCGTGTATGATTTGCCGGCTGCGATCACGATGGAGCCCATATCCGAAGCCCAGCCTTCCGCGCTTCCCATGCTCCGCAACGGTTTCGTCACCTTCGGTGTATTCAACAGGATCGACAAAATATCCGACGAAGTGCTCTCGGTCTGGTCGAAACTGCTGCGAACGGTGGCGGGATCGAAGATCGTCGTCAAACATTTCGCCCTCGACGACGCGTTTGTACGCGATGGTCTGGTCGGTCGTTTCGTGGCCCAGGGTATTTCGCAGGAAAGGGTTATTTGCATCGGCTCGACCGAGCGCCGTGACCATCTGCGGGCTTTCGAGAACATCGATATCTCGCTCGATCCGTTTCCGCAGAACGGCGGTATCAGCACCTGGGAGTCGCTCTACATGGGCGTACCGGTCATCGCCAAGCTCGGCAATGGCGTGCCATCACGTGTGGCCGGAGCCATCCTGAAAGCCATCGGTCTCGACGACTGGGTCGCCGACGACGATGATGGCTATGTTGCGATTGCGCAGAAATTTGCGTCAATGCCCTCCGATTTGGAGAAGCTGCGGGCGGATCTTCCCGCCAGGATCGCGGGTTCGCCGGCCGGAAATGTCGTGGTGTACACGCAAAAGGTCGAGGCGGGTTATCGGCAGTTCTGGCGCGACTATTGTGCGACAGCCTCCGACGCGGGTTAGTCCAGAGCGCGATGGGCCATCGCGCTCCAGATTCCTGTTTGCGCATGATCTTTTCGGAAGACCGCTACACACTTTTCCGGATCATGCGCTAAGGCTCGACGTCGGGTCGTCCCGCCGCATCCGCGGGCAAGGTTTGCCGTAGCAGCCGCGCGCAGACGAGCCCCAGCACGATCATGCAGGCGGCCGCCGTCACCAGCGTCGTCACCTTGCCGCCATGCTGCAGGCCGAAACCATAGGCGATCGGTCCGACCGTCTGGCCCATGAAAAAGAAGAAGGAATGCAGCGACAGCGCGGTCGCGCGCGCTTCCACGGAAAGCTCGCTGGCAAACACCTGCAGGCAGCCATGGATCATGTAGAAGCCCCAGCCCATCATCAGCATGCAGAGGAACTGCAGCTTCCAGGCCGGGCCGAAGGCGGTGGCAACGAGCTGCAAGCCGACCAGGGTCGCGCCGGCGATCATCATGCCCTTGACGCCGATCGCGGGCAGGAATCGCGACACCGTCATGGTGTAGAACAATCCGCCGATCGCAAATCCCGCGATCACGATGCCGGCAACCGACAGCGAGGTCTCGCCGAGATCGAACAGGAAGGATGCGATGAAGGGAAACAGTCCGAGCACGCAGCAGCCTTCGATGAAGACCGCGGAATAGCACACGCGCGCGTTCGGGTTGGTGAAGATGGTATGGTAGCCGTGCCTGAGCGCGCCAAGACCCGTGCGCGGCGGCTGCTTCAGCTGCGTGCCGCGAAAACCCGCCGCCACCGCAATCGCGGCGACGACGACGAGTCCGCCGAGGATCGCCAGCACGCCGCGCCAGCCGAGCAGGTCGCCGATCAGTCCGGAGAAGGACGCGCCGAGCAGATTGCCGGTCATCGATCCCGCGAGCGTCCGGCCGATCGCGATCTGCCGTTTCTCCGGACCCACGAGATCGCTGGTCAGGCCGAGCGAGACCGGAAACACGCCGCCGGCGCCGATGCCGGCGAGAACGCGCGAAACGAACAAGAGCGGAAACGAGGTCGCGAACGCGCCGACGATATTGCCGAGCCCGAGGATCACCAGGCAGAGGATCATCAGCCGCGCCTTGCCAAACAAATCGGCGGCGGCGCCGACCACCGGCTGGATCGCGGCGAAGGTAAAGGCGAACACGGCGGCAAAGCCCGCTGCGGTCGCAATCGTGATGCCGAAATCATCGGCGACGTGCGGCAGCACGGGATCGAGCGCGCGCGCCGACAGGCTCGCCGAAAAGGTTGCAAGCGTGACCACGTTGAGCGCGGGCGGCAGGCGCTGATCTGGCGGCCGCGACACGGTCTGATGCATCAGGGCGCTTTGGCTTTGGCGAGCGCGTCGAATCCCATCAGCGTTCGCAGCAGTCCCTCGAATTCGCGAAGCGGCACCATGTTCGGCCCATCCGACGGCGCGGAATCAGGATCGGGATGGGTTTCGATGAAAACGCCGGCGACGCCGACCGCGACCGCGGCACGCGCCAGTACCGGCACGAACTCACGCTCGCCGCCCGAGGCAGTGCCCTTCCCGCCCGGCTGCTGCACCGAATGGGTGGCATCGAAGATCACCGGCGCGCCGGTGGTGCGTGCGAGAATAGGCAGCGCGCGCATGTCTGACACCAGCGTGTTGTAGCCGAACGACGCACCGCGTTCGGTGACCAGCACGTTGGGATTGCCGGCGCCGGTGATCTTGGCCACGACATTGGTCATGTCCCACGGCGCCAGGAACTGCCCCTTCTTGACGTTGATGACCTTGCCGGTGGCGGCTGCCGCGAGCAGAAGATCGGTCTGCCGGCACAGGAAGGCCGGGATCTGCAGCACGTCCACGGCTTGCGCGACCTCCGCACATTGGGAAGCTTCGTGGACATCGGTCAGAACCGGCAGGCCGAGCGAGGAGCGGATTTCGGCAAAGATCGGCAGCGATTGCTGCAGCCCAAGGCCGCGTGCGGCGGAGACACTGGTGCGGTTGGCCTTGTCGAACGAGGTCTTGTAGACCAGCCCGATCCTGAGGCGGCCGGCGATCTCCTTGAGCGCGGACGCGACTTCAAGCGCATGCGCCCTGCTCTCGAGCTGGCATGGCCCCGCGATGATCGAGAGCGGCAGATCATTGCCGAACCGGACCTGGCCTACGCTGACGACGGGGGCTGCGGAGCTCAAAGCGCGCTATCCTTTCCGGCGCGACCATAAGGGCCACGCCGGAGGGATCAACCCAAATTCGGGCCTGAATATCAGGGTTGCGTGGGGGCTCACTTCACGGCCGAGAATGGCGTCGGCACCAGGAGCTGGCTCACGATATTGGCGACGATCTGGCCGTCCGCTTCGGATTTCGCGCGCCCGGCAATCCACTCGGGATCGGTCAGAAACGCGGTCCATTTCTTCTCGCGCTCGGCGAGCGATTCCCAGGCCAGCAGATAGGTCGCGTCCTGATTGGATTCCCCGACCAGCGGTGTGAAGAACCCGGCCTGCCTGATGCCGTGCTTTTCCCAGAGTTGCGGCACGACCGTCTCGTTGCGCTTCAACAGCGCCGGCAGCCGGCCGGGCAGACATCGGTAGACCCGCAACTCGTAAATCACCTGTAGGCCTCCCTCGTCGTAGTTTCGGCGCTGACCGACCGACCTCGCGCGGACCATGTCGGTCCGCGCTGTCCGAACAAGGCGGCTACGCGGCGAATATCAGCGTCGCACCGGGTTTCATTTCACCGCCGAGAACGGCGTGGGCACCAGAAGCTGGCTCACGATATTGGCGACGATCTGCCCGTCTTCCTCGGTCTTGGCGCGCGCGGAGATCCAGTCCTGATCGCTCTGGAAGGCGGCCCACTTCTTTTCGCGGTCGGCCAGCGATTCCCAGGCCAGGAAATAGGTCAGCTCCTGGTTGGATTCGCCGATCAGCGTAGTGAAGAAACCGGCCTGCTTGATGCCGTGCTTCTCCCAAAGCTTCAGCGTGATGGTGTCAAACCGCTTCATTAGGGCCGGCAGCCGGCCCGGCAGACAGCGATAGACGCGCATTTCGTAGATCATCGACACACTCCCCTTGTTTTGTTCTTGCGGTAGCGGGAGCTGTTGTCGCAACAAATTGCGACGTCGTCAAAGGCCGATGAGAGCCGGCCTACACCAGCCGGCTCTGCACCATCGCGGCCTGGATGAAGGACGCAAACAAGGGATGCGGCTCAAACGGTCGCGACTTCAATTCGGGATGGAATTGCACCCCGATGAACCACGGGTGATCCTCGTATTCGACGATCTCCGGCAACACGCCGTCGGGCGAGAGGCCCGAGAACTTCAGCCCGTGCTGTTCGAGCCGATCCTTGTAGGCGGTGTTGACCTCGTAGCGATGGCGATGGCGTTCGGAAATCTCGGTGGCGCCGCCATAGACCTCGGACACCCGGCTGCCGCGATTGAGCACGGCCGGATAGGCGCCAAGCCGCATGGTGCCGCCGAGATCGCCGGACTTCGAGCGCTTTTCCAGCTCGTTGCCGCGCAGCCATTCCGTCATCAAGCCGACCACCGGCTCCGGTGTCGGGCCGAACTCGGTGGAATTGGCTTCCTCGATGCCGACGAGATTGCGCGCGGCCTCGATCACGGCCATCTGCATCCCGAAGCAGATGCCGAAATAGGGCACATTGCGTTCACGCGCGAACTGCGCCGCCTTGATCTTCCCTTCGGCGCCGCGCTGGCCGAAGCCGCCGGGCACCAGGATGCCGTTGACGTGCTCGAGGAACGGCGCGGGATCCTCGTTCTCGAACACCTCGCTCTCGATCCAGTCGAGATTGACCTTCACCTTGTTGGCGATGCCGCCATGGGAGAGCGCCTCGATCAGCGACTTATACGCGTCCTTCATGCCGGTATATTTGCCGACGATGGCGATGGTGACGTCGCCCTCGGGATTGCGGATGCGCTCGTTGATGGTGTGCCAGCTCTGCAGCGCCGGTGGAATCCTGGGCGCAATGCCGAACGCCGCCAGCACCTCGTCGTCGAGGCCCGCCTTGTGATAGGCCTCCGGCACCGCATAGATGTTGTCGACGTCGCGCGCCTCGATCACGGCACTTTCGCGCACGTTGCAGAACAGGCCGAGCTTGCGCCGTTCCTCCTTCGGAATCTCGCGATCGGTCCGGCAGAGCAGAATGTCCGGCTGAATGCCGATCGAGCGCAACTCCTTGACCGAGTGCTGCGTCGGCTTGGTCTTCAACTCGCCGGCGCTCGGGATGTAGGGCAACAGCGTCAGATGGATGTAGATCGCGTGATCGCGCGGCAGTTCGTTCTTGAGCTGGCGGATCGCCTCGAAGAACGGCAGGCCCTCGATGTCGCCGACCGTGCCGCCGATCTCGACCAGCACGAAATCGTAGTCGTCGTTGCCGGAAAGGACGAACTCCTTGATGGCATTGGTGACGTGCGGCACCACCTGGATGGTCGCGCCGAGATAGTCGCCGCGCCGCTCCTTGGTCAGGATGTCCTGGTAGATGCGCCCCGTGGTGATGTTGTCGGCCTTGGTGGCCGGCCGCCCCGTGAAGCGTTCGTAATGGCCGAGATCGAGATCGGTCTCGGCGCCGTCATCCGTCACGAAGACTTCGCCGTGCTGATACGGCGACATCGTGCCTGGATCGAGATTGAGATAGGGGTCGAGCTTGCGAAGCCGGACCTTGTAGCCGCGGGCCTGAAGCAGGGCGCCCAACGCTGCCGATGCCAGACCCTTTCCGAGCGAGGAAACCACGCCGCCGGTGATGAAAATGTACCGCGCCATGGGACTTTACCTTTAAGGCCACCTGCTCGATTCGCCAAAATGATTCGTCCAGCCCCGCAAAGTTCCTTGCACGGCTGTGGGTAGGAGGGAAATGAAAGCGCTATCAATGCTCTAATGGGTATTCCTGATGCAGGACACTAGCCGCGTTCCTGCATGGCCCGTCTGCTTTATTGCGAGCGCGGCGCTTGCGGCCCGCTTGGTGCCTGGTTCTGCTGCTCATCCGCCTTCTTCAGCGTATCCAGCACGCCGCCGCTGGTCGGCGGCGCGACCGGTTGTGCGCCACCCGCCGGCTGCGATTGCGACGCGGGCGTTTGCGTACCGATGATCGAAGACGGCTGGCGATTGAAGCCCGCGATCCAGGAAAGCAGCAGGCTGGTGGTGAAGAAGCCCACCGCGAGGATCGCCGTCGTGCGCGTCAGGAGATTGGCGGTACCGCGGCTCGACATGAAGCCCGCGCCGCCGCCCATGCCGAGGCCACCGCCCTCGGATTTCTGCAGCAACACCGCGCCGATCAGGACGACGACGATCATGAGGTGAATGACGATGATGACAGTCTGCATCTCTACCTTCCGTCACAAGCCGGGCATGGCCGGCATCCGGCTAGTGGTCCGATCCTAACATTCGCACCCGATCCGCGGAGCCACGCTTGCGAATGTTAGGATCAAAGGACCACTAGCAAGTTATTGTTGCAGTGGAGCTTTGGATTTGACGTTCGCATGAAGCACTTGCGGCTAGCGGGGTAGCGAACGTCAAATCCGCTCCACTGCTGGACTTGCAGGGTTTTCGTGAAGTCGCGCGGTGTTACACGATTGCACCGGGCATTGTCACCCCCGACATAGGCGCGCTTGCCGCTCGCGCAAGCCGTTTTGGCGGACCATCTTCCGATCTTGCGGGTTACCTGGAACTTCTACTATAGTAGACAAATGGATACTATAGTAGACGACCTGAGCCACCGTCTCGCGCAGCGCCTGCGGCTGGAACGCGACAGCCGTGGCTGGTCGCTGGCCGAGCTTGCCGAGCGCTCCGGGGTCTCGAAGGCGACCATCAGCAAGATCGAACGCGCCGAGGTCAGCCCGACCGCGGTCGTGCTGGTGCGGCTCGCCAGCGCCTTCGACCTGACGCTTGCCGGCCTGATGCTGCGCGCCGAAGGCCGGGGCGAACGGCTTTCGCGCGCGGCGGACCAGCCGATCTGGCGCGATCCCGAGACCGGCTATGTGCGAAAGCAGGTGTTCAGCCGCCCCGATCATCCCGTCGAGCTCGTGCGGGTGGAGTTGCCGCCGCGGCAGCGGGTCACGCTGCCCGCCTCCTCCTATGCGCACATCCGCCAGCTCGTCTGGGTTCAGTCCGGAAGCCTCGTCATCACCGAGGGCGGCGAACGGCATGCACTCGGCGCCGGCGATTGCCTCGGCTTCGGGCCGCCTGCGGACACGACGTTTGCCAACGAGACGAATGCGGCATGCACCTACGTCGTTGCGCTCGCCCGGAGCTAACCCGCAATGCCGGAGACCAAGATCAAGACTTCTCCGACCGAGGCGACGGCAAGCGCTTTTCCCGCCAGCCACAATGGTGGTCCGCCGCTCGACCAGGAGCACAGGCCGGAATGGGGCGAGGGCGGAATTGGAAATTACTTCTACTGGAAGACCGCGCATCGCGCCGCCTGGCACAACACCTCACCCGGAATTGTCGCGTTTCGCCTTCGGAAGGCCGAGCGACTGGGGCTCACCTATGAAGAGTACACGTTGGAAATTCTCGAGCGCGGCCGTCATCTTCAGCTTGAAGACGCCGAACGGATAGAAGCGATCAAGCAGAGACGAGGCAATCGGACCAAAACTGAATTTCCTGCAACGTCCGTCATCGTCGGGAGCTAGGCTTCATGCAGGATTTCCGGATCAAGGCATTGAGCGCCTCGCCTGTCATCCGCGCGATGTTGAGCGAGATGCTCATTGAAGCCGTAGCCAATGGCGGTTCGGTCAGCTTCATGCATCCGCTGCGGCCGGAAACGGCGAATGCTTTCTGGGAGAAGGCGCTGGCCGCCGCTGCGCGCGGAGACCAGATCGTTCTCGGTGCCCTCGACGGCGATTTGCTGGTCGGAACGGTAACGCTGGTGCTGGATCTTCCGCCAAACCAGCCGCATCGCGCCGAGATCGCGAAGATGATGACCAAAGTCAGCCATCGCCATCGCGGGATTGCGACTGCCTTGATGCGTGAGGCAGAAAAGTTGGCGGTCGAGCGCGGCCGCACGCTGCTCGTGCTCGATACCGCCGTCGATGAGGGCGCCTCAGGCCTCTACGAACGCCTGGGCTTCCATCTGACCGGCATCATCCCGGACTACGCACTGAAGCCGCACGGCGGCCTCACCGGCACGATGATCTATTGGAAGCGGCCTGCGGCCTAACACGCTGCTGCGATCGCAAGAAAATCCGACGCCTTCAAACTCGCGCCTCCGACCAAGGCACCGTTGACATTGGCGACCGCCATCAACTCGGCCGCGTTCGACGGCTTGACCGAGCCGCCATAGAGGATACGCATCCTGGCGCCTTCGCCCTTAAATCGGCTCGTGAGAGCGCCCCGGATAAACCTGTGAACTTGTTCGACATCCTGCGGCGTTGGGGTCAGCCCCGTGCCGATCGCCCAGACTGGCTCATAGGCGACCACCAGACTACCGGCCGTCGAGGCATCCGGCAGCGAGCCCTGGAGCTGGCCGCCGCAGATATCGAGCGTCTTTCCGGAATCGCGCTGCTCGCGGGTCTCGCCGATACAGACGATGGCCGTCAGTCCTGCGCGCCAAGCCGCTTCCGCCTTCTGGCGAACCAGCGCGTCGCTCTCGCCATGATCGGCGCGCCGCTCGGAATGGCCGACAATAATGGCTTTGGCGCCAGCATCTGCGAGCATTTCAGCCGAAATATCGCCGGTATGCGCGCCGGACGCCTTGGGATGGCAATCCTGCGCCCCGACCGCGAGGGCTTTTGGGCTCCTGGCTTTTTCGGCAAACGTAGCCACGAGCGTAGCCGGCGGGCACACCAAGAGATCGGCCTTGGCCGCCACAGATGCGGCACCTGCAAGCATCGCTTCAAATTCGCTCATGGAGGCCTTGAGGCCGTTCATTTTCCAGTTGCCGGCGATCAAGGGCCGGATGGCGTCGGTCATGGCGCAAATTCCCGAAAGATTTGAATACGCAGCGCTAGCAGAGCTGACCCGATAGTTCCAGATCACGGGCCCGGCATTAACGGTTTCGCGCGTCGTTCGGTCCCGCCTCCGGACCCCGCTTAAGGTTGCGGGGGGATGACTGCCACTTTATGATGCTTTATCAACTCGGTGACGGCCTTTTGCGAACCACGCTATAAGGCGCCCCCCCTCCCTCCTTAAAGACAAGTTGGACCCATGCTTCGAGGATTACGCAAAGCCTCATCAAACTGGCTCGGCAAGACCATCATGGCCGTGGTGATGGGCGTATTGATCGTCAGTTTCGGCATCTGGGGCATCGCCGACATCTTCAGGGGTTTTGGACAGTCGACGCTTGCCAAGGTCGGCCACATCGAGATCTCGACGAACGAGTTCCGCCAGATTTACACCGACCGCCTGCAGCAGATCGGCCGCCAGTTCGGCCGTCCCCTGACCCAGGAGCAGGCGCGCGCCTTCGGCTTCGACCGCCAGGTGCTGCAGCAGACGATCGCGGAAGCAGCACTTGATGAGAAAGCGCGCCAGCTGGGATTGGGGCAATCCGACGCCGAAACCATGCGCGTGGTTTTCGCCGATCCGAACTTCAAGGGCATGAACGGTCAATTCGACCCGCAGCGCTTCCAGGCCATCATCCGCCAGTTCGGCTACAGCGAGGCGCGCTATCTCGCCGATCAAAAACGCGTCTCGCTGCGGCGGCAGCTGACCGGCACGCTCGCAGCGGGACTTGCGCCTTCGAACACGCTGATGGACGCGCTGAGCCGCTTCCAGAACGAGAAGCGCTCGGCCGAGTATGTCAGGCTGGGCGCGGCACAAGCCGGCACCATCGATCCGCCCTCGCCGGAGACGCTGGCGAGCTATTTCGATGAGCACAAGGCGCAGTTCCGCGCGCCCGAATACCGGAAGATGGCCTTCGTCGCGGTCACGCCGGAAGAGGTCGGCAAATGGTCCGACGTCTCCGACGACGACGCGAAAAAGCTGTTCGAGCAGCGCAAGGACAAGCTGGGCACGCCGGAGAAGCGGCAGGTTTCGCAGATCGTGTTTCCGAATGTGGACGAAGCGCAGGCGGCGCGCAGCCGCATCACCTCCGGTACCTCGTTTGAGGATGTTGCGAAGGAGCGTAATCTGTCCGCCGCCGATTATGATCTCGGTCTCGTCACCAAGTCGGGCATTCTCGATTCCGCGATTGCCGACGCCGCGTTCTCACTGCCGTCGGGCGAGATCAGCCAGCCCGTGCAGGGCAAGTTCGGCGTGGCGCTGGTCAAGGTCGGGGTGATCCAGCCGGCGATCGAGCCGGACTATGCCAGCGTCGCACCCGACCTGAAGAAGGAAATCGCGGTCTCCCGCGCCCGCGACCAGGTCGCGAGCCTGCGTGACAAGATGGAAGACGAACGCGGCGGCGGCGCCAGCGTGGTCGAGGCGGCACAGAAGCTCCACCTTACGCCGGTGACGATTGATGCCGTCGATCGCTCCGGCAAGACGCCGGGCGGGCAGCCGGCCGCGAACATCCCGCCGGGCCTGGACGTGGTTTCGCAGGCCTTCAACAGCGACGTCGGCGTCGACAACGACGCGATTTCGTACCGTGGCGGCTATGTCTGGTACGACGTGCTCGGCATCACCCCGCCGCGCGAGCGCACGCTGGACGAGGTCAAGGACCAGGTCGAGGCGCGCTGGAAGGACGACCAGATCGCAAGCCGCCTGAAGACCAAGGCGACCGACATGGTGCAGAAGCTCGATCAAGGCGGCAAGCTCGCGGACGAGGCCGCCGGGATCGGCGCGAAGGTCGATACCGCCACCGGCTTCAAGCGGGAAGACTCCCCGCCCGGCGTTCCCTCGGGCCTGGTCGCGGCTGCCTTCCGCACCGCCAAGGACGGCGCCGGACAGACGCCGGGCTCGGGCGGCACCGAATGGATCGTGTTCCGCGTCACCGACATCATGGTGCCGCCGATCGATCTTGCCTCCGACGACATGAAAAAACTGAAGGAGCAACTGGTGCGCGCGCTCAGCGACGAGCAGCTCGCGCTCTATGTTGCGAAGCTCGAAAAGGATATCGGTACCTCGATCAACGAGGCCGCCCTCGCGCAAGTGACCGGCGCCAGCAGTAACTGAGTGATCCCAAGGCACGATCCAAAGGCACGCGATGGACGACCTCAAATCGATCATTGGTAAAGTCGCTACCGGCGCCACGCTGTCGCGCGAGGAATCCGCATCCGCCTTCGACAGCATGATGTCGGGCGAAGCGACGCCCTCGCAGATGGGCGGGCTGTTGATGGCGTTGCGCGTCCGCGGCGAGACCGTCGACGAGATCACCGGCGCGGTGTCGGCGATGCGCGCCAAAATGCTGCGGGTGTCGGCGCCCGCCGACGCCGTCGACATCGTCGGCACCGGCGGCGACGGTTCGGGTTCGGTGAACGTGTCGACCTGCGCCTCGTTCATTGTCGCAGGCGCCGGCGTGCCGGTCGCCAAGCACGGCAACCGCGCGCTGTCGTCGCGCTCGGGCGCGGCCGACGTGCTGGCTTCGCTCGGGGTCAAGATCGATCTCAAACCCGAGCAAGTCGGCCGCTGCGTCAAGGAGGCCGGGATCGGCTTCATGTTCGCGCCGTCGCATCACCCCGCCATGAAGAACGTCGGTCCGACCCGGGTCGAGCTCGCCACCCGTACCATCTTCAATCTTCTGGGCCCGCTGTCCAATCCGGCCGGCGTCAAGCGGCAGATGGTCGGCGTGTTCTCGCGGCAATGGGTGCAGCCGCTGGCGCAGGTGCTGAAGAACCTCGGCGCCGAGTCGGTCTGGGTCGTGCACGGCTCCGACGGGCTCGACGAGATCACACTCACCGGCCCGACTTTTGTGGCGGCGCTGGAGAACGGCAACGTCCGCACCTTCGAAGTGACGCCGGAGGAGGCGGGGCTTGGCCGCGTCGGCGGCGAGGCGCTGAAAGGCGGCGACGCCGATGCCAATGCGGTCGCGCTCAAAAGCGTGCTCGACGGCAAGCCCAGCGCCTATCGCGACGTGGCGCTGTTGAACGCCGCGGCCGCGCTGGTCGTGGCCGGCAAGGCCGCGACGCTGAAGGAAGGTGTCGCGCTCGGCACGAAGTCGCTCGACAGCGGCGCCGCCGCGGCGCGGCTGAAGCAACTCATCGTGGTGTCCAACGGCTAGGCGCTGATGATGGCGGATATCCTGACCAAGATCGAAGCCTATAAGCGCGAAGAGATCGCCTCCGCCAAGCGCGCGCATCCCTTGTCCGAGGTCGAAGCGCGGGCGAAGGCGGCGTCTGCGCCGCGCGGCTTCGTTCGCGCAATCCGCAGCAAGCTCGCGAGCGGCGAATACGCCTTGATCGCGGAAGTGAAGAAGGCTTCGCCCTCGAAAGGACTGATCCGCGCCGATTTCGATCCGCCCGCACTCGCGAAGGCCTATGAGGCCGGCGGCGCTGCCTGTCTTTCCGTGCTGACGGACACGCCCTCCTTCCAGGGCCATCTCGATTTCATGGTAGCGGCGCGCGCGGCAACCAAGCTGCCGGTGCTACGCAAGGATTTCATGTTCGACACCTATCAGGTGGCGGAAGCCCGCGCCCATGGCGCCGACTGCATCCTGATCATCATGGCCGCGCTCGATGATGCCGCCGCAAAGGACATCGAGGACGTGAGCCTCGGCTATGGCATGGACGTGCTGGTCGAAATTCATGACCGCGCCGAGCTCGACCGCGCGCTCAAGCTGCGTTCGCCGATGATCGGCGTCAACAACCGCAACCTCCGCACCTTCGAGACCACGCTGGCGACCAGCGAGGCGCTGGCGCCGCTGATCCCGAAGGACCGTTTGATGGTCGGCGAGAGCGGCATCTTCGCGCCAGCGGATCTGGCGCGGCTCGCGCGCGTCGGCATGTCGACCTTCCTGGTCGGCGAAAGCCTGATGCGGCAGGCCGACGTGACGGAGGCGACCCGCGCGCTGCTCGCGCGCAGCGAAGCCGTCAGCGCGTCGGGCACGCGCTGATGGCGCGCAAAGCTTCCAAGGCCGGGCCTGCCCTCACCCATATCGATGCGGGCGGCGAAGCGCGCATGGTCGATGTCTCGGCCAAGCCCGCCACCGAACGCGTCGCGGTGGCCGAAGGCCGCGTCGTCATGAGCAAGGCGACGCTTGATTTGATTATCTCGGGCAACGCGAAGAAAGGCGACGTACTTGGCGTGGCGCGCATCGCCGGCATCATGGCGGCCAAGCGGACGCATGAGCTGATCCCGCTCTGCCATCCGCTGGCGCTGTCGAAGGTCACCGTCGATATCACGCCCGACCCGACGCTGGCGGGCTGCACCGTCCGCGCCACCGTGAAGGTGACCGGCCCCACCGGCGTCGAGATGGAGGCGCTGACGGCCGTCTCGGTCGCCTGCCTCACCATCTACGACATGATCAAGGCGGCCGAGCGCGGCGTGCGCATCGAAGGCATTCATCTCGTTGAGAAAAAGGGCGGCAAGTCCGGGCACTATAGCGCCTGAAGCGACCGCGCTCACGACGGCGTGATGGATGCAACCGGAAGAGCGCGTGCCGCTCCGGTGTTGGTCCTTGATGTTCCCTGATGTTTGATCCAACGGGAGAAAGCCAATGTCGATTGTCAGGATGTTTGGCGCGGCCGTTGTTCTGTCGGCCATTTTAGCGACGCCGGTCCCTGCCCAGCAGGTAATGTCAGAACCCGCTTACTGTGCCTTCTTCTATCCAAACGCGAACTGTCAGAACAAGGGACCGGGCAATCCCTACACTGATCCGAACTACTACCGTAACGGAGGCCAAAGCTCCGGCCCGCCACCCTACGCGGCCGTCGCCCCGGCACCTTATCCAACCAACCCCACCACCGCGCCGAAGAAGACCCGTCGGCCGTCGAACGCATCCGCGCGGATGTAGCGCCCAGAGGGCGAGCGCAGCGCAGCGATTTTTCGATCGCGACATGGCCCGGTTCGCGGGTTCGTGCGCACTTCTACGCATGACTTAACCGCGCGTTAACCCACATTGCTAACGTCAATTCCATACCGCTGTCGTAGCTATTGGCTGGGCTGGCGCGGGGAAAGACGCGCCCGGCCACCGAGCCTTGGGCAACGATCAAGATCCACGCATGACCGACGCCAACGCCACCGTCGATGTGAAGGCCGCCGTTCGCGGCGGCCCGATCCGCTGGCTTGTCGTCGGCGGCCTGCTTCTGATCGCGGCGATTACCGTCGGCACCACCATCATGGCCGGCAATTTCCGCGAGCGCGCGCTGCGGAGCAGCGAACTGCAGCTGGAAAACACCGTGCTGCTGATGGCCCGCCATTTCGACCAGCAGCTCGAGGACTTCATGGGAATCCAGCGCGACGTCGTTGCGCAAATCGAGGGCTCGCGGATGTCTTCGCCGGATGCCTTCCGGGCGCAGCTGTCGAGCGCGGAGTGGCACGACCTGCTGCGGCTGCGGCTTCGTGCCTTTACCGACGTGGCCGGCGTCAACGTGTTCGATGCCAACGGCCAGTTGATCAACTCCTCGGAATCCTGGCCCGTCCCCAACATCAAGATCGCCGACCGGAACTACTTCAAGGCGTTCAAATCGGGCTCGCCCTTCGAGCGCTTCCGGATCGAGCTGGTGCAGAGCCGTTTCCAGCACGGCTGGGCGACGGTGGTCGCCTGCAAGGTCACCGGGCCGAACGGCGAATTCCTGGGCGTCGTGACCCGCGCGATCACGCCGTCGAGCTTCGAGAAATTCCTTGCCTCGGTCGCGCTCGCACCGGGTGCGGCGATTTCGATGCATCATCGCGACGGCACGCTGCTCGCGCGCTATCCGCAGACGGGAGAGATGATCGGGCGGAACTTCAAGCGGGGTCCTGCCGAGCAGCAGAAGGTGTTCGAACTGAACCAATACACCGCGCGGCTGGTCAGTCCGATCGACGGCGAGTACCGCCTGTTGTCGTCGCGCGCGCTCGCCGATTTTCCGATCGTGATCGTCGCCGCGACGACAGCGGCCGCAGCGCTCGCCGACTGGCAGGAGCAGATGCGGTTTCTGATCAGCGGCGGCGCGGTGTCGGTGCTGCTGATCGCGGTCCTGCTCTTCCTCGTCGTGCGCCGGCTCTCGCGCGATCACGCGGCATCGCAGCGGCGCCTGACGCTGGAAAAGCAGCGGCTCGACAACGCCGTCAACAACATGACGCAGGGTCTCCTGCTGTTCGATTCGTCGAGGCGGCTGGTGATCTGCAACCGGCGCTACATCGAGATGTACGGCCTGTCGCCGGACGTCATCAAGCCGGGCGCAAGTTTCCGCGAGATCATCATGCACCGCAAGGAAACCGGCTCGTTTGTCGGCGATGCCGACGAATATATCGATTCGACCTTGCGTGATATCGGCACGGAAAAGATCACCGTCATCGAGACGCCCGACGGCCGCTTCGTGCAGATCGTCAACGAGCCACTGGCTGACGGCGGCTGGGTCGCGACCCATGAAGATGTCACCGAGCGCCGGCGCACCGAGCAGCGCATCATCCATCTGGCCCATTACGACGCGCTGACCGACCTGCCGAACCGCGCTTTGTTCCACGAACGGCTGAAGCAGGAGCTGACGCAGATCCCGCATGGACGGCAACTTGCCGTCTATTACATCGACATCGACGAGTTCAAGAGCGTCAACGACTCGCTCGGCCACCTGATCGGCGACGAGCTGCTGAAATCGGTCGCCGTCAGCCTGAGCCAATGCGTTGGCACCACCGGCTTCGTGGCCCGGCTCGGCGGCGACGAATTCGCCATCGTCCAGACCGGCGTCCAGACCACCGAGGACGTCATCGATCTCGTGACACGCGCCTTCGATGCCATCCGCACGCCGTTCGAGTGCCTCGGTCATCAGCTGACCGCCGATGCCAGCATCGGCATCGCGCTGGCACCCGGGCATGGCACCGAGCTCGACCAGATCCTCAAGAACGCCGACCTTGCCATGTACGCCGCCAAGGCGGAAGGACGGCGCACCTACCGCTTCTTCGACCCCGGCATGGACGCGCAGGCCCGCGCGCGCCGCGAACTCGAGGTCGACCTGCGCCAGGCGATCACGGCCGGCGCGCTGGAGGTCTATTACCAGCCCTGCGTCAGCCTGGAGGACAACCGCATCACCGGCTGCGAGGCGCTGGTGCGCTGGCGCCATGCCGAGCGCGGCATGGTCTCGCCGGCCGAGTTCATTCCGATAGCGGAAGAGACCGGGCTGATCAACCAGCTAGGCGAGTATGTGCTGATCACGGCCTGCACCGAGGCCGCGACCTGGCCCAACGACATCCGGCTTGCGGTCAACGTGTCGCCGGTCCAGTTCAAGAGCGGCACGCTGGCGCTGAAGATCATGTCGGCGCTCGCGGTATCGGGCCTTGCCGCCGGCCGGCTCGAGCTCGAAATCACCGAAGCGGTGCTGATCCGCGACGACGAAGCGGCGCTCGCGATCCTGCACCAGCTCCGCGCCATCGGCGTGCACATCGCGCTCGACGATTTCGGCACCGGCTACTCGTCGCTGAGCTACCTGCAGCGCTTCCCCTTCGACAAGATCAAGGTCGACCGCAGTTTCGTCAAAGACATCAGCGAGGCCGGCGGCGGCTCGTCGCACATCGTGCAGGCCGTGGTGAACATCGCTGCCGCCCGCCACATGACCACCACAGCCGAAGGCGTCGAAACCGAAGCGCAGCGGCAAGCGCTGCGCACGCTCGGCTGTTCGGAAATGCAGGGCTGGCTGTTCAGCGCGGCCAAGCCCGCCGAAGAGATCAGGCACCTGTTTGCCGCCCATCGCGGGCAAGCGGCCGCGCCTCCAAAGGAGACGCGCAAGCGCCGGACGAAGATGGCGTAGGCGTTTCAACGCTCAAGCCAAGCGTTCGACGAGACGATTGTTGTCACCGAATTGGTGACATGATATGAAGGTTCATGCAGGTCATCGCACGCCGGACGCTGAAGGAGTTCTGGGTCCGCTACCCGCATGCCGAGGGTCCGATTCGTGCGTGGCTCGCGGTAGCTTCCAAGGCGCGCTGGAGCAACCCTGCAGAAATAAAGCGGCAATTCGGCGGAACCGTCGATTTCGTGGGCGACAATCGGGTCATCTTCGATCTGGGAGGTAACAAATACCGGTTGATCGTCCATGTGTCCTTTTCGTTCAGCCGGGCGCTCGTGAAATTTGTCGGCACCCATGCCGAATCTGATCGAATCAATCCGGAGACGGTGTCATGGCGAAAAAAGTAGTACGTCCGCTTCATTCCGAAGCCGACTATGACGCGGCGCTGGACGAGATCGAACGCTACTTCGAAAACGAACCCAAACCAGGCACGGCGGAAGCGGATCGCTTCGACTTGCTGGCATTGGTGATCGAGGACTATGAGCGCAAACATTGGCCGATCGATCCGCCCGGTCCGATCGATGCGATCCGCTACGCCATGGAAACGGGCAGCCATACCCAAGGTGACCTAGGGCGCCTGCTCGGTTCGCGTCAGCGTGCGTCGGACATATTGAACGGCAATCGCCCGCTTACGATGAAGATGGCGTGGACGCTCCATCGCGCCTGGGGCATTCCAGCCGAAGCCTTGATCAACCCGTCGCGGCGCCGACCAAAATCAGCTGCATAAAACAGCGCAGGGGGCAGCCCAAGAAGCTCCCCCTCACGTTGGCCTGCAGTGATCTCTCCCCCGCCTCAGTTCGGCACGGCCGCCTTGGGCTGCGGCCGCACGTCGGCGTTGACCTGGACGCCGCGCAAGAGGTTGTAGGCCGCCGCCAGCGCCTTGTCGTCCTTCTCTTCCGGCGGCACATAGGATTGCGAGCCGCTCTGCTCGGCAGCTTCGGCGGACAGATGGCCGCGCATCGAGGCCTCGCCCTTGATGTCGGCACGGCCCTTCAGCTCGTCCGGCACATCTTGCAGGACTTCGATATCAGGCTTGATGCCGAGCGCCTGGATCGAATGGCCCGACGGGGTGTAGTAGCGCGCGGTGGTGAGCGCCAGCGCGCCATTGCCGGCGCCAAGCGGGATGATGGTCTGCACCGAACCCTTGCCGAACGAGCGCGTGCCGATCAGGGTTGCGCGCTTGTGGTCATGCAGTGCGCCCGCCACGATTTCGGAAGCCGAGGCCGACCCGCCATTGATCAACACCACCAGCGGCTTGCCCTTGATGAGGTCGCCGCCGCGCGCCGAGAAGCGCTGGGTTTCTTCCGCGCTGCGGCCGCGGGTCGAGACGACCTCGCCGCGCTGCAGGAACGTACTCGACACCGAGACTGCCTGGTCGAGCAGCCCGCCCGGATTGTTGCGGAGATCGACGACGTAGCCCACGAGCCTGTCGGCCGGAATCTCCTTCTGGATATCGGCAACCGCCTTGCGCAGGCCCTCGGTGGTCTGCTCGTTGAACGAGGTGACGCGGATATAGCCGATGTTGCCGTTATCCGTGTGATAGCGCACCGGGCGCACGCGGATGATCTCGCGCGTCAGCGTGATGTCGAGCGGGTTCTCCTTGCCCTTGCGCAGGATCTTCAGGTGCGTCTTGGTGTTGACCGCGCCCTTCATCTTGTTGACGGCCTGCTCGAGCGTCAGCCCCTGGACATTCTCATCGTCGATCTGGCTGATCAAATCGCCCGAGAGGATGCCGGCCTTGGCCGCCGGCGTCTCGTCGATCGGGGCCACGACCTTGACGAGGCCGTCTTCCATGGTGACTTCGATGCCGAGACCGCCGAACTCGCCGGAAGTGGTCTCCTGCATCTCGCGCCAGGACTTGTCGTTCATGTAGCGCGAATGCGGATCGAGCGAAGTCACCATGCCGTTGATCGCGCCTTCGATCAGGCTGGTGTCAGTGGGCTTCTCGACGTAGTCGGAGCGGACGCGCTCAAAGACCTCGCCGAACAGGTTGAGCTGGGAATAGGTGTCGCCGGCGTTCGCGGCGGCCTTCGCCCTGGCGATAATATTTTCGCCCGGCCCCGTGACCAGCAGCGTCAGGCACACACCCGTCACCGAACCCAGGAGAAATAGGAAATTCTTCCGCATATGTCCGCCGCCTTCCGCGCTGGATTTATTGCCCAAATGGGGTCGAAAGGAAAAACTCACAATACCTTTCGGGTTTCTTCAAGGCCGGATTGCAACTCGGCTTGCAACCCGACCTGCCAAGTCGATGGCTGCGTCCCGAAACCCCGCTTGGCCCGCGTCCCGAGCCACCAGCCGAACTGCGGCGGCACGTTACGGAACGGACCATCAGCGCCTAATTTCAGGGCAGCATCCATCGGCCAGTTCGGATTATTCAGGATTTCGCGGCCGACGGCGATCAAATCCGCCTGACCGTCCCTTAAAATCTGTTCAGCCTGGTCGCCATGGATGATCAATCCGACCGCCATGGTCATGATATCGGCGTGGCGGCGGACATATTCCGACAGCGGCACCTGGTAGCTGTATTTGATCTCCTTGCCGAGGATCGGCGCAGCGTCGCTGATTCCCCCCGATGAGCAATCGATCACGTCGACCCCCTTGGTTTTCAGTACCTTGGCAAGCCGCGCGCTCTGTTCCGGTCCCCAGCCGGCATTGTCTTCGACGGATAGGCGCACGAACAATGGCTTGTGAAGGGGCCAATGGGTCCGGACTTCCTCGGCGACCTCGATGATGAAGCGCATCCGGTTCTGCTCAGAACCGCCATATTCGTCGCTGCGCTGGTTGGAGCGTTCCGACAGGAACTCGTGCACGAGATAGCCATGGGCGCCGTGCAGCTCCAAGACGTCAAAGCCCGCTTCATGCGCCCGGCGCGCGCCGTGGCCCCAGGCCTGCACCAGGTCCTTCACCTCCTGGCGTTCCAGCGCCCGCGGCACCGGCCATTTCTCGCTATGGGCGATTGCGCTCGGCGCCACCGGGCTCCAGGCGTCCCAGTCGTCGATCTCGGGCGTGCGCTTCAGCGGCCCGTCGCCCTCCCAGGGACGGTTGGCGCGCGCCTTGCGCCCGGAATGGCCGAGCTGGATACCGGCGACCGCCCCCTGCTCCCTGATGAACTTGGCCAGCCGGCCGAGCGGCGCGATGAAGGCGTCATCCCAGATGCCGAGATCGCCGACGGTACCGCAGCCACGCCGCTCGACCTTGGTCGATTCGACCACGACCAGCCCGGCACCGCCGGCGGCAAACTTACCGGCATTCATCAGGTGCCAGTCGGTCGGAAAGCCCTTCACCGCCGAATATTGATGCATCGGCGGCACCACGATGCGGTTGCGCAGCTTCACGTCCCGGATCGAGAACGGCGAAAACAGCATCAACCCGGACATGGCTCATTTCCCCGCGATGTTTTGGTTGCGGCCGACGATATCGGCCGCGGCGCAAGTCGCAAAGCCGGAATCCTTACCCGGTCCAGACAGCTTCGCCCGCAAGCCATGCAAATTTGGGATGGCGTGAAGCGCCGGGAAGCGATACGCGAGTAAGCAACAACAGCCGAACGACGATCGGGGGAGGAAACCATGAACGAAGCGATCCGGCCAACGCGCAATGTCGAGCTCGGAGCGAGCACCGAGCCGTTCCAGAACCTGCATGAGTTCGTGCGCAAGGCCCGCGCCAACCTCAACCAGAACGCCTGGGACTATATCGTCGGCGCCGCCGAGACCGAGACCACGATGCGGCGCAACCGCATGGCGCTGGATGAGATCGCGTTCCGCCCGCGCGTGCTGCGCAATGTCGCCAAGGTCGATGCAACAGTCGAACGGTTCGGCCGCAAGATGCGGCTGCCTGTCATGCTCGCCCCCGTCGGCGCGCTGGAGATTTTCGATCCCGCGGGTGCTGCTGCCGTCGTGCGTGGCGTAGGCCGATTCGGTGCCGCCCATATGCTGAGCTCGGTGTCCGACCCGGGGCTCGAGAAGACCGCGGAGGCCGCGCCCGACGCGCTCCGCCTGTTCCAGCTTTATGTGCGCGGCGATGACGCCTTTGTGGAGGACCATGTCGCCCGCGCCATTGCCGCCAAATACACCGCCTTCTGTCTCACCGTCGACACGGCTCATTACAGCCGGCGTGAACGCGATATCGCCAAGCGCTATGTGCGCGAGAGCCGGCTGCGCTCGACCGGTGGCGATTATCAGAAGGGACTGGAGTGGCGCACGGTCAAGCTGATCAAGGACAAGTTCAAGATCCCGCTGATCCTCAAGGGGATTGCGACCGCCGAGGACGCTGGAATCGCGCTCGACCATGGCGTGGAGTGGATCTACGTCTCCAACCATGGCGGCCGCCAGCTCGACCATGGCCGCGGCGCCATGCATGTGCTGCCCGAGATCGTCGACGCCGTGAAGGGCCGCGCCAAGATCATGGTCGATGGCGGCTTCTGCCGCGGCTCCGACGTGGTGAAGGCGATCGCATCGGGTGCCGACATCGTCGGCATCGGCCGCCTGCAATGCTGGGCGCTGGCGGCGGCCGGTGAAGCCGGCGTGTTCAGGATGTTGGAGCTCCTTGAGGACGAAGTGATCCGTAGCCTCGGCCTGCTTGGCGTCACCTCGTTCGGCCAGCTCGAAAAGTCGTATCTGCATCCGGCGACGCCGACCAATATGCCGAGCGTGTTCTCGGCCTATCCGCTGCTGGACATCGAGCCCTATCGCTACTGAGGATTCTGGCGAAGCGGGTGGCGTGTCATCATTGTCACGCCATCCGGCAGTATGTATCTCATCGCCATGACCCTTACCCGCCTTTCCCCCGGAGACGCCGACGCGCTGCTGTTTGACCTCGGCCGCGTCGTGTTAAATATCGATTTCCCCAGGGCGCTCGCGTGCTGGGCGGGCCATGCCGGATGCGAGCCGTCCGACATCGCCGCGCGCTTCGTGGCCGACGAATCCTACCATCATCACGAGCGAGGCACGATCAGCGACGAGGCCTTTTTCGACAATCTGCGCCGCTCGCTGGGGATTGCCATTACCGACCAACAGTTCCTCGAGGGCTGGAACGCGATCTTCGCCGGCGAGATAGAAGGCATCGCACCCCTGCTCGAGCGCGCCGCGAAACATTTGCCGCTCTACGTCTATTCCAACACCAATCGGCCGCACATCGCATACTTCACGCAGGTCCACGCGCACACGCTGAAACCGTTCCGCGAGCTCTATTACTCCTCCACCATCGGCCACCGGAAGCCGGACGCGGCGGGCTTCGATCACGTCGTAGGCGCGATCGGCAAGCCTGCCTCGCGCATCGTCTTCTTCGACGACCTCGCCGATAATATCGAAGCAGCAAGAGCGTGCGGGCTGAAGGCGGTGCATGTGACCTCGAGCCGCGATGTCGCGCATGCGCTCGACGCGCTGGGGATTTAGCTTCCCGTAGGCCGCATGAGCCAACGGGTCGCGCGGAGCGCGCCCGATGATAAACTCCGCGATCACAACGAGGAGGTCTCGAGCGAGAACCCGGCCATGAAATCACCTCTTGCCGGGTAGGCGCCCCCTGAGGGACGCACAGGGGACGGTCGAGTGGTAGCGGGTCCGAGGGCTACAGCATAAAGGAGAAAGCCATGCCACTCGTTGATATTCAGCTTATCGAAGGCGTTTTCGACAAATCCCAGAAGCAGGAAATGATCCGGAGGGTGACGGACGCGATGGTTGCCATCGAGGGCGAAGCCATGCGCGGCGGTACCTGGGTTCGCGTGCACGAAGTCGCCAGTGGCGAATGGGGCGTTGGCGGAAAGTGTCTGACCGCAGCCGACGTCAAGGCAATGGCGGGCCGCTAATGGCCTGGCAGGAGGATTCGCATTAGCAGGATCCTCCTGCTCCCGACCATGGGCCAAACGGGATCGGTGCCTGTTGTCTTACCTCGGCCTTCGATCGATCTTCCGACGATGCCCCGGCCGTCGGCGCTACCGCGCCAAAACCTTGGACTTCTGCGCCTCTTCGATATGCCGCCGCTGATCGAGGAACGCCTGGCTGGATCTCGTCTTGTACAGCTCGAGGCTCTCGGTCTCGTCGGTCGACAGCGTCAGTGCCTGGTCTCTGTATTCCAGCCGCCGCGGATCCTTCTTGACCTTGCGCGCGAGAAGCTCCAGGCGGATCGCGAGTGTGGCCCAGCGCACGGCCTTTACCGCGGTCTCGGCAAGATAGCGCGGATAGAACAGCCAGACCGGTTCGAGCGGCAGATCGGGGCGGCGCTCGTGCCGGCTCTTCATCCGCAAGCCCCCGCCTTCCAGCGGATGGACCTGCTCGATCGGATGGTAACCCTTGAAATAGAGCGCATAGGTCTTGATCTTGCCGACGCTGTTTTCCATCGCCGCCGCGCGCCGCATGATCGTTTCGATGTGCTCCCAGCTGTAATAGGTGTCCCAGGCCAATCGATAGGCCCGCTCCCATTCCGCCCTAGACATGGTCGAGTGCGAAACGCAGACGTGATCCAGATCGTATTTGTTGAGATCCGGATCCATCGCGACGCCCTTCGTATAGAGCGTCTTGTGGTCCTCCGAGCCCGGCAGCGGCGTCAGGAAGAAGAACTCCAGCATGTCGATCGGCAATTCGTGCTGGATGATCCTGATGTCGCGCGCGATCGACTCCGGCGTGTCGTTCGGGAAGCCCAGGATGTAGCCGGCAACGGTCATGATCCCAGCCTTCTTCCAGGCCAGCATCATCTCGCGGTAGTCGGTGATCTTGTTCTGACGCTTCTTGGCGCCGAGCAGGCTGTCAGGGTTGATGTTCTCCAGGCCGATGAAGCAGCGCCGGACGCCGGCCCTGGCGCACTTCTCGATGAAGTTCGGCAGTTTGTGGCAGAGCGTGTCGACCTGGATGGTGAAGGAAAGCTCCCAGCCCTCTTGCGCGCGCAGCTCGATGATCCGGTCGAGCAGGACCTCCCAATCCTTGTTGCGCGCGAAATTGTCGTCGGTGATGAAGAAACCGCGGATGCCCTGCTTCACGTTGCCGCGGATCACGGCTTCGATGTCGTCGGCGGTCCGGCGCCGCGACTTGCGGCCCTGCACGTTGATGATGGTGCAGAACGAGCACTGGTAGGGGCAGCCGCGCCCGGCATCGAAGCTTGTGGTATGGCCCCAGACGCGCTCGATCTGCTGGCGCGGAATGATCGGCAGCGGCTGACCTTCCAGATGCGGCAGGTCGTCCATCGCGTTGTACAGAGGCTTGAGTTGCCCTGCGACCGCGTCCTGCAACACGCCCTCGAGCCGGCCTTCGGCCTCGCCGGCGAAGATGGACACGCCGAGGTCCATCATCTCCTGCACGCCTCTCTCGCGCTCCGGCAACATCGCAAGCGTCCCGGAAACGTGGAAGCCACCGATCGCGACCGCAATCCCGTGGCTGCGAAACTGTCGTGCCAGGTCGAGCGAGCGCGGAAACTGGTTGGACTGCACGCCGACCAGCATCACCATGCCGGCATCGGCCGCCTTGATCGAGTTGGTCAGCTCCTCGATCCGCACCTTCCAGTTGGTCTCGTCGATCGCTTCGATGTCGATGTCGAAATCGGCGCCGAGCACTTTCCGCTCGCGACAATCCTCCGTGATGCCATAGAGGCAGGCCAGTGAATTCGACGGCAGCCCGCCGCGCCACCACCGGATGACGTAACCGTCATTGTCGTAGTGCGACGGCTTGATCAGAACAAGCCGGAAGGTCTTAACGCTCGTCCTCATGAGCAACTCGCAATCGGTCGAAGCCAGTTTGCGCCGGAACGTGCGCCTCCAACGGAGAGGCGCACGCACCTGCAAAATTCGTCGATCCTGGACTACCCCGATCGGCGCCGGTAACGCCGAGTACCTCACACCATCATGCTATCATATCGCCGGGGGTGCCAAGCTGGTTGAGAGGGAAAAACGCATCTACCTTCGCGTTGGCCCATTTTCGACACAGTCAGCTTTGCCCGCTACCGTGCACGGCACCTCGCCGTTCAGATCTCTGCATAGATTTCGATTACATTTCCATCGGGATCGCGGAAGAAGATGGTGCGATGGCCGAAGGCGTGATCGGTCAGCGGATGCGTCAGACTGACGCCCTTCTCTTGCAGATGAGACGCACATTTGGCCACCAGGTCCGGCGCGACACGGAAGGCCAGTTGCAGCGACAACGCTCCCTTTGGCGGCGGCGCGTCGTTGAAGAGCCCGCCATAGGCCGCGAGCGCCAGCGTATTGGCGCCGACGCGGTACTCGATCCACTTGTCGGAGAGCGTGCGATGGAGCGGAAACTCCATCACGGTCTCATAGAAGCGGCGCATCGCCGCCATGTCGCGCGCGAAGATCACGGTGTAGTCGATCTGCCTGATCTCGTTAAACGGGCTCATTGCGGAATTATTCTCACTGGACGAAGGTGACCTTACCGTTATCTTTTGCTGGAGTGAACGACGGCCATGTGTCGCCGTCCGATGATGGTTTTGCCTCCGCCACCGCTCTCGGTTAGAAGGCTAGTCTGTCGCAATTGTGGAGTGTTGCCGTGGCGCTGATGCCGGTTGCCGATGCCCTTGCCGCGATCCTTGCCGGCGCCGAGCCGATGGGCGAAGAGATGGTGGCGCTGGAAGAGGCCCATCACCGCGTGCTCGCGCGCGACGTCGCAGCTCGACGCACGCAGCCGCCGCAGGCGATGTCGGCGATGGATGGCTATGCGGTGCGCGCCGCCGATGCCTCGCAGGTGCATGGCAGGCTCAAGGTGATCGGCGAGGTCGCGGCCGGCCGTCCCTTCGACCGCACGCTGGGCAAAGGCGAAGCAGCGCGCATCTTCACCGGCGGCGTGATCCCTGATGGCGCCGACGCCGTCGTGATCCAGGAAGACACGATCGCCGATGGCAATTGCATCACCATCAACGAGACGGCGGTGACCGGCCGGCACATCCGCCCCGCCGGCGTCGACTTCAGGGAAGGCGATGTGCTGCTCGCGGCTGGAAGCCGGCTCACCGAGCGCGACCTCTCGCTCGCGGCCAGCATGAACTATCCAGAGCTGCCGGTGCGCCGAAGGCCCAAGGTCGCGCTGCTTGCGACCGGCGACGAGCTGGTCATGCCGGGCTCGACGCCCGGTCCGGGCCAGATCGTCTATTCCAACGGCTATGCGCTCCGGGCACTCGCCCGCGCCGAAGGCGCCGACACGGTCGATCTTGGGGTCGCCGCCGACACCATGGAGGCGACGACCGCAGGCATCCGCCGCGCCCGCGACCTCGGCGCCGACATCCTGGTGACGACCGGCGGCGCCTCGGTCGGCGACCACGACCTGGTCAAGGAATCGCTGGAAGCCGAAAACGTCACCATCGCGTTCTGGAAGATCGCGATGCGTCCGGGCAAGCCGATGATGCACGGGCGGCTGGGCGCGATGCGGGTCGTGGGCGTGCCGGGCAATCCCGTCTCGTCCTACGTCTGCACGTGGCTGTTCGTGGTGCCGTTGATTTGGGCGCTGTCGGGCCGCAAAGTGATTCACCACACCCGCGAGAGCGCCCTGCTCGGCCGCGATCTCGGCGCCAACGACGTGCGCGAAGACTATCTGCGCGCGCGTCTTGAAGAGCGCAGCGACGGCAGTTTGATTGCGACGCCGGTCAATCACCAGGACTCTTCGCTGCTTGCGAATCTCGCTGCGGCACAGGCGTTAGTGATACGTGCGCCGTTTGCGCACGCCGCGAAAGCAGGCGAGCCTTGCGAGATTCTGCGGCTGCCGAACTAGCGCTTGCGCCAGCCTCGCTGACCAAACTTTCTCGCGTTCACCCAAAATTAAGTGGTTGCGGAACACATATCGAACATATAGTGTCCGTTCATGATTTGTTTCGAGTTCTAGTATCTAATTCTCGGAATCGAACGACACCACCAACCGGGGGACTTGCTCGAGATGCTCACGCGCAAACAGTACGAACTTCTGCGTTTCATCAACGAACGGCTGAAAGAAGCCGGCGTACCGCCTTCCTTCGACGAGATGAAGGATGCGCTCGATCTGCG
This sequence comes from uncultured Alphaproteobacteria bacterium, assembly GCA_963847045.1. Classification (GTDB taxonomy): domain Bacteria; phylum Pseudomonadota; class Alphaproteobacteria; order Rhizobiales; family Xanthobacteraceae; genus Bradyrhizobium. Next base: position 93,771 of record CAWJYQ010000001.1, on the reverse strand, counting down.
CTCGAAGTCCGGCATCCACCGTCTCATCACCGCGCTCGAGGAGCGCGGCTTCATCCGGCGGCTGCCCAACCGTGCGCGCGCGATCGAGGTGATCAAACTGCCGGAGCTGTCGCCCGGCGGTGGCGGCGGCAACCGGCGCGGCTTCACGCCGAGCGTCATCGAGGGCAATCTGGGCAAGGTGCGCGGCGGCGCCAGCGCGGATGACAGCGAACGTCCGGTCGCCGTCCCGGTCATGGGCCGGATCGCAGCCGGTACACCGATCGAGGCGCTGCAGACCCGCAGCCACACCATCAGCGTACCACCGGACATGCTCGGTTCCGGCGAACATTACGCGCTCGAAGTGCGCGGCGATTCGATGGTCGATGCCGGCATCCTCGACGGCGACATGGCGCTGATCCAGCGCAACGAGACCGCCGATACCGGCGACATCGTGGTGGCGCTGATCGACGACGAGGAAGCCACCCTGAAGCGCTTCCGCCGCCGCGGCGCCTCGATCGCGCTGGAACCGGCCAATACCGCCTATGAAGTGCGCATCCTGCCGCCGAACCGGGTCAAGATTCAGGGCAAGCTGATCGGGCTGTACCGCAAGTACTGAGGCCTTCTTCCGACTAATCGCCTGCAGAGCCGCCCGACTCGCTCGGGCGGCTTCTGTTTGTGCGGAAGTGAGAAACCAGGCACGCCAAACGGATTTGTGATAATATTCATGGTTGTGAGCCGCACATTTGCCCATAACCGGGCAGACGCTCGCAACTTGGTGTTCACTCTGATAGAGGCCCTCGCCTCTCGAGCGTGAGCCAGAAAAGATCACGCTCAAACGACAAGAGAGTGCGCGGGTTGGCTATCTCGAACGAGGAGCAAATCCGATGTGTGACTATAGTCTGCATGCCGTGACGTCGCGTCCCGCCGTAGTGGGAGAGACGCTGGTTACGACGACTTTCCGCGGCACCTCGACCCGCGGCTTCGCATCAGAAAAGGATCCGGGCGTTGCGGTGTGCATGCTGCCCGGAACCGAACTCGCCTTCGACGACGACGTGAAATACGACAACCGGTGGATCTGGACGCGCTCAATCAATTCTCGTGTGGGTAAGTTCGGCAAGACCGATCCGCATATTCCCGATCGCCATCATGACGCCATCGAGTTTCCAGATGGAAACTACGTGCTGGTGACGCAATTGTGCGAAGGACAGCGGGTGACCGTGCTGCAATTGCCGGTGACTGCGCCCGTGAAGCCGGCTGCACACACCGAGGCCAGCACGCCGGCGGCGCCGAGGACGCTTCCGGTCGACTGAAGTTCTAGCCCGCGGATGGTCCCGCCGGTCGCGCTCCCGGCGGAGCCTTCGCGACAACGCAAACCAGCGCAATCGGGGACACGAGGGTGGTCAACAAGATTACGTGGCAGAGAGCCGGCGGCGTGACCGAGCCCGGCCGTTACATGTTTACGTTCGGCTGGCTGACGGTGACGTTGGATGATCTGAAGATCTGGAACCAGTTTCCGGACGCATCCTTCACGCTGGTCGAATTGCCGTTCCATGCGGAAGCCGGTGAAACGGTGGAGGACGCTCAAGCCGAGGAATTTCACCTCGGCACGTTCGAGCTGCCGCTGCCGCCTTCCGAGCGGCTCGAACACTAGGGCGCGATGGGATTAGGACTAATCGCCATCGCGCTCTAGATTCTTGTTTGCGCATGATCTCCGCGCAAACGCTTCGCGTTTGTCACGAGGGAAAAGCGGTGCCCATCCGCTCTCCAAGTGCGGGGCAGGCTTTTTCCGGATCATGCGCTAGGTAGCGCGGGGGCCGTCGCAAGCCCCCGATTGTACACCAGGTGTTGATAGTCTTTCGGGTGCTTTCCAAATTATCAAACTGCCTGCGCAGACCTATCTCCCCTCAACGCAAGCCGACGAGGCCAATCGCTTCGCGACGAGCGCCAAGCAAGAAGAGGAGACAAGCATGCGCAAGACCATTCTGACCGCCATTGGCGCCGCGTTGATCGCGGTTTCCACCGCCCAGGCTGCTTCCGCCGCCGAGCATCATCGGGCCCGCAAGGTCGAGCAGTTCCGCAACGCCAACAACGCCGTTGTCGTGGTCCAGCCGAGCAGCCCGGCGGTCTATCCGGAGATCTATTCGGGCGGCTGGTCGGCCCCTGCCGGCCGCTGATCTTGCACCATGCCTGCCAAGAGAGCCCCGGCCGCAAGCCGGGGCTCTCTTGCGTTACTCCTCCGCCTGCAGGTCGGCATCGGACGGCGTCGCGTCGCGTCCGCGCGGCGGTGGCCGCAAGATAACGGCGGCATCGGTATCGGCGTCACCCGCGACCGCCGGCGACCATGGCCGGTCAAAGCCGCGCGGCCTCACCGGATCGACCGCAAACCCATCTGCCTTCCGCCACAGCGCCAGGGCGCCCTGACGCTGCAGCCGCGCCGGATCGATCACGGCGGCGGCACAGTCCTTCGGCGGTTGCCTGATGGTGACGACCAGCGCGGCCCGCTCGCAATCATCGGCCAGCGCGTCGCTGCGGAGCGACTGCGCCACCAGGCCGCCGGCGGCCATCTCCACTACGCAGCCGGCGTCATCGCAGGAGATGCCGTCGGCGAGCGAAACGTCGCCTGCGATGCGCGCATCGGCATCTGCGGCCAACCACTCCTTCTGCAGGAAGGCATCCTTGGTGGAATGCATCAGATGCAGCCGCGCATCCTTGCCGCGGACCGCAACGGCATGGCCATCGCCAGAGATCAGGATATCCGGCTGCCGTACCGCCAGCGCCCAGGCGATCGATGCGGCCAGCACCAGCGCCCCCGACCAGCGCAGCGGCGTGCGCAAGAGCCCCATCAGGATGATGCCGCAGCTCGCCGCCAGCAGCGGCCCGGTGCCGAAGGCCGCGATGCGGCCGATCGCGCCCGGCAGGTTCGCCACCCACTGCGAGACCGCGATCATCCAGTCGATGCCTATCCCCATCAGCCACCAGAAGAAGCCGTCGAGGCCAAAGGGCATCGCGGCGAGCCCCATCAGGCCCGCCGGCATCACCAGCGCCGAAACCACCGGCATCGCCGCCAGGTTAGCCAGCACGCCATAGGGCGTGACGCGGTGGAAATGGAAGGCGGCATAGGGCGTGGTCGCGAGCCCCGCGATCAGCGAAGCCAGCAGCAGGGTCACGAGCTCGCGCCCGCCCCACAGGGCGACGCGGGCGGTCGCCGAATGATCGGGCGTCGCAAACAGCCGCGGCATGCCGATCTGCACCAGCGCGACCAGCCCGAGGGTGGCCGCAAACGACATCTGGAAGCTCGGATGCACCAGCGCTTCCGGCGCCATCACCAGCACGATCATGGCGGCAACCGCGAGGGTGCGGAAGGTGATGGCGCGGCGGTCGACCATGACCGCGATCAGCACCACCGCTGTCATGAAAAACGAGCGCTGGGTCGCGACTTCCGCCCCCGACAGTAACAGATAGAACGCCGCCGCGACGAGCGCGGCCGCCGCCGACCATTTCTTGATCGGCGTGCTGACGGCGAGCCCCGGGATCAGCGCGAGCAGTGCGCGGACGGCGAAGAACACGACGCCCGCGACGACCGCCATGTGATAGCCCGAGATCGACAGCACGTGCCCGAGGCCGGAGATGAACATCGCGTCGTTGACGGGCGTCGTAATCGCATCGCGCCGGCCGGTCAAAAGCGCGGTCGCAATCGCGCGCTCGTCGCCGTCGAGGCGGCTGCGGATGCGCGCGTCGATGGAATCGCGCAGTCCCTGCATGACGGCGGCATAGCGCAGTGCGAGGCCGCCGCCATCCTTCGGCTCGGCGGTCTTGATCGCCCCCATCACAAAGCCGGACGCGGCAATCCGCTGAAAAAACAGGTCGCGCGAGAAATCGTACGAACCGGGCCTGGACGGTGCGAGCGGGGGCAACAGCCGCGCCTTCAGCTCGACGAAGCTGCCGACATCGGGCGCGGTTCCCTTCTTCACACTGAGCCGGACGCGCTCGAGCTTGCCTGAAAACCGCGGCGCATCCATTTCGGTCACGCGCAGCACGAAGCGGTCGGTTCGCTCGCGGATGTCGCGGGTCTCGACAAATCCCGACAGCGCGACGGAATAGAGCGGCCGCGCCAGCACGGCGTGGGCGACGTGCGCGGTCCTGACGGTCGCGGTGGCAAAGCCGGCAGCGATCGCCGCAACCATCACGGCCGCCGCAAAGAACCGGCTTCGCCGCAACAAGAAGGCGGCGGCGCAAAGCGCGAGCGCTGTTGCGATGCTGACGGAAAGCACCGGCTCGTGCGAGGCGGTGAAATAGAGCGCGATCCCGCCGCCGAAAGCGACCGGCACCCAGGGCAGGAGGCGCCCGGCGCCGGCTTCCGCAACTGCCCAGGCGCGCAGGCGTTGGAGCAGCGAGGACCAGGCCGAGGAACTGGACGGCGCGAACGCCCCGCTCTGCGCGGCGCCGCGCGGCGGCCAGGTCCCTGCAATGCCCCCTGCAACGCCCCCTGCAATCCCCTGCGGGCGGCGGGGCGGAATGTCCCGCTCTGCCATGCGGCCAAACCCTGCTACTTCCGGGCCGTCAGGCTACCGAAAGTTCCGCTTGGTCGGATAGTGAACGGATGCAGAATGCCGGCGCGCAGTTACGCCCGGAACGTATCGGGTGCGATCGGTAGCCGCGTCACCGGCGGGGGAGAGGGAACCGCGGCCGGATCGGCCGTGCGGGCCTTTTGCGCAGGCTGAGCGCTATGCTTGCGATGAAGCGAGCCGGCCGCATCGGCGGCAAAAGCCGGCAGCAGCAGGAAAGCGATGGCGATGGTGAGCTGCTTCATGTGAGCCCCGTGACCAAAGGAAAGTGCGGAATTGACCGGTTTATCTCGGAGCGCCTGTGACCTACATCACGGAAGCGCGCAGCCGGGCGGGGCTAGCCCTTTCCGACTTCCTTCGCAAAGGTGTCGCGCAAACCGATGGTTCGGTTCAAAACCAGCCCGTCCGGCGTCGAATCTTTGTCGCGGACGAAGTAGCCCTGCCGCTCGAACTGCATCGGTTCGGCCGAATTGGCCTCGACAATGGCCGGCTCGACCCGGGCGTCCTTCAGAACCTCCAGCGACTGTGGATTGAGGTCGGCAGCGAAATTCGCGGCATCCGGGCTCGGCTTGGCGAAAAGCTGGTTGTAGATGCGGATTTCGGCCGGCCTGGACTGCGCCGCCGGGAGCCAATGCATGGTGGCCTTGACCTTGCGGCCGTCGGGTGCGTTGCCGCCCTTGGTTGCGGGATCGTAAGTACAGCGCAGTTCCACGACCTCGCCGGCGGCATTCTTCACAACGCCGGTGCACTTGATGAAATAGGCGTAGCGCAGCCGCACTTCATTGCCCGGAGACAGCCGGAAGAATTTCTTCGGCGGGTTCTCCATGAAATCGTCCTGCTCGACATAGAGCTCGCGGCCGAAGGCGATTCTGCGCGTGCCTTTCGAGGGATCATCGGGGTGATTGATTGCCTCGATTTCCTCGACCTGTCCTTCCGGATAGTTCTCGATCACGACTTTCAACGGCTTGAGCACTGCCATGCGTCGCGGCGCGGTGCGGTTGAGCTCCTCGCGAATGCAGAACTCGAGCATGCCGACATCGACCACGCTGTTGGCTTTCGCCACACCGATGCGCTTGACGAATTCGCGGATGGCGGCCGGCGGCACGCCACGGCGCTTCAGCCCCGCAATGGTCGGCATGCGCGGATCGTCCCAAGCCGCGACGTGGCCGTCGCGGACGAGTTGGGTCAGTACGCGCTTCGACAGGACCGTGTAGGTGAGATTGAGACGCGCGAATTCGTATTGATGCGGCTTCGACGGTACCGGCAGTCTTTCGATGAACCAGTCATAGAGCGGCCGGTGATCCTCGAACTCCAGCGTGCAGATCGAGTGCGTGATGCCTTCGATCGCGTCTGACTGGCCGTGCGCGTAGTCATAGCTCGGATAGATCGACCATTTGGTGCCAGTGCGCGGATGATGTGCATGCAGGATGCGGTACAGCACGGGATCGCGCAGGTTGATGTTGCCGGCGGCCATGTCGATCCTGGCGCGCAGCACCCGCGCCCCGTTCGGAAACTCGCCCGCTTTCATGCGGCGAAACAGGTCGAGGTTCTCCTCGACTGTTCGATCGCGAAACGGCGAGTTCTTGCCAGGCTCGGTCAGCGTGCCGCGGTTGACGCGGATATCGTGCTGCGTCTGGTCGTCGACATAGGCGAGGCCGCGGTTGATCAGCCCTTCCGCCCATTCATAGAGGCGCTCGAAATAGTCCGAGGCGTAGAACAGGTTCTTGCCCCAGTCGAAGCCGAGCCAGTGCACGTCGGCCTGGATGGAATCGATATATTCCTGCTCTTCCTTGGTCGGATTGGTATCGTCGAAGCGCAGGTGGCAGCGGCCGCCATATTCCTGCGCGATGCCGAAATTGAGCGCGATCGACTTGGCGTGGCCGATATGCAGGTAGCCGTTCGGCTCCGGCGGGAACCGGGTCACGATCTCCTTGTACTTGTTAGTGTCGAGATCGGCCTGGATGATGTCACGGATGAAATCGCGCCCCGCCTCTGCCGCCACCGGTTCTGTCGTCGTCATCATAAAGTCCTAGCCGAATTCAGCGGCCCTTCTGCCAAATTCGCTTTCCCACGCCAAGCCCGCTTTGTCCGGGTGAAGGCTTTAGTTATGCACCGTTCCTGCTATACACCACCGCCATTACCGCGACCCCTGCCCTGCTCAATGACCGATTCCATCGTCACCCGCTTCGCCCCCTCGCCGACCGGCTTTCTCCACATCGGAGGCGCCCGCACCGCGCTGTTCAACTGGCTCTATGCCCGTCGCCGCGGCGGCAAAATGCTGCTCCGGATCGAGGACACCGACCGCGAACGTTCGACCAAAGAGGCGATCGACGCGATTCTAGACGGGCTGAAATGGCTCGAGCTCGATTGGGACGGCGACGTCATCTACCAGTTCAGCCGCGCCGCGCGCCACCGCGAGGTGGCCGAGCAACTGCTCGCCGAAGGCAAGGCCTATCGCTGTTACGCCACGCCGGAACAGCTCGACGAAATGCGAAAAAAAGCGCGCGCCGAAGGCCGCACGAGGCTCTATGACGGCATGTGGCGCGACCGCGATCAGTCGGAGGCGCCCGCCGGCATGAAGCCGACCATCCGGCTGCGCGCGCCGCTCACCGGCGAGACCGTGATCGAGGACCAGGTGCAGGGCCGCGTGGTCTGGCAGAACGAGAATCTCGACGACCTCGTTCTGCTGCGCGGCGACGGAACGCCGACCTACATGCTCGCGGTCGTGGTTGACGACCACGACATGGCCGTGACCCACGTCATCCGCGGCGACGATCACTTGATCAACGCCGCCCGCCAGAAGCATATCTACGACGCGCTCGGCTGGGACGTGCCGAACATGTCGCATATCCCGCTGATCCACGGCCCCGACGGCTCAAAGCTGTCGAAGCGGCACGGCGCGCTCGGCGTCGACGCCTACCGCGCCATGGGGTATCTGCCTGCCGCTCTGCGGAATTACCTGGTCCGGCTCGGCTGGAGCCACGGCGACCAGGAGATCTTCTCGACCGAGGAGATGATCAAGGCGTTCGATCTGCCCGCGATCGGGCGTTCCGCCGCGCGCTTCGATTTCGCCAAGCTGGAAAACCTCAACGGCCACTACATCCGCACGAGCTCCGATCAATCCCTCGTGACACAGTTCGAGAGCGTGCTGGACTACGTTCCTAACGGCGCGGCGGTGAAGGCCAAGCTGAACCAGGCCACCCGCGCGCAGCTGTTGGCCGCGATGCCGAGCCTGAAGGAGCGCGCCAAGACGCTGATCGAGCTGATCGACGCCTCCAATTTCATCTTCGCCGACCGGCCGCTGCAGATCGAGGCGAAGGCGCAAGCGCTCTTGACCGCGGAAACCCGCCACTTGATTGGCCGGCTGCGCACGGCGCTGGAGCATGTCACGCCCTGGACCGTCGAGACGACTGAAGCCGCGATGCGGGCGTTTGCCGAAGAGAACAATCTCAAGCTGGGCGCGGTCGCCCAGCCGTTGCGCGTGGCGCTGACCGGCAAGACCACCTCGCCCGGTATTTTCGAAGTGCTTTCGGTCCTGGGCCGGGACGAATGCCTGGCCCGCCTTGGCGATCAGGCTGGCGATCAGGCTGGCGACCCTGCCGGGGATCAGGCTACCGCATAGCCGTGGCACGCCAGCGGCGGCCATCTTGCAGCGCACATGGCAATACGATACCCATTTGTTCAGCCAGTTTCCTGGACAATTCCGGCCTGCCTCGCCATCTGAAAATGGCACCCAGTCAGCCCGCTAACGATCTCATCGGGGACGAACGATGGACGCAAAATCCGCAAGCAAGACCGCGACCCTTACGGTCGGCAACAAGACCTATGACTTCCCGATTCTGAGTGGCACCGTCGGGCCCGATGTCATCGACATCGCCAAACTCTATGCCCAGTCCGGCATGTTCACCTATGACCCGGGCTTCACCTCGACCGGCAGCTGCCAGTCCAAGATCACCTATATCGACGGCGACGCCGGCATCCTCGAATACCGCGGCTACCCGATCGAGCAACTCGCCGAAAAGGGCGATTTCCTCGAAACCTGCTACCTGCTGCTCTACGGGGAATTGCCGACCAAGGCGCAGAAGGAAGACTTCGACTATCGCGTGATCCATCACACCATGGTGCACGAGCAGATGGCGCGCTTCTTCCAGGGTTTTCGCCGCGACGCTCACCCCATGGCGATCATGGTCGCCGCCGTCGGCGCGCTCGCCGCCTTCTATCACGACTCCACCGACATCAACGATCCGCAGCAGCGCATGATCGCCTCGATGCGGATGATCGCGAAGGTGCCGACCCTGGCGGCGATGGCCTACAAATACACCATCGGCCAGCCCTTCATCTATCCGAAGAACTCGCTCGGGTTCGCCGAGAACTTCCTGCATATGTGCTTTGCCGTGCCGTGCGAGGAATACAAGGTCAACCCCGTGCTGGCGGATGCGCTCGAGAAGATATTCATCCTGCACGCTGACCACGAGCAGAACGCCTCGACCTCGACGGTGCGCATCGCCGGCTCCTCCGGCGCCAACCCGTTTGCCTGCATCGCAGCCGGCATCGCCTGCCTCTGGGGCCCTGCGCATGGCGGCGCCAACGAAGCAGCCCTCAACATGCTCTACGGCATCGGCTCGGTCGACAATATCCCGGACTTCATCAAGAAGGTGAAGGACAAGAACAGCGAAGTCCGCCTGATGGGTTTTGGCCACCGCGTCTACAAGAACTACGATCCGCGCGCCAAGATCATGCAGAAGATGTGTCACGCCGTGCTCAAGGAGACCGGCCATGGCGACGATCCGATGCTGAAGGTGGCGCTGGAGCTGGAGAAGATCGCGCTGAGCGACGAGTACTTCGTCAGCCGCAAGCTCTATCCGAATGTCGACTTCTATTCGGGCATCACGCTGAAGGCGATGGGCTTCCCGATGTCGATGTTCACCGTGCTGTTCGCGGTCGCCCGCACCGTCGGCTGGATCAGCCAGTGGAGCGAGATGATCGAGGATCCGCAGCAGAAGATCGGCCGTCCGCGCCAGCTCTACACCGGCGTCGGCCGTCGCGACTATGTCGAGATCGGCAAGCGGAAGTAGGCCGCCGCTTCACCCCCCTTTCGAAATCCCGCTCATGATCGAATATCCTGGGCGGGATTTTTGTTTGAGCGGAGGCTTTCGATGCTTGCAGGAAGCTGCCTGTGCGGAGGCGTCGCCTACGAGGTGGAGGGTGCGCCCGGACCGATCGTGCATTGCCATTGCAGGACCTGCCGCAAGGCGCACGGGTCGGTGTTCTCGACCGTCACCAATGTTCCGCGGAATCAATTTCGCAGGACCAGGGATGAGAGCCTCTTGAAGGGTTTCGAAATCCTCACCCGGCAAGACGCGGTATTTCTGCTCTCAATGCGGCTCGCAGATTGTCGCCGAACGCGCGGGCCGTGGAACGATCCTGCTGCGCATGGGATGCCTCGACACAGAGATCACCGAGAAGCCGAAGGTGCACATCTGGCGATCCGATGGCGCGTCCTGGTTCGATCCGAAAGATCAATTGCCGGAATGGCCGAAGGATACGCCGCCCAAATCCTGATGCGATCGGCTGCGCGCCATCATTTCGATTGGCGCCGTTTTCGCTTTCCCCGGGCGACTTCGGTGGCGAGTGCGTCGAGCTTCGGCAGCCAGAACGAGCGGAATTTTCCGAGCCAGTCATCGACCTCGCGCAAGCCCGTGGTCTCAACCGCATAAATTCGACGGGTTCCGTCGGCGCGCACCGAGGCAAAGCCGGCGTCGCGGAGCACGCGAAGCTGCTGCGATACCGCCGATTGCGTGATGCCGTATTCGCGGCCGATCACCGCGACGATGTCACCGGAACTGTGCTCGCCGGTGGCGAGCAGCTCCAGGATGCGCCGCCGGACGGGATCGCCGAGAACATCGAGCGCGTGCATCGATGGCTAGCTCCCTCCCTCCGGCTCGCCGCAATAGAAGGCGCTGGTGCGCCCCGCCGCGGCGCGCGCCGCCGCTTCATCGGTACCTGCGGCGATCGAGGCCTTGCCCCAGGCCTCGCTGCTTGCGCGCATAAAACTCTTGCCCTCCTCCGAGGCCGACCAGGCCATGGCCGCGTCCCGGTCGACGGTGGCGCCCGAGGCGACATGACGCCCGAGCCCCATCAGCGCGAGATCCCATCCGACGCCGACCGCGCCGGGCCCGAAGCGATCCCAGAGATTATCATCGACATGGGCAGTGTGCTCGAGCTCCAGCCGCGTCCCGCCCGAGGCATCATCAGCAAGCGTCACGGTGAGCCAGCTGACGCCGCCGCCATATTCCCAAGTCACCGAGAGCAGCCGCGGCGGCTCGCACCGCGTGATCTCGCCGCCCGCATTGCCCGCGAATTGATAGCGGCCGCCGAGCTTGAGATCGCCCGAGATCGGCAGGAACCAGCGTGGAATGCGCTCGGCGCCGGTCAGGGCATCCCAGAGATCGTCGATCGTGGTGTCGTAATTGCGCGTCGCGGTCACCACCCGCGCCGGCTTGCCCAGATGTTCCCTGCTGGCGACTTCGCGAATGACGGCGCCAAGGGTGGCGGCAGGATCGATGTTCATGGCGGGCTCCCGGTCTATTATTAGCTGATACGAATATTAGTATACACTAATAATTGGAGGCAAGCCGATGCGCTGCGGCCGGATGCCGCCGCTGAGACCGTACATTTCTACGTCATTCCGGGGCGCCGCGCTAATTGGCGTGCCTACCCTTGCGCATCGTGGCCAGCACGATGTCGGCGGCGCGCACGCTCGGCGCCGTGTTGCCGGTCGACATAATGGCGTCGATTTTGGCGAATCCATTCATCTGCTTCTTGCGCTCCGGCGTGTCCGACAACAGCGGACGCAAGGCGCGGGCGAGATTTTCCGGCGTGCAGTCGTTCTGCAGGAATTCCGGCACGATGTTTTCGCCCATGACGAGATTGGCGAGGATGACCGACTGCACCTTGATCGCGCGCGAGAGAATGGCGGCTTCCATGCCTCCGACGCGATATGCCGTCACCATCGGCACGCCCGATAGCGCGAGTTCGAGCGTGACGGTGCCGGATTTGGCGAGCGCGGCGCGCGCGATCCGGAAGGCCGCGCGCTTCTCCTGCTCGCCCACGACAATCTTCGGCTCGACCGGCCACTTCATCACGCCCTCGCGGACGGCTTCGACGAGATGCGGCATGGTCGGCAACACCAGATCGAACGCCACGCCATCCGCCTTTAATTTGGCGAGCGCGGCGCCGAAGACCGCCATATGGCGCCTGATTTCGCTGCGGCGGCTGCCGGGCAGGACCACGAGCACCGGCGGCTCCGCCTCGCGCCGCGCTCGCTCCTCGGCATTGGGACGGAGCGAGGCGAGCTGCTCGGTCAGGGGATGGCCGACATAGCTGCAGGGCGGCCCGCGCAGACGGCGATAGGCCTCGGGCTCGAATGGCAACAGCGCCAGCACGTGATCGACGTAGCCCAGCATGGCGCGCGCACGGCCCGGCCGCCACGCCCAAACCGTCGGCGAGACATAATCGATGATCGGAACGGAAACATCCTTTGCGCGCACACGCCGCGCCACGCGATGGGTGAAATCCGGGCTGTCGATGATGACGAGAATGTCCGGCGCGCTCGCCAGCACGGCATCGACCGTCCGCCGGATCAGCCGCAGGATCTTTGGGAGTTGCTTCACGACGGCGGCGAGCCCGATGATCGAGAGCTCCTCGATCGGAAACAGCGAGTCCAGCCCCTCGCGCGCCATGGCGCGGCCGCCGACGCCCTCGAACTCGACGGCGCCGCCGAGCCGCTGGCGCAGCACCTTCATGAGACCAGCACCGAGCCGGTCGCCGGACTCTTCGGTGGCGACCAGGAAAATCCTTCGCCCGACGCTCGTTGTCGCGCGCGCCGGGTTCACGCGGCGACGCCCGCGATGAACAGGCCGGCCTTGTCGGCCGCGATGATCATGGCCTGGGCCTCCGCCGCAATCGTATTGCCGGCGACGACGGCGATCCCGGCGAGCCTGGCATTCGCCGCTCCCTCGACCGTGCGGGGGCCGATCGTCGGCAGGTCGTAGCGCAGGTCCTGGCCGGCCTTGGGCGCCTTCACCAGCACGCCGCGGCCGGCTCCCGAGCGGATACGGCCCTGCTCGCGCAGCCGCGCGATGCGTGCCAACAGCCCGTCGGTGCCCTCGATGTCCTCGACCCCGACCACATGGCCGTCGATCACGACCGCGGCCTGCCCGATGTCGAACGGGCTCAGCGCGGCCAGTACGTCGCGCCCTCTGGCGATATCGGCTTGCGCCCGTTCATCCGGCCGCATCCCGGTCAGGCAGCCCTCGGGCACCAGCAGATCAGGCGCGACGTCCTTGATCCCGACCATGCGAAACCCCTGCCCCTCCAGGATGCGCCCGACGCCCGACAGCAGATGGTCATCGCCGCCGCGGAACGAAGCCCAGATTTTCCCGATCGCGCGCAGCGTGCCGAAATCCAGCCGCACCTCGGATAGCGCCGGGCGCACCAAAGTGCCGATGAACAGGAGATCGCGGCAACCTTCGTCGCGGAACAGCCTTGTGGCCCGGCCGAGCTGGCCGACCGATATCCAGTGATGCCGGAAGCGCTCCGCCTGTTTCGGATCGCAGGCGCCCTTGATCGCGAACAGCACCGGCGTGATGCCGCGGCGGTTAAGCGAATCCGCCACCGCAAAGGGCATGGCGCCTCCGGCAGCGATCAGGCCGACAGGCGAAGAAATTCCTGGCGCCGGCGCTGCCATGGTCAGTGCCGGCTGCCGTTCTCGGCCGGCAGGCACAACGGCCGATGCTTGCCGTCTCCGATGAAGGCAAGGATTTGCGCGATCGCGGGATCTTCGCCAGCGAGTGGCTGCACGCCTTCGAGCCGTTCGGCAAAGATGCCCGGCCCGTGGAACAGCTTTTGATAAAAAGCGCGGACAGTCGCGAGCCGCTCGCGCGTGAACTTGCGACGCTTCATGCCGATGATGTTGAGGCCTTCCAGCACCGCATACTGGCCGTTGACGAGGCCGAACGGAATCACGTCGCCGCGCACGCCGCAGACACCACCGATCATCACCTGCGGTCCGACCCGGGTGAACTGGTGCACGGCGGAGAGCCCGCCGATATAGACGAAATCGCCGATCTCGCAGTGGCCGCCCAGCGTCGCTGACGTGGCGAAGATCACGTCATTGCCGACAAGGCAGTCGTGCCCGACATGGCTGTTGTTCATGAAGAAGCCGCGGTCGCCGACCTTGGTGAGGCCGCCGCCCTTTACCGTGCCAACGTTCATGGTCACGCCTTCGCGGAGCGTGCAGCCGGAGCCGATCTCGAGCCGTGTCGGCTCGCCGCGATAGCTGAGATCCTGCGGCGCGCCGCCAAGGGCTGCGAACGGCGAGATCACGCAACCCGCGCCGACCTTCGTGTGTCCCATCACCTGCACATGCGAGATCAGCTGGCAGTTCTCGCCGATCACGGCATTCGCCCCGATGATGCAGTAGGGACCGATCACCGTGCCGTCGCCGATCACGGCGCCGTCCTCTACCCGCGCAGTGGGATCAATCTTGGCCATGTCTTCCTTGTCAGCGTCGTCCTGTCAGTCGGTGAGCATCGCGCCGACGTCGGCCTGCGCCATGACAACGCCCTTCACCTTGGCTTCGCCGTGAAACCACCACATGGTGTTGCGGCGGCCGAGCGAGCGCATGTGATATTCCACGGTGTCGCCGGGCATCACGGGCTTGCGGAACTTGCACTTGTCGATGGTGAGGAAATAGACCGCGCGCGGCTTTTCGGTGCCTTCGACCGACTTGATGCCGATCACGCCGGCGGTCTGCGCCATCGCCTCGATCATCATCACGCCCGGATAGATCGGCCGGTCCGGGAAATGCCCGAGAAACGGCGGCTCGTTGAAGGTGACGTTCTTGATGCCGATGCCGCTGTAGTCGGCGCGGATGTCGATCACCTTGTCGATCAACAGCATCGGATAGCGGTGCGGCAGCGTCTTCAGAATCTCGTTGATGTCTACGACCGCAAACCTGACTGGCGACGCCTCCTCCATCACTCCTGCCCTTCACCCTTCGGATCGGCCGCTTGACCACGCACCAGACGCTCCACCGCGACAATCTCCCTGAACCACTGCTTGGTCGGCTTGGCGAAATGCCCGCCCCAGCGGCCGCCCGGAGGAATGTCGTCCTTCACCGCGCTCATCGCCGTGACCTGCGCGCCATCGCCGATCTTGAGGTGGTTATTGATGCCGACCTTTGCTCCCAAAGCCACATTGTCACCAATCGTCAGGCTGCCCGCGAGGCCGATCTGGGCCGCCAGCAGGCAATGCCTGCCGATGGTCACATTGTGACCGATCTGCACCTGATTGTCGATTTTGGTGCCCTCGCCGATCACGGTGTCGCGCAGGCTGCCTCGGTCGATGGTGGTGCCGGCCCCGATCTCCACGTCGTTCTGAATCAGGACCCGGCCGGTCTGCGGGACCTTCAGATGCCCCTCCGGCCCGAAGAAAATGAAACCGTAGCCGTCCTGCCCGATGCTGCAGCCAGGATGGATCAGCACATTGTTGCCGATCAGCGCGCATTGGATGGTCGTCCGTGCGCCGACGTTGCAATCCCGGCCGATCTTGACGCCCGGGCCGATCACGCTGCCGGCGCCGATCACCGTGCCGGCGCCAATCTCGACGCCGGCTCCGATCAGGGCCAGCGGATCGACGATCACGCCGTCTTCCAGATGCGCTGTCGGATCGATGATCGCCGACGGCGCGATCCCGTCAGAGCCGAACCAGGACATCGGCCGCAGCGCATCGCCGTGCCATTCGCGGGCAAGATGGACGAAAGCCCGAAACGGCTGGGCGGCGCGCAGCACCGCGACATGCGATGGCACGCGGGATGCGAAACGCTCGCTGACCAGGCAAGCGCCGGCCCTGGTTGCCGCGAGCTGGTCGGCATATTTGAGATTGTCGAAAAAGGTCAGGTGCATCGGGCCGGCTTCGTCGAGCGATGCCAGCCCCCTGACCTCCTGGCCGGCCCGGGAGGGGTCGGCCAAATGCGCTTTCGTCCGCGCGGCGATATCGGCCAGCGTCGACTTAGGCGGTGTTGCAAAGAATGTCGGCTGCGCCATGCCCCCCGTCGCAATCCGGCCGGTACGAGAAATGCGGCCCCGCGGCGAAGCGGGGCCATATCTGGATCACTATTTGCCGTGTTCAGGCGGCGCTGACCAGTAACTTAGAACGACGTTCCGCCACCAAACTTGAACTGCTGGACGCGGTCAAACTGCCCCTTGGTCAGCGGGACCGCATAGTCGAAGCGCAGCGGTCCGAACGGCGAGGCCCAGATCAGACCGACACCCACCGACGAGCGAACGACATTGCCATTGTCATAAACCAAGCCCGTGCAGGTCCCACTTGTCGCAGGAATCACCGTCGGCTTGATACAGTTCGAATTGGCTGGTGTGGTCAACTCCCCTGTCGCAGCCCAAGTCGTCGGTCCTTGGTAGTCCCACAGACCGCCCGCGTCGGCATAGACCGCGCCCCTCAGACCCACTTCCTTGGGCAGGAACCAGAACGGCATCTGCAGTTCGAACGACGCACCCCAGTATTTGGTGCCGCCGAGCGCGTCCATGGTGCCGAACGGGTTGATGTCGCGCGGACCGATGCCGTTCGGGGCAAAGCCGCGCACGAGGTTCGGGCCCATCTGGAATTGGTCGAGCATGCGCAGCTCGTTGTTGCCGACCTTGTTCAGCATACCGCTCTGCAGATGGATCAGGCCGACGATATCGGAGACCAGCGGGGTGTAGTACTTGGCGTCGATCTGGCTCTTCAGATAGGTGACGTCGCCGCCGACGCCGGCAAAATCCTGCCGCCAGTCGATCAACAGACCGTCGGTCGGGTTCTTGTTGTTGTCGAGCGTGTTGTAGTTCAGCGAATAGCCGATCGCCGAGGTCAGGGTATGACCGCTCGCGAGTTCCTTGCGGATCGGCAGCGAGGCTTCGCCGTCACTGTAGCACCACAGGCCGAAGCCCGAGGCGTCGGTGGCGGTTTGCCCCCCTGCTGTTACTGAGCCTCCCGCCGGAGTACCTGGGGCATTCGCCGCCACCCACGCCGGCGACGGGTTGAATGCGAGCAGGCTGTTGCCCGGGTTGTTGTTACAGTTGGCCAGATAGTTCGGCAGCGAGATGTCCTGCTCATAGATCGAATAGCGCAGCTGCAGGGACAGGTCCTCGCGCAGCTGGAAGCCGAGCCGCGGGCTGAAGCCGATGGTCTTGGTGCCGTACGAGATGAAGCTGTTGGGCAGCTGCTCGCGGTAATAGGCGTCAAGCCCGAGCGCCACGCGATAGTCCAGGACGTAAGGGTCGATGTAGGACAGCGAGAGCCCGCGCGCATACTGGCCGTAGGTCACCGCCGCCTTCGCATACAGGCCGCGGCCGAGGAAGTTGCGCTCGGAGATGCTGACTTCGGCGAGCGCGCCGTCGGTGGTCGAATAGCCGCCCGAAACCGAGAAGTCGCCGGTGGATTTCTCCTCGAGATCGACGACGAGAATCACGCGATCGCTCGATGAGCCCGGCTCGGTCGTAATCTTCACGCTCTTGAAGAAGTCGAGATTCTTCAGCCGCCGCTCGGCACGGTCGACGAGGGCGCGGTTGTAGGCATCGCCTTCGGACAGATCGAACTCGCGGCGGATAACGTAGTCGCGCGTGCGGGTATTGCCGCGGATGTTGATGCGCTCGATATAGGTGCGCGGTCCTTCCTCAATGGAGAATATCACCGAGACGGTATGGGTCTCGAAATTGCGGTCACCACGCGGACGCACCACGGCGAAGGCATAACCGCGGCGCGAGGCCTCGATCTGCATTTCTTCGACGGACTTCTCCAGCGCCTCGACATTGTAGAGCGAGCCGACGCCGACGCGCGAATAGATACGCAGCGAGGCGGTGTCGAGATTGGCGATGCTCGACTGGAAGTCGACCGAACCCACGCGATATTGCTGGCCTTCCTCGATCTTGAAGGTGACCATGAAGCCCTTGCGCTCCGGATCATATTCCGTCAGCGCCGCCACCACCTGCACGTCGGCAAAGCCGTGCTTCAGATAGAAGCGCCGAATCAGGTCACGGTCGGCCTCGACGCGGTCGGGATCGTAGACGTCGTTGCCACCGAGGAAGCTCAGCAGGTTCGAACTCGTGGGTCTTGATGATGTCCTTCAGGCGATAGGACGAATAATAGCTGTTGCCGATAAACTCGATGGATTTGACTGATGTCTTCGCGCCTTCCTGGATCGTGAAGACGAGGTCCAAGCGGTTGTTCGGCTGCTCGATGATCTCGGGCGTGACGGTCACGTCATAGCGGCCGGAATGGCGGTAGATTTCGACGATGCGCTGGGCGTCCGACTGCACCATGGGACGCGACAGCGTGCCGCGCGGCTTGGACTGGATTTCCGCCGAAAGCTGTTCGTCCTTGACCTTCTTGTTGCCCTCGAAGGCAACGCGGTTGATGACCGGGTTCTCGATCACCGTCACCACGATCTTGCCGCCGGGACGGCTGATCCGCACGTCCTGGAACAGGCCGGTCTCGATCAGCGCCTTCAGACCGTCGTCGATGGCGGCGTTATCCAGCCTGCCCCCGGGTCCCGGCTTGAAATAGGAACGGATGGTCTCGATCTCGACGCGCCGGTTCCCGACCACTTCGATCGAATTCACGGTCTGCGCAGCCGCCTGCGAAGAGACAACCGTCACCGCCAGCGGGGCAACCACCGGCACGGCGAACATGATCAGGGCGGCCAACAAGCCCCCCCGCACTCGCAATCCAAACTTCATGCGCGACGCGCCCTCGTCATTCCGTACCGGATCGCACCCCAACGAGCCGGCAGATTCCCATTGTTGCCCTCGGTTGTAGCCAAATTCGCCGAGGCGGCAACTTACGATCTCAGTCCATTTCCATTTTCATTCCAAGACGTTGCCGATAGGCAACGCCATAAAAAAGCCGCGCTTCACGAGGCCGCGAGACGCGAACTCAGATGCAGGATGTCGTGATAGGTCGCAAACACCATCAGCATCAGCACAAGCCCCAATCCGATGCGGAATCCCATCTCTTGGGCCCGCTCCGACAAGGGGCGTCCGCGCACGGCTTCCACCGCATAGAACAAAAGGTGGCCCCCATCGAGCAGCGGAACCGGGAACAGGTTCAGCAGCCCGATCGAAATGGAGAGTACCGCGGAAAGGTGTATCAGTGCCGCAAGGCCGATGGTCGCGACCTGGCCCGAAATCTGGGCGATGCGCAGCGGCCCGCCGATCTGGTCGGCGGCTTCGCGGCCGGTGAAGACGCCGCCGATATAGGCCAGCGTGCGGTCGACCACGAACCAGGTCTCCTTGATTCCCAGCCAGAGCGCGGTGGCCGGATCGACGCGCTCGGTTACGGTTTCGCCGGGAACGGTCTGACGTGTAATGCCGAGGATGCCGCGCCGCTGCTGGTTGCCGAAAGCGTCTTTCTCCTCCCGCAATTCCGGCGTGCCGCTCAGTTGCACGACCGTGCCGCCCCGCTTCACCGTGAAGGTCAGCTTCTCGCCGGCGTGGGTGCTGACAATGCGCTGCATCTCGTTGAAGCTGTCGATCCTGGTGCCGTCGATGTCGGTCACGATGTCGCCGACCTGGAAGCCCGCCGCGGCGGCCGGGCTGTTGGCCTCGACCTTGTCGACGCGCGCGGTCGTGCTCGGCTTGCCGAAGAAGGTGAAGAGGCAGGTAAAGATCAGGATCGCCAGGATGAAATTGGCGATCGGGCCGGCGGCAACGATCGCTGCGCGCGGCCCCACCTTCTTGTGGTGGAAGCTGCCCGAGCGTTCCTCCTCGGTCAGGTTGGCGAGCGCCTCGGCCGACGGCGTGGAGGCCTCGGTGTCGTCGCCGAGAAACTTGACGTAGCCGCCGAGCGGAATCGCCGAGATCTTCCAGCGGGTGCCATGACGATCGTTGAAGCCAAAGAGTTCCGGACCGAAGCCGAGCGAAAACGTTAACACTTTTACGCCGGCCCAGCGCGCGACCAGGAAGTGGCCGAGTTCGTGGAAGAAAACGACGATGGTCAGGACGAACAGGAAGGGGACGATATAGCCGACGAGCACATGGCTCAAGTTATTGAAACTATGCAGGAAAAACTCAGCCATTCGAATCCCCTTATCCGGAACCGAAAGGCCCCGCCCCAACCCTCTAGGATGCCTTTAAGGCAATTTGAGGCAATAGGGTGGCGGCCTTATTTCGCGCACTATGGTCAACAGCGATGGCGTCGTCAGCCGACTCGAGCGGCGCCAGGTTGCCGGAGCGAATCCAGGCCTCGAGCGTCGCTTCGACAAGCCGCGCGATGGCGCCGAATCTGATCTTGCCGGCGATGAAGGCCGCGACCGCCACCTCATTGGCTGCATTGAATACCGTAGTCGCGCCGCGACCGGTCCTTAATGATTCGTAAGCAAGCCGCAGTGCCGGGAACCGCTCGAAATTGGGTTCCTCGAAGGTGAGCTGGCCGATCTTGGCGAGATCGAGCCTCGCGGCCGGGCCCTTGTGGATCCGATCCGGCCATCCCAGGCAATGCGCGATCGGGATGCGCATGTCGGGCGCGCCGAGCTGGGCGACCACCGAACGGTCGGAAAACTCGACCATGCCGTGCACGATCGACTGTGGATGCACGAGCACGTCGATCTCGTCGGGGGTCAGCGAGAACAGATAGGCAGCTTCGATGACTTCAAGGCCCTTGTTCATCATCGACGCGGAGTCGATGGTGATTTTCTGGCCCATGCTCCAGTTCGGATGTTTCAGCGCCTGCGCCAGCGTCGCCTGCTCGATATCGGCTGGCGCCCAGGTGCGGAACGGTCCCCCAGACGCGGTGATGATGACGCGGACGAGCTCCTCGCGGTTGCCCGAGCTCAGCGCCTGGAACAGGGCGTTGTGCTCGGAATCCGCGGGCAGGATGCAGGCACCCGCCTTCAGCGCGCGCTGCATGAAGAGATCGCCGGCACAGACCAGGCATTCCTTGTTGGCGAGCGCAACGGTCGCGCCGCGATCGACCGCGGCAAGCGCAGGCTTCAGGCCGGCCGCACCGCTCACCGCCGCCATCACCCAATCCGCGGGCCGCGCGGCCGCTTCGATGATCGCGCTTTCGCCGGCGCCGCATTCGGTGCGTGTGCCGGCCAACGCTTCCTTCAATTCGTTGAGGCGGCTGGCGTCCGCGACCGCGACAAAGCGCGCATCGAATTCCTTCGCGAGCTTGGCGAGACCTTGCACATTGCTGTTGCCGGTCAGCGCTTCGACCCGGTAGCGGTCGGGCGCGCTGCGCAGCAAATCCATCGTGCTGTCGCCGATCGAGCCGGTGGCCCCGAGAACGGTGACGCTGCGTACGACTGACGCCGCGGTCTTGTTGTTACGCAAGGGAACTGCGCTCATTTGCTCACCAAACCATAAGAGCGCGGCCGACGCCATCCACGCCGCCCCGCAAAAATCCGAAAATTGCCGCCAGCGCGATTGCGGCAACAAAGCCGTCCAGGCGATCCATTAACCCGCCATGGCCGGGAATTATGTGACTTGAGTCCTTTACGCCGAACCGGCGCTTCACGGCGGATTCGAACAGATCGCCGAATTGCGAGGCGATCGACAGCACCGCGCCGAGCAGCAGCATCGGCCAGATCTTGCCGAAGCCGAAGGCGGCAAAACCGGCCGCGACCACGAGGCTCGCCACAAAGCCGCCAAGTGCGCCGGCCCAGGTCTTTTTCGGGCTGACCCGCGGCCAGAGTTTTGGTCCGCCGATCGCGCGTCCGGCAAAATATCCGCCGATGTCGGTCGCCCACACCACCAGCAGCACCAGAATCAGCGCGGCCAGCCCCTGCGCCTGGTCGAGCCGCACCACGACCGAGGCCATCTGCGCGATGGCGGCATAGAGAAATCCGGCGACGGTCCAGCCGCGCGGTTGGCGCGACAGCACGGCGACGCCTGCGAGCCCAATTGCAAGCACCAGCAGCGAAGCATCGACCTTGTCGAGCGCCAGGCTCAATCCCGAAAGCGCCAGCGCGCCTGCGCCCGCGATCATGACGCCTTTTCCACTCGCCGCGCCCACCACTATCAGCCACTCGACATAAAGGCCTATTGTCGCGAGCGTCACCAGCGTGGTCCACAGCCAGCCGCCGGCGTAGGCGCAGCCAATCGCAACGGGCGCCAGCACCAACGCGGCGGCGACGCGCATCATGAGATTGCGCGAATCCTGTCCGGCGACCGCGCCCGGCGCGGCTTCGTGCTCGCTCACGATCCGGTTTTCGCAGCGAGGCCGCCGAACCGGCGTTCGCGTTTGCCATATTCGGCGATCGCGCCTTCCAGCGCCGCCTTGTCGAAATCCGGCCAGTGGATCGGCACGAAGACGAGTTCGCTATAGGCGGCCTGCCACATCAGGAAATTCGACAGCCGCTGCTCGCCGCTGGTGCGGATGATCAGATCGGGATCGGGGATGTCGGGGGCATCGAGATATTGGCCGAGCGTGTCGGCATCGATCGACGAGGGATCGCGCTTGCCTTCGGCGACCTCGCGGGCGAGCTGCTGCGCGGCGTTCGCGATCTCCTGCCGCGAACCGTAGTTGAAGGCGACGACGAGGTTGAGCTTGCTGTTCTGCTTCGTCAGCTCTTCGGCTTCGTTCAGCAGCGCGCAGATATCGGGCTCGAGCCCGTTGCGCTCACCGATCACACGTACCCTCACCCCGTCGCGGTGCAGGCTCGCGAGATCGTTGCGGATGAAGCGGCGCAGCAGGCCGAAGAGATCGCCGATCTCGCTCGCCGGCCGCGACCAGTTTTCCGAAGAAAAGGAGAAGATGGTGAGATAGAGGATGCCGAGCTCATGCGCCGCGCGGACCACGCGGCGCAAAGCCTCGACGCCGCGGCGATGGCCTTCGGCGCGCGGCAGGCCGCGCGACGCCGCCCAGCGGCCGTTGCCGTCCATGATGATCGCAACATGCAACGGACCGTCGGATCGGTCGTGTCCTTCCGTTACGGGGACGGCGGCATTCGACATCGGTCGATCCTTACACGGTGAGGATTTCTTTTTCCTTGGCCGCAAGCAACTGGTCAATTTCCGCGATCATGCCGTCGGTCGCCTTCTGCACGTCGGCGGCCAGGCGCTCCTGATCGTCCTCGGAGATCTCGTGATTCTTCTCGAGCTTCTTCACGGTGTCGAGCCCGTCGCGGCGCACATGGCGCACGGCGACCTTGGCAGCCTCCGCATATTTGTGCGCGACCTTCACGAGTTCCTTGCGGCGTTCCTGGTTGAGCTCCGGGATGCGCAGGCGAAGCACCTGCCCTTCGGTCGCGGGCGAAAGGCCGAGGTCGGAATCGACGATCGCCTTCTCGACCGCCTTCACCATCGACTTGTCCCAGACCTGCACTGAAATCAGCCGCGGCTCCGGCACGCTGATGGTCGCGAGCTGGTTCAGCGGCATGTGCGTGCCATAGGCATCGACCTGCACCGGCTCCAGCATCGAGGCCGAGGCGCGGCCGGTCCGCAAGCCACCGAGTTCGTGCTTGAGCGCCTGGGTCGCGCCCTGCATGCGGCGCTTCAACTCGTTGATGTCGAAATTACCCGTGGGCATAACGCTCTCCCCTTCCACAAAAACTTCTTGTCGAGGCGCGCGGCCGGAACAGCTCAGCCGGCGACGATGGTCCCGCGGCCCGTTCCGCGCAGAATCGCGCCGATCGAACCGGGCTCGGCGATCGAGAAGACGATGATAGGCAGCGACGTCTCGCGGGCAAGGGCGAATGCGGTCGCATCCATGACCTTGTAGCCGCCCTCGATTGCCTGGGAATGGGTCAGTCGGTCGAAACGCTTGGCGGAAGCGTCTTTTTTGGGATCGGCGCTATAGATACCATCGACATTGGTCGCTTTCAGGACCGCCTTGGCGTCGATTTCGGCCGCGCGCAGCACGGCCGTGGTGTCGGTGGTGAAGAAGGGATTGCCGGTTCCCCCGCCGAGCAGCACGATCCGGCCCTCGGCGAGACACTTGTGCGCTGCACTACGGGTAAACAGGTCGCAAATCTCGGGCATCACGAAGGCCGACAGCGTCCGCGCCGGCGTGCCCTTGCGCTCGATCGCGGCTTCCAGCGCCAGGCAGTTCATGACGGTCGCGAGCATGCCCATGGTGTCACCGGTCGGCCGCGACACGCCGCGGGAGGAGACCTCGACGCCGCGGACCATGTTGCCGCCGCCCACCACGACGGCGATCTCGGCGCCGAGTTTTTGGGCGGCGATCAGGTCGGCTGCGATCCGGTCGACGGTTAGCTGGTCGATTCCGGCGCCATTGCTTCCGGCGAGATATTCGCCGGAAATCTTGATCACCACACGACGATAGACCGGCTCCGCCATCGCTGAATTGCTTCCCTGTCCCGCGCGGCTACTTCCGGCGCAAGCTGCGCCGGAAGGATGAGCCGGCCGTTACTTCTTGCCGCTGGCGGCTGCGACTTCGGCGGCGAAGTCCGATTCCTGCCTCTCAATTCCCTCACCGAGAGCATAGTTCACAAAACCGGCGATTTTGATCGGCCCGCCAACCTTACCCTCAGCTTCCTTCACCGCCTGGGCAACGGACTTGCCGCTGTCGTGGATGAAGGCCTGCTCGAGCAGGCAGACTTCCTTGTAGAAGGTCTTCAGGCCGGACTCGACGATCTTCTCGATGACGTTTTCCGGCTTGCCCTGCTGGCGGTACTTGTCGGCGAGCACATCCTTTTCGCGCTTCACGGTCTGAGCGTCGAGACCGGCCGGATCGAGCGCCAGCGGCTTGGCGGCGGCCACATGCATGGCAAGCTGGCGGCCGAGCACGGCGAGCTCGTCGGTCTTGCCGGCCAATTCCAGCGCCACGATCACACCGATCTTGCCGGCGCCTTCGATGACGGCGTTATGGACGTAGCTCGACACCACGCCCGAGCCTACTTCGAGCGAAGCCGCGCGGCGCAGCGTCATGTTCTCGCCGATGGTGGCGATCGCATCCGCAATCGCGGCTTCGACGGTGATGTCGCCGACCTTGGCCGCCTTGATCTTCTCGACATCGGCGCCGACGTCGAGCGCGACCTGGCCGATCATCTTGACCAGGCCCTGGAAATGCTCGTTGCGCGCAACGAAGTCGGTCTCGGAATTGACCTCGACCACGACGCCCTTGGTGCCCTTGGTCACGGCGGCGATCAGGCCCTCCGCGGCGACGCGGCCAGCCTTCTTCGCAGCCTTCGACAGGCCCTTCTTGCGCAGCCAGTCCTGGGCAGCCGTCATGTCACCGCCGGTTTCGGTCAGCGCGGCCTTGCAATCCATCATGCCTGCGCCGGTCGACTCGCGCAGATCCTTGACCATCGCTGCGGTGATTGTAGCCATCGTGAGCGTCCTTCTGCCGGTCCGTGCTGACGGTAACGCGGCGCGTGCGGCTGAAGCCTGCGCCTGCCATCAGGTAGTACTTGAATCAATTGAAGGCGATGGCCGGCGGGGTGCCGGCCATCGTGATTGTTATTCCGCTTCGGCCGTGAGCGCCTTGGCCTTGGCGACCCAGGCGTCCGCGCGGCTCGGAAGTCCGACTTCCTCGCCAATCTTGTGCGCGGTGTCGTGATCGAGCTCGGCAAGCTGCCAGTAATGGAAGATGCCGAGGTCGTTGAACTTCTTCTCGATCGCGCCCGAAACGCCGGGCAGCTTCTTGAGGTCGTCGGCGGTGCCGCGCGGACCGGCGAGGCCCTGGAAGCCGCTCGCGGTCGGCGCCGTCGGAATTTCCTCGGCGACCGGCTGTGCGGAAGCGCCGATGTCGATGCCCGCATCGCCCTGCCCGCGAGAAATGCCGTCGATTGCGGCGCGCGCGACCAGATCGCAATAGAGCGAAATGGCGCGGCCGGCGTCGTCATTGCCCGGCACCACATAGGTGATGCCCTTGGGGTTGGAATTGGTGTCGACGATGGCGGCAACGGGAATGTTGAGGCGCTGCGCTTCGGAGATCGCGATGTCTTCCTTGTTGGTGTCGATCACGAAGATCAGGTCGGGCAGGCCGCCCATGTCCTTGATGCCGCCGAGCGAACGGTCGAGCTTGTCGCGCTCGCGCTGCAAGGTCAGCCGCTCCTTCTTGGTATATTGCGAGCCTTCGCCGGAACCCAGCATCTCATCGAGCTGGCGCAGCCGCTTGATCGAAGCGGACACCGTCTTCCAGTTGGTCAGGGTGCCGCCTAGCCAGCGCGAATTGACGAAGTACTGCGCCGAGCGCTTGGCCGCTTCGGCGACGCCATCCTGCGCCTGCCGCTTGGTACCGACGAACAGGATGCGGCCGCCCTTGGCGACGGTGTCGCTGACCGCCTGCAACGCGCGATGCAGCATCGGCACGGTCTGGGCGAGGTCGATGATGTGGATGTTGTTGCGGGCGCCGAAAATGTACTCCGCCATTTTCGGATTCCAGCGGTGGGATTGGTGACCAAAGTGCACGCCAGCCTCAAGCAGCTGGCGCATAGAGAATTCAGGTAGCGCCATTAGTTTAGTTCTCCGGTTGGTTCCTCCGGAAACGTGTGAGCAAACGAGCCTGTTGGCCCGGTTGCCACCGGACGGCCTCTTCAGCCATGTTTCCGTGTGAGATGGCGCGGTATATAGCCGGTTTTCGGCGATACGCAAGGAAATAAGGCCGGATTTGGGGGCAATTTGGCCCTCTGGGGCCGCCCACCCCCCTTTTGGCCCCGGAACGACGCTCGACCCTGGCCGCTTTGGCGCGCCAGCTCTATTGCACCAGTTGAAGCTCCGCGAGCGTGGTTTTCGCGGTCGATTCATCCAGCGGAAACAGTTCAGCCGGTCCCGCATTTCGGCTGCCGGAGGTGACGACGGACGCCGCCGCCACGCCAATCAACCCGCCCATCAGGGCGCCGCCCGTGACCGCGTCATGTCGCTCGCTGGACCTGATGAGAAAATAATAGGTACGGCCAGAATCCGTGGCGAAGTCACACTTGGTCTCGCCGGGAAACAGCAACTCGCTGGCAACGAGTTGATGCCGGCCTGCCGGCCGATCGGCGTAGACATAGGTCCCGACGATCACCTTGCCGATCGGCTCGCCATCGAGCTTCATGTCGCAGGCGCAAAGGGCCATGCTGAGCCCCTGGCGCTTTTCCTGAAACACCACGATACGCGACTGTCCGGGTTTCGGGGGGCCGACCTTCTGCGCGATCGCCGCATAGTCGGTCCCAACCTGATCACACTCACGCAGTCCGACAAGAATATCGCAGCCGCAAACAGCACTACCCCACGCCAGAACATCACGTCCCCCGCCTGCCCGGGAACGTGAATAAGCCAGGGCACGGCTTGGTTGCAAGCGTCCTGCGTGTCATTCCTTGTGCGAAGCGCTTCGGCTCCGCGTCTTCGGACCAAGCTCACCTGGTGCAGGCCAAGCCACACTTGGCTACAATTCGACGTCCGGTCACAGAGCGAATGACAGGTCAGGCGATCGGCACCTCGGCCAACCCAAGATGCTGCACCATGGGCCCGAAATCCCGATCATCGTGTAGTAGCGGGCGATGGTTTTCGATGCACCAAGTACCGATCAACAGGTCGATTGTCTTTCGGACCGTGACGCCTCGCCTGCGCAGCAAGCGGCAATTGCGGGCTGCTTCGACCGCAATGGCCTCACCAACCATGGGGACGATCTGGAAACGGCGTAACAGACCTTCTACCTGCCGCGCTGCCCGATCCCCATCCAGTCCCTGCAAGATTTCGCAGGCCGCTACTGGACGTGTACCTCGGCCGTTCAGGAAGTCGATCCACACACTGCTGTCGACGACAATCAAGTGGTTCCGCGTCCCCTGCGACTGCGATCAAGATTTCCACGCCAGCGGAACTTGCCGAACGCTGCGCCTACATCCTGCTGGCGTCGTAACCTAACCATCAGACGGAGCGCCTCCTCTACCGTCTGCTTCTTGGTCGCATGCCCCGACACCTTTTGCGCGGCAGCCATAAGCCTATCATCTATCTCGATATTGGTCCGCAAGGATATTCCCCGCCGATGTGTACAGAGGTAGACAATGATACACACTGCCGAGGCGCGTCTCAAGCCACCATATCGACGTTGCCGTCTTTCAGCCGGTAGATGCCGCCGACCACCTTGAGCTTGTTCTGATCGACCGCGGCGTTGAGGATCGGCGCGGCCGATTTGAGCTTGATGACATTGTCGATCACGTTCTGGCGGATGGCATTGTCAAGCTGATTGCCGGGCTCTTGCGCGACGGCCTTGACCGCAGGCGATAGGCCCGTGACCAGTATGGGCAAATGTCCCGGCAACGGCTTGTCGTCCTTCAGCGATTTGATGGTGGCGTCTACCGCACCGCAGGCGTCGTGCCCCAAGACGAGGATGAGGGGCACGTTGAGCACCGCCACGGCATATTCCAGGCTCGCCACCGTCTCGTCTGCGGCGAAATTGCCGGCAACGCGGCAGACAAAGAGATCGCCGCGGCCGCTGTCGAAGGCATATTCCGGCGCTATCCGCGAGTTGGCGCAGCTCAGGATGGCGGCATAGGGGTTCTGGCCTCCTACCAGCGCCTCGCGCTCATGCCTGAAATCATGCCGTTGCGCCACGCCATCCACATAGCGCTCATTGCCGGCCATCAGCCGTTTCAGCGACGCGTCCGGCGACAGCACGTTTTGCGGCTTTGGCGGGGCCTTGGCTTCCTTGGCGTGGGCCCCGCCCGCCCAGAGCAGGCCCATCGCCGAAGCCCCCAGCAGCAGACCCCGCCGCGTCGGCGCGAAACCTTGATGCAAATCCGTCCGGCATATCTCGCACATCGGAAAAAGGCTCCTTGCCTTGCCTTGCCTGCCCTGCCCGCATTGGACCAGAATTTTTAGAGACTTTTTAATGCCGCCTATAGCGTCTCCACCATCTCGACACCCGTCACTGCCTTGATCGCGCCGGCGATCTGCGGCGACACCTGGAAACGCCCTTCGAGCTTGAATTCCACTTCGGTCTGCATGTCGAGCCGCAGCACGATCGCGATATCGCCGCTGCCGGATTGTCCCGCCGGCGGCGAAAGCCGTTTGGCGATGGAATCCAGCGGCTTGGTGTCGCGAAGGAAGATGCGCAGGCCCTTTTGCGTTTTCGCGGCGGCATCATCGAGCGGCTCGGCATGCAGCACGCGGGCGCGAACGTCCTCGCCCTGCAATTCGGCACCGAGTTGCAGCAGCACGGCCGCGCCCGGCTCAAGCACGTCGCGATATTGCGCGAGCCCTTCGGAGAACAGCACCGCCTCGAAATGGCCGGTCGGGTCCGACAGTCCCATGATGCCCATCTTGTTGCCGGTCTTGGTGCGCCGCTCCATGCGCGAGACCACGGTGGCGGCCACCTTGCCGGCGGTCGCGCCGGTCTTCACCGCGCGGGAAAACTCCGCCCAGGACTGCACGCGCAGGCGCTTGAGCACGGTTGCGTAATCGTCGAGTGGATGGCCGGACAGGAAAAAGCCGATCGCATCATATTCGCGGCGCAGCCGCTCGGCCGGCAGCCACGGCTCGATATTCGGCAGCATGATGGTCGGCGCGTCCGCCGCGTTGCCGAACATGTCGTTCTGGCCGATGGTCGCCGCCTCATGGCTGCGCTGGCAGGCGGCGAGGATCGCATCCGCGCCGGCAAAGACGCGGGCGCGGTTGGGCTCCAGCGTATCGAAGGCGCCGGCGGCGGCGAGACTTTCGATCACACGCTTGTTGATCGCGCGCGGATTCACCCGCGCGGCAAAATCGGCGAGCGACGTGAACAGGCTCTTCTTGCGCTCCTCGACGATCATCTCGATCGCCTGCGGGCCTACGCCCTTCAACGCCGCGAGCGCATAATAGATCGTGTTCTCGCCGACCTCGAAGGTAGCACCCGAACGGTTGATGTTGGGCGCTTCGACCTTGATGCCGAGCCGCTGCGCCTCGGAGCGGAATTCCGACAGCTTGTCGGTGTTGTTCAATTCGAGCGTCATCGACGCCGCCAGGAACTCCACCGGATAATGCGCCTTCATATAGGCGGTGTGATAGGACACCAGCGCATAGGCCGCGGCGTGGCTCTTGTTGAAGCCGTAGTCGGCGAATTTCGCCAGCAGCTCGAAGATGGTCTCGGCCTGCCCCTTCGGCACGTTGTTCTTGACCGCGCCCTCGACGAAGACGGCGCGCTGTTTCTCCATCTCGGCGCGGATCTTCTTGCCCATGGCGCGGCGCAAGAGATCGGCCTGGCCCAGCGTGTAGCCCGCCATCTGCTGGGCGATCTGCATCACCTGTTCCTGGTAGATGATGACGCCGAACGTCTCTTTGAGGATCGGCTCGAGGATCGGATGCAGATATTCCGGCTCCTCGTCGCCATGCTTGCGCGCGCAATAGGTCGGGATGTTCGCCATCGGGCCCGGCCGATACAGCGCGACGAGAGCGATGATGTCCTCGAAGCGGTCGGGCCGCATGTCGACCAGCGCGCGCCGCATGCCCTGGCTTTCCACCTGGAACACGCCGACCACGTCACCGCGTGCCAGCATCTGGTAACTGGCGGGATCCTCGATTGAGAGCGTTGCCAGATCGACGTGGATATTGCGCTGCCTGAGCAGCTTCACGGCGACATCGAGCACGGTCAGCGTCTTCAGGCCGAGGAAATCGAACTTCACAAGGCCGGCCGGCTCGACCCATTTCATGTTGAACTGGGTCACCGGCATGTCCGACTTGGGATCGCGATAGAGCGGCACGAGTTCGCTCAAGGGCCGATCGCCGATCACGATGCCGGCGGCGTGGGTCGACGCATGCCGCGTCAGGCCTTCGAGGCGCTGGGCGATGTCGAAGGCGCGCGCCACCACAGGGTCTTCGTCGCGGAAGGCCTGCAGCTTCGGCTCACCGGCGATCGCGGCCGCGAGCGTCACGGGCGCAGCGGGATTTTGCGGCACCAGCTTTGTGAGTTTGTCGACCTGCCCATAGGGCATCTGCAGCACGCGCCCGACGTCGCGCAGCACGCCGCGCGCCTGCAGGGTACCGAAGGTGATGATCTGCGCGACCTGTTCACGACCGTAGCGCTGCTGCACATAGGAGATCACCTCACCGCGGCGGTCCTGGCAGAAGTCGATGTCGAAGTCCGGCATCGACACGCGTTCCGGATTGAGGAAGCGCTCGAACAGCAGCCCAAAGCGGATCGGATCGAGATCGGTGATGGTGAGCGCCCAGGCAACTAGCGAGCCCGCGCCCGAGCCGCGGCCGGGGCCAACGGGGATGTCATGGGTCTTGGCCCATTTGATGAAGTCGGAGACGATCAGGAAGTAGCCCGCATAATTCATGGGGTTGATGACGTCGATCTCGAAGGCGAGCCGCTTCTGGTAGTCCTCTTCGGTCGTACCCTGCGACAGGCCATGCACTTTCAGCCGGTTGGCAAGCCCCTCCTCCGCCTGGCGCTTCAGCTCGGCCGCCTCTTCGCTGGCCGCGTCCGAGCCTGACCCGGCGCCGACGGTGAAGCGCGGCAGGATGGGCTTCCGCGTCATCGGGCGGAACGAGCAGCGCTCGGCAATCTCCACCGTCGAGGCCAGCGCTTCCGGAATGTCGGCAAACAGCACCGCCATTTCGGCGCGGGTCTTGAAACGGTGATCGGCGGTCAGCTGCTCGCGGTCAGTCTCGGCGATCAGCTTGCCGCCGGCGATGCAGAGCAGCGCGTCATGGGCTTCGTAATCGTCGTTGGAGGCGAAATAGGGCTCGTTGGTCGCAACCAGCGGCAAGCCCTTGGCATAGGCAAGATCGATCAGCCCGCTCTCGATGCGGCGTTCCTTGTCGATGCCATGGCGCTGCAATTCGACATAGAGGCGGTCGCCGAACAGGCCAGCCAGCCGCTCGCACCGCGTTGCCACCAGCTCCGCATGCCCCGCGGCGAGCGCGAGCGAAATCGGCCCGTCCGGTCCGCCGGTCAGCGCGATGATGTCCTCGGCCTCACCATCCAGCCAGTCGAATTTGATATGCGGGAGCTGATGGACCGGCGTTTCCAGGAACGCGCGCGAGTTCAATCGCATCAGGCTGCGATAGCCGCGCTCGCGTGTCGCGAGCAGCACGATCCGCGATGGCGGAGCGGCATTGCGCGCATTGGGGTCCTGGTCGCCGAAATCGACGGCGAGCTCGCAGCCGACGATCGGCTGGATACCATAGCCCGCCATCTTGTCGGAGAACTCAAGCGCCCCGAACATGTTGTCGGTGTCGGTCAGCGCCAGCGCCGGCTGGCGGTCGGTCTTGGCGAGTTCGCCGAGCTTGGCGATCTTGATCGAGCCCTTCAGCAGCGAATAGGCCGAGTGGACGTGAAGATGGATGAATCCGGCGTTGGACATGCTTCTTGCGGCGAGAGGTTTTACGGAGATCGGAGCGACCTCAAGGCCGACTCGCCTCAATATGGTGATGCCTCACGCGGGCGGAGTCCACGCACAAGCCGCCGATCTGCGGAGCCGTCCGGCTTTTCCCCAGGCCACACCCTAGAATTGGCTAATGAGTTGCGCCCAGACCGCCACCATCCCTACAAACAGCGTGATCGACGCCAGAGCCGCCGCCTCTTCCACGAAAATCCGCAACATCGCCGCCTCCTTGGGGCTAGAACATAGAGGGAACGTTGTTCCTTTTTTGTTCTGAAGGCAAGAGGCGCCGATAGTCAGTTTTGAAAACTGCGCTTGAAAGAAAGTCCTTGGTTAACGGGGCCAGCTTTTGGCGGGAACTGTCACGAGGCGCTTGGGCGCGCCTCTAGTACCTTTTTTTGCCGAAGACGGGCGCCCTCGACCGGATGCCCTCCCAGTTGAAGAATTCGTGATAGCCGGACCAGGCGTGCACCTCGGTATCGCATACCCTGCAGTTGAAACTGCCGGAACGCTTGTCCTGATGCTCCTCTCTTGTCGCGGTGTAATTCATCCCGCAACTGGGGCAGGAGAACTCTTCGGTGGTCCAGATGCTGTTGGCCATCTCTCAAATCCGCTGACGGCGGTCCATTTCCAGCCCGGGACCGCAACACTCAAGTCGATCTAATCCGAAGGACCTTTCAAAGAGTCTAATCCAACCCCCGACGATTGGTTAACGGGCTCGTTTTGCGTCCCTCCTCCTGTTCCGAAAATCCAAATAAAAGCCCCGGCCGAAGCCGGGGCTTTTCGATCCGCCGTAAAGCTTGAAGCCTTTCAACTGAGCACGATCTCATTCGGAAAACCGGTACCCACTTTTCCGGATCATGCTCGAACTTAGTAGCGCGCGACTACCGGGCCGCCGAACTTGTAGTTCACGCGAGCGGTGAAGAGGTCGACATCCTGCTTGATGTTGTCGGAGCCAGCAAACGCGCCCGCCGGGGTGACGAAGTTGGTGGTCTGCGAACCCATGAACAGGTGATCGTACTCGACGCCGAACGACCAGTTCGGGGCGAAGCCGTACTCGAAGCCGACGCCGACCGTGCCGCCCCAACGCGTGTCGGTATTGGCCGATGCGATGAGCGCACCGCCCGCCGCGCCGAGGATCGTGTACTTGTCGTCGACGACAGCCGCACCGCCCTTCACATAGAACAGCGCGTTGTTCCAGGCGTAGCCAACCTGGCCGGTGAACAGGCCGAACGCATCGATCTTGGTGCGGTTACGATCCGCTAGAAAAACCTGGCTGACGTTGTCGCCGGAGAAGTCGGCCCAGTTGCCCTGCGCTTCCACGCCGAACACCACCGGACCCGTCTGCCAGCGATAGCCGACCTGACCGCCGACGGTGCCGCCGGTCGCGTCATGGCTGCCTTCCGAGAGGCCGCCGACGAGATCCCAGCGCTTGTGGCTGGTGCCGCCGCCGCCATTGAGACCGATGTAGAAACCACTCCAGTCATACGCGGCCTGAATCATCGGAGGCGCCTTGGTGTAGGGACGCGCTGCGAGATCAGCCGCAACCGCAGGCGCCGCCGCGCCGAGCGCGACGAGACTTGCAGTAACGAGCATCAACTTCTTCATTCTCGATTCCAGTTCCAGTTTTTTTACGGTGGCCCCCAAAGCCGCCGCGTGCCTCTTAACAGCGTGAGCATGAATTGCTGTAACTCGACCGCAACACCTCCCGAGAAAGCTCTCATGCGCCTTACCTCAAATTAATGTTGTGCCGCAGGCACTTGTGGAACTTTTGCATTTATTCTGGTTCCAAATTACAGACGAGCGAGGCAGCGCGTGCTTAATTGAGTCAAAAGCGTGGCGCGCGACCTGAGCAAGGAATCGTCGAGGGGGTTTTCATGCACAAAATTGTGATCGCGGTGCTTATGGCTGGCGCGCTGCTCTTGACCAATCCACCGACGGCGCGCGCCGTGGGAACGGCCCATGCGTTTTGCCTGCAAGGCTACGAGTATCCCGCATTGAGCTACTGCCCGTTCGATACTTACGAGCAGTGTCTGGCGACAGCGTCGGGTCGCAATCTCCAGTGTGTCGCCAATCCCTATTACAACGGCCCGTCTGACGATCCCTACGCCTACCAGAATCGCGGACGCCTGTTTCCGCCGAACTATATCCCCGTCCCGCCCAACGCCTATCCGCGCCAGCGCTATTGATTCATCTCAACGCTGGCCTGACGAGCGCGCGCGAACGTGAGTTGACCGCATTCGGCGACGCTGTTGGTAATGCGAAGAACCAACGGCTGGAGGAACGGTCATGAGGATCCTGGTTGCCCTGCTCGCGATCACGACGGCTTGCCTGCTCAACACCGTCCCGGCGTCGGCACAGAATTCCCGCGTTCTGCCTGCGAGGCTGCAATTTCGGCTATAACGACTGCAGCTTCACGACTTACCAGCAGTGCCAGACCAGCGCCTCCGGCCTCACCGCCTGGTGCGAGGCCAATCCCTACTTCCATCAGGTGAGCGACGCGCAGCAACCCGCTCGCGCCCGCTACTCCAAGAGGAGACTCTGATGCGTCACCTCGTTCTGGCGGTTCTCGCCCACAGCACGGCGCTTGCGGCAGGGTCCGCGTCGGCCCAAACTTATGGCTCCGGCTATCCGGTGTGCCTCCACGTATACGGCCCGGCCACCTATTACGATTGCAGCTATACGTCGATCGCTCAGTGCAATCTGAGCGCCTCGGGACGTGGGGCGCAGTGCGTGATCAATCCTTATGCCGCGTATGCCGGGATGTATGGGCCGCCGGTTGGCTATCGTCCTTACCGCCGAGCCTATTGAGCCGCAGGAGGATCCGATGCGTCATCTGGCCCTCCGCTGGCGATGGGCGCGTTGTTGGCAACGGCTTCGGCGCAGGCGCAAACCTATGGCTCCGGCTATCCCGTCTGCCTGCATGTCTACGGCAGGGCCAGCTATTACGATTGCATCTATACGTCGCTCGCCCAGTGCAACATGAGCACCTCGGGCCGCGCGGCGCAATGCGTGGTCAGTCCCTATTACGCGACCGCAGGCGTTGCCGATCCGCCGGTCCGTCATCGGCGGCATCGTCATGCGTACTGAGTGGTGGCTCGACCGGCGTATAGATGATCAGCTTCAACGCGGGATCATCATTGGCCTGAAAACTCGCATATTCGAAATGCAGCCGGCCCTTCCTGGCATGATTGAGGACCTTCCGGCCTGAGGCGGTGCCGCGCACCTCATGGGCTCCCCACCAGGTGGCAAACTCCGCGCTGCCTTGCCGCAGTCGTTCCAATAGCTCTGTGAAAGCGGGATCGCCGGCCCAGATGTCATGGGTCGCACGGAACTGCGCCACCATGCGCCTCGCCTCGTCGGCCCAGCCGGCGCCGAACAGTTTTCGCGTCCCCGGGTTGGTCAGCATGCAGAACAGGATGTTGCGATTCTCCTCGGCGAGCCGGCCGAAACCGAACACGTCTTCCGCAATCGAATTCCAGGCTAGCACATCCCAACGACGCCCGGTGACATAGGCCGGCTGGTTGAGGCCATCGAGCAGGCGCCGGATCGAATCCGGCACGGTCTCGATGGTGAAGGCACGGCGATCGGGATCGCGCGCCAGTGCGCGCAGATGCGCATGCTCGGCCCTGGAAAGCCGCAGCGCGCGGGCGAGCGCATCGATGGTGGTGACGGACGGGCTGACGGTCCGCCCCTGCTCGAGCCGGACGTACCAGTCGACGCCGATGCCCGCGAGTTCGGCGACCTCCTCGCGGCGCAGTCCGGCGGTGCGGCGCCTTCGTCCGCCGGCGAGGCCCATGGCCTTCGGGCTCAGCTTCTCACGCCGCGAGCGCAGGAAATCACCGAACTCGACGCGGCGGGGATCGGCCATGATTGTTGCTCCGGGCGATCAGGGGACCGAATAATCCTAGGATAATACCAGGCCTTCCGCAGCGTCGGAAGACCTGAAAAATGGGTCCCTCAGCCAATGAAAGTGGACCCATGAAAGCCGCCATTCTCAAATCATTCGGAACACCGCTTGCGATCGAGACCGCGCCCGATCCGGTCCTCGGTACCGGCGAGGTCATCGTCGACGTCGTCGCCACGCGCGTATTGTCCTATGCCAACGAAGTGTTCAGCGGTGAGCGGAAGTACATGCTTGACCTGCCGGTCATTCCCGGTGCGGGCGGCATCGGCCGGGTGCGCGCCATCGGTCCAGACGCCACGCATCTTGCTATCGGCGACTGGGTGGCTTGCGATCCGACGGTACGTTCGCGCGACGACGTTCTGTCACCCGACATCACGCTGCAAGGCTGGAGTGCGCGCGGCGCCGGCGGCATGAAGCTGCAGCAATATTTCAGGCACGGCTCGTTCGCCGAGCAGATAAGGGTGCCGACCGAGAACGTGAAACGGCTCGGCGCCATCGATGCGGCTGAGGCCGCGCAATGGTGCGCGCTCGGCACGCTGCTGGTGCCCTATGGCGGCTTCCTGGCCGCGAAACTCGAAGCGGGCGAGACAGTGCTGGTGAGCGGCGCAACCGGCAATTTCGGCAGCTCCGCGGTGGCCGTGGCGCTTGGGATGGGCGCTGCTTGTGTCATAGCGCCGGGCCGCAACGAGATGGTGCTGGCCGACCTCAAGCAGCGCTTCGGCGATCGCGTGCGCACGATCAAGCTAACCGGCGACGAGGACGAAGATCGCGAACGGATGAAGCAGGCCGTATCAGGCGGAATTGATTGCGTGATGGATATCCTGCCGCCATCAGCGCCCACGACCGCCGTACGGGCCGCCATCATGGCGGTACGGCCCTATGGCCGCGTCGTGCTCATGGGTGGCGTCGGGATGCTGGGTGGCGCCGGCCTCGACCTACCCTACCCCTGGATCATGCGGAACTGCATCACCGTCCATGGTGTCTGGATGTATCCGCCTGAAGCGGCGACGAAGTTGATCAACCTGATCCGCTCCGGGCTTGTCGATCTCAATCAGTTCGAAGCCGTCGGCTTCGATCTCGATCACGCCAACGAGGCGGTGGCGCACGCGGCCGCCAACAGCGCTCCGTTCAAGATGACTGTGATCAAGCCCTGAGTGCCTAGGTATTTACTCGAGCTCGACGATGTGACCGTCAACGATCGACACCCGCCGATCCATCCGGCCCGCAAGCTCCATGTTGTGGGTCGCGATCAGCATGGCGACATTCGTCGCCTTCACCAGCTGCATCAGCGCCTGGAACACGTGATCGGCGGTGTTGGGGTCGAGGTTGCCGGTCGGCTCGTCCGCAAGCAGCGCCCGCGGCGCATTCGCAACCGCGCGCGCGATCGCAACGCGCTGCTGCTCGCCGCCGGAGAGTTCCGCAGGCCGATGCCGGATGCGATCGGCGAGGCCGAGATAAGCCAATATCTCGGTCGAACGCTTGATCGTCTCCGAACGCTTCAGCCCGCGGATCATCTGGGGCAACATGACGTTTTCGAGCGCGGAGAACTCCGGCAAGAGTTGATGCGACTGGTAGACAAAGCCGATATCGGTGCGCCTGATCTGCGTGCGCTCCATGTCCGACAGTTGCGAGGTCGGCGCGCCCGCGACATAGACCTCGCCATCATCGGGGCTCTCCAACAGCCCCGCGATATGCAGCAGCGTCGACTTGCCCGAACCGGACGGGGCGACGAGGGCGACCGACTGCCCCGCCCACAGCGCAAGCTTGGCGCCGTCGAGGATCACCAGCGGCACGTCGCCCTGCATGTACTGGCGTTTTATCTCGTGGAGATAGATGACCGGTACATCTTGCGCTTCCGCCCCCTCCGCCATCAGCCCCTCACTCGTACCGCAGCGCTTCGACCGGATCGAGGCGCGCGGCGCGCCACGACGGGTAGAGCGTCGCCAGGAACGACAGCGTCAGCGCCATGATCACGACCGCGGTAGTCTCGCCGACGTCGATCTCGGCCGGAAGCTTGGAGAGGAAGTAGAGCGTGGGGTCGAACAGCTCGGTATTGGTGACCCAGGACAGGAACTGCCGGATCGATTCGATGTTCACGCAGATCAGGAGGCCGACGCAGAACCCGGTCAAGGTGCCGACCACGCCGATCGAGGCGCCGGTGATCAGGAAGATCCGCATGATCGAGCCTTGCGAAGCGCCCATCGTACGCAGGATCGCGATGTCGCTGCCCTTGTCCTTCACCAGCATGATCAGGCCGGAGATGATGTTCAGCGCCGCCACCAGCACGATCATGGTGAGGATCAGGAACATGACATTGCGCTCGACCTGGAGCGCGTTGAAAAAGGTCGAATTGCGCTGCCGCCAGTCGACCAGGAACACCGGCCGGCCGGCTGCCTCGGTGACGTTCTTGCGGAAGACCTCGATACGATCCGGATTGGTGGTGAAGACTTCGATCGCCGAGACATCGTTGACGCGGTTGAAATAGGCCTGCGCCTCCGGCAGCGGCATGAACACGAAAGTCGAATCGTATTCCGACATGCCGATCTCGAACACCGCCGTGATCTTGTAGGGCTTGATGCGCGGCGTCGTGCCCATCGGGGTTACCGCGCCCTTGGGCGAGACCAGCGTGATGCTGTCGCCGGCATGCAGCGACAATTGATCGGCGAGCCGGCGGCCGATCGCGACCCCCTGCCCTTCGTCAAATCCCTCGAGCGTGCCCTGCTTGATGTTTTTGGCAATCGAGGTGAGGTTGTTCAGGTCATCGGCGCGAATGCCGCGCACGAACACGCCGGAGGCGTTGAACGGCGAGGACGCCAGCGCCTGGCCGTCCACCACGGGTGCGGCCAGCCTGATGCCCTGCACCTGACTGATACGCTCGGCGACGTCCTTCCAGTCGGTCAGCGGCGATTCCAAGGGCTGCACCAGGATGTGGCCGTTGAGGCCGAGAATCTTGTCCAGCAGTTCCTTGCGAAAGCCGTTCATCACCGCCATCACGATGATCAGCGTGGCGACGCCGAGCATGATGCCGAGAAAGGAAAAGCCCGCGATGACGGAGATGAACCCCTCCTTGCGGCGCGCGCGCAAATAGCGCGCGGACAGCATCCATTCGAAGGCTGCGAAAGGCGCGGTTTGAAGCGGTTCATTCATGGTCTCATCCATCGCCCGATAATCCCATGATTATGGTTTTTTCTTTATCTTCAAAGGTTTCCCGCGAAGTATTTGGCCCGTTTCGAGGCAGCACGAATCCCCGGAGAATCCGGTGGATCATAGTGCGGTAAACGAGCCCCGGCCAACGAATCCCTGAGTTTTCCTCACGCTTGGCTCCCGCAAATCGCGCGTCAGTACGAGTTGAGCTTGTTCATGTTTCTGTATGAGGGGAACCTGACGCCGCGCAAACGCGTGAGCCGATGCGCTTTGCGCATCAACGCGTACCCGACGACGAGGCGACCTAAAAACCCCGGCTAGAAGCGGGCCAAAACATCCGCCGGGGCGAGATTCTCGCGCGAGCCGTCCGCGCGCTTCTTCAGCTCGACCTTGCCCTCGGCGAGGCCCTTCGGCCCCACCATGATCTGCCAGGGAATGCCGATCAGGTCGCTGGCGGCGAATTTGGCGCCGGCACGCTGGTCGGTATCGTCATAGAGCACGTCGACACCCCTGGCGGCGAGATCGGCATAGAGCTTCTCGCAGGCCGCATCGACGGTCGCATCGCCCTGCTTCAGGTTGAGAATGACGGCGCGGAACGGCGCCACCGCCTCCGGCCATTTGATGCCGGCATCGTCGTGGCAGGCCTCGATGATGGCGCCGACCAGACGCGAGACGCCGACGCCATAGGAGCCGCCATGGATCGGCACCTCCACGCCATCAGGGCCGGCGACCAGCGCTTTCATCGAATCGGAATATTTGGTGCCGAAATAGAAGATCTGCCCGACCTCGATGCCGCGGGTGTGCACGCGCTTGTCCGCCGGCACTTCCGCCTCGAAGCGCGCGGCATCGTGGACGTCTTCGGTGGCGGCATAGACCGAAGTCCATTGCTTGATGATCGGCGTCAGATCGCTGTCATAGTCGACGCTGGCGTCGGGGATCGGCAGGTTGAGCACGTCCCTGTTGCAAAAAACGCCGGACTCGCCGGTCTCGGCCAGCACGATGAACTCGTGGCTGAGATCGCCGCCGATCGGACCGGTCTCGGCGCGCATCGGGATCGCCTTCAACCCCATCCGCGCAAAGGTGCGCAAATAGGCGACAAACATCTTGTTGTAGGCGCGCCGCGCCGCGGCCTCATCGATGTCAAAGGAATAGGCGTCCTTCATCAGGAATTCGCGGCCGCGCATGACGCCAAAGCGCGGGCGCTGCTCGTCGCGGAATTTCCACTGGATGTGATAGAGATTGAGCGGAAGGCTGCGGTAGGACTTTACGTAGGCCCGGAAGATTTCGGTGATCATTTCCTCGTTGGTCGGCCCGTACAACAGCTCGCGCTTGTGGCGGTCGGCGATGCGCAGCATTTCCGGGCCATAGGCGTCATAGCGGCCGCTCTCGCGCCAGAGGTCGGCAAGCTGCAGGGTCGGCATCAACAATTCGAGCGCACCGGCGCGGTCCTGTTCCTCGCGCACGATCTGCTCGATCTTCTTCAGGACACGAAAGCCGAGCGGCAGCCAGGCATAGATGCCGGCCGCTTCCTGCCGCATCATGCCTGCGCGCAGCATCAGCCGATGCGAAACGATCTCTGCTTCCTTGGGATTCTCCTTCAGGATGGGCAGAAAGAACCGGGACAATCGCATGGCTACGCTCTAAGGATTCGAAATTGGAGAGGCAGTGAAAGCGGATTGACGGCCAAAACACAAGACCGGGGTCGAGGAAAAGCCGCTAAGTGGGCTGATTTTCTGGCGTTTTGTTGCAAGCCCTCATTGCGTCGCCACGTCGATATCGTCCTCCAGAGTGATTTTCTCGAAATCGGTCACCAGCGCATCGATCCGGGCATGCCAGCGGCCGGGCACGGTGAGCGGCACCTTGGCGACGTGCCAGAAACCATCCGGGCCCAAGGTCCCCTGGCGTTCGATTTCGTCGATGCCGCGTTCCGGCAGGCTCAAGGTCAGCGTCGCCTCCTTGGCGTGCAAGAGCGTGCCGTCGCCGTTCATCAGCTGCAGCACGAAATCATCCGAGCCCACCCTGCCCGGCGAGACCAGCACCTGGAACATCGCCTTGTCGCTGTGGATGTGGAGCGCGAGCGGCGCATCGGGGACGAGCGAACGCGGCGGCGGCGTGAAGCGCCAGCCGGCGACGACGGAGAGGATGCCAACAGCGAGCACTCCCTCCAGCAAGATCGATCGCGACAGCGGCTTGGTGGCATTTGCATTGCGCGCCATGGCCGGCGTGAAGCGGAAGCGATTTAGCGCAGCTAACACCAGCAGTGCAGCTACGAGTACAAGTTTGATCGAGAGGATGATGCCGTATTTGGTGGTAACCAGCGCGGCAAAGCTTTCGAGCTGGATGGTTGCGAGCGTGAGGCCAGTGAGCGCCAGGACGGCGACCACCACGATCGCAACGCTGGAAAAGCGCTGCAGGATCGGGAGCGGCTTGGCTTGCTCTTGAAGGATCGCAGCCAGCGGCGCGAATGCCCCGAGCCAGAAGGCTACACTAACGCCATGAAGAAAGACCGCCGGCCGCGTCAGGATTTCCGGCGGCGCGGTTGCGGCATGCCCGCTCGCCGCGAGCGAGAGACCTGTTCCTGCGAGCGCCAGTGTCGATAACGCACGCGAGCCGGCCGACAAACCGCTCCGCAACACGACAAGGCCCAAGGCTAGCCCGGATATCTCACCCAAATAGGCGCATCGGGACGCCGAATCAGCGAAAGTAGTTGTGCAGCAACATCTTTCGAGCGATTCGAGGAGCGCCCCGATGCGGACAGAGTGTAGCGCGGATTTGTTTGGATTTGCAGCTGTTGAAGGACGCGAAGTTGTGGGCGGATTCGACGGTGGGGCGATCACCTCGGATGCTGGAGCGCTGCTTCTCGGGGCGGCAGATCGTGCGATCAAGCTGACGGAGCGGTTTGCCGCGTGCTTCCACGACACACGCCGCCAACATCTGATCGAGCATGAGGTCGTAACCTTGCTGACGCAGCGGGTGTTTGGGATCGCGCTTGGCTATGAGGACCTCAATGACCACGACGAGTTGCGCCACGACCCGATGATGGCGGTGCTGGCGGGCAAGCTGGCAGCCAGACGCGAGGACTGCGCGCCGGTTGCCGGCAAGTCGACGCTGAACCGGCTGGAACTGAGCCGGTTGCAGCCGACGCGCTATCATCGGATCAGTCACAATCCGATTGCCATCAAGCGGCTCCTGGTCGAGCTGTTCGTGGACGCGCATGAGCGCCCACCGCAACAGATCATCCTCGATCTCGATGCGACCGACGATCCGGTGCACGGGGAGCAGGAGGGACGCTTCTTCCACGGCTATTACGACTGCTACTGCTACCTGCCGCTCTACGTGTTCTGCGGACGCCACCTGTTGGCGGCCAAGCTGCGGCCGGCGAGCATGGACGCGGCGGCGGGAGCGGCGCAGGAGGTGGCGCGTATCGTCGCGCAGATTCGCCGCCGCTGGCCGCACGTGCGCATTCTCGTTCGCGCCGACAGCGGGTTTGCGCGGGAGGAACTGATGGCTTGGTGCGAAGCGAGCGGCGTGGACTTCTTGTTGGGCTTGCAGAAGAACGACCGCCTGATTGCCGAGATCGCAAGCGAGATCGTCCAGGCCGAGGCGAAGAGCCGGCGGACCGGCAAGCCGGCGCGGTACTTCAAGGACTTCCGGTGGACGACGCGCCGCAGTTGGAGCCGCGAGCGCCGCGTTGTCGGCAAGGCCGAGTTCACCGAGGACGAAGCCAACCCGCGCTTCGTCGTGACCTCACTCAAGCGAGCCGAATGCAAGCCCAAATATCTTTACGAAAAACTCTACTGCGCTCGCGGCGATATGGAGAACCGGATCAAGGAGTGCCAGCTCGATCTTTATGCCGATCGCACCTCGACCGCCACGATGCGCGCCAACCAGCTGCGTCTGTGGTTGGCATCGTTCGCCTACGTCCTACTCTGCGCCGTGCGCCGGATCGGACTGCATCACACGCCGTTTGCCAACGCGAGCTGCGGCACCATCCGTCTCAAGCTGCTTAAGATCGGCGCGCTCGTGCGCGTCAGCGTCCGCCGCATCAAGATCGCGATGGCATCGAGCTGTCCGGCGGCAGAGGTCTGGGGCTGCGCGGCCGTCCGTCTCGCCGCCGCCAGCGCTCGCGGCTCGCCCGCCTGACACGCGCCGCCGCAGCGCGGAACAACTGCGGCATTATCCCAGGCCCACTGAGACCAGTCCTTCGCTGCCCCCCCGCAGCCCAGCAAAATCCCAGGCTCCGCTCGCGTCCCCCGGACGCAACGAGCCTGCACATCCCCAAAAAGCCGACTTGCCACCGCGCAATGCGCCCCGATAGTGCAAAGATAGTGTGAGATATCCGGGCTAGCGCCGTTATCGCAATTAGCATTGAAGGCCCGAGGCTAGTGCCGAGCGCGATCTTCCAGGGAGCTGCGGCAAAGACGCCCGTGAGCGGCAAGCCCAGCACATCGAGGCCCTGAAGGCCGAGTGAGGCCACTGCGCCTGCCATCCCGATGATCAGAGCGATTGCGATTGGCCTCGAGGCCAACTTCTCTCGCGCGATCCAGCTCAGAAAAAACACCCCGCCGATGCCAAAGAACAGCCCGAGATAGAGGCCGATCCGCGACAGCCAGATCAATCCGTTGATCCCGGCATCGGCATTTTCAGGCGCCTTGTTGGCGGTGGGCTCGCCGATGGAGAAGGTGATCGCCCCTGACACGGGATGGCCGTCCTGCGAGATCACGCGGTAGCTGATGATCTGTGTGCCGTTAGGCAAATCGGCCGGTAGCGCAACGGTGATTGCTTCGTCCTTCGCTTCGACGCTCGTATCTGACCGCAGCTTGCCCGAGGCATCGATCAGATTGACCGCGCCTGCGGTCACGCTTTCGTTGAAGCGCAACTGAACCGTCTTCGGCGGCTGCGCCAACACGGTGCCGTCGCGCGGCTCGGCGAAGGCGAGCGAGGCGTGCGCCGACGCCTCGCCGGCAAAGCAGACCAGCAACAGCAGCGCGGCGAGAACACGCATCAGGGCTTTGTCAGTTTCACGCCGGGCGCAGGCCACTTGCCCTCATGCGAGTGGGTGGCGCCATCGGGCGGAATCTCGATCCAGCGGCTCACGCCCTGCTCGCATTCCTGCACCACGGGGAAATACAGCGTGGTGTTCGGCTTGAGGCCGCCGGTGAGGTAGGTCGCAATCACGAACTCCTGCCGGGTCTTGTCAGGCAG
Organism: uncultured Alphaproteobacteria bacterium; assembly: GCA_963847045.1. Taxonomy (GTDB): domain Bacteria; phylum Pseudomonadota; class Alphaproteobacteria; order Rhizobiales; family Xanthobacteraceae; genus Bradyrhizobium. Next base: position 49,664 of record CAWJYQ010000001.1, on the reverse strand, counting down.
CTTGCCGCCGCTCCAGGCGACTTCCTTGATGCCCTCGGAGACCTTGGCGCCCTCCTTGTAGTCGTATTCACCGCCGTACTTGCCCTTGACGGTCTCGACATTCCAGCCGGCGACCGGCGTAGCTTCGGTCGCAATCACGCCTTCGGGAATCTGCACGCGCAGCTTGATCGTCGGCGAACCGGCGCAGCCATGCGAGACGACGAACACGGCCTTGAACTCCGCGCCAACAGCGGCCTGCTTGCCTTCCAGCATGACATGCGCAGCCGCGGGGGATACGGCCACCACCGCGAGCAGCGTCACATATGAATTTTTCGGCATCTCGGGCCTCTCGATGTTCTCATCGATTTGAATGTACCCGCGATGGCGCCGAAAATTCCGTTGCAAACTGCGGCTTCATGCATTTTTGCTGAGACGTTCGGCGTGCATGGCTGGAATTCATCAAGGGTTAAGGGCGACGCCGACCGCTATTGCAGCCACTTCCATCAAACGTTCCCTGACAAATGTAAACTCGACCCGTATGGGCGGACCGCTCCAGCCCTCAGTCTTAGCTCGGAAAGCTCGGCTAAAGAAAGACATCGCCTCGCTATGCGTTGGTCCGATGGCACAATACCGGGATAGAGAAGGACAGACTCTTCGGCATCCGCAGCAAGTTCGGTGCCGACCGCAAAGAATTTGCGATCAAGCAACCATTCAGCCATCACCACTTCGACGACCCATCCGTACGACACAAATCCGTGCGGCACCGCGGTCAGCGGAGCCTGTGACGGGATCCTAGGGATGGTTTGCGCTTTCAGCATGCTTACCATCCGTCCTGATCCCCAGGTACTTGCAGCATCGTCGCCTCCGGGCTCACTTGATCAGGATCGGCGACGCCACCCGGACCTCGTCGGCATCGGAAATGGAAATAGCAAGCCCGAGCATCCATGTTCCCGAAGCCAGCGACGCAACTTTCGCATGCCAGCCGTCCTCGCCGGAGCGAGACGCCGCGATGGCCGGCAATTTGCGGCCTGTCGCTATGTCGGAGAGCGTGATCGAGACGCCCTTTGCGGTCAGGGGCGTCTCATCCACGGTCTCCAATTGAATCGTGATGTCAACCGGACCGGACCGTCCAGGCGAGACCGTGACATTCGCCATCGCCTTCTCGGTGTGAAGATGTGTGAAGAAGCTCTCATCATCCGGCGCCGCGGCGGTGTGACGTGTCGAGAGGCAAGCACCGATCACACACAGGATGACGAACGCGGACTGTTTCGGACGCATCCGAAAGGGCCAATCAAACCAAGAGATATTCATCACTTCACATCTTCATGCCCTTGTGGTCCGGCATCTTCTTCATCTCCATGCCGCCCGCCGGTCCCTTCGCGCCGACGCCCTGTACGTCCAGCGTGATCGCCACCTTGCCAGCCTTTTCGAATTGCAGCGTGACGGGCAGCTTGTCGCCCTGCTTCAGCGGATTTTTCAGATCCATCATCATCAGATGATAGCCGCCCGGCGCGAGCTTGACGGTCTTGCCGGGATCGATGGTGAGGCCGTTTTCTAGCGGGCGCATGGTCATGACCCCGTTGTTCATGGCCATCTCATGCACCTCGACCTTGCCGGCCACGTCGGCCGTTGCACTGACAAGCTTGTCAGGCGCGCTGCCCTTGTTCTCGATCGTCAGGTAGCCACCGCCGGTCTTGGCGCCGCCCGGCGTGGCGCGGCTCCAGGCCTGCGAGATCACGAGATCGCCAGCCTTGACGTCCTCGGCGCGTGCTGATGTGGCGAACAGGACCGCGGCAACAGCGAAGCAAGCTGCAATGCGCTGGAATGAAATCATGGTTGTTTCCTTTCTCTTCTGGGCGGTGCCACTTTCACTTGGCCGACGCGGCCTGCTCGTCGGACCATTTCTCAAGCGCAGCGATCTCCGCCGATCCTTCAATCGTTGTGATCTCGCCATCGCGCGAGATCAGCATGGTCCGCGGGATGTCGCCCTGCCAGGCTGGATCGATTTCGAATCGCAGCCGCTCCGCAAAGCCATCGCTGAAAATCCAGTTTTCGGCGGACGACAGGCCGGCATTCTGCAGCATCGATCGGGTCGCGGTCGAAAGGTTGGGAACGAGGTCGGCACTGATGGTGACAACATCGACGGCGGGGTGCTGCTTCATGAACTCTCCGAGTTCGGGCAATTCGACCTTGCAGGGACCGCACGTCACTCCCCAAAAATGCACCAGCGTCGGATGACCGGCGTGCGAATGCAGCAGCTGTTGCCAGCTTCCACGCTCGAATGGCTTGAGTTCGGATTCCTGGGAGGCCGAGACCAACGGCCCGAATGCCAGCAGCAGTATCGGCCCGAGTAGCAGTCGTTTCATGGTTCGCCCTCGATCGGTTGCAGGCGATAGCCGTCGGCTTTCGTCATCCAGGAAAGGTAGTATTGCCGGCCGTCCGACACCAAAAGCGGATGATCTGACGAGTCCGTGGTGGTGGAGATTGTCCTCGGCCTGGACCACGTCTTTCCGTCATCCGCCGATATCATCAGGTTGACCGACGTCTTTTCGCCATCGAATTCCTTCCATAGTATCGCCGTTCCCTGCGGCCCGGCGATCACGTAGGGGCGAGATGGAGCCTTGTCCGCCTGCCCGACCGGCATCGGATCGGAGAAGGTTTTGCCGCCATCCCGCGACTGCGCATAGAATAGACCCTTGCGAACCTTGCCGTTGGTGTACCAGGTGACGTGATACGTTCCTGACGCCGAAATCGACAGGCTCGGCCCATGATGGGGACAGGCCGCAATCTGCCAATCGTCTTGGCTGACCCGATGCAGTTCCCCGGGCGTCCCCAGATCAGCAAACGTCACGATCGCATGATCCCGAACGCCTCCCTCGAAGATGTTCCGGAACACGACCACGGGATGGCCGGCATGATCGAATGCGAGAGCGAGCCGGCAGCACTCGCAGGTGTTGTCGAACGCCATTTGAGCCTGCGAATACGTTGCCCCGCCGTCCTTCGACGTCGCGAAGAACAGTCCGGCGCCATCGTATTTCTTGCCGCTCTGTTGCGCTGGAACGCGGTTGCGCTTGTCCAGCCATGCTGCAAACACCGTACCGTCCGGGTCGAACGCGAGCGCCTCGAAACGCTGGCTCTCGGTGTTGTCGGTGATCGGTTGCGGCGGGGCGAAAGTTTTCCCTCCATCGGTCGAGTGCGTGTACAGCACCTGGCCGTTGAACGCCTTGTCCCTGAAGATCGAAAACGCCAGGGCAATGTTGCCGCTGCGATCAAGCGCGATCTTTGGACGGGCGTCGGGCCCCCAATCCAGATTGAGCTGTCCCTGGGTCACCTGAACCGGTGAGGAGAAAGTCCCTCCCACATCCTTCGAGCTTGCGACGGAAACCTGCCCGCCCGCCATCCAGGCAAGCCACAATGTCCCCTCCTTGCCGAATACGGCCGTAACCTTGCTCGCACAACGCAGTTCAGTCGTCTCGCAAGCCGCTTCCGATACGTGATTGTGACTCATCTGGGCCCAGGCGCACCCCTGCGAGAGCGTCAGCGCCAGCGCGAGAATCAATGGTCGGTGCATCATGATCGGTTCCTCGATATCGATCACCGGAAGGCGATCTTCATTCCCGCGACGAAGGCGCGCGGCGACCCGGCATAAATCGATCCGGTCTGGGTCGCGGCGAGCACGCTGCCGGGATTCTGGATACCGGCCGCCGTCACGGTGTTCGCGATATTGTTGGCAGAGGCCACATAGGTCTTGTCGAAGACGTTACGGACCTCGAAGAACAGGTTGAGCTTCCGGAAATAGTCCGAAACGAGATCGGTCTTGTAGTGCAGGTTGACATTGACCAGGTCATAACCAGGTGCCTTCAGGAGATTGGCGTTATCCATGTAGAAGGAATCCTTCCACACTAGCTCGACAAAGCCGCCAAGCCCGGTCAACGCTCCGTGAAGCTCGTCGTAACCGAGCCGCGCCGTGAATTCGTTCGGCGAGATGCCCGGGATTTTGTTGCCGACCCGGTTGAAGCTGAATAGCCCGATGCTTTCGGTGTAGTCCGTGTAGACCTCGTCCAGATGGGTATAAGCCGCCGTGAACTGCCATCCCTCATAGAAGCGCCAGAGGGCGGCGAGCTCGACACCGCGATGTTCCGAGCGCGGAGCGTTGAAGGTGTAGGTAACGCCGGCGATCGGCGTTGCCTGTGTCACCAGTTCGTTGTTGAAGAACTCGTAGAAGGCCGTCGCGCTTACCTTGACGGCGTTGTTCGGCGTCCAATCGGCGCCGAGATCGTAGCCCAGATTGGTCTGCGTCTTGAGCGAGGTGTTGTTGCCCGACAGGCCGCTGGGCAGCACGAAGAGATTGCTGACTTGCGGCGTGCCGTAACCGGTCGCGACGCGCGCCCGCCATTGCCATTCGTTATCCGGCTTGTAGACCAGCGCGAGTTCTGGCGCCGTATTGCGGAACTGCGGCGCTGCCCTCGTAACCGCCGTGGAGACGACCGCCGGATTGTTGATCACGGGATAGGCATAGGCGGTATTGACGCCGTTCAGATTCGTCGTTTCCCAGCCGATACCGGCAATCGCGGTCATCGAGGGAACGAGCTTGAGTTCCTCCCGCGCGCGCGCGCCGTAATTGCTCGTCGACTGGAACTGGCTGCTTTGCAACAAGCCAAGTGTGGCGTTGCCCCCCGGCATCACGTTGATCGTATTGCTGGTCGTCGTGAGCGTATTATACCAACCGCCGATAAAGGTGGTGGAGTCCATCCCAAACAGTTCGCCCCGCTTGGTCACATCGCTCATGTAGTTGTACGACGGGAAATCTCCGATCGCGCTGGTCGCGCCTGTGGGCTGGTTGATGTTGCGATCATCGAACACGAACTGGTTGCGCCAGGTGGCCGTGTTGTCAAAATCGTGCTCCCAGCGGCCGCCGACGATGGTCCGGCGATCGTCGCGGCCAAAGCCCGCCACGATCGCGGTCTGCGGCGTCTTGGCTCCGTTGAAGCCGTTGATGAAAAGCGACTGTGTTCCGCAGCCGAGCGTACCCGGCACTTCGCAGCCGGACTGGAACGGGTTCTGGTAGTACTGGTTGAGCGACAGCCGCACCGGTAGCCGTGTGGACAGATCATTGTTGATCAGCTTGAACGTGAAGCGGTCGTCCGATGTGGCCTTCAACGTAGCAAGGAAGTTCACCGTCTGGGTGTTGAACCAGCTGTTCTGGATGAAACCATCGCCTCGCGCGTCGCTGGCGAACAGCGAAGCCTCGAAATTGCCGGCCTTCTGGCCGGCGGTCATGTAGTTGTTGAGATAGCCGAAGCTTCCGCCTTCCGTGCCGTATTCGGCTCCGTTGATGGTGCCGCCCGGCCGCGTCCGAAAGTTCAGTGCGCCACCCGTGGCATAGTTGCCATAGAGCGCCGAGGATGGCCCCCTGATGACGTCGATCGCACCATAGGCGTGCGGGTCGATGAGGTCGCTGCGGGAAAGGCCGTCGGGCTGGGTAACCGGAAATCCGTCATCGAAGATCACCACGTTACGAATGCCGAAGCCGTTGCGCGCGTTCGAACCGCGTATGGAAATGCCGATATCCCGCGGCCCGTTGCCCTGCTTGATCGAGATGCCCGGGCTATCGCGCAAGACATCGGCCACCGAGAACGCCGGCCGCTCTTCGTATTGGCTTCGGTCGATCGTCGTTGCCGTCTGACCGGCTGGCGCCTGATTGAGGCTGTCACGCGCCACGCTAGGCGTGGCGCTCGGCGCAGAGGCCGCGGTGACGGCCGCGGTGCGCGCTGCCGCCGGCTCGGCCTGTCGGCGAACCGAAGCCGCGCGGCTTCCTGATTTGGGGGCGGCGGGTTTGGCGCGGACCGCAGCGGGCGCCTCCACCGTAACTGGCGGCAGCGTCTCACCTCCTTGAGCGATGGCCATCCTTGCGGGCGCGACCAGCCCCAGCGCCATGGCAACAGCGCTTGCGCCGCAAAGGGCATGAACACGGAACATTCCTGAAATACCTTCCTGGCGGCGACGCCCACGCGTCCGCCGCTAAACGAGCATCCGCCCGCGCGGCTCAAGCCGCGCCGGCCGGTTCAAGTCCGGTCAGGAAAGAAAAGGCGGCGCGCGCGCTTGCGCGTTCGAGCCAATGCGCGCGCTCGAAAGATGCGGCGCCTGTTCGTGCCAGATGGCGCGCGCTGAATCGCGATAGAGATTGGCCAGCGCCACCGGCGCTGACGTATCGACGGAAGCGCTTGCGCTGGCGAGGCAGCAGATCGAGCACATGCCGCCATGCTCGCGATGCTGGCCGTTCTGGTCGCCCGGCAGGCCAGCGGTGCCCGACGCGTCATGGCAAATTTCAGCCGCGCCCAGTGGGTCGGAGGCGGCGATCGCAGCAGCCCAGCACGCGGCGATGGGTGCAAAAATCTGCACCATCAGGGCGATCATGACGATCGGAAGGAATTTATGTAAGCGCCGCCGCATCCGTGGGAACCATCCACTCAATAGGTAATCATCGGCCTTGGCGCGAGTCGATGTCATTTGCGCCACACATGAGGCACATAATGGCGGAAACGACCAAATATCTTTGATCGCGGGCCGGAAATATCCGAACCATCAAGGGTTTTTGCCCGCCCGGAGGCAGGCGAAACTCCTTACTATATTACCTTAACGCAAATGTGTGCATACAGGCGCAGTTCAAGGTGGGCAATTTCCAATCATTTCGAAAACTGCATGAACTTTGAACATTCGTTGCCGAAAATGGTGACAAGATCAAAAAGATAGTCTACCAATTCTGCCTCAGGCTCGCCGCAAGGTCAAAGTCTGGTGGTCCAAGTCTCGGGAGGAACCCTGACGCGCACAAGCAGCGTCAACCCGCCAATCAACACCAAATCCGAATTTGCGGGAAAACAGGGTCGACACAATTTTTGGAGCAGGGCTTGGCGCCCTGCTCTTTTTTTATTGAGACCTAGCAATCGCAAATCATGTCATCGGCAAATCCGATTGAATTGAGCTTCGAACTTGCCGCAGAGCGCTGCGAGGATCTGACGCCGCTGGTCTACGCGCGCCTGCATCGCGAGCACCCGGAGACGCGCGCGATGTTTCGCACCGAGGGCAGCGAGCTCGTCAAAGGCTCGATGCTGTCGATGACGATCGAATCGATCCTGGATTTCGCCGGCGAGCGCAGCGGCAAATTCCGCATGATCGAATGCGAGCTGTCCTCGCACGACGCCTACGGCACACCCCGCGATCTGTTCGTCGCGTTCTTCGGCGTGATCGCCGCGATCTTGCGCGAGCTGCTCGGCGCCGACTGGTCGGACGAGATCGATGCGGCGTGGAAGAAATTATTGGCCGAGATTGAAGGCGTTGTCGCGCAAAGCGACGCCTGACGTCCCTATTCTTCCCTTCGCTCTGCAACATCGGCAACCCATAGCGGGAACAGTCCGATTGTGAGACACTGCCTTTCATCCGGGGCGCGAGCAACGACGCCGTCGGCGACAAATAGCAACAAGGGAGTGAGCGATGTCCGGGAATGACAAATCCTCAACCACCAGGCGCGACCTTCTCCAGGCGGTGGCGACCGCCGGCGCCGCAAGTGCCTTGCTCGGCGGATTGGGCATGAGCACAGCGGCGCTCGCGGCAGAGGTGGGACGTTCGGAAAAGCCGCTGAAAGCCGCCTTCTCCAACGCCGGCCTGCAGGCCACCTGGTGCGCCCAGGGCAAGCAGGCCGCCGAATGGTGGGGCAAGCTGTTCAATGTCGAGGTGACCTGGTTCGACGGCCAGCTCGACGCCGTCAAGCAGCGCGCCGCCATCGACAACATGGCTTCGCAGAAGTGGGATTTCGTCGCGATCCAGGCGTTCGGCATCGGCACGTTGACCCAGCCCGTGCAGAAGATGATCGATGCCGGCACGCCCGTGATCGACATGGACACGTTGATCGCGCCGCTCGATCAGATCAATGTTCACTCTTTCCTCGCCCCCGACAATGAATTCATGGGCGCCTCGGTGACCCAGGCCCTCGTGAATGCGCTGAACGGCAAGGGCAAGGTGATCATGACGCAGGGCGCGCTCGGCCATACCGGTGCGCAAGGCCGCGCCAAGGGCTTCAATTCGGTGATCAAGCAATATCCGGGTATCGAGGTGCTCGACACCCAGCCGGCGGATTGGGATGTCTCCAAGACCGCGCGGCTGTGGGAGACCTATCTCACCAAATATCCGCAGATCGACGCCGCCTTCTTCCACAATGACGACATGGCGCTCGCCGCCTCCAACATCATGAAGGCGCATAACCGCACCAACATCCTGATCGGCGGGGTCGACGCCATGCCGCCGGCGATCCAGGCCGTCAGCGAAGGCCGGATGTTCGCAACCGTCCGCAATCCCTCCTGCCGCATCCATGGCGGCGCCATTGTGGCGGGCGTCGCGGCTGTGGTCGCGGGCGAGAAGAGCGGAAAGGGCATTCCGAAGAGCGTCGTCACCGACGGTCCGGTGGTGACCAAGGCGAATGCGCCCGGCATGCAGTGGATGGAGGATCATTTCCTGATCTGAGCCGTCCATGACGGTAGGCTCTTCCCCCATCCTCGAGCTGCAGGGCATCAGCAAGAGCTTCGGCGGCGTCGAGGCGCTGCGCGGGGTCGACTTCGCGCTTCTCCCCGGCGAGATCCATGGTCTCGTCGGCGAGAACGGCGCGGGCAAGAGCACGCTGATGAAGATCATCGCCGGCGTGCACCCGGAGTTCTCCGGGCGTTTCCTGCTGGACGGGCGCGAGACCCGCTTCCGGTCGGCGCGCGACGCGCGTGCCGCCGGCATTGCCATGGTGCATCAGGAGCTCAGCGTCGCGCCTGATCTCACGGTGGCCGAGAACGTGTTTCTCGGCAACCAGCCGACCAACCGCCTCGGCCTCGTGCAGTGGCGGCGCATGGCGCGCGAAGCCGGCGAGCAACTCGCGCGGTTCGGCATCGATGTCGATCCGCTCTCCCGGCTCGGCGACCTCCCGATCGGCTTGCAGCAATTGATCGAGATCGCGCGCGTCCTGTTCTCGGGCGCCCGTATCATCATCCTGGATGAGCCGACCTCCGCGCTTTCACCGCCGGAGGTCGAGCGGCTCTTTGCGACGCTGCGGCGACTTCGCGACGAAGGCACCGCGATCGTATTCATCTCGCATTTCATCGAGGACATCCTGCGCGTCTCCGACATCGTGACGGTGTTCCGCAACGGACGGAAGGTCGCGGAAACAACGGCCGCGTCGACGACCAAGGGCGCGCTGATCGAAGCCATGATCGGCCGCGGCGGCGAAGCGCTGGAGCACAGCTATACCGACGACCTCACGCTCCCGACGCGGAACGCCGGATCAGTGGTCCTGAAGGTCGACCAACTCTCGCTTACCCGCAGCCTGCAAGACGTCTCGTTCGAGGCGCGCGCCGGCGAGGTACTGGGCATCTACGGATTCATGGGCTGCGGGCAGCAGGAGCTGTCGCGAATCCTGTTCGGTAAGCTGAAGCCCGATGCTGGAACCCTCGCGGTAGATGGCCGGCCGAGAAGGTTCGGCAGCACCGCAGGCGCGCGGCGCGCGGGCGTTGCCCTGGTGCCGGAGAGCCGGCGCGCGATGTTGTTCCATCAGGAGCCGGTCTACAAGAACATCTCGATCAGCATCCTCGAGCGCATCTCGGCGCTGCTGCTCAAGCCCGTTCGCGAGCGGGCCATTGCGAAACGCCAGGTCGAGCAATTGCAGATCAGGCCGCCGGTCGTCGGCCTCGACCTCGGCATGCTCTCCGGCGGCAACCAGCAGAAGGTGGCGCTGGCGAAATGGCTGACCTATCCGCCCCGGCTGCTGGTGCTGTGTGAACCCACCCGCGGCATGGATGTCGGCGCGAAGAATGACGTGATCAATATCGTCCGCGACCTCCGTAAGAAGGGTCTGGCGATCATCGTCTTGTCGACAGAACCGGAGACGGTGCTGTCTTTGGCTGATCGCATCCTCGTGCTCAAGCGCGGTGCGGTGGTGCGTGAGTTCGCCAATGAGGTGGTGAGCAAGGACCGCCTGCTGGAAGCGGCGTGACGGAGAAGCGTGATGGCGAGCAGTGAGACAGTTCCGGCGGATCGCAAGCCACGCGGCCTTGCTCCGTTTCTGCGCTCCCAGATGCGCAACATCGCGCCGTTCCTGACGCTGATCCTGCTGTTTGCCTTCTTCGCCGTCGCAAGCCCGTCCTTTGCCACCATCGACAACATCGGCAACATCCTGACCCAGGTTTCGGTGACGGGCGTCATCGCGGTGGGGCTGACCTTCGTCATCCTCTGCGCGGAAATCGATCTTTCGATCGCCAGCATCGCCAATGTCACGGGCATTGCGGTCGCCTATTTCACCCTGCAGGAATCCTATGTGAACATCGCCAACATCCCGATGCCCGGATGGGCGGCGATCCTGCTCGCGCTGTTGCTCTGCGCCCTGCTCGGCCTCGTCAATGCGCTCGGGCTTACGCTGATCGGCATTCCCTCCTTCATCATGACGCTCGCCATGATGCAGATCGCGGCCGGCATTTCGGCGCTGCTGGTGCGGGGCCAGATCGCCTACAAGGTGCCGCCCCTGATCTCGACACTCGGATCAGGCTCGATCGGCGGCATTCCCTGGATCGTCATTGTCGCAGCCGTGATGCTGCTCGCGGGCCATCTCGTGCTGACCTACACGCGCTTCGGACGCTATGTCTACATGGTCGGCGGAAACCGCGAGGCCGCGGAATATTCGGGCCTCAACGTCAATCTGATCCTCGGCAGCGTCATGGTGATCGCGGCGATCTGCGCGGGGATCGGCGGCATGCTCGGCGTTGCCCATTTCGGCAGCGCCCAGCAGAACGAATTCGACACCTATCTGCTCGACTCGATCGCCGCCGTCGTGGTCGGCGGCACCAGCCTGTTCGGCGGCCGCGGCGGCATCGGCAATACCATTGTCGGCCTGTTCGTGCTGGGCGTGCTCAACAACGGGCTCGACCACGTCAATATCGACAGCTTCCTGAAGATCTTGATCCGCGGCCTGATCCTGCTCGCCGCGCTCGTGATCAACGTCTATGCGCAGCGGTTGCGGGCCAAGGCCGCGGATTAGACCCTACCGGGCGAAATCCGGCTGCCAGTCGCGCACTTCGCGGGCGGCCATGGTCACGGCACTTATGGACGGGAACGAGCCGGTATTCACCAGCATGTCGCGCGCAAGCCGCAGGCTCCGCGCTTCGCATGTGGCACGAAGCTTCTCATCCTCGATCAATTCGAAATCGATGTTGTGTGCGAGCCCCAGGATACGGCGGATGGTCTTTGCCGCGGCAAAGCTCACCGTGTCCGCGAATAACCTTGCCATGTAGGCCTGCCGTTCGGCTTCGAGTCGCTGAGCGCCGGCGTGACCTGTAAACAGCGTCGCGGGATAGGCATCGCCCCTGGCGTCGCTACGCCAAAGCTCGAGGAACTTGCGCGCGAACTCGATCCAAACCTGTTCGATCGTTTCCAGCACCCACGCCTCGAAGACGCGCCGCTCTCCCGCGCGTTCATGGCCGGGCGACGCCAGATAGCTCATCAGGAGATTGCCGATCACCGCGCCGATATCGAATCCCATCGGGCCATAGAAAGCGAACTCCGGATCGATCACCCGCGTTTCGCGCTCGGTCACCATGATCGAGCCGGTGTGAAGATCGCCATGGATCAGGGCTTCCGGCGAACCCAGGAATTTCAGCTTGAGACGGGAGATCGCGACATGTGCCTCGAGGTCCTCGCGGAAGCTTGCCGCCGTCGCGTCGAGCCAGGGTGACGTCCAGCGGTTCTGCTCGGCGACACGGTAGGGATCGGTGAAAATCAAATCTTCCGTGATCTTGCATAGCGCATGATTGCCGGCAAACGCCGCGATGCCGTCCTTCTTTTCCGCCGCCGGCAAAGCGAAATCGGAGCTGAAGAACAGCGTCCGCGCCAGAAAGGTCGTGATATCCTCGACGAAGCGCGGGTATGTGGTCCCGGCCACCAGCCCCCTTCGCATGATGATATGGGGCTCGAGCAGTTCCATGGCGACCAGCGCCAGCGTCTCGTTGTGGTGAAGCACGGCCGGAACCAGGTCCGGCGCGAGCCGGGCCTGATGCGTCAGCGCCAGATATTCGTAGTGCGAACGCGAGAGCGGCAGCGGCCAACTCTCGCCGACCAGGCGCACATAGGGCAGCGCCTGCTTGACGGCGATGCCACCCTTAGTGCCCTTCACGATAAAGACGAGGTTGAGGTTGCCGTCCCCCACCTCGCCGATGGTCCAGCTCCCCGGCTCCCCGCCCAGCCTTCCCGTAACCTCGGGAAGCCCGGAGAGGTAGTCGCGGAGATCGGCTTCCTTCAGGATTCGATATTGATGGGATCGGAGATCGCCGGTCGATCGATGCGGTGACGTCATGGGACCAGGTCCGGGCGACTAGAAGTCTTCACGCTCGAGGAAATTGTTGCCGATATTGGCCTTGTGCTTGACCGGATCGTAGTCGCAATAGACGCCGTCGGCGACCAGCGTGTAGCTCGAAATCACCGTGAACTTGTCGAGCTTGACCGAGTTCAAGCCGACAATCGAGGTGTTCTTGCCGCCGCTCCATTTGAACGGCGTCGAGCTTTGCGTCCTCTCACAAGCCGCGACCGCTTCGGCAAAGACATAGCTTTCGGCAAAGGATTTCAGCGTGCGGACCTGCACGGCGAGCTTCCAGTCGGTGTAGAAAGTGGCGCCGAGGCCTGCGATCATCAGCACCAGGAGCCCGATTACGATTCGCTCAAACACGGTCATGGTCTTCTCCCGGCAGCCAACACTGATCGGCTAGAACGGCATCCCCATCAGCTTCGACAGCCTTTCGATGGAGAGATAGCCGGCATTATAGGCGAGCATGGCGAGGCCGAAAATCACGGCCGAAATGACAGTGGTCCAGATCAACTTTCGGCCCATCTGGGTTGCGATCGGCGCGCCGGGATCGGTGCCGGGCGCGCCGACGCCGTCCTCGTGCTGGCTGCGCACGCCGAACGGCAGCGTCAGGAACAGCACGACCCACCACAGAACGAAGTAGATCGCAAACGCGGTTGAGATGGTGTAGGCCATCTTCTAGCTCTGCTCGATCTCGACCAGCGCGCCGGAAAAATCCTTGGGGTGCAGAAACAGCACCGGCTTGCCATGCGCGCCGATCTTCGGGACGCCGTCGCCCAGCACCCGTGCGCCTTCCTTGATCAGGGTATCGCGCGAGGCGATGATGTCGGCGACTTCGTAGCAGACGTGATGAATGCCGCCGTCGGCATTGCGCTCCAGGAATTTGGCGATAGGCGACGCCTCGCCGAGCGGCTGGATGAATTCGATCTTGGTGTTCGGCAGCGCCACGAACACGGTGATGACGCCGTGCTCGGGCAGCGGCACGGCTTCCGAAATCTGTGCGCCAAAGGCGGCGCCATAGATCTTCGCGGCCTTCTCGGCGTCCTTGACGGCGATGGCGACGTGATTGAGCCGGCCGAGCATATGAGCACCTCCATTTTTGTTTTGCGCGTGTTCCTATCGCAAAACCGGTCTCCGCTTTTGCGGAACACGCGCTACACTTCGAGTACATGAACGAGGCAGAGCGGCTTCTTGCCCCACTGCTCGTTCAGCGCCGACCGCACCGCCCGCCGCACCGATTCCGCCAGCGCATCCGGATCGCGCCGCCGCGCCCTCGGCAGGCCTTCCACCGTCGAGACCACCACGTCGAACACGATGTCGTCGAACTCCTCACCGGCCCTATTCTTCTCGGGGATGCCGACAAGATCAACCTCGGGATCGTCGGCCAGTTCGCCCTTTTCTGTCATGGCGACCGCCACAAAGACGCAGCCGGCAAAGCCCATCCGCCGCCGCTCGACCACCGCGCGCGACTTGGCGTCCTCCAGGATGGTGCCGTCCTTGTAGAGGCGACCTGCCGGCAATTCCGCGATGATGCCGGGATCACCGGGCCCGAGCTTGATCAGGTCGCCGTTGCGGCAAGTCAGAACTTTCGGGACGCCAGCGGCGCGGGCGAGCCGCGCATGTTCCGACAAATGCAGCGCCTCGCCATGCACGGGAATCAGAAGCTGCGGCCGCACCCAGGAGATGATGTCACGCAGTTCGTCGCGGCGGGGATGGCCGGACACGTGCACCAGATGCGTGCGGTCGGTGATGACCTCGACGCCCTGCGATACCAGGCCGTTGATGATGGCGCCGACCGCCTTCTCATTGCCGGGAATGGTGCGCGAGGAGAAGATCACGCTGTCGCCCTTGTTCAGCGTCACCTGCGGGTGGTCGTTGCTCGCAATCCGCGCCAGCGCCGCGCGCGGCTCGCCCTGGCTGCCGGTGCACAGCGCCAGCACCTTGTCCGCCGGGAAATGGCCGTAGAGATCGGTGCCGCGGAAATTCTGCACGCCGTCGAGATAGCCGGTTTCGCGCGCGACCTGTACCACGCGCTCCATGGCACGGCCGACCACGACGACTTCGCGGTCGGCGGCTTTGGCGGCGTCAGCCACCGCCTTGATGCGGGCGACGTTGGAGGCAAAGGTCGTGACCGCGACACGGCCTTTCGCCGACTTCACCAGCTCCGTGATGGTCCTGGCGACCTCGGCCTCCGAGGGCGAACGGCCCTCGCGCACGGCGTTGGTGGAATTGCCGACCAGCGCCAGTACACCGGCATCGCCCAGTTCGCGCAGCCGCCGCTCATCGGTGGGAAGCCCGATGATCGGGGTCGGATCGATCTTCCAGTCGCCGGTATGCAGGACGGTGCCGATCTCGGTGTGAATTGCGAGCGCATGCGATTCCGGAATCGAATGCGCGACCGGGATGAACTCGACACTGAACGGGCCGATATCGACGCGGCCGCCCGACGGCACCACGGTAACCGGGATTTTCGGAGGCTCGCGCTCGGCCTCGCATTTGGCCTCGAACAAAGCTGCGCTGAATTTGGTCGCATAGATCGGGCATTTCAGCTTCGGCCAGAGATCAAGGATCGCACCGAAATGGTCTTCATGGGCGTGCGTCAGCACGAGCCCAACCAGATTCTTCCGCTCTTTCTCGAGGAAGCCGATGTCCGGCATGATCAGGTCGATGCCGGGCAGATGCTCCTCGTCGCCGAAGGAGACGCCGAGATCGACCGCGAGCCAGGAGCGCTGCTGGCCCTTGCCGAGGCCGTAGATCGACAGGTTCATGCCGATTTCGCCGACGCCGCCGAGCGGCGCAAAGGTGAGTTCGTCCGGGCGTGCCATCAGCTCGCCCCTGCGGAGGCGGCCTCGCCGAAATAGACGTCACCGGCGGTGATCGGCACCAATTGCCCGGCCCCTGTGCGGACGATCATGCAGCCCTGCTCGTCAATGGTGTCGAAGATGCCTTCGATGGTCGCGCCCGCCGACTTGATCGCGACCGCCTGTCCGAGGCCCGCGGCGCGCGTGAGCCAGGCTTTCCGGATGGCCTCAAAGCCGCGGCCATTGTTCCAGATACCACGAAACTCCGCCCAACCGTCGGAAAGCGCGGCAAACAGTTCCTCCGCGCCGACATCGATGCCAAGCGCCCTGAGCGAGGTCGCTGGCGTCGGCGTACCCTCGGGGGCGGCGACGACATTGGTGCCGATACCGACCACCACTGCGAGGCTGGTACCGACGGCTTCGGCCTCCAGCAGAATGCCGGCGAGTTTCTGGCGTCCGGCCAGCACGTCATTGGGCCATTTCAGCGAGAAATTCAGGCCGGCCGCGCCGGCCCGCATCGCCGCCTCTTCGCTGACCTTGCGGAGTGCGGCTTCCAGCGCCAGCCCCGCGGCGAAGCCGAGTGTGGCGGCAACCGCGGGCGCGACGTCCATGACTTCCAGAATGCTGCTCGCGAGATTGCCGCGCGGCGCGACCCAGGGCCGGGAACGCCGTCCGCGCCCGGCGGTCTGCTCCGTGGTCACAAACCAGACAGGCCCGCGCTCACTGTTGCGGGCACACGCCAACGCTTCGGCGTTGGTCGAACCGATCTGGTCGAAGGATTTGAGCCGGTAACCGGCGGATGCGGCGCGCGGACCGAGCGTGAATGTCATCTAGAATAGCGACTTGGCCGCTGCCGTCGCAACCCCGACCAGCGGACCCGGATAGACGAAGAACAGGATGTTGAAGAGACCGGTGACGGCCAGCACCATGCGCAGTTCCACACGCACAGGGTCGAGCTTGCTGAGCGGCTCGTCAAAGTACATCACCTTGACGATGGAGAGATAGTAGAACGCGCCCACCACGCTGGTCAGCACGCCGATGACGGCGAGCGTGAAGAGACCCGCCTTGATCGCCGCCACGAATACGTACCATTTGGCGAAGAAGCCCGCGAGCGGCGGAACGCCGGCGAGCGAGAACAGGAACATTGCAAAGAAGAACGCCAGCAGCGGGTTGGTGCGCGAAAGGCCGGCGAAATCACTGATCTGCTCGACGGCCTGACCGTTGCGCTTCATCGCAAGGATGATGGCGAAGGAACCGAGCGTCATCGCCACATAAATTGCGAGATACACCAGCACACCCTGCGCGCCCTCGGCGGTGCCGGAAGCCAGGCCCACCAGCGCGTAGCCCATATGGCCGATCGAGGAGTAGGCCATCAGGCGCTTGATGTTCTTCTGCCCGATCGCGGCAAAGGCGCCGAGTGCCATCGAGGCGATCGAGACGAAAACGACGATCTGCTGCCACTCAGAGGTAATACCCGGAAAGGCCGTCATCGTTACGCGCACAAACACCGCCATCGCGGCGACTTTCGGCGCGGAAGCAAAGAACGCCGTTACCGGCGTCGGCGCGCCCTCATAGACATCGGGCGTCCACATGTGGAACGGCACCGCGGAGACCTTGAAGCAGAGGCCGGCGAGCAGAAAGACGATGCCGAATACAATGCCGATGCTGCCGGTCCTGGCGGCCGCGGCGATGCCAGCAAAGCTGATCGTTCCGGTGAAGCCGTAAATCAGCGAAGCGCCGTAGAGCAGCATGCCCGAAGACAGCGCGCCCAGGACAAAATACTTCAGGCCGGCTTCGGTCGATTTCGCGTTATCGCGGTTGCTGGCAGCAACCACGTAGAGCGCGAGCGACATCAGTTCGAGCCCGAGATAGAGCGCGATCAGGTCGCCGGCCGAGATCAGCACCATCATGCCAAGCGTCGAAAGCAGCACCAGGATCGAATATTCAAAGATACGCCGCGACGGATCCGACAGAAACTCCGCCGACAATACCAGCGTCGCGACCGAGCCAATCAGGGCCACGATCTTCAGGAAGCGGGCGAAGTCGTCGACGATGAAGCTCCCCCCAAAGGTCGCGAGCTTGCCGCCTGGCAGCATCAGCTCGAGCACGCCGGTTGCGACCAGAAGGCAAACGGCGAGCCCGGTGACCAGCGAAGTCGTGCCCTGCCCGCGATAGGCTCCCAGCATCAACAGCGCCATGGCGCCGACCGCGAGCACGAGCTCGGGCATGACCGGCAGCAGTTGATAGCCTGCGGTTTCGAAGCTCATGGGCTGGCCTCAATGCATCAGCGCAGCGGCCTTCACGGCCGTCACCGCTGTGGTGTAATTGTTGACGAGTTGCTGCACCGAGGCGGCCGACATGTCCAGCACCGGCTTCGGATAGACGCCGAAAAAGATTGACAGCGCCACCAGCGGGAACAGCGTCAGGCATTCGCGGAAGGTCAGGTCCTTGATCGACATCAGCGACGGTTTCACCAGCGCGCCGAACACCACCTTGCGATAGAGCCAGAGCGCGTAACACGCCGACAGGATCACGCCTGTCGTGGCGAGGACGGCGGTCGGGATCGACACCTTGAAGGTGCCGATCAGCGTCATGAACTCGCCGATGAAGCCGGAAGTGCCGGGCAGGCCGACATTGGCCATGGTGAAGACCATGAACACCATCGCATAGAGCGGCATGCGGTTGACCAGCCCGCCATAGGCCGCGATCTCGCGGGTGTGCAGGCGGTCGTAGACCACGCCGACGCAGAGGAACAGCGCGCCGGAGACGATGCCGTGCGAAATCATCTGGAACACGCCGCCGGCGACGCCCTGCATGGTGCCCGCGAAGATGCCCATGGTCACGAAGCCCATATGGGCGACGGAGGAATAGGCGATCAGCTTCTTCATGTCCTCCTGCATCAGCGCCACCAGCGAGGTGTAGACGATGGCGATGACCGAGAGGGTGTAGATCAGCGGCGCGAAGTCGTGCGAGGCGAGCGGGAACATCGGCAGCGAGAAGCGCAGGAAGCCGTAACCGCCCAACTTCAGGAGGATCGCAGCCAGGATCACCGAGCCCGCGGTCGGCGCCTCGACATGGGCGTCCGGCAACCAGGTGTGCACCGGCCACATCGGCAGCTTCACCGCGAAGGAGGCAAAGAACGCGAGCCACGCCCAGGTCTGCAAGGACCGCGGCAGGGAGGCATGCATCAGGGTCGGAATGTCGGTCGTGTTGCCGTTCCAGTACAGCGCCATGATGGCGAGCAGCATGAACACCGAGCCGAGGAAGGTATAAAGGAAGAACTTGAACGACGCATAGACCCGGCGCGGGCCGCCCCAGACGCCGATGATCAGGAACATCGGGATCAGGCCACCCTCGAAGAACAGATAGAACAGCACGAGGTCGAGCGCACAGAAGGTGCCGACCATCAACGTTTCCAGGATCAGGAACGCCATCATGTATTCGCGCACCCGGACCGTCACCGAGCGCCAGCTCGCGATGATGCAGAGCGGCAGGATCGCGGTGGTCAGAATCACCAGCGGCAGCGAGATGCCGTCGACGCCCATGTGGTAGGTGATTCCGGTCGCAAGCCACGAGGTCTTCTCGACGAACTGGAAGTCCGTATTCGCGGGATCGAAGCGCCAGACCAGGATCAGCGAGATGCCGAAGGTGACGATCGTCGTCCAAAGCGCGATCCAGCGCGAGTTGCGCCGCGCCGCTTCGTCGTCGCCGCGGCTGACATAGACGATCAGCGCGCCGACCAGCGGCAGGAAGGTGACGACGGAAAGGATGGGCCAGGTTGTCATTACTGGCCTCCCAAGCCGAACATGAACCAGGTGATCAGCCCGGCGACGCCGATCAGCATCGCAAAGGCATAGTGATAGAGATAGCCGGTCTGGATCTTGACGACGTTGCGCGTGACATCGAGCACGCGCGCCGAGACGCCATCGGGGCCGAAGCCGTCGATGATATAGCCGTCGCCCTTCTTCCAGAGCTGGTAGCCAATCCACTTCGCCGTGCGCACGAAGATGAAGTCGTAGAGCTCGTCAAAATACCATTTGTTGAGCAGGAACTGGTACAGCATCGGCTGCTGCTCCGCGAGCTCCTCGGGGATGTAGGGCCGGCGGATGTAGAAAACATAAGCGACCACAGCTCCGATGACCATCATCACGGTCGGCAGTTGACCGAGCAACCATGGCATCTGCTCCATGTCCTCAAGAATGTGTGGGTTCATCTTCACCGACTCGCGGAAGAATTCCTCCACACCACTGCCAACAAAAAGCCCGTAGAACGGGTAGCCGGCAAAGAAGCAGCCGACGGCGAGGACAATAATCGCGCTCCGCATCCACCAGGGGCTTTCGTGCGCCGCTTCGTAGTGCTCCTGATCATGCGGCTCGCCGTGGAACGTCTTGAACATCAACCTCCATGAATAGAATGACGTTAAGCCGGCGGCCACAACCGTCAGAATGTAAGCGTAAGTCGCTAAAGGGTTGTGCGAGGCATAGGCGGATTCAATGATGGCGTCCTTCGAGAAAAAGCCGGCGGTCAGCGGGAATCCGGTCAGGGCCAGCGTCCCGATGAACATCAGGCCATAGGTCATGGGGATCTTGCGCCACAGCCCGCCCATGTTGCGGATGTCCTGCTCGTGGTGCATCGCGTAGATCACCGAGCCGGAGCCCAGGAACAACAGCGCCTTGAAGAAGGCGTGGGTGAAGAGGTGGAACATGCCGACCGAATAGGCGCCTGCCCCCATCGCGACAAACATGTAGCCGAGCTGCGAGCACGTCGAATAGGCGACGATGCGCTTGATGTCGTTCTGGACGAGACCGATCGTGGCGGCGAAGAACGCGGTGGTCGCGCCAAAGAACATCACCACGGCCTGCGCGTTCGGCGCGAGCTCGAACAGCGGCGACAGCCGCGCCACCATGAACACGCCGGCGGTGACCATGGTCGCGGCATGGATCAGCGCCGAGACCGGAGTCGGGCCTTCCATCGCGTCCGGCAGCCAGGTGTGCAGCAGGAACTGCGCCGACTTGCCCATCGCGCCCATGAACAGCAGCAGGCAGATCAGGGTCAGCGCATCGGCATGCCAGCCCATGAAGTCGATGGTCTTGCCGGTGAGCCCGGGCGCGCCGGCGAAAATGGTCTCGAAGTCGACCGAGTTGATCATCATGAACACGGCGAAAATACCGAGCAGGAAGCCGAAATCGCCGACACGGTTGACGACGAAGGCTTTGATCGCAGCGGCATTCGCCGACGGCTTCTGGTACCAAAAGCCGATCAGGAGGTAGCTCATCAGGCCCACGCCCTCCCAGCCGAAGAACAGCTGCACGAGGTTGTCCGCGGTCACCAGCATCAGCATGGCGAAGGTGAACAGCGAGAGATAGCCGAAGAAGCGCGGCCGATACGGGTCCTCGTCCATGTAGCCGATCGAATAGAGGTGGACGAGGGAGGAAACCGTGTTGACCACGACCAGCATCACCGCGGTCAGCGTATCGACACGCAGCGACCAGCCGACCTGCAGATCGCCCGAGACGATCCAGGGGAACAGCGCGATGCGGGCGTCATGATGCAGGAATCCGACATCGACGAACACCATCCAGGACAGCGCGGCGGAAACGAACAGCAGTCCGGTCGTGATCAGCTCGGCCGCGCGCGAGCCTGCGGCCGCAGGCTCCGAGACGTGATGGTCGTCATGGCCGTGATCGTCGCCATGATCGTCATGGACCTCGGAAGCATGGGCGTCAGCGCCATGCGCGTCGTCGTGATGATCGACAGTGTCTCCGCTCGGGCAGCGCGCATGCGCGCCCACCAGCGAGATGATGCCCGCCAGGATGGCACCGAGCAGCGGCAGGAAGACGATCGCTTGAACCATTAGTTCATCCCTTTGCGCATGATCTTGCCGGAAAACCGGTCCCCACTTTTCCGGATCATGCGCCCCTAGCCCTTCATCAGATTGACGTCTTCAACCGCGATCGAGCCGCGGTTGCGGAAGTAGACGACCAGCACCGCGAGGCCGATGGCCGCCTCCGCGGCCGCAACCGTCAGCACCAATAGCGCGAACACCTGTCCGACGATGTCGCCGAGGAAGGTCGAGAACGCCACCAGGTTGATGTTGACCGCAAGCAGGATCAGCTCGATCGACATCAGGATGACAATGATGTTCTTGCGGTTGAGGAAGATGCCGAGTATGCCGAGCGTGAAAAGGATCGCGCCGACGGCGAGGTAATGTCCAAGCCCGATCGTCATTTCACCCACTCCGCGGCGTCCTGTTCCAGCAAGCCCTGACCCGATGCGACCTTGCGCACCGCCATGGCCATCTCGGGCGTCCGCGCATTCTGCACATTGATGTCCTGCCGCTTGACGTTCGCCTTGTGCCGGAGCGTCAGGACGATCGCGCCGATCATGGCGACCAGGAGCACCATGCCGGCGAGCTGGAAGTAATGGATGTATTTCGTGTAGAGCACGAGGCCGAGCGCCTCGGTGTTGCTGACATTGGTCGGGATCGGCGCCGTGATCTGTTTGGTGACGCCGGGGTTGATGACCCAGGCGCCGACGGTGAGCAGCAGCTCGAACATGAAGATGCCGCCGATCACGATGCCGACCGGAAGATACTGGATGAAGCCTTCCCGGAGCTCGGCGAAATCGACATCGAGCATCATGATCACGAACAGGAACAGCACGGCAACCGCGCCGACATAGACCACGATCAGGATCATCGCCAGGAACTCGGCGCCCATCAGCACGAACAGGCCGGAGGCGTTGACGAAGGCCAGGATCAGATACAGCACGGAATGCACGGGATTGCGCGACACCACCACCATCACGGCGGAGGCGACGCAGACGCCTGCGAACAGATAGAAGAACAGTGCGGGAAGGATCATGCCCTCACCTCACCGGTACGGCGCGTCGAGTGCGATCGATTTCGCAATGTCGCGCTCCCAGCGGTCGCCATTGGCGAGCAGTTTCGCCTTGTCATAGTAGAGTTCCTCGCGCGTCTCAGTCGCGAATTCGAAATTCGGGCCCTCGACGATCGCATCGACCGGGCAGGCCTCCTGGCACAGGCCGCAATAGATGCATTTCACCATGTCGATGTCGTAGCGCACGGTGCGGCGGGTGCCGTCGTTGCGGCGCGGACCGGCCTCGATCGTGATCGCCTGCGCGGGGCAGATCGCCTCGCACAGCTTGCAGGCGATGCAGCGCTCTTCGCCGTTCGGGTAGCGGCGCAGCGCATGCTCGCCGCGGAAACGCGGCGAGATCGGCCCCTTTTCGAAGGGATAGTTCAGCGTCGGCTTCGGCTGGAAGAAATAGCGCATGGCGAGGAAGAACGCCGATACGAATTCGGACAACAGGAGCGAGCGGGCCGTGGCGTTGACGTTGATACCCATGGTGACCTCACTTCGGCGCGATATCGGCGAAATGCAGCACGCCAGCAACGATGACCACCATCGCCAGCGAGAGCGGCAAGAACACCTTCCAACCGAGCCGCATCAGTTGATCGTAGCGGTAGCGCGGCACGATCGCCTTCGCCATCGCGAACAGGAAGAACATGAAGGACAGTTTCAGCGAGAACCAGACAATCCCCAGGGGCGCCCAGTTGAAAGGCGGCAGGTCGATCGGCGAAAGCCAGCCGCCCAGGAACATGATCGTCGCCAACGCGCACATGGTGGTGATCGCGACATATTCGCCGAGCATGAACAGCAGATACGGCGTCGAGCCATACTCGACCATGAAGCCCGCGACCAGCTCGGACTCGGCCTCCACGAGGTCGAAGGGCGGCCGGTTCGTTTCCGCCAGCGACGAGACGTAGAACACCACGAACATCGGAAACAGCGGCCAGACATACCAGTTCAGGATGGTCAGCTTCGGCAGGCCGATCAGGCTGGCGAAGCCGTGCAGCTTCTGCGCCTCGACCACGGCCGAAAAATTCAATGTGCCGGCGCAGAGCAGCACCGTGATGATGACGAAACCGATCGAGACCTCGTAGGACACCATCTGCGCCGCCGAGCGGAGCGCGGCGAGGAACGGATATTTCGAGTTCGACGACCAGCCGGCCATGATGATGCCGTAGATCGACAGCGAGGAGATCGCGAAGATGTAGAGGACGCCAACATTGATGTCCGAGATCGCCCAGCCGAGATTGGTCGGGATCACGGCCCAGGCCGCGAGCGCCAGCACGCAGGAAACCAGGGGCGCGAGGAGGAATACGCCCTTGTTGGCGCCGGCGGGAATGGTCGGCTCTTTCAATACGAATTTGAGGAGGTCGGCGAAAGACTGCAGCAGGCCCCAGGGGCCAACAACGTTAGGACCGCGCCGGATCTGCACCGCCGCCCAGATCTTGCGGTCGGCCAGCAGGATGTAGGCGATCGCGATCAGCAGCACGACCAGCAGCAATACGCTTTCCGCGACCATGATGATCAGCGGCCAGAGGAAGCCGTTCCAGAACGAGCTTGCGAAGAAGTCAGCCATCAGATCACGCTCATTCCGCTGCCGTCAGCATCCGGCCCGAGGCCAGACGCGAACATTCCGCCATGACCGCCGACGCTCGCGCGATCGGGTTGGTCAGGTAAAAGTCCTCAACCGAGGACTTGAACGGCGTCTTCTCGACGCTGCCACCCTTCCCTGCAAGGGTTTCGATGTCGGCCGCATTTCCCGCCTCGATCTGGTCGACCCGGATCAGATGCGGCGCGACCTTGAAGATTGCCTGTCGCAACGCCGGCAGCGAGTCATAAGGCAGCTTCTTGCCGAGAGCGTCCGAGAGCGCGCGGATGATGGCCCAGTCCTCGCGCGCCTCGCCTGGCGGGAACGCCGCGCGGCCGCCGATCTGCACCCGGCCTTCGGTGTTGACATAGATCGCGGATTTCTCGGTGTAGGCCGCGCCCGGCAGGATCACGTCGGCGCGGTGAGCGCCCTTGTCGCCATGCGTTCCGATATAGACCACGAAGGTGCCGTCCGGCACCTTGATCTCGTCGGCGCCGAGCAGGAACAAGACGTCAAGCGTGCCGAAGGTCGTCATCTGTGCCGCGCTCAAGCCGCCCGCCCCTGGTGCAAAGCCGATGTCGAGCGCGCCGACGCGCGAGGCGGTGTCCTGCAGCACCGCAAAGCCGTTCCAGCCGTCTTTGATCGCGCCAAGTTCGCCCGCGAGCTTCGCAGCGAGCGCCAACACCGCCGCGCCGTCGTGCCGCGCGGCCGCACCGGAGCCAACCAGCACGATCGGATGTTGGGCGTTCTTCAAGGTCTCGGCGAAAGCACCCTTGCCGGCCGCAAGGTCGCTCAGCGTGTCCGTGCCTGCGCCGAGATAATCATAATCGTAAGTGAGATCGGCCTTGGCGCCGATCACGCCGACCTTGAGCTGACCGGTGCGCCAGCGCTTGCGGATGCGCGCATTGAGGACGGCGGCTTCCCTGCGCGGGTTGGAACCGATGATCAACAGCGCATCGGCCTGGTCAATACCGGCAATGGTCGGATTGAAGATATAGGACGCGCGGCCGGCCTTGGGATCGAAGGCGTCACCGCCCTGCACCGCGAGATTGCTCGAGCCGCATTTCGCCAGCAGCTCCTTCAGCGCGAACATCTCTTCGACGCCGGAGAGATCGCCAGCGATGGCGCCGATACGTTTGCCGTCGATGCGGCCGGCCTTGGCTGCGATCGCACTGAACGCTTCGGTCCAGGATGCGGCGCGGAGCTTGCCGCTTTCGCGAATATAGGGCCGGTCGAGGCGCTGCGTGCGCAAGCCGTCGACGACGTGACGGGTCTTGTCGGAAATCCATTCCTCGTTCACGGCCTCGTTGAGGCGCGGCAGGATGCGCATCACCTCGCGGCCGCGGGTATCGACGCGGATGGACGAGCCGACGCCGTCCATCACGTCGACCGATTGGGTCTTGCCGAGTTCCCAGGGCCGCGCCGCGAAGGCATACGGCTTCGAGGTCAGCGCGCCGACGGGACAGATATCGACGAGGTTGCCCTGCAGCTCCGAGGTCAGCGCGTGCTCGAGATAGGTGGTGATCTCCATGTCCTCGCCGCGGCCGGTCGCACCCATTTCCGGCGCGCCGCAGATCTCGGCGGAGAAACGGACGCAGCGCGTGCACTGGATGCAGCGGTTCATCGAGGTCTTGACCAGCGCGCCCAGATATTTGTCCTCGACCGCGCGCTTGTTCTCGGCGAAGCGGCTGGTGTCGACGCCATAGCCCATTGCCTGATCCTGGAGGTCGCATTCGCCGCCCTGGTCGCAGATCGGGCAGTCCAGCGGATGGTTGATCAGCAGGAACTCCATCACGCCTTCGCGCGCCTTCTTCACCATCGCAGAACGCGTGGAAATCTCCGGCGGCTCGCCCTTGGGACCGGGACGGCAGTCGCGCACGCCCCAGGCGCAGCTTGCGACCGGTTTCGGACCGCCCTTCACCTCGACCAGGCACATCCGGCAATTGCCGGCGATCGACAGCCGCTCGTGGTAGCAGAAGCGCGGAATCTCGGCGCCAGCAGCCTCGCACGCCTGCAACAGCGTGTACTCCGGCGGGACATCGATCTCTTTGCCATCGACGATGATCTTGGTCATTGCCTCAGGTCTTTCTCAATGCGTTGCGTCTGAGAGTTCGCGGCGCTTCTCGATGCGCTCAAACCGAACTTCTAGACGATCCAGCCTGCGGTTCACGCCGGCCAGCCCTTCTTCCATGGCCGTAACGCGAACCTTCAAGTCATGCAGATCCTCAGCCATCCGCTCGGTGCGCTGATCGATCTTGCGCAACGTCAAAAGCACGATGTTATCAGGTTCCTCTGCCATCGCCCTACTCCGCCGCGACCATGTGAGCGGGATCGAGGACGCCCTGATCGTCGAGATCAGCCTTGTGCGAATACTCGTCGATCCGTGCTTCGATCTCGTGACGGAAATGCGCGATCAGGCCCTGGATCGGCCAGGCAGCCGCATCGCCGAGCGCGCAGATGGTGTGGCCCTCGACCTGCTTGGTGACCTCCAGCAGCATGTCGATCTCGCGCTTGTGGGCGCGGCCCTCGGCCATGCGGGTCAACACCCGCCACATCCAGCCCGTGCCTTCACGGCAGGGCGTGCACTGGCCGCAGCTCTCATGCTTATAGAAATAGGAGATGCGCGCGATCGCCCGGATCAGGTCGGTCGACTTGTCCATCACGATGACGGCCGCGGTGCCGAGGCCCGAGCGTAGCTTGCCGAGGCTGTCGAAATCCATCGGCGTGTCGATGATCTGCTCGGCCGGCACCATACGCACCGATGAGCCGCCCGGAATGACCGCCTTGAGATTGTCCCAGCCGCCGCGGATGCCGCCGCAATGCCGCTCGATCAGCTCGCGGAAGGGAATGCCCATCGCCTCTTCGACGTTGCAGGGGCGCTCGACATGGCCGGAGATGCAGAACAGCTTGGTGCCGACATTGTTGGGCCGGCCGATCGCCGAGAACCACGCCGCGCCGCGCCGCAGGATATCGGGCGCGACCGCGATCGAACTCGACATTGTTGACGGTAGTCGGGCAGCCGTAGAGCCCGACATTGGCCGGAAATGGCGGCTTCAGCCGCGGCTGGCCCTTCTTGCCTTCGAGGCTTTCCAGCAGCGCGGTCTCTTCGCCGCAGATATAGGCGCCGGCGCCGTGGGCGACGTAGAGATCGAACGGCCAGCCGTTGATATTGTCCTTGCCGATCAGTTTTGCCTCATAGGCCTGATCGACCGCGGCCTGCAAATGCTCGCGCTCGCGGATGAACTCGCCGCGCACGTAGATGTAGCAGGCGTGCGCGCCCATCGCGAAGCTCGCGAGCAGGCATCCCTCGACGAGCAGATGCGGATCGTGCCGCATGATCTCGCGGTCCTTGCAGGTGCCGGGCTCGGACTCGTCGGCATTGACCACGAGATAGCTCGGCCTTCCGTCCTTGGATTCCTTGGGCATGAACGACCATTTCATGCCGGTCGGAAAACCCGCGCCACCCCGGCCGCGCAGGCCGGAGGCTTTCATCTCATTGATGATCCAGTCCCGGCCTTTGTCGACGATGGCCTTGGTACCGTCCCATGCGCCACGCTTGCGCGCGCCCTCGAGGCCCCAGTCGTGGAGGCCGTAGAGGTTTTTGAAGATGCGATCCTTGTCGTCGAGCATTCTCAAAACTTTCCGAACATCACCGATTAGCTTGGGAATAAGCGAGACCCGCGGCGCAACCACCGATGACCAGCGCCCACAGCAGGCTGGATTCCAACGAAGCGTTCAGGCCGTAGCGCTGCAGTAGGAAGATGAAGCCTGCGGCGACCACGGTATGCAGGGCGATGTAGCGCCAGCTCTTCATCGCAGCGACCCTCCCTGTCCCGCCCGCCTCGAGATCACGCATCAGGTGGTCTCCTTCAGCGTGGTCGGTTCACCGACCGGCGCGGAGAACTGGCGGTCGATCTGCGGTCCCGGCTTCGGCGGATTGCCGGAGGCAAAGCCGTCGAGCACCTTGCCAAAATTCTCCTTGGTCAGGTCCTCATAGGTGTCCTTCCAGATCAGCACCATCGGCGCGTTCACGCACGCGCCCAGGCACTCCACTTCCTCCCAGCTGAAATTGCCGTCCTTGGAGAGATGGAAGGGATCGTGATGGATGCGGCTCTTGCAGACGTCGATGATATCAGCCGCGCCGCGCAGCCGGCACGGCGTGGTGCCGCAGACCTGGACATGCGCCTTCTTGCCGACCGGCGAGAGCTGGAACATCGTGTAGAAGGTCGCGATTTCCAGCATGCGGATGTAGGGCATTTCCAGGAGATCGGCGACGGCACGGATTGCGGCTTCCGATACCCAGCCCTCGTGCTGCTCCTGCACCCGCCAGAGGATCGCTATCGCCGCCGACGCCTGGCGTCCCGGCGGATATTTGGCGATCTCTTTCTTCGCCCAGGCGAGATTTTCGTCCGAGAACGCAAAGCTCGCGGGCTGCAATTCCTTAGGGGCAAGGCGGCGGACGGACATCGTGCTCTAGTCTTTCATTGCATGCGGCGTGCGGCATTCGCATTAAGCGCATTGATCCGGTTTTGCCAGAACGCGCTTGCGGTGCCGAACACGTTGTAGCCGACGTGGGCCGAAACCTTGATGCGGTCGAGGATGGAGAGCTCCTTGACGGTCTCGAGCCGGCTGGAGAGCGGATCGTAGACCAGCAGCGTGAGCGGCGTCTTTTCCAGAATGTAGCGCGATACCGTATGCTCCCGGTCGTTGCCATGCTCCTCGCACAGCACGACGCTGTCGGTCTGCAACAGCCGCGTACCGCCCTTGATCGCCTCGATCTCGACGCCCTCGACGTCGAGCTTGATCAGGTATTTGCCATCGGGCGAGACCTTGCCGTCGTCGATGAGATTGTCGAGCGCGATGACCGGCACTTCCTCGCCGCCGCTACCCGCTCCGGCGATGCTGAAAGCCTCGTGCTTGGTGCCGGTCAGACGCGCGGTGCCGCGCGCCGAGCCGATCGCGCACTTCATCAGGTCGAAGCGGTTGTTGTTGACGCTCGCATTATTGGCAAGCTTCGAAAAATTCTGCGACGACGGCTCGATCGCGATCGCCCTGTGCGCACCGAACGGCTTACTCGACACCAGCACCGACCAGTAGCCGTAGTTGGCGCCGCAATCGATGAAGGTGTAGTCGACGTCCACGGAGTCGCGGAACAAGAGCTCCAGCTCGTCTTCGTAGTGATAGGAACGGTTGAGCAGCTTGCTCCAGTAGCCGTCGCCGTAGGGAAATTCGAACACCGCATCCGAGTTGAGCTTGATCGCGATGTTGCGCTCCGGCAGCGTCTTGCGCAGCAGATTGGCGCAGGAGATGTAGCCGCGATGCGAGAAATGCGAGGAGATCTTCGAGCCCGTCGCCAGCGCCAGCGCGGCCGTCCGCTCCCACAGGTTGGCCCCTTCCAGAGCCCCCGAGGCGCGGTCAAACTGGATGGGCGCTTGCGCCGTCACCGATCGACCTCACCGAACACGATGTCGAGCGAGCCGAGAATGGCGGAGACGTCGGCGAGCAGATGACCACGGCAGATGAAGTCCATCGCCTGCAGATGTGCGAAACCGGGCGCGCGGATCTTGCACTTGTAGGGCTTGTTGGTGCCGTCGGCGACGAGATAGACACCGAACTCGCCCTTCGGCGCCTCGACCGCGGCATAGACCTCGCCGGCCGGCACATGGACACCTTCGGTGTAGAGCTTGAAGTGATGGATCAGCGCTTCCATCGAGCGCTTCATCTCGCCCCGGCGCGGCGGCGAGATCTTGTTGTCCTGTACGACCACCGGCCCCTGCCCATCCGGTGCCCTGAGCTTCTGGATGCACTGCTTCATGATGCGCACGGACTGGCGCATCTCTTCCATGCGGATGCAGTAACGATCGTAGCAGTCGCCGTTCTTGCCGATCGGAATGTCGAAATCCATTTCAGCATAGCATTCGTAAGGCTGCGCCTTGCGCAAATCCCAGGCCGCGCCCGAGCCGCGCACCATCACGCCGGAGAAACCCCACTCCCAGGCCTGCTGCAGCG
Source organism: uncultured Alphaproteobacteria bacterium (assembly GCA_963847045.1). Lineage (GTDB taxonomy): Bacteria > Pseudomonadota > Alphaproteobacteria > Rhizobiales > Xanthobacteraceae > Bradyrhizobium. The sequence continues at coordinate 20,033 of CAWJYQ010000001.1, read as the reverse complement.
TGACCACGCCGATGTCGACGTTGCGCTGCTTGAAGATGCGGTTGCCGGTGAGCAGGCGCTCGAGATCGTCGACGACTTTCAGGAACGGATCGCAGAACGCCTCGATGTCGTCGATCAGCCTCAGTGGCAGGTCCTGGTGCACGCCGCCGATGCGGAAATAGGCCGCATGCATGCGCGAGCCGGAGGCGCGCTCGTAGAACACCATCAGCTTCTCGCGCTCTTCAAAGCCCCACAGCGGCGGGGTCAGCGCGCCGACGTCCATCGCCTGCGTAGTAACGTTCAGCAGATGCGAGAGCAGCCGCCCGATCTCACAATAGAGCACGCGGATGAGCTGGCCTCGGCGCGGCACTTCAATGCCAAGCAGCTTTTCGGCCGCGAGGCAGAAGGCGTGCTCCTGGTTCATCGGCGCGACATAGTCGAGCCGGTCGAAATACGGGATCGCCTGCAAATAGGTCTTTTGCTCGATCAGCTTCTCGGTGCCGCGATGCAGAAGACCGATGTGCGGATCGACACGCGCGACGACTTCGCCGTCCAATTCCAACACCAAACGTAACACGCCATGGGCAGCGGGGTGCTGGGGCCCGAAATTGATCGTGAAGTTACGAAGATTCTGCGGTTGCTCGTTCATGGTCAGGCCTTCGGTCCTGCCTTCTCGTCGCCGGGCAGAACGGGATAGTCGGCCCCCTCCCATGGCGAGATAAAATCGAATTTGCGGAATTCCTGGTTGAGCCGCACAGGTTCGTACAGCACCCGCTTTTCCTCGTCGTCGTAGCGCACCTCGACAAAACCGGTCAGCGGGAAGTCCTTGCGCAGCGGATGGCCGTCGAAACCGTAGTCGGTCAAGAGGCGGCGCATGTCGGGATGGCCGACGAAGATCACGCCATAGAGGTCGTAGGTCTCGCGCTCGAACCAGTCGGCGCCTGGAAACACGTCGATGATCGAGGGCACCTGCGTGGTCTCGTCGGCCTCGGCGCGCAGGCGGATGCGCGTGTTCAGGGTTGGCGACAGCAGATGATAGACGACATCAAAGCGCTTCTCGCGGCCGGGATAGTCGACCGCGGTGACGTCGGTGATGTTGACGAAGCGGAGCGACGACTCGTCCCGGAGATATTTGACGACCTCGACGATCTGTTCGGCCTGCACCGTTACCGTCAGCTGGTCGAACGCGACCGCGTGCCCGCACGCCTTGCTGCCGAGGCCGGCGACGATCTTCTCTCCGAGACTGCCCAGTGCTTCGTTCGTCGCCATGCCTCAATCCACAATAAACAGCCGTGCGCCCTTGTCGGTACGCGAGCGATGGGCTTCAGCCCCATCCGCGACCTGGTAGCTCATGCCCGGCCTCAGCGTGAACGAGCGTCCGTCGGCAAGGTCGGTGCCGAGTTCGCCATCTACGCAGAACAGGATGTGACCTTTCTGGCACCAATGATCGGCGACATAGCCCGGCGAGTACTCGACCAGACGCACGCGGATGTCTCCGAACTGCCGGGTCCGCCAGGTCGCAACACCGCTGTCACCCTTGTGCAGCGTGGGCTCAATGCTCGACCAGTCGGTGGTCCCGAACGGGATGTCGCTCATTTTCATTGCGTTATCGTTCGATGGTGCCGGTGCGGCGGATCTTCTTCTGCAACAGCAGCACGCCGTAAAGCAGCGCTTCCGCGGTCGGCGGGCAGCCGGGCACATAAATGTCGATCGGCACGATGCGGTCGCAGCCGCGCACCACCGAATAGGAATAGTGGTAGTAGCCGCCGCCATTGGCGCAGGAGCCCATCGAAATCACGTAGCGCGGCTCCGGCATCTGATCGTAGACCTTGCGCAGTGCCGGCGCCATCTTGTTGGTGAGCGTGCCCGCCACGATCATGACGTCGGACTGGCGCGGCGAGGCGCGCGGCGCGAAGCCGAAGCGCTCGACATCGTAGCGCGGCATCGAGACCTGCATCATCTCGACCGCGCAGCAGGCAAGACCGAACGTCATCCACATCAGCGAGCCCGTGCGCGCCCAGGTGATCAGGTCATCGGCCGCGGCGACGAAAAAGCCCTTGTCGGACAGCTCGTGATTGACCTCGAGGAAGTAGGGGTCGTTGGCGCCTACCGGCCTGCCGGTAGCGGGATCCAGAATGCCCTTCGGGGCCGGCGCGATCGCCGGCAGGGTGGCAGTGGGGCTCAATCCCATTCGAGCGCGCCTTTCTTCCATTCATAGGCAAAACCGACCGTCAGCACGGCCAGGAACACGACCATCGACCAGAACCCGGTGGCGCCGAGCTTGCCGAACGCCACCGCCCAGGGGAACAGGAACGCCACTTCGAGGTCGAAGATGATGAAGAGGATCGCGACCAGATAAAAACGGACGTCGAACTTCATGCGGGCGTCGTCGAAAGCATTGAAGCCGCATTCATACGCGGACAGCTTTTCCGGGTCGGGCTGCTGGAACGCGACCACGAACGGCGCGATCAGAAGCACAACGCCGATCAGGGCCGCTACGCCGACAAACACCACGAGGGGGAGGTAATTCTGCAGGATGCCCGTCATCGGCACTACCTTTTTCCGCGGTTTCGGGGGTCCGCAAATTCGTCGATTTGGAATTGTTCTTGAGGCTTAGCGCAGCGCAACAGAGGGCGCAAGACAAGCAATTTTGACGCCCATCCACGGCACGGGAAAACCTTATCCGCGGGGTGCGATCAATGCGCGTGGGCTATCGCTAGACACCGCGCAGCCTCTCAATCTTCAGCTAGGTCAGCCCAGCTCTTTTTCAACCGCCAGCATTTCTTCGGCCTTGCGGGTCAGGCGGTCGATGTGGTCGAGCAGCATCGAAATTTCCTGCGGGCCGAGCTGTTCCAGCAAGCGCTGATTGCGTTCCAGTGCCCCCGCCACGATGGCGTCATGGCTGGCAAGCCCGGTCCGGGTCAGACAGACCAGCACCTCCCGGTTATCCCGCGGGTTGACCGCCCTGGCGACCAGTTTTCGCGAGACCAGCCCCGCCAGCGCCCGGCTGATCTGGCCCTTATCCTGGCCGACGGCTTCCGCCAGCCGAATGACGCTCATCGGCGGCCGTCGGCCGAGCGAAGCGACCAGGCCGAACTCCACCGAGGACAGCCCAGCGAGCCGCTTGTAGCGCAGGATCGCTCCCCGCTTGAGCAGGTTGGCGAGCACCATCAGCCGCGACGACATCATCGCCGTGATCGGCGCCAGTTCGGCGTCGGTCGGCTGGGTGTCCGTCGGCAGCAGATCGACGCGTTTCGGTGTGCGGCCCATCCCAAACCTTTGCCAACAAAACTGGCCGATGGAAAGCGCAAATCGTTGACATTGTCATCGATCTACCCTTTCCTTCGGCCCAAGCAAGACAACAAGCAGCCGGGAGGAAGCGGCGATGACCATCACCCAGCGGGACCGCGATCTCGGCACCGCCTATGCCATGAAGCCGCCCGCGACCCGGATCGAACTGACCGCGGTAGGCCGCGGCACGCCGATGGGCGAACTGCTGCGCCGCTATTGGCATCCGGTCGGACTGGTCTCCGACGCGACTGATATCCCCCGGAAAGTGAGGGCGTTAGGCGAGGATCTGATCCTGTTTCGCGATCGGCTTGGCCGCGCCGGCCTGTTGCATGCGCGCTGCTGCCACCGCGGCACCACGCTCTACTACGGCAAGGTCGAGGATGACGGCATCCGTTGCTGTTATCACGGCTGGAAATTCGATACGGAGGGCCACTGCCTCGAGCAGCCCTGCGAACCGGACGGCGGGATGTTCAAGGACAAGGTTCGCCAGCCGTGGTATCCCGTGCAGGAGTTGTACGGGCTGATCTTCGCCTATTTGGGCCCGGCCGACAAAAAGCCGGTGCTGCCGCGCTACGAGTGCCTCGAGAACATGGACGACGGCGAGTTCGTCGAGGCCGACGATACCTCGATCGGCGGCGGCGGGCCGGCGATCATCCCCTGCAACTGGCTGCAGCATTTCGAGAACGTTGTCGATCCATACCACGTGCCGGTCCTGCACGGCTCGTTCAGCGGGCCGCAGTTCACCAACATGATGGCCTCGATGCCCGAGGTGAAATTCGAGATGTCACCGCGCGGCGTCACCGTGCGCTCGATCCGCAAGCAGGACGACGGCAAGATCTTCTACCGTGTGACGGAAGCCGCCCTCCCTACCCTCCGCGTCGTGCCCAATCCTCGCGTGGCACAATTTGCCCGCATCGAGTTCGATCGGCTGGACGCTGCCGATCGACGACACGTCCTTCCGCATCTATGTCGCCGGCCGGGTGAAGCAGTCCGGCGATATCGGGCGCATGCGCTCCAGGTTCAACGGCAAATTCTGGTGGGACATGACCGAGGAAGAGCACCAGCGCTTTCCCGGCGATTACGAGGCACAGGTTGGCCAGGGCCCGGTCACGTTCCACTCGGAAGAACATTTCGGCCAGAGCGACCGCGGCATCCTGATGGTACGGCGGATGCTGAGCGAGCAGCTGGAGGCATTGGCCGCGGGGCGCGATCCCGTCAGCGTGTCGTTCGATCCGAATGCAAAACCGGTCGAGTTCGAAGCGGGGAATTTCATTCGCGAGGCGTGAGGGAAGCGTCGCGCGTCAAAGAAGATATCAGGGGGAAGCCATGGTCGATCTCGCGCCGCAGGCGGCCGCGTCAGCGCAAGTTCAAGCCGCGCCCTCCGCGAAACGCTATTACGTGCTCGGCATACTGACCGTGGTCTACGCCCTGAACTTCCTCGACCGCACGATCTTCAATGTCCTGATCGAGCCCATCAAGAAGGAGTTTGTCCTCAGCGACACCACCATGGGCCTGCTCGCGGGCTTCGGCTTCGTGCTGTTCTATTCGCTGCTTGGCATTCCCATTGCGCGAATTGCCGACCGCCTGAACCGGCGCAACATCGTGGCGATTGCCTTCGCATTCTGGAGCGCGATGACCTTCCTCTGCGGCATGGCCACGAGTGTCGCCACGCTGGCTCTGGCGCGGATCGGCGTCGGTATCGGCGAGTTGGCGGGCACGCCGGCATCGCAATCGCTGGTCGCCGATCTCTTCAGCAAGAACGAACGCCCCCGCGCGCTCGGCATCTATGCCATCGGCACCTATCTCGGCGTATTCCTGGGCTATTTCATCGGCGGCTGGGTCAACCAGCACTATGGCTGGCGCATGGCCTTCTTCTCGGCCGGCCTGCCCGGCATCGCGTTGGCCGCGGTGCTGTGGCTGACGATTTCCGAGCCCAAGCGCGGCGCCATGGCGGAGAGTTTTGTGCCCGAGCCGCTCGGACCGACGCTCGGCTTCCTCGCAACCCAGCCGAGCTTCATCATCGTGCTGATCGGCTTTTGCCTCACGACCTACACCAATTACGCCACCGCCGCCTGGATCCCGCCTTTCCTGGCACGGGTGCATCATCTGTCGAGCGCCGAGATCGGTACCTATGCCGGCACCTTCAAGGGCCTGGCCGGCATGGCGGGCACGCTCGTCGGCGGCCTGGTGGTGGCGGAGATCAGCAAAGGCGACGATCGCTGGAAATTATGGGCGCCGGCGATCATGTCAGGCCTCGCCGGCCCGGTGTTCGCGGTGTGCATGCTGACGCAGGATTTCGCGACCATGGTCGCGATGCTGGCGCTGACCTCCTTCATGGTCGGCTTCCATCTCGGCCCCGTCTTCGCGATTGCGCAAACCGTGGCGCGGCCGAGCATGCGAGCGCTGGCGTCCGCCTTCATCCTGTTGACCGCCACCTGCTTTGGCCAGGGCGTCGGCCCGCTCGCCGTTGGCATGATCAACGATGCGCTGAAGAGTGCCTACGGCAACGACGCCGTGCGCTATTCGCTGCTGACGGCCGCTGTCACGACCACGCTCGGCGCGCTCTTGTTCGTGTGGGCGGCGCGGTTCATTCGCGATGATATCAAGCGTGCAATTTAGGCGCGGCCTGTCTCGGCACAATCCTTCTTTGCGACAGATTGATGACGGTGAAAAAATCAGCCGCGCCTGTTCCGATATTGATGCCGGTCAAAACGCTTCGCGCCACTCCATTGTCTGCTCTTCTCGCGAAGGATAGGCGCATGGAGGTTCGTCATGCTGGCTGCAACAACGTCTCATAATTTGGCCGACGCGCCGGATGCAAAAGGCGCGATCGCCAGGGCGGTCGCCGGCAGGCCGAAGAGCGAACCGACCAACGAGAAGATCGGCGTCCGCCATCTCAATTTCTACTATGAAGATGGCAATCAGGCGCTGCGCGACGTGTCGGTACCGATCTACGACAAGCGTGTCACCGCATTCATGGGGCCCTCCGGCTGCGGCAAGTCCACGCTGCTTCGCGTCCTCAATCACATGCACGACCTCTATCCCGGACAGCGCGCGGAAGGCGAAGTCCTTCTCGACGGCGTGGATATCCTCCGCCATGTCGACGTCTATCAGCTGCGCGCGCGGATCGGCATGGTCTTTCAGAAGCCGACGCCTTTCCCGATGACGGTTTACGACAACGTCGCCTTTGGCATCCGCCTGCAACGCAGCGTCGGCAAGGACGAGATGGATGGGCTGGTTGAAGCTGCGCTCCGCCGTGCGGCGTTATGGGACGAGGTCAAGGACGGTCTTGACTGTTCCGGTTTCGACCTGTCGGGCGGACAGCAGCAGCGCCTGAGCATTGCGCGCGCCATCGCGGTCGAGCCAGAAGTCCTGCTGCTGGACGAGCCCTGCGCTTCGGTCGACCCGATCTCGTCGGCCAAGATCGAACAGACCGTCCACGAGCTGAGGCAGGACCACGCCGTTGTCATCGTGACGCACAATCTTCAGCAGGCAGCGCGCATCTCCGATTTCGCCGGTTTCATGTATCTCGGCGAATTGCTCGAGTTCGGCACGGTGCAGGATGTGTTTCTGCGCCCCAAGGAGCCACGGACCGAGCGGTTCATCACCGGGCGGTTCGGTTAGCCGTTCGGCGCTTCAAGCCTTTCACTCCGGACGCGTGGCTCGTCTTGGCTGCATTTTATTGATTCAACTGACTTTTTTCGTGTCAATGACAGCCGGCGGCGGCGCCGCGGCCTTTCGGACCTCTTCCCAGCAAGACGGGCGGCGAAACCATCTCGCCCGGGGCACGAAACCATTTTGGGGAACCCACGAAACCGGCCTGAAACAGAGCGGGCGTAGTTCTACGGCCAACGAAGGGCGTCACAGACGCCGGGAGGCTTAAGATGAACCACTCCATTCATTCCGCTGATCGTGCGACCCACCTGAAGATCGTGGTGGTGGCGCTGGTGGCCGGCATCGCCGTGGCAGCGTTCGGTATCGCAGCCCGCACCAATGTGGATTACAGCCAGACCGCCCATGTCATCAAAGCCGGCAAGCCGGTGGTGGTGACGAGCTCGGACACCTCGGTGGTCCGCTAAGCCAAACAATAGGAATTGCATGAAAACGGCCGCCTTCGGGCGGCCTTTTTGCGTTTATGGCGCTTTATTTCCTGAAAATGCGTGGCGCGAGAGACGGGGCTCGAACCCGCGACCTCCGGCGTGACAGGCCGGCGCTCTAACCAACTGAGCTACTCCCGCATGATCGGATGATCCGCAGAGCTGTGGGACTTAAAGGGGCCACCATTACAAGTCAAGGACGTTGAAAACCCCTGTGGGACAAGGCTTTTTGCGATGCCGATGCAAATAATGCCTTGTTTACAAGGCAAATCGGCATGGTCGTGTCCCGCCGAATTGTTTAAGGCCTGATACGTCTTAGGTTCCTAAGCCATAAACTAAAGAGGAGGGCCAATATGGCGAAGAAAGCAGCGACCCCAACGACCATCACGCTCAAGCATCTGGCGGCAGGCATCGCCGAAGAGCAGGAACTGTCCAAGAAGCAGGCCGAGGCCATTCTCAGCGACATGGTCACCCGGATCACCAAGCACCTGAAGAAGGGCGAGCGTATCCGCATCGTGGGCCTGGGCATCCTGCAGGTGCGCAAGCGCGCCGCGCGCATGGGCCGCAACCCCGCCACCGGCGAGGCGATCCATATCAAGGCGTCGAAGAAGGTCGCCTTCCGCGCCGCCAAGGAGCTCAAGGAAGCGGTCTAGGCCGGCTTTTATTCCAACAGAAGCGTCATTCCGGCGGATTAACGCGGCCCCGGAATGGCGCTTTTTGTTATAGTGCCGAACGAAACCCAGTCTATCAGCCGCGGTTCAAGAGAAGTGATTCCTGCCTCAGCGTTCACGCATACTGTGACCGAGCGCTTTCTGCGCTATGTGGTCATCGACACCCAGTCCGACGCCTCGTCGCCGACCTGCCCTTCCACCGAAAAGCAGAAAGATCTCGGCCGGCTGCTCGCCGGCGAGCTGCAGGCGATGGGTATTGCCGATGCCCATCTTGACGAGCACGGCTATGTCTACGCGACCATCCCGGCCAACACGACCAAGAAGGTGCCGGTGATCTGCTTCTGCTCGCACATAGACACTTCGCCCGACTGCACCGGCAAGAACGTCAAGCCGCAGATCGTCCGCAACTATCGTGGCGGCGACATCGCGCTCCCCGCCGATCCCGCGCAGGTGATCCGCGTCGCCGAGCATCCGGAGCTCAACAACCAGATCGGCAACGACATCATCACGACCGACGGCACGACGCTGTTAGGGGCCGACAACAAGGCCGGCGTCGCCGAGATCATGGATGCCGCACATTTCCTGATAAAGAACCCGCAGATCAAGCACGGCACCATCAAAATCCTGTTCACGCCAGACGAAGAGATCGGCCGCGGCGTCGACAAGGTCGACCTGAAAAAACTCGGAGCGGATTTCGCCTACACCATGGACGGCGAGACCGCAGGCTTTATCGAGGACGAGACCTTCTCCGCCGATGGCGCCACCATCACCATCGAAGGCGTCTCGACCCATCCCGGCTTTGCCAAGGGCAAGATGGAGCATGCGATCAAGATCGCCGCCGCGGTCGTCGATCGCCTGCCGAAAACCACGTGCTCGCCGGAAACCACCGAAGGCAAGGAAGGTTTCCTGCATCCGATCGGCATTTCCGGTGCGCTGGAGCAGGCGACGATCGGCTTCATCGTGCGCGATTTCACCGACGAGGGCCTGAAGGAGAAAGAGGCCCTGCTCGAGAAGATCGTCAAGGACGTGATGAAGGATTATCCGCGCTCTACCTACAGGATGGAGGTCAGGGAGCAGTATCGCAACATGAAGCGGGTGATCGACGAGAACCCCAGGATTGTCGACTACGCCATCGAGGCGATCCGCCGCGCCGGCCTTAAGCCCGTACGAGGCTCGATCCGCGGCGGCACCGACGGTTCACGGCTCTCCTTCATGGGACTGCCCTGCCCCAACATCTTCGCCGGCGAGCACGCCTTCCACTCGCGGCTGGAATGGGTGAGCCGGCAGGACATGGAAAAGGCAGTGCAGACCATCGTCCATCTCGCGACGATCTGGGAAGAGCGGGCGTAAGCCCAGGTGCGGTCCAACCTTCCAAAAGAGACCCGCACGAAGGCGGGACTCTCCTGGCTCAACGTACGATTCGTCCAACAATCGGCGCGCCAACTCCGGGCGGGGGATTGAGAAAGCTGTTTCCCGACGGGTTCACCGCGCTGTTGGCGGCGGCCGCGATACTTCCGGCGCTGTGGCCGAGGCCACCGCCAGTCGTGGCGAGCCCGCTCATGACGGTGGCGCCAGTTGCCGAGCCCATGCCGCTACTTTGCGCGGCCGCCGCACTGGTGAGCGCAAGTCCGGCTAACAGTCCTAATGCTATCAGTCTCATAGTCGTGATCCTCTTGGTTCGGCGAAGCTGTTTGGTTTCAACCAAGAGATAAGCGGCCGTCCCCCAAGTTGCTCCCCTGCTCACGAAGATGCGCAAATCACGACATTTTCCGCGGATCTTGAGCCATGAAGTCGGCTTGAATCGATTTGGGATTCCGAAATCGAACGATCTCTAACTCGACACGCCGGCCGGCCTCAGGAGGCGCGGGCGGTCACGATCCAGATCGATCCGGAGAGCAGCACGCTGTCACCATGCACGAAGGGCTTGAGCATCTCGCGCACCGATTCCGCGGCCGCGGCGCGGACCTCCGGCGGGTGCCCGTCCAGCGCCCGGCTCGACGGTCCGATCTGCAGCGTGCCTCGAACGGCGGCATCAAGCCCGCGTCCGATGGCGATGTCGAAGGAGAGCCCGACCGGCTCCATCGCGATGCCCTTGAAGCCGGCTTCGCCGAGGATGCGATGCACCCGCTCCTCCGAAGCAAATGCGAAGGGACCAGGATCTTCGGGACCTTGCGGCGGCATTTTGGGGACGTGCTGATAGACCGCCTGCAACGGCGCCATCATCCAGGGGTTCTCGCGCGGCTCGCGCCAGCAGGCGAAAGCCACGCGGCCCGAAGGCCGCAACGCCTGGCGCAGATTGGCGAAGGAGATCGCGGGCTCCGCAAAGAACATTACCCCGAAGCGCGAGACCACAAGATTGAAGCTTTGGGGATCGAAGGGATAGACGGTCGCATCCGCCTGCACGAAATCGACCGGCAACCCCTTCGGTGCGAGCTGCCGTGCCCGCGACAGCATCGGCCCCGAGATGTCGACGCCGAGCACGAAGCCATTGGGGGCCACCTTCTCGGCGAACGCGAGGCTGGTCGAGCCGCAGCCACAGCCGACATCGACGATACGGTCGCCGGGCCTGGCGGCGGCGCGATCGATTAACGTTCTGGAAACCGGCGCAAGCAAAACGTCCTGCTCGGCCTGACGGTCGGTCCAGCGCTGACCATTGGCCCCGTTCCAATAGGCGATCTGGTCGGCGTTCCTGTCGTGAGCTGTCGGCGCATCCATGGGTGGATGTTACCGCGCCCGCCGGGACGGGTAAATCAGGGGCCTCCAGAATGTTTAAAATTGATCAACCAAACGCTCAAAATTGACCTACCCGATAAACGTCATCTCAGCGAACAGTCGCGACAATTAGGGCGCGACAACGGCACCCGAAACGAGTTCGCGGTTATGGATCATCCCCGGCTATACCCACGTGTCCGGCCCCAAGGCAGAATATCCAGTACCGCCAAGATACTGTCTGGGCCGAAGGCGCCTGTTGTCGAGTGCATCCTGGTCGACTATTCGGCCGGAGGCGCGTGTCTGCAGCTGGAAAAATTCGTCGACCTGCCGGCGCGCTTTGAGATCCTCTATGGCACGACGCGCAAGCGCTGCCGCATCGTCTGGAAGCGCGGCATGCGCATCGGCGTGGCGTTCTAGAGCCTGATCCGGAAAAGTGTGTAGCGGTTTTCCGAGCAGATCATGCTCAATCAAAAAAGCTAAAGCGCGATGACGATTTAACCTAATCTCTTCGCGCTTTAGCCCAAACAACAACCCCGCCTCGAAGGCGGGGTTGTTGCTGTTAGCGGCGGACGCCGGCGTTCGGTGCGGCCGTCCCCGGAGGCGGGTTGAGGTAAGAGTTGCCGGACGGGTTCACGCTGCTGTTCGCGCCGGCCGCAGCACTTCCGGCGCTGTTGCCGAGGCCGCCATTGGCCGTGCTGCCGGTTGTCGATCCGCTCATTCCTGTCGTGCTAGCGCTTGAAGTGGATTCACCTGCAGCGGCGCCGCCTGTCGAGCCGGTGCCACTCTGCGCGAAAGCGAATGAGCTGATCAGCACAAGCGCCGCCGTCGGTCCCAGTGTCGCGAGTTTCATCGCTGTCTCCTTCTGCTTGACCGGAGACAAACGGCCCGGACGCGGAATGTTTCCTGCGCTCACGCAATCGTTGAATGGCGGTATTGAGTTGCGGAGTTCCTGGGCTGGCTTCGCTCTGCGGGCTACGGCCCGGCAGCCTTCGCTCACTTCGCCACGATCGACTTGGGCTGGCTGCCGAGCCGAAGCTCGCGAAGCGAGCGAAGGCTGGTGGGCGGTGAGAGGATCGAACTCCCGACCAATGGTGTGTAAAACCAGTGCTCTACCGCTGAGCTAACCGCCCGTTGCTTTTGGCGCATGATCTGCTCGGAAAACCGGCCTCCACTTTTCCGGATCATGCGCACGCGCCTCTTTAGCCTCAGCCTGCCCGTTCGCGCAAGGTCGCAGACGCCTATTCGGCCGCCAGCAACTCCCTGGAGGTCGTTAATCCAGGGCGCTGCTGAGAGCCATTCTAGCCTGCCGACTTGTTCGTCACCACATAGGCCATCAGGCGGCCGTCGCTCTTGCGCGAGAGCGAGGTCTCGATATCAAGCGTTGCGCCCGACTGCTCCCATTTGTGGATGCGAAAAACCAGCATGTCCTTGGCGTCTGCGTTGGCAAAATAGCAGATGTCGCGCGAGATCGTGCTGCGCGCGGCAAAATCCGCGGCATATCGCAACGAGCAGATATCGCTGATGATGGGATAGGAGGCGAAATACAATAGCCCGACACCATTGATGTCGTGAAACGGAATGATCTCGTACTCGGTCTCGAACAGCGCCGGCGGGACAGTTGCGGCCCTGCGATCGCGATATTCGAGCATGAACTTTGGCGGCGGAACGTCCGGGATCGGGCAATCAGGGGGGATTGTGGGCTGGCCTTTCAACAGCGAAGTATTGGTGCTCTCGCCGCGTCGGGAGAAGTTCGACATGAGGCGCGCCTCACCCGGCACGTCGACATGCACCAGCGCGATATCGGACACGAACGTGCCGGCGCCGAAGCGCGCAATCTTTCCAAGCAATTCGAGGCTTGTGTTCTCGCCGATCGCGCCGAGCGGGCGGCCGAACGCGTATTTGATGCGGGTGAAGGTGGCGTACAGGCGATGGCCGTTGCCGTCGCGCAGTGCGGAGCTCGGGCTGCCGAGGCCGTTCGTGATCATGCTCCAGTGCATGTCGCCGAGCTCTTTCAAGAGCCAGGACTCAGAAAGGCCCTCCATCGCCATCTGCGGCATGTTGATCGCGAAGCGGCGCCGCTCCATCATAGCCGGCCGCGGCGACGATGCCCGCACCTCGGCCGCGGAAAGCGCGAGGATGTCGTTCAAGGTTTCGACGGCGTCCCAGGCGTCGTCGCTCACCGGCTGTCCCAGCGCGGCCTCGATACGCCCGCGAAGCACGATCAGGCCAAAACTGTCGATCGAAAGATCGGAGAGCGGCAGCGAGTAATCCTGCACATCGGGGATTTCTTCCTGGATGATTTGGCGCAGCATCTGGGACCCTCCGCCGAACCTTTAGCCGCAAGTCGGAAAGCCGTAAACCGGCCAGAAGCAGCCGGGCGCGCTGCTGCGCCTGTCACATTGCGGCACGCCGAACCAAACCAGGCACACAAAAAAGCGGCGCCCGGAGGGGCGCCGCTCTTGTCATATTCGCTCGGGCCTAGTGCGCGGTCAGACCGCCACCGGCTTCATCCGAGGCATCCGGGGTGACGGCCACCTTGGTGTCCTCCTCCCAGACGATCGGCACCGGCTTCTTCACCAGCGCACGTGCGACCACATCGTCGAGCCGGGAGACCGGGATGATGTCCATACCGCCCTTGATCGCATCGGAAATCTCCGTGAGATCCTTGGCGTTGTCCTCGGGGATCAGCACCGTCTTGATGCCGCCGCGAGCGGCAGCGAGCAGCTTCTCCTTCAGACCACCGATCGGCAGCACGCGGCCGCGCAGCGTGATCTCACCGGTCATCGCGACATCGTGGCGGACCGGAATGCCGGTCATGACCGAGATGATCGCGGTGGCCATGGCGACGCCGGCCGACGGGCCGTCCTTCGGGGTTGCCCCCTCCGGCACGTGGACGTGGATGTCGCGCCGGTCGAACATCGGCGGCTCGATGCCGTAGACGATCGCGCGGGAGCGGACATAGGAGGCCGCCGCCGAGATCGATTCCTTCATCACATCGCGCAGGTTGCCCGTCACCGTCATCTTGCCCTTGCCGGGCATCATGACGCCTTCGATGGTGAGCAACTCGCCGCCCACATCGGTCCAGGCAAGCCCGGTCACGATGCCGACCTGGTCGTCGCTCTCGATCTCGCCGAAGCGGTACTTCGGGACACCCAGGAACTCTTCCAGCGTCTTCTCGGTGACCTTGACCGACTTCTTCTTGGAGATCATCAGCTCCTTCACCGCCTTGCGGGCGAGTGTCGACAGCTCACGCTCCAAATTACGCACGCCCGCCTCGCGGGTGTAGCGGCGGATCATCAGCAGCAAGGCGTCGTCGTCGATCGACCATTCCTTGGAATCGAGGCCATGCTTAGAGATGGCGTTCGGGATCAGGTGCTTGCGCGCGATCTCGACCTTCTCGTTCTCGGTGTAGCCCGCGATCCGGATGATCTCCATGCGGTCCATCAGCGGGCCGGGAATATTCAGCGTATTCGCGGTCGTGATGAACATGACGTTGGAGAGATCGTAGTCGACCTCGAGATAGTGGTCGTTGAAGGTCGAGTTCTGCTCGGGGTCCAGGACCTCAAGCAGCGCCGAGGACGGATCGCCGCGGAAATCGGCGCCCATCTTGTCGATCTCGTCCAGGAGGAACAGCGGGTTCGAGGTCTTCGCCTTCCGCATCGACTGGATGATCTTGCCGGGCATCGAGCCGATATAGGTGCGGCGGTGACCGCGGATCTCGGCCTCGTCGCGCACGCCGCCGAGGGAGACGCGCACGAACTCGCGCCCCGTCGCCTTCGCGATCGACTTGCCGAGCGAGGTCTTGCCGACGCCGGGAGGCCCGACCAGGCACAGGATCGGCCCGGTCAGCTTGTTGGCGCGCGACTGCACGGCGAGATACTCGACAATGCGGTCCTTGACTTTCTCCAGCCCATAGTGGTCCGCATCCAGGATCGCCTGCGCGGCCTCCAGATCCTTCTTCACCTTGGACTTCTTGTTCCACGGGATCGACAAGAGCCAATCCAGATAGTTGCGCACGACGGTCGCTTCCGCGGACATCGGCGACATCTGGCGCAGCTTCTTCAGCTCATGCTGTGCCTTCTCGCGGGCTTCCTTGGAGAGCTTGGTCTTGGCGATCTTCTCCTCGAGATCGGCGAGCTCGTCGCGGCCGTCCTCGTCGCCCAGCTCCTTCTGGATCGCCTTCATCTGCTCGTTAAGATAATACTCGCGCTGGGTCTTCTCCATCTGGCGCTTGACCCGCGAACGGATGCGCTTCTCGACCTGCAGAACAGAGATTTCACTCTCCATCAGGCCCAGCACCTTCTCCAGCCGCTGCGGCACCGACAACGTCTCCAGGATCGCCTGGCGATCGGCGATCTTGACCGCGAGATGGGATGCGACCGCGTCGCCCAGCTTGGCGAAATCGGTGATCGCCTGCACGACGCCGACGACCTCGGCGGAAATCTTCTTGTTCAGCTTCACATAGCTTTCGAAGTCGGACACGACCGAGCGCGCCAGGGCTTCCGCCTCGACGGATTTGGCATCGGTATCGGCGAGCGCGATCGCGGTCGCCTCATAATATTCGGTGCGCGGCGAATATTTCTGCACGCGCGCACGCTCAAGGCCCTCCACCAGCACCTTCACGGTGCCGTCGGGCAATTTCAGAAGCTGCAGGACGCTCGCAAGCGTGCCGGTCTCGTAGATCGAGTCCGGCGCCGGATCATCATCCGACGCATTTTTCTGCGTCGCGAGCAGCACCAGTGCGTCATTCTTCATGACCTCTTCCAGCGCGCGGATCGATTTCTCGCGGCCGACGAACAGCGGCACGATATTGTGCGGGAAAACCACGATGTCGCGCAGCGGCAGCACCGGGTACGAATGAGGCTCGCCGTAGGCGATAGTTGGCCGGGGTTTCGGGGTAGTCATGGCCTGTTCCTTTTGTTGTGCCCCCTTGCACGCAACCCGCCATTTGCGCAGCTGCCACAAGGTGCCGAAAATGACCGGACCTGGCGCGACCCTTAGTCTCAAAGGCCGGGCTTCGTCCCGATCGTTGTTTTGGCGAATCTAGCGAAAGTTTTTCATCACCGACAGCATTAGGTGGCTATCGGGTGGGGGGGTGTCAAGTGTCAGGAAACCCCCGCCAATTGCGGCTTCTACGCTACTGAAGACTACGCAACCGGGGCCGCGAAAACGCTCTCCGCGGTCTCAATTTGTGGGCAGGATGCGCCAGCCGCGATCAGGCGCTGGCGCTGCTCTCCACCGCGCGGTCGGAACGATCGGCGTAGATGTAAAGCGGACGCGCGGTCCCCTCCACAACTTCGCGCGAGATCACGACTTCCTCGACGCCTTCGAGGCCCGGAAGGTCGAACATGGTCTCGAGCAGGATGCTTTCGAGGATCGACCTCAGACCGCGGGCGCCGGTCTTGCGCTCGATCGCCTTGCGCGCGACGGCACCAAGGGCTTCGTCGGCGAACGTCAGCTCGATGTTCTCCATCTCGAACAGGCGCTGGTACTGCTTGACCAGCGCGTTCTTCGGATCGGTCAGGATCTTCTTCAGCGAGGCCTCGTCGAGGTCTTCCAGGGTCGCGACGACGGGCAGACGGCCGACGAACTCCGGAATCAGACCGTACTTCAGGAGATCCTCCGGCTCGACATGGCGGAATATCTCGCCGGTACGACGGTCTTCCGGCGCGAGCACCTGTGCCCCGAAGCCGATCGAGGTCGAACGGCCCCGCGCGGAGATGATCTTCTCGAGCCCTGAGAACGCCCCACCGCAAATGAACAGGATATTGGTGGTGTCCACCTGCAGGAACTCCTGCTGCGGGTGCTTGCGGCCGCCCTGCGGCGGCACGGAAGCGACCGTGCCTTCCATGATCTTGAGCAGCGCCTGCTGCACGCCCTCGCCCGAGACGTCGCGGGTGATCGAGGGATTGTCGGACTTGCGGCTGATCTTGTCGATTTCGTCGATATAGACGATGCCGCGCTGCGCGCGCTCGACATTGTAGTCGGCCGACTGCAACAGCTTCAGGATGATGTTCTCGACGTCCTCGCCGACATAGCCGGCTTCGGTGAGCGTGGTCGCATCCGCCATGGTAAAGGGCACGTCAAGGATGCGCGCCAGCGTCTGCGCCAGCAGCGTCTTGCCCGAACCGGTCGGACCGATCAGCAGGATGTTCGACTTCGCAAGCTCAACGTCGTTGTGCTTGGTCTGGTGATTGAGCCGCTTGTAGTGGTTGTGCACGGCGACCGAGAGCACCTTCTTGGCGTGGCTCTGGCCGATCACGTAATCGTCGAGGACCTTGCAGATCTCCTTCGGGGTCGGGATACCGTCGCGCGACTTGACCAGCGAGGATTTGTTCTCCTCGCGGATGATGTCCATGCAGAGTTCGACGCATTCGTCGCAGATGAAAACCGTGGGACCCGCGATCAGCTTGCGGACTTCGTGCTGGCTCTTGCCGCAGAAGGAGCAATACAGCGTGTTCTTGGAGTCGCTCGTGCCGACCTTACTCATTCATGTCTCCGTCCGCCGTTCGACTTCGCCCGATCGCTCCATTTCGGAAAAAATGCCGCCATGGGAATGTAGATAGAGCAAATTCCGTACCAAAAAAGACCCTACGCCTGACATGCCGTGCGGATCACGGCTTTGTTCGAATCTCCCGCGATCATAACCGATCACTCGTAGCCAACCATGCTGCCACCCGTCTATCAAGAATTCGCTAACCGCGCCGGGCGCGCAACACCGTGACAATACCGTGATTTGCGGGATTGGCACGGGTGGAATTTGTGGAAATCGGCCAAGCGTTGCGAGATTGCCACGCCTTTTGACGAGCACGAAAGCGGAACTTTTGGCCCAACAATGGCCAAAAAGGCCCGTCTCGGGCCGAAAGCCGCTTTCCGCCGTAGTATACCGGTAACCTTTCCAGCGTTACGCGGCCTTGTCAGGCCGCCTTGGCGGAGGTCGCCGGATCTTCCGGACGCTTGTCGATCACCTTGTCGACAAGGCCGAACGCCTTGGCATCCTCGGCGGTGAGGAACTTGTCGCGCTCGAGCGCGTCCTCGATGGTCTTGTAGGCTTGGCCGGTATGCTTGACGTAGATCTCGTTGAGCCGCTTCTTCAGGTTCAGGATTTCCTGCGCATGCAGCATGATGTCGGTGGCCTGGCCCTGGAAGCCGCCGGAGGGCTGATGCACCATGATGCGCGAGTTCGGCAGCGAGAAGCGCATGTCCTTCTCGCCGGCGCAGAGCAGCAGCGAGCCCATCGAGGCCGCCTGCCCCGTGCACAGCGTCGACACCGCCGGACGGATGAACTGCATGGTGTCGTAGATCGCAAGACCCGATGTCACCACGCCGCCGGGCGAATTGATGTACATCGAGATTTCCTTCTTCGGATTGTCGGCTTCGAGGAAAAGAAGCTGGGCGACGACGAGCGTCGACATGCCATCCTCGATTGGACCGGTGACGAAGATGATGCGCTCTTTCAACAGGCGCGAGAAAATGTCATAGGCGCGTTCACCGCGGTTGGTCTGCTCGACCACCATCGGAACGAGGTTCATGTAGGTTTCAACGGGATCGCGCATGGGGCACCCAAGAGTTGGAAGGACAAGGGTTGGAGGGACAGGCTGACAAATATGGACCAGTTTTCCAGCGGCAAGACCTAGCCGAAGGAGCAGGTCGAATTGAGGCCGGATCAATCAAACCGATTCGGCACAAGCCGCCTAGCGGTAGAACCCGCCGCCGGGCGGCTTTTGCCGTTCATCATTAATAACGGCTGGCCCGATCATGCCGCGCTCTTTTCGGCGTCATCGTCCTTGTACAGTTCCTCCTTCGAAACCTTCTTCTCGGTGACGTTGGCGAGTTCGAGGATGAAGTCGACCACCTTGTCTTCGAAGATCGGCGCACGAAGCTGAGCCAGTGCATTGGCGTTGCTGCGATAAAAGTCCCAGACTTCCTTCTCCCGGCCGGGCATCGAACGCGCCCGCTCGATCACGGCGCGGCTGACCTCGTCGTCGGTCACGGTGATCTTGTTCTTCTCGCCGATCTCGGAGAGCACGAGCCCGAGCCGCACGCGGCGGTCGGCGATCCCGTGATACTCCTCCTTGGCCTTCTCTTCGGTGGTGTTCTCGTCGGCAAAGGTCTTGCCGCTGGATTCCATCTCGGCCTTCACCGAATTCCACATCAGGTTGTATTCTTCCTCGATCAGCGAGGGCGGCGCCTCGAATTTGTGGGTCTCGTCGAGACGGTCCAGCAGCGTGCGCTTCAAGCGCTGGCGCGTCGCGCCGGCGAATTCCGCCGCGAGCCGATCGCGCGCGGCCTGCTTCAGCTTGTCGAGCGATTCAAGCCCGAGCGTCTTGGCGAATTCGTCATTGATCTCGGTCTTCTGCGGCACTTCGATCGCAGTCGCCGTGGTCTCGAATTCCGCCGGCTGGCCGGCGAGATTGGGGGCCGCGTAATTCTTGGGGAAGCTCACCTTCAGTGTGCGGGTTTCGCCGGCGCCGATGCCGATCAACTGCTCCTCAAACCCCGGGATGAACTGGCCCGCGCCGATCACGACCTGGATGCCCTCGCCGGTGCCGCCATCGAACGGCGTGCCGTCGATGGTGCCCTTGAAGTTGATGGTGACGCGGTCGCCGGATTTCAGCCTTGGCGCCGTCGCCCTTCGCGGCATAGTTGCGGCTCTGGTCGGCGATGCGCTGGATCGCCTCGTCGACGTCGGCATCGGTCACTTCGGCCACCGGCTTCTCGACATTGAAGCTCTTGAAATCGGCGAGCTTGATCGCGGGCACGACCTCGATCGCCACGGTGTAGGTGAGATCGGACTTGCCGGCGAGCAGCTCTTCCACTTCTTTCGCCTCGGTCGGCATGGTGATCTTGGGCTCGGCCGCCAGCTTGAAGCCGCGCTCGGTGAAGAGCTGGGTGTTGGCGTCACGGATGGTCTGGTCGATGGTCTCGGCCATGACCGAGCGGCCGTAGACCTTCTTCAGGTGGCTGACCGGCACCTTGCCCGGACGAAAGCCGTTGAGACGGACCTTGTCCTTGAGATCGACCAGCTTGGCATCCGCCTTGGCATCGAGATCCGATGCGGAAACGCTGATCTTGAATTCGTGCTTCAGTCCCTCGTTGAGGGTTTCGGTGACCTGCATGGCGTCAAATCTTCTTTTCGCTCTCGTGGCCTGCGCCTAACGGCGGAGGACATTTTTCCTTGTGATCGACGCGCGGCCAAAGCCTTGCGCCGGTTGGTTGGCGAACCCGCAAATTGCAGGTTCTCCAGAAATTCGTCGGGCAAACGCTTGGATCGAGCGCTTGG